>JADKEV010000036.1 GCA_016717855.1 Betaproteobacteria bacterium
CGGAAGGTGCGGGCGCTGTCCCAGGCCGTGGACACCATCTCGCCGATGGTCAGGCCGCTGGCTGCGATCTTCGCCTTGACTGCTGCGACGTCGTAGTCGTTGCGGCCTGCGGGCACCGGGTCCTGCCAGATCAGGTCTTCCTGCGGAACGTCCGGGCCGATGTAACGGGACTTCGGCCCCATGTCGCGGTGGGTCAGCTTGAACCAGGCGCGCGCGAACACCTCCGAGAGGTAAGCCGGATCCTTGTGGAAGCGCTCCGAGATCTTCCGGTACGCCGGGTCCATCTTCATGGCCATGTCGGCATCGGTCATGATCGGGTTGTAGCGGATCGAGGGGTCCTCGACATCGACGGGCTTGTCTTCTTCCTTGATGCTCACGGGCTCCCACTGCCAGGCGCCGGCCGGGCTCTTCTTTAGCTCCCATTCATGGTTGAGCAGCATGTCGAAGTAGCCGCCGTCCCACTGGGTGGGGTGGGTGGTCCAGGCGCCTTCAATGCCGCTGGTCACCGTGTCGCGGCCAATGCCGCGCTTCGTCTTGTTGTTCCAGCCCAGGCCCTGGTCCTCGACATCGGCAGCTTCGGGGGCCGGACCAGCAGCTTGGCATCGCCATTGCCGTGGCACTTGCCGACGGTGTGGCCACCGGCGGTCAGGGCGACAGTTTCCTCGTCGTTCATGGCCATGCGCGCGAAGGTCACGCGCACGTCGTTGGCGGTCTTGAGCGGGTCAGGTTTGCCGTCGACACCTTCCGGGTTGACGTAGATCAGGCCCATCATCACGGCGGCCAGCGGGTTTTCCAGGTCACGTTCGCCGGAGTAGCGGCTGCCCTGGCTGCCGCTGGGGGCGAGCCATTCCTTTTCGGAGCCCCAGTAGGTGTCCTTCTCGGGATGCCAGATGTCCTCGCGGCCAAAGGCGAAGCCGAAGGTCTTCAGGCCCATCGACTCATAGGCCACGGTGCCGGCGAGGATGATCAGGTCGGCCCAGCTGATCTTGTTGCCGTGTTTCTTCTTGAGCGGCCAGAGCAGACGACGTGCCTTATCCAGGTTCACGTTGTCGGGCCAGGAGTTGATCGGAGCGAATCGCTGATTGCCCTTGCCGCCACCGCCACGTCCGTCGGCGATGCGGTAGGTGCCCGCAGAGTGCCACGCCATGCGGATCATCAGGCCGCCGTAGTGGCCCCAGTCCGCCGGCCACCAGTCCTGGCTGTCGGTCATCAGCGCGTGGAGGTCCTTCTTGAGCGCCGCGACATCGAGCTTCCTGACCTCTTTGCGATAGTCGAAGCCCTGCCCCATCGGGTTGGTCTTGGTGTCGTGCTGATGCAGGATGTCGAGGTTCAGCGCCTCGGGCCACCACTCCATGTTCGACATGCCGGCCGACGTGGCGCCGCCATGCATCACCGGGCATTTGCCGGCTGTGTTCAGATTCTTTGTGTCCATGTCCATCTCCGTTCGTGGTTGCGTTGACCAGGGTTCGCCGACATGACGAGAAGTCGGCAAAAGCCCATCGTGCGGCACTGTTTCAAGTTCAGAATCAACGCCGATCACTTTCGCCATCAGTGACCCAGTCTACATGCTAGCCGTGTCTCCGGTGATCGTTTCTCCTTATCGTCGTCATAGGCAAATCAGGGCGCCGACAGGGCGGCCGCAGCGCGCGCGGGCAGGGACCTGGAAGGTCCGCCGCGGCTGGCGATCGCGGGCGGGTGGTCCGCCCGTTACCCGCCTGGCCTCGCGGGGCTGCTCCTGCGTTGCCTGAACGAGCCGACGATTGCCGGCGGCGCGGTTGAGCGCGGTAGCGGACCGGCGTAAGATGTTCGATTGTCATGGGCACGCGGTCATGCGTCAGGACCGCCACCACCTGCGGCGCAGCACCCACCCGGAATCACGATGAAGAAAAAAGAGTATGAAGCCGCGCTCGAGCCCCTGCAGCTCGAGCTCAACAATCTCGCGCACTGGCTGAAGCATACGGGACAGCGCATGCTGGTGATCTTCGAGGGCCGCGACGCCGCCGGCAAGGGCGGGTGCATCAGCGCGATCGCGGCAACGCTGAACCCGCGGCAGGTGCATGTGGTCGCGCTCTCCGAAGCCGACCGAGATCGAACGCTCGCAATGGTATTTCCAGCGCTATGTGGCGCACCTGCCGGCGGCAGGTGAAATGGTGCTGTTCGATCGCAGCTGGTACAACCGCGCCGGCGTGGAAAGGGTCATGGGTTACTGCACCGCGGCCGAGTATGCGAAGTTCCTCAAGCAGGTGCCGGTGTTCGAGAAGATGCTGCGCGATGACGGCATCCTGCTGTTCAAGTACTGGCTGGCGACCGACCAGGCGGAACAGGAGGAGCGCTTCGCCGAGCGCGCCAGCGACCCGCTGAAGCGCTGGAAGATCTCGCCCATCGACATCGAGGCGCGCGAGCGCTACGCCGAGTACGGCCGCGCCCGCGAGGCGATGTTCCGCGCCACGCACAACAAGCACGCGCCCTGGCGCGTGGTGGATTTCAACGACCAGCGCGCCGGCCGGCTCAACCTGATCCGCGACCTGCTCGACCAGGTGCCGGACTACAAGGTGGATGAGCAGCCGCTGGAGTTGCCGCCCCTGTCGGGCAAGCCCGGCCGGGAGCGCTATACCGGAACAGTGAAGCCGATCCGGGGCAAGTATTGAGCCTGCGCTTCGCGGCGCCTGCCGGCGTGGCATCCGGGGGCTGGCAAGCCGTGTCGAGAAGGGATGAGGTCTGGACCATCAATGCACGATGACAACTTGAAAACGGCGCCGGCACCGGGCGGCGAGCCAGGCAAGCCCCATTTCGTGCGTTATGTACTGATCGGGTTCTTCACGGTGGCCCCGCTGTGGGTGACCTGGCTGGTGTTCGACCTGCTGCTGGGCATCCTCGCCGACGTGGGCGCGCCCGTGCTGCGCGCTGCCGCCGGCCTGGTTGCGCCTGCCTCCTCGACGATGTCGTCCTGGCTGATGGATTCGTTCTTCCAGAAACTGCTGGCGGTGCTGCTCACGCTGGGCGCGCTGTACGGCATCGGCCTGCTCGCTTCGGTGGTGCTGGGGCGCAAGCTGATCGCGGTGATGGAGGCGCAGCTCACCCGGCTGCCGCTGGTGCAGACCATCTACGGCGGGACCAAGCGCTTCCTGCACACGCTGCGCAAGCCCCCGAACAGCGGGCAGCGCGTGGTGCTGATCAGCTTTCCCACGCCGGAGATGAAGGCCGTGGGTTTCGTCACCAAGGTCATGCATGACGCGGCGACCGGCCAGGAACTCGCCGCGGTCTACGTGCCGACGTCGCCGAATCCGACTTCGGGGTACATCGAGATCGTGCCCCTGGCCGACGTCATTCCCACCGACTGGACCGTCGAACAGGCGATGAGCTTCGTGGTGACCGGCGGGGCCAATGCGCCGGACCGGGTCGCCTTCACCCGCGCGCCCGCGTCCGGCGACTGAAGGCCGGCACGCCGTGCGCAAACAGGAGAATCTGCCATGCAACTCGGATTGATCTTCGGCATTGCTTTCGCGATCCTGGCGGTGCTCTTCGCCCTGCAGAACATTGCGTCGGTCACCGTCACGCTGGCCTTCTGGAGTTTCGAAGGCTCGCTGGCACTGGTGTTGTTGCTGACGCTCGGACTCGGGGCGCTGATCGCCGGGCTCGTCTCATCGCCCGCGATGATCCGCCGCCAGTGGAGCATCGCCCGCCTTAACCGCAAGGTCGCCGACCTGGAGCGGAAGCTCGCCGAGGAGATGCGGCGCAACGAAGAACTGCGCGCGGGGCAGATGCAGGCGCGCCTGCCTTCCGCGGTGGCGGAAACCGGCGCAGGCGGGCGGTCCGGGGAAAACCTCTATTCGGACCGGCGCGACCCGGTTTCCGGCGGCAGGGACCAGCAGGCGCCCTGACCGGGCCGGCCACAGCGCGACAAGCCGGCCCCGGTGCGCAGCTGTCTCCTGGCAGCGCTCATCGATTTTCCTGCCGGGCCGGCCATTGCCACTCGAGAATCTCCGGCATGTCTTCGCCATGCGCGCGGATGTAGTGCCAGTGCTCGACCAGCTTGTCGCGCATCAGTTGCCGCAGGTGCGCGGCCCGGTAGCCGAGCTTGGGCACGCGGTCGATGACGTCCGCGACCAGATGGAAGCGGTCGAGGTCGTTCAGCACCGCCATGTCGAACGGCGTCGTGGTCGTGCCTTCTTCCTTGTAGCCGCGCACGTGCAGGTTGTCGTGGTTGGTGCGCCGGTAGGTGAGCCGGTGGATCAGCCACGGGTAGCCGTGATAGGCGAAGATGATCGGCTTGTCGGTCGTGAACAGCGTGTCGAAGTCGCGATCCGACAGCCCGTGCGGGTGCTCCTCCTGCGGCTGCAGCGTCATCAGGTCGACGACGTTGACCATGCGCACGCGTAGTTCCGGAAGATGTCGGCGCAGCAGGTCCACGGCTGCGAGCGTCTCGAGCGTCGGCACGTCGCCGCAGCAGGCCATCACCACGTCGGGCTCGCCGCCACCGCCTGCCAGTCGTTGCTCGCCCACTCCCAGATGCCGATGCCGGCGGCGCAGTGCTTGACGGCGGCATCCATGTCCAGCCACTGCGCCTGCATCTGCTTGCCGGCGACGATCACGTTGACCAGATTGCGCGAGCGCAGGCAGCGGTCGGCGATGCAGAGCAGCGTGTTCGCGTCGGGCGGGAGATACACGCGGATGATGTCCGCCTTCTTGTTCACCACGTGGTCGATGAAGCCGGGGTCCTGGTGCGAGAAGCCGTTGTGGTCCTGGCGCCAGACGTGCGAGGTGAGCAGGTAGTTGAGCGACGAGATCGGCCGCCGCCAGGGAATGTCGTTGCAGGCCTCCAGCCACTTCGCGTGCTGGTTGAACATCGAGTCGACGATGTGGATGAACGCCTCGTAGCACGAGAAGAAGCCGTGCCGGCCGGTGAGCAGGTAGCCTTCCAGCCAGCCCTGGCAGGTGTGCTCGCTGAGGATTTCCATGACCCGGCCTTCCTGCGCCAGGCCCTCGTCCTCCGGCAGCCGCTCGGCCTGCCACGCGCGGCCGGTGACCTCGAACAGCGCGCCGAGCCGGTTGGACGCGGTCTCGTCGGGGCCGACGACGCGGAAGTTCCCGGCATCCATGTTGTCGCGCATCACGTCGCGCAGGAACCCGCCCAGCACCCGCGTCGCCTCCGCGGCCACCGCACCCGGTTGCGGCAAATCCACCGCGTAATCGTGGAAGTCCGGGAGCCGCAGGTCCCTGAGCAGCAGGCCGCCATTGGCGTGCGGATTCGATCCCATCCGCCGCGCGCCCTGCGGCGCCAGCGCTGCGATCTCGGGTCGGGGCGCGCCGCTGTCGTCGAATAATTCCTCGGGCCGATAACTGCGCAACCACTGCTCGAGCAATTGCAGGTGTTGCGGGTTGCCGGTGGTGTCTCCGAACGGCACCTGGTGCGAGCGCCATGACCCTTCGGTCTTCTTGCCGTCGACCTCCTTCGGCCCGGTCCAGCCCTTCGGCGAGCGCAGCACGATCATCGGCCAGCATGGGCGTTCGCCGGTCCCGCCGGCGCGCGCGGCGCGCTGGATTTCACGGATCTCCCCGATCACGGTGTCCAGCGTCGCCGCCATCTGCCGGTGCATGTCCGCGGGTTCCTCGCCTTCGACGAAGTGCGGCCGGTAGCCGTAGCCGACGAACAGCGCCTCGAGTTCCGCGTGCGGTATGCGCGCCAGCACCGCCGGGTTGGCGATCTTGTAGCCGTTCAGATGCAGGATCGGCAGGACCGCGCCGTCGGTGACGGGATTCAGGAACTTGTTCGAGTGCCAGGCCGCGGCCAGCGGCCCGGTTTCGGCCTCGCCGTCGCCGATGACGCAGGCGACGATCAGGTCCGGATTGTCGAACGCGGCGCCGTACGCATGCGCCACCGCGTAGCCCAGTTCGCCGCCTTCATGGATCGAGCCCGGGACTTCGGCCGTGACGTGGCTGCCGACGCCGCCGGGAAACGAGAACTGGCGAAACAGCCGCTGCATGCCCTCGGCGTCGCGCGACACGTTCGGATAGGTTTCGCTGTAACTGCCATCGAGCCATGTGCTGGCAATCATCGCCGGGCCGCCGTGCCCCGGGCCGGCGATGAAGATCATGTCGAGCTCGTGCTGGTTGATCACGCGGTTCAGGTGCGCGTAGATGAAGTTCAGGCCCGGCGTCGTGCCCCAGTGGCCGAGCAGCCGCGGCTTGACGTGCTCGGGCGCAGCGGCTCCGCCAGCAGCGCGTTGTCGAGCAGGTAGATCTGCCCCACCGACAGGTAGTTGGCGGCTCGCCACCAGGCGTCGAGCCCGGTCAGTTCGGTAGATGCCGGGGCGGCCGCCTCGCCAGCGCCCCCGGTGGGCGCGCGGCCCCCGTCACACTCCCCTTCTCCGCGGGGGAGGCACGCCCCCAGGCCCGGACGCCCCGGGGGGGGGGGGGGGGGGGGCCGGCCCCCCGGCCAATTTTCCGGGGGGGGGGGGCCCGGGGCCCGCCCTTTTCCCCCGGGCGGCGGGGGGGGAACCGGGGGGGGGGGGGAGGGGGGGGGGGGGGGGGGGGGGGAAGAGCCAAGGAGCCATGTCATGATTCAGACTGGAATTCGTGCGCTGTCCCGCGCCAGCGCCGCCATCGCGATCGCGACGCTATCTGTTGCCCACGCCCAGGGCGTCCTCGAAGTCCCCGCGCCCGCATCGGTGCAATCGGGCATCGGTGCGATCAGCGGCTGGCATTGCACCGCGGCCAGCATCGCCATCAGCATCGATGGCGGCCCGCCGTTGCCAGCCGGAACGCACACGAGCCGCAATGACACGCTAGGCGTGTGCGGACGAGCCGATACCGGATTTTCGCTGCTGCTCAACTGGAACACCCTGCCCACGCAATGCTTTGGCTGCCGCTTCCACCTGTGCCGTCGCGCTGGCCGACGGCGTGCCGGTCGCAAACATCGAGTTCCAGGCGGAGAACTTCGGTACCGAGTTCCTGACGGGCAAGTCGGCCGACTACGATCTGCTCAATTTTCCCGAGATCGGCAGCATCGCGACGTTGCGCTGGGACGAATCCCGGCAGAACTTCTCGGTCTACGTGGCCGCGAAGAACCAGTTCAGCGTGGGCGGCAACTACTACGGCGCGCTGCAGACCGGGGCGCAGAATCCCGCGTGCGGTCCGTTTCCGCCGAACCGCGAATTGGCGATCCGGCACGGCAAGTTCGTCATGAGCGTCGCCAACAGCCAGTTGTCGCTCGCCGCGCAGTACGCCGACGGCGGATCGTGTCAACTGCCCGCCATCGCGTTCGAAGCGCCGACGGGCCCAAACAGCGACGGCTATCTGCACGCGCGCTACGATGCCGCGGCGACTGCCGCCTGTGCCGAATTTCCGCAGGGGCTGGACGTGCGTGTCAACGGCCGGCGCCTGGATGCGCACTCGCTCGACAATTGCCGTACCGCGCGCGTGATTGCCGCGCAGTGAGCATCGGGGGGCGCGGCAGCTAGTCCGCCAGCACGATCCCGGTCTTGGCGATGACTTCGCCCAGCCGCGTGCGCTCGGCCGCGATGAACGCGTCGAACTCTTCCGGCGTTCCTCCGCCCGGCACGGCGCCCGTGCGCAGGATGCGCTCGCGGGTGTCGGGGAGATTGAGCGCCTTGACGAATTCGGCGCTGAGCGTCTTCACGATGGCGGGCGGCGTTCCGGCGGGGACCGTGATGCCCCACGACTGCGAGATGTCGTAGCCGGGAATGGTCTCGGCCAGGGTCGGCAGATCGGGCAGCCCGGGATTCCTCTGCGCGCCGGTCGTGGCCAGCGCGCGCACGCGGCCGCTGGTCATGTGCGCGCCGGCGGCGATGGGCGAGGTGATGATCAGTTGCGCGGTGCCGGCGATCACGTCGAGCAGCGCCGGCCCCGCGCCCTTGTACGGGATGTGCGTCATCTTGATGTCGGCCAGCAGGTTGAGCATCTCGCCGGCCAGGTGCGCGGGCGAGGCGATGCCCGCCGAGGCGTAGTTGAACTTGCCGGGGCTGGACTTCGCCAGCTTGACCAGTTCCGCCACATTGGTCGCGGGCAGCGAAGTGTTGATGACCAGCACGTTCGATGCCTGCACCACGGCAAGCTCCGGCTTCTTGGTGCGTTCCTTCGGGGCGAGCATCTTCGTTCCTGAACCCCGCCTGCTCGGGTTGGATCGGCCGCCAGAGTGTGTCGGGCGCGGCTGGCTGCCGTACATCTATTTCCTCGTTCATTCTGCTCACCCGATTGCTCGGGTGCTCCCATGTCTGCCGCGGTCCAACCGGCGCGCTCCGGCACCGGATGCTATCAGCGCCGCCGTCCCGAACACACGCTGTGGTATCGCACTGTTCAGGCGCACTTCGAGACTTGGCTGGCGCTGGCGGCCGGGTCGGACGACGCCACAGCGCCGGCCTATGTCGAGCAAGCCTTTCGCCGCTACCTCGAATGCGGAATCCTCGGTTGTGGTCTTGCCAGGGTCTTCTGCGCGGCGTGCGGACACGATTTCCCGGTTGCTTTCTCGTGCCAAGGGCGAGCCGTATGCCCGTCGTGCAACACCCGGCACATGGTCGAGACCGCCGCCGTGGGAGGCCGCCGCGGCGCTACCGGGGCCTACGATCCGCAATGGCGCCAGGCCGCCCAACCACTACCGGAGATCGAACTCGATCAGCGCCCGACCTGATGACCGACTCCTGCTGGCTCGGGCTCGGTCCGCTTGTGTCTGCGGCGCACTACCGCGCGGGTTTTTGGTGCTGCGGCGAGCAAAGCCGGCCACGGCAACCTAGTGCGCCGCCCTAGCGCGGGACTTCCGGGCATTCGATCACGCAAGGGCGCGCTGACACGCGCCGTTGACAGGGGTGCGGCGACCGCTGATACTTAAAGCAGGGCGATTGGAATCGCTATCCTCTGCGGGAGACACAGTGAATCATCGCTACCTTCGCTTCAGCATTGCCATGGTCGGGTTTGCATTGAGTCTGCCTTCGGTTGCCGACGTGGCGAAACCTGCGCCAGACCTCGCGCAGGTGCGTCAACGCATGAGCGCGCTCACCGTACCGTTTGTGCCCAATGCGGGGCAGTGGGATGCGCGTGCGGCGTTCGCGGCGCGGACCTTCGCCGGAACGCTGTTCGTCACTACGGCGGGACAGCTGGTGTACAGCCTGCCCGGCGGCACGCGAGCCTGCGTCGGGCGCGAAGGAGCCGCTCGCTGCCCAGCGCGGGTCGCCCGGTAATGTCCCGCGCGCTTATTCCGTGCTCACCGAGACGTTGATCGACGGCGAGGTCGCGCCGTCCCGCTGACGCCGCAAGGCTCGCGTCCGCAGGTAACGCGGGTCAGCTCGTTCATCAAGGACGATCCGGTTGCGCATCGCGGCCCGCTCGCCTCGTACGAGCGGGTGAGCCTGGGGGAACTGGCCCCGGGCGTCCACCTGGACCTGCGCGCCACCGGCAGCAACGTCGAGAAGATCTTCACCGTCGCGCCGAAGCGCGACCCTGGCGCGATACGCGTGCGCCTCGACGGTGCCGAGAGACTCGAACTGGGAGCGGATGGCGCTGCGCGTTCATACGAATCTAGGGCCGTAGACTTCACCGCCCCGATTGCCTATCAGGAGGACGACGGGGACAGCGCAACGCCGTCGACGTCCGATACAGGCTGGCCGAGGCGTCGAAGACCTACGCCTTCGAGTTGGGCGATTACGACCATTCGCGCCCGCTGATCATCGATCCGTTCCTGCAGGCGACCTATCTCCGGAGGTGGTAACGGTGACGCTATTTTCGCCATCGCCGTGCACCCGGTCAGCGGTGAGGTGCTGGTAGCAGGGTTTACCGATTCCGTCGACTTGCCTTGCGACCATCGTCTCGGGCTGTGGTGACGGGGCGCAACCGGCGCATGCTCCCAACCCCGGCGACGGCTTTGTCGCACGGCTCAATTCCAGTCTGACCAGCTTGCTTCAGGTCACCTATCTGGGCGGCAGCAACACAGACGCAATCCGCGCGATCGCCATTCACCCGGTCAGCGGCGAAGTGCTGGTGGCCGGCCACACCCTGTCCTTCGACCTGCCGTGTACGACCATCGCTGCTGGCTGCGGTGCCGGGGCGCAGCCAGCCCACGCCGTGATCGGTGGGGGAGTCGGCGAGGATGGCTTCGTTGCGCGACTGAACGCCAACCTGACCAGCCTGCTGCAGGCGACCTATCTGGGCGGTAGCCGCGACGACCATCAACGCGCGATCACCATCCATCCGGTGAGTGGCGAGGTCTTGCTGGCGGGCACGACGATATCGACCAATCTGACGTTTACTGCCGGCGGCGCGCAACCGTTGCATGCCTCGGACGGGGGGCAATACGAAGGGTTTGTCGCCCGCCTGAATGCCAGTCTGACCAGCGTGCTTCAAGGGACTTATCTCGGGGGTTAGTGGCTTCGTCGGCCTGCTCAACGCCAATCTTACCAGCCTGCTGCGATGACATACCTTGGAGGCGGCGACACGAACATCACAGCGATGGTCATTCATCCGGTCAGCGGTGAAGTACTGGTAGCCGGAAACGCAAGAAACGATTTTCATGTACGAGCATAGCGACTCCGGCTGCGGCAATGGCGCGCAACCGACGGCAACCTCTATCGGACTGCACCCGGTTGTCGCTCGGCTGAACGCCCGCTTGACGACCAGTTGCAGGCCACCTATCTCAGCGGGGCATTGACGGCGGCCTGATAACCGGGATTGCGATCCGCGGTGACCGATGGAAGTGCTTGTTGCGGGTTTCACGTCATCCCCCGTCCTTCCATGCACGACGACAAGCACCCCACCTTGCGGCACCGGCGCGCAGGCCGCTCACGCGGCAACGACCGGAGGGTCTGGTTTCGAAGGCTTCATCGCCCGGATCAACGCCAACCTGACCAGTCTGCTGCAGACGACCTTCCTCGGAGGCGGCGACGATGACCTCATCCGGGCGATGACAATCCATCCGGTCAGCGGTGAGGTGCTGGTGGCGGGGGACACCTTTTCCACCAATCTGCCCTGTACGTCGCCGGCTACCGGATGCGCCAATGGCGCACAGCCTTCCAATGCCGGATTGGGTGATACCTTCGTCGCCCGTCTGACCGCCGACCTGACACTCAACGATTCCACGCCGGATGCCTTCGCATTCGCACCGCAGATCAACGTCCCGGCGTCGTCTGTCCGCACCTCGAGTCCGGTCCTCATCGCCGGCATCACCGGCGCCGCCGACATCTACCTCGATGGCCAGCCGGGCAGCGCGTACTGCGTGTCGAGCACGCCGTCCTGCTCCTGCGACGTGAGCCTCACGGATGTGGCGACTCGGACACCATTACGACGAACCGCTACGTGTGCGTGCGTCACACAGCGTCCGCCGCGCCGAACCGGGTGACGTACACCGACCTCCACGTCGGCGGCGCGATGGCGACGTTCAACGTCAGCACGGGGTCGCCGCTGGGCGGCAACTGCTCGCTCGACGTCGATGGCAACAACAACATCGACGCACTGACCGATGGGTTGATCCTCCTGCGTGCGATGTTCGGCCTGACGGGGAGCGCGGTGACGAACGCGGCGGTCGGCAGCGGCGCCACGCGCGCGACATGGTCGGAAATCCAGCCCTACCTGAACGGAAACTGCGGTACCAGCTTCGCGCCGTAGATCGCAGTGCGGCACTGCCGGAGTTCGAAAGTGTCGATGATGAGAGTGCTCCGAAGACGATGATCTGCAATGAAGCAGGCTGCCCGCCTAATCCGCCAGCACGATCCCCGTCTTGGCGATCACCTCGCCCAGCCGCGTGCGCTCGGCGGCGATGAACGCGTCGAACTCTTCCGGCGTTCCCCCGCCCGGCACGGCGCCCGTGCGCAGGATGCGTTCGCGGGTGTCGGGGAGATTGAGCGCCTTGACGAACTCGGCGCTGAGCGTCTTCACGATGGCGGGCGGCGTTCCGGCGGGGACCGTGATGCCCCACGACTGCGAGATGTCGTAGCCGGGAATGGTCTCGGCGATCGTCGGCAGGTCGGGCAGCCCGGGGTTTCTCTGCGGACCGGTCGTGGCCAGCGCGCGCACGCGGCCGCTGGTCATGTGCGCGCCGGCGGCGATGGGCGAGGTGATGATCAGTTGCGCAGTGCCGGCGATCACGTCAAGCAGCGCGGGACCCGCGCCCTTGTACGGGATGTGCGTCATCTTGATGTCGGCCAGCAGGTTGAGCATTTCGCCGGCCAGGTGCGCGGGCGAGGCGATACCCGCCGAGGCGTAGTTGAACTTGCCGGGACTGGCCTTTGCCAGCTTCACCAGTTCGGCGACGTTGGTCGCCGGCAGCGAGGTGTTGATGACCAGCACGTTCGATGTCGACGCGACCCGCGTGACCGGCACGAAGCTCTTCAGCGGATCGTAGGGCAGGTTCTTTTTCACGGCCGGCAGGATGGCCCAGACGGTCGTCGTGTTCATGAACAGCGTGTAACCGTCGGGCGCGGCCTTGGCTGCGAGGTCGGCGGCGAGCAGGCCGCCGGCGCCCGGGCGATTCTCGACGACGACCGGCTGGCCCATGCTCTCGGATAGTCGCTGCGCCAGGAGCCGGCCCAGCGTGTCCGGCGAGCCGCCGGGGGCGTCCCCGACGATCAGCCGTATCGGCTTGTCCGGATAGGTTTGCGCGATGGCGGCACCGGGTAGGGCCAGCAGCGCCGGCAGGGCCAGCAGAGACAGCAACGTGCGTTGGAACAGTTTCATCGCGTCCTCCTTCAGTTGACTGCAAGCCAGGCGCCGTCCTGCCGCGCCGATTCGAATGCCAGCTCGATCACGCGCACCGAGTTCCACGCCTGCGCGAACGTGCAGGCCGGCACTGCTCCGGCCCCGCCGCCCCGGGCGACCAGCGCAGCGATGAAGTCGTGCGTCGCCGCCCCCGGCGTGCCATCGGCGGCGATGGTCTCCAGCGGCTGGCGTGCCTTTCCCCAGTGCACCAGTTGCCAGCCCAGCGGCAGGTCCAGCGGCCGGCGCAGCTCGACCAACCCATTGTCGCCGAAGACGCGGATCTCGTCCCAGGTGTGCAGGCCGGCGGTGATGCAGGTGAGGTGGGCGCGCAGCGCGCCGAAATCGACGTCGATGAAACCGCCCTCGTCGGCGCGGCCAGGGGGACCGGGGCGCGTCTCGGCGCGCACGCGCTCCGGTGGCATGGCCAGCAGCCACGGCAACAGGTCGGCCATATGCGCGCCGCGCCCCGTAAAGGGGCCGCCGCCGCCCAGCGCGGGGTCGAGGAACCAGCCGCTGGTTTCGTAGCCGAGCTGCACCGTTTCCACGTAGCGGATCGCGCCCAACGCCCCGCCCTGGATCAACTCCCGTGCCCGCAGGCAGCCCGCGTCGAAGCGCCGGTTGAAGGCGACCGCGGCCACCAGTCCGGCCGCCTCCGCGGTGTCGGCCAGCGCCTTCGCCTCGGCCGCGTGCATCACGAACGGCTTGTCGACCAGCACGTGCTTGCCGTGCTCCAGGCAAGTTTGCACATGACCGGCGTGCAGCGTATGCGGGGTGCTGATGATCACCGCGTCGCACGCGCCGGGGCGAAGAGATCGGCTATGCGCGGGGTCAGCACGGCGCCGGAGCGCGTCGCGAGTTCGCGCAGCGCCGGGTCGGTCCCGGTGTCGCAGATCATCGCCAGCACGGCGCGGGTCTCCGCCGCGAGCGCCGGCACATGGTAACGCCGCGGAAAATTCCCGCAGCCGAGGATGGCGATTTTCAGTTTCTCTGCCGGATTCAATCCAGGCTCCCGTTCACGAAAAAATTCAGGGTGATGTCCCAGGCCGCGGCTGCCGCCACGACGTTGTACGACGCGCGGGTCTGGTTGAAGAACGCGTGCTCGGCGCCCTTGAAGACCTGGAGCCGGTGACTATGGCCGCGCGCGAGAAACTTCGCGCGCAAGGTCTCGACGTCGCGCTCCGGGACGATGGGATCGAACTCTCCGAATAGCCCGAGGTACGGCACTTCGATGAGATCGGCAAAGTCCATCGGGATGAAGGGCTTGTTCGGTTGCCGGTCGAACACCAGCCGCCCGTAGAAGTTCACCACGCCGGCGACCGGCTCGCCGCAGGCGCCCAGGTAATGCGCGAAGCGCCCGCCCATGCAGAAGCCCCAGATGTAGAGCGGCACGCCGGCGGGCGCGTGCGCCCGCAACCAGCGCGTGAAGGCGCGCCCGTCGCGGATGCCCCGCGCGTCGTCGTAGTCGAGGAAGGATTGCGTGATCGCGTCGGCCGGATCGCTCTCCTGCGGCGCGGGCCCGCCGCGATAGAGATCGGGGGCGAGGGCGATGATCCCGTTCTGCGCGAGGCGCTCGCAGATGCTGCGGATGTTCGGATTGACGCTCCAGATCTCGGAGAGCACCAGCACGCTGGCGACGGGTTGGCCGGCAGCCGGCGCGGCGCGGTACGCCGGCACGCCGGGGCCGGCGCCGGCGCCGGCGCCCAGTGGAATGCGGACAACATCGGTTGAGACGTGATTCATCGCGCCCTTCGGTTGGATTCAGTATCGGATCTGCACGGCGCGGCCGCTGGCGGCGGCCTCGTACGCGGCCAGTATCATCGCCAGCGCGCGCCGGCCATCGTCCAGCGTCACCGGCGGCGGCGTGTCGCGCGCAAGCGCATCGAGAAAGGCGAGCGCGTTCTGCTGGTGAAAGCCGCCGGTCTTGAAGCGCGGCACGATGTCCGCGACGCGCCAGCGCCGCTCGCCGCCCGTGTACGTCCGGAACCACGCCTCGGTGCAGAAGTCCTTCGAGGCGAGGTCGACTCCGCCGAGCAGCGCCGTGCCCTGGTCACCGTAGACTTCGATCGAATCCGCAGCAGCGATGAAACTCCAGCTCGTCGTCAGTTCCGCGACCATGCCGTCTGCGTAGCGATACAGGGCGACCGCGAGGTCCTCGACGCCCAGGCCCAGCAGCGCGCCGGAGGTAATGGCCGTGACGCTCTCGGGCTCCCCGAACATCCAGCGCAGGAAGTCCGCGCCGTGCACGCCTTCGTCGATCAGCGTGCCCCCGCCGGAGGCGGCGGGATTGGCGTGCCAGCTCTTCGGGAACGCGGCGTCCAGCCCGTAGTAATGGCCATGCCGGACTCGCACCAGACCGATGCGCCCGAACGCCTGCGCGTCGAGCATGCGCTTCAATTCATGATTGACCGGGTCGAAGCGCTTGGGAAAGCTCTGCATGAACGGCACGCCCGCGGCGGCGACGGCGCGCGCAATCCGGTCGCAATCGGCGAGCGTTCCCGCCAGCGGCTTTTCGCAGAGGATCGCGCACCCCGCCTGCGCGGCGCGCTCGATCAGGTCCGCATGGCGCGCGGTCTCCGAACAGATGGCGACGGCGTCGCAGTCCGCGAGCACGGCGGCGAGGCCGCTGTTGAACGTGGCCTGATGCGTTGCCGCGGCCGCCGCGCCGCGTGCCGGGTCGTCGTCCCAGATCGCGGTCAGCGCGGCCAGCGGCGAAGTCCGGAAGACTTCGGTCCAGAAGTTCGCGTGGTAGTGCGCGAAGCTGAGCACGGCCACGCGAATGGGCGCGTTCATCTCGGTCCCTCCGTCTTGCCGACGGCGACTTCGCGCCGCAATTCGGCGGACTGGTAGATGGCCTCGGCGACCAGCACGCTGGCCAGGCCGTCCGCCGCCGTGGTGTCGGGCGCGGCGGTCCCGCGCACGATGTCGAGGAAGGCCTGATGCTGGCGCGCGCCGAATTCACGCGCGGGCAGGGTGGGGCACACCCACTCTTTGGTCCCGGTGTAGCGCGGCGCATGGATCGCCAGCGGTCCGCGTCCGGAGCGCAGCCAGATCGTGCCGGATTCGCCGTAGATCTCCAGCGTGAACCGGTCGCAGCCCGCGACCTCGCTCATGCTCATTTCGTGCGAGGCGATGGCGCCGGAGTCGAAGCGATACAGCGCCAGCGCGTGGTCCTCGTTGTCCGGATGCACGACCGACCCGTCGGCCAGCGTCCGCTCGGTGCGCAGCAGCGCCGTCTGCGCGCTCAGTTGGCCGATGTCGCCGCACAGGTGGCGCAACAGGTCGATCCCGTGCACGCCGAGTTGCATCACCACGCCGCCGCCGACGCGCGCCCGGCTGTAGAACCACGCGCCCCAGTCGGGACCTGGTGTCGCGTTGCGCATGCGCAGCGCATACGGCCTGCCGATCGCGCCATCGGCCAGCAGTTCCCGGGTGCGCACCGTTTCCTCGAAGTAGCGGTGCATGAAGCTGACCTGCAGGTGCACGCCCGCGGCGTTCGCCGCCGCGATGATCCGCCGGCATTCATCGGCGGTGCGCGCCATCGGCTTTTGCAGCAGGATGTGCTTGCCCGCCTGCGCGGCGGCGATGGCGATCTCAGGATGGGTGTCGTCCGGCGTCGTGATCACCACGGCGTCGATGTCGTCGCGGGCGAGCACCGCGCGCCAGTCGGCGGTGGCGTCGGCGATCCCGTGGCGCGCCGCCAGCGCGGCGGCGTTCTTCAGCCCGCGCCCCGCGATCACGCGCACGTCCGCGCCGCCCGCCGCGCGCAGGCCGTCGAGATGGTAG
This sequence comes from Betaproteobacteria bacterium, assembly GCA_016717855.1. Lineage (GTDB taxonomy): Bacteria > Pseudomonadota > Gammaproteobacteria > Burkholderiales > Casimicrobiaceae > PALSA-1005. The sequence continues at coordinate 16,483 of JADKEV010000036.1, forward strand.
CCGGCGATGAAGCCGGCGCCGATCATCCCGATGCGCACGCGCGCCGCCTGTGCCGTCATCTCACGCCTTCCAGCGCCCTTCGACCTTGACCAGCGACTTGTCCAGTTCCGCCAGCGGGGCGGTATAGGAGTAGTCGAGCACGTTCTGCTTGTTCTTGATGCGGCCGCTGGCTTCGAGGTAGGCCGCGGTGCGCTCCATGTCGGCCACGTACGCTTCGTCGAAGCCGGGGTTGAACACGTAATTGCCCCAGATCGCGCGCACGAGTTCGAGGTCCTGCTTCTGGAACTCCGCGAACATCTTCTGCACCTCGGCGGTGTTGGCCGGGTCGGCGACGTAGCGCTGCGCGCGCAGCAGCGCACCCAGCGCAGCGCGCAGCGCATTGGGCGATTTCCGTGCGAACTCCTGGCTGACCACCAGCACGCTGCGGCCGTCGGACACCTTGACCCGCTGGTTGTTGTTGGCCTGGAAGTAACTGGTGAGGCCGCTGTGGATGACCTTGGTGCTGCCGGTGGCGAGCGCGCGGTGCGGCCACGGTTCCCAGCACAGCAGCGCCTGCACGTTGTTCGAGACCAGACTGGCCAGCTGTTCGGGCGGCGGCAGGTTCACCACCTGCAGGCGGCGCTCGTCGAGCCCGTAGTGCTTGGCCAGCACGCTCAGGAAGGCGCTCGAGGTCGAGCCCTGGAAGAGGCCGATCTTGATCTTGTAGAGGTCCTCCGGCGTGTTGACGTTGGCGTCCTTGCGCACCGTCAGCTTCTCCACGTCCCAGTTCACGCTGGCGGTGCCGACCACGACGACCGGTATGCCGTTGTGCACCATCGAGATCGGCGGCAGGTTGCCCGGCGTCCACAGCTGGATGTCGCCCGCGACCAGCGCCTCGCCGGCGAGGTTGCCGGACTGGAAGGTCTTCGTCTTCACGTCGCTGAATCCCGCATCGCGGAACCAGCCCTTCTGCATCGCCACAATGTGCGGCGCGAATGGCGGGTCGATGCCGAAGCCCAGCGACAGCGAAGTGGTTTCCGGCTTGGCGCCTTGTCCGAACGCGGTCAGCGGCATTCCCGCTGCCGCCCCCAGCGTGATGGCCGCGCTGCCTGCGATGAAGTCCCTGCGTGTGGTCATCTTTTCTCTCCTTGGTTGATGGTGCACCCGGTTGCCGGTTACGTACTTGCGACATTGCGATGATGGGTATCGCTTCGCTCCCCGCGGGATTCTACGGCTTTAGAGGAGGGGGTATCGGCGCGCCCATCCCTACGGTAGGCTCCCTTCGCTGCTGCGGTTCAGCCAGCGCGCGAGCACGCGCGCCAGCAGATTGTCGGTGACCAGGTTCGCCGCGCCGATGACCAGGATGCCGAGGATGATGACTTCGACTTCGCCCAGCTGGCGTGCGTTCATGATCAGGTAGCCCAGCCCGGACTCGGCGGCGATCAGTTCGGCGGCGACCAGTACGCCGAAGGCCAGGCCCCAGCCGATGCGCAGGCCGGTGGCGATGTCGGGCAGCGTCGCGGGGATGGCGACTTTCAGCAGCAGTTCCGGGCCGGACAACCCCATCGTCTGCCCTGCCCGCAGCAGCGTGGGGTCGATGTTGGCCATGCCCTTCCAGGTGTTGGTGAGCACCGGAAAGAACGCGCCCAGGAAGATGACGAAGACTTTGGAGGGCTCGCCCAGGCCGAACCAGACGATGGCCATTGGAATCCATGCCAGCGGCGGGATCGGGCGCAGCAATTCGACCACCGGCCGGACCAGGTTGCCGAAGGTGCGATACCAGCCGCCGGCGACGGCGAGGCCCACGCCCAGCAGCGCTCCGGCGGCGAAGCCCAGTGCGATGCGCTGCAGGCTGATCCAGACGTGGCCGCCCAGGTCCGCCAGCGGCACCTTGGCGAGGCCCGTCGCCAGCGCATGGAACGGCGCAGGGAAGACCGACTGGCTGACGATGCCGCTGCGAGCCACCAGTTCCCACGCGCCCAGCGTGAGCAGGATGCCGGCCGCGCCGAGCAGCGCGTTGGCCGCGCGCGGATTCACCGGCGCACCTCCGACAAACCGCGATGCCACGGCAGCAGGCGGCGCTCGAGCGCCTCCATCCCGAGGGCGAACAGCACGCCCATCACGCCCAGCAGCATCATCCCGACGATGGTGACGTCGGTGCGGTAGAACGTGCGCGCCTCCATGATCAGCGCGCCCAGGCCCTCGATCGTGCCGATCATCTCGGCGCCGACGATGACCATGAAGCCCACGCCCAGCGCAGTGCGGGCGCCGGCGAAGATGCGCGGCAGCGCCGCCGGCAGCACGATGTGCGTGAAGATCTCGCGCCCCGGCGTGTCCATCGTGCGCGCCGCGCGCACCAGCACCGGGTCGACATACTTGACCCCGGCGATCACGTTGGAGAGCATCACCCAGAAGCAGCCGTAGGCGATCAGCAGCGTCTTCGAGAGTTCGCCGGTGCCGAACCAGACGATCACCAGCGGCAGCAGCGAGAGCGTGGCCACCGAGCGGGCGAACGTGATCACCGGATTGGTCAGCGCATCGAGCGTTGGCGAGCGGCCGATCAGCAGCCCCAGCGGTATCGCGGCGAGCATCGCGAGCGCGAAGCCGGAGAAGATGCGCCGCAGCGTCACCAGCGTATGCGTCCACACGCGAACGCCCTCGGGAAAGCCGCGCACCGCGAGTTCCCAGGCGCCCTGCGCGATGCGCGACGGCGGGGGAAACGAGTGCGGCCGCAGCCAGCCCAGCGCCGAAGCGAGTTCCCACAGCAGCAGCAGCGAGACGATGAAGCCCGCGCCCTGGAGGACCGCCGCATGCCGGGTCGCTGCCGCGCCCATGTCAGTGCAGCCCCTGCCAGATCGTGTCGTGCAGCCGGAGCAGCGCGGGATCGCTGCGGCTGCGCGGCCGTTCCAGCCCGACGTCGTGGATCGCGGCGATGCTGCCACCGCCCATGACCACGATGCGATCGCCCAGGGCCAGCGCTTCCATGATGCTGTGGGTGACGAACACCACGGTCTTCCGGCGGCTGGACCAGACGCGGAGCAACTCGGCCTGCATGTCCAGCCGGGTGATTTCGTCGAGCGCGCCGAACGGCTCGTCCATCAGCAGGATCTGCGGATCGAGCGCCAGCGCGCGCGCGATGGCCACGCGCTGCTGCATCCCGCCCGAGAGCTCGCCGGGGTAGCGCGCGCCGTAGTCGCGCAAGCCCACGAGGTCGAGCAGCTCGTCGGCCACGCGGCCGGCGCCGGCCTTGTCGAGCCCGCTGCGGCGCGCGCCGAACTCGACGTTGCCGCGCGCGCTGAGCCACGGGAACAGCGCGTTCTGCTGGAAGACCATGCCCTTGCCGCGCCCCGGGCCGGTGACGACTTCGCCGTCGACGCGCACTTCGCCCGCGGTGGGCGGCACCAATCCGGCGATGATGTTCAGCAGCGTCGTCTTGCCGCAGCCCGAGCGCCCCAGCAGGCAGACGAATTCGTTTTCCGCGCAGGCCAGATCGACGTCGCGCAACACCGGCGCCGCCGCGGCGTCGCCGAATTGCTTGGAGACGCGCAGCACTTCGATCTTCGGCGCGGCGCTTGCGCTCATGGACCCGTTGCCTTGACTTCGGCCGCGACGCCCGGGGGCGGGGTGTAGACGAGCAGTCCATCCTTGCGGATCGCGTCGTTGCCGCCCCAGTACTCGGACTTGGCGCGCTGGTCGGCGCGGGCGCGCGCATCGACGGCCGCGGGATCGCAGATCGCGTGGAGCTGGCGCTCGAGTTCCGAGACCTTCGCTGACGCCGCGGGGTCGGCGCCGCGATCATGGCGCTCTTCGGGGTCGGCGTCGAGATTGAACAACTGCGGCGGCTCGTCGAGATGATGGATCAGCTTCCAGGGACCGGCGCGCAGCATCGATACGCCGCGCCGCGACCCGGCCGCGTGGTATTCGGCGAACACCGGCGCCGTCCTCGACGCCGCGTGGAACAGCGAATGGCCCGGCAGGTCGGACTCGGCGGCGGCTGGCGCCAGTCCCGCGCCCTCGACGATGGTCGGGAACAGATCGACGTGGGAGACGGGGACGGTCTCGACGTGACCGGCGCGCACGCCGGGACCGCACAGCAGCAGCGGCACGCCGGCGCCGGGTTCGAGCAGGTTGGCCTTGCCGAACAGCCCGTGCGCGCCCAGCGCCTCGCCGTGATCGCTGGTGTAGACGATGTGCGTGTTCTCCAGTAGCCCCAAGTCCTCCGCGGCGCGCAGGACTTTCCCGATCTGGCGATCCAGGTGCGTGACCACCGCGTAATAGCAAGCGGCGATCCGGCGCAACGCCGCCTCGTCGTCCATCGCCTGGAAACCCATGATGCGGCGCAGGTGCGCCAGCGATGGATGCTGCGGCCGCTCGTCGGGCCGGAACAGCGGCGGCAACGGCATCCGGTCGAACGGATACAGGTCCAGCAATTCCTGCGGCACCGTGAACGGCGGATGCGGGCTCACGTAGGAGACGAACAGCGCCCACGGCCGGTCGCGCTGCTTCGCGGCTTGTTGCTGCAGCCACTCGATCGCCAGCCGCGAGATCTCGAAGTCGTATTCCTGGTAATGGGTCGAGCCGACGCCGGACTGTTCCAGATAAAGCTCCCATTGGCCGCGGTTGACCGGCTCCTCGTCGGACCAGCGCAGCAGCATGCTCACCCCGCCCTTGGCGTTGAGGATGTGCATGGGGGCGAGTTCCTGCGAGAAGCCGTTGTCGTCGTCGGTGGAGCGGAAGTGCAGCTTGCCCACCGACACCACGTCGGCGCCGGCGCCGCGCAGCCGGTGCATCCAGCTGGGCACGCGGCCGTCGTAGACGATCGCGTTGTCCCAGTAGCCGGTCTGGAACGGGAAACGCCCGGTGGCGATCGACGCCCGCGCCGGGCAGCACAACGGGCTCGCCGTGTACGCATTGGCGAAGCGCGTGCCGCGCGCGGCGAGCCCGTCGAGCGCGGGCGTGCGCACCACGGGATTGCCGTAGCAGCCCAGCGCGCTGCGCGCATGATTGTCGGACAGGAAGAAGAGCAGGTTGGCGGGTTTCATCCGAAGGATCCGATCGTCAGCGCAGGTCGATGCGGTAGCGATAGCGGTCGCCGCGCATGTAGGCCTGCCGGAATTCGCCGGGCTTGTCGCCGACGAGAAAGCTGTGCCGCTCGACCAGGAACACGGGCGAGCCTTCGGCGACCTCGAGATGCCTGGCGACGAAGTCGTCGGCGATCACGGGCTCGAGGAATTCCTCGGCGCGGAGGTAGACGAGGCCGTAGCGCTGCTCGAGCAGCCCGTAGAAAAGGTCGTGCTCGATGTCGGACTTGTCGAGCCCGGGCGCCAGCGCCGCTGGTATAAAGCTGGTCGAGAGGGTGATGGGAACGCCTTCCATGAACTGGACGCGGCGGACTTCGAACAGATAGTCGCCGCGCTCGAGTTGCAGCAGCCGCTGCATGTCCGCCGAGGCGCGCTTCCGGGCTATCCCCAGCACGCGCGACACCGGATCGTGCGGCAGCGCGCCCACACGGAAATTCCGGTAGGAGCCGAGGACGCTGCCTTCGAACTTGGGGCTGGCGACGAACGTGCCGCGGCCCTGCCGGCGGACGATCAGCCCGCGGTTCTCGAGATCGTCGAGCGCGCGGCGCAGCGTGCCCCGGCTGACGCCGAAGTGACCGCACAGGTCGGTCTCCGAAGGCAGCTCGTGGCCGGAGAGCCAGCGGCCCGAGACGATCTGGCGGGTGATGTTTTCCTTGATCTGGTGATAGAGCGGCGAGACGACCTCAGGCTCGAGCCCGGCCAGGCCCTCGAGACGCTGTTCCCTGTCGGTGGTCTCTGGCAATCCCATGCGCGGCTCTCCGTGGGGGGCTGCGTCCGGGCCAGTCGGCGCGACGGTTGTGCAGCGTAGGGACGACTTCGGCAACTTGTCTATACGTCTGGACGTATGCTAACCTGACTTCGTCAAGACGCGCAACAACCAACCGCGCCACGCCAACCACGGACCGCTCGATGACCACGCCGAAGAACCTGCTGATCCTGATGTCCGACGAGCACAATCCGAAAGTGATGGGTTGCGCGGGCCACGGCATTATCCAGACGCCGAACCTCGACGCGCTCGCCGCCCGGGGCACGCGCTTCACGGCGGCCTACACCACGTGCCCGATCTGCGTGCCGGCGCGGGCGTCGTTCGCCACCGGCCGTTACGTGCATCAGGAAGGCTACTGGGACAATGCCGACGGGTACGAGGGTGCGATCCCGAGCTGGCATCATCAACTGCGCGAGCGCGGGCATGAGGTCGTCTCGATCGGCAAGCTGCATTTCCGCGGCGCGCCGGGCGACGACCATGGCTTCTCGCAGGAAATCGTGCCCATGCACATCATCGACGCGATCGGCGACGTGAAGGGACTGGTCCGGGACGACATCCCGATGCGCAAAGGCGGGGACAAGATGGCGAAGTACGCCGGCCCCGGCGAATCCCCGTACACGGTGTACGACCGCGATATCGCCGCGCGCGCGCAGATCTGGCTGCACGAGGCGGCGAAGAAGGAGCACGACAAGCCGTGGGTGCTGTTCGTCTCGTTCGTCGCGCCGCACTTTCCGCTGACCGCGCCGCCGGAGTGGTACTACGAATATGCGGACCGCGAGCTGCCCCTACCCAAGCAGTACGCGAAGAGCGAGCGGCCCGAACACCCGTACCTCACCGATTACGCGCGCGTCGTCGATTACGACACGCACTTCAAGGGGCCGGAGGACGTCCGGCGGGCCATCGCCGGCTACTACGGTCTGGTCAGCGCGATGGACGAGAACGTGGGCAAGGTGCTGCGCGCGCTGGAAAAGAGCGGCCTGGGGCAGAGCACGCGCGTCGTCTACACCAGCGACCATGGCGACAACGTCGGCGCGCGCGGGCTGTGGGGCAAGTCGACGTTCTACGAGGAGTCCGCCGGCGTGCCCGTCATCGTCCGCGGCGACGACATTCCGGCCGGCGCCACGCGGGACACGCCGGTCAGCCACGTCGATTTCTACCCGTGGATCTTCGAATGCGTCGGCGCGCCGGTGCCCGACGACGGTCATCCCGGGCGCTCGCTGGGCGATCTGGCGCGGGGCACGGCGCCGGCGAAGGCGGTAGTCAGCGAGTACCACGCGATCAGCTCGACCGGCGCCGCGTTCATGCTGCGCGACGGCCGCTGGAAGTACCTGCACTACGTGAACTACCGGCCGCAGCTCTACGACCTGGAGGCCGACCCGGAAGAATTGCGCGACGTCGCGGGCGACCCTGCCAATGCCGCCGTGCTCGTGGCGTGCCGGAAGCGTCTGTACGAATTCTGCGACCCGGAAGAAGTCGACCGCCGCGCCAAGCGCCGCCAGGCTGAGTTGCTGGCCCGCTACGGCGGCCGCGAAGCCGCGCTCGCCCGCGGCGACCTGGGCTTCACGCCCGCGCCCGGAACCAGGGCGGAGATCGATTGAGTGCGGGAACCGCGCGTGCTGCGGGGGGGCGGGTCGCGGGTCGGACGTGGTGGGGGGGGACAAGATGGGGTCGCTGCACCCCCTACCGGCGTCCATTGTGAGTTACGGCACCACACAACAACGCAGCACCATCAGGAGGAGGCAAGCATGAAACGCAACGGTGTACAAACGCAGCTCGGCCGCATCGCCCGCTGCATCGGCCTGGGCGCGCTGCTGGCCCTTACGGGCGGGGCCGCCCTCGCGCAAAAGGTCGCGCCGATCACGATCGTCATCAACCAGTCGCCGTGGTTCGGGGGCTTTTCGAAGGCGGTCGAGGCGTATGAGAAGCAGACCGGCAACAAGGTCACGCTGGACGTGAATCCGTTCGCCGGCAGCGCCGAAAAGCAGCGCAACTCGGTGCGCTCCAGCCAGGGCCAGTTCGACATCCTGGTGATGAATTCGACGTGGCTGGCCGAGTTCTATCACGGCGGCTTTCTCACGCCGCTGGGCGACATCGACCCGGCGTTCAAGCTCGATCCGCAGGTGCTGTCGTACGACGACACCGCGTACTGGGATGCGAAGACCAAGACCAACAGCGCGAAGACCGGCGCGCTGTACGGCGTGCCGCTGAACGGCAACATCCAGCTGCTGTTCTATCGGGCCGACCTCTACCAGCAGCATGGATTGAAGGTCCCCGAGACCTGGGACCAGCTGCTCGCCAACGCGCAGAAGCTGCACAATCCGCCCAACGTCTACGGGATGGTGTTCCGCGGCGCGCGCAGCGCCTCCGACATCTCGTACGACTGGATGCCGTACCTGCACAGCCACAACGGCGCGATCTTCCGGGACGAGAAGGCCGGCGACTTCACCGTCATCATCAACAGCCCCGAAGGGAAGAAGGCGCTCGACACCTACGTGGACCTCACGAAGAAGGTGGGGCCGCCGAACCCGGGCAGCTACGGCCAGGCCCAGGTGATCCAGGCGCTGGTGACCGGCAAGGCCGCGCACGGGACGCCGGTGATCGCCGCGTGGTCGCAGATGGACGACCCGACCAAGTCCGCAGTGGTCGGCAAGATCAACGTCGCAGTGCTGCCGCACGGGCCGGGCGGCAAGCCGTCGCCGACGCTGGGGCATTTCATCGGCTCGATACCGAAGAACATCCCGAAGGACCGGCAGGTCGCCGCGTTGACCTTCCTCAAGTGGTTCCAGACCGCGCCCGCCCAGCAGATCGTCGCCGCCGCGGGCGCCCCACCGATCCGCCGCGACACGCTCGAGTCCGAACTCTCGAAGAAGCCGGAGCACCGCTGGATGAAAGCGATGGTCGACTCGGCGCCGTATCCGCGCTCGATGTACACGGTGCCCGAGGGCCCGCAGATCGTCTCGGTGCTCGAGTTGCGGCTGAACGAGGCGGTGATCGGCGAAAAGACACCGGTGGCGGCGCTGAATGCGATGGCGGCCGAAATCGAGGACATCATGAAAAAGGGCGGGTACAAGACCGGCCGGCTGCCTGACCTGAAGTAGCGGCCCGTTCGCGCCGCGCGATGGACACGCATCTGCTCGGCGACGCGCGGCGCTGGCGCTACTACGCGCTCGCCCCGGCGGCGGCGGTCTACCTGCTGCTGACGGTCCTGCCCATCGCCAACCTGGTCGCGATGTCGCTGCACGACATCCGCTGGGAGGCGGGCAGCGCGCGCTGGACCTACTCCGGCCTGCGCCATTTCGCCGAACTGGGCGGCGACCAGTTGATCCGCGCCGGCCTGTCCAACACGGCCGTGTTCGCCGCCGGCGCGGTCGCCTGCGAAATGGTGATCGGCTTCTTCCTCGCGCTGTTCGTCAGCCGCGTGGTGCGGGGCCGCGTCGCGTACCGGACCATCTTCCTGCTGCCCATCCTGATCCCGGGCATCGTCATCGGCGCGATCTGGAAGCTGATGTACAACCCGGACTTCGGGGTGATCAACCAGTTGTTCGGGCTCGCGGGATTGGCCGGGTACGACTGGCTGGGCGAAAAGAGCCTGGCGCTGGCATCGGTGATCGTCGTCGACATCTGGCACTGGACGCCGTTCGTGTTCCTGCTGATGCTGGCGGCCTCGAGTCCTTGCCGCAGGATGTGTTCGAGGCGGCGCGCGTCGACGGCGCGAGCGCCTGGCAGGAACTGCGCCACGTGATGCTGCCGATGATGTTGCCCGCGATCGCGGTCACGCTGCTGTTCCGGCTGATCGTCTCGTTCAAGGTCTTCGACGAGGTCTACCTGTTAACGGGCGGCGGGCCGGGGACCGCGACCGAGGTGCTGAGCTTCACCATCTACCGGCGGTTCTTCACCGAGGACCGGATGGGTTATGGCTCGGCCATCTCCGTGCTCACGTTGTTCGCGCTGGCGCTGCTGATCTTGCTCGTGCTGTACGGATCGCGGCGCTTCCGGAAGGAGGACTGAGGTGCAGCGGGCGCGCGCGGGAACCTGGCTGATGCACGCGGTGCTGGCGTTGTGCGCGCTGATCGTGATCTTCCCGGTCGCATGGATCGCGGTGGCCGCGTTCAAGACACAGATCGCGCTGCTCACCGGCCGCGTGCTGTTTCCCCCCACCTGGGCCAATTTCGACGAACTCTTGTTCTCGCGCTCGTCGGACTATCTCGCCAACTTCCTGAACAGCCTCTACGTCGCCAGCGCCAGCACGCTCGCGGTCGCGCTGTTCTCGACGCTCGCGGCGTACTCGCTGCACCGGCTAAGCTGGCCACGGTGGGTGCCGGCCACCGTCCTGCTCTGGTCGGTGGTGTTCCACATGCTGCCGCCGATCACCATGGTGGGACCCTGGTACGTGATGTTCCGCACCATCGGGCTCGACAACACCTACACCTGCCTGATCCTCACAAATGTCGCGCTGAACCTGCCGGTGGGCATCTGGCTGATGTCGGTGTTCGTCCGCGACATCCCGGTCGAGCTCGAAGAGGCGGCCCGCGTCGACGGCTGCACGACGCCGCAGATGCTCTGGCGCATCGTGTTCCCGCTGGTGCTGCCGGGACTCGCCGCGATGTCGATCCTCGCCTTCGTCTTCAGCTGGAACGAATTCGCCGTGGCGCTGAACCTGACCGCGAAGCAGACGGCGACGGTGCCGGTCGCGATCGCCAAGTTCGCGCAGGAGTACGAGATCAAGCATGGCGTGATGGCGGCCGGCGCCGTCCTCTCGGCGATTCCCGCGATCATCGTGCTGCTGCTCGCGCAGCGGCACATCGTCAAGGGGTTGACCGCGGGGGCGGTGAAGTAGGGGTTGCGCGCCTCGCGAGCGGCACTCCCGGGGTGCTCACGGCATGGCCGCCTGCGGCTCAGGGTATGCGCCGCGCCGTCACTTTCGCGCTGCCTTGCTCGAGGACGAAGCTGCCCGCCTTGTCTTCCGCCACTTCGCCGAAGGTCAGCACGACGGGAACGACCCGGGCGAAGAAGCGCTGCTCACTCTCCGGGAAAATCTCGAACTCGCCCTGGCCGGTGGCCTGCACGGTGACCTTGCCGTCGGTCACGCGCACGACGACATCCATCCGGTCGTTGAGCTTGTACGTGCCCGCATAGCGCGCCAGCACGTCCGCGGCGACGGGGACGATCTTCGGGAACGAGCGCGGCGCCAGGCTGTGCCGGCGATCCAGCAGGTGCAGCGCGACTTCCCGCGGCTGGACTGTGGAATTGGCGACGATGAACACGCTTTCGCGGGCGACGGGATCGACCAGCAGCAGGCAGGACGAACCGAACGTGGCGCCGTTGTGTTCGAGGATGAGCCGGTCGTTGAACGGCATCTGCATCCAGGCCAGTCCGATCCGGGTGTTGCGGCCCGGACCCTGCTCGCGCATGGTGCGGGCGACGACGATCGCCTTGGCCAGCGGTGAGTCCTTCAGGCCCGCCATCGCTTCGGCGTAGCGCCCCATGTCGCCCGCGGTCGCCCGGATGGCGCCGGCCGCGGCGTGCGCGAATGGCAGGCGCCATGCGGGGGTGGGGCGGCCCTGCGCGTCGTGCGGCTGGGTCATCCGCTCGGCGAAGGCCGCGGGGTCGCTGCTCGTGCTCGCCATGCCCAGCGGCTGCAGGATGCGCGCGCGCAACAGCGCCTCGAAGCTCGCCGCGCCGGCGGCGCGCGTCAGGGCGACGCCCAGCAGACCGGCGCCGATGTTCGAGTACTCGAACTGCGCGTTGCGCTCCCGGGTGGGGGCGAACGCCCGCAGGAAATCGTACAAGTCCTGCTCCGTGTAGTCGGCGTACGGATCTTGCGGATCGCGCGGTTGCATGTTCGCCGCGAGCCGGGGCAGGCCGGAGCGATGCGTGGCCAGGTCCACCATCCGGATCGGCGCGCCCGCGCTGTCGCGCAGCTGGAGACCTTCGGGCAGGAACTTCTCGACCGGGTCGTCGAGCCTGGCCTCGCCCTTGTCGTCGGCAATGGCCAGCAGCAGGCCGGTGAAGGTCTTGGTGAGCGAACCGATCTCGAACAGGTGCGCGGCGGTCACCGCTTCGCCCTCCCGCGCCACGCCGGCGGTGACGACGCGAATCCCGCCGGCATCGACCAGCGCCACCGCGACCCCCTTGGCGACCTGGTTGGCGATCAGGTGCGCGTCCAGGATCGCCGCGACCTCGTCATTGCCGGGCAGCGCGGCCAGCGCGATCGCCGGCGCGACGGCGGCAACCGCCAGGCAGCGCGCAAGGCGGCCAAGCGGAAGCCAGCGGCGGTGCAGCGGGGAGGCCACGTTCCGCATAGCGCTCAGCCGCCGCGCACCATCGCCAGCACCCGCCCCATGTCCAGCGTCCGGGCTTCCTGCCGGATCTGCGGGAGATACTTCTCCTGCATTTCCTTCGCGGGCCCCAGCAGCGTCTGGAAGGTCTCGCGCAGCACCGCCGCGTTCATCACGCGCCCGCCGGCGTAGTAGCGCTTGGCCAGATGCCCCAGCGCATACGTGGTCGCGAACGAAAACGCCATCCCGGTCGCGGCGCTACCCAGGCCCCCGAGCAGCCGGCCGGCCACGCTGCCGATGAGCCCGCCCAGCAGCCTGCGGCCGAACTGTTCGAGGTACTGCGAGGTCAGGCCGACGCCGGCGGCGGCGATGAATTCCTTGATGTGGCCCTGGTCGAGTTCGACCCCGTGCGCCTTGCCGATCGCGTACACCATCTTGATTTGCAACGGGATGATCGCCATCGACGCCCAGGACTGCGGCAGCAGTTCCAGCGCGCCGTTGAGCTTGGCGTAGTTCAGGATCGATCGGTCCAGTGCCGCGTCGGAGACGTTCGGCTGTACCGCCACGACCGGACCGGACGCGGCCGGAGCTGCACCCGCGCTCGCCCGCGACGGCGACCGCGGCAGGAGCCGCCGCGTCGGCGAGCGCAACCATCGCGCCGGCCTCGCTTTCAAACGCGGCAGCCTGCCCGGGATCGAGTTGCAGCAGCTTCTTGAGTTCCGCCAGGAAGCGGGTCTCCGCCTCGCTCTGCCGGCCGTCCGCATCGCAGACGCACACCGCCATTTCATAGGCGAGCTGGCGCTGGGCGGGGTCGCCGAGCGCCGCGGCCGCTGCTTCCAGCTCGACGCGCTTGAGCAACACGTCCCCGTTCAGGCGCGCGAGGTCCGGCGTGCCGGCATCGCCTGCCAGCGCCGCGGCGATCCGGCGCAGTTCCTCGCGCTCGCGATCGTGCTTGCTGCCGTCGGCAAATGCCGCGTACAAGCCGATGGCGAGGATGGCGTTCTGTTGTTCCTGTTGCATGGTCTTGCTCTCCATTCGTTTCGCCTGCAAATGCCGGAGACCGGCGGCGCCGGTCGCCTACTGCGCCGCCTTGAGCGCGGCGATGCGCTCGGCGAGCGGCGGGTGCGTCATGAACAGGCGCTTGATGCCGCCACCCACGCCCCCGGCGATGCCGAACGCGGCCAGCTTGTCGGGCAGCGGCTGCGGGTGCATCGCCTCCAGGCGCTGCAGCGCGCCGATCATGTTCTGCCTCCCGGCCAGCCTGGCGCCCCCACGGTCGGCGCTGAACTCACGCCGGCGCGAAAACCACATGACGATGATCGAGGCGAGGATGCCCAGCACCATCTCGGCGATGATCATGGTGACGAAGAACGCCGGGCCGTGGCCGCGCTCGGTCTTGAACACGATCTTGTCCACCAGATGGCCGACGACGCGGGACAGGAACATGACGAAGGTGTTCACCACGCCCTGGATCAGCGCCATCGTGACCATGTCGCCGTTGGCGGCGTGGGCGACCTCGTGGCCGATCACCGCTTCGGCTTCCTGGCGCGACATCTGCTGCAGCAGGCCGCTGGAGACGGCGATCAGCGAACTGTTCCGGGTCATGCCGGTGGCGAAGGCGTTGACCTCGGGCGTGTCGAAGATGCCGACCTCGGGCATCTTGATGCCCGACTGCGTCGCGTACTTGCGGACCGTGTCGACCAGCCAGGCCTCGGTCGGGTTGGACGGCTTTTCGATGACCTGCACGCCCATCGCGCGTTTCGCCGACCACTTGGAGATGGCCAGCGAGATAAACGAGCCGCCGAAGCCCATCACCGCGGCGAAAATCAGCAGCGAATTCAGGTTCAGCCCGTTGGCGTTCAGGTAGGGTTCCACTCCGAGGAGCTTCATGGTGATTGAGAGCACCAGCACGATGGCCATGTTGGTGCCAAGGAACAGCAGGATGCGTGTCATCGCAATTCTTCCCGGTTGATGGTTTGAACAAGGGCATAGCATAGCCGCCAGGCCGCCACTGTGGGCCGGCGCCATTATGCGGCGATTGCCGTTCCTTGCAAAATCGAATTGTTGGCGTCGATTAATCGGAAAAAACGAATGAGCACACTCCGATGCGCCGCCGCCCAAGCGGCGCCCGCCGTCCCCGCTTCCCGTAAATCGCCGACTATTGACCTGCCGGCTTGCCGGCCCCGGCCGGGTCGTGCTAATACTTGCCGCGTGACCAACCTCCAACTCTGGGAAGCGCGATGAGCCCGTGGATGACGAATGCAGCCTTTGCCTTGTTCTTTGTCCTGGCAGCGACAGGCCTGTTCTTTTTCGTGGTGACCCGGGGCGCGCTGCTGATGCGCGGACTGTCCGCCGGCGCGGGCGGCGACAAGTCGCACGTGTACCCGATCTATTCGAACATGCGGCTGATCAAGCTCGTGGACTTCCAGCCCATCATCTCGGCCATCCTGCTTTTCCAGTACAAGCGGCTGGTCTCGCATATCGTCGCAGGACTGGGGCGCTCCGATCTCGAGGGCAAGAAGGTGTTGATCACGTCCTGTGCCTTCGGCAACGTGATTCCCCGGGTCGTCGACGCTGCCGTCCGGGGCGGCGCCGAGCGCGTCTTGATCGCCGACATCATCCCGAACGAACTCGCGCACGCGCGCAGCAAGCTCGGCAGCTTTGCCGGAAAAGTCGACTACATCGAGGACAACGCCACCGAGATGAAGCACGCGGAGGGCGCGGCGGCCGCCAACGTGATCTTCTTCCTGCTCCACGAGCTGCCGCACGACCTCAAGGGGCAGGCCCTGCGCGAAGCGGGGCGCATGCTGGCGCCGGGCGGCAAGCTCTACCTTGCCGAATTTCACCGGCCCGAGTTGTGGGTGCTGCGCGCCCTGAGCTGGACCTACTTCAAGGTCTTCGAGCCGCTCGGGCTCGCGCTCTGGGACACGCACGATCCGCTGGACTGCCTCCGGGACATGGGCGGCTGGGAGTGCGAGCGCACGACGTGCTTCTTCGGCAACTTCCAGATCATCACGGCAACGAAGCGCTAGCCGGTCCCGCCCGCCCGATGTGCCCGCCCCCCGCTCGGGGTAGCCCCGGCGCGGACAGATTTCCCTTTCGCTGCCCGGCTTTTTTCACTAAGATGCACACTCATGCATGTTCATGCATGGGTATGCTCCGGATCGCGGCACGGCCGCGGCGAGCGGGCAGAGCTTCGCAAGGTCGAGTCGATACGAACTCCTGGGAGACGGGCAATGCAGAAATCACTTCACATCAATCCCGACAAGTGCACCGGGTGCCTGCAGTGCGAGATGGCCTGCAGCTACGAGCACCATGGCAGCTTCAACCCTTCGAAGTCGCGCATCAAGGTCTTCGACTTCCATGATGCCGGACGCAAAGTGCCCTACACCTGCACCCAGTGCGCCGAGGCGTGGTGCCTGCAGGCCTGCCCGGTCGACGCGATCAAGCTCGACCTGGTCACCGGTGCCAAGGTGGTGATGGAGACCGTCTGCGTGGGCTGCAAGGTCTGCACGATCGCCTGCCCCTTCGGCACCGTCAATTACGTGCAGGACACCGGCAAGGTCCAGAAGTGCGACCTCTGCGGCGGCGATCCGGCCTGCGCCACGGCTTGCCCCACCGGCGCGATCACCTACATCGATGCCGACTGGACGGGCCTGGAGCGGATGCAGCAGTGGGCCGGCAAACTCGACAACCAAGCTTCTGCTTAAGGGAGAACGATCATGGCATGGGCTGGAAAAGTACTCCGCGTCAATCTCACCGCGGGCACCTGCGCGTCCGAACCGCTGAACATGCAGTGGGCGCGCGACTACATCGGCCAGCGCGGGCTGGCCACCAAATATTTTGTCGAGGAAGTCGACGCCAAGGTCGATCCGCTGTCTCCCGACAACAAGATCATCTGGGCCACCGGCCCGCTGACCGGCACGATGGCTTCCACCGGCGGCCGCTATTCGGTGATCACCAAGGGCGCGCTCACCGGGGCGATCGCCTGCTCCAACTCCGGCGGCTACTGGGGCGCCGAGCTGAAGATGGCCGGCTGGGACATGATCATCTTCGAGGGCAAGTCCGCGAAGCCGGTCTACCTGGTCATCGAGAACGACAAGGCCGAACTCCTCGACGCCGCCTTTATCTGGGGCAAGTCGGTGTGGGAGACCGAGCCGGCGATCAAGGCCAAGCACCAGGAACCGCAGATGCGCGTGAGCAGCATCGGCCGCGCCGGGGAAACCGGCTGTCTGTACGCGGCCGTGGTCAACGACCTGCACCGCGCCGCCGGGCGTTCCGGCGTCGGCACGGTGATGGGCAGCAAGAACCTGAAGGCGATCGCCGTCCGCGGCACCAAGGGCGTCGGCAACATCCGCGACTTCAAGGCCTTCATGGCCGCGACGACGGCGGCGAAGAAGGTGCTGCACGACAACGCGGTCACGGGGCAGGGCCTGCCCATGTACGGCACGCAGGTGCTGATGAACGTCATCAACACCATGGGCGCATTGCCCACGCGCAATCACCGTGACGTCCAGTTCGACGGCGCCAAGGACATTTCCGCGGAAGCAATGCACGAACCGCGCAAGACCGACGGCAAGAAGAACCTGGTGACCAACCAGGCGTGCTTTGGCTGCACCATCGCCTGCGGGCGGATTTCCAAGATCGACGAGACCCACTTCACGGTGCAGAACCGGCCGCAGTACTGGGGCGCGTCGGGCGGGCTGGAATACGAAGCCGCCTGGGCGCTGGGCGCGGCCAACGGCGTGAACGACCTCGAAGCGCTGACCTTCGCCAACTTCATCTGCAACGAGCACGGGATGGACCCGATCTCGTTCGGCGCCACGGTCGGCGCGGTGATGGAGCTCTACGACATGGGCGTGCTGACCAAGGAGCAGCTCGGCATCGACGCCAGGTACGGGTCGGCCGAGGCGCTGGCCTACTTCGCCGAGCTCACCTGCAAGGGCGAGGGCTTCGGCAAGGAGATCGCCCAGGGCTCCAAGCGGCTGACCGCCAAGTACGGCCACCCCGACCTGTCGATGAGCGTCAAGGGCCAGGAATTCCCGGCCTACGACTCGCGCGGCATCCAGGGCATGGGCCTGGCCTACGCGACGTCCAACCGCGGCGCGTGCCACCTGCGCGGCTACACCGTGGCCTCCGAAGTGCTGGGCATCCCGGTCAAGACCGATCCGCTGGTCACCGAGGGCAAGGCCGGGCTGGTCAAGGCGTTCCAGGACGCGACCGCGGTGTTCGATTCGGCCGGCGTGTGCGTGTTCACGACTTTCGCCTGGACGCTGGCCGACCTGCAGCCGCAGCTTGCCGCCGCGTGCTCGGACGAGTTCACGATGGACGAGCTCGGCAAGATCGGCGAGCGCGTCTGGAACATGGAGCGGGAGTTCAACAATCGCGCGGGCTTCACCCACAAGGACGACAACCTGCCCAAGCGGCTGACGACCGAGCCGGCGAAAACCGGCCCGGCGAAGGGCCTGGTCAACGGCCTGGACAAGATGCTGCCCGAGTACTACCAGCTGCGCGGCTGGGATCCGCAAGGCCGGCCGACCAAGGAGACGAAGGCGCGGCTGGGACTCTGAGCCGACATGAAGCACGTAATCCTGGGCGACGGGCCCACCGGCGTGATCGCGGCCGAAACCATCAGGAAGCATGCGCCGCACGACGACATCTTCCTGGTCGGCGACGAGCCGGAGCCGCCCTACTCGCGGATGGCGATTCCCTACATGCTCGCGGGGAGCATCGGCGAAGAGGGCACTTATCTGCGCAAGACGCCCGGCTACTACGCGGCGCGGAACATCACGCTGCGCACAAGCAGGGCGCGGGGCGTCGACGGCAAGGCGCGTAGGGTGCTCTTCGAAGACGGCACTTCGCTCCCGTTCGACCGCCTGCTGATCGCCACCGGCTCGACGCCGCTGCGCCCGCCGATACCGGGCGCGGACCTGCCGGGCGTGCACGCCTGCTGGACGATGGCCGACGCGCGCAAGATCATGGAACTCGCGACCAAGGGGGCGCGGGTCGTGCAGATGGGCGCCGGCTTCATCGGCTGCATCATCATGGAGTCGCTGGCCAGCCGCGGCATCAAGTTGACGGTGGTCGAGATGGGGGACAGGATGGTGCCGCGGATGATGGGGCCGGGCGCCGGCGGCATGATCAAGCGCTGGGTCGAGGCCCAGGGCATCGCCGTGCATACTTCAACCAAAGTCGAGGCGATCGAGCAGAAGGGGAACGCGATGACCGTGCGCCTGAGCAATGGCGTCACCGTCGATGCGGACCTGGTGATCTCGGCGACGGGTGTCGCGCCCAATGTCGCGTTCCTGAAGAATTCCGGCATCGCCTGCGCGCATGGCGTGCTGGCCAACGAATACCTGGAAACCAGCATGCCGGGCGTCTATGCCGCCGGCGACTGCGCCGAGGCGCTGGACCTGGTGTCGGGCGAGCACGTCGTCAGCGCCGTCCAGCCGAATGCCGCCGACCAGGCGTACTGCGCGGGCCTGAACATGGCGGGCAAGAAGACCGTGCTGGGCGGTGTCACCCAGATCAACGTCCTCGACACGCACGGCCTGATTTCCTCTTCGTTCGGCGCGTGGCAGGGCGTGCCGGGCGGTGAGCACGCCGAGGCGACGGACGCGGCCAACTACCGGTTCCTGCGCCTGGAGTTCGACGGCGAGCTGCTGGTCGGCGCCAACAGCATCGGCCTGACCGATCACGTCGGCGTGCTGCGCGGGCTGATCCAGTCGCGGGTCAAGTTGGGCCCCTGGAAGGACCGGCTGTTGCGCGATCCGCTGGCGCTGATGGAAGCCTATCTCGCCACCGCACAGGCGCAAGCCGCGCGCGGGCATACCGTGGCATAGTGGCAGCGTAGCGGCGGCGCGCGCCGCGGCCGGCCCGGTGCACCGGGGAGGCCGTCGCGCGCGCCGCCGGGCTGGGCCGCGAACGGCAGCGACGGGCCAAGCCGCACCCGCCACTTGACCAGTCAAAGCGAGCCGACTCATCCTCATGCGCGTCACCCTCAAGCTCTATGCGATGCTCCGCGACCATTTGCCCGCGGAGGCAGACGGCCGGCGCAGCGCCGGCAACGAATTGCCGCTCGACATGGCGGAAGGCGCCACGGTGCAAACCGTGATCGACCGCTTCAACCTGCCGGCGAAGCTCGTCCATCTGGTGCTGGTCAACGGCGTGTACGTCTACCCGCAGGCGCGCGGCGCGCACGCCCTCGCGGACAACGATGAACTGGCGATCTGGCCGCCGATCGCGGGTGGCTGAAGGCGTGCGCGCGCCGGGTGGCGCCGCCCCGGCAGTGCGGTGGTGGCGCGCTTGACCGGGGATGGTGTCCTCTTCGAGTTGCACCGCGAGATGGGGTGCACACGCGAGGAGTTCGTCGGCTGGCTGCCCAAGGCGACGCAGCACGCGACCTTGCAGCTGGAACACGACAGGGCCGTGGTCCGCGCGGGAGCGATGACGGTCGAAATCGCCTTCACGCCGGCGCCGCCGCGGCGGATCGCGCTGCTCTCGTTGCCGGTGCTGCTTGTCTCGTTCCGCATCTCGGGCGCCGATGCCGAGGCCTGCCGCGAGTTCATCCGGTACTTCGACCTGTGCACGCGCCGGGGCGGCGGCTGACCAAACGATGTACACTTTCAACGCGGCGCCCGGCAAAGGGGCTGGAGCGCCCGGGTCAGCGGCCTGCCGCCGCGCCTGGAATGGGGGGAAGCACCGTGAAACTGGAATTGGTCGTGTTGCTGGCAGCGCTGGGCGCGGGCCTGATCGGGGACGCCAGCGCGGGCTCTGGATTCGAACCGGGGACACGGATGACGATGGGCCCGACACTGTCCAAGGATGCGCCCGCGGCCGCCGCACCGACCACACCCGAACCCACATCCGCGCCCATGCCCATGCCCACACCGACTGCCGCCGAACAGGCAACCGCGGCGGCACGCTCGGTGGTCCGGAAGGTCGATCCGACGATGCGGAGCCTGATCATCCGGCGCCAGGAAATGGACTCGAACAAGGCCAGAGACGCGGGCGGCGCGACGCCCGCCGGCCAGTCGCAGGTGAGCCCGTACAACAGGCAGGAGAAGAAGATCGGCGCCGGCGCCGACAGCGCGAAGGGCGACGATGCGGCGAAGGAAGTCCAGCAGGTCCAGCGCGGACTGTTGAACGACCAGAAGGTCAACGTCGGCGTGACCCAGTAGGCCGCCAGCGCTGGCGGGCGCGGCGTTGCAATACAATGGGGCCCGTCCCCAGTCCGGCTCGTTTCGACGCCGCCACGCATCCCATGAAATCCGCACTCCCCGCCATGGCTTGCGCCTGGCTGTCCGCCGCCTTGATGACCCTGCCGACCCCCGCGCTCGCCGCCCCCGCCACGTTTGCCACGCTCAAGCATGGCCAGGCCGTGCGCGGCTTTCGTGCCGCCGCCGTCTACCTGGGCGATACCAACCGGCCCATGGGCGCGCGCTTCATCCACCGGAAGACCGGCTTCACCCTCGACGTGCTGGAAATCCAGTCGGTGCCGCAGGGTTTCATCTGGGTGACCACGTTCCCCACCTCCGACATGGGCGAGCCGCACACCCAGGAACACCTGCTGCTGGGCAAGGGCAACAAGGGCCGCGGGGTCGCGACGCTGGAGCCGATGGCGCTCGCCCATTCGTCGGCCTTCACGATGCAGTGGCGGACCTGTTACAGCTTCTACACGCCGGCCGGCGTCGACGTCTTCTTCAGCCAGACGGAGCGCCGCCTCGACGCGCTGTTGCATCCCGACTACACTGACGAGGAGATCCGCCGCGAAGTGCGCAACTTCGGCGTCGCCGGCGGCACGGGCGGCGAGGCATTGCGGCTGGAGGAAAAGGGCACCGTGTACAACGAGATGGTCAGTTCGATGGACCAACCCGTGTACCGGATCTACCGCGCCGCGAACGCGATGGTCTACGGGCCCGGCCATCCGCTGTCGTACAACTCCGGCGGGTCGCCCGAGGCGCTGCGCGAACTGCGGCCGGAAGACATCCGCAAATTCCACCGAGAAAACTACCACCTCGCCAACATGGGGATGATCGCGTCGCTGCCACGGGGCAGCGGACTCGAGGCCACGCTCGCGCGCATGAACGCGCTGCTGGACCGCGTCGAACCCGCTCGCGCGCGGCGGCCGGTGACGGCCGAGAAGGACCTGCCGCGGCCGCGCCCCGCGCCCGCCGGCGCGATCAACGTGGTCGACTATCCGCACCGCAACGACCAGCAGCCCGGCGCCGTGTGGCTGGCCTGGCCGGCCGAGCGCCGCCTCGACAGCGCCGAAAAAGCGCTGCTGGAACTGTTCCTGCACAACGTCGCCGGCGACCCCACGACCAACCTGTACAAGCGCCTGATCGACAGCAAGACGCGCGAAACCGACCTCGGCGCGAAGAGCGTCTTTGCCAGCGTCAGCGAGGACGTGGGCAATCCGGTACTGATCGGCTTCGGCGACGTGCCGGCGGCGCGGATGAACGAGCGCGAACTGGGCGACCTGCGCGCCCGGGTGCAGGACGAGTTGCGCCGGATCGCCGCATGGCCGGCCGGCTCCGCCGAGCTCGCCGCGTTCAACGCCCGGCTGGCGAGCCGCATCGTGCAGACGCGCCGGCAGCTTTCCAAGTTCGTCAACACGCCGCCCACGTTCGGCTTCCGCGGCGGCAGTTCCGACTGGCTCACGCAGCTGCACGAACTCAACCAGATGAAGAGTTTCCGCAAGTCGCTCACGTTCAAGCCGCAGATCGCCGCGGTGGAAAAGGTGCTCGCGGCGGACGGCAACGTGTGGACCGGATACCTGGCGCGCTGGAGACTGCTCGATGCGGAGCCGTGGGTGCTGGCCGCCAGGCCCAAACCGGACCTGATCCCGCAAGCCCAGGCCGAGCGCGACGGTCGCGTGGAGGCCGAGCTGCGGCGGCTGCAGCAGCACTACGGCGTGGGCGAGGCGCAGGAAGCGATACGCCGTTATCGCGCGGACTACGACGTGCGCACTGCCGCGATCGACCAGGCGGCGGCCGCGGCCGTGCCGCCGAAATTCGTCGACCAGCCGCCGCTGACCCTCGACGACCAGCTCGACTTCAAGGTCACGACGCTGGCCGGCGGCGTGCCGCTGGTGGCCTCCACGTTCGAGAGCATGACCAGCGCGACGGCCGGCGTCGCGTTGTCGCTGGCCGGCGTGCCCGCGCATCAGCTCGTGTACCTGGCCGTGTTGCCCGCGCTCCTGACCCGCGTCGGCGTGATCGACAACGGGCGGCCGGTGTCGTTCGAGGCGATGAGCGAGCGGCTGAAGCAGGAGGTCCTCGCCCTCAATGCGACGTTCGCCAGCAATGCCGCGACCGGCCGCGTGGAACTGACCGTGCGCGGCTCCGGCAACGACGAGCGCGAGGCGCGCGCGGCGCTCGAGTGGATGCGCCTGGTCCTGTTTCATCCGGACTGGCGCCCGGAAAACCTGGCGCGCATCCGCGACGTGGTCGACCAGGCGCTGGGCGCCGCGCGCCGCACCATGCAGCGCCCGGAGGAGTCCTGGGTGCAGGGCGTGAATGCCGCATGGTGGCGGCAGGCGAATCCGCTGCTGCTCGCGACGGAGTCGTTCCTGACGCAGACCCACAATCTGCTGCGCGTCCACTGGATGCTGAAAGAGGCGACCGGCGAGACGCGGTCGGCGGTCGGCGACTGGCTGGCCGATCTCGCCGCGCGGCGGGGAACGCGCGAGGAACTGAAGACGCTGCTCGCGGCGCTGCAGGGCGACGGCACGACGCAGATGGAGCGCTTGTCCGGGCCAGCGCGGGCGCTTGCCGCGGCCGCCGCCAGGGATCTCGACGCCACGCTGCCGGACATCCCGGATGCCAGCCTCGCCGCCGACTGGAACTACCTGTGCCTGCAATTGCGCCGCGACCTGCTCGCGGGACCGCAGCAGGCGCTCGATGCGCTGGCTGCGCTCCGCAGCGGGATCCTGAAGACGGGCAATGCGCGCGCGTTCGTGATCGCATCGGGGGCCACGCAGCGCAGCATCGTGCCCGGTATCGCCGGCCTGATCGGCGGGCTCGATCCGGCGCCCGCGGCGCCCCCGTCGAAGGCGGCGCTGCGCGACCTGCCGCTGGTGCGGGAGCGGTTGCGCCAGCGCGACCCCACCGCCGTCGATCCGCTGTTCGTCGGCCTGCTCAATCCGAATTCGCAGGGCGGCGTGATCATGAACTCCGCGCCGCTGGCCGGTTACGCCGATGTCGCCGCCGACAAGCTGCTCGACTACCTCGCAGCCAATGTCTACTCCGGCGGCGGCGCGCACGGCATCTTCATGAAAACCTGGGGCGCCGGACTCGCCTACAGCAACGGCATCCGCGCGCGGCCGGCGACCGGCCGTCTCAGCTATTACGCCGAGCGCACGCCGGAACTGCCGCAGACGCTGCGTTTTGTCGTCGATGAACTGCGGCGCGCCGGCAAGCCGGATCCCGCGCTGGTCGAGTACGCGATCGCCGAAGCGTTCAGCGAAACGCGCGCCGCCGCGCCATTCGAAGCAAGGGGCGAGAGCATGGCGGCAGACCTTGCCGACGGCGTCACGCCGGACGTGGTCGCGCGCTTTCGCCGCAGCGTGCTCGGACTGCGCCAGACGCCGGATCTGCCCGGCGAACTGCAGCGGCGGATGCAGCGCGTCTACGCGACGGTGCTGCCCGGCATGGGCGACAAGGTTGCCGGCGTGCCTGACGGCGTCTACTTCGTGATCGGGCCGGAGAAGCAGTTCGCGGCGTGGGAGCAATACCTGCAGCAAGCCGCCGGCCCCGACACCCGCCTGCACCGCCTCTATCCGCGCGACTTCTGGATGCCTGGGAAGTAACCAGGAGAAGCCGAAGGGGGCCAGGGGGCCAAAGGGGTCAGACCCCACTGCTGTCCAAGGGGGGCGCGAGCAGATTTCTTGCCAGAAGCCGGGCTCGTGCGATTGCCTGATCCATGTCGTAGTAGCGGTACTCGCCGAGGCGGCCGCAGATCAGCAAACCGTCCTGTCGGTCCGCCCGTTCCCGGTAACGTCGGTACAGTGCGGCATTGGCCTCGTCCGGGAACGGATATTCATAGTCCGACGGGTCCTCGGGGGTGAAAGGCGTTTCGTGCGAGATGACCGTGCCCTGGATGCGCCTTGCGTACCGTGGGTCCATCATGTGCTTCCACTCCAGGCTGCGGATGTGGTCGCCGTTCATGGGTGCGGGGTTGTTGACCTGGCCGCAAGGCTGAAGAAAGCCGGCGTCGGGGTGGTACTCGTGCACACGCCTCTGACCCCGATACTTGAGCTTGCCCAGATCGTAACCGTAGTACTCATCGATCGGCCCGGTGAAGACGAGCACTTTCCCGGGCACATAGTGTTCGCGGGCCCGCAGGTAATCGACATTCAGCAGTGTCGGAACGCCCTCCAGCATGGACCGGACCAGGGCCGTGTATCCATGCTCCGGAATGCCCTGATGCTTGTGGCGCGAAAGCCGCGGGTCGTTGTCCTCGCGCACATCGAAGCGCCTCGCGAGTGCTGCGGACAGGCTGTTTGCCGGTACGCCCCACTGCTTCTCGGTGTAGCCCTTGACGAATTTTTCGTACACCAGCCGAGGCATGATTTTCATCGATGCCTCCTCGAAATTGGCGGCCTCACCCGAGAACTCCGGCGCCCATTCGGGGCCGAGCTTGCGCTCGATGTAGTCGCCGGCGACGGGCCAGTTCTCGAATTCGCCGTCGACCAGGGACTTCAACCGCGGCTCGTAGCGATGAAACGCGGTGAAGCGGCTTACGAATGCCCATAACTCGTCGCTGTTGGTGCGGAAGTAGTGCGGCCCGTAGCTGTGTATCGGAATGCCGCTCGGGTGGACGTAGTCGTGGATGTTGCCAGCCAAATGCGGGCGGCGATCGATGACGAGTACGCTCTTCCCGACATCGCAGAGCGTGCGGGCAATGACGGCACCGGTCAGGCCGCTCCCGACGATGATGTATTCGAACTGCAAATCCGGGTCTCCACCGCTCGCAAAGTTTGGAAGAGCGCTTGGCTTCGTTGCTCGGCCCGAGACAGCAAGCTGGAAGCCAGCGTCGAAACCTTAGCATAACCCATGGCACGCGACCGCTCCCGTGGCCTGTTACTCCACCACGCTTTCACGCCTCCCCACGCTTCTGCTTCATCCTCTCCCGCGACGCCCGGCCGCGTGACTTCCATTGCGCCACCTGTGCCTGCCGCTGGAGCGGGGTGAGCGTATCGCGCCTGGCTTCGCGCAACAGCTTGTGATAGTTGCGCAGGCGGTCCGGGTCCACGCCCTCGCGCACCGCGCAGCCGGGTTCCAGTTCATGCCGGCAATCGCTGAACCGACAGGCTCCGGCGAGCACCGCGATGTCGCCGAAGCTTCCGGCCACCGTCGCCGCGTCGCTGTCCGCCCGCAGTGTGCGCAACCCCGGCGTGTCGATCACGCAGGCGCCGCCCGGCAGCCTGTGCAGCGAGCGCGAGGTCGTCGTGTGCTTGCCGCGGCTGTCGTGCTCGCGGACTGCGCCCGTGTCCTGCACGTGGGCGCCCAGCAAGGTGTTGGTCAGCGTCGACTTGCCGGCGCCGGATGAACCCAGCAGCACCAGCGTCTGTCCGCGTCCGAGATACGCGTGGAGCGCCAGCGCGGCCGATTCGTGCGTGGCATTGACCGCGATGACCTCGACGCCCGCGGCGATGCGGGCGCGCAAGCCGTCGATGCGCGCCGCCAGTTCCTCCGGCGTGTGCGCGACGACGTCGGCCTTGGTCAGCACCACGACGGGCAGGATGCCTTCGCCCTCCACTAGCGTCAGGTAGCGTTCCAATCGTCGCGCATTGAAGTCATCGTCGAGGCCCATGACCAGCAGCGCGGTGTCGACGTTGCTTGCGACGGAAAAGCGGCGGCCGTCGCCATCGCGGCGCACGATGCGCGACTGCGGCGGGACGAGCGCATGCAGCCACGTCTGGCCGTGCGCATCGGTGTTGGCCAGCGCCCAGTCGCCGACCGCCGGCGCCGTGCCGGCTTCGAGCAGCGCGCGCTGCAGCCGCGGCAGCAGGCGGCCGCCTGCTTCCGCGCGGCCGTCGTGCAGCCGCACCGACTCGCGGTGGACTTCGATGATGCGCACCAGCGACAGGCCGGCGCCCTCGGGCGGCGCCACCTGCTGCGCGTGCTGGATGATGGCGGGCGTGAAGCCCAGTGCGGACAGTGCTTCGAAATCGAATTCAATCATGATGAGGTCTGATCCTTCGTTTTTCGCGACGCCGGGCGAAAAGAACCGGCGTCCATGCGCAGCGCGCCGATGGGCGCGGAGCAGTCGGGGAAAAACGTCGGCGGCGCGCCGGAACGGGCGCGGGGTTTCAGACCTGCAGGATCAGGAGCGTTCGGGAATCGTTGCCGATTCGTCTTGCATCATCCGGATCAGCAGCGCACCGATCCGGGTTTGAACTTTTCCTGTGCGTCTTACCTCAGGCGGCAGCCGACAGGGGAGACAATGGGCTTGGTTTGCATGAGACTCCTCCTGTGGTTGGGTGGGCAGACATGCGCCGGGAGACCGGGCGCGCGAACGGAGCGGATTCTGGCACGTTGCGCCGCATGTCGTCAACGCTTCGTTCAAAGCTGCCCCTGGCACAGATACTTGGTGTGCATGTAATCGTCGAGTCCGTAGCGCGAGCCTTCGCGGCCGTAGCCGGATTCCTTGACGCCGCCGAACGGCGCGGACTCGGCGGCCAGCGCGCCTTCGTTGATGCCGACGATCCCGCACTCGAGCTGGTCGGCCACGCGCCAGACGCGCGCGATGTCGCGCGAATAGAAGTACGAGGCGAGGCCGAACGGCGTCGCGTTGGCCTCGCGCACCACGTCGGCCTCGTCGTGGAAGCGGGTCACCGGCACGACGGGGCCAAAAGTCTCTTCGCACGAACACTCCATCGCGGCCTGGGCGCCGACCAGCACGGTTGGCGCGTAGTAGTGCGGGCCGTCCCTTTGCGAATCGCGCAAGCGCGTGCCGCCGGTGACGACGCGTGCGCCATTGGCCACCGCGTCGGCGACGTGGCGCTCGATTTTCTCGATCGCCCGGGCGTTGATCATCGGCCCGATCTGCGAATCCGGCTCGCTCGCGGGCCCCACGCGCAGCGCCGCGACGCGCGCGACCAGCTTCCCGACGAACGCGTCGTGCACGCCGTCCTGCACGTAGACGCGGTTGGGGCACACGCAGGTCTGCCCGCCGTTGCGGAACTTCGATGCCATCAGTCCCTCGACCGCCGCGTCGAGGTCGGCGTCGTCGAAGACGATGAACGGCGCGTTGCCACCCAGTTCCAATGACAGCTTCTTCAAGGTGCCGGCCGACTCGCGCGCCAGGTGCTTGCCCACCGCGGTGGAGCCGGTGAAGGTGATCTTGCGCACCCGCGGATCGGCCAGCCACACGTCGACCACCGCCGGCGCGTTGGCGCGCGAAGCGGTGACGATGTTCAGCACGCCATGGGGAATGCCCGCTTCCTCGGCCAGTCGCACCAGCGCCAGCGACGTGAGCGGCGTGTCCTCGGCGGGCTTGGCAACCACGGTGCAGCCGGCGGCCAGCGCCGGGGCGATCTTGCGCGCGATCATCGCCGCGGGAAAGTTCCACGGCGTGATCGCGGCGACGACGCCCACGGGCTCCTTCACCACCATCAGCTTCTTCCCGCGTACCGGCTCGGGGATCAGGTCGCCATACGTGCGCGTGGCCTCTTCGGCGAACCATTCGACGTAGCTGGCGGCGTACAGGACCTCGCCGCGCCCCTCGTGCTGCGGCTTGCCCTGCTCGCGCGAGATCAGCCGGCCCAGTTCTTCCTGATGGGCGATGATCAGCGCGTGCCAGCGCTTGAGAAACTGCGCGCGCTCCCGCGCCGTGCGCGCCCGCCAGCCGGGGAACGCCGCATGGGCCGCGTCGACCGCGGCGCGTGCGTCGTCGGCGCCGCTGTCGGGGACCTCGGCGAAGTCCAGCCCGGTGGCGGGGTCGCTGACCGTATACACGCGGCCGCTCGCGGCGACGCGCCATTGCTGGGCTATGAAGTTGTGCTCGCGCAGCAGCGCGGGGCGATGGATGTCGGGGGGCATGAGGGTAACTCCCTTTGGTTTGATTCGAGTCGATTGGAAAGTGCGACAGACTCCCTCGCCCCGCTTGCGGGGAGAGGGCTGGGGTGAGGGGCGGCGGCTCTTCGAAGAGCATGATGGGGTATCGCTGCGCTCCACCCATCCTACGGCACGTTCGGGTTCGCTTGCCGTGAGTTGCATTCGAGCGGGACCGCTTCAGGCGGCGCTGACGAGGGCGGCGATGGCCTGGCCCATCTCGGTCGTCGATGCGCTGCCGCCCAGGTCGGGCGTGCGCGGGCCGTTCCGCAGCACGGCCTCGATCGCGGCCAGGATCGCGTCGTGCGCTGCGCGTGGGGCGCCGGCGCCGCGGCCGAGGAAGTCGAGCATCAGCGCGCCGGACCAGATCATCGCCGCCGGGTTGGCGATATTCCTGCCGAAGATGTCCGGCGCCGAGCCGTGCACCGGCTCGAACAGCGACGGGAATTCGCGCGTCGGGTTCAGGTTCGCCGACGGCGCGATGCCGATGGTCCCGGTGCAGGCGGGACCCAGGTCGGACAGGATGTCGCCGAACAGGTTCGAGGCGACGACGACGTCGAAGCGATTCGGTTGCAGCACGAAGCGCGCCGACAGGATGTCGATGTGCTGCTTGTCGACGGTGACGCCGGGGAAGTCCTTGGCGATCGCGTCGGCGCGGCCATCCCACCAGGGCATGCTGATCGCGATGCCGTTGGACTTGGTCGCCACGGTCAGGTGACGGCGCGCGCGGCTTTGCGCCAGTTCGAACGCGTAGCGCAGCACGCGGTCGGTGCCGGTGCGCGAGAACACCGACTGCTGGAGCACGACCTCGCGGTCGGTGCCCTCGTACATGATCCCGCCCAGCGCCGTGTACTCGCCCTCGGTGTTCTCGCGGACGACGAAGAAGTCGATGTCGCCCGGTTTCCTGCCGGCGAGCGGGCAGGGCACGCCTTCGAACAGGCGCACCGGGCGCAGGTTGATGTACTGGTCGAACTCGCGGCGGAACTTGAGCAGCGACCCCCACAGCGAAACGTGGTCCGGCACGGTCGCGGGCCAGCCGACGGCGCCAAAGTACAGTGCATCGAAGCCCTGCAGTTGCGCCTTCCAGTCGTCGGGCATCATCTGCCCGGTCTGCGCGTAATAGCCGCAGTGGGCCCAGTCGAACGCGGTGAACTGCAGGTCGAGCCCGAAGCGTTCGGCTGCGGCCGCGAGCACGCGCAGGCCTTCGGGCATGACTTCGTTGCCGATGCCGTCTCCGGCCATCACGGCGATCCTGAAACTGTTCTGCATGGGGTTACCTTGATGGATGAGAAGTGGCCGCGTGCGCTGCGATCCGTTCGCGCGCGCGGCGGGCCACGGCTTCGAGCACTTTGGCCGCGACGGCCTGGATGGCGGCGAAACCGTCGTTCCTGCGGAAGGTCGCGACGTCCATGAATTTCTTCTTGTTGATCTCGACCATGATGCTCTCGCGATTCCCGCCGGTATCGCCATAGAGCCGGTTGATCTCGCCGCCGGAGTACGGCGTGTTGACCGAGCAGGTGAAGCCGGCAGAACGGATGGTGGCGGCGACGAACTCGATGAACTCCGTCGTCGAGGTCGTCCCCTTCAGATTGCCTATGCAGAAGTCCATCCGCTCCTTGCCCGCATCGGCGTGCGTCGGCGCCCCGACCGCCGACATGCAATGGCAGCTCAGGTTGTAGTAGAAACCGTTCGCGCCCTGCATGCGGTCGAGGCTTGCCGCGAACTCGCGGTGGTACGGCCGGTAGTAGCCATCGAGCCGGGCGGTGACTTCGGCGACGGTGAACTTCTTCTCCTGCATCGGTTCGCCGTAGCGAGACACGGTCTTGAGCAGGCCCAGCCCGGTCTTCGAGACAAATTCGAGCGGCACCGGCCACGGCTCGGCGAGCAGGGCAGGGTCGATGTCGAGCTCGTGGCGGTTGGTGTCGATGTACGTGTTGGGAAAGAGCGCCTGCAGCAACGTCGCGCCGAACCGCGGCGCCTCCTTCCAGATCTCGTCGACGTACATCGAGACATTGTCGTGCAGGGTGGTGAACGGGACCGGCGAGCGGAAGTCGGCCGGATAGAGGCGGCCGCTGCGCGAAACGTCCACCAGCACCGGCACCGCGGGAATGGCGGGGTCGAAGCGATGGAAGATTTCTTCAGATTCGACGGATGCCGTAGGATGGGGTGCAGCGAACCCATCTTTGCTCACTCGCCCAGCCGGGGAGAGACGGGGACGGGTGGCTGGCAACCTACGCGCGCACCTACGACTCCGAGGCGCCGGTTGCAGCGCGATCAACTCCGCCGCGCTGCGATGGCACAGGATCTCGACGCCTTCGTCGAGGTTGCGCCGCGGCGGCGCGGTGGTGTCGCAGGCGCCGGCCAGGCGCAGCGGGCACCGGTCGAGGAAGCTGCACAGTTCCGCGCCGTGTCCGGCGCCGATGGCCGGCGGCGTTGCCAGCCGCGACGCGCCGACCTCGTCGAGCCAGCCGCGGCGCAGCTCCGGCACCGAGGTCGCCAGCAGCTCGAAATACGGATGGCGGGCGGCGTGACTGAATGCCGCGCGCGGCACCGCCTCGACCTTGTTCCCGGCATAGAGGACGACGATGTCGTCGCAGACCGCGCGCACGGTGTTGAGGTCATGGCTGATGAACATGTAGGAGACGCCCAGGTCCCGCCGCAGCTGCGCCAGCAGGTCGAGGATGGCGGCCGCGACCACGGTGTCCAGCGCCGAGGTCACTTCGTCGCACAGGATCAGGTCCGGCTCCGCGGCGAGCGCGCGCGCCAGGTTCACGCGCTGCTTCTGTCCGCCCGACAGGCCGCCGGGCAGCCGCTCCCCGCACGCCGCCGGCAGCTGCACCAGGTCCAGCAATTGCCCGATGCGCCGCGTCAGCGCGGCGCCCGCCAGGCCGTGATAAAGCTGCAGCGGCCGCGCAAGGATCGCGGCGATGTTGTGTGCGGGATTGAGCGCCGTGTCGGCCATCTGGAACACGATCTGGATCCGGCGCAGCTGGTCCCGGCTGCGTTGCGCAAGATGCGGTGGCAGCGGCGTGCCGTCGAACAGGATCTGGCCGCGCGCCGGCCCGATCAGCCCGGCGACCGCGCGGGCGAGCGTGGTCTTTCCCGAGCCCGACTCGCCGATCACGCCCAGCGCCTGGCCGCGATGCAGCTTGAGGCTCACGTCGCTCAGCACCAGCGCGGCGGGCAGGCCGCTGCTGTCGGCCTTCCCGTAGCCCGCGTAGAGCCCGCGCACTTCGAGCAGCGGCGTGGCCGAGTCTTCGGGTGGCGGGCCGGCCACTTCGCGCGGCGCCGGCATCGCGGCGGCGATCAGGCTGATCGTGTAGTCGTCCCGCGGCGCTTCGATGATCTGCTCGGTGGTACCGGCCTCGCGCTGTGCGCCGGCGCGCAGCACCAGAATGTGATCGGCCATCTGCGCGACGACCGCAAGGTCGTGCGTGACGTAGACGGCGGTGGCGTTGCGTTCCCTGACGACGCGGCGGAACGCGTGCAGGACTTCTATCTGCGTGGTCACGTCCAGCGCCGTCGTCGGCTCGTCGAGGATGACCAGCGCCGGATCGGTGATCAGCGCCATCGCGGCCATCAGGCGCTGCAGTTGCCCGCCCGACACCTGGTGCGGAAAGCGCGCGCCAATGGTCTCCGGGTTCGGCAGCGCCAGGTCGCGGAAGAGCGCGACGGCCTTGGCCTCGGCTTCCGCGCGCGGCATCAGGCCGTGGATGTGCGCGGTCTCGACAACCTGGTCCATGATCGAGCGCGAGGGATTGAACGACGCCGCCGCGCTCTGCGCGATGTACGAGACGGTGCGCCCGCGCAGGCTGCGCTGCGCCGCCGGCGACATGGCCAGCACGTCGGCATCGCCGATCTTCACGGTGCCGCCGGCGATCCGGCAGCCGTGGCGCGCGTAGCCCATCAGCGCCAGCGCGATCGTGGTCTTGCCAGAGCCCGATTCGCCGATCAGCGCCAGCACCTGGCCGGGCTCGATCCGGAACGACACGTCGTCGACGATGGGCGTTTCGACGCCGCCCCCGCCATCCCCGCCAACTGAGGCGCGCGCGACGACGCGCAGATGGCTGACTTCGACGATGGCGCCCATGTCAGTGATCGTCCCGGGCGGCCTGGGCGGTGCCCGGCAGGTTGTCGATGACCAGGTTGACCGCGATGGTGAGGGTGGCGATCGCCAGCGCGGGCGCGATGACCGACGCGCCGCCCATCGCCAGCGCGCCCAGGTTCTCGCGCACCAGCGATCCCCAGTCGGCGGCGGGCGGCTGGATGCCGAGACCCAGGAAACTCAGGCTGGCCAGCAGCCGGACCACATAGACGAAGCGCAAACCCATGTCGGCCAGGAGCGGCCCGGTAATGTTGGGCAGGATCTCGCGCACCATGATGTAGGCGCGGCCCTCGCCGCGCGTGCGGGCTACGGTGACGTAGTCCATCGCATTGATGTTCACTGCGAGCGAACGGATGATCCGGTAGCAGCCCGGCGTGTACACGATGGCGGCCATCGCGACCAGCAGCGTGACCGAGGAGCCGAACGCGGCGACGATGACCAGGGCGAGCATCTTGCTCGGGATCGAGACGACGGTGTCGAGCAGGCGCGAGAGCGCCGCGTCGAACCAGCCGCCGTTCACCGCCGCCAGCAGGCCCAGCAGCGTGCCGGCCGCGCAGGCCAGCAGCGTCGCGATCAGCGCCACGCCGATGGTGTAGCGGGCGCCGTCCATGATGCGGCTGAGCATGTCGCGGCCGAGGTAGTCGGTGCCGAACGGATGAGTGAAGCTCACTGCCTCGAAGACCCCGGCGGCGCCCATGTCGGTGGCGCTGTGCGGCAGCAGCCACGGGCCGGCGGCAGCGATGAAGAACCAGAACGCGAGCACGACGAGGCCGAGCAGGCCCGAGCGCGACCAGCGCGACAGCCGCGGCACCGCGCGCGCGGCCGGCGCGGCCGACGTGGCGGAGGCGACTTCCGGTTCGATGGCGGCCGGTGTGCTCATTGGTGCCGCAGCCGCGGATTGGCGACGATGCTGCACAGGTCGGCGACCGTCACCAGGATCAGGTATGCCGCGCAGAAGATCATCGCGCAGGCCTGGACCAGCGGCATGTCGCGCTGGGCGACCGCGTCGACCATCAGCTTGGCGATGCCGGGATAGTTGAAGATCACTTCGACGATGATCACGCCGCCCAGCAGGTACGACAGCGACAGCGCCACCGCGTTGGCGATCGGACCCACCGCGTTGGGCAGCGCGTGGGCGAGCACCATCCGCGCCGGCGTCGCGCCCTTGAGCTTGACCATTTCGATGTAGGCCGCGCGCAGCTGGTCGATGACCGCCGCGCGCGTCATCCGCATCATCTGCGCGACGATCACGCAAGCGAGGCTCAGCACCGGCATCGCGAACGACTTGAGCATGTGCCCGAACGAGGACACGTCGGCCGACGAGGACAGCGCCGGCAGCCAGCGCAGGTGCACCGCGAAGATGAGCACGGCGAGTGTCGCGACCAGGAACTCCGGCACCGAGACGACGGCAACCGCGCCCATGCTGGCCGCGCGGTCGAACCAGGAACCGCGCCACAGCGCGCAGAGGATTCCCAGCACCAGCGCCAGCGGCACCGAGATCGCCGCGGTGAAGCCGGCCAGCAGCAGCGAATTGGGCAGGCGGCTGCCGATCAGGTCGGCGACGGGCGCGCCGGAGACCGTCGACTTGCCGGGGTTGCCCTGCACCGAACCGGACAGCCATTGCAAGTAGCGCTCGGGCCCCGATTGCGTGAGCCCCATCTGCTGGCGCAACGCGGCCAGCGCCTCGGGCGTCGCGTCCTGCCCCAATTGCTCCTGCGCGGCGTCGCCCGGCAGCAGGCCGGTGATCGTGAACACGACCACCGACACCGCCAGCAGCGAGACCAGGCCCATGACCAGGCGGCCGGCAATCAGGCGCAGGAGCAACAGGTTCACGATTCCCTATCCAAGGACTACCCCCTCTCCCCCGAGTTTGGGGGAGAGGGCCGGGGTGAGAGGCCGCACTTCGAAGATCCAGCCTGCACACCTGCCCAGACCATCAAGCATCCAACCAGACATGTTCGGCGAAAGAGTACCCCATCAGGCCGCCCAGCGGTATCGGCGACAAGCCCTTCAGCTTCTTCGAATGGCCGTCGATGTTGGACAGGAACAGCGGGATCCCGATGCCGCCATGCTCGTGCACCAGCACCTGCATGTCGGCGTACATCTTCGTGCGCTTGGCCAGGTCGGTCTCGCCGCGGGCGGCGACCAGCAATTGGTCGAATTTCTCGTTCTTCCAGCCGGCCTCGTTCCACGGCGCGTCGGACTTGAAGAACTGGGTCAACAGCGTGTCGGCGCTGGGGCGCGGATTGACGCTGCCGAAGCCGAGCGGGCTCTTCATCCAGTGATTGGCCCAGTAGCCGTCGGCCGGCATCCGCTTCACGTCGAGGTTCAGGCCCAGCTTCTGCGCGGTCTGCTGCAGCACCAGCGCCATCTCCACCGAATACGTCGCAGCCGGCGAAGCGACAATAGGCAGCGGCGCACTGCCCAGGTTCGCCTTCTGCAGGTGGAACTTCGCCTTGTCGAGGTCGAACGGCCGCTGCGGCAGGCCGGCGAAATGGAAGCGGTTGGTCGGGTCGATCGGCTGGTCGTTGGCGACCACCGAGTGGCCCAGCGTGATCGAGCGCTTCATCTGCTCGCGGTCGAACATGTACTTCATCGCCAGCACGAAGTCGGGGTTGCCGCCGGGGCCGCCCTCGCGGCGCATCACCAGGTCGGTGTAGAGACCGGCGCGCGTTTCGAACACCGCGTGGCCGGGCGCGTCGCGCACCCGCTGCACCGAGCGCGGGTTGACCGTGCCGACCAGGTCGAGTTCGCCCGAGAGCAGCGCGTTGATCCGCGCACTTTCGTCGCCGATGCCGACCAGCTCGATCTCGTCGAGGTAGGGGCGGCCATTTTTCCAGTATCCCTCGTTGCGCACCGCGATCGAGCGCACGCCGGGCTTGAATTCCTTGACCTTGTACGGGCCGGTGCCGATGCCGGCGTTGAAGTCGGTAGTGCCTTCCTTGACGATATGGAAGTGGAACGTGCCCAGCACGACCGGCAGGTCGGCATTGGCCGAGGCGAGCCGCATCGTCACTTCGTTGGGGCCGGTCGCCTTGACTTCCAGGATCTGGTCGGCCAGCGACTTGGCCTTGGACGCGGTGGCCGGGTCCTTGTGGCGCAGGATCGAGAACACGACGTCGGCCGGCGTCAGCGGCTTGCCGTCGTGGAACGTGACGCCGCGGCGCAGCTTGAACACCCAGGTGACCGCATCTTGGGTCGCGAACTCCTCGGCCAGCGCGAGCTGCGGTGTCAGGCTGCCGTCCAGCGAGGTCAGGCCGTTGTAGAACATGGTGCCGCGGCTGTAGTCGGTCTGGTTCGATTGCTTGGACGGATCCAGCGTGTCGCTGACCGCCGCGGTCGCCGAGGCGACGCGGATGCGCCCGCCGCGCCGGCCGGTCTGCGCGTGCGCGTTGCCGGCGAGGCTGGCGATGCTGCCGGCGAGCGTGGCCTGCATGCCGCCGGCGATCAGCAGCTGGATCATCTGGCGCCGCGTGATCCCGCGCTGCAGCGCATCCAGCAGGCGAACGCTGTCGTGCGAGCCGATCAGTCCTTGCAGTTTCTTGCTGTCATTCATGGCGATTCTCCTAACGTGACGTGGTTGGCGCGGGAACAGAACGCTCAGGACAGCTTGTCCTTGAGCCGGAAATAGATGCCGATCGCCGGCAGGAACCAGGGCGGGCCGAAGTGGCCGGGGATCGCGGGCCAGCGCAGGTCGCGCCACGGATTGGCGGCGGCATCGCCGCCCATCACGCGCGCCATGCACTCGCCCATGTGCACCGACATCTGCGCGCCGTGGCCGCTGTAGCCCATCGAGTAGTACAGGCCGTCCTTCTCGCCCGCGTGCGGCAGCCGGTCCTGGGTCATGTCGACCAGGCCGCCCCAGCAGTAGTCGATGCGCGCATCGGCCAGCTGCGGAAAATTCCGCGCCAGCTCGGCCTTGAGTATCCGCCCGCTCTTCTCGTCGGACGCAGGACTGGACAGCGCGAAGCGCGCGCGCCCGCCGAAGATCAGTCGGTCGTCGGGCGTCAGGCGGAAGTAGTTGTGCAGGTTGGCGGTCGTCGTGTAGGTGCGCCGGCCGGAGAGCGCTTGCTGCGCGCGTTCGCGGCCCAGCGGCTCGGTGACGATGATGAAGCTGCCGATGGGCACGATCCGCCGCCGCCAGTAGCCGTAGCTGCCGTAGTCGCCGTGGCGCGTGGCGCCGGTGGCGACCAGCACCTGCGCCGCGTCGACCACGCCGCGCGGCGTGTGCACGCGGTGCGCATGGCCGTTGCGTTGCGTGCGCTGCAGCCGCGTGGCCGGCGTCCGGATGTGTATCGCCGCGCCGTGGCGCTGGGCGGCGGCGCCCAGCCCGGCGGCGAAGCGGCCCATGTGCATCTGCGCGCTGCGTTTCTGCAGCAGGCCGCCGAAATACAGGTCGCTGCCGATCTCCTCGCGGATGTGCGCGGCGTCGATCAGTTCCACGTCGGTGTCGACATCGCGGCGCAGGCGCTCCACGCCGCGCGCCAGCGCGTCGAAATGCGCGGGGCGGGCGGCGAGCTTGAGCTTGCCGTTGCGCGCGAAATCGCAGGCGATCGTTTCCTCTTCGACCAGCCGCGCCACCGTGTCGACCGCGGCGTCGTACGCGCGATACCAGGCGCCGGCCTGCTCGCTGCCGACCTTGGCGGCCAGCGTCGCGTAGTCGACCGCGAGCCCGTTGTTGACGTGGCCGCCGTTGCGGGTCGACGCTTCGTGCGCGACGGTCCCGGCCTCCAGCACCACGATCTGCGCGCCCTGTTTCGCGAACGCCAGCGCGGCCGAGAGTCCGGTGAAGCCGCCGCCGATGATCGCCACGTCCGCCTTCGCCGGCAGCGGGCGCTCGGCGGGAACGAACGCCGTCGCGGTGTCGGTCCAGTAGGAGTCGAGCTTCATCGCGTGCGCCGGGGCAGCCGGGCCGGTCAGAGGCCGACGACGGCGGGCAACCCGCCGATGTCCGGGATTTCGGTGTAGTGGTAGGCGTCGCAGCCGGGGCCATGGCCGCGGTTGACGAAGACCTTGTTCTTTACGCCCAGG
This sequence comes from Betaproteobacteria bacterium, assembly GCA_016717855.1. Taxonomy (GTDB): domain Bacteria; phylum Pseudomonadota; class Gammaproteobacteria; order Burkholderiales; family Casimicrobiaceae; genus PALSA-1005. Next base: position 53,784 of record JADKEV010000036.1, read on the forward strand.
TCGTCGGCGGACATCAGGTCGTAGCGCAGGCTGGAGGAGACGTGGAGGATGTCCTCCGGCCCGCAACCCAGTTCGCCCAGCATGTATTCGAACGCGCGCAGCCGCGGCTTGTAGGCCTGCGCCTGTTCGGCGGTGTAGACACGATGGAACGGCACGCCCAGCAGATCGACGTTCTTCTGGATCTGCTCGTTCGCCGCATTGGACAGGATGACCAGCGGAATTTTGCCGGCGATCCGCGCGAGCCCGGCGGTGACGTCCGCGTGCGGACCCCAGGTCGGCACCGCGTCGTAGTAGCGCAGGCCTTCCGCGTCGGTGCAGGTGACGCCCCACTTCCGGCACGTGCGCTGCAGCGCGTTCTGCAGCACCCGGGCGTAAGGCTTCCAGTCGCCCAGCACTTCGTCGAAGCGGTAGACGCTGAAGTCGGCAATGAAGCGGTCCATCCCCGCGGCGGGAATGCGATCGGCGAACATTTCGCGCACGATGTCGTCCATCCGGAAGCGCGTCAGCGTTCCGTAGCAGTCGAAGGTGATGTACTTGGGGCGGAACGGCATGGGTCGGGATCCTATGGTTCGGCGTTGCCAGGGTTCGCTGCCACGGCGCTTCCGGCCGCGCTCGGGACAAGACAGCGCAATCGTAGGCGAAACACCGCCGCATTTACTGCGGTTGCAACCGGCCCCAGCGCAGCAAGTTGCAAATCGGACCGTCGCCACGAACGATCATCGCAAGTTGGCGCCGCGGCGGGCGCGGCAACAAGAACTTCCTAGCGCGACGGGGCCGGTGTGGTAAAAAGTACGGCTTGTTCATCACAACCAGGGAGACGATCTTGGCCAGCGCCGCGCAATTCAAGCATCCGGCCGCCGATGGCGTGCGGCTGCGCGCGATGTGCGCCACGGACCTGGGCGCGGCGCATGCGCTGTCGGTCGCCGTGCACTGGCCGCACCGGCTGGTCGACTGGGAATTTGCGTTCGCCCTCGGCCAGGGCCTCGTGGCCGAACGTGACGGCGAGGTCGTCGGCACCGCGTTCCTCTGGCGCTGGGGTCCGCGGCACGCGACCCTCGGGCTGGTGATCGTCGACCCGCGCTGCCAGGGCCGGCGCATCGGGCAACGCCTGATGCAAGGCCTGCTCGACGAACTCGACGGCGTCTCCGTGCTGCTGCATGCCACGCCGGAGGGCCGCGGTCTGTACGAACGCGCCGGGTTCGTCACCACCGGCGAGGTGCGCCAGCATCAGGGCCAGGCGGTGCAGGCGCCGCTGATCGCGCTCGAGCGCGGCGTGCGGCTGCGCCCCGCCAGCAGGCGCGACCTGCCGCGGCTCGTGGCGCTCGATGCCAGGGCGAGCGGGATGGCGCGCGAGGCGCTGGTACGCCGATTGCTGGAGACGGGCAAGACCGTCGTCCTCGACCGCGACGGCGAAGCGCTCGGCTTCGCCATCTCGCGGCGTTTCGGGCGGGGCCGCGTGATCGGGCCGGTGGTGGCGCCGGACGCGGCCGGCGCGCGGGCGCTGATCGCGCACTGGGTCAATTTGTACGCGGGCAAGTTCGTGCGCATCGACGTCGACTTCGCGACCGGGCTCACCGAGTGGCTGGAAACACTGGGCCTGCAGCGCGCGGGCGGTCCTGCGGCAATGGTGCGCGGGCCGGACCTGGCGCGCGGGACGACGCCACGCCAGTTCGCGCTGGTCAGCCAGGCGTTCGGGTGAGCCGGTCTGTGGCGTTCGTCTACAAGTCGGATCCGGTGCGCGGCGCGGTCTGGGCCCGGCTGTTCGCCGAGCGCGCGCCGCAAGTCGCGTTCCATGTCTGGCCCGAAACGGGCGACCCCGCCGCCGTGCGTTTTCTCGCCGCGTGGATTCCGCCGCCGGACCTGGCGCGGCTGTTCCCGAACCTGGAAGTGCTGTTCTCCGCCGGAGCGGGCATCGACCAGTTCGACCTGTCGGCGCTGCCGCCGGACCTGCCGATCGTGCGGATGATCGAGCCGGGCCTCGTGCGCGGCATGGTCGAGTACGTGTGCTGGGCGGTGCTCGGGCTGCACCGCGACATGCCGGCCTATCTGCGCGATCAACGCGCCGAAGCGTGGACCCAATTGCGCGTGCTGCCCGCCGCCGGCCGGCGCGTCGGCGTGCTGGGACTGGGCGTGCTGGGCTGCGCGGTGCTCGAGCAGTTGCGCGGCTTCGGCTTCGATTGCGCGGGCTGGAGCCGCTCGCGCCACGCGGTCGCGGGTGTCGCGTGTTTCGCGGGGAAGGGCGAACTTCCGGCGTTCCTCGCGCGCACCGACATCCTCGTCTGCCTGCTGCCGCTCACCGCCGACACGCGCGGGATGCTCGATGCGCGGCTGTTCGCCGGGTTGCCGCAGGGCGCCGGCCTGGTCCAGGTCGGACGCGGCCCGCAACTCGTCGAAGCCGACCTGCGCGCCGCGCTCGATGCCGGCCAGATAGGCCACGCGATACTCGACGTGTGCGACCCCGAGCCGCTTCCGCCCGGACACTGGCTATGGCAGCACCCCAAAGTCTGGCTCACCCCGCACATCGCCAGCATGACCCAGCCCGAGTCCGCGGTGGAAGTCGTCCTGGCGAACCTGCGGCGATTCGAAGCGGGCGAGCCGATGGTGGGGCTGGTGGATCGCGGGCGAGGGTACTGAGGTTAACCACCCGGCGCGGGGCGGGGGGGCGGGGGGCCGGCGCCCACGGAGAGGGCCGCAAGCGGCCGGGGGGGGGGGCCAGGGGGCGGCAGGGGCAAGGGCGGGGCGGGAACAAACCGGGGGGGGACAGCCCCGGGGGGCCCCCCGCCCCCGGGGGGGGGGGGGGGGGGGGGGCGGGGGGGGCCCCCGGCCCCCGGCCCCGGCGGGCGGGGGGGGGCCCCGGGGGCAACAACGGGGGGGGGGGGGGCGGGCCGGGGGCGGCCGGGGGGGGGGGGGGGGCCCGGCGGGGGGGGGCCGGGGGGGGGGGGAAAAAACCGGGGGGGGGGCGGGGGGGCCCCCCCCCCGGGGGGGGGGGGGGGGCCGCGCCGGGCGGGGGCCCCGGGCCGGGGGGGGCCGTTGGGGGGCCGCGGGGACCGGACCCGGGGGGGGGGGCCGGGGGCGGGGGGGGGGCCGGGGGGGGGGGGCCCCGGGGGCCCCCGGGGGCGGGCCGCGGGCAGGGGGGGGGGGGCGGGGGGGGGGGGGGCCCGGGGGGGGGGGTTCCCGGCGGGGGGCCCCCCCCCCGGGGGGGGGGGGGGGGGGGGGGGGGGGGGGGGGGGGGGGGGGGGGGGGGGGGGGGGGGGGGGGGGGGGCCCCGGGGGGGGGGGGGGGGGGGGGGGGGGGGGGGGGGGGGGGGCCCCCACGGGGGGCGGGGGGGGAAGGGGGGGAAGGGGGGGGGGCCTTTCCGGGGGGGGGGGGGGGCGGGGGGGGGGGGGGGGGGGGGGGGGGCCACCGGGGGCCCCCCGGGGGGGGGCCACCACCCCCCCGGGGGGTCCGGGGGGGTCGGGGGGCCGGGGGGGGGGCGGGGGGGGGGGGGGCCGGGCCCGGCGGCCGGGGGGGAACCACCGGGGCGGCGGGGGGGCGGGGGGGGGCCCCGCCCCGGGGGGAAGGGAGAAAAGGGGGGGTCCCCTTGGGGGGGCCCGGGGGGCGGGGGGGGGGGGGGGGCCCCCCCCCCGGCGGGGGGGGGCCCCGGGGGGGCGGCCGGGGGGGGGGCGGCGGGCCGGGGGGGGGGGGGGGGGGGGGGGGGGGGGGGGGGCGGGGGGGGGGGGGGGGGGGGGGGGGGGGGGGGGGGGGGGGGGGGGGGGGGGGGGCGATCCACCCCCGCCACCGGGGGGGGGGGGGGGGGAACGGCCCGGGGGGGGGGGGCCAGGGGGGGGGGGGGGGGGGCCCCACCCGGGGGGGAGTTGTTACCACGGGGGGGGGGGGGGGTTGGTGGGGGGGGGGGGGTTGGGGGGGGGGGGGGCGGGAAAGAGGGGGGGGGGGGGGGGTCCCCGGCGGGGGGGGCCCGACCGGGATCCCCGGGGGCCACCGGGGGGGGGGTCCCGGGGGGCCCCCCCCCGGGGGGGGGGGGGGGGGGGGGGGCGGCGGGGGGCGGGGGGCACAAACCCGGGGGGGGGGGGGGGGGGGGGGGGGGGGTGGGGGGGGGGGGGGGAGGGGGGCCGGGGGGGGGGAGGGGGGGGCGGGGGGGGGGGGCCCCGCGGTGTAACCGGCCGCGGCGCCTCGCTCCGCAGCGGCACGAAGATCCAGAGCAGGACGTACATCACCAGGCCAAGGCCGTGGAGCAGCGCTGTCAGCACGAACAGGATGCGCCACGACCACGAGGGAATTCCCGTGACATCGGCCAGACCGCCGGACACGCCGCCTATCCAGCGGTCCGTGGTCGAGCGCCGCAACTGCCGGAGCGTCGAGCCCGCTTGGCCCGGCCTTTCCGTTTTCGGGCCCGGCTCTGCAGCCGCGCCGTCCAGCAGGCGCTTCTTGGCCAACGTGAATTCCTCGTCGGTGAGCGCGCCCTGCTCGCGCAAGGTGTGGAGTTTTTGCAGGTCATCGGCCAGGCTCATTGCGGTTCTCCTTCGCGAACATGTATTGCTGCGCCGGTTGCGGCGGTACCTGTGCACGATAGTCCGCGCAGTCGCCCGTGTACAGCCCGCGCCGACGAAATGCGGAGGGCGACGGCCGAGATGCGGGCAGTGACGCTCTGCGGCAACGAGGTGACGCGGGCATCTGGTCAAACAGGGGCACTTGCAGCTCCCATTTGCAGCTCCCGCTTCAGCACCCGGCGTGTCAAGGCTCGCATGTCAAGGCTCGCATTGACCCGGCCCCGGCAGTCAGGGATACTTGCGCCTGCCTGGCGCCAGGACTTGCCCGGCAACAACAGAATATCGGGGAGTCACAAACGGGCAGGCCTGAGGATCCGCATGCTGGATGCGGCGCGCTTCGCGGCCCGGCTGGAACTGTAGCCGTCCTTGACACCGGCCAGGCTCGGCACTTGCGTCGAGCGACCCTGAAATTGTCAGTGTCCATGAGGGTTTTCGATGAACGACCGGTCCAATCGCACCGTCATCTGCAGCATTGCCTACCTCGACATCGTCGACTACTCCAAGCGCTCGGGCGTGGAGCAGGTCGCGCTCAAGGAGCGCTTCAATCGCCTGATCGGCGAGGTCATCAAGGACATCGCGCAGAACGATCGCGTCGTGATCGACAGCGGTGACGGCCTCGCGCTGTGTTTCACCGGCGACCCCGAGGACGCCCTGTTCGTCGTCATGAACATCCGCGACCGCCTGCGAACGGCGGAACACGAGGCGATGGGGCTGACCGTCAGAATCGGCCTGAACCTCGGACCGGTGCGACTGATCCACGACATCAACGATCACCAGAACGTGATCGGCGACGGCATCAACGTCGC
>JADKEV010000037.1 GCA_016717855.1 Betaproteobacteria bacterium
CATCGCCAACTGATGCCATTGCAACACTCAAGTCGTCGCTCACCGTGAGCAATGTCCCGGCGACGCCGCTCCCGGAAATCGGCGAGTTTGCACGATCCGGTCATGTCACCTGGAATCGGGTGCTGATAGCCCTCGCCGCGTACTTCGCCGCGGCGGGTCTGGGAGTCATGTTCTTCTCGTCCTTGCCAATGTTGCTGCTGATGCCAATGGTGGCAACCATGGCAATCCTGGCGATGTTGCACTCCGTGCGGCCGCCACCAGAACTGGTCGTTTGGAGCGAGGGCGAGTCTGGCGCGCAGGTCGCCCGATACCAGGCCTGGCAGCAATTCCCCGGACTCGTTCGCGGTCACCACGCCGCGTGCCGGTATTGCAGGATCTCGCCTCCGCGCGTTCGTGCGAGCCGACACTACCAATGCGATTCGACTTCGATGCGAGCCGTGGACGCGCGACGATTGCCGAATTCGATACGCGCCTGTTTCAGCAGATCTCACTCTGCTATTCGGGCCGTTTCCCGCTGGATAGGGCGATCGCGATTGAAGCGCGCCAGGGAGGTTTGCTCAACGTCCGAAATGCGGGAAGGGTGGCCTGGCCAAACGGCGTGCTCCTGGCAGGCGGCCTCGTCCATGATCTGCCCGCCCTCAGTCCCGGCGCCAGCACGATTATCCGCGTCCACACCGGCAAGCCGCTTCGGGATGCTCTGATGCGAACCGCGATGGCGCGAACGAGGGTTGACGGCGCGGCCGCGCTGTGGGAGCTCGAACCTGGTGGTATGGCAGGCGCCCAGGTCGAAGCGAACGGATGGCTCCTCGTTTCCATTCCGCCCTCATGACCGAAGCGCCGACCCATCGCCTGGCCGCGATGACCGGTCTCGCGCTCGCAGCCGCCATCGCGGTCTGGTGGCTGGGCAGCACCCGGCTCGCCCTCGACCATGGGGCGGACGCGGGCCGTAGCGGAGCGGACGCGCTGCACGCGCTGTTGCTCATCCGCGGCACGACGCTCGCAATGCTGAGCGTGCGCGTGGGCGCTGCACGCGGGTGGCGTCCGGGTGTAACGGCAGGGCTGGGGCTGATCACGCCTTCGTGGCCCTTGGTGGCTCTTGCATGGTCGGCCAGTGCGACGTCGTTGACGCACGTGGCACTGGCGGAGCTACTGCTGCTGGCCGAAAGCGCTGCGCTGCCACTGATTGGAGTGGGCTTACGCCAATCACTGCGAAGGGCTGAACTCGCGGTTGTCCTGGGAACGGGCATCGGGACCGCAGTAGCAGTGTCAGTGTGGGTCGCTTGTGGCCTTTGGCGCGCTCCATTGGCCTGAGTCGCGAATGGACCCTTCCATCGTGCAGTTTCTGCTTGGCGCAGTGCGTCGTCGATTGTATGCGAAGGAACTCTTCGCTGCCGTTCGTCTGGCGATGTGGGGCACGGCCGGGCTGGTGCTGCTCGCCGTGGCCGTGCACCTGGCAGCCCGATCCGTCCCCTTCGCTGCGGTCCTGTCCGCAAACATCGTGCTGTGGGCTTCGATGCTGGCCAGGGCTGGAATGCGGCGTCCCTGCCGATTCCGTCTGCGCACTTTGGGCGGACCGTCATCTTGGCGGGGCATCCGCATTCGCCACGTTGCTCGAAGTGCGCAGGAGCACGTCGCAAGTGCCGAACGAACAGGCCTGGCGGTGGCTCGAAGGTTGGGCGGCGGCGAGGGTGCCCCATGCCCTGCGTCTCCTCGCCGAGCAACGAGATTCCCCGCGCCTGTCCCGGCCGCTCACTTCGATGCTGTTATGCACCGCCCTTGCGACACTCGTCCTGACGCTGCCGGACCTCACTCCTTCCTCGCGGCATGAACTCGCCGCGTCCCTGGCTCCAGGCGTCGCCGATCGCACGACACCGGATACCCGCCCGCCCATGGCCACAGAACTTGTCAGTGAACTTGCTGACGCGTTGCGCTCCGCTGCTTCGCGTCGCTCGGCGGACGGGCGCGACGCCGGCCGAGCGCGAGCGGGGGGCCCTGGCGAAAGCAGCGACGGCAACGGGTCACGGATGGCCCAGCCCGAAGCAGAGCCACCGCAAGGCGTGCGCGTGATCGCGAGGGAGTCGCTTCCTGGCGCTCCCGTTGAGGCGGCGCCTGCGCCTGGAGCAGCACCTGGTTCCGGCGCCGGTTCGGGCCGCGACGCTGGCGACAGCCGGGATGATCGCGCTGCTGCTGGCGTTTCGCTGGTCCTGCGGGGTACACTGCAGCAGCAAGGACGCGAGTCGAGCGCGGAGCGTATGTCGCCGGAGAGACAGGCTGACATGGACCAGCCGGCGACGTTCGATGACGACCTTTCTACGCAGCGGGCGGCGATGGTGCGAGCAGATGCCGCTCCGGCCGCTGCGACACCTCCCCCGGCCACAGAGTTCACGCGGCTCACCCCGACCGAGGCGACCTATGTACAAGCATGGATGAAATCGAGCGGGCGGCGGAATTGAGCACCGGGCATGCCGCGGATAGCGCCTTTGCCGACGCATATCGTCAGCTTCAAGACTTGCGCGTGCTGCTCGATCGCGTGATCGTCGGGCAGGAAGAACTCGTCACCCATCTGATCACCGCCGTGTTCGCGGGGGGCCACGTGCTCATCGAGGGGCTGCCTGGTCTCGGGAAGACCCACCTGGCCAAGGCGCTGGCCGCAGCGCTCGACCTGCATTGGGCACGTGTGCAGTGCACGCCCGACTTGATGCCCGCCGACATCACGGGTGCGGAAATCTACGCGACCGCGGCCGGAGGCGCGTCGACGTTCGAATTTCGACCTGGTCCGGTCTTCGCCCAGCTACTCCTGGTCGATGAGATCAACCGCGCGACGCCGCGCACGCAGGCGGCGCTGCTCGAGGCCATGCAGGAGCGCCAGGTCACGCATGCCGGTCACACGCACCCGCTGCCGCAACCCTTCTGCGTGCTGGCGACGCAGAACCCGATCGAGCTCGAAGGCACCTACCCGCTGCCGGAGGCGCAGCTCGACCGCTTCATGTTCAAGCTGACGGTGCCCTTCCCGGCGCGCGGCTCGCTGCGGGACATGCTCGATGTGTCGCTCGATTCTGAGCCCGCGGATACGCTGCAGCCAATCGCTGTCCCGGCGGACGTCCTGCGGATCACGGAACTGTGCCGCACCGTGCTGCTGGGTGAGCGCTGCAAGGACGCGGCGGTCGACCTCGTGCTCGCCACGCAGCCCGACCCTGCCGACGGCGGCAGTGCGGCCGAGCCGCGCCGGCACATCCGCTACGGCGCCAGCCCGCGCGCGCTCCAGGCTGTAGTCCGCGCAGCGCGCGTCCGTGCGGTGATGGCCGGCCGCTCGCACGTCGACGTCGATGATCTCGAGGCGGTTGCCCTGCCGGTGCTGCGCCACCGCATACTCCTGCGCCTCGAAAGCGAGCTCGATGGCTTCGACGCAGACTCCACGATCGCGTCGGTGATCGACGGATGGCGACGCCAGCTCTGATCCGGGCTGCGCTGCCGAGCGAGCCGGAACTGCGCACTTTCGCGCGCGCGGCAGCGCACCTGCTTGACCGAGCGGCTGCCGCGCTCGCCGGGCCTGCGCGGGTCGTCGGCGCCGGGCCGGCGTCGGCCTCCAGCACCTCGATCACCGCGACTACTTCCCCGGCGACGACGTCCGCCACATCGACTGGCGGCAGACGGCAAGGCGCCGGCGACCGATCATCCGCCGGTTCGAATCCGAATCGGTGTCCGACTGGATCATCCTGCTTGACGCCAGCTCGTCCATGGCGGTGCACGGCGCGGCCAAATGGCAGGCGGCGGTGCAGGTGGCCGCCGCGCTGAGCTTTGCGCTGCTCGAACTCGGCCATCGGGTGGGATTGCTGGCCTTTGGCGGGCGCGTGCTCTCGGAGTTTCCGCGCGGGCGCGGGCAACACCACTACGCTGCGCTCGCGCGCTACTTGCATCGCTGCAGCCCCCGCGCGCCGGCGAGGGGTCCGAACTCGGTGTTTGTGCGCGGCACGTGCACGGCGCCGCTTCGGTCTTTACCATCAGCGATTTCCTGGCGAACGACGAGATGCGTCGCGACCTCGGCGTTCTGCTCCAGCGCTGCACCGCATTACACGCATTGCAGGTGCAGCGATTCGCCGAGACCGAACTGCGGCTGGCGGGCGACTTCGACCTCGTGGACGCCGAGAGCGGCGCGCGGATGCAGCCGGGCGCCGGCGGATGCGCAAGCCAACGCGCTCGCGGCCGGCGAGCGCGCCGCCATGACGGCCCGGCTGCGCAGTTCTGCCTGCGCGCAGCGGCATCGCCTTCACCGACTGGAATATCGCGCAGCCGTGGCGCACGCTGCTTCGACACCTGATTCGGGCGCGCGCCATTTGCTGAGCTTGGTCACGCCCGTGTGGCTGCTCGGCTCATGCTGCTGCCGGTTATTCGATGGCTGCATCGCGGAGGACCACAGCAACGCGCGGTGCCCGTGTCCCGCCTGGATCTCTGGCGGCACTCGGCTGCAAGCAGTCCCGCCGCAGGGGAACGCCGGCCTCCCGACCCCGCGTGGCGGCGCCGTGCGCTGCTGACTGCGCTGCTGGTGATCGCGCTGGCCGAACCGCAGTGGCATTCGTCGCGGGCGCGCATCACCGTCTGGCTGGACGATTCGCTGCACATGCTCACGCGCGAGGACGGCACCACGCGGCTGGACGCGGGCTGGGCGGCGCTGCAGGCACAGCTGGCCGCCAGCGGGCCGGCCGAGGTCGAACTGCGATCGCTCGGCGACCCCTGGCACACCAGGGCGCGCTCCGGCGCCGCGACCGCTGGCCGCCGTGGCTGCCGAGGCCGGGCGGAAGGAACCCGGCCCGCCGCCTGAGGCCCTGCTGTCGCGCGACCACCTGCATTGGCTGCTGACCGACGGGCACGGACGCCTCGCTGCTCGACTGGCCTGGCGACATGCGTCCGGACCACATCATCCAGGTGGCCAGCGTCACGCGCAACGCCGGGCTGGAGCGGCTGTCGGCGCGGCGCAACCTGGGGCGACCCGCAGCAATGCGATCTGCTGGTCAAGGTCACCAACGGCGGCAATGCCGTCGAAACGCGCGAGGTCGTCGTCACCGACGCCAGGGGCGAGGCAGGGCGACCCGACCCTCGCCGGGACGGGCCGCACTGGTGACTGGCGGCTGACTCCCGGCATCGGCCAGAGTTCGCGCCGCGCTGCAGCCGGGCGACGCGCTGGCCGAAGACGACGGGATCGCTGGACCTCGCCCGCTGCGCCGCGGCGCCTGGCGCCGATGCGGCGTGTCCTCGGCTGCTGCTGGCCGCGGCGCGCCCACCCCCGCCCTTGCCCGGGTCGCGGAGCGCCGAGTGCCGAGGCCGCCTCGACTGCGGCACGCGTGCGCACTGCCGCGCTGCCGACGATCCAGGCGCTGGCGGATCGCCCACCGGCGCGGCCGCGGCATCGCTTCGCTGGTCATCATTCGCCGGAATCGCGCCGCATCAGGCTGGACGCCGAACGGCTGCGGGTCACGGCGCGGCTCCAGGCCAGCGCGCGGACATGGTGCTGCTTGCCGCCGGCGACGAGCCCCTGATCATCAGCCGCGACGGGCCGCCGCAAAGCAGTCGAGACCTCGCTGGACTTCGGTGCGCGGAGCCGGCGCCCGGCTGCAGATTCCGCTGCTGCTGAACCTGATGCTCGAGCAGCTCCTGGGCGGCCGCCTGCTCGATGATCGCGATGGCGGACCGCGGCCCGGGCATCTGCGACGTCGTTCCTCAGGGGGCGCGCCCGCATCGGCCTGATCTGGCGCGGCCACCGGGTCGCACGCCACGCGCGATCGCGCAGGCGCTGCTGCTGGCGGCGCTGGCGCTGCTGTGGGAAATCGTCGCGCTCGGCCGGCAGCGGTACCGGTTGTCGGCGTGCGCGGGTGCGGATTCGAATTGAACGCGGGTGATTCCAGGATCCCGGCGGCGATGGCGCTGCAGTTGGCGGCGCTCGCGGTGCTTACGCTGGCGCTGCTGGGGTTCTCCTGGCTCGATCCCGCAGTCAGGCCGCCTGGCTGGTGCTGGTCGACCGTTCGCAGAGCGTGCCGCGGGCCGGCGGCGATGCCGCGGTCGCGAACGTCGGGCGCGCCGCGGGCGGCCGGCAGCGGCGACCTGCAACTGATCGAATTCGCCGGACAGGCCTGCCCCGCGCCGTCAAGCGCGGCCGACGCCGCCGGCCTGGACCTCGAGCCGTCGGCGACCACATCGAGGACGGCGCTGCAGGCGGCATTGGCTGCACATGCCGGCGGCCTTTGCCAGCGTCGTCCTTATCTCGGACGGCCACGCGAACGCCGGCGACGCGGCGCGCGCGCTGCCCGCCATGCGCGGCCGGCTTGCCGTTGCAATGGATCGCCGTCGGGCGGCCGGCGCCCGAGGCGCGCATCGCCGGACGCGGCTCGGACCGTGCGACGGCCGGCCAGCGGATCCGCCTCATCGTGCAAGTGGCGGGCTCGATCGGCCCCTGGCGCGTCACGGCCACCGCCCGCACCGCAACCGGCGAATCGCAGGCAGCCGCCCGCGCCGGAGCCGGCGCGGCGCGGACGCTCGAGCTCGATGCCCGCCCGGCGCCGCGCGCATGGTGGACCTGGCGCTCGAGGACACCGCCACCGGGCGCGCGCTCGACCGCGTGGCCCGATGCCGCCCTGGTCGACGTCCGGCCGCGCGCCGCAATCCTGTACGCCGGGGGCCGGCCGGACCGCTATCGCGCAGCCTGCTCCGGGGCGGCTGGTCGCTGCATGCGGTCCGCGCCACCCAGCTCGACGCCTGGCCGACGGCCTGGGCGGCTACCGGGCGGTGGTGCTCGACGATCTTGCCGTTTCCGACGCCGGCCCGCGCTTCTGGAGCGCGCTCGCGTCCGCCGTGCAGAACCGCGGCCTCGGGCTCATGGTCCTGGGCGGCGAGCGTTCGTTCTCCGGCGGTGGATATCGAGGCTCGACGCTCGAATCGGTGCTGCCCGTGTCCTCGGAGCCGGCGGCACTCGATCAGCCCGCGAGCATCGTGTTCGCGGTGGACAAATCCGGGCAGCATGGGCCAGGGCAGCGGCGGCGTCGATCGCTTCCAGCTGGCCCAGCGCGCGGTGCTGGAGACCGCGCGCGGTCTCACCGAGCGCGATGCGCTCGGCCTGGTGGTCTTCGACGCGGAGCCGCGCGTATTGATTCCGCTCGGCCCGGCCGGGCCGGGACGCTGGCGCTGGCGCGCGATTGGCCGGCAAGCCCCAAGGCGGCACAAAGTTCGCGCCGGCGCTCGAGGCGGCGATCGACGAGCTGGAGCGCACGGCTGCTGGGCGCCGCCTGCTGATCCTGGTCACCGACGGATTCGTCGACGACGCGCCGCTCGCGGAGCTGCGCGCGCGGCTCGAACGCTCACGCATCGAGACGATTGCGCTGGCCGTCGGGCCGGATGCCGACGTTGCCGCCCTGGAACGATTGGTCGGCGCAGGGGCAGGTCTTGTGTTGCGTGCGCACCAGGCGGCCGAGCTGCCACTGGTCATGCGTTCCGGGCTTGAGCGCCGGCGAGCGCGCGTCGAGCGCGGCCCGATTGCCGTCGAGCAGCGTCAGGCGCTGCCCTTTGCGCCCAGATTGCTGAAAGACTGGCCAGCCATCTCGGCCTACGCAGTCACCCGGTCCCAGCCCCACGCATCCGTCGCCGTGCAGAGCCGCCGCGGCGATCCGCTCATCGCCTTCCAGCGCTCCGGTCAGGGCCGCGTCGTCGCCGTGACCGCGGGGCTGGGACATTGGGCTCCGCAGTGGCTGCAGTGGCGAGAGTGGCCGCGGCTCGCAGGTGGTCTGACCGAGTGGATCAGCGGCGCGCCGCAGGCCGGAGCGCTCGCGCTGGCGGTGGCGGATCTTCCTGCCGGGCTGCAGATCGAGGCCGATCTCCCAGCCGGATGGAATCCGCGATCGGGATGGCATGTCGATCACGGTGACAACACCTGCTGCGCAAAACTGGTTGGTGTCCGCGGACGAAGTCGCCCCGGCCGGCTCCGAGCGGCGCTGCCCGACGCCGGCCCCGGCCTGTACGCATTCCTGGTATCGACTTCGCTCGGCACGCAGCGGCAATTGCACCTTCGGCGCAATAGGACGGAGAATGAGGCTTGGGGCACAAACCCGGCGCTGGACGCGTGGCGGACCGCCGGACTCGTCAGCGATTGGGACCCGGGGTTCCTTGCGCAGCACCGCGACAGCATCCGGGCGCGCCGTCCGCTCGATCGCTCGCTGATTGGGTTCGCACCCGCGCTCTTTCTGGCGGGCGTTCTGGTCGACCGCGCGAGGCTAAGCAAGACAGCACCAGTACTCACGCAGTGGTTGCGCGGCGTCGCCCGGGCATCACGGCGAGAGGTGAAAGTCGGTGCGAGTACCGCAGCCGCCCGCACCGTCGATGAAATGGCTTGACAGTGCGTCTTCGGCGCATTAGGCTTTGATTATGCTAGCGGGTTTTCGGGGCTGTTGGGGCCGCAGGGACCTTTGAGAAGTCCGTATTGCGAATCAAGAGGAGCGTATCAATGGGTAAGAATCAGACTCTGTGGTGCCGGGCCCTCACGTTGATTGGGCTCGTGGGTATATTGGAGTTCGCCGTCGGCGTCACAGTCGCCTCGGCGACCACGCTGATCATGCCGAACCGCGACGCTCTTATGGCAGTAAACATGGTCGTATGGGGCAACACGACCCAGGCCAACGGCACGGCGTACTCGCTCAGCTGTGGGGACGCAAGCGCTCCGATCGCCGGGACCGTTGCCGACCAGTCGTATATTCCTCGAACCTGCAATTACGCCACCGCAGGGGTCTTCTCCGCGACGCTGACGGTGGGCGCCGAGGTGGCGACCGCGCAAGTCACCGTGTGGGACTCCACTCTTCTTTCGCCCTTCCAGCTTCGCGCCATAAACGTCAACATGGCGATCGAGAATGGCCTGCGTTATTTCTATTTCAGCCAGTTCAACCGCGCGGCGAGGTTCGGCACGAACATGACCTCGTGGCGCAGCGCAACTGGTAGCGATAACAACACGAACTCGTTCAGTGCTCTCGCCCTGCTGGCCATCCAAAACCATGGGCACGCGGTCAACGCTCCAGCCACGGACATCTTTCAGCCGGTCGTCCAGAATGGCTTGAACTGGCTGTTCGACAACGCCGTGCAGAAGGATCTGACTCCCCTGCAGCGAAGGCGGTGCCGTCCCGGCGATGAATCCCTGCGTCGCCGTGCCGGCCCCGGCGAACACCGGTCTTGCTGCCCCCTCCCGGCGACGATGCGTACGCCACGCCGATCTTCGCAGCGGCGATCGGGGCGACCACGGCCGCTGTGCCGGCACGCACGGTGGCTGCGGGGCTCGGCTCGGCAAACGCTAACTTTGTCGCGGGCAAGACCTATGCGGAAGTCCTGCAGCGCTTGGTCAATACGGTGGCCTGGGGCCAGAGCGACGGGCCTAACCACTTCGGTTGGATCTACGACCTGAATGACAGCAACAGCGCGGACGGCTCGACGCTGGGCTGGGCGTTGCTTGGTTTGGAGATCGCCCAGGCGGCCGGGGCGACGATACCCGCGGAGTTGAAGACCCGGCTGGCGACGATGCTCACGGCCGCGTTGAACACCGATGGTACTTTGGACTATTTCGCTGACGGCAACCCGGCTTCCGACAATAGCGTGAACGTGGCGAAGACCGGGACCGCGTTGCAGGGCCTCGCTTTCACCGGAGCGCCGCCCACCGACCCTCGGGTCGTCGCTGCAGTCGCCTACATCACGCGTAACTGGAGCGCCGAGGTGAATGCCCAGAGCTTCAAGTGCGGAGCCGGGACCCCTACCACTTGGAACAAGGGTTGCGGCTACGGGATGTTCAACACCTTCAAGGGGTTGCGGCTCAACGGCATTCAAACGCTGCCCGGCATCGGCCGGGCCGCGGGGCCCGGCCCGATTCCCGCCGATGATTGGTACGCGGACTATGTCGACAACCTGGTCGCGAATCAGAACAATCCGACGAGTGCGACCGGCGGGGAATGGTCAGAAACTGCTGCAAACCCGATGGGCTGGTCGTGCTGTGAGTCAGACACGACGGGCATCACCGCGCTGGCAGAGTTGATCCTCGCTACCACGGCGTTCGTGCAGCCGACCACCCTCACGCTCGCGCCGGCGACCGGGACGGGTCCGGTTGGCACTACTCCATCGTCACCGCCACCGCGTCGACTGCTGGCGGATCTCCCGCGCCTGGCGTTACTGTGACGTTCACGTTGATTGCGGGTCCGAACGCCGGCCCGGCCATCTGTTCGGAGACCGGGAGCAACACGAATACCACCGATAGCAACGGCCAAGCGGTTTGTACCTACACGGACACCAACGGCGCGGGCACAGACCAGATCCAGGCCAGCACCGGGCAACTGCTGTCGAACGTTGTGACCATGATTTGGGGCGTCACCGTGATTCCGACGATTCCGACCCTGTCGGAGTGGGCCCTGCTCGTCATGGCGGGATTGCTAGTGCTCGTCAGCCTATGGGCGCTCCTCCGTCGCCGGAAAGGTCGCATGGGCTGACCCGAGGCCCCGCCGCATTCATGCTCGCCACGGGCGGCCCAGCGGGGCCGCCCGTTCGTTTTGGTGCGCCCGGCAGGGCGCACACGTACTTGGAGGTGAAAGTCCTCTACACACCTAGCCTGGATTTCCACGTCGGGCAATTTGCCTAACACTTGACCGGTTTTCAATGAGTTTACGCGCTCATGGTCAGGGTGCGATTGTCCCACCACGGCACCTTGATTGGCGAGTCCAGAATGCCCGAATCGATAATGATCGGCAGATGGGCGCGGCGATGAAAGTGCACATGCACGTCGCCCGCGGAGATGCTCACATCGGCAGGCATGTCGATGAGGTCACGGAAGAGGTGGCGCGCCTGGGCGTCGGCGTAGCCGCGCATCTGGCGCGCCAGCAAGCGGTACAGGCCGCTGGCGATCACCAGCAGCGCCATGTCGAAGTCCACTTTGAGACCGACCGCCGAGGACAGCGCATCCATGTGAAAGAAACGCACGGCATCGGATAGGGCATTTTCGATGAGCATGCGCTGCGCGTAGTGAGTGATGAGTTTGGCGTGGGTGGCCTGCCGAGCATTGGTCAGCAGGATCGTTGGTTCCTCATGTCCCAGATCGAGAATGAATAGTTGGCGGAAGGTGGCGCCGGCCAGGGTGACGGCTTGTTCGAACACGCGCGGGGTCTTGTACTTGCGCGCCGGCACGTCGAGCGTCACCCGGCGCCAAGCCGCGGGCGCCAGGTCCGCGGCTTCCGCGAGCAGACTGGCGGAGCGCCGGCGGACAGTGATGAAGTTGATGCCCAGGGCATCGAGCCGTGCCAGGTGCGCATAGGTGGTCAGGCGCGAATCAAAGACCAGGTGGCGCGGATGCTCGCCGTGGTGCTTCTTCCAGAAGGCAATGAAACGGAAGATTTCTTCGGCCTCTTCGCCCTTGCGTAGATCAGCGTTCGAGTAGCAGAACGCGTGGCCGGCGGCGTCTTGCGCCAGGAAGGCCAGCACCGCCGGCTGGGCGCGACTGCGCATCGACACGTAATGCCGCTCGACCTGCGGGTCCGCTCCGTAGTACGGCACCGAATGGAAATCCAGATTGAACGAAGCGCCGGTAAACAAGGTGTCCGGCGCCACCGCGCGGTGCCAGGCCGCGAGCAGACTGGTCGTCCTGGCATGGTCGAGGCGGGACGAATACTCCGAGAGATAGCTCTTCTTCGGGATCGCGTTCAAGCCGCACTTCGCAGATTCGAAGAGAGACGACGTTACACTCGCGGATTCGAAGGGTAGACGACGTTAAGTGCTTGATGAACAAGGCGCTGACCCCAGAAGGTCTTCACTACACGAAGCTTGCGACTGCGACCTGTTTCGAGGTGATTTTCGGCGGCGGCTGCACTGGCAGCGTGAGCTTGAGCCGCTGCAGCAACAGCTTGAGTTCGGGCTCCGGCTGCGTGTAGCGGGTGAGGCTGAGTTGGCGGCCATCAGTGGTCGGCACCCGCACATCGATCATCTGTATCGCGGCGAATTTCTCCAAGGCGCTGCGGGTGGTGAGGCCCGGTGCGAGTAGTTTCAAGCGCAGCCCCAGGCTGACGTGCAAGCAGTAGGCAAGGAAGGCGATGAAGACATGTGCTTCGATGCGAGCTGGCTCTTGATGGAAGATCGGTCGCAGCGCCAGATCGCCTTTCAACGTTCGAAATGCTTCTTCGACCACAACCAATTGCAAGTAGTAATTCCAGAGCTTGACCGGATCGGTCTCGGTCAGGTTGGTGCGCAACAGGTAACGGCCTTCGCGGCGGCGCACCTTGCGTAGCTTGTCACGATTGAGTTGGTAGGTGAGCGTGCTGTCTTCTTTGTTCACCGCGCAATCGATCAGCCGCCAAGCCGCTGGTGCTTTCGTCTGCGCACTGCCCAGCTTCATAAGTAGGGCATCGCGGGTCAGCTTCATCGCTCTTAACTCGGCGAGCCGCGCCCATAGCCACTTGAGTTGGCGGCGACGCATCGAGCGTTCCTTGGCGATGCGGTCCGTACTCTGCGCGAATACGTAGAGTTCGTTCTCCTGCGGCAGCAGCTTGACCTGGACCCCTGGGCGTGCTTCCTGCCACGGCTCGAGCAGCAGCGCCTGTTCCAAGCGGGTGAGCCGGCCCTTGGGCGTGCCGACCAGATATTGACCGGTGGCTCACCTCGCGCGCATCTCCGCCAGCACGGTCTCGGTCGACACCCCGCGATCCATGCACCACACGCGGCGGGCCTTGCCATATTGCCGCTCGATGCGCGCCAGGAACGCACGCAGCGTGGTGCTGTCGGCGGTGTTGCCAGGCAGCACCTCATAAGCCAGTGGCAAGCCCTCTGGCGTCACCACCAGCGCAATGACGATCTGCACGCAGTCCGGGCGATGATCGCGGCCGTAGCCATGCCGGCGCTTGTCGTCTTCATCGAGCGGCGGGTCGGACTCGAAGTACGTGCTCGTCAGATCATAGAGCAGCACGTCGAAGGAGACATTGAACAGATCCCGCCAGCGTCCGATCAGATGACTGAACAGCGCCTCCTTGTGCTCGAGCAGCCGGTCATGCCAGGCATACAGCATGTGGCTGTTAGCGATCGACGCATCCGTACCCAACAAGTCACCGAGCGCCGTCGGCCATACCAGGCCGAGCGCCGCTTCGCTCCCCGGTTCGATCAGCCGCAGGGATCGCACCGAGCCCGGGCGCGGGGGTTCTTCGGGTCGGCGGCGCGCGCCGGGCTCCAGAAGGTGTCCAACGAGCTCTTCCCACAACGCGCGGCGCCAGCCAGCAGGCCACCCCAGCGCGCGGGTCGAAGCACGCACTGGGATAACTGCAGCCGCATGATCGCATCGTCGGCCAGCACTTCGCTGCAACGATCATCGGGAAACAGCGACAGCGAGCGCACGCCGTGGGCATCTTCATCGAGGACCTCGATCGACTTGCGCCAAGCGAGCTCCTGCGAAGAGTTGATCTCACCCAGGTACAACACGTGGCGTTGCACCACGCGCCCGCCGACCACCCGACGATTCGCCACCACACTCCAATACGTGTGCTCCTGCCGTCTTTCTTGCGAGTAATAGCACGCAGAAACATCGTGCCACAAATTATCCGCAGAATTCAGTAGGGCACCAGAGGCAAAGTCTTCACTACACGCGTTTCCAGCAGTATTGGCATGACCGACACTAAATGAATCAAAGATTTATCGCCCCCAGCAGCACCTGAAATTGGCAGATTTCAGGGTCGAATCCGCAAGTGCGGCTAGATGGAACAATAGCTGCCACAGCGTGTCTCGTCTGTTCGGAGGCGAACGTTGTTCGGGTCACCATCACCGAAATCTACCGGCGCCGGTGGCATGTCGAACTCTTCTTCAGCTGGCGCTTCGCAGGAGGAGATTCGTAGGATGGGTGGAGCGAAGCGATACCCATCATGTCCGGGAGGCCACCCGCGCGCGGATTGTCCGTTCGTGGAAATGGAACCGCTTGATGGGTATCGCTTCGCTCCACCCATTCTACGGTGAATTACGGCGAGATGTTCCCGCCCCCGGCGATCAATCCGGCACCACCGCCGTCGCTTCCAGCTCGATCTTCCCCGGCGCGTCGAGCAGGTCGGAGACGAAGATCATGCTCATCGCCGGGAAGTGCCGGCCCATCAGCCGCTTCCAGATCGCTCCCAATTGCGGCCGCGCGGCGAGGTACGCGGACTTGTCGCAGCAATACGCGGTGATGCGGCAGATGTGTTCCGGGCGCCCGCCCGCTTCGGCGAGCACCGCGAGCACGTTTTGCAGGGCCTGGTCGAATTGCGGGACGATGTCCGCGCTGTGGAATTCCTGGCGGGCATCCCACCCGACTTGTCCGGCGATGAAGACGATGCGGCCGGGGCGGGCCGCGATGCCGTTCGCGTAGCCGATCGGCGGGGCCCAGCCCGCGGGCAGTAGCACGTCCATGATGTTCAGTCCGAGAGCACGGGTGGATCGGGATCGAACGCCCAGTCGCGGTCGGGCGCCGGCGTGCGCTTGATCCATTCCGCGATCAGCCGCACGTGTCCGGTTTCCTCCGCCGCCATTTCGAGCGCGGCGCGGCGGCGCACGCCACGCGGGCGCCTTTTTCGCGAGCATCAGGAAGAACTGCTCGGCCCGCTGCTCGTTGTGATGCGCGATGGTCAGCGCATGGTGCGGCTGCATCAGGTAATGCAGGTCGCCCGCGTCGCCGGACTCCGGCGCCTCCATGCCTTCCCAGCGATAGCCGCCGGCCGGCGGCTGGGGCGGGCTCACCCAGCCCATTTCCTCGAGGATCTGCTCGCTGTGGCGCAGTTCGATCCGCGCGAGCTTGCGAAAGAGCTCGGCCACCTCGCGGTTGTTGTGATTCTCCATCGCCTCGGCGAACTCGGCGTAGCGCTCGGCCGCCTCCGCCTCCAGCGCATACGCGTATGCCATGAGTTCGCGCACGCTGCCGACATCCGCCTTGGCGGCATGCGCGTGGGGGGGGGGCTGGGGGGGGGGGGGGGCGGGGGGGGGGGGGGCGGGGGGGGGCCCGGCGGGCCGCGCGGTCGCTTCGCCGCGGAGAGGCTTCCGCCGCGGCTCGGCCGGCTGCTTCGCCGCGGGCGCCCTCGCGGCTGTCGCCGCCGCGCCTTGGGCGCAACAGCGGCGGTTTTCCGGGTGCTCATATCGCGAATCCTTTTTCCAGGTCGGGAACCGATTTTTTCGCCTTGCCCAGCGGCGGCTGATAGGGCGGGCGCTCGCCCTTGTACAGCACCCCGATGTTGAAGCCGTCGTCGGTCATGATGCGGCGCGCGGCGCGCGAGGGATCGCTGGTGGGCGCCACCGGCGTCGCGCGCACGAGGTTCTTCCATTCGCGCTGCTCGGGCCGGAAGGTGACGCAGGGCGACAGGATCTCGACGAACGAGAAGCCCGGCGTGCCGATGGCCTCGGCGAGGATCGCCGCGGTCCCGTTGGGGTCGCCCGCGAAGGCGCGCGCGATGAAGTTCGCGCCGGCGGCCAGCGCGATCACCAGCGGATGAAAGGTGCGCAGCCCGGTGCCCCCGGGGAGAGCTTGGATCCCAGTCGGGCTCGGTGGTGGGCGAGGGCTGGCCCTTGGTCATCCCGTAGACGTGATTGTCCATGACGATGTAGGTCAGGTCGACGTTGCGCCGGCAGGCGTGCAGGAAGTGGTTGCCGCCGATCGAGTAGCCGTCGCCGTCGCCGCTGGCCACCAGCACCGTCAGGTCCGGGCGCGCGACCTTGAGGCCGGTCGCCGCGGCGAGCGAGCGGCCGTGCACGCCGTGGAAGCCGTAGCACGTCGTGTAGGCCGGTATCCGCGACGAGCAGCCGATGCCCGACACCGCGGCGACGTTCTCGGGCCGCAGCTTGAGCAGCGCCAGCGCCTTGGTGATCGACGAGAGCACGGAGTAGTCGCCGCAACCCGGGCACCAGATCGGCTTGTAGTCGGACTTGAAGGTCGACGCGGTGACCGGCGCCGTGGCGGTAGCGGTGGCGGACGCGGTGTTCATGCTTGGCTCCCTGCCGCGCCCAGCGCGACGATCTGGTTGTGGATTTCCGCCGGCCGCATCGGCAGCGGTCCCGGGTGGCGGAAGCTGACCGCGCCCCGCGGCAGGTCGAAGTCCGACTTGAGATAGCGGCAGAACTGCCCGCCATGATTCTGCTCGACGACGACGACGCGCTCGACGCCTTCGAGCGCCGCCGCGAACAGTTCGGGCCGGGCGGGGCGAGCAGGCGGACCGAGACCAGCCTGACCGCGATGCCGTCGGCGCGCGCCCGCTCGACCGCCTCGCGCGCGGCGCCGGTGGTCGAGCCGAACGTGACCACGGCGATCGGGCCGTCGCCCTCGATGTCGGCCCAGCGCGCGCCGAAGTCGGTCTGGGCGAGCTTCCGCTCGCGCTTGTCCAGTTGCGCACTATGGTCGGCCGCGCCGCTGGAGGGAATGCCGCGCTCGTTGTGTTCGAGACCGTCGGCCGTATACGCGGCGCCCGGCGTGCCGGGGATCGCCATCGGCGAGACGCCGCTCGCGTCGACGAGGTAGCGCTTGTACGGTTCGGCGTCGCCATTGACGCGCGCCGGCGCGGTCTTGCGCTGGCCGGCGAAGGCGACGTCGGCGGGCCGCGCGACCACCGCGCGCGACTGGCCCATGAACTGGTCGGAGAGCACGATCGCGGGCGCCTGCAGCGCCTCGGCCAGGTGCACCGCCCATTGCGTGGCCAGCATGCAGTCGGCGATCGAGTTGGGCGCGATGACCAGCCGCGGCGCGTCGCCATGCAGGCCGTTGACGGCCAGCGACAAGTCGCTCTGCTCGCTCTTCGCCGGGATCCCGGTGGAGGGACCGCCGCGCATCACGTCGACGACGACAATGGGGACTTCCGCCGCGACGGCCAGACCCAGCGCTTCGGTCATCAGCGACAGCCCGGGCCCGGAAGTCGCCGTCAGCGATGGCACACCGCCGTAGGATGCGCCGATGATCATGTTGATCGAGGCCAGTTCGTCTTCAGCCTGTACCAGCACGCCGCCGATCGCGGTCAGCGCCGGCGCCATCCATTCGAGCAACTCGGTGGCCGGGGTGATCGGGTACGCGGCGACGAAACGCACGCCGCCCTTGAGCGCGCCGTAGCCGGCGGCTTCGTTGCCGGTGATCAGCCAGTGGCGGCCGCGATCGCTCGCATCGGATGCGCCCTCGGCCCTGGCCGCGATGTGCGCCGCGCGTCCGGCCGGGGCGATGGCGGCCGCCTCGGCATAGCCGGCCTCGATCGCCGCGTGCGTCGCGGCGGGACCGTCGGCGGATTTCTTGATCGACTTGGCCGCGATCTTCTTCACCGTGGCCAGCGGCAGCCCGATCAGCCCGGCGGCCAGGCCCAGCGCCACCATGTTGGGCCACGAGCCCGGGATGGACTTGGCGATCTTCTTCATCGGCAGTTCGCGCGTGGCGGCGCCGGTGCGGGTGAAACTCTCCGGCGCCGCGCCCTGGTCGGGGTCGCCGACGATCAGGCTCGCGGCGTCCAGCGGGATTTCATCGGCGAAGCGATGGACGTTCTGCCAGTCGATGGCGACGAGGTAATCGAAGCGGTCGCCCAGGTTGTCCAGCGGCTGCGACGAGAAGCGCAGCAGCGCCGCGGCTTCGCCGCCGCGGATCTGCGGTCCGCTGGAGCGGACCATCAGGCCGTAGAGACCCGCGGCCGCCGCCGCCTCCAGCAGCATGTTCCCCGCCGTCATCACGCCGGCGCCCCCGGAGCCGGCCAGCGCCAGCGCGATGCCGGGCTGCCGCGCCGCCGCTTTGCGGGCGGGCGCCGGGCCTGAATTCTTGGTCTTGGTCACGGTGGTCTCCAAGTGAATGCAGCCAGTTTAAGGGGAGGTTGCAAAAACCCCCTTGACAGCAAATTGGTAAATCGGTACTGTAATACTAATTTATAGCGCAACCGGTCGTCAAGCCCTACCGCAACAACGGCGCAGCGACCGACGATGACCACAGAGCCAGGCGACAACGGCCCGGCAGAACGAAGGAGACAGGCATGATTGCAGCCCACCGCTGGGTGATGACCGCGCCGAAGGCGCCGCTGGTCATCGAAGCGTTCGATCCGCTGCCGCCGGCGGCGGATCACGTCGTCGTCGCGGTCGCCGGCTGCGGCGTCTGCCACACGGATCTCGGCTACTACTACGACGGCGTGCGCACGAACCACGCGCTGCCGCTGGCGCTGGGGCACGAGATCAGCGGCCGCGTGGTCGCGGCCGGCGCCGGCGCCGAGTCGTGGCTGGGCCGCGCGGTCATCGTCCCGGCGGTCGTCGCCTGCGGCGAATGCGACCTGTGCCGGAACGGTCGTCCGGAGATCTGCCGCAAGCAGCAGATGCCCGGCAACGACATCCAGGGCGGCTTTGCCACCCACATCACCGTTCCTGCACGAGGCTTGTGCCCGGTCGATGAGGCGCGCCTCGCCGCGGCCGGGCTCACGCTGGCCGAAGTCTCGGTGGTCGCCGATGCGCTGACCACGCCGTATGCGGCGGTCGTGCGCGCCGGCGTCAAGCCCGGCAGCCTCGCCATCGTCATCGGCGCCGGCGGCGTCGGCGGTTATTGCGTGCAGGTGGCGGCGGCGTTCGGCGCCAACGTCGTCGCCGTCGATGTCGACGCGGCCAAGCTCGAGGCGGTCGCCGGCTACGGCGCCGCGCTCACCCTCAATGCCGCCAGCTACGACGCCAAGGCACTCAAGGCGGCGATCCTGCAGTTCGCGAAGGACCGGGCCTGCCCGCGACCGAATGGTTCATCTTCGAATGCTCGGGCACCGCCGCCGGCCAGTCCACCGCGTGGGGGCTGCTGGTGCACGGCGGCACGCTGTGCGTGGTCGGCTTCACCATGGACAAGGTCGAGGTGCGCCTCTCGAACCTGATGGCCTTCGACGCGCGCGCGCTGGGCAACTGGGGTTGCCCGCCGGAGCGCTATCCCGCGGCGCTGGACCTGGTGCTCGAGGGCAAGGTCCGCGTCAAGCCCTTCGTCGAGACCCATCCGCTGGCCGACATCAACCAGGTATTCGCCGCCGTCCACGACCGGACGATCAAGCGCCGCGTGGTGCTCACGCCGGCGCACTGATTTCACCACCTCTCCACCTTCAGGAGCCCACATGACCGCCATACCTGTCGAGCCCGGCCTCGCCGCCGCCCTCCACGAATTCAAGAACCACGACATCGTCGACGACATCAGCCGCCCCGGCGTCCGCTACGAAAAGCGGCCGGCGAAGACGCCCGACGGCAAGGTCGTCCCGGGCCTGTACAACGCGTGGATCTGGCTGGACAACCCGGGCCAGTACAACTCGTACACGACCGACATGGTCAAGGGCGTGATCCTGGCCTTTCGCGCCGCGTCGAACGCGCGCGACGTCAACTGCGTCGTCTTCACCGGCGTGGGCGACAAGGCGTTCTGCACCGGCGGCAACACCAAGGAATACGCCGAGTACTACGCCGGGCAGCCGCAGGAGTACCGGCAGTACATGCGGCTGTTCAACGACATGGTCTCGGCGATCCTCGCCTGCGACAAGCCGGTGATCTGCCGCGTCAACGGGATGCGCATCGGCGGCGGGCAGGAGATCGGGATGGCCTGCGACTTCACCGTCGCGCAGGATCTCGCCCGCTTCGGGCAGGCCGGTCCCAAGCATGGGTCCGCGCCGATCGGCGGCGCCACCGACTTCCTGCCGGTGATGATAGGCGCCGAGCGCTCGATGATGGCCTGCGTGCTGTGCGAGCCGTTTTCGGCGCACAAGGCGTACTGGCTGGGCATCCTCACCGACATCGTGCCGGCGCTGAAGGTCGACGGCCAGTTCGTCGCCAACCCGCTGGTGGAAACGCAGCGGATGGCCGACGAGTTCGGGCGCTTCACCTTCGGCGAGCCGAAGACCGGCGACGCGCAGAAGGCGGCCAAGGCGCTGCTCGCGCGCGGGACCGTGGACCTGTCGCTGCTCGATGCGAAGGTCGAGGAGTTGTGCGCGAAGATGCTGCTGACCTTCCCCGACTGCACGACCAAGACGCTGGAGGAGTTGCGCAAGCCGAAGCTCGACGCCTGGAACCGCAACAAGGAAAACTCGCGCGCCTGGCTCGCGCTGAACATGATGACCGAGGCGCGGGCGGGCTTCCGCGCGTTCAACGAAGGCACGAAGGCGTCGCGCGAAGTCGATTTCGTCGCGCTGCGCCAGGCGCTGGCCGCGGGCCAGGGCTGGGACGACACCTTCACCGACAGCCTGATGCCGGCCGCCCGCCAATGAGCGACTCTCCGCTCAAGGTCTGGACCGATCGCGACGGCGCGCTGCTGCGCATGCGCTTCGCCCGGCCGAAGGCCAACATCGTCGACGCGGCGATGATCGCGGCGCTGCGCGAGGCGCTGGCCGCGCACCGCGGCCGGCCCGGCCTGCTCGCCGTGCTGCTCGACGCCGAAGGCCCGCATTTCAGCTTCGGCGCCAGCGTCGAGGAACACCTCCCCGCGCAGTGCGCGGCGATGCTGGCCAGCCTGCACGGACTGATTCTCGAGATGCTGGAATGGCCCGCGCCCATCGTGGTCGCCGTGCGCGGCCAATGCCTGGGCGGCGGCCTCGAGGTCGCGATGGCCGGCAGCCTGCTCTTCGCCGGCAACGACGCCCGCTTCGGCCAGCCTGAAATCCGCCTGGGGCTGTTCGCCCCGGCCGCCAGCGTGCTGCTGCCCGCGCGCGTGGGACAAGCCGCCGCGGAGGAGATGCTGCTGACCGGCCGCAGCCTCGACGCCGAAGAAGCGAAGAGCGCCGGCCTGGTCTTTCACGTGAACCAGGATCCGGAAGCCGCCGCGCTGGCCTGGTTCGACCGCGAACTCGCGGGCAAGAGCAGCGCGGCGCTGGCTTGCGCGCTCGCCGCGGTGCGCAAGGACACCGTCGCGACGGCCAGGCGCCGGCTCGCCGAAGTCGAACAGTTGTACCTGGAGCGCCTGATGCGCACCCACGATGCGAACGAAGGTCTGGACGCTTTTCTCGCCAAGCGTCCGGCCCAATGGCAACACCGGTGAGCGGGCAAGGAGGCCACATGACAGTCGCACCCATCATCCAGCGCTGCGAGGCGTTGTTCGACGACCTGCACTTCAATTCCGTCAAGGAGTGGAAGGCGCGCGAGCCGGGGCGCAAGGCGGTCGGCTTCATGCCGGTCTACGTGCCGCGCGAAATCATCCACGCCGCGGGCATGCTGCCGGTCGGCATCATGGGCGGCGGCGACCAGCTGGAAGTCATCCAGGGCGACGCGTATTACCAGAGCTACATCTGCCGGATACCGCGCTCGACGCTGGAGATGGGGCTGACCGGCCGCCTCGACTGCCTCGACGGCATGCTGTTTCCCTCCATCTGCGACGTGATCCGCAACCTGTCGGGGATGTGGCAGATCCTGTTCAAGGACAAGTACGTCCGCTACATCGACGTCCCGCAGAACTACCAGGACAACGTCGGCGGCGAATTCTATATCGAGGAAATGCAGGTGTTGCGCGAGGGCCTGGGCCAGCTCGCGGGACGCCCGATCACCGACGACGACCTGCGGCGCTCGATCGCCGTGTACAACGAGAACCGCCGCGCGGTGCAGGAGCTGTACCGGTACCGCGCCCTCAAACCCTGGCAGGCGCTCTCCTACGAGGTCTACCTGGTGCTGCGCGCCGGGATGGTCCTGCCGCCGGAAGAGCACACGCAACTGGTGCGCGACTACATCGCCGCGGTCGACACGGAAAAGCGGCCGCAGCGCGACAACGCGCGCATCGTCGTCACCGGCGCGTTCTGCGAGCAGCCGCCGCTGGGGCTGATCAAGTCGATCGAGATGGCCGGCTGCTACATCGTCGACGACGACTTCATGCTGGTGCTGCGCTGGCTGCTCGACGACGTCCCGGTCACCGGCGACCCGCTGGAAGAATTGTCCAAGGCCTTCCTGCACCGCTCGGCGTCGACGGCGTCGAAGTACGACGTGAAGAAAGAAGACAAGGGCCAGTACCTGCTGCACCAGGTGAAGTCCAACGGCGCCGAGGGCGTGATCTTCGCCGCGCCGTCGTTCTGCGACCCGGCGCTATTGGAGCGGCCGATGCTGCAGGACATCCTGGCCAAACAGAAGGTCCCGTACACCGCGTTCAAGTACGCCGAGAACACCGGCCAGATGGCGCCCATCCGCGAGCAGGCGGGGACGTTTGCCGATTCGATCAAGCTCTGGAGCGCCGCCTGAGGGCGCCCCTGTTGAGAACTGAGGAGACTTCCAGCCATGAGTTCCGCCATCAAAGTCATGCCGTCTTCCGCGGCCCCGAAAAAGCCCGTTGCCCCGGTCCAGAAAGAGGACGCGATGTGGCTGCAGAAGGAACTGATCAACAAGAACTATCACGAGCTGGCGACCGCGCACGACACGGGCCGCAAGATCTCGGCGACGTTCGTGCCGGGCAACCTGAACGAGTTGCTGATGTGCTTCGATTTCGCGCGCAGCCTGCCCGAGACCAACGCGCTGCAGAACGGGATGCGCAAGAAGTCCGGCAAGATGATCATGGACGCCGAGCGCGACGGCCACTCGGAAGACGTGTGCACGTACGTCAAGGCCGACCTCGGGATGATGCTGGGCGGCGATATCGGGCCGACCGGCGAGCCGATGCCCAAGCCGGACATCCTGCTGCTCTCGTACACCGGCTGCTTCACCTTCATGAAGTGGTTCGAACTGATCCGGCAGAAGTACGGCTGCGAAGCCACGATGCTGCACGTGCCCTACCAGGGCGACGGCAAGATCTCGCCCAACATGGTCCAGTACGTGGTCAAGCAGCTGAAGGAGACGGTGATCCCGGCGCTGGAGCGCGTCTCCGGCGTGAAGTTCGACATCGACCGGCTGCGCCAGTACATGCGCGAGTCGGCCAAGGCCGAAGAGGACCTGGTGTGGGTGCTGCAGTCGGCCAAGCACAAGCCCAGCCCCATCGACGGGTACTTCGGCGCCGTCTACTACATCGGGCCGATCTTCACCGCCTTCCGCGGCACGCCCGAGGCGACCGAGTACTACCGGGTGCTCAAGAAGGAAATCGAGCAGCGGATCGCCGAAGGGCAAGGGACCGATCACCCCCGAGGGCGAGCTCACCGAAGAAAAGTACCGGCTGGTCGTCGAAGGCCCGCCCAACTGGACCAGCTTCCGCGACTTCTGGAAGATGTTCTACGACGAGGGCGCGGTGATCGTCGCCAGCACGTATTCCAAGGTGGGCGGGGTCTACGACTTCGGCTTCCGCCACAACCCCGACGAGCCGCTGGAGTCGCTGGCGCGCTATTGCCTGGGCTGCTACACGAACCTCAACTTCCCGCAGCGGATCGACATGATCTGCCGCTACATCGAGGAATACCAGGCCGACGGCCTGCTGATAAACTCGATCAAGAGCTGCAACAGCTTCTCGGCCGGGCAGCTGCTGATCCTGCGCGAAGTTGAAAAGCGCACCGGCAAGCCGGCGGCGTTCATCGAGTCCGACCTGGTCGACCCGCGCTACTTCTCGGCGGCGAACATCAAGAACCGGCTGGAGAGCTACTTCCAGATGATCAAGCAAAAACGCGCCACGCTGGTTCATTGAGGAGAAGGCAATGCGCTGCTTTATCGGCATCGATCTCGGGTCGACCACCACCAAGGCGGTGGTGATCGACGAACACCAGAACATCCTGGGCCGCGGCATCACCAACTCGCGGTCCAACTACGACACCGCGGCGGCGATCGCCAAGCAGGAGGCGCTGGTCAACGGCCGCTTCTACCTGTTCCGGCAGGCGCTGAGCCAGACCGGCGCCCTCCGGGATTCGCTCGACGCGTTCCTGGCGCAGCTCGAGCGCGATTTCCGGCTGGAGCAGTATCTGGAGCAGCTCGCGGACCTGGAAGCGACCTGCCGGCGCAACGTGGAGACCGCGCGCTTCGGCGACAGCGGGCCGGCGGTCACGGTCGCGCTGGGAGAGGTCTTCCGCCGGCTCGCCGACGAGGCGGCGGCGCTGTTCGCCCCGGGCGCGCGGCGCAAGTCCGACTTCTTCCGCGACATCGCCGGCAGCCAGTACCTGGCGACCGGCGAGGCCGTCGCCAAGGAAGCGGGGATACGCTACGACTTCCTGCTCAACGTGTTCGACCGCTCGATCATCGAAGTCGAGAACCGGGTCTACGGCGACTCGGTCAAGCGCCACCTGCTGGCCGCGCTCGACCGCACGTTCCGCGCGATGCCCGAGACGGCCGATCGCAGCGACCAGGTGCGCGCGCCGATCAAGGGCATGCTGGACATGGAGATGGAGGAGACCTACGTCGTGGGCACCGGCTACGGCCGGGCGCGGCTGCCGTTTTCCAAGGAGCACGTCCGCTCGGAGATCCTGTGCCACGGCCTGGGTGCGCACGTGATGTATCCGGGCACCGCGACCGTGCTCGACATCGGCGGCCAGGACACCAAGGCGATCCAGGTCGACCCGCACGGCATCGTCGAGAGCTTCCAGATGAACGACCGCTGCGCCGCGGGCTGCGGCCGGTACCTGGGCTACATCGCCGACGAGATGAACATGGGCCTGCACGAGCTGGGTCCGCTGGCGATGAAGGCAACCAAGACGGTGCGGATCAACTCGACCTGCACGGTGTTCGCCGGGGCGGAGCTGCGCGACCGGCTGTCGCTGGGCGAGAAGCGCGAGGACATCCTGGCGGGGCTGCACCGGGCGATCATCCTGCGCGCGATGTCGATCCTCGCGCGCTCGGGCGGCGTGCGCAACGAATTCACGTTCACCGGCGGCGTGGCCAAGAACGAAGCCGCGGTCAAGGCGCTGCTCGCGCTGATCCACGAGAACTACGGCGACGTGACGCTGAACATCAACCCGGACTCGATCTACACCGGCGCGCTGGGCGGCGCGACGTTCGCGTGGCGCGCGGTGGTCGAGGAAGGCAAGGCAATCGAGGCGCGGGTTTGAAGCCGCAGCGAATGGAGGTCGGGCAATGACTTACACATTGGGCATCGATATCGGCTCCGGGGCGGTGAAGTCCGTCCTGTTCCGCAACGACGGGAACAACCATGAGTGGATCGCCAAGCGCTGCGAACGGATCCGCCGGCGCGCGCCGATGGACCTGGCGCAGCAGGGTTACGACGAACTGCTGGACGAGGCGAAACTCAAGTCTGCCGACATTGCGTACGTGGCGACGACCGGGGAGGGCGAGAACGTCAAGTTCGCGACCGGGCATTTCTACTCGATGACCA
This sequence comes from Betaproteobacteria bacterium, assembly GCA_016717855.1. Lineage (GTDB taxonomy): Bacteria > Pseudomonadota > Gammaproteobacteria > Burkholderiales > Casimicrobiaceae > PALSA-1005. The sequence goes on from JADKEV010000037.1 coordinate 25,172, forward strand.
CGCATGCGCGCGGCGCGATCTTCCTGCAGCCGGAGGCGCGGGCCGTCGTCGACATCGGCGCGCTCAACGGCCGCGCCATCTCCATCGACGAGCGCGGCAAGGTGCTGTCCTACAAGATGACCAGCCAGTGCGCATCCGGCTCGGGTCAGTTTCTGGAAAACATCGCGCGCTACCTGGGCGTCGCGGTCGAGGAGATCGGGCCGCTGTCGATGAGCGCGGCCAACCCGGAAAAGGTGAGCTCGATCTGCGCGGTGCTGGCCGAGACCGACGTGATCAACATGGTCTCGCGCGGCATCGCGACCACCGACATCCTGAAAGGCATCCATATCTCGATGGCCTCGCGGCTGGCGAAGCTGCTCAAGGTCACCGGGATCACGCAGGGCAAGGTGCTGCTCACCGGCGGCCTGGCGCTGGACGTCGGGCTGCTCGCCGCACTGCGCGAGGAACTCGTCGCGGAGAAGATGGCGCTGCTGCAGGCCGAGTCGCATGCGGAGTCGATCTACGCCGGGGCGATCGGCGCCGCGCTGTGGGGCGCGTTCCGGCACGACAAGCTCAAGCAGCTTGCCCAGGCGGTCAACGAGGCCGTTCCGGCATGAGCCGGACAACCATGACAACCAACGAAAGGAAATCATCGTGGCGCTGCTGATCAACGACAACTGCACCTCGTGCGACGCGTGCAAGCCGGTCTGTCCCAACGAGGCGATCACGGTCGGGGACAACATCTATGTGATCGATCCGCTGCGCTGCACCGAGTGCGTAGGCGCCGAGGACGAGCCGCAATGCATGCTGGTGTGTCCGGCCGACTGCATCGTGGTGAACCCGGACTTTGTCGAAAGCCCGGACGAATTGATGGCGAAGTACGAGAGCCTGCACGGCTGAACCCGGGCGGGCACGGGAACGGGCGCGATTCGCTGTTCGCGCATGGCGCAGTAATCAACGAGGCGGATGGAGGTGTGACGATGAAGACGATGAAGAGGCGGCCGGGCATGGTGATGGCGGGGCTGGCAACGGGTCTGCTGCTGGCGGCGGGCGGGGCGGGTGCGCAGGGCGCGAAGGTCAAGGTGGGGTTCATGCTGCCCTACACCGGCACCTACGCGGCGCTGGGCAACGCGATCGAGAACGGCTTCCGGCTGTACGTGCAGGAGCAGGGCGGCAAGCTGGGCGGGCGCGAGCTCGAGTACTTCAAGGTCGATGACGAATCGGAGCCCGCGAAGGCGACCGACAACGTGAACAAGCTGGTCAAGCGCGACCAGGTGGACGTGCTGGTCGGCACCGTGCACTCGGGCGTCGCGCTGGGCATGGCCAAGGTCGCGCGCGAAACGAAGACGCTGATGATCAATCCCAATGCCGGGGCCGACGCGGTCACTGGCGCGATGTGCGCGCCGAACATTTTTCGGACGTCGTTTTCGAACTGGCAGCCCGGCTATGCGATGGGCAAGGTGATGGCGGAAAAAGGGCACAAGCGCGCGGTGACGCTGACCTGGAAATACGCGGCGGGAGACGAGTCGGTGGGCGGCTTTCGCGAAGGCTTCGAGGCGGGTGGCGGCAAGGTGCAAAAGGACCTGACCGTGCCATTCCCCAACGTCGAGTTCCAGGCGCTGCTCACCGAGATCGCATCGCTCAAGCCCGACGCGGTGTACGTGTTCTTCGCCGGCGGTGGCGCGGTGAAGTTCGTCAAGGACTATGCGGCGGCCGGGTTGAACAAGACGATACCGCTCTACGGCGCGGGCTTCCTCACCGACGGGACGCTCGAAGCGCAGGGCGACGCGGCGCAGGGCCTGCTGACCACGCTGCACTACGCCGACGGCCTGACCAACGCGAAGGAAAAGACCTTCCGCGCCGGCTACATGGCTGCCTACAAGGCGGAGCCCGATGTGTACGCGATGCAGGGCTATGATGCGGGACAGTTGCTGGGCGCGGGACTCGCCGCGGTCAAGGGCGACGTCAAGAACCAGGCGCCGCTGATCGCCGCGATGGAAAAGGCGACCATCGACAGCCCGCGCGGCCCGTTCACCATGTCCAAGGCGCACAACCCGGTGCAGGACATCTACCTGCGCAAGGTCGAAGGCAAGCAGAACAAGGTGGTCAACGTGGCCATCAAGGGCCTCGCCGATCCGGCGCGCGGCTGCAAGATGTGAAATGCAGGATGGCCGGGCATGGCGCCTGAGGGGGCGGCGCCGGATGGGCCGAGGGCGGGCGCAGCGATACCCATCAAGATGTCCGAATTACCCCGCACCATTACAATCCGCCCATGGACCTCGCGACCTTCCTGATCCAGTGCCTCAATGCGATCCAGTACGGCTTGCTGCTGTTCCTGGTCGCCAGCGGCCTGACGCTGATCTTCGGCATCATGGGCGTGATCAATCTCGCCCACGGCAGCTTCTACATGATGGGCGCGTACTTCGCCTACGGCCTCGCGCCCTTCGTCGCCGCGTGGTTCGGCGAGAGCTTCGTGCTCACGCTGGTGCTGGGCCTGGCGCTCGCGGTGCTGATCGGCTACGCGCTGGAATGGGCGTTCTTCAGCTTCCTCTACCGCCGCGAGCACCTGCAGCAGGTACTGATGACCTACGGCCTGATCCTCGTGTTCGAGGAACTGCGCAGCATCCTGGCGGGCAACGATGTCCACGGCGTCAACGCACCGGCGTGGCTGGCCGGCTCCATCCCGCTGTCCGACCTGATGACGTACCCGGTCTACCGGCTGTTCATTTCCGCGGTCTGCGTGGCCACCGGGCTGGTGCTCTACGTGGTGATCCGGCAGACGCGGCTGGGCATGATGATCCGTGCCGGCGCCAGCAACCGCGAGATGGTCCAGTCGCTGGGCATCAACATCCGGCTGCTCTACCGGATCGTGTTCGCGGCCGGGGTGGGTCTGGCCGCCCTGGCCGGGATGATCGCGGCGCCGGTGTCCACCGTCTATCCGAACATGGGCTCGCAAGTGCTGATCATCTGCTTCGTCGTCGTGGTCATCGGCGGCATAGGCTCGATCCGCGGCGCGCTGGTGGCCTCGCTGCTGGTCGGCATCGTCGACACCTTCGGCAAGGTGCTGTTCCCGGAAGGCGCCGGCGTCGTCGTGTACCTGCTGATGGCGGTCATCCTGCTGTGGCGGCCGGAAGGCCTGTTCAGGTCGGGATGATCCGATGAGATTCCGCTTCGCCCGGTTGCCGATGGCCTTTGCGCTGTTCGCGCTGGTGGCGCTGGCCGCGCTGCCGTGGCTGGCCACGCCATACATGGTCGACCTGACCACCAAGATCATGATCATGGCGATCTTCGCGCTGAGCCTGGAATTGCTGGTCGGCGGCACCGGGCTGGTCAGTTTCGGGCACGCCGCGTATTTTGGCGTCGCGGCTTACGCGGCCGCGCTGCTGGCTCCGAAGTACGATGCCGCGTCGTTGCCGCTGTTGTTCGCGATAGCCGTGCTGGCGGCGGGCGCCTACGCACTGGTCGTCGGCGCGCTGGTGCTGCGCACGCGCGGGATCTACTTCATCATGGTCACGCTCGCGTTCGCGCAGATGGCGTACTACATTTTTCACGACACGAAGGTGGGCGGCGGCAGCGATGGGGTCTATCTGAACATCAAGCCCGAACTGACGATCCTGGGCTGGAAACCGTTCAACCTCGACAACGGCCTGCACTTCTACTTCTTCACGCTGGTGCTCCTGGCCGCGGTGTTCGTGTTCCTGACGCTGCTGCTGCGCTCGCGCTTCGGGTGCGCGCTGGCCGGGATCCGCGTCAACGAGACGCGGATGCGCGCCGCCGGCTTTCCAACGTATTCGTACAAGCTTGCCGCGTTCGTGCTGGCCGGGATGCTGGCCGGCGTCGCCGGCTTCCTGTTCGCCGCCAAGGACGGTTTCGTCAATCCGGAACTGCTGTCCTGGCACCAGTCCGGCGCCGTGCTGCTGATGGTCATCCTGGGGGGCGCCGGCAGGTTGCATGGCGCGGTGGTCGGCGCCTTCGCGCTGACCTTGCTGCAGGAGGCGTTCGCCTCCGAAGCGATCTTCGGCAGCTTTGCCAAACATTGGCAATTGCTGCTGGGCGCGACGATCATCCTGGCGGTCGCGCTGCTGCCCGAAGGGCTGACTGGCGTCGCCGACGAGATCCGCGCATGGCGGCTCCGCCGCCGCGACGCCGGGCAATCGGCCGGGGCGACCGATGCGTGAGGTGCTGCTGCGCGCCACCGCGATCTCCAAGACCTTCGGGGGCCTGATCGCCGTCGACAACGTTTCGCTCGAGTTGCGGCGCGGCGAGATCCATGCGCTGATCGGCACCAACGGCGCGGGCAAGTCCACGCTGATCAACGTGCTCACGGGCGAACTGCGGGGGGCGAACGGCCGCGTCGAACTGGACGGCCAGGATATCAGCGCGTGGCCGCAGCATCGCCGCGCGCGGGCCGGGCTCGGCCGCAGCTACCAGCGCACCAACATCTTTCCCGGCTTCACGGTGTTCGAGAACTGCCGGCTGGCCGCGCAGGCAGGGCACCAGCGGCCCTGGTCGCTGGCGCAGGCGGCTGGCCGCTGCGCCGTCAGCGGCGGCGCAGCGCAACGCGCGCTGCGACTGGCGGGGCTCGAAGGCCATGAGCACCGGCTCGCCGGCATCATGGCGCACGGCCAGCAGCGGCAGCTCGAAATCGCGATGTGCCTGGCGACCGCCCCGCGCGTGCTGCTGCTCGACGAGCCGCTGGCCGGAATGGGCGCCGAGGAGACGGTGCGGATGCTGGAGCTGCTGCAGGGCCTGCAGGCCGATCACGCGATACTGCTGGTCGAGCACGACATGGACGCGGTGTTCCGCGTGTCCTCGCAGGTGACCGTGATGGTCGACGGGAAGGTGCTGGCGAGCGCCGCACCCGAGGCGATCCGCGCGAACCCTGCCGTGCAGCAGGCGTACCTTGGCGGCGCCCAATGAGTGCCAGGCCGACGATGGATACGATACCGGCGGCACGGCGGGCTCGAGGCGGAGGCGCGCGGTGAGCGGAACCGACGCCGGCGCCGCGCCGCTGTTGCGCGCGACGGGGCTGCACGCCCAATATGGCGAGAGCCACATCCTGCATGGGATCGACCTGTCGATTGCCGCGGGCGAGGCCGTCGGCCTGCTCGGCCGGAACGGGATGGGGAAGAGCACGCTGATCCGGACCTTGATGGGCCATGTCCGCGCCGCGGCCGGCACGCTCACCGTCCGCGGCGCGAACGCGCTGGCGCTGCGTCCGGACCAGATCGCGCGGCTGGGCCTCGCGTATGTGCCGGAAGGGCGGGGCATCTTTCCGAACCTGAGCGTGCGCGAGAACCTGCTGATGGCTGCGCGCGCCGGCAACGGCGGCCGCCGCGACTGGACGATGGAAAAAGTGCTGATGGCGTTTCCGCGCCTTGCGGAACGGATAGGCCACGGCGGCCAGCAGTTATCGGGCGGCGAACAGCAGATGCTGGCGATTGGCCGTGCGTTGCTTACCAATCCCGACCTGCTGATCCTCGATGAGGCAACCGAAGGCCTGGCGCCGTTCATCGTGGGCGAGATCTGGCGCATCGTCGCCGCCGTGCGCGCCTCGGGCATCGCGACGCTGGTCGTCGATCGCAACTACCGCTCGGTGCTGGCGCACACCGATCGCGCGGTGGTGCTGGAAAAGGGGCGGGTGGTGTGGAGCGGTCCGTCCGCCGTCGCGCTGGCCGACCAGGCGCTGCTGGTGCGCTACCTGGGCGTGTGATGAATCGCCGTCCATCACGCGTGGCATGTGCGGCACCGGTGTGCCCGCGATGAACCTGGCGCAGTCACTGCTGGCGGCGCTGCGCGACCACGGTGCGCGGGAGATCTTCGGCATCCCCGGCGATTTCGCGCTGCCGCTGTTCAAGGAGATCGAGAGTTCGGGCGTGCTCCCGCTGTACACGCTGAGTCACGAGCCCAGCGTGGGCTTCGCCGCCGATGCGGCGGCGCGGCTGCATTGCTCGCTGGGCGTCGCTGCGGTCACCTACGGGGCGGGCGCGCTCAACATGACCAACGCGGTGGCGGCCGCGTATGCGGAAAAGACGCCGCTGGTCGTCCTCTCCGGCGCGCCCGGGCAGCACGAGAGCCGCACCGGGCTGCTGCTGCATCACCAGGCCAAGACGCTGGACTCGCAGGCGCTGATCTACCGCGAGATCACCTGCGACCAGGTGCGGCTGGACGACGCGCGGCAGGCGCCGGCGTTGATCGCGCGGGCGCTGGCGAGCTGCCGGCGCGAATCGCGCCCGGTCTACATCGAGGTGCCGCGCGACATGGTCGGCGCGCCCTGCGCGGCGGTGGTGCCGCTACCGCCGCAGGCGCACGACGCCGAAGCGCTGGCCGCCTGCGTCGCAGAAATCCTGGCGCGGCTGGCCGCGGCGGAGCGGCCGGTGATGATGGTCGGCGTCGAAGTCCGCCGGCACGGCCTCGAGGACAAGGTCGCGGCGCTCGCGCGGCGGCTGCGCCTGCCGGTGGTCACCAGCCTGCTCGGGCGCGGCCTGCTGGCCAACAGTGACGCGCCGCTGGCCGGCACCTACCTGGGCGCGGCCGGGACGCCCGAAATCGCCGGGCTGGTCGAAGAGTCCGATGCGCTGCTGCTGATCGGCGTGATCGTTTCGGACACGAACTTCGGCGTCTCGCGCGAGCGCATCGACCTGCGCCAGACCATCATGGCGCTGGACGGCCGCGTGACGCTGGGATATCACACGTATCCCGAAATACCGCTGGCGGCGCTGATCGATGCGCTGCTGGCGCGGGCGGCGCAATCCGCGCGGGTCTGCGCCGTGACGCCGCCCGCGTATCCGCACGGCCTGGCCGCCGACGACTCGCCGGTCGTCCCCCGCGACATCGCGATCGCGATCAACGACCTGATGTCCGCGCACGGCCGGATGCCGATCGCCGCGGACGTCGGCGACTGCCTGTTCACCGCGATGGAAATCGAGAACACCGACCTGGTCGCGCCCGGCTACTACGCGACCATGGGCTACGGCGTCCCCGCCGGACTCGGCGTCCAGGCGGCCACCGGGCGCCGGCCGCTGATCCTTGCCGGCGACGGCGCATTCGGGATGACCGGGATGGAACTGGGCCACTGCGCCCGCTACGGCTGGGACCCGATCGTCGTCGTGTTCAACAATGCGGGCTGGGAAATGCTGCGCACCTTCGAGCCTGCCGCGGCGTTCTGCAACCTGGGTGAGTGGAACTTTGCGGAGATCGCCCAGGCGCTGGGCGGCGCCGGCGTGCGCGTGCGCACCCGCCGCGAGTTGCGCGATGCGCTGGCGGCGGCGCACGGCAGGCGCGGCCGGTTTCAGTTGATCGAGGTGATGCTTGCGCGCGGCGCGATCTCGCCGACGCTGGCCCGCTTTGTTGCCGGCGCCAAGCGATTGTCAGCGGGGGCCCGGCATTGCTTCCCTCTCCCTCGGGGAGAGGGATTGAGGGTAAGGGAGGTGGATTCACCTCGCGTGCAAAATCACGTCGAGACGCAATGACCTCCCTCACCCCCGTCCGTCTCCCTGAAGGAGAGGGGAGCTACCGGAAGCTTCGTTTCTTGCCTGGACTTGCCACGCTCAGACGCGCACCACGTCGCCCTTGAGCGAGTACAGGATCGCCAGCACGTCGTTCTTCTCGGCCTGCCCGTAGCCGTTCCTGGTCATCGCCGTCATCACGTCGTCGATCGCCGCGACCAGTTCCTGCTCGTTGATGTTCATGTGCCGGTGCGCCGAGAGCACGTCCTTGCCCTTGTAGATCTGCGGCCCGCCGGTGCCCGCGCAGATGAAGTCGATCGTGTTCTGCTCGAGCCGCGCGCGGTCCTTGACCTGCTCGAAGCGGGTCTTGATCAGCGGGTTGGTCATGTGCAGTTCTAGCAGGTCCCGGGCGAGGGCAGCGATGCGCTCGACGCCGCCGAGCCGTTCGTAGAGGGTTGCAGCCATGGTGATGTTCCTTTCGGTTCGGTCATCGGTGGCGCCGGATTGCGCCACGCCAGCGATTCCGACCTTATGCCGAACCGCGCCGCGGCGCATGACCGGAACTGACTATTCCCGCGCGGCGGGCGCTCAATCCGCGATGTTCTTCGTGTGCCGGAACAGATTGTCCGGGTCGTAATGTTTTTTGAGCGCGGCGAGCCGGGCGAGGATGGTCTTGCCATAGGCGGCCAGGATGCGCTCCCGTCCCTCGTCCGCGGACAGGAAGTTCACGTACGCGCCGCCGGTCGAGAACGACTGCGTGGCCTCGAAACACTCGCGAGCCCAGCGCTGGTTCGGCGCGTCGTCCGCCGCCTCCTCCCATGAGCCGGCAATGTTGAGCACGAAGGCGGCGTCGCGGTTGCCGGCCGGCGAGTGCTCGGCGGGCAGTTCGCCAAGCGCGCCATGCAGCTGGAACAGGAGGATCGCCGAGTGCGGCGAGCGGATGCGCGCCGCGTGCTCGATCAACACGTCCGCGGCCTGCGCGGAGACGCCCGGCAGGTAGTGCGACTTCCAGTAGTAGCGCCGGCCCTTGGGCTGGGTCGCGTCGAGCAGGCTCTGCATCTGGGCATACGGCCGGCGCGTGATGATGTCGGCCACCGGCCGGCCGAAGGCGCGCAGCGGCGCGACGATCTTCTCGCCTTCGTCAATGCTGCCGCTGTGGCAGACGAAGATCGCGACCATCGGCTTGCCATGGATTTCCTTGGGCAGCCAGGGCGCCGGCGGCGCGATGCGCAGCGCGGCAACGCACGTGGTCTCGCGCGGGGTCCTGGCGGTGAACTCGCGGAAGAACCCGAGGACCTCCTGCGCATCCTCGGCGCGCCAGGCGATGGCCCCGCCCAGAATTTCGGGTCCGACCGGGAAGAGCTTGTACTCGAAGGACGTCACGATGCCGAAGTTGCCGCTGCCCCCGCGCAGCGCCCAGAAGAGTTCGACGTTCTCGTCGGCCGCCGCGCGCACCACGTCGCCGGTGGCCGTGACGACCTCCATCGAGACCAGCGTGTCGCAGGTCCAGCCGTGCTGGCGCGTCAGGTAACCGAAGCCGCCGCCGACCGTCAGGCCGGCAATGCCGGTGGCCGAAACAAAGCCGAGGACGGCGGCGAGGCCGTGCAGCTGGGTCTCGCGGTCGACATCGCCCAGCGTGCAGCCCGCCTGGGCACGCGCCGTGCGTCCCGCGGGGTCCACCCAGACGCCCCGCATCAGCGACAAGTCGAGCATCAGGCCGCCCTCGCAGACGGCCAGCCCGGCGATGTTGTGGCCCCCGCCGCGCACCGAGACGAGGAACTGGTGCTGCCGCGCGAAGCGCACCGCCCGCACCACGTCGACGGTGCCCCGGCAACGCGCGATGAGGCCGGGACGACGGTCGATCATCGCGTTCCAGATCTTGCGCGTCTCCTCGTATTCCGCGTCATCCGGGCCGATGACCGGCCCGCTGAATCCGGCCTTGAACGCCTGCAGCACTTCGGGCGAGACCTGCACCGTTCCGCCATCGGCGGCCTTCAGTTCTATGGTCATGACTCAATTCCTTCAGAGGGTTGGATGGTCCCGTTCGGGTCGCGACGCCTGGGGCGTCACGCCCATGGCAAATGCTCCCGGGCAGTCTGCTCGAAACGCGTCGCCGCGCCATCGACCAGTCCGATCATTCCGTCGTGCCGGCGCAATCCAGCCCGCGCTGGTCAGGATTGACTATTCCGGCGGCAGCAGCCCGTGCCGGACCGCGAATGCGGACGCTTCCGCCCGATTGGCCGTCTGCGTCTTGCCGAGGATGTTGCGCACATGGTTCGCGACGGTGTTCGGGCTGCGAAACAACGCGGTTGCGATCTCCTGGTTGGTCTTGCCCGCGGCGACCAGCCGCAACACCTGCACCTCGCGCGCCGACAAGCCGGCCGGCGCCGGCGCATCCTGGCGGCCCGCCGCCGCCAGCCGCTGCAGATCGAGTGTGGCTTCCTCGAGCCCGCGCATGCCAAGCATGCGCGCGTCGTCGAGCGCCGTGTCGAGCAGGCGGCGCGCACGGTCCCGGTCGCCGACCTGATTCCGGCGCAGCAGCATCGTGGCCAGCGCGTGGCGCGACTGTGCCAGCCAGGGCCGGCCGCCGGTGCGCTCGTCGAAGTCGATGGCGTGCTCGAGGTGATGCTGCGCCAGGTCCCAGCGCTGCAGCGTCGTGGCCAGCATGCCGAGCAGGCGGTCCGCGGCACCGAACGATGCGGTGTGCGCACCGAACACGATGTTGCGCCCGGCATAGGGCAGCAGCAACCCGAACAGGACGGACGCGCGCTGGGCGTCGCCAAGCCAGACGCAGACCTCGGCGAGGTAGGCCAGGCTCGCGATGCGGACCGCGTCGTGCGCAATGCCGGCAAAGCCGCCGACGGCCAGCCTTTCGAAAATCCCGCGCGCATCGTCGCGCGCGCCGAGTTCGCAATGCAGAATCGCCAGTCCGGGGCGCCATGTCGCGCCAGGCGACTCATTGTCGAGAAAGTGCCTGAGAACCGGCGCCAGTTCGCGCAGCCGGCCCTGGTGGCGCCGGATGGTGAACATCTGGACGCCGAAGATGCCGGCCGCATTGGCGCGGTCGAAACGCGTGCCGCAGCGCAGCGCCTCGGCGGCCAGCGGCTCGGCGTCGGCAAAGCGGCCCTCGTGCGCGGCGATCATCGACAGGGCGGCCAGGGCGACAGCCTGGTTGAAGGGCTCGCGCATCGTCTCGCCCGTGGCCAGATGGAACTGCGCGGTGGTTGTTGCGGCCACGGTATCGCCGAATTCCATCAGGTCACCCGTGTGCCAGCCGGACAGGTACGGGGCCGTCCATTCCGGGTGCCCGGCACGCTGGACGACTGCGATGGCCTCGCGTGCCGCCTCGATTCGCAGCGCCAGCCGGTCGGGGAACCAGCGCCCGGGCAGGATCGCGCACAGTGCGCGGAACAGCGTCAGCGGTTCGCCAAGCTGGCGCGCGATCGCGACAGACTCCCGGAATGCCGTCTCGGCTTCGTCCGGCTGGTTGGAGAACAGCAACGCCTGGCACAGCGCGGTCAGCAGCGCGGTTCGCTCGCGCGCATTGGTCCGCGCAGTCTGCGCGAGCGCCTCGCGGATCAGCACGACTGCTTGCGAGCCCTCGCTGCCGAGGCGCCACTGCGCGTCGCCGAATCCGATCGCAGAGTGCGCCAGCAGCGACGCGTCGCCCACGCGCCGGGCGCACTCGGCCGCCTCCGCGAAGGTGGCCAGCGCGAGCGTACTGGCCCCGGCGCTGTTCTGGGCATTGCCCAGTCCCAGCAGCAGCCGGCAGCGCTGCGCGTCCGTGGCGCGGCCCTCCGGCAGTGCGGCACAGGCGCGCAGGTAGTGGCGCGATGCCTCTTCGTGGGCCTGCATCGCCGCCGCCCGTTCGGCCGCCCGGGTCGCGTATTCGATGGCCTTGCCGGAATCGGCCGCCTGGCCCGCGGCGTGATAGTGGTGGGCGAGCATCGACAGGCACGCCGTCAGGTCGCCCTGGTACTGCGCCTCGAGCACGGCCCCGATCCGCCGATGCAGCTCGGCCCGCCGTCTGGCGGGCAGTTCGTCGTAAATGGTGTCACGCACCAGGGCGTGCGCAAACTGATAGCCGCCCGGATCGACCTGTGCGTCGATCAGGCTGGCCCGGCGCGCCTCGTCGATCGCGGCGGTGACCGCGTCCTCGGGCAGGTCATCCTGCAGCCGGCATACGAGGTCGAACCGGAACTCGCGGCCGAAGACCGCGGCATCCTGCAGGACCTGCTGGCAGAGCGGCGTCAGGCGGTTCAAGCGCGCGCCGATGACTTCGCGCACGCCTTTGGGCACGCGTATCAGGCCGATCAGCGACCTCGCCACGCCGGTGCCGCCGGCGTGCTGGAGATCGTGGGCCAGTTCCGCCAGGAACAGTGGATGGCCCGCGGTCTTGTCGTGCAGCGCCGAGACCAGTTCGGGGGCGGCCGCGCCGGTGGCGGCGGCAATGAACCGGGCCGTCTCCGCCGGCGTGAAACCACCCAGCAGCAGGCGTTGCACCGACGAATTCCGGTGCAGTTCCGCCAAGGTGTCGGACAACGGATGCTGGCGCGTGACTTCCGCGTCGCGGTAAGTCCCGAGCAACATCAGCCGACTGCCTCCCGCGTCGGCCATCACGAATTCGATCATGCGCAGGGATGGCACGTCGGCCCGGTGCAGGTCATCGATCACCAGCAACAGCGGCTGCGCCGCGGCGGCGCGCCGCCAGAACCCGGCGATGGCATCGAACAGGCGAAAGCGGGCCTTGGCCGCGTCCGCCTCGACCAGCATCGGCCTGCCGGGAGCCAACCGGCCCGCCAGTTCAGGATCGAGGGCCGCGATGTGCGATGCGGCCGGGCCAATCGTTTCGCGCAGCGCCGGCTCATCGTGCAACGCGACGTAGCGCCGGATCAACTGCAGCCACGGCCAATAGGGCGGCGCCCCGGGCTCCTCCGGGCAGCGGGCGAACAGCGCGAGCACGTCGCGTCGCCTGGCGTGCGCGGCAATCTCCTGCGCGGTGCGGGTCTTGCCGATCCCGGGTTCCCCGGCGAGTAGCGCAATGCCGGGGTGTCCGGCGATCGCGCGTTCCAGCGCGGCGTCCAAGGCGTCGATTTCCCGCTGCCGTCCGATGAACTCGAGTTCGGGTGCCCGTTCCATTTATCCCGGCACTGCCGCCGCCGCTGCCGTCCGCGCCATCACCGGGGGCCAGGTTCGCGGAAAGCGGATGCGTGCCGGCCGAGCGCGGCGCTCAGACAAGCGTTTCCGGCCGCAACTCGGTGACCTCGATGACGACGTCGGCCGGCAGCTCGGCCCGTCGCGCCGCCTCGCGGATCGCCTCGGCGTTGGGCGCTTCGTACAGACAATAGGTCTTTTTTTTGTCGGCCGAAAGGAACGAGAACAGCCAATGGACGCCGACCTCGCCATTGATCTCGGTGATCAGCCGCGCGGCGTCGCTGGTGAGCTGCATCTGTTCGGCAAAATTGCGTTCGATGACAAACAGGGCCATGGCCGGCTCTCCTCTGGGTAACACCGGTGTTTGAAACCGTCCCGCACTTTATACCATTTGCATCAGTTGTCCCAACGGGTGCACAGCGGACGGTTTCAGGCGATTGAGGGAGAAGTGGGTCTGGCTTCCCTCTCCCTCGGGGAGAGGGAATGAGGGTGAGGGCGGTGGATTCACCTCGCCTGCAAAATCACGTCGCGACGCAATGACCTCCCTCACCCCCGCCCCTCTTCCCGAGGGAGAGGGGAGACAACAGGAGCTTCACTCTCCAATACGCTTGAAGTTCAGCCAAGCCGCTTCACGAACGCCAGCCGGTCGGCCGCGTCGAATCCGGCGTTGTAGAAGAACGCCAGCATGTCGAACGACTCCCGCGACACGACGGTCTCGACGCGCTCGATGTGCAGCGCCTGCAGGTTGACGAAGAGTTGCGAGAGCAGCGCGCGGCCGATGCCGGCATGCGCGAACTCGGGCATCACGCCCATGGTGTCGATCACCGCGACCGGCGCGGTGCGGCCGAAGTCGCCCAGGTCGGTCTTGGCCATGATGAAGCCGACCACCATGCCGTCGACGCGCGCGGTCAGCGAGACGCGGATCGCCGAGTCGTTGAGCGCCTCCTTGACCAGGTGCGCGATGTAGTCGGAGCGGTCGAGGCCGGTGACGGCGCGATCGACTTTCGCGACGGCGTCGGCGTCTGCCGCGGCGAGTGTGCGCACGTCGGCGCGGTCGCGCGCCAGCTCCTCGAAATCGTTCGCCGGCGCCACGCTGTAGTTGGTCTCGGTGCCGCCGGCGACCGGCGCGGCGCTGGAATCCTCGGTGACTTCGCCCAGCTGCCCGGCGTGCACCGCGCAGTCGATCACCTGGTTGTGGCCCAGTTCGAACCCGGCATGGTCGAGGAAGCGCAGCATCGCATGATGCCGCCACGCGGCCTGGGTGCGCAGGGCGGTGACGCCGTGGCGCTGGGCCCAGTCCTCGATCGCGTGCAGCAGCGCATCGCCGATGCCGTGCCCGCGCTCGTCCGGCTCGACGCCGATCACTTCCAGGCGCAGCGCGGGCTCCAGGCGGCCGAACTCGCCGATGAGCCGGCGGGTCAGCACGTAGCCGACCAGTTCGCCCCCGCGCTCGGCGGCGAACTGGACGTGCAGTTTCGGCTCGAGCAGCGCGGCGTCGAGGCGGCGCTTGAAGTACGGCGTGCGCCGCGCGCGGCCGGCCAGCTTCGCGTCGATGGCGACGACGGCTTCGAGATCGGCGGGCGCCAGGGGGCGCAATGCGATGTCCGCCGCTTGGGGTGAGGTGTTCGGGTTCATGCGGTCCTCCGGGGGTTCAGCCTGCCATCGCCAGTTCGCGGTCGGTGTCCTCGTCCAGCAGTTCTTCCACCGCGGGCACCAGCGAGAGTTCTTCCTTGTTGATGTGCCCGCTCAAGCGCTCGGCGAGTTCCAGTCCATGCATCTTGATGGCCTGCCACGTCGCCGGCTCGACGGCGCCGCCGCGGGTCGACAGCGCGCAGGCCGGGAGGAGTTCCGCGACGACGGCGCGTATCGTCGCGTGTTCTTCGAGCAGCAGGTCGACCAGGTCGCCGTTGCCGGCATCGGTGAGGCGGCCGAACAGCGCGTTCTCCTCCAGCGCGAAGTGGCTTGAAACTTCGTTGTTCAGCGCCTCGCTCAGCTTGGCGGCAAACGCGCGCCACGCCGGGTCGTCGGGCGGCGGCGGCCACGCGCCCTTGCGCCCGCCGAGGATCTGCTCGAGTTGCTCGAGCAGGGCCAGCGCGTTCATGTGCTCTTCGTGGAGCCGCCGGCTGATGTGGCGCTGCAGTTGCATGATGGAAGTCTCCGTGGGGGGATGGCGTGGTGGAAGCGGATCCGGGTCGAGAACTCGGGTTAAATACGTAATCAAGTACCAAAATACCAATATATGTTTCGGATGTCAAGAGGCGCCGAGACTGTGGACTCGCGAGGGCGGCTTGAACTTCTTCCGAGTGTCAAGGGTGGGGTCGCAGCCCGGGCGGCCCCCGCCGGGGGGGGGCCCGGGGGCGGGCCCGCCGGCCCGGGGGGGGGCGGGGCCGGCCCCCCCCCCGCCGCGCGCCCCCCCCGGGGGGGGGGGGCCCCGCGGCGGCAGCCCCGCGCCCAACACCCCCCCCGCCCGTCAAGGATTGGCATTGACTGGGGTGAAGCGGTCTGGGATACTGAGGTCGTGAGGTTGAATTTCCGGTTCCTTCACCCGCCGCGGGGCGGGGGGGTCACCAGGATAATGGCCGGGGAGATTTGACGGCGATGGTGCACCTTGAAGTTGCTTGAAACAGTGCCCGAAACGGGTGCCGGGACAGGCGCGACGGGCAATGCCTCCGCCGACACTATTCCCGCCGCGAACCAAACCACACGCCGCATGGCGCTGACCACGCGAAGGAAACGCTGGCTCCTCGCGCCGCTCGCGATCGGGCTTGCGCTCTGGGCCGGGCAGTGGCTGGTCCATCGCTACACGCACGTCGGCATCGATGACGCGCGCATCGACGGCGAGGTGATCACCATCTCGAGCCGCGTTCCCGGCTGGGTCACCGAGCTGCCGGTCATCGAGGGCGATGAAGTCAAACAAGGCCAGGTCCTCGCCCGCATCGATTCGCGCGATGCGCTCCTGCAGCGTGAAGTCCTTCTCGCCAAGCTGCAGGGCATCGAAATGCAGATGGCGGTCGTGCGCGCGCAAACCGGCCAGGTGGATCAGGAAACGCTCGGCAAATTCCAAAGCGAGACCAATCGCCTTGTCGCCGCCGAAGCCGAGGTGGCATCGCTCGATGCGCAACTCAAGCAGGTGCGCGACGACTACCAGCGCGCGCAGGAGCTGACCGCGGCCAAATGGCTGTCGCAGCAAGCGATGGACCGCGCACGCACTGCCTATCAGCAGGCCGAGGAGAACCATCGCAAGGCGGTGGCGGAAGTCGCCGCCGCGCGGGGCACGCTTTCCTCGGCCGGCGGCAGCCGCCGCCAGCTCTCGGTCATGGAACGGCAGCTCCTGGTGCTGGCCCGCCAGGCAGACGAGATACGCGCCGAGATACGGCGCCAGGAAGTCGACATCGCCGATCGCACCATCACGAGCCCGGCCGACGGCGCCGTGGTGATGACCTTTACGCGCAGGGGCGAGCATGTGTCCCCCGGACAGCGCATGCTGATGTTCCACGATCCCAGTCAGATCTGGGTCGAGGCGAACGTCAAGGAAACCGACGTGGGACGGCTCAAGCCCGGGATGAAGGCCGACATCCGCGTCGATGCCTTTCCCGACAAGGTATTCCACGGCCAGGTCTTTCGCATTGGCCAGGCGGCGACCAGCAAGTTCGCCCTGCTGCCGGATCCGAATCCGAGCGGCAACTTCACCAAGATCACGCAACGCCTGCCGGTGCGGTTGCTGCTCACCGACAAGGACCCAACGCTGCGCCCGGGGATGATGGTGGAAGTCGACGTCAATGTCCGAGACCATTGACGTTCTTTTCGCGCGCTATGGCGCGAGCTATCGTTGGCTCGTCGCCGTTACGGTGCTGCTGGGCATGACCTCCGCCGTCGTCACCACGACCACGGTCAACGTCGCCATACCCGACATCATGGGCACGTTCGGCATGGGGCAGGACCGGGCCCAGTGGGTGTCGACGGGTGCCCTTGCCGGAACGACCGTCGCGATGCTGCTCAACGCGTGGATGATCACCCGGTTCGGGCCCCGCCGGACCTTTCTCGGCGCACTGTCGGTCTTCGTCGCCGCACTCATGGTGGCGGGATCGAGCCCGAACGATTCCGTGCTCATTTTCGCGAGGGTTGCGCAAGGCGCGGTCGCCGGGCTGCTGCAACCGCTGGCGATCTACACTTTGTACCGGGTGTTTCCGGCAGATCAGAAGGGCAAGGCGATGGGCCTCTTCGGCATCACCGTCATCCTCGGGCCCGCGCTCGGTCCTACGCTGGGCGGCATCCTGATCGAGCACTTCAACTGGCGCTATGTGTTCTTCATCGCGATGCCCGTGGCCGCCGCGGCGATGCTGCTGGGCAGCATGTTCATGCCGGAACGGGAGGAATCGGCGCCGCGCACCAACTTCGACTGGACTGCATTCGCGCTGCTGTCGCTGGCGCTCGCCTGCCTGCTGACGGGCCTGTCCGGCGGGCAGCGCGCCGGATGGAATTCCGACTACATCCTGTCGTTGCTGGCCGTGGCGGTGGCCGCGGGCGTGGCGTTCGTCGCTCGCGAACTTCGCTCACAGCAGCCGCTGGTCGCGCTGCGCGCATTGGCCAACCCGCAGTTTGCCGCTGCCTCCGCGGTCGCCTGCATTTTCGGCGCGGGACTGTTCGGATCGGTCTACCTCGTGCCGCTCTTCGTCCAGACCGTGCAGGGTTTCACGCCTCTGGCGGCGGGACTGCTGCTGATGCCCGCAGGCCTTGTGCTCGGGCTGTTCCTGCCGATCAGCGGCTATCTGACCGACCGCCTTTCGCCCCGATGGCTGATCATCGGCGGCCTGCTCTGCTTCTGCGTGTCGTCGTACTGGATGGGCGGCGTCGATGTCAACACGCCCTTCTGGAGCCTCGCGTGGTGGATCGTGGTGGGACGCGTCGGCCTTGGCCTGATCAATCCGTCTCTCAACGTTGCCGCGTTGCGGGCATTGCGCCCGGAACTGCTCGGGCAGGGCGCGGGAATGATCAATTTCTTCCGCCAGCTCGGCGGCGCGTTCGGGGTGAACCTGCTTTCGGTGGCGCTGGACCGCCGCACTTCCTTTCACAGCGACGCGTTGACAAGCCTGCAGGTGGCGGGCAACAGCGCCACCGCAGAGTTGGTGCGCGCAATCGAGCGCGCCTTGTCGCAGGCGGGCGCATCGCCGGACCTGCAGTTGCAAGGCGCCATGCACTTTCTCGGCCGGGTCGTGCAGTCGCAAGCCTATACCTTGGCTTTCCGCGACTGTTTTCTCATTGTCGCGCTGGTCTTCGCCCTCGCGTTGCTGCCGGCCTGGATCATCGGCAGGACGCAGTCAGGCGTATCCCGCCTTGCCGCGGGCGCGCCCGCCTGACGGCCGCGCGCGAACCGCCCGCCGCTGCCGCTGCGACGGGCTCCATCTTGTCAATGATTACAGTCTCTTCAGGGCCTGTAAGCGGCTCTGCCACTCCTTGCGGTAGTTCTGCACGTCGGCTTCGGGCGCTGGGCCAGGGCAAACAACAAATGCAATACTGCGGCCGGCAGATAGGTCCGCTTTGCCTGCTTACCGCTGCCAGCGGTTTGAAGAATCCGTGGGATTCCAACCACCGCTACACACCGCGGCGTTTGGACATTGCCGACATGATGGCCGTGGGTTGGCGTGATGAAGGGATCGCCTTTTGTACGGCGCAGTGATGCGCTGCGCCTGCCCGGGTGTTGGCAATCGGGTCAGGGTGACACTGGATCGGCTCGATTTGAATATTGACTGATGGGTGTCGCTGCGCTCGACCCATCCTACGCCGGAATTACGTTCGCGGTTGCGGTGATCGACAGCTCCCGCACCAGCCGCACCGCCAGCACCGCGGCAACCTGTCGCCGGTAGTTCGATGCCGTCACCGTGGTGCGCATCGGGCTGACCTGCTTCTGGATCAGCTTGGACAATTCGGCCAGCAGTGTGCCGTCGACCGGCCGGCCCAGCAGCGCATCCGTTCCCTCGAGCAGGAACGGCCGCGGATTGGTGCCGGTCAGCGCGACGGCCAGCGACGACAGCGCGTCGCTGTCGGCGTGCAGCGAGACCGCGACGCCGGCCAGCGGAAAGTCGATTGCCGCGCGGGCGCGGGCCTTACGGTAGCCCGAGCGCAGGCCGTCATCGACCGCGCCCAGAAACACGCCCGTCAATATCTCGGTGCGCTCCAGCGCCAGATGCGCGGCGCCGTCCTCGACGTAGAGATCGGCGAGCGACACCCGGCGCGTACCGGCGGGCGAGGCGATTTCGATCGCCGCGCCATGGACCATCAACGCCGGCGCGAGGTCGCCGCTGAACGCCGCATGGCAGCGCTTGCCCGTCGGCGCGACGTGGCAGGTGTCGCCGCGATACTTCAGGCAATAGTCGTTGCCCGCGCGCCACGCCTGGCTCTGGTTGAAGAACACGCAGCGCGTGTCGAGACAGAGATTCCCGCCCAGCGTGGCGACCGCCCGATGCGCAGGCGCCGCGACCGCGCGCGCCGCGGCGACGAGCGCCGGATACGCGAGGGCCAGTTCGGCATTGTCGGCGATGGTCTCCAGCGTGACGCCCGCGCCCAGGCGCAGGCCGCTAGCCTCGGCCGTGATGCCGGACAACTCCGGCACGCGTCCCAGCTCGATCAGCGTGGCCGGCGCGCCGAGTCCGTGCCGCAGGTTGGTGATCAGGTCGGTGCCGCCGGCGACGACGCGCGCGCTGTCGTTCGCGGCGAGCAGCGCCAGCGCCGCGTCCAGGCTCTGCGGGCTCTGCAACTCGAAGCGTGGCAGCAGTTGCATGGCATCAGTCTCCCGCCACGGCGTTGCGGCTGCGCGCGGCCTGCAGCCGTTCGGCGCGCCGCCGTTTCTGTATCGCTTCCAGCACCCGGTCGGGCGACGCCGGCAGCTCGGTCAGCCGCAGCCCGATCGCATCCGCAATCGCGTTGGTCAGCGCCGGCAGGAAGCCCGAGAGCGAGCCTTCGCCGGCCTCCTTGGCGCCCAACGGTCCGCCCGGGTCCATGCTCTCGACGATCTGCACTTCGATCGGCGGCGAGTCCTCGATCGTCGGCATCCGGTAGTCGAGCAGGTTGGCCGCGAGCGCGCGCCCCTGGTGGAATTGCGTCTCCTCGAACAACGCCTGGCCCATGCCCATCCACACCGAACCCTGGACCTGTCCCTCGACCGCCAGCGGGTTGATCGCGAAGCCGCAGTCGTGCGCAACCCAGACCTTTTCCACGCGGACCATCCCGGTCTCTTCGTCGACGTCGACTTCGACGACTTGCGCCGCGTACGAAAACCCGGCGGAAGAACCCACCGCGGCGCCGCGGAACTTGCCGCCCTGGGTTTCGGGCGGCGTCGAATACGTGCCCTTGACCGAGATCGTCCCCGACTCTTCCAGCGCGGCAGTCACGGTAGCCATGTACGACAGTTCCTGGTCGGTGCCCGCGACACGGTAGACCTCGCCCGCGCAGTCGATGTCGGCCGGCGCGACTTCGAGCTTCCTGGCCGCCGCCTCGATCAGCAATGTCCGCAGGTTGCGCGCGGCGGCCAGCGCCGCGTTGCCGACCATGAACGACACCCGCGACGAGTACGAGCCGTTGTCCTTGGGCGTGACCGCGCTGTCGTTGGCGACCACGCGCAGCCGCGCTAGCCCCAAGCCCAGCGTGTCGGCGACGACCTGCGCGACCAGCGTCGAGGAGCCCTGGCCGATGTCGGAGGCGCCGGTCAGCACGGTGATGCCGCCGTCGAAGTCGAGCTTCAAGCCCACCACCGCATGCGGCTCGCCGGTCCAGTGGACCGGCTTGGCCGAGCCGCTGACGTAATGCGAGCAGGCCATCCCCAGGCCGCGACCGCGCGGCAGCGATCCCTTCCGTTCGTGCCAGCCCGACGCGCGCTCGACGCGGTCGAGGCATTCGGCCAGCCCATATGAGTTGATCTGCAGATCGTTGATGGTGCGCACCGGCGCGGTGAACAGATTGGCGCGGCGCACGGCGAACGGATCCAGCCCGAGTTCTGCGGCCATCGCATCGAGCACCGATTCGAACGCATGGCGGACGTCGACCGAGCCATGGCCGCGCATCGCGCCGCAGGGCGGCAGGTTGGCGTACACGCGCAGGCCGCGATAGCGCGAGGCCGGCACCCGGTACAGCGCGTGCAGCATCGCGCCCGCGTACAGGATGGTCACCAGCCCGTAACCGGCATACGCGCCGCCGCGCTGGATGGCTTCGCACTCGACGGCGGTGATCGCGCCATCCGGGGCGAGCCCGATCTTCAGCCGCACGTCGGTTTCCGGCCGGCCGCGGTGGGTGAGCAGCGTGTCCTCGCGCGAGAGTTCCAGCTTGACCGTCCCGCGCGCCGCGCGCGCCAGCAGGCCGGCGATGAGTTCGAAGTTGAGCGTCTCGGTGCGCTGGCCGAAGCCGCCGCCGACGAAGGGCTTGACCACGCGGATCGCGCCCGGCGCCATCCGCAGGCACTGCGCCAGCATCAGGTGCACGTAGTAGGGGACCTGCGTGGTCGTGTGCAGCGTCAGCCGCTCGCGCTCGGCGTCGTACTCGGCCAGCGAGCAATTCGGTTCCATCTGCGCGTGCGTGACTTCGGCATAGTGGAAGCTCTGCTCGCGCACCAGCGCCGCGGCGGCGAAACCGGCGTCCACGTCGCCGAATTCCTGCGCGACCTCGCGCTCGACATTGCCGGGCTTGTTGGCGTGCAGCGGCGTCGCGCCTTCGGCGCGTGCTTCCGACGAGCTGAAGTAAGCGGGCAGGGGCTTGATGGTCAGCTTGATCGCCGCCAGCGCCGCGGCTGCGGTCTCTTCGTCGATGGCCGCGACCGCGGCGATCGGCTCGCCGATGTAGCGGACCTTGTCGCGGGCCAGCGGATATTCGTTCTGCGCGATCGGGATCACGCCGTACGGCTGGTCGCAATCGGCGCCGGTGATGATCGCCTGCACGCCGGGCAGGGCGCGCGCGCGGGACGTGTCGATGGCGACGATCTCGCCGTGGGCGACGGGGCTGCGCAGGATGCGGCCGACCCAGGCCTGGGTCTTCGGCACCAATGCGGCGAGGTCCGCCGTGTAGCGGGCGCGGCCGGTGACCTTTTCGATGCCGTCGACCAGCGGCACCGGCACGCCGGCGATGCGGTCGCGGTTTGCGTGGCGCGTCACGGCGCCTCCGCGGCGGCGGCCTGCACCGACTCGATGATTTTGACGTAACCGGTGCACCGGCAGAGGTTGCCCGCCAGCGCCGCACGGATCTCGGCTTCGGTCGGCTGCGGATTGCGCCGCAGCAGTCCCTCCGCCGCCATGATCATTCCCGGCGTGCAGTAGCCGCACTGCGTGCCCAGCTTTTCGTGGAACGCGCGTTGCAGGTCGCTCATCCGGCCCCCCGCGCCGTCGCCCAGCGCCTCGATGCTCTCGACGTGGCGGCCCTCGCAGCCGGCGGCCAGCGTCAGGCAGGACAGGCGCGGCTGGCCGTCGATCAGCACCGTGCAGGCGCCGCACTCGCCGCCGTCGCAGCCGCGCTTGGTGCCGGTGAGGCCGGCCGTCTCGCGCAGATAGTCGAGCAGCAGCAGGTTGTCGGCGATCGCGTCGGTGCGCGGCCGCCGGTTCAGGAGCAGGGAGAGCAGGCGCATCGCACGGCCCTTCAGGTCAGCTTCGGCCGCAGGTCGCGCACGCGGACGGCCTTGCCCTGCGAGCGCGGAACGTCGCCGGGCGGCTTGATCGCGACGATGGTCGTGATGCCTATCATCGACTTGATCTGGTGCCGTACCGCGGCGGCCAGCTCGCGGATCGCCTCGAGCGTGCCCAGCACCGTCAGCGACTCGACTTCGACGGTCAGGTGATCGTGGCTGTCCTCGCGGGTCACCACCAGCTGGTAATGCGGCGCGATGCCGGGCATGCCGACCAGCACCGCCTCGATCTGCGACGGGTAGACGTTGACGCCGCGGATGATCAGCATGTCGTCGTTGCGCCCGGTGATGCGCCGGATGCGCAGATGCGTGCGGCCGCAGGCGCAGGGTTCGGTAGTCACCGCGTGACGTCGCGCGTGCGGTAGCGGATCATCGGCAGCGCCTGCTTGGTCAGCGTCGTGATCACCAGCTCCCCGCTCTCGCCCTCGGGCACGCGCCGGCCGGTGTCGGGATCGATGACCTCGAACAGGAAGTGATCCTCCCAGCCGTGCAGCCCCGCCTGCGCGGTATCGCATTCGCACGCGACGCCCGGCCCCATGATTTCGGAAAGGCCATAGATGTCGACGGCCTTCAGGCCCAGGCGCTCCTCGATCTCGCGGCGCATCGCTTCGCTCCAGGGTTCCGCGCCGAAGACCCCGATGGCCAGGTTCGAGCGGCGCAGATCCACGCCAGCCGCCTCGGCGGTTTCGGCGAGGACCAGCGCGTACGAGGGGGTCGAGCAGAGCACTCGCGCGCCGAAGTCCTGGAGCAGTACGATCTGCCGCTCGGTCGCGCCGCCGGACATCGGCACCACGGTTGCGCCCAGGCGCTCGGCGCCGTAGTGCGCGCCCAGGCCGCCGGTGAACAGGCCGTAGCCGTAGGCGTTGTGGACCACGTCGCCGCGACGGCCGCCGGCGCAGGCCAGCGAGCGCGCCATCAGGTCGGCCCACGTGGCGACGTCCTTCCTGGTGTAGCCGACCACCGTCGGCTTGCCCGTGGTTCCGCTCGACGCATGCAGGCGCGTGAGTTCCTCGCGCGGTCGCGCGAACATCCCGAACGGATAGTGGTCGCGCAGGTCGGACTTCACGGTGAACGGCAGCAGGGCGAGATCGTCGAGCGAGCGCAGCACGCCCGGCGTGAAGCCGGCGGCGCCCAGCCGGCGCCGGTGCAGCGCCACGTTCTCGTACGCGTTCTTCAGGGTCTGCCGCAGCCGCCGCAGCTGCAGCCGCGCGAGTTCCTCGCGCGGCATGGTCTCCGCCGCGGCGTCGAACATGTACGAGGGTGCGTGCCGCCGCGCGGCCACCGGACGCGGGTCGGCGACGTCGTTGTCCGCGTCGCGGGTCGCCTTCGCCATTCCGAACATGATGCCTCCTGTGCCGTGTCGTTCAGCGCCTGCCGCGCACCGGCAGGTGCGGGAGGGAGAACCCCTGGTTGTGCGCGGCGCGCGTGATCAGCGCGTGCTTGAACAGGACACCGGCGGCCACGGCGATGAGGCCGCCGACGAGCGCCAGCGGCGCCCGCGCATCTGGAATCAGCAACGCCAGGCCATACAACGCCAGCGCCGCGCCCGTGCCTTTGGGCCCGAGCAGCAGTTGCGCCTGCGCCAGCGCGGCGCGCGCCGGCGGCGCCAGCGATGGCTCGACCTGCCGCCGGTACATGACCCAGGCGAGGAAGCGCGAAAACGCCGCCAGCATCGCGAACACAATCGCTGGCGCCGCGACGCTCCCTTGCAGCGCCCCGGCGACCAGGAACAAGCCGCCGCCCTCGGCCAGCGCGGTCGTCACGAACAGCGTCGGGATCATCGGGTCGCGCCAGGCGGGAATGCCCCGGGCGGCGGCGATCATCCGGCCCTGCGCGTAGCCGTACAGCAATGCGGCCAGTGCCAGCGGCGGCGCGGCCCACTGCCAGCCCAGCGCGGTCGCCGCGGCCAGCGCGAATACGACGGGCGCGAGCAGCGCCTCGCGGGTCATCCACGAGGTCCGCGCGTTGAATATCACGTTGACGGCCCGCAAGGGCCGGCCGATCTCCAGCCAGACCGAGAACAAGCCTGCACCCATCAGCACGGCGCCCAGCACCAGCTCGGGCAGCGGCGCCTTTGCCTGCCAGGAAAACAGCGCGGCCGCGACCAGCAGGCCGCTGCCGGCGCCGCCGCAGATGAAGTTCAGCGCGGCGCGGATGTCCCAGTTCGTTTGCAGCCAGGGTGTCGGTCCGTAGCTCATGGTTCGTTCCGGGTGTCTTCTCCGGCCGCGGCCTTGTCCCACAGGTAGTAGAAACCCGGTCCCGTGCCCAGGTCTTCGTGCATCCGGAAGTGCCGGTTCTCGGCCAGCAGCCGCGAGACGTTGCTGGCGGGATCCTCGAGGTCGCCGAAGTGCAGCGCCTGCGCGATGCAGCTGTTCACGCAGGCCGGCGTCGCGTCGGGATCGACGCCGGGGGTCTGTCCCAGCGCGATGCCGCGGTCGATGCGCTCGACGCAGAACGTGCACTTGGTCGCGACGCCCAGCCGTTCCGGGTCGGGCCGCGCACTCTCGTTGGCCATTGCCTTTCCCGCGTAGGCAAAGGTCGCGCGTTCGGTCTTGTAGCGCGCCTGATAGGGGCACGCCACCGCGCAATACGCGCAGCCGATGCATAGGTCGTAGTCGATGGTAACGATGCCGTCGGCGCGCTTTCTCGTCGCCGTCGTCGGGCAGACTTCCATGCAAGGCGGCTCGTCGCAGTGCATGCAGCCCACCGGCACGAAGGCGCGCCGCACGTCGGGGTAGACGCCCGTTTCCAGGTCGAGCACGCGGCGCCACTGCACGCCCGGCGGCGTCCCGTTCGCCTGCCGGCATGATGCGGTGCAGGTCTGGCAGCCCACGCAGCGCGTGAGATCGGCGACCATCGCCCACCGCGTCATCGTGCGCTCCCGGCAGGCTTGATGCTGACGCGCACGATGTCGGCGCCGGAGCCGGTCGCGTCGGTCAGGTCCATCGACATCGTCGCCAGCTTGTTCAGGCTGGGCATGCCGAAGTCCTTGGCGAACGGCGTTGCCCAGTGGTCGAACTGCCCCAGCAGCAGCAGCGTGTCCGGGCGTATGCCCTGGCGCAGCACGGCGCGCCCGCGCGTGGTCGCCTGCGGCGTCGCGATGTCCACGAGGTCGCCCTCGGCGATGCCCAGTGCCGCCGCGCGGCCGGTGTTGATGATCACGCCCTTGTGGCCGCTGACATTGTCGGCGACCTCCTTGATCAGTTGCATCCCAACGTTGCCGCCCCACGCGTACTGCATGCTGCGCGCGGTCAGCAGCCAGAACGGGTAGTCGGCGGCCTTGCCGCCATGCGTGACCACCGACTGCTCCCAGATCGCCGGAAAGTCCTTCCACGGCGGCAGCGCCTGGTACTCGGCGAGCTGCTTGTCCCACCACTGCATCCCGTGTTCGTGCAGACGGTTGCCCAATTCGACACCGGTGCGCAGCATCCGCTCCTGGTACGGCAGCTCGAAGCGCAGCCCGTGTTCCTGCAGTGTCGGCAGCAGGTACCAGTCGGCGCGCGCGAACGGCCGCGTCGCGTAGCCATGCTCGCGCCACCAGTCGAGGCCGTGCGTTTCCTTGCCGCCGCTGACCTCGAAGCTCGCGGCCTTCGCGACCGCTTCCCAGATCGCCTCGCGGCCCGGCGCCGCCCCGGGCGGCAGCGCGAAGTCGTAGCCCTCGCCCCTGAGCGGGACGCCGGCGGCGCCCTTGTTGATCGACGCGAGATAGGGATCGAGCAGGCCGCAGCGCTGGGCGAGCTCGGTGGCGATGTCGGTGAAGTCGCGCGCCTCGCCCTGCGTCGCCACGACCGGCTGCCGCAGCGCGAAGCCGGTGGTCCCAGAACTGCTCGACGAACTTCGAGCCGCCGATGCGGATCAGCTGCAGGCTCTCGAGGTCGGTCGCCTCGGGCAGCAGGATGTCCGCCACATGATTGGTCTCGTCCTTCGTGTACGCGAACGCGACGACGAACGGGAAGCGCGCCATCTGCACGCCCAGCGCGTCGGTGTCCCAGAACGAGATCGCCGGGTTGGTCCGATAGACGAACCAGACGTCGGGCAGCGTGACCGTGGGCAGTCCGTGCGGCGTCTCGCCCAGGAACATCCACGAAAAGTGGGTGGGACCCAGCGCCTGGCTCCACGGGCCGTCGGCCGCGAGCGGCACCATGCTGCGGTAGGCGTTGCGGATGTTGGGACGCGGGCTCCAGTGCTCGCGGTCGGTCGGGTTGAGCGGGTACGCCATGAAGCCGTCGGGCCCGGGCTTGACGCTCTTCAGCCGTTCGTTGAGCGGCCGGTTCAGGCGCACCGTCGTGCCCAGCGTCCCGCCCGGGACCTCGAGCCCGCCGATCAGCGTCGCCAGCACCGTGCGCGCCCAGCAGCACTCGTAACCGCCCCAGCCGTTGTTGACGGTTTTGCCCAGGCTGACCGCCGCCGGCCGCAGCGGAAAGGTCCTGCCCTCGATCTCGATCGTGGCGCCGACCTGCGCGGCGTCCAGGAATTCGAGCGCGATCCGGCGCATCGTCGCGGCCGGCACGTCGCAGATCGCCGCCGCCCATTCCGGCGCGTAGGCGCGCATGTGCGCGGCGAACTTCGCAAACGACGGCTCGCCCTCGAGCATGCCTTCGGCCAGCACCGCGTTGTCGGGTCCGATCTCGACGGCCCGCACGGGGAACATCCCTTCCAGCGCCGGATCGCTGGAGGCGAAATCGTAGGAGAGCGCGGTGCCGCGCGAGAGATCGTAGATCAGCGGTTTGCGCGTCTCCGGGTCGCGCAGAAAGTAGCCGTGCGCGCCGACCAGGTAGGGCGACGAGGTCTGCTGCTTCAGGAACGGCAGGTCGAGGCGGTTGCGCTTGACCTCGTGCAGCAGCACGTGGATCAGCGCGTAGAGGAAGGCCGCGTCGGTCTTGGGCTTGATCGGCACCCATTCCGCCGAGCACGCGCCGGTCACCGACAGGTGCGGCTCGACCTGCACCCGCTTCATGCCGCGCGCGCGGGCGTTGGCGTGGCGCCACACGCCGACGACGCCGCCCGAGGCCTCGACGTTGGCGCCGCAGGAGATCAGGTAGTCGCACAGCGGCGTGTCGGGTGAGACCGTGAACGCGCGGTGCCAGAGTTCGCCGTAGAGGTGCTCGGAGTGATAACACTTGACGCCCTGGCCGGAGCCGAAGCCCATGTCCACCGGCCCCCACGCGGCCAGGAACGCCGGGAACGTGCCCATGTACGACTGCGGGGTGCCGCCGCCGCCGAAGCTGGCCGCTACCCTGGGGTAGCCCCCTTCGTCGCGCAGGCCTGCCGCGCGGACCGCGTTGAGCTTGCCGGCGATGGTGTCCATCGCCTCGCCCCACGAGATCGGCACGAATCCGGGGTCCTCGTTGCGGCCCTTCTTCGGATTGGTCCGCTTCATCGGCTGCAGGATGCGGTTCGGGTTGTACGTCTTCTGCACGAGGCCGTACGCCTTGACGCAGACCTTGCCGCCGCCCGGGTGCACGTCGCAGGCACCGAAGTTCGGTTCGACTTCGGTGGCCACGCCGCTCTCGACCTTGACCGTCAACAGGTCAGGCCCCGCGACACACTGATAGCAGTACGTCGGAATGCGGGTGTCCTTCAACCCGGTGCTGAACGAGCTTTTCAATCTGTCTCCTTGTGTCGGGCGCTGCGGACCCCCGCCGGGAGCGACGCACTGGCCGTCCGACGCTCGAAAGGCGTCTTCTGAAATCCCTCACCCGGTGCGTTGAATGGTAAACTCGTACCGGAATGCGGTTTATTGATCCAGATCATCCTTTTACGAATGGCGCTACCCGGCCGGCCCAGTGGGCGGGCAGGGCTGCATCCGGAGCGCAGGTCAACCGGGGAGTCCGGCAGTGAACGCAGGCAACGGGAACAGTCCGGACATCTCGATCAGGCCCATCGCCGCCGGCGACCTCGACCAGGTGATCGCGCTCGACGCGGCGATCACCGGCATCGAAAAAACCGACTACTGGTACGAGCTGTTCCACCGTTACGGCACCCGCGGCGGCGATCAGCGCCACTTCCTGGTCGGCGTGCGCGGCCCGCAGGTCCTGGGTTACGTGATCGGCGACGTGCGCGACTGGGAGTTCGGGTCGGCGCCCTGCGGCTGGGTGTTCGGCCTCTCCGTGCATCCGGACGCGCGCCAGACGGGGCTGGGCTCGCGCCTGCTGGCGACGATCTGCGACGGCTTCCGCCGCGCCGGCGTGCGCACGGTGCGCACGCTGCTCGCGCGCGACAACAACCTGATCCTGTCGTTCTTCCGCAGCCAGGGGATGATGGCGGCGCCGTACATCCCGCTGGAAATGGAGATCGAATGAAACTCCAGACGGGCACCAGCCTGGCGCTCTACAGCATCCTCGAGGCGGCGGGCAACCCCGAGCGGCAGATTTCGGCCGCCGACATCGCGACCAAGTACGACGTATCGATCCATCACCTGGCCAAGGTCCTGCGCGAGCTCGGGCGGGCGGGGCTGGTCGAGTCCACGCGCGGGGCGGGCGGCGGCTACCGCTTCGTCGGCAACGCCAAGCGCCTGACGCTGATGGACGTCATTGAACTGTTCGAGGACATCGGCACGCGGCAGCCCTACGGCGCCGCGGGCGCGGCCGTCACCGACACCGCGCGCGCGCTCGACCACGTGCTCTCCGAAATCGACGAAATCGCCAAGGCGACGTTCCGCTCCATCACCATCGCCACCATGCTGCGCCTGGTCGAGCGCCACGGCCGGGGCGGCAACGGCCCCCGCCACCCGTAAAGCGCCCCTCTCACCGGCTCTGTCGCGTCGCGGTTGCGGGCGGCGCGACACCAGCACAATCTGGGGATGCGCGCGCGTCGCGGGGCGGTGGCCGGCGGGGGGCGCGGGCGCGCCCGGTGGGCGTTGGCGGGCGTGGTCGTGTGCGTGCGCCGTGGTCGTTCCCGTCGACGGCGGCGGCGGCGGGCGTGGCGAGCCAGCCGTAAGCGGAGGCAAGCGGTCCTGCGCGCGCATGCCCGGCGCAGCGCCCAGCGCAGGCGGCGGTGTCCGCGGCGTGATCGCGGCGCCGGCAAGCGCCTTCATGGTCCCGCCCTGGCCAAGTGCGGATGCCGCGATAGCCACGGCCATGCTGACGATCAGGCCCGCCTCGATGCGCGGCTGCACCCGTGGGGCGAGATTTCCACCTTGCCGGTAGGACTGCCCGGCTACCGCCGGCGCGATGATCCTGCCGCCCATGAACAGCAGCAGCAACCCGAACAGCAGGACGGCCGGCATGAGCACGGCATGGCTGCCGGCAACTCGGCCGGCACGGCCGGCGACCTGGAAGCCGGCGCTGCTGGCGCAGATCGCCAGCAACACCCAGGGCAGCGCCTTGTTGCGCCACTTCTTCGCCGCGCCGGGGGGGGGTCGCAGGAGGGCATTCGGCGCTGGCGGCGTGGCGGAACAGCTGCCGCGCGCGCCCGCAGACCGGCAGCAACGCCACGCGAGACGCGGGCAGGGCCGAGCGTTGCCGGCGCCACCGCGCGCCGTGGCGTGGCCGGGCGCGTCGGGATCGTCGGGGCAGCGCGAGCCCGGGCCGGCAGGCGAGCGTAGGCGGTGGCCGCGGAAAAGCGTTCTGGGCGCGCGGGACGTCGGGTTCCCTTTCGCGGGCAAGGCGCGGTGCGCGGCGGGGCGGGGTGTCAGCCCAGCGGCTTCCAGCCGTGATTGAAGTGACGGCCGCGGTTCAGGCGCGCACGTCGCGCCGGCGGCCGGCGCCAGCCGATTGCCCCTCGCGTCGGCGCGGCGCGGGTCGGCGCGTCAGGTGGGGTTGGCGTCGGCGGCGGGTTCGAGCTTGCACTCGGCGACGATGGTGGCGACGCGCGCTTCGACGAGGACGCCCAGCGCCTTGTAGTCGTCGGGCGACAGTGTGCCCTTGTGGATGCCCGTCTGCTTCGCGGCAAGCGCGGCGCGGACTTCGGCCGCGGCAGCGGCGCGTCGCTCGTCCATTTCTTGCCGTGGTCGAGCATCAGCTTGGCGGGTTCGCCTGCGGCGTGGTGGTGCGTGTCGGCAGCGAAGGCGGGAGCGGCGGCCCAGCGCGAAAGTGGCGGCGAGGGCGGTGGCGGCGGGTGCGGCGTGTTTCTGGGTTTTCCCGGTGTTGAACACCGTCTGGGTCGGCGGCGCGTGCGGTGACGGCGGCGCCCGGTCCCGCAAGGTTGACGCGCGCCTCGTCGGCGGTGGCGGTGCCGTGGATGGCGCGGCGGCCAGCGACGCGTGCGCGCGTCGGCGGCACGCGCCCGAGCCGCGCGGTGGCGTGGGCGGGTCCGCCCGCGAAGCGGTCTGGCCGGGTGTCCGCGTCGGGCAGCGGCGCGGCGGTCGAGCCGCGGTGCCCTGAACGGTGTCGTGGGTCGCGCCGGTGGATCGTTGGCCCCGCCGGTCCGCCGGCCGGGCGGTCATCGCGCAGTTCGCGCGGATGCCGCCACGCTCGGGCAATCCATCTGGATAGAGCGCCTGCATTGCCGAGCGCGTCATCAGAAACGTTGTGGCCACGGTCGGGCACGAGTGCCCGGCGAGCTTGACGACGTCGGCATAGGTGTACTCGATGACGCCATCCTCTGCGGCGCCGAGGAACTTGGCCAGCGGATCGCGTACGGTGATGCGCGGCGCGGCGGCGAAGAATTCCGGTAAGTGCATGGTCTCGTGCTCCCTGGGGATCAGCGGGCTTGCCAATTTCCCGATACAGTTCTAAGATAGTACTCAATTACTTACTTTCAAGCAAGGCTTGGATTTCATGTCCCCCGCCAGGCGTCCGGGGCGGCGGCGCGCGGCGGGTGGATCGGCGCACGGCGGCGCGGGTCCGTTATCACACGTGCGCCGCCGAGAACGTGGCCACGGCGCGGCATGAACACCGGCAAAGAGAGAACTATGATGTCTGCACAATGCCGCAAGCGCGGATTCTGGATATGGGCAAGCTCCCTGATTGGGATCGCGTTCGGCCTGCTCACGATCAAGGAAGGCGGCGGCGTCCTGTTTGGCGACGGCGTCGCACGCGCTGCCGCGGGCAACTACGTCCCATTCGTGGTCTGGTTCAACTTCCTTGCCGGATTCGCCTATGTCATCGCGGGCGCCGGGCTGTGGGCGCTGCAGCGCTGGGCGGTGTGGCTCTCGATCCTGATCGCGGGGGCGACGGCGGTGACGTTCCTGGCGTTCGCCGTGCTGGTCTTTTCCGGCAGCGCCCACGAACTGCGCACCGTCCTCGCTATGACTCTGCGTACCCTTGTCTGGGCCGCGATCGGATGGGTCGCGTACCGGGCACTGTGGCGCTCGCCATGAGGCGCCGATCCGGCAGGCGCGCGATGCGCTTGCCGGTTCGTCAGTGCGGACATGCAAGCGTGATCGGATACCTCCCTATGGACCACCGGGCAGAGATTTCATGAATGCGCCGACCACGGATAACGCCGTACCCCGCCACCGGCTGAAGACCGGCGAACGGCAGCGCGAAATCGTCGCCACCGTCATTGCACTGGCGCGCGAACGCGGCCCGGACGCGATCACCACGCAGGCCATCGCGGACCGGATGGGCGTCACGCAGGGCGCGATATTCCGGCACTTCCCCGACAAGGAGGCGATCTGGCTTGCGGTATTCGTCTGGGTGCGCGAATCCCTCGGCGCCGTCCTCGAGAAGGCGGTGGACAAGGCCGGCTCGCCGCTGGCGAACATCGAGGCGGTGTTTCTCGCCCACGTGGCTTTCATCGCGGCAAACCCCGGCGTACCCCGCGTGATGTTTCATGAGCTGCAATATCCGGGCGATTCGCCGGTGCGCGCCGAGGTGCGCGCGATGATCACGAGCTACGGCGAGCGGCTGGCATCGCTCTTCGCCGCGGCAAAGACAGCCGGCGAGTTGCCCGCCGGCCTCGACGCTGCGCTGGCGCCGGTGCTGTTCATCGGGGCGGTGCAGGGCCTGGTCATCCAGTCCGCGCTGGCCGGAGACGAGTCAGGAATGAACAAACGAGCGCGGCAGCTATTCCCCTTGCTGCTCGACGGCTATCGCGGGCAGGGTAAGAAATGAACGTGCGCTTCGGCCGCAAGGCAGCACTGATCGCTGCCGGCGTCGCCGTCGCGGCGCTGATCGGCTGGCTGGTGGCGAGCCAGGGACCGCTCGCGCCCATCAAGGTGACCGTGGCGAAAGTCGAGCAGGGCGCGCTGGTGGCAAGCACGTTCGGCATCGGCACGGTCGAGGCGCGCCGCAGCTACGCGCTGGGCCCGACGCTGGCGAGCCGGGTGGCGCGCGTGCTCGTCGACCAGGGCGACGCCGTCAAGGCCGGCCAGCTGCTCGCCGAACTCGATCCGGTCGATCTGGAGGATCGGCTCGCCAGCGGACGGCTTGCGGCCGAACGCGCGGCCAGCACCATCCGCGCGGCGGAAGCGCAACTCGCCGAAGCGCAGAGCCGCGCGCAACTCGCGCTCGCCGCGGCGCGGCGCTCCGGCGAACTGCGCGCGAAGGGTTTTGTCAGCCAGGAGGCGACCGACGCCAAGAACCATGAAGCGAATGCCGCGAAAGCGGCCGCGGACGGCGCGGCGGCGCAGCTTGCCGCGGCGCGGCGCGACCATGAGCGGGTGTTGGCCGATGTCGCCGGGGTCGGAAAAGTGCGCGCAGGCGCGACTGGTGAGTCCGGTCGACGGCGTAGTCAGCGCGCGGCTGGTCGAGCCCGGCACCACGATCGTTGCCGGCCAGGCGGTGGTGCAGGTCATCGACCCGGCGAGCCTGTGGATCAAGGCGCGCATCGACCAGGGGCAGGCCGGTGGCGTGCGCGTGGGTCAGCCGGCAGAGATCGTGCTGCGCTCCAACCCGCAGCACGCGCATCGCGGGGAAGTGCATCGCGTCGACCTGGTCAGCGATGCGGTGACCGAGGAACGAATCGTCAATGTCGGCTTCGCGGCGCGGCCCGAGGGAGTCGCCATCGGCGAACTCGTCGAGGTGACGATCCGGACCGCGACGCTCTCCGATGCGCGCTCGGTGCCGGCGGCCGCGGTGAAGCGACTCGACCGGCAGGATGGCGTCTGGCGGCTGGTCGACGGGCGCATTGCCTTCCAGCCGGTCAAGGTGGGCATCACGACGCTGGACGGCCGCAGCCAGATCCTCGAGGGCCTGCAGGCGGGCGACGAAGTCGTCGTGCACAGCGAGCAGGCGCTGCAGCCGGGCGCCAGCGTGAAGGCCGTCCCCGCCATCGTCCCCGCCAGGCCATGATCAATCTGGCCAGCCGCGACATCCTGCACGGCTGGGGCAAGTTCGTCTTCACCGGCGTGGGGCTGGGCCTGCTGATCGGCGTCACGCTGTCGATGGCGGGCATCTATCGCGGGCTGGTCGACGACGGCAGGGTGCTGCTGCAGAACGGCGGCGCCGACCTCTGGGTCGTGCAGCGCGATACGCTGGGTCCCTATGCCGAGCCCTCGAACGTGCGCGACGACGCGTACCGCTCGCTGCTCGGGGTGCGCGGCGTCGCCGCCGCCGGCAACGTCACCTACCTGTCGATGCAGATCCAGCATCAGGGCGGCGACGTGCGGGCGATGCTGGTCGGCTACGAGCCCGGAAAGCCGGGCGAGCCCGACTACCTCGTGGCCGGGCGCCCGATCACCCGCTCGCATTACGAGGCGATCGCCGATGTCCGCACCGGGTTCCGGCTGAACGAGCGGATACGCATCCGCCGGCACGAGTACACGGTGGTCGGGCTGACCCGCCGGATGGTGTCCTCGGGCGGCGACCCGATGGTCTTCGTGCCGCTCCAGGATGCGCAGGAGGTCCAGTTCCTCAAGGACAACGACGCGCTGGTCAACGAGCGGGCGCGCACCGCCGCCAATCCGGCGTTCAACCGGCCCGCTGTGCCGGGGCTGCTCGAGGCGGTGCAGGCGAGCCAAGCCAGCAGCCGCACCGTGAACGTCGTCATGCTCCGGCTCGCGCCGCACGCCGACGAGGCGGTCGTCGCGCGCGACATCCGGCGCTGGAAGCACCTGGAAGCCTACACGCGGGCCGACATGGACGAGATCCTCGTCGCCAAGCTGATCGCCACGTCGGCCCGGCAGATCTTCATGTTCCTGGTCATCCTCGCCGTGGTCAGCGCCGCCATCGTCGCCTTCATCATCTACACGATGACGCTGAACAAGGTGCGCGAAATCGCGGTGCTCAAGCTGATCGGCGCGCGCAACCGCACCATCGCCGCGATGATCCTGCAGCAGGCGCTCGGCCTGGGCGCCATCGGCTTCATCGTCGGCAAGACCGCCGCCACCCTGTGGGCCCCGATCTTCCCGAAGTACGTGCTGCTGCTCCCGGAGGACACCCTGCGCGGGGCCGCGCTGGTACTGGTGATCTGCGCGCTGGCCAGCATCGTCGCGATCCGCGCGGCGCTGCGTGTCGATCCGGCAGCGGCGATCGGAGGCTGAACGTGGCGCATCCGGCGATCGAGATCAGCGGCCTGACCAAGCGCTACGGCGAGGGCGACACGGCCGTCGACGCGTTGAAGGGCGTCGACATGATCGTCCAGCCCGGCGAGGTCGTCGGCCTGATCGGCCCCAGCGGCTCGGGCAAGAGCACGCTGCTGAAATGCCTCGGCGCGGTGATCGAGCCGACTGCCGGCCGCATGACGCTCGCCGGCGAGACGATCTACGACAACGGCTGGAAGGTGGCGGACCTGCGCGCAATGCGGCGCGACCGCATCGGCTTCGTGTTCCAGGCGCCGTACCTCATCCCGTTCCTCGATGTCGTCGACAACGTCGCGCTGCTGCCGATGCTGGCCGGCGTGCCCAACGGCAAGGCGCGCGACCGGGCGCGGGAGATGCTCGCGGCGCTGGATGTCGGCCACCGCGCGCAGGCGCAGGTGTCGCAGCTCTCCGGCGGCGAGCAGCAGCGCGTCGCGATCGCCCGCGCCCTGGTCAACCAGCCGCCGATCATCCTCGCCGACGAGCCGACGGCGCCGCTCGACAGCGAACGGGCGCTGACCGTGATCCGCATCCTGAACGAGATGGCGCAGCGCTTCGGCACGGCGATCATCGTCGTCACCCACGACGAGAAGATCATCCCGACGTTCCGGCGGATCTACCATATCCGCGACGGGCGGACCGTCGAGGAGGCGGGCGAGGCGCGGGCGGCATGATGCCGTGGCTGCGGCCCCGCGCAGGCCGGCGGGCTTTACCGCCTGCTTGGGCGTGATCCGCAGATCGCCGGCTGGAAGAGTCTTATCTCCCCACTGGACAGTGGAAGTCAGCAGCTCCTGATAGTTGGCGCCCAACCAGACCATGGAAACGCTCGGCGGGCCACCCGGGGCGAAGGGGGCAATGTGGCCGGAAAGGTGGCTCACCAACTGGCTTGCAGGCACGCTGCTCCAGGTAGCGCACAGACTGTACCGGGATTGGCGGGCGGTACAATGAGCAAGTCAGGTGCCGGCAAAGATCCCCCAACGCCAGCACCGATGCCGGAGGAGGGCAGACCACCAAAGGGGCGCCTCGTGAAAAGAGTTCCGAGCGATATGACCGAGAGCAAACGGGCCGGACAGCTCCTGGCCGGCATCGTTGCATCGGCGATGGATGCCATCATCACAATCGGCGAGCGCCATGAAATCAGGCTTGTCAATCCCGCGGCGGAGCAGTTGTTCGGCTACAGCGAAGCGGAACTGCTGGGCAAGCCGGTCTCCATGCTGATTCCGGAGCACTACCGCGAGGCGCACGACGCGCATATCCGCGATTTTGCTCGCACCCGTGACACGAATCGCGGCATGGGTCGTTTTGGCCAGGTTGTGGGAAGGCATGCCGACGGCCGTGAATTCCCGATCGACGCCTCGATTTCGCGCTTGGCGTGGGCGGGGGAGCAGCTTTTCACGGTAGTGCTGCGCGATGTAACGCAGCGGATCGAGGCGGAAGAAGCGTTGCGGAAGAATTACGAACTGCTTGATCGCATCTTCGCGACGACCCATTTCTGCATCGTTTATCTTGACCGGGACTGCAATTTTGTGCGGGTGAACAGGGCTTACGCAAACGCATGCGGCCATCCGCCCGAATATTTCGTGGGCAAGAACCACTTTGACCTGTATCCGGACGAAGAAGTCGAAGCGATCTTTCGAAATGCAGTGGCGACCGGCACACCATTTACGATGTATGCGAATCCGTTTCAGTTCCCCGACCATCCTGAATGGGGCGTC
Organism: Betaproteobacteria bacterium; assembly: GCA_016717855.1. Taxonomy (GTDB): domain Bacteria; phylum Pseudomonadota; class Gammaproteobacteria; order Burkholderiales; family Casimicrobiaceae; genus PALSA-1005. The sequence continues at coordinate 61,532 of JADKEV010000037.1, forward strand.
ACTCATTGGGACTGGACTTTGCATCCCCTGCGGAACGCGGATGGCGCCATTGACGGGCTGCTGTTCACCCTATTGGATGTCACCGAACATACGCGGGTCACGCGCGAACTGGAGCGCAAGACAGCGCTGGCGCAACTTCTGGAGTCACTGGCACGTGCCACCAACGAGGCAGCGACGCCGGAGGAAGCGATGAAGATCTGTTTGTCGCGGCTCTGTGACTTCGGCAAATGGACGCTTGGACGTGTCGCAACCACCGACCAGCTGGGCAGCGAATCGGATCTTCCAGGTGGCTCGGTCTGGCATGCGGCTGATCTCGCCCGCCATCGGGAATTCATCCGCGCGTCGCGGAATACACGTTGGCCAAAGGAAAACGGGCAGTTCATACACGTCGTGCTGCGCGAGAAAAAACCCGTATGGCTAACGGACATCAGCGAGGCGCATGGGTTCGTCCGCCGGGCCGCCGCACTCGCCAGCGGGCTGCGCGCTGCGTTCGCGTTCCCGGTGATCGTGCAGGGCGAGGTCGTCGCGTTTCTCGAATTCTATGCCGACGCCCCGCGTCCCATCGATCCAGCTCTGGTTGCGGCTGCAGAAATCATCGGGGCGCAGAT
>JADKEV010000038.1 GCA_016717855.1 Betaproteobacteria bacterium
GTTTGTTGGTCCCGAATCGCCACGAATGGCACGGAATTCAAGCCTTGCCCCCTGGCGGCGGGTCCGGGGTTGGATACGCCAGGGCGCCCCGCAAATGACGCCATCCACTCTGAAGTTCATGCAAAGGCACAAGTACCTGCTGCGCCATCGACGCGGGTATCCGGTAAAGCCAATCGCGGGATTTGCCCGAAACGCTGCAACTGGTGCCATCCGCATAGCTGATCGAAAGAGTCAGGAGATCGTCGGCCAGCGTCAAATTGTATTGCCCGTATTGGGGAATGCCGTTCCGCAGGGTGGCTCCATAGTAGACGCCGTCGTACGACATGGGGTAATTGCCGTGCAGGAGCGTGAAGTTCTGTTTGGATTCGACCCAGGTCACGTCCGAAGCCAGCCCTATGCTGGGAAAGTTCGGAAGCCTGTATGCAACGTAGTACCCGGGTTCTTTTGTAAGGAACTCGACCCCCAGACTCGTTGTGTAGAATTCTGTTCGCGAAAATTCTGCGCCATCAGCAAGCGCCGAAATCGTGTGCCATCCTTCAGGCAAATTGTTGTAGTTGAACAATAGAGAAAACCCGGTGTTCGTCTTGCCGCCGCACACGCTGGCGGTATCGTTTCGCGAGCTTCCGATTGGCGCGTCTATCGGCGCCTGATTGTCTATGCTGACCTGAACGCGCGCGGCAGTGCAGTGCCAGCCGCCGATTGCGGCGATGCCGCTCTCGGGCCGGACGAGACTGTTCGCGGGGTCGACGGATGGCGCCGGCATCTCAAGCACTCCCTGCGCGATGCTGGTAGTGCAGAGAACCATTCCGCAGATTGCTGTCGATAAATCCTTCATTGCGGGTCTCCTGTTCGTGGCCAAAGTCAGTATCCGGCAACTTGCGACGTAGCGGTGCTGTACAGCGGGATATTGGTGGGACCGTGCACCACCGTGGCCCACTGTTTACTCTTAGCATGGGAGTTAGCCGCAAGTCCGTACGTTTTCACACCTAGCGGTCTTTTTGAGATTCGCCCGAATTGGATGAACCCGACTCGAGGCGGCTGGCCAAAGAAAGCACTCCGCCCAGTCACTTTGCGAAGGCTCGATGACCGCAGCCCCTGTCGACCGATCCAGGATCCTGGATGAATCGTAACAACATTGCGCAGGATCAACCGGTAACGGCGAACCAGGGCGGACTATGGGGCTCCCTAACCTCCGCCACGAAGCGTTGAGTGTCCCGACCATGAGCTAATCGCCTGCGGTTGAATGTTGTTGCACCCAGCTGCCGTTGGTAACGAGCTCACATGAACCCTCCCTGGAAATTGGTCGCATTGGCATTCGTGCTGGTGGGCTCTGTCAACACAATCGACGTTGCGAGCGGCGACCCCGGCTCGCCAGGACTCGTTGGTCGCTCCAACGCTGCCGGCGACTCGATGCTCTTGCTTGCAGCGCTGACCACCTCCGATCGGGACCAGGCACGCCAGTTGGTTGCCGAGGCGGCGGCGCTGATGGATGCATTCGGCGGGCCGGGCATGGCGTTGGGCGAGGCCGCCGCCAAGCTGCGGGCCGCGCTGCAAATCAATCCCGACGAGCCCGCTGCGCACCTGGAACTCGCGCGGCTGGCGATGAAATCCGGAGGGGGCCTTGAGCCACCGACCCTCGCGTTTGCGGAGGCTTCGATCCGCCGCGCCCTGGCGATCGACCCCGGCTATGGCAATGCATTTGTGCTGCTGGGTTATGTGCTGACCCATGGCCGGCGCCTCAAGGAGGCGGATGCGGCATTCGTCGAGGCGGAACGGGCGGGCGCCACCAGTCCGTGGCTGGAATACAACATCGCGGAGTTGCGCGAGAGACAGGGGCAGTCGCAGGTTGCGGCGGAACTCATGACGCAGGTGGCTGCGGCGCAAGCGAAGTCGAATGGAGTCCGCTCGTCGGCGCTCCAATGGCTGCAGAGTTTCCACACCTATGCCCACGACTACGACCAGGCTGACCTCGCGTATCGAAGACAGATCGAACTCAGCTCGGTTGCGCCTTGGCCCATGGGCAACTATTCGCGGTTCCTGCGCGTGCGCCGGCTCGATACGGCGGGCTCGGAACGCTACGCGCGGCAGGCGCTGGCAATCATGGAGTATGGAATGGCGCGCGACTCTCTCGCCGCCGCGTTGTACTTGCAGTGGGCGGAGTTGCGCGCCAGCGGCAAGAATCCGGAACGGGCCAACGCCCTGTTTGCGGAAGCGGCGCGACTCAACCCGGACCTGTCCGAGCTTGTCAGCGAGATCGGTTACTACCCGAGGGCGCACCCGATTCTCGATGCGCTGGTTGCGAAGGGCATCTCGCTGGATACGCTACCGGGCATAGCGGGCGGAACGACGCCGCTCTCCATCGCCGCGGGCAACCGGAGCCCCGCGCTCGTGTCACAGATGATGACCCTCGGCGCCAATCCGAACACCGCGGGATATGCCGGCATGACCCCGCTGATGCTGGCGGCGCAAAGAGGCGACGAGCGATGGTGCGACTGCTGCTCAACAGAGGCGCCGACCCCACGCTCGTCGCGAGCGACGGCCGGGACGCCGAACGGAGAGCGACCGAACTGAATCAGTTCCCGATCGCCAACCTGCTCGCGGCCGCGAAACGCGCCTACGTTCGTCCGGCCGGCGGACTCACGCCCTCGGTGCCGTTTCGAACGCAGACAATCTATCGCGTGAAAAAGAACTTCACCAATGAGCAGTCCAGCGCGTTCAAGCAAGGGGAGGAGATCGTGTTCGATACGCCCACGCCGTTCGGTGACGACAAGTCCGCGCGCTTCGTCTTCAAGCGAGCCGATGGCGGCGTGCGCGAGTTCATCGTGGAGAAAAACAAGATCAGCAACTGGACTGAATACTTCGAAGAAGTCGGGCCGGCGCCGGCCCCTTTGCGCTAGCGAACGCACCAGCATTGGCCAGGAGTGGCCGCTGCTCAGTCCCCCTTCTCCGGCACGAAGCGGGCCCCATAGGCCAGCAGCCCCGAGGCCAGCACCACGACGCCCAGCGCCGCCGTCAGCGAGGTCGCGGTCGCGATGCTGCCGATCAGCGGCGGCCCGATCATGAAGCCGCTGTAACCGATCGACGTCACCGATGCGATGGCGGCCGCCCGGCTCACGCCCGGCACGCGGGTCGCGGCGTTGAATAGGATCGGCGCGACCGGCGCGAGGCCGGCGCCGGCGAGTGCGAAGCCGAGCAACGCGACCCAGGGGTGGGCGGAGAGCAGCACCACCGCCATCGCGACCGCAGCCATGCCGGCGCCGAAGCGCAGCAGTCCCCGCTCGGAGTAGCGGGCGCGCAGCGCATCGCCGCCGAAACGCGATGCAGCCATCGCCCCGGAGAAGATCGCATAGCCCAGCGCGGCCCGGGCCTGCGACATGCCGACCTCCTGGTTCAGGTACAGCACGCACCAGTCATACATGACGCCTTCGGCCGTCATGCCGGCGAGGATCAGCAGTCCGATGATCAGCAGCTTGTCTCTCGGCCACGCGAAATGCACCTTCCCGCCATCGCCACTCTCCCCACCGCTGTCGGCATGCGTCTCCAGCATCCAGCGCGAGGCGAACAGCGCGACGATCGCGACGCCGGCGCACACGCCGAAGAGTTGCAGCCGCGGCGCGACCCCGGCGCCCAGCATCAAGGACGCGAGCGCGGCGCCGGTCATGCCGCCGACGCTGAACATGCCATGCAGGTTGCTCATGATCGGGCGGCCGCTCAGGCTTTCGAGCGCCGCGCCTTCGGTGTTGATGGACACGTCGAGAATGCTCATCGCGGCGCCGAAGATCAACATCAGCGGCAGCAGCGCAATCAAGCCCGGCAACTCCAGCACGATGCCAAGCGACACGCACGCCAGCCCGGCCGCGAGCGCTGTAGCGCTCCGCGCGCCGAGCCAGCCGACGATGCGCCCGGCGACAAAAAGCGACCCTACCGTGCCGAGCGCCGCGGCCAGCAGCACGAGCGAGAGCGTCATCTCGTCCAGCGCATAGTGGGCGCGCACCGACGGGATGTGCGCACCCCAGGTGCCGACGAGCACGCCGAGCGCCATGAACTGCAGGCGCGTGACCCGGCGGGCGCGGGACAGAATAGTGGGGGAGCGGGGCGTTGGCAGGGTTGCGGTGCGACGGGTCGGCATGGAAGGATCGGAATTTCAAGCGCGCGAACCCGCACCACGGCTGTCGCGATGATTCCCGCGCTACGCCTGGTACGGCCAGCGCCGCGAAGTGTGCAGCACCCGCAGTATTTCGATGTCCGTTTCGCGCACCCGGTAGGGCACAACGTAGGGCAGCTCACCGATCACCAACTCGCGCGTGCCGAGTACGCGCCCCGGGCGGCCGATGGCCGAATGCGCAGGCAGGTTCGCCTCGACCTGATCGATCAACTCCAGCACGACCCTCGCAGCCGCCGCGGGACTGTCCTGCCCGATGTACTGCGCGATCTCGTCGAGGTCGCGCTCAGCGCGCCTTGTCCAGCGCAAGCGCAAGCTTCTTCTCCCACTTCGACTTCAGCCGCGCGTGGTCGATGAAGCGCCCGCTGTCGGCGTCGCGCAGGCCTTCCTGTATGGCCGCGATCTGCCATTCGTTCAACTCGACGAACTGCCGCACCGCTTCGGCGGCGAGCGCGGCGCGGCTCCGATCGGTCGCCTTGGCCAGCTTGTCGAGGCGCTTCCTGACGTCCGGATCCAGCCGGAGGGTCACGGGTTCGGTCATCATGCCTCCTTGTATACAATGAATACATTCTCGGCTGAAGCGGGTGCCATGTCAACGTGCTTCCGGGCTGCGTGAAAGAGGGGTCAGGCTCGAATTGACTTTCTTGCCTCGAAAAAATTCGAGCCTGACCCCTCTTTCCAATGGGTTCAAACCCCGCCTCCGCGAAGACAGAATTGCAAGGGAAGCTCAAGATTGAAACGGCCTGGCAGCGCGTGTATCATCGCCCGTCACGTCAACGAGACAACCACCCATGCCCAAATCCATCAAACTCTTCTACTTCGACTTTCACGGCGGCCGCGGCGAGACCGCACGCATTGCGATGGCAATCGGCGGCGTGCCGTTTGTCGATGAGCGCGTGAAGGGCGCTGACTGGCCCGCGCTCAAGCCGTCGATGCCGTTCGTCGAGATGCCTGTACTGGAAGTGGACGGCCAGCGCATCTCGCAGTCGAACGCGATCAACCACTACGTCGGGAAACTGGCGGGCCTCTACCCCGACGACCCGTGGCAGGCCGCGCAGTGCGATGAGGTCTGCTGCGCGGTCGAGGCACTCAACGACGCGCTCGGTCCGTCCTTCTCTCTCAAGGGCGAGGAGCAGAAGCGCGAACGCGAGCGGCTCCTCGCGGGTCCGATCCCGCGCTGCCTGAAAGGCCTGGAGAACCTGCTCGCCCAGCGCGGCGGCGAATGGTTCGCCGCGGGTCGATTCACGATCGCCGACCTCAAGGTCATCGAGATCACCAGCATGCTGTCCAGCGGGCGGCTCGATCACGTACCCGCCGACATCGTCGAGCGCACCGCACCGGCGCTCGCGGCGCATCGGACGCGCGTGCTCGCGCATCCCGGCGTGCGTGCGTATTACGCGCGCTTCGGGCTCTGAGGAAGATCGTAACGAACCGATGGTTCGGATTGGCGTGGTGTAGGGCTCACCGGCTTCATTGCGCATTGGTCCGAAGTGCCGCGCCGAGTATTCGCCTGGCGACTTGACGGCAGGCATGAGCCTTCGGTGCATGGGTCATAATAGCGGAACCCGGAGCCGGACAGGGATGTGCCGCGCTACCGCATTTGATATCAGGTGGGAACCCATGCGCATCGAAGTCATCTGCACCGGCGATGAAGTCCTCACCGGCAAGATCGTCAACACCAACTTCAGCTACATCAGCCAGAAGCTCGAGGACTTCGGCCTCGCCGTGACCTGGGAAACTACGGTCGGCGACGACCGGGAAGAGTTGCTGCTGGCCTTCCGGCTGGCCGGCGAGCGCGCCGACGCGGTCATCGTCAACGGCGGGCTCGGCCCCACGGTCGACGACCTCTCGCAGGAGATCGCAGCCCGGGCCGCGGGGGTCGAACTCGCATTGAACGAACAGTGGCTCGCGAAGATGGAAGACTACTTCAAGCGCCGCAGCCGCGTGATGCCGCCCAACAACCGGAAGCAGGCGATGCTGCCGGCCGGCGCCGAGGTGCTCGACAATCCGGTCGGCACCGCGTGCGGCTTCGCCGTGACCATCGGCCGGGCGCGGTTCATGTTCACCCCGGGCGTGCCGCGCGAGCTGCGGCGCATGCTCGAGGACCAGATCATTCCCCGGTTGCTGGCGAAGGCCGGCAAGCAGTCCGCCATCTTTCTCAAGCGCTTTCATACGTATGGCATCGGCGAATCGCATGCCGATTCGCTGCTGACCGGCGTCGAGGCGCTGGCGCCCGGCGGCGGCGTCAAGCTCGGTTTCCGCGCGCACTACCCGCAACTGGAAACGAAGCTGGCCGTGCGCGGCGCCGACATGGATGAAGTCAGGCGCAAGCTCGCGCCGGTCGAGGCGGCGGTGCGCCAGCGCTTCGGCAACTTCATCGTGGCCGAAGATGACGCGACGCTCGAGGGCGTCGTGCTCGGCGCGCTGCGGGCGCGGGAGGCGACGCTGGCGATCGTCGAGACCTTCAGCAGCGGCCAGATCGCCGGGCGCCTCGCCCATCTGCCGGGGGCGGAAGCGGTCTTGCGCCGCGGCGTCGTCGCGCGCCGGCGCGAAGATATCTGCGCGGCGGTCGGCCTCGAGCGGGACGCGCTGGCAGAAGGCATCTCGAAGGAAGCCGCCGGCGTGATCGCGCGCGCGGCGCGCAGCGCTTCCGGCGCGACGCACGCTCTGGCGGTGCTGGTCGATGTCGACGACGGCGCCGACACGATCGAGTTTGCCGGCACCATCTGCCTGGGGATAGCGGCCGCGGGCGACACCGTCCTGCGCCGCGCCCGCGTGGTCGGCGGCCGCGACTGGGTGCGGTTAGGCGCAGTGGAAATGGGTCTTGATTGCCTGCGCCGTTATTTGCAGGGCCTGCCGGTCGCCGAGCGCATCGATTTCGAGAAAGTCGAGTAGCGGTGGCGGAACCGTGACTCGCCTTCGCGACCATGTGCAAAGCACCCGCCCATGAGCGTTTTCGCTTCGGATTCGTGTAGATTTCAACAAGAGGAGGAAGATCGAATGAAACCGCTATCGTATAAGTGGATTGCCGCTGCAGTGCTCACCGGGTTCGCGGTAACCGCACAGGCCCAATCTGCGCACACCCCGCCATCAGGACCGCCTACCGTCTGCAATGCCGGGATCTGCAAGATCGACGTCACGGTCAAGGACTGCGGCGCCAGCGGGGGCATCACGGTTGCCCCGGCGTACCTGCGCACGCCGATGGGATCCGGCTCGGCCGTCATCCATTGGAAGATAGTCACGCCCGGCTATGTCTTTGCGCAGGGTGGAATCCGGTTCGATCCGCCCAATGCCAACTTCCAACAACTGCCCGGCGGCCCGGCGAATGAGATAAGGATGCGCAACAACAAGAAAAGCACCGGCAATTTCTACTATTTCGTCGACGTGCTCAATTGCATCCCGGTCGATCCGTTCATCGAGAACTTCTAGCCGGTCTCTTCAGTACCGCGCTCGCGTTCGAAGAGTTGGCGCACGCGCGCCAGGGCGAGACCCAATTCCGAGTCCGGGCCGGCGCCGACCGTGGCGGTGATGCCCTCGGCGACCGCGAATGCCGCCCGTGCGGCTGCGGGGACCCCCGCCAGGTATTCGGTTTCGGCACGGCCGCAAAGCAGGATGCCCAGGCCCCGCTGGTCCGACGCCGTGCGCAGCAGCGTCTCGCCGGCATCGAGGCAGCGTCGCGCCTCGACGAAGCGAGCCTCCCTGGCGTGCACGGGCCCGAGGTAGCCCAGGATCTGTCCCTCGGTGCGCCGGTCCCCCAACTTGCGGGCTACTACGAGCGCGGCCTCGAAGTGATCCGTTGCCTCGTCGGACCGGGCAAGGCTGTCGTAAACCATGCCCAGGTTGCACAGCACGATGCACTCCAGCCGCGCATGGCCCAGGTCGCGGGCCACGGCCAGCGCCGCATCGAGTTCGCCGAGCGCATCGGCAAAACCGCCCTGCACTTGATGCAGCAGGCCCAGGTTGCAGAGCACGTTGCCTTCCAGCCGCCGGTCGCCCACTTCGCGCGCCACTGCGAGCGCCGCTTCGAAGTGCGCGCGCGACTCGTCGATGTTCCCCGCGCCGCCGTATAGCGTGCCGAGGTTGCCGAGGACGTCGCCCTCGCGGCGCCGGTCGCCGGCTTCGCGCGCCAGCGCCAGCGCGGCATCGAAATGAATCCTGGCCTCGCCCGTGCGGCCGGGCAGGATTTCCATGTTGCCCAGGCCGTTGTGGGCGTCGCTCTGCAATTCCAAATCTGCCACGTCCACGGCGATGACCCGCGCTGCCTCGAGGTGGGCGCGGGCCGCTTCCAGGCGACCCCTCTGGTTGTCGAGGCCGCCCAGGCTGATGAGGGCGCGGCACTCGCTGCGCCGGTTGCCCGCTTCGCGGGCCCTCGCCAGCGACGCCTCGAGGCGCGCATAAGCGTCGTCGTTCCTGCCGCAGGCTAGCAGAACGCGGCCGGCAACCCAATCCACGCGAGCGAGTTCCGCCGCACCGAGGCCGGGAATGGCTCGCACCATGGCCACGAGATCGTCGCCGGCCCGGAACGGCCCGCGTGACTTGAGGCCTGCCCACGCGAGTTCCAGCGTATGGATCCCCACCGCGGCTTCGCCGCGCGCGACGGCGCGCCGGCACGCCACGATGAAGTTGTCCAGGTCGATGCAGCCGCCGGCCGTGGCCACCCTTTCGTCCAGCCCGGCAAAGTGCTCGCCGTGCCGCGCTTCCGCCGCCCGCAGCGCCTCCGGCCCGCTACCCGCGTAGCGACCCGGCGTGCGCAGGTGCTCCGACGCATACTCCTGCACGCTCACCAGCAAATCGAAGCGGTCGTCGGAAACCTGCCTGACGAATGACTTGTGGACCAGGGACTGCAGGGCATCCATGGCCCAGGGCGGATTCTCGTAAGCGGATAAGTCCAGGACCGCCTCCACCGATTCGAGAGTGAAGCCGCCTTCGAACACCGCCAGCTGCGCCAGCGCGGCCTTCTCCGGCATCGACAACAGGTCCCACGACCAATCGAACACGGCGCGCAACGTCGCTTGCCTGTCCACGCGGCCGCCGGCCGACGCCAGCACTTTGAAGCGCTCGCTCATCCGCAGCAGCAGCGTGCGCGGCGGCATCACGCGCACCCGCGCCGCCGCCAGCTCGATCGCCAGCGGCAGGCCTTCCAGCAGTTTGACGAGCGGGCCAAGTGCCGCCTCGTCGCCCGTGGTGGGCTGGAATCCCGGCTTCGCCGCCTCCGCACGCCGCAGGAACAGGGTCATCGCGTCGCCGGCGGGCAGGGGCGCAAGCGCGAGCACTTGCTCTCCGGGCAGCCCGAGCACTTCGCGCGTGGTCACGAGGAACCGCGCGTTGCTTGTGCGGTTGAGCCACTGGCCCAGCGTTTCCTCGGCGTGACGCGCGACCTGCTCGAAGTTGTCGATGATCACCAGGCACTGCCCACGTCCCGCGATGGCCAGTCCGATCTGCGCCACCGGATCTTCCTTGCCCAGCGGCACGTCGAGGCCCTTGGCCACGGCGGCAACGATGCCGTCGAGGCTGCGCGCCTGCGCGAGATCGCAGAACCAGGCGCCTCCCGGGAATGCGCCGAGCGCGCTCCAGCCGAAGCGTGTGACCAGCCGGGTCTTGCCGGTGCCGCCGACGCCGAGTACCGAGACCAGCCGTGCGCCATAGTCGAAACGCCCCTGGAGTTCCGCCAGCACCTCGGCGCGGCCGATGAAACTGTCGCGCTCCGCCGGCAGGCTGTGGCCGCTGAACGACGCGAGCGGCGGAAAGTCCGCGCGCAGGTCCGGCGCGAGGGCTTGCAGCAGGCGCCCCGGATGCAGGATGCCCTTGAGCCTGTGCTCACCCATGTCGCGCAGCGCGACGCCCTCCGGCAGCGCTCCGCGCACCAGCGCGGCTGTCTCCGCCGAAAGCAGCAACTGCCCGCCGTGCGCGACAGCCATGATCCGAGCAGCACGATTCACAGCGGCGCCGTAGTAGTCGCCATCGCGCAGTTCCGCCACACCGGTGTGCAATCCCATCCGCACCTTCAGGGCGAGCGGGATTCCGGCACCGGCCGCCGTGGGGCCGGGGGCGCGCCCGCCGGCCGGCGCACTTTGCAGCGCACGTTGCGCGGCGACGCCCGCACGGAGCGCATCATCGGCGGCGGCAAATGCCGCAAGCACGCCGTCGCCCGTGCTCTTGACGATCCACCCGCCATTGGCTTCGATCGCCTGCCGCAGCAGTGCGTCGTGGCGGGCGAGCGCCACCTGCATGGCCTCCGGCTGCTGTTCCCACAACGGGGTGCTGCCTTCGATGTCGGTGAACAGGAAGGTCACCGGGCCCGATGGCGGCGGTGAATCGCGCTTCATCGGAGGCGCCATCGCATGCCTCAACGCCCAGCCATCAACGCGTCGTCGAAGATCGCCACCGCGCGTGTCCAGCCGGCCGACGCGCCGCGTATCTTGTGCGGGAAGCAGCTGATGAAGAAGCCGTCGGCCGGCAGCGCCTCCAGGTTGTGCAGCTTTTCCAGGTGACAGTAGCCGATGTCGCGCCCGGCCTTGTGGCCCTCCCAGATCAGGCCGGCGTCGCCGGTTTCGGCGTACTTCTTCGCCGTATGCACGAAGGGCGCGTCCCAGCTCCAGGCATCGGTTCCGGTCAGCCGCACGCCACGCTCGAGCAGGTACATCGTCGCTTCGTAGCCCATGCCGCAGCCGGCGGCCACGTAGCCGGCGTCGCCGTAACACGAGCCCGCGCGCGTGTTGACGACGACAATCTCCAGCGGCTGCAGCGCGTGGCCGACGCGCGCGAGCTCCGCTTTGACGTCGGCGGCGGTGACGACGTAACCGTCGGCGAAGTGGCGGAAGTCCAGCTTCACGCCCGGCTGGAAGCACCATTCCAGCGGCACTTCGTCGATGGCGATGGCCGGCTTCTTGCCGCCGTTCTTCGCGTCCATCGTCGAGTGGAAGTGGTACGGCGCATCCAGGTGCGTGCCGTTGTGAGTGATCAGGCTGACCAACTCCAGGGCCCACCCCTCGCCGTCGGGCAGGTCCTCTTTCTTCAAGCCGGGAAAGAACGGCACGATCTGGTCGTAGGTGTTTTCGTGCGTGAAGTACTGGATCTTCGGGCCGTAGCCGGGCGGGTCGCTTTGCACATCGTTTTCGAGGTAGATCGAGAGGTCGACGAAGGTGCGGGGCATGCGATTCACTCCTTGGCGGTAGGTCCGCGATTATGGCGCCTGAGATTACTTCCTGGTCACCGCCAGCTTGCGCGCCTGCCGCATCTGCCCTTCGATGACTTCCGCCAGCACGCCGACGCCGGCCTCGATCTCAGCGGGCTTGATGCCGCCGAACCCCAGCACCAGACCGGTCTCTGGCACCGGCGCGATCGAGAACCGCGCGATCGGCGACGCGGTGATGTTGCGCGCCTCGGCCGCGCGCGCGACTTCGAGTTCCGACAAGCCCGAATGCAGCCGGCCGATGGTGTGCAGACCGCTCTGGCTGGGCACGACGTCGAGCAGGCCGGCGAGCCGGCGCTGCGCCGCGTCGTGCAGCGCTTCGTGGCGTTCCGCGTAGATGCGGCGCATGCGCCGGATGTGCGAGGCGAAGTGGCCTTCGTCAATGAACTCGGCGACGGTGGCCTGCACCGATGTCGGGACGCCATGCAGCACCCGGCTCATCATCGTGTTCAGGGTTCCGACCAGCGCCGGCGGCGCCAGCAGGAAGCCCAGGCGCAGCGAGGGAAACAGCGACTTGCTGAACGTGCCCACGTAGATGACGAGGCCGGTGGCGTCGACGCTCTTCAGCGTCGGCAGCGGGCTGCCGCCGAACGAGAACTCGCCGTCGTAGTCGTCCTCGATGATCCAGGCGCCGGCCTGCTCCGCGGCGTGCAGCAGCGCGAAGCGCCGCTCCAGGCTCATCACCATGCCCAGCGGCTGCTGGTGCGACGGCGTGACGAAGGCGAGGCGAAAGCGCGGGCTCAGCCGCAGCCCCTCGTCGACGCGCAGGCCCTGCTCGTCGACGGGAACCGGGACGAGTTCGGCGCCGGCGGCGATCAGGCTGTTGCGCGCGCCGATGGCGCCGGGATTCTCGAACCAGACGCGATCCCCAGGGTTGAGCAGGATCGAGCCGATCAGCGAAAACGCCTGCTGGGCGCCGGCGCAGATGAAGATCTGTCCGGCATCGCAGCTGATGCCGCGATTGGCGCGCAGGTGCGAGGCGATCGCCTGGCGCAACTGCGGATGGCCGACGGGCTCGCCATAACCCAGCACGTCGCCGCGGCCGCCGCGCCAGTGCTTGGCGGACAGGCGCGCCCACTGCGCCATCGGGAACGCGTCGAACGCGGGCAGCGCCGTGGTGAACGCGCGGGCGACCGACGGCAGGCGTCGGCGCTCGGCGAAGCGCTCGATCGCCTGCGCCGTCGCGCGCGCCAGCCGCGGCGCCCGGGCCTCGAGCGCGATCACGTTGGGATCGGGCGGCCGCGGCCGGTCCGCTTCGAGCACGCGGCTCACGTAGGTGCCGGCGCCGACGCGGGATTCGATCAGTCCTTCGGCGGTGAGGCGGTCGAACGCCTCGATCACGGTGGTGCGCGAGAGGCCGAGTTCGCGCGCCAGCGTCCGGCTGGCTGGCAGCCGGTCACCGGCAGCAACGCTGCCCGAGAGAATCAGCTCGCGCAACAGCACGTGGAGCTGGGTGCTGACCGGGCGCGGCGAGTCGTGATCGATGCGCACCGACAACAGCAGGGCGCCGCCCGCGCGCTTGACCATGATGCGTTACCCTGCGTCGTCGACAGCGGAAATGGTATCACTGAAACTTCAGAATGGACCTTCCGGGGCAACCACTTAGGCCGGATGATGCCGATTCGAACGAGCGGACGCCCATGAAGATCAAGCGCATCGAAACCTTCACCACCCAGTTCATCTGCTTCGTGCGCGTCACCACCGACGACGGCAGGGAAGGCTGGGGCCAGGTCGCGCCCTATAACGCCGACATCACCGCGCAGGTCCTGCACCGGCAGATCGCGCCGTGGTCGCTGGGGCGCGATGCGCTCGACATCGATGCGCTGGTCGACCTGGTCCCGGAGAAGGAGCACAAGTTTCCCGGCTCGTACATCTGCCGCGCGATCGGCGGTCTCGACACCGCGCTGTGGGACTTGCGCGGCAAGTTGGAAGGCAAGAGCGTGTGCGAACTGCTCGGCGGCACGCCGCGAACGCTGCGCGCCTATGCGTCGTCGATGAAGCGCGACATCACTCCCGAGCAGGAGGTGGCGCGCTTTGTCGAACTGCGCGACCGGCACGGTTTCGATGCGTTCAAGTACCGGATCGGCGCCGAGTGCGGGCATGACATCGACGAATGGCCGGACCGCACCGAGGAGATCATCCCCGCCATCCATCGCGGGCTGGGCCCGGACGTGGCGCTGCTGGCCGACGGCAACAGCGGCTTTTCGCCACGGCACGCGATCGAGGTAGGCAGGATGCTGGAGGATAACGGCGTCAGCCACTTCGAGGAACCGTGCCCGTACTGGGAACTGGAGCAGACCAAGCAGGTGCGCGATGCGCTGAACCTCGACGTCACCGGCGGCGAGCAGGACTGCATGATCCCGGTGTGGCGGCAGATCATCGAGATGCCGGCGGTCGACGTGATCCAGCCCGACGTCTGCTACCTGGGCGGGATCACCCGGACGCTGCGCGTGGCGAAGATGGCGGAGGAGGCCGGCCTGCCTTGCACGCCGCACAGCGCCAATCTGTCGATGGTCACGCTGTTCACCATGCACCTGCTGGGCGCGATCCCCAACGCCGGCAAGTATCTGGAGTTCTCCATCGAGGGACCGGACTACTATCCGTGGCAGGACGGGCTCTTCCTGAATTCGCCTTATGCCATCAAGGACGGCAAGGTGACGATACCGAGCGAGCCCGGCTGGGGCGTCGAGATCGACCCGGCCTGGCTGGCCAGGGCGGCGTACCAGAAGAGCGAGGTGGCGTGAGGCGGAGTAGAGACCGTAGGATGGGTCGAGCGCAGCGACAACCTTCAGTTTCGGCGGAGGTGCGCCGGGAACGCTGCGCTCCACCATCTGCGTGCGGTTTCCAGACCTTCAGCGGGCAATGCGCCGCCGCCATTAGGAAATCCTTGTCCGTGGTCAGCAAGGTCAGGCCATGCCGGATGCAAAGTTGCGCGATTACAGCATCGATGGTGCCGATCTGGACGCCGGCGCGGCGGCAGCGATTGCGCAGTGCAGCAGCATCGACATGATCCTGGCGGTCCGGCTGCAGGAGGGGCAACACGTTGAACCTGTCGACGATGTCCTTGGCGGCCCGCGGACCGGCAAATCCCTGCAGCAATTCCTGGAGGACAAGGCCGGTGGTCACAACCGTATCGCCACGATCGAGAGCTTCTCGCAGCTCACGCACTTCCGGAGCCCCCGAGGCCTGATCCCGCCGGAAGGCGAGCGACCAGACGCTGGTGTCAACGAAAAGACTCACCGGCGCGAGCGCTCAGCCTTGTAATCGAACGAAGCGTCCCACTCCAGCTTGCCCATCAGGTCGATCAGCCGCTTCTGGCTGCGCCGCGCGATGAACTCCTCGAGCGCACGGGTTACCGCCGCTTTCTTGGTCTTTTCACCACTTACCGCTAAGGCGCGGTCGATCAGTTCGGGATCCAGCGCGAGATTGGTGGCCATGTGTCACTCCTTACACATGATGCTACACAATGCCTGCCCGATTGACAAGTCGGCAGCAGGCAAGCGTAGCCAATCTGCAACGCCGAGACGCGGTCATTCCTCGAAGGACACCGGAT
Organism: Betaproteobacteria bacterium; assembly: GCA_016717855.1. Classification (GTDB taxonomy): domain Bacteria; phylum Pseudomonadota; class Gammaproteobacteria; order Burkholderiales; family Casimicrobiaceae; genus PALSA-1005. Next base: position 14,908 of record JADKEV010000038.1, read on the forward strand.
TCGGGCTGCGCCGCGGCGATGGCATGTACCATGGAATCGGGCAGGGCACTTGCACTACTGTGACTGATCGAACTCACCGGAGGTCGCCATCATGGATGTCCTGGAGCAAATCCGAGGCCAGATCGAAGCGGTCAACCTGCCGCTCTATGCGATCACGCTGACCGCCGTGCCGTGTCCCGATACGCCGGTGCTGCTGATGCTGCACTGGCACGCGTTCCGCCATGAGCTCCTGTTCGACGCGCCGGAAGCGCGTCCCGTGAGCTATCGGCCGGTGCCCGCGTCGGCGCTGCAGTTGAACGAGCGCTGGCGGGTGTTGGAAACGATCGACATGGCGGCGATGGAAGCCGCATGGGAACTGGGTGCGTGGGATGTGGCGCGCCACCAGCGTCGTTCCTGCATGCGCCCCGGCGCCGACACCAGCGAGGCGCTCGAGTGCCTGCAGGCGTTCGGCAACTATCCCGATTCCATGGGCGGCCGCGACCTGGTGATCGCCGATGCGCCCGACTCCGATGAACTCCTCGAGTTGGGCAAGAACGTCGGTTACCTGACCTGGCAATTCCGCCCCGTCTGCGGCGGGATCTGGGCCGACGTGGCCGATGACGTCACGCTCAACCCCGACGGCACCCGCGCGCCGCCCTGCCCGCTGCTGCACAGGCCGCCCCACGACCAGGGCGCCAGCAAGACCGTCTACCGGTTCGGCCAGAGCGAGTCGATTGCGCTGAACTGACCGCCGGCTCTCGTTGGTGGCTATCGTAGGATGGGTCGAGCGCAGCGACACCCATCATTCTCCTCGAAGAGCCGGATATACGTGGCGCGCCGGCACCAGTCTGCGGCGAACGCAACGACGCTTGATGATTCCCGCCAGATGGGTATCGCTTCGCTCCACCCATCCTACGGCATGAGGTCCTGCAGGTAGGCCTGGATGTCGGCCGCGGCGGTGCGAGTCGCATCCAGCCCGAGCGCGGCCTGCACCAGCGGCGCGCCGCGCAGGCCGAACAGGTAGCGGACAACCAGCAGCCCGTCGGTCAGCGCATCGGGTTGTCCATCGGCGTCCACGTCGAGCAGCGGCAGCAGCCCGGACAGGTAGCTTGCGATCCCTTCCGCATCCGCGCGCGTCGCGCCGCTGCCAATCGCGTTGTCGGTCAGCGCCGCACCGCTCAGCCCGAACAGGTACCGGATAACCAGCAGCCCATCGGTCAGTGCGTCGTAGCTCCCGTTGGCATCGATGTCGAGCGTGCCGAGCTGCCACTTCGCGTACAGCGTGATATCCGCCGTGATCGGCGTGGCAAAGTTGAATACGCTGGTCAGGCCCGCGTCAGTAAACCACCCGGCAAGAATGCTGCCCGCCTTCGTTGGTGCCGCCGGCGCCGCGGCCGTGCTGTTGTAGGGCACGACCTGGTTACCCACCACCGTCCCGCCATTGCTGTTGAAGGTGACGGTGTAGTTGTTGACTGTCCACTTCGCATAGAGCGTGATGTCCGTCGTGATCGGCGTGGCGAAGCTGAACACGTTGGTGAGCCCGGCATCGGTGAACCAACCGACGAACGTGTTCCCGGTTTTCGTCGGGGCGGCCGGCGCCGCGGCCGTGCTGTTGTAGGGCACGACCTGGTTCCCACCGTCCCGCCTGCTGTTGAGGTGCGGTGTGTGTTGACGTCCCCGCGGCGTGATGTCCGCGTGATCGGCGTGGCGAAGCTGAACGCGCGGTCGTAAACCAGCCGGCAAGGTATTTCTGTCGGGGGGGCGTGGCGGTGGTGTTTGAGGGCACGGTCTGGCTGCTCACCGCCGAGCCGCCATTGCTTTCAAAGCTCACCGTGACGTTTGATGTCAGCGCCGTCAGCGCCACGTCGTCGAGGAAGATGTTCGTCAGACCGGTGTTTGCCGCGTTGATCTGCTCGAACTTGAGCGCATGCGAATTGCCATCCGCATAGCTCGACACGTCGATGCTGACCCGTTCGTAGCCGCCCGCGTAGGCGCCGCTGGTCGCGCCGGTCAGCGAGAAGATCGGGGCGCCATCCATATACACCTTGAACGTGGCCGTCGCACTCGGCGCGCTGGCCCACCAGAGGTAGAAGCTCAACACTTTCGGTCCGGCCGCGATCAGCTTGGTCTGGGTCAAGGTGCCGGCCTCGGCCGACGAAGTGCCTCCGAACCATGCGGTCCACGTGCCGGTCCGCGCGCTGCTCCCGGAACCGCACGTCGCCACCGAGCACAGGGGTGTGCCGAAGTTGGTCGACGTCTGCGTCCACGGCGAGGAACCGCCCAACTCGAAGCCACCATCCTGGATCATGAAGTTCGATGTCGCGACGGTCAGCGTCGCGCTGGCCGCGGCGCCGTTTTCGCCGCCGTTGGCGCTGGTCACGCTGAGGAACGGGATCTTGTTCACCAGGCCACCGCCGCCGATGGCGCTGACCTGGACGCTGACCGTGCAACTGCCGTTGGCCGGCACCGTTCCGCCGGTCAGCGCGAGGCTCGTGGACCATGCCGCAGCGGTGACCGTGCCGCCGCAGGTCGTCGCCGCGCCCGGAGTTGCGCTGTTGGTGATTCCGCCCGGATACGTGTCGACAAACGCCGTTCCGGTCAGGGCGACCGGGTTCGGGTTGGTCAGCGTGACGGTCAGCGTGGACGTTCCGCCATACGCGATCGAATTGGGCGCGAAGGCCTTGGCCACGTTCAATGCCAGCGAGGGGACGCCGAAGGCATCGCCCAGCCGCACGCGCGGAATCGAACCTCCGGTGATCGCGATCGGCTTTCCGGTCGACTGCAGCAGGCTCAGGACCTGGGGGACCGTGAAGGCGGGATTCTGTTGCATGACCAGCGCCCACGCGCCGGCGACCAGGGGCGTCGCCATCGATGTCCCGCTGAAACTGGCAAAGGTGCCGGGCGGCACCGAGGAGCCGATCCCCACGCCCGGCGCGAACAGGCTCATGAACGGGGCGCGGTTGGAAAAGCTGGCGATGCTGTCGGAATCGTCGGTGGCGCCGACGCTTACCGCGGTCGAAATGCAGGCGGGGGCGCTGATGGCGTTGGTGTAGCCATCGTTGCCGGCGGCGATCACGGTCGCGATGCGCACCGAGCGGAGCGTGTCGATCGCCGTCTTGAGCGCCGCGTTGCTGGCATCGCACGTGGCCAGGTACTGGCCACCGCCCAGGCTCATGTTCGCCGAGGCGATGTTGCCGAAGGACGGCCGTATCGTCGTGTACAGATACTGCAGCGCGGCCAGTTGATCGGAGCCGAACGAGAGGATGCAGGGCGCCGGACCGCCGCATGCTGCGACAGTCGTGAAGCGCGAAAACACCTGGATCGCGATCAGGCTGGCGCCGCGCGCCATCCCGTCGTAACCCGGCCCGCCGGCGTAGTCGCGACCCACCGCGATGCCGGCCACATGGGTGCCGTGCTCGCAGCCGTCAACGGCGATGCTGCAGTTCACGCCGGATCCCGCTCCGGATTGGCCGGGAGTGGTCCCGGACGTCGACAAACCGTTCGGGCAGACCGATACCGAATTCTGGCCGGCGTTGGTCGTCGAAAAGCAGGCCTCGGCGATGGTCTTGCCTGCCAGGTACGGATGGCTGGTCTGCACGCCGCTGTCCAGCACCGCGACTGCCCAGCCCGTTCCGTCGTAGCCCTGTGCCCAGGGCACGGCGACGCGGACGATGCTGTTCGATTCGACATCGGCGGGGGGAACCGGAATGTCTTCCTCGACGCTCAACACGTCAGGAGAATTCCGCAGCTCTTCGAGCGTCGCCGCGTCCGCTTCCAGCGCGATCACCGGGAAGATCTCATACGTGGCGATCAGGTTGTGGGTCCTGCCGGCGAGCCGCGCGAGCACCGACTGCTGGGCTGCCCGGATGTTGAAGCGCTGTAGCGCGGACTGGCCGCCGGACAGCAGGCCGTCTGGCTGGAACCCGGTGTTGAGCGTAACCAGAACCCGCGTCAGGCCATCGTCCCGCGCCATTCGCACCAGCGTCGACGGGCGCACGCCGGCCGGCCCGCTACGTTCGGCGGAATAGGCTGGATCGGCCGCGAGTCCGGCGAGGAATCCCAGCAGCAGAATGACGGCGGCGGCCACCCGCCGCGCGATCGATGTGTTCGGAATGTTCAAAAGGAGGTCGCTTTTCCCCGGATTGGGCGGCCCCGATCATGCCACCAATCCGGCCGCGGGGCTATGCATGGGGCGCCGGAACCCGACAAGCGTCGCTCCTCGGCGGCTGACCAGCAAGGTAGAATGCCAGCCTTTCCCCGGTACGCGGAACGACGATGTCACTCGCCCAAGTGGTCACCGCGTCATGCCTGTAGTCAGCTGGATCTGGATCCCCATCGTCCTCGCCGCCGCCGGCGCGCAGACCATACGCAACGCGTCGCAGCGCAGCCTGGTCAAGTCCGCGGGGACGCTGGCAGCGACCTTCGTGCGTTTCGCCTACGGCCTGCCGTTCGCCGCGCTCGGTCTCGCGGCGGTCGCCGCGCTCAGCCCCGGGCCGCTGCCGGAACCCAGCGTGTCATTCTTTGCCTGGCTCGCGCTGGGCGCCGGCGGCCAGCTCGCGGCGACCGCGTTCCTGATCATGGCGATGGAGGAGCGCAGTTTCGTCGTCGCCGTCGCCTACTCCAAGACCGAAGTCCTGCAGATCGGCGTCTTCTCGATCGTGCTGCTGGCCGAGGCACTGACCTTGCCCGCTGTCATCGCGATCGTGCTGGCCACGATCGGCGTGCTGTTGCTGTCGGTCAAGCCGGGGGCCGAGTTCGGCGCGGCGATGTCCACCTGGTTTTCGCCGGCCGCGCTGCTCGGCCTCGCCTCCGGCGCCGGCTTCGCGCTCTCCGCCGTCGGTTATCGCGGCACGATGCTGGCGCTCGACCACCCGTTGCCGTGGGTCGCCGGCACTTATTCGCTGGTGTGGGCGCAGTTCTTCCAGACGCTGCTGCTCGGCGCCTGGCTGCTGGTCCGCGACCGCGCTGGCCTGGTCCAGGTGATGATCCAGTGGCGGGTGTCGACACTGGCCGGATTCATGGGCGCGCTGGCGTCAATGGGCTGGCTCACCGCGTTCGCGATGCGCAGCGCCGTCGACGTGCGCATCGTCGGACTCGTCGAGGTGCTGTACAGCTACGCGATCTCGCGGCGCTTCTTCAAGGAACCCGTCAGCTGGCGCGAGATCGCCGGGATCGTGCTGGTGACGGCGGGGATCGTGGTGATCAGCGTGGCGCGGTGATGGGGCGAATCTCCATCAGCGAGGACGCTACGGCGCCGGGTGCCGCAGAACGAATCAGAACCTGGTACCGCAGCCGGCATTGAGAATCTGACTCAGCGTCGCCCACGGGATCGTGATCCCGGTGGCATTGGTCACCGCGGTGCCGGTGAGCCCGAACATCGCGCGGATCAAGACCAGGCCCTCGACCAGCGCATCGAGCTTGTTGTCGCCGTCCATATCCAGGTTGCACGCAAACGCGGCATTGCCCGTCGAAGTGCGGAACGTGGTGGCGGCGCCCCCGATGATCAGGTTCGTCTGGGCCGCGCCGACCGGCGTCGCCGCGGTGATGTGGCGGACCTGGACATAGTCGCCGCCGAAAACCTGGTTAAGTGAAGGCTGCCAGCCGCTGACGTAGGCGCCGTCACAGGCCGGCGTCGGCGTCGGCTCCACGCAACAGCCGGGGCGATCGGTGAGGCACATCTGGCTGCCGGGCTGACCTGTGACGTAGACGAGGTTGAATCCGCCCTGTGGAATGCCGGCCAGCCGCACCTGGTTCGAAGTCCGCAACGTGTTCGGCGGCACGTTGCTCTGCGCGAGGAAGGAGAAGTGGTTGGGGATCAAGTTGACCGCAGTCAGGTCTGGCGACATCCGGCTGACGAATACGTCAAAGCTGCCGCCACTGTTCGCCTGCGCCCCGCCCGTCACGCCGGGGAAGGTGGCGCCCCCGGACCCGGTTTGCCCCGCGACATAGATTTCGCCGGTGCCGGCGTGGATGGCGATCGCACTTGCGTCGTCATTGCTGCCCGCGCCCAAGTAGGTGGACTGGATCAGCGTCATCAGGTCGGCCGGGAGGCGGCTTACGAAGGTATCGGTGAATCCGCCAATGGTCTCCTGCAGTCCGCCGAGTACACCGGGATAGGTGCTCGAGTCGACCGCTCCCGCGACAAAAACCTCGCCCGTAGCCGGGTGGATGGCAAGTCCTCCGACTGCCTCGGATCCGGGGGAGCCGAGAAAAGTCCACCTGTTGATCGCCGTCAGCGCGGGGTTCAGGCGGCAGACAAAGCCGTCAGTCGATCCGCCGTTCTCCGGCTGCGCGCCAAGCGGCGGGCTGACCGGAAAACCGGCCGCGGTCGATTGCGTATCGCCCGCGACATACACCTCGCCGGTGACCGGATGGATGGCGATCGCTTTGCCGCTGTCAACGCTGCCGCCGCCAAGCCAGGTGGACTGGAACAAGCTGGTCAGGTTGCGGTTGAGGCGGCTGACGAACGCGTCGTTGCTGGCGCCTCCTCCCTGCGTCGGCTGGGCGCCGCCGCCCGTGCCCGGGAAGTTGGCGGAGCTGGTTGTGCCGACGGCGTACAAATCGCCGGTTAATGGATGAACGGCGAGCGCCGCGACCTGATCGACCGTCGCTCCCCCCAGATACGTCGACTGGACAATCGAGGTCAGCGTGCTGTTGAGCCGGCTGACGAACCCGTCGCCTCTATCGAGAATACCGACTCCGCCGCCATAGGTGGCCTGCGCCCCGCCGGCGCGGCCGGGGAAGTCGTTCGAGGCGGTGAACCCGCCGACGTAAACCTCACCGGTCGCTGGATGAATTGCCAATGCACTGATGGTGTCGAAGCCGGAGCCGCCGAGGTACGTGGAGCCATGCAGCGTTTGCAGATCGCTGCTGAGCCGGCTGACGAATCCGTCGTAGTTTCCGGCGAGATCCGGCTGGGCTCCGCCCGCGGCGCCCGGAAAGGCGCCGCCGCCGGAACTCGTCTCGCCCGCGACGTAGACATCCCCGGTGACCGGATGCACAGTGAGGGCGCTCGCCTGGTCGCTGCTACCCGCACCGAGATAGGTGGACTGCAGCAGGCGCGTGAGGTCGCTGGAGAAGCGGCTGACGAATGCTTCGGAATTGGCGTACGTGGTGTCCGGCCCGCCCGTCAGGCCCGGAAAGGGTGAGCTCTCCGTGAAGCCGGCGATGTAGATCTCGCCGGTGTGGGGGTGTATCGCCAGCGTGTTGCTGTAGGGGTTGTCGTATCCGCCGCCGCCAAGGTACGTCGATTGCAGCAGCGGGTCGATGATGAGCGGGCGCGCGCGGTCGTAGGCGCCGACGGCGAAGCCATAGCGCAAGGGCGCGGCGCCGTTTGTGTCGTGGACACCGGGAGTTTCATTGGCGTCCCGGGCGCTGTCCCGAGCAAGCGCGTAGTGGACGTCGACCAGGGTCCGCCGTCCCGCGGTGTCATCCTGGTAGGCGACTGGCGCGGTGTACGTCACCGGGCCGTGGTCGGTATGGGCAATCAGTTGACCGTGCCTACCGATTTCGAGGCGCGTCGCGCCGTCGAGCCGGACCTGGACCCGCTGCGGATCCTGTTGCGGGGCGACGGTGAAGATCTTCTCGACGTTGCCGCCGGTGGCGCGCAGTTGCACGTTGACGCCGGCGAATACGTCGCCCAGGTCAATGCGCTCGTACGTGCCGATGCCGCTCTGGTGCCGGTGCGCATCGCCTGCGAAGTAACTGACCTTCGCCGTCCCCGGTACCTTGCCCTGCGGCTTCGCGGCCAGCGGCCCGCCCTGCTCATCGACGAAGGACTCGATCAGCGTCCAGCCGGACGCCAGTTGCTCTGGCGGGCCGCCGGGCCGTGCACCTGGCCGCCTGCCCGCTGCTGGCGTATCCGGCCCCGGCCTGACCGGCAGCCGATAGACCAGCTTGCCCTCGGTGGTAACGAACAGCATTCCCGCCAGCGTGCGCGCCGCATATGCCGCGCGCGCGTCCCATTGCCCGGCATTGGGCACAAACGGCACAGTCGCCTTTGCGAGCTGCTGCCGGGCTGTCGCGAGCGTGAGGGCTTCCGCCGGCAGGCTGTCGCGCGCCACCGGCGCGGCGACGCTGCAAGTCGAGGATGCGACGACGATCGTCGTCACGGCGAAACTCCGCACCCACGCAAAACCGCGCACGCTCATGGATCCCTCCGCAGTCATGACTGCCCGCATTATGGTCCCAAACGCCCTGCACGACTGGAAGTGAGGATCCTCCGGTCGGCGAGGCGTCCTGGCCGGGACTTGACCCCTGCTTCTTCCTTCTTCTTCATGTTGAACTGGCAGATGGGTATCGCTGCGCTCCACCCATCCTACGGCCTCTTTGTGGATTGCTACGAGACCTGTTCGAGAAACGCCCGCGTGCGTTCCTTGCGCGGATTGCCGAAGAACTCGGCTGGCGGGCCGTCTTCGACGATCACGCCGTGGTCGGTGAAGTAGATGTGGTGGGCGATCTCGCGGGCGAAGGCCATTTCGTGCGTGACCAGGATCGAGGTCATGCCTTCGTCGACCAGCTGCCGGATGGTGACCAGGACTTCCTTCCGCGTCTCGGGGTCGAGCGCGGCGGTGACTTCGTCGAACAGCATCACCGACGGCCGCATCGCGAGCGCGCGGGCGATGGCGACGCGCTGCTGCTGCCCGCCGGAAAGCTCGCCCGGATAGCTGCTCTCCTTGCCGGCCAGCCGCACTTTCTTCAACAGCTCGTGCGCGCGCGCCTCGACTTCGTCCCTGGGCTGGCCCAGCACCTGGATCGGCGCCATCATGATGTTCTCCAGCGCGGTCTTGTGCGGGAACAGGTTGTACTGCTGGAACACGATGGAGACGTCCTTGCGCAGCGCGATCATCTCCTGGTCCCGATGCAAGGTATGCACGGCGTGCGCGCCGACGTAAACTTCGCCGCGGTCCACGGGGATCAGCCCGTTGATGCAGCGGAGCAGCGTCGACTTGCCGGATCCCGACGGGCCGATCACGCACACCGCCTCGCCCTTGTTCACCGCCAGCGAGATCCCGCGCAGGACTTCGACGGCGCCGAACGACTTGTGAAGGTCGACGATGCGCACGATGGGGGCGCCGGCCGCGCCCGGACCCGCGTCGCTCATGCCGCGGCGCCCTCGGCAGTCTCCGCGGCGGCGGCCGGGACGTCGATCACCCGCGGCTTGTGGCCGGTGGCGGCGAGGAAGCGCTCGAGTTCGCTGTGCGCGACGATCATGGTCGCGGTGTTGACCAGCGGATGCGCCTGGACCGCATCGGCTTCCCACAGCGCGCGGTCGATCACGAACTCGACCTTGTGCGCGGTGTCGTTGAGGAGCGCCAGCAGGCTGACCGAGCCGGGCGTGATTCCCAGGTGCTTGGCCAGCCGCTCGGCGGACGCAAAGCCAAGGCGGCCGACGCCGAGCGCCTCGCCCAGCCGGTTCAGGTCCACCGCGCGGTCGGCGGGAACGGTGACCAGCAGGTGCTTGAGCCCCTTCTTGTCGCGCAGGAACAGGTTCTTGGTCTTGGCGCCCGGCAGCTTGGGGACGAGCCGGTCGGACTCTTCCACGGTCATCACCGCGGCGTGTTCGAAACGGGGGAGGGAGATGCGGCGTATGGTCAGAAATTCGTCGAGTTCCATGGAATCCTTCTTTCGGTCAGCGTTCGGCATAGCGGGTCTCAAGCCGCTTGGTCCACAACGCAATGGGGTAACAGTACAGGAAGAACCACAGCAGCACGTAGCTGTAGATCGGGATCAACAAGTCGGTGCGCGCCTCGGCCGCCGTGATGCGGCCGGTGATGGTCATGACTTCGCTCACGCCCACGATCGAGGCCAGCGTCGTGGCCATGGTCAGGATCGCGTACCAGTTCATCCACGGCGGCAGCATTCGCTTGACGCACTGGGGCAGGATGATCTGCCACAAGGTCTGCCGCCGCGAGAATGCGAGCGAGCGCGCGGCTTCCCACTGCGCCGTGGGGATCGACTGCACCGCGCCGCGGACGATCTCGGCGAAATTGGCCATGATGGGCAGCGCCAGGCCCAGCGTGGCCTTGATCCAGTCCGGGAACGGCACGGTCACGCCGCCGAAATGGAGCTCGAACGGCATCAGGAACATCACGAAAAAGAGCAGCACCAGCCACGGCGAATTGCGGAAGAACTGGACGACGATCCACGACGTGCCGCGCACCGGCGCCAGGAGAGAGATCCGCGCAAAGCCCAGCAGCAGCCCGGCCGCCGTGCCCAGCGCCATCGCCAGCGCGCTGATCAGCAGGTTGAACCCGAAGCCCTTGGCCAGCAGCGGCGTCCACTTGATCAGCAATTCGACGACGCCGACGGAAAGGTCGCGCGCCTGCACCTGCGCGACGGCGACGGAGGCAAGCAGCAGCGCGAGCAGCGCGAGGCCGGTGCGCAGCGTGAAGAGGGAGGCGCCGCTGGAGCGGTCGGCGTGTGCGGGGCGGGGCGGGTGCAGGCGCAGGGGTAGGAGGACGGCGAAGCGCGCGGGTGGCGGAACCTCCCTCACCCCCGGCCCCTCTCCCGGAGGGAGAAGCAAAGCTCCCTTCTCCCTCGGGGAGAAGGGCTGGGGATGAGGGAGGCCGGTATCGCACGCATGTTCATTGCCCGAACCCCGGCACGCGCAGCCGTGTTTCCAGCCGCTGCATCCCATGGTTGATGATGCCGACGATGGCGACGTAGGAAATCAGCAGCACGACCATCATCTCCGGCACGTTGACCTGCTCCGACCAGATCTGCGCCGACATGTAGAGCAACTCCGGCACCGCGATCGCGTAGGCCAGCGTGGTCGTCTTCACCAGGTTGACCAGGTTGTTGGTCATCGCCGGCATCGTCACCCGCAGCGCCAGCGGCAGGACCACCAGCCGGAACACCTGCGCGCGCGAGTACCCGAGCGATTCAGCGGCCTCGATCATGGCCTTGGGCACCGCCTCGATGCCGGCCCGGAAGATCTCGGCGGCGAACGCGGCCTCGAGCAGGGTCAGCGACACGATCGCCCAGCCCATCGAGCCCAGCAGCGGCATTCCGTCCACTTTCGGCAGCAACGGGCCGACGGCGAAATAGAAAAAGTACAGCTGCACCAGCGGTGGCGTGTTGCGGAAGAGCTGGACGAAGCCGTTGGCGGCGCGGCGGATGGCGGCCTGCCGCGAGCCGCACAGCCACGCCGTGCAGGCGCCGAGCAGCAGGCTCAGGATCAGGCAGTACAGGGAAAGCTTGAGGGTGTTGCCGAAGCCCTCGAGAAAACGCGAGCGGTCGTAGCTGTCGTAGAAGATCGTCAGCTTGATCCCGCTGGTCTGGTGCAGCCATTTGAACCAGGCCGCGATGTCAATCATGCCGCGAACCCACGGGGAGACCGCCGCCCCTCACCCCAACCCTCTCCCCGCGAGCGGGGCGAGGGAGATCAGCATGACACGCACGCTACTTATTCTTTGCCTGCTGTTCCAGCAGGAACGGCGACTGCGGGATGCCCCACTTTTTTTCGAGTTCGAGGACGAAGCCGGTCTTGTGCCACTCCTTGCTCACGTCGCTGATCCACGCGGCGAACTTGGTGTCTTCCTTGCGCACGCCCAGTCCCCACGGTTCCGGATCGATCGCCGGTACCATCATCGCGTAGTCGGCCCACTTGGCGTCGCCCATGATGCCGGCGAAGAACGTGGTGTCGAACACGGTGCCCACGCAGTTGCCGCCTTCGAGCGCCGCCATCGCCTCGGTGACGCCCTTGAACGTGACCAGCTGCGCGCCGAATTCCTCGCCCGTCTTCCGGTTGTAGTACGCGCCCTGGACCGCGCACACCGGCTTGCCCTTGAGGTCCGTCCAGTTCTTCAGCCCCGAGTTCTTCTTCGCGAACACAGTGGCCGCGCCCGCGTAGTAGTACGGCTGTGGAATCGCGACGACCTCGGCCCGGTCAGGCCGATAGGCCATGGTCGCGATCATCATGTCGGTGCGGCCCTGCTTGACGAATTCCATCCGGTTCGCCGCGACTACCGGCACCAGTTCGATCGCGACCCCCAGCCGCCTGGCGATGTCGTTGGCCAGGTCGATCTCGAGGCCGACGATCTTGCCTGCCGGATCCGTGTAGCCGAACGGCTTGTAGTCGGCCTTGACGCCGACGACCATCTTGCCCTTCTGCTTGATGCTGGCCATGGTGTCGACCTGCGCCCAGCCGGCGCCGGCGGCCAGCATGAACAGGCCTGCGAACATGGCAGCCAATTTGCGTTGCAGCGATTTTCCGTTATGCACTATGCCTCCTTGCGACTGTGGGTTGCGCGCGGCGAAAAATTCGGCATTCGCGCGCGGGGATTGTAGAATGGAGCCGTTGGATCGACCGCATTGCCACGCCGCGATTGTAACCGCGCGGCGACGCTGCCGGATCGCGGCAGGCCGGTCGACTCGACTCTTGAGGATAAGCGATTCCAATTGCCGGTGCAACCGCCGGACTCGACATGCAACCAGGGGCCCCATCCATGCAGGTCCGGCCGTACGTCAGCCTCTTGTAATTGAAGACGAAGAATCGCGGGACATGCGCTACTCCATCTTCTCCCTGGTTCGCCAGGCGTTCGCCGGCCATCGCGGCTGGGACGAAGCCTGGCGCACCCCGGAGCCGAAGAAGCAGTACGACGTGGTGATCGTCGGCGGCGGCGGGCATGGCCTCGCGACGGCGTACTACCTGGCGAAGAACCACGGCGTCAGCAATGTCGCGGTGCTGGAGAAGGGCTACATCGGCGGCGGCAACACCGGGCGCAACACCACCATCGTCCGCTCGAACTACATGCTCGACGACAACGCGCATTTCTACGAATGGTCGCTGAAGCTCTGGCACCAGTTGTCCACGGATCTCAACTACAACACGATGTTCAGCCCGCGCGGGGTGCTGAACCTCGCGCACACCGAGGGCCAGCGCGACCAGTACTTCCGCCGCGGCAACCGGATGCTGCTGAACGGCATCGACGCCGAGTGGATGACGCGCGAGGACATCGCCCGCTTCATCCCGCACCTCGATTGCTCCGACAACCCGCGCTTTCCCATCCTGGGCGGGCTCATGCAGCGCCGCGGCGGCACCGCGCGCCACGATGCGGTGGCCTGGGGCTATGCGCGCGCCGCGTCGGCGCTGGGCGTGGACATCATCCAGAACTGCGAAGTCCAGGGCTTCGCGCGGGAAGGCAACCGGGTCGTCGCGGTGGAGACCTCGCGCGGGCGCATCGGCGCCGGCAAGGTCGGGATCGCCGTGGCCGGCAACTCGGGCCGCGTCGCGGGGATGGTCGGGCTCAAGCTGCCGATCGAGACGCACGTGCTCCAGGCTTTCGTTTCCGAGCCGCTCAAGCCGATGCTCGACACGGTCGTCACCTACGGCGCGGGCCACTTCTACATGAGCCAGTCGGACAAGGGCGAACTGGTGATGGGCGGTGACCTGGATTTCTATCCCAGCTATGCGCAGAAGGGCAACATTCCGATCCTCGAAGAGGCGGTCGCCGCGGGGCTGCAGATGTTCCCCATCCTGTCGCGGGTGCGGATGATGCGGCACTGGGGCGGCGTGATGGACATGACGCTGGACGGCAGCCCCATCATCGCCAAGACCCCAATCGACAATTTCTATCTCAATGGCGGCTGGTGCTACGGCGGCTTCAAGGCCACCCCCGCTTCCGGCTGGGTCTTCGCCCACACCATCGCCCACGACGCGCCGCACGAACTCAACCGCGCCCACACGCTGGAGCGTTTCGAGACCGGGCACGTCATCGACGACAAGGGCGCGGGTCCGGTCGCGCAGTGGCATTGATGCGAGTCGGCGCAGGGTCGAGCGGGCTCCCTGCCCGGGCGGGGGGGTGGGGGGGCGCTCTTGAGGACATGGTATCGCTCCGCTCCACCCCCCATCCGGGGCCGGTCCGGGATAACGAATGCAGCAATTCACCTGCCCCTACTGCGGCCCTCGCGACCAGTCCGAATTCACGTACGGCCGTGAAGCGACATCGGTCCCCGCGCTGGACGCGAGCGCGGCCGAGTGGCAGCGCTTCGTCTACGAGCGCGACAATCCCGCCGGCCCGCATGCCGAGTGGTGGCATCACAACCACGGCTGCCGGCAGTGGCTGGAAATCGTCCGTGACACGCTGACGCACGAGGTGCTGGCGATCCGCGCAGCGCGGCCCCCGGAGGACCGCGGATGAAACGGGTCCGGGCATGAGCGCGCAGCCGCAATCGCACCGGCTGCCCGAGGGCGGCCGGGTCGACCGGGGCTGGCCGCTGGAGTTCACGTTCGACGGCGCCGGCTACCAGGGGTACGCGGGCGACACGCTGGCTTCGGCGTTGCTGGCCAACGGCGTCAAGCTGGTCGGGCGCAGCTTCAAGTATCACCGGCGGCGCGGCATCTACAGCGCCGGCCCGGAAGAGCCCAGCGCGCTGGTCCGCCTGCGCCGCGGCGCGCGCGCCGAGCCCAACACCCGCGCGACGATGGTCGAATTGTTCGACGGCCTCGAGGCCGAGAGCCAGAATCGCTGGCCATCGCTCGCTTTCGACTGGCGCGCGATCAACCAGTGGTTCTCGCCGTTGATGCCGGCCGGCTTCTATTACAAGACATTCATGTGGCCGCCGAAACTCTGGATGTTCTACGAACGCCAGATCCGCAAGGCGGCGGGGATGGGGCTGGCGCCCGAGACGGCCGATCCCGATCACTACGCGTTCGAGTACGCGCACTGCGACGTGCTGGTCGCGGGCAGCGGCCCCGCAGGGCTGGCCGCGGCGCTCGCGGCCGCGCGCGCCGGGGCGCGCGTCGTCCTGGCCGACGAGCGCGCGGAACTGGGCGGCTCCGCGCTGTGGGAAAGGAACACGATCGCGGGCATGCCCGCCGCCGACTGGGTCGCGCACACGCTGGCCGAGCTGGCCGCCTGCCCCAACGTGCGCTGCCTGCCGCGCAGCACCGTGTTCGGGCACTACGATCACGGCATGGTCGCGATCGCCGAGCGCGTGACCGACCATCTCGCCGAGGTGCCTGCCACGCACCCGCGCCAGCGGCTGATCCATCTGCGGACCAAGCGCGTCGTGATGGCCACCGGCAGCATCGAGCGACCGCTGGTGTTCGCGGACAACGACAAGCCGGGCGTGATGCTCGCTTCGGCGGTGCGCACCTACATCAACCAGTACGCGGTGCTGCCGGGACGGCGCGTCGCGATCTTCACCAACAACGACGATGCGTACCGGACCGCGTTCGACGCGCGGAGCGCCGGCGCCAACGCAGTCACGATCATCGATACGCGCAGCGAAGTCGATCCGGCGCTGGTGGCCAGGACTGCCGCGGAAGGCATCGCGCATTGGGCCGGCGCGTGCGTCGCGGCGGTCAACGGCCGCAGCGTCGAGTCGGTCGAGGTCGTTCGCCGCGACGGCGCGCCGCTGGCGCGAATCGAGTGCGACGTGCTGGCGTGCTCGGGCGGCTGGAGCCCGACGGTGCACCTGTACTCGCAGGCCGGCGGCAAGCTCCGCTTCGACGAGGCGATCACCGGCTTCGTCCCGGACACCGCGCGGGCGGCAATCGCCGTGGCGGGCGCGGCGGGCGGCGAGTTCACGCTGGCCGGCGCGCTGCAGCAGGGCTGCGCCGCCGGCGAGGAAGCCGCGCGGCTGGCCGGATTCGCGCCGAAGGCCGGCGCCGCGGCGATCGTGCCGGCGTGCGAGCCGGAAACGCCGCCGCGGATCGAGCCGCTGTGGCAGGCGCCCGGGTCCGCGTCGCGCGGCAAGCGCTTCGTCGACATCCAGGACGACGTTGCGGTGGAGGACATCGAACTGGCGCACCGCGAGAATTTCCGCTCGGTCGAGCACCTGAAGCGCTACACCACGCTGGGGATGGGCACCGACCAGGGCAAGACCTCGAACATCAACGGCCTCGCGATCCTGGCGTCGCTGCGCGGCGAAACGATTCCCGCGGTGGGCACCACGACGTTCCGGCCGCCGTACACGCCGGTCGCGCTGGGATTGTTCGCCGGCGCCGAGCGGGCCAAGCATCACACGCCGGTGCGGCGCACGCCGCTGCACAACTGGCACATGTTGCGCGGCGCGGCGCTGACCACGGTCGGCCACTGGCTGCGGCCGAAAGCGTACCAGCTGCTCGATGAGACGTTCGACGCGGCGTGGCGACGCGAAAGCGTGGCGGTGCGCAACGCGGTCGGCCTGGTCGACGTCGGGACGCTGGGCAAGATCGACGTGCAGGGGCCGGATGCGCAGGAGTTCCTGCAGCGCGTCTACTGCAACAATTTCGCGAACCTCGCCGTGGGCCGGCTGCGCTACGGGCTGATGCTGCGCGAGGACGGCATCGTGATGGACGACGGCACGGTCGCGCGCCTGTCCGAAAACCACTACGTGCTCTCGACGACGACCGTCAACGCGGGCAAGGTGCAGAGCCAGTTCGAGTGGCTGCTGCAGGTGGCATGGCCGGAACTGCGGTGCCACGCGGTGTCGGTCACCGAGCAGTTCGCGCAGTTCGCCCTGGCCGGGCCGCAATCGCATGCAGTGCTGGCCGCGCTGCTGCCCGAAACCGACGTGTCCGACGCGGCGCTGCCCCACCTGGGGCTCCTGCAGGCCGCTGTCGACGGCACGCCGGTGACCGTGTTCCGGATGAGCTATTCGGGCGAGCGCGCGTATGAAATCGCCGTCGGCGCCGACTGCGGCGAAGCGTTGTGGACGCGCATCCTGGAGTGCGGGCTGCCGTTCGGCATCACGCCCTACGGCACCGAGGCGATGGGCGTGCTGCGCATCGAGAAGGGGCACGTCGCCGGCAACGAACTCGACGGCCGGACGACGGCCGCCGATCTCGGGCTGGGCAAGCTGGTCAGGAAGAGTGGTGGCTTCGTCGGCGCCGCGCTGGCGCGGAGGAGCGGCCTGGTCGAGACGCAGCGGCCCGCGTTCGTCGGGCTGGTGCCGGTCGATGGCAAAAGCGCGATCCGCGCCGGCAGCCAGCTTGTCGCGAGCGAACAAGCGGCGCGCGCCGGCGGCGTCGTGGCCAAGCAGGGGTGGGTGAGTTCGGCGACGCCGAGCGCGTTCCTCGGCCATCCGATCGCGCTGGGGTTCCTGGAGAACGGCGCCGCCAGGCACGGCGAAGAACTGGTTGCCGCCTCGCCGATCTCGGGCGAGTTCACGCGCGTGCGCGTGGTGCCGCCGGTGTTCGTCGACCCGGCCAACGAACGGCTGCGGGGCTGAGCATGCTCGAACGCCGCTCCGCGCTCGCCGCGCACCCGCTGCTGCAGCCAGGGAAGCGCGTCGGCCTGCAGCCCGTGGGGGCCGCGGCCGTGACGTTGTCGGAAAGGCGGCCGCTGACCATCCTGCAGGTGTCCGCGTTCGCGCGGACCGTCGCGGAGGCCGGCATCCATCTGGCGGGCGCGCTGGAGCTCGAATTGCCGGAACCCAATCGTCTTTGCAGCGATCGCAGGAAGAGCCTGCGCGCCATCGGCCCCGGCGTCTGGCAAGCGGTCGGCGACGAGGGCGCGGTCCCCACCGCCGCCGCGCTGCGCGCCACGCTATCCGGCGTCGCCACGGTCGTCGACCTGAGCCATGCCCGCACCGCGTTGCAGGTGAGCGGCCCGGCCGCCGCGCGCACCCTCGCCAAGCACTGCGGCCTCGACCTGTACGCTTCGCACTTTCCGACGGGCAGCGCGACCAACACGCGCTTCGGCCATGTCGGGATGACGCTGGCGCGCCTCGACGATGCGCCCACGTTCGAATTGCTCGTGTTCCGCGGCTACGCCGAATTCGTGTTCGAGGCGCTGGCCGAAGCGGCCGCGGAGTTCGGCTTGCAGATCGTCACGTAGAAAACGGAATACCGGTTCACCCGGACTTGAAAGCCAACCGCACATGAACAGCCAGCTCGGGCGCGTCGAAGACCTGCCCACGGATTACTACAACGGCCTCAAGGCCAGGAACACGCTCCCGCTGTGGCCGTCGCTGCGCGCGGTGCTGCCGTACGGCAAGCCCTCGCGCCGGACGCAGCCGATGCTCTGGCGCTACGCCGACGTCCGGCCCGACCTGCTGCGCGCGGGCGAGCTCACGCCGATCGAGAAAGCCGAGCGCCGCGTCATCGTCCTCTGCAATCCCGGGCTGGGGCTGGAGAACATGCAGGCCACCGCGTCGATCTACATCGGCCTGCAACTGATCCTGCCCGGCGAGACCGCGCCCAACCACCGGCACACGCCGTCGGCGGTGCGCTTCGCCATCGAAGGCAGCGGCGGGTTCACCGTCGTGCGCGGCGAGAAGCTGCCGATGGAAAAGGGCGACCTGATCCTGACCCCGCCCGGCCTCTGGCACGAGCACGGGCACGAGGGCACGGGACCGGTGATCTGGCTCGACGCGCTCGACCTGCCGCTGGTCTACGGGATCGAAGCCTCGTACGCAATCGAGAGCCCGTCGCAGCGGATCGACGATCCGCACAACACTTCCACGACGCGCTTCCGCCAGGGCGGCGTGCTGCCCTATGCGTCGCTGGCCCGCCAGCGCAACGACTATCCGCTGCTGCGCTTTCCGTGGCGCGGCGTGCGCGAGGCGCTGGGCGAGCTCGCCACCGTCACTCCCATAGGCGAGCCGGTGCACGTCGCCTACATCAATCCCGAGACGGGCCAGGAGTGCCTGCCCACGCTCGGCTTTTCCGCGCTGATGCTGCGCCCCGGCGAAGACGTGACGCTGCGCCGCCGCAGCGCCTCGGCCGTCCTCCACGTGGTGGAAGGCGGCGGCGCCGCCGCGATCGACGGCACCGAACTCGCGTTCGGCGAGTCCGACACGATGGCCGTGCCCACGCATGCGAAGGTGCGCCTGACCAACGCGTCGGGCAAGACGCCGGCTTACCTGTTCATGGTCGACGACGCGCCACTGCACCGCAAGCTCGGTTTCTACGAAGTGTTCGACTGAACGCACAACCCGGGAGCGCAGCATGGGCACACAGCGAACTCAAGTCGCCATCGTCGGCGCCGGCCCCTCGGGCCTGCTGCTCGGCCACTTGCTGCACAACGCCGGCATCGACAACCTCATCATCGAGCGGCAGAGCGGCGACTACGTGCTCGGCCGCGTGCGCGCGGGCGTGCTCGAGCAGACGACGGTGGACCTGCTCGACGAGGCCGGCGTCGGCGCGCGCATGCATCGCGAGGGCCTGTTCCATGATGGCTACGACCTGACCTTCGGCGGCGCGCGGCACCGGATCGATCTCCACGGCCTGACCGGCGGCAAGCGGGTGATGGTCTACGGGCAAACCGAGATCACCCGGGACCTGATGGACGCGCGTGCGGCGGTCGGCCGCCCGACGGTGTACGAGGCGACCGACGTCGCGCCGCACGATTTCGACCGCGATGCGCCCACCGTCACCTGGCGCAAGGACGGCGCGGTCCATGAAGTGCGCTGTGATTTCATCGCCGGCTGCGACGGCTTTCATGGCGTCAGCCGCACCAGCGTCCCCGAAGGCGGCGTCACCACGTACGAGAAGGTCTATCCGTTCGGCTGGCTGGGCCTGCTCTCGGACACCCCACCCGTGTCGCACGAGCTGATCTACTCCAATCACGAGCGCGGCTTCGCGCTGTGCTCGATGCGCTCGATGACCCGCTCGCGCTATTACGTGCAGTGCCCGCTGGAGGACAAGGTCGAGGATTGGAGCGACGCCATGTTCTGGGACGAGCTGCGCCGGCGCCTCGACCCTGCGACCGCGGCGACGCTGGTCACCGGGCCCTCGATCGAGAAGAGCATCGCGCCGCTGCGCAGCTTCGTCGCCGAGCCGATGCGCTTCGGCCGGATGTTCCTGGCCGGCGACGCGGCGCACATCGTCCCGCCCACCGGCGCCAAGGGCCTCAACCTCGCCGCATCGGACGTGCGCTACCTGTCGCGCGCGTTGATCGAGTTCTACGCGCAGAAGAGCAGTGCCGGCATCGATGCCTACTCGGCGCGCTGCCTCGCCCGCATCTGGAAAGCCGAGCGCTTTTCGTGGTGGTTCACTTCGCTGATGCACAAGTTCCCGGAGACCGGCGCGATCGGCCGCAAACTCCAGCAAGCCGAACTCGACTACCTGGTCCAATCGCGCGCCGCCTCGACGGTGATGGCCGAGAACTATGTCGGCCTGCCGTTCTAGGTGAGGCGCTACCGCTGATACCGGTGACACCGTAGGATGGGTGGAGCGAAGCGATACCCATCAATGGTGGATGGAGCGAAGCGACACCCATCATGGTCAATGCGAACGAGGCCCCAATGAACGCCGCCCAAACCAACCTCCCCGTAATCGTCGCCGGCGGCGGCATAGGTGGCCTCGCCGCCGCCCTGGCCCTCACGCGCCAGGGCCTCAACGTCAAGGTCCTCGAACAATCCGCGCAGTTAGGCGAGATCGGCGCCGGCATCCAGCTCGGCCCCAACGCCTTCGCCGCCTTCGACGCGCTGGGCGTTGGCGAACGGGCGCGCGGGCGCGCCGTCTACATCGACGAAATGGTGATGCACGACGCCCTCGACGAAACGCTGGTCGGCCGCATCCCGACTGGCGAAGGGTTCCGCGCGCGCTTCGGCAACCCGTACGCAGTGATCCACCGCGCCGATGTCCACATGTCGCTGCTCGAAGGCGCGCAGGAGTCCGACCGGATCGAAGTGCAGACCTCGACGACCGTGCAGCACGTCGAGCAGGACGACGACGGCGTCACCGTCCACGACGCGAAGGGCGGCACGCATCGCGGCCTGGCCGTGATCGGCGCCGACGGCGTGAAGTCCGCGGTGCGCCGCCAATTCGTCGGCGACGATGCCAGGGTCTCGGGCCACGTCGTCTATCGCGCCGTCGTCGACAGGAAAGACTTCCCGCCCAACCTGCAATGGAACGCCGCCAGCATCTGGGTCGGCCCCAACTGCCACCTGGTCCACTATCCGCTGCGCGGCGGCGAGCAGTACAACGTCGTCGTCACCTTTCACAGCCGCAACAAGGAAGAGTGGAGCGTCAAGGAAGGCAGCCGCGACGAAGTGCAAAGCTACTTCGAAGGCATCTGCGCCAAGGCGCGCCAACTGATCGACCTGCCGAAGGACTGGAAGCGCTGGGCCACCGCCGACCGCGAGCCGATCGGCCAGTGGACCTATGGCCGCGCGACGCTGCTGGGCGACGCCGCGCACCCGACGCTGCAGTATCTGGCGCAGGGCGCGTGCATGGCGCTGGAGGACGCGGTGACGCTGGGAGAGGCGTTGCGGGTCAACGACAACGACATCCTGCGCGCCTTCGATCTGTATCAGCGCTCGCGCGTGGCGCGGACAGCGCGGATCGTGCTCTCCGCTCGCGAGATGGGGCGGATCTTCCATGCGCGGGGAGTGGAGCGGCTGGTGCGGAATGATCTATGGAAAGGACGGACGCCGGAGCGGTTTTATGACGCGATGGAGTGGTTGTACGGGTGGCGGGTGGAGGGTGTTTGGAGGGGTGAGGGGCGCTTACGTAGGCTGAACTGGTCGTTGCGTAGATGCGGCCCGCGAAATTCGCCCCAACGAGTCTCGGTTCGGACGCGAGCCGGGTAACATCTACCTTGCTACTACCTGTGCGGCACGGATAATCGATTCACGATTGGGTCGTTGCCCATCTGATGCGCCGAGAGTGAAGGTAGAACTCGCCCGCATTGGCCTACATGGGCGAGAACTAGGCGCGCTGGAAGCCAGATGCTGGGTGTCCAGCGTGCCAGAACGGTTGACGGAGTTTGTGCTATTTTCGGAGGGCGAAAAATGTGTCGATCATCAATCCATGTATGAAATCAGGACCTTGTGCGGAGTCACTAACAGAATGGTCGTCGTGCAAGACGGTGTTTCTGAGTCTAGTCGGCGTCACACTTTCTAGTTAGGCCCCTTTTGAAGACTCTCGTAGTCCTGGTCATCATTGTAAGTGTAGGGATGTTCATTGCCTATGATGGACCGCTGCCGTGTTCCGCGACATTTGCGAGAGATTCTGACCGCGTAACTCAGGGAGTGACTGGCTTCATGATCCGCACGGAGGGTCCTGCGGGAGACCCAATGCAAGTTGGTGTCACGATGCGCGGCAATGGAAACTACGCATTTCAATACTCAAAGAACATCATCAGGATTCGGTTGCTTTCCCGAGGTGTCGAAACATACCCGGCGCACCCGCTGGGAAGTAACCGTCCCACGAGGTCCACTCCACGCCGAAACGCATACCGATCATGAAGGGCGATCCATTTTCGATTACAATCTTAGGCAGTTGCTCCATCAAGAGCTACTGGCACGGCATCCCGTGATGAGTGCGTGAGCGGTCGGGCGGATAGGTGACACAAAGTCCAGGCGGATAGGTTACACCCGTCGCTTCAGTTTTCCGTTCGCATCTTCGATGCGCATCAGGCGTTCGTGCAAGCGGCCTAGCTTCAAGGGCCCGAAGTAAACATCCCACTGTCCGTCGTCGACTTCTTCCAGGCCGACGTATTCGCCGATGATCGCACTGGTCACATTGACCCATTTCCGGTTCCAACGAATGCCGCCATTGGCGCTCACGTAACGGACCTCGAAGCGATCCGGATACTCCAACGGCAAGAGCTTGTTGGGCATTTCTCTGGACGACGGTTGATAGAGCTGTGCCGGGGTATTCATGTCGATCGCCTCATGCGGGCGCTCCTCGTTGTACTCGCGCCGGAAGGTATTGAACTTTCTTTGCTGTGCACGGCAGTTGGCCGCCGGCGGCTTGGTCGTCTCCGCCTTGAGCGTGCGATGCATGCGCTCGTGCTTGCCATTTTGTTGCGGCTTGCCAGGCTCGATGAATTCGGGTAACACGCCCAGCCGCACCCACCATGCCGACAGCTTGGAAAGCCGACCAAGACTGTTACTGGCGAACGGTGTGCCGTTGTCGGTGCGGATGCGCCGAGGTAGTCCATACTCTTTGAACACGCGCGTGAATACGGCCTTGCTGGGAACAATGGCGGTTCCCCCCAAGCCTTGGCATTCCAAAAGATAGCGGCTGAAGTTGTCGGTCACAGTCAGCGGATAACAGTAGATCCCGTCACCGGTGCGGAACTCACCTTTGAAGTCAGCGCTCCATACATCATTGGGCAACACAATGGTGCTACCGGGTCGGCCCGGATGGCCGATGGCGCGTCGGCGTGGTCGCTTGGTCACCAGACCGTTCCGGCTCAGGATGTCGCAGACTGTGGAGCGCCCCGGCAGGATCAGTGCTGGTCGCTTCTCGGTCAAGATCTTGAGCAGCTTCTTCGCTCCCCAGCTGGGATGGCGAAGCCTGAGTTGCAGCAGTGCCTGCTCCGCTTCTTCACTGGTCTTGTTGTGCACGTTCGTCGCCGCGTGGCTGCGCTCCTCCAGGCCTTCCGGCCCGACTCTCAGAAAACGTTCGAGCCATTTATAGCCCGTCTTGCGGCTCACGTTATGGATGGCGCACAGATCGCGCATCGTCAGGCGACCGCGCTGCCAATCGATAATGAATTGAATTCTCTGTTCCATTGCTGTGGTCTCACTCCAGGGCATGCGGCACCTCCTTTCGGTGCCATAATCTTGCCTAAATGTGTCACCTATCCGCCTGGACTATTGTGTTACCACTCCGCCTGGACCGTACCGCGG
>JADKEV010000039.1 GCA_016717855.1 Betaproteobacteria bacterium
TACCAGACCATCTTCGCAGCCGGCCTGACCTTGTTCCTGATCACGCTATTCTTCAACATTCTCGGGCATTGGCTGCGCCGCAAGTACAGAGAGGTGTACTGAAATGGCTACCGATCCGGCTGTCGGCAAGGACCTCGCCAAGTTGCGGAAGCTGATTGGCAACGCCAAGCGTTGGGACCTGGTCTTCGCTCTCTGCGGTTTGTTTGCGCTGATGTTCGCGGTGCTGACGCTGGTAGCCTTGTTTGTCGACATGGCCTTTGTCGGCATGGCCAGGCTCGAACCCGATTTCTTCACGTCGTTTCCGTCCCGCCGGGCGGCAAATGCCGGAATCCTGTCGGCATGGATGGGCAGCGCGCTGGTCATGCTCGTCACCGCCTTGACCGCAGTTCCGCTCGGCGTGGCGGCCGGGATCTACCTTGAAGAGTATGCACCCAGAAACTGGATGACCGATATCATCGAAATCAACATCTCCAATCTCGCCGGCGTTCCGTCGATCATCTACGGCCTGCTTGCGCTGGGCCTGTTCGTCTACACCTTCGGCTTCGGGCAGAGCATCCTGTCGGCCGGGCTGACGCTGGCGCTGCTCATCCTGCCCATCATCATCGTGGCGACGCGCGAATCGATACGATCCATCCCGGGCACAATCAGGGAAGGCGCGTACGCCCTGGGCGCGACCAAGTGGCAATGCACTTCCGACCACATCGTTCCCTATTCGCTGCCCGGCATCCTGACGGGCGTGATCATTGGATTGTCCCGCGCCATCGGCGAGACCGCGCCTATCATCACAATCGGCGCGCTCACCTTCATCGCCTTTCTGCCCCCTTCCCCGGTTACCGGCACCTTTCCGTTCCTCAGTTTCGAGTGGCTGCAATCCGGATTCACGGTGATGCCGATACAAATGTTCAACTGGACATCGCGTCCCGAGGAGGCGTTCCAGGTCAATGCCGCGGCGGCAGGCCTGGTGCTGATCGTGATGACGCTGTCCATGAATGCCCTCGCGATCTACATCCGCTACCGGCTGAGAAAAAACATCAAGTGGTAACACGATAGGATCACAGACATGTCAGCAGTCCTCAAGACCGATGCGCTGAAAGCCCCACCCCTGAAAGCGGAGACCAAGGGTCTCAGCTTCTACTATGGCGGCTTCAACGCGCTCAAGAACATCAACCTTCCGGTTTATGAAAGGAAGGTTACGTCATTGATCGGGCCGTCCGGATGCGGCAAGTCGACGCTGCTGCGCAGCTTCAATCGGATGCACGACCTCTACCCGGGCAATCGCTACGAAGGCGAGATTCTCATGTATCCGGACAACGTCAACATTCTCGCGGCCAGGATCGACCCGATCGAAGTTCGCATGCGCATCAGCATGGTGTTCCAGAAGCCCAATCCGTTCCCCAAGTCGATCTACGAAAACGTCGCCTATGGCCTGCGGGTTCGCGGCGAAAACAACCGCAGCCGGCTCGACGAGAGGGTCGAAGAAGCGCTTAAAGGCGCCGCCCTGTGGGACGAAGTCAAGGACCGCCTGCACGAGCTCGCCTTCAATCTGTCGGGAGGGCAGCAGCAGCGCATGTGCATCGCGCGCGCCCTGGCGACCGATCCGGAGATACTCCTCTTCGACGAGCCGACTTCGGCACTCGATCCTATTGCCACCGCCAGCATCGAGGAACTCATACACAAATTGAAGGACAAGGTCACCATTCTTATCGTGACGCATAACATGCAGCAGGCCGCCCGGGTTTCGGAGTACACGGCATACATGTACATCGGCGAACTGATCGAGTTCGGCGAGACCGACGAGATCTTCATCAAGCCGAAAACCAAGGCAACAGAAGACTACATCACCGGCCGCTTCGGATAGTCTCCAGGTTCCGCCGTGAAACCGGGCGCCCGGCGCCCCGTCCTCCCGCGATCCCGGGCAAACTAGTTCATGGCGAGCGGCATCTTGCGCGTCGGCGGCGGAAAGGCGCGCTCGAGTTCCGCCAGGTCGGTCGCCTCCAGCGCGAGGTCCAGCGCCGCGCGATTTTCCCTTACGTGCCCTTCCGAGACCGCCTTGGGAATGGCGATCACGCCTGGCTGCCGCACCAGCCATGCCAGCGCGACCTGCGCCGTCGTGGCGCCATGCCGTTCAGCGACACCCCGCAAAGAGGTCGAACGGAGCATGCGCCCGCCCTGATCAAGGGGACAGTACGCCATCACCGGCATACGCCGCTTCCGGCACTTCGGCAGCAGGTCCCATTCGATGCCGCGCTGCGCCAGGTTGTAGAGGACCTGATCGGCGGCGCACTGTCCGCCGTTGCGGATTGCCGCGAGTTCGTCCATGGCATCCGCGTCGAAGTTGGAAACGCCCCAGTCGCGGATCTTGCCGGCAGCTTTCAATTTTTCGAAAGCTTCAACCGTCTCCGCGAGCGGATGCGAACCGCGCCAATGCAGCAGGTACAGGTCGATCTGCCCTGTCCCCAGTCGCGCGAGGCTGCTTTCGCACGCCGCGATCGTGCCGCGGGCGGAGGCGTTGTGCGGATAGACTTTGGAGACGATGAATACCTGGTCCCGCCGGCCCTTGATCGCCGCGCCTGCCACTTCTTCGGCCCCGCCATCCCCATACATTTCGGCGGTATCGATCAGCGTCATGCCCAACTCAACACCGAGCTGCAAGGCTGCAATTTCGCGTGCGCGCTCGGACCGCCGCTCTCCCATGCGCCACGTGCCCTGCCCGAGCGCGGGCACCGCCAGCCCGGAGGGCAAGGTCACGCTGGGGATCGTCATGGCGCCGCCCGCTCAGGCATTGACATTGACGACCAGGCGCCCGCGCACCCTGCCGGCGAGAATGTCCGGCGCCGCGTCCAGCGCCCCGGCCAAGGTGATTTCATGCGTGATCGCATCGAGTTTCGCCGGATCGAGTTCGGCGGCCAGCGCGTTCCACGCCGCGATGCGCCTGCCTTTGGGCGCCATCACGCTGTCGATGCCGTACAGCGTGACGCCGCGCAGGATGAACGGCGCGACGCTGGCCGGGAAATCCATGCCCTGCGCCAGGCCGCAGGCCGCGACGGCGCCGCCGTACTTCGTCCCGGCGCACGCGTTCACCAGCGTGTGTGAGCCTACGGCCTCGACGACGCCGGCCCAGCGCTCCTTCACCAGCGGCTTGCCCGGCGCGGACAATGACGCGCGGTCGATTGTCTCTGCCGCGCCAAGGTCCTTGAGATACCCGGATTCGCCCAGCTTACCGGTCGAAGCCACGACGTGAAAGCCGCGCCCTGCCAGCAGAGCAATCGCGATGCTGCCCACACCGCCCGTCGCTCCGGTGACCAGGACCTCGCCTTGCGCCGGCGTCACGCCATGGCGCTCCAGCGCCTGGACGCACAACATCGCGGTATAGCCCGCGGTGCCGATCGCCATCGCCTGCCGGGGCGTGAACGCCGCAGGCAACGGAATAAGCCAGTCACCCGAGAGCCGCGCCCTTTGCGCCAGGCCGCCGCTGTGCGACTCGCCGACGCCCCAGCCATTGAGTACGACCAGGTCGCCTTGCCGGAAGTCAGGATGTGTGCTGACTTCGACCGTACCCGCGCAATCGATGCCCGGCACCAGCGGGAACTTGCGGATCACCGGCGACTTGCCGGTGATCGCCAGTGCGTCCTTGTAGTTCAGCGTCGACCAGGCGATGCGAACCGTGACGTCGCCCGCGGGCAGCTGCGCCTCATCGATCGCGGTCAGCGTGCATTGATAGCGGTCGCCGGATTTGTCGACCAGGAGTGCGTTGAACATGAGTTCCCTTCGGTTGGTTGATGCGGGCGGCGAATTCAGTGCTCTTCCGCGACGCGTTGTGTCCGCTGCCGGATCCAGTCCCTGGCCGCGTCCAGGTCGCGGTCCGCGCCCTCGCGCAGGTCGGCCAGCGCCAGCGGGACTTCGCGATCGGGGCGTATGCCGGCGCCCTCCATCCGGTTGCCCAGCGGTGTGATGAATCCCGATTCGGCCACGTAGATCGCGCCGCCCCCGGGCAGCCGATAGCCGCCGCCGCGCACCGCGACCACGCAGCCGCAGCTGGGGCGGCCGACGATCCAGGCGCCGCGCTGCTCGCGCAGCACGGTCGCGAGCAACTCGGACGAACTCGCCGTGTAGCCATCGATCAGGATCGCGAGCGGCCGCGTGTAGGCATGGGGGCTGGCGTCGATCAGCACCTCCGGCGCCGCGGATCGGCCCTGCGGCCAGGCCTCGGCCGCGGATCCGGACGACCGTCCCGCGCGCGTCCGCCGGGTGAGCACATGCCGCGCTTCCGGGAAGAACGATCGCGCGATGGCCAGCATCGCCCCGATGTTGCCGCCGGGATTCCCCCGCAGATCAAGCACCAGGCCGTCGGCGCCGTCGAGCGCGGCCAGCGCGCGGCCGAAGTCTGCCGCCGCCTCGGGGCGGAAGCGATTGAACGCGATGTAGCCGACATTGCTCGCAAGGACCCGGTGGGTGACGACCAGGGGCACTTCGCGTTCGGTGCGCTTCAGTTCGTAGCGCGCAACGCCATGCGCCCCGCGCAGGTCAAGCAGCAGCGGCTCGCCGCCGTGGCTGGCGATCAGACGCCCGTAGATCGCGCGCACTCTGCGCTCGGGCGATACGTCGGCCGGCGCTTCGGCACGCAGCCGGGCGAGACGCCCGGGCGCCGTTTCGCCATTCACGGCCACGACAACCATGCCCGGCCGCACGCCAGAGAGCGCCGCTCCGGTATCGGGGAGAACCTGGATCACCGCCACTTCGCCTTCGACCTCGGCCACGCGCAGGCCGAACGTCGAGACGACATAGTCCAGCCGGTTGCGGTAGTCGCGCGCGTTGTAGACGCGAGTGTGCGAGTCGCGCAATTCACCCGCCATGCGCCCGAGCAGCGCGTAGAACGCAGCGTCGGACTGCGCGCGCTCGACCTGCGGCAGGTAACGCAGGCGCATGGCCTCCCAGTCGACGCCATTGAATCCGGGATCGTAGAAGCGTTCGTTGACCATCCGCCATGCCTGCTCGAACGCGGCATCGCGCGACCGGGCATCGGCCAGCTCGGCGGAGAACGCCGGCGCCGCCGCGCCAGATGCGGACAATCGCGCCGCGTGTGCGGCATCCGGCGCCGGGTCCATACCGGTGCACGCCGCCGCCAGCGCCATCGCCGCCACGGCTGCCGCCACACCAGCCCGGCGCCGAAGCAGGCACTGCAGGCTATCCCCCAGCCGGAGCAGCGGGCGCAGCATGATGCTCAGGCCAGCACGCGCGCCAGCCAGGCGTCCAGGTCGCCCACTTCCTCGATGCACACCGAGTGCTGCATCGGGTACGTGTGCCATTCTATGGCGTAGCCCTGCGCCTGCAGGGCCCGGCGCGAGGCGTCGGCCCAGTCCAGCCGGATCATCGGATCCGCGGTGCCATGCGCCATGAAGATCGGTACATCGCTGTTGGCCCGATGGGCTTCGGACGCCAGCGCTTGCGGCAGCGCCAGGTAGGTCGATAGCGCCATGATGCCGGCGAGCCGCTCGGGATGCCGCAAGCCGGCTTGGAGCGCGATCACGCCGCCCTGCGAAAAGCCCGCGAGCACCAGCCGCGAGGCGGCGATGCCGCGCGCCTTCTCCCGCGCGATCAGCTGCTCGATCCGCCGTTGCGAATCGCGGATGCCGGCCTCGTCGCCGCGATTGGTCAGGTCGCTGCCGACGATGTCGTACCACGCGCGCATGACCATGCCACCGTTGATCGTCACCGGGCGCATCGGCGCATGCGGGAATATGAAACGGATCCCGAGATCTTCAGGCAGTTCGAGCTCGCCCACGATGGGGACGAAATCGTTGCCGTCCGCCCCCAATCCGTGCATCCAGATCACCGCGGCATCGGGGTCGGGCCGGGTCTCGAGTTCGATGGTGGCAAGCAGTTCGTCGGGCATGGGGAATCTCGTTGCGGAGGCATCGATTCTACCCCACGGCCCCCGCACTTATCCGTGGCCGCCGCAGGCTGTTTGGCCGGGGGGGGGCCGCGGCCCCCCCGCCGGCGCGGGCCCGGGCGGGGCCCGGGCCGGGGGCCGGGCGGGGCCCGCGCCCCGCGGCCCGGCCGGCGGGGCGGCCCCCCGCCGCGCGCGCGGGCGCGCGCGCGCCCCCCCGCCCCGGGGGGGCCCCCCCCCGGGGCCCCCGCCCCCGCGCCGCGGGCCCCCCCCCCCCTTCACGGGGGCCCGCGGCGGCGCCCCCCCCCCCCCCCCCCACCGCGGCCTCTCTCCCGCCCACCCCCCCCCCCCCCCCGGGGGCAACCACCCGCCCCCACCGTAGGGCCCCGTGCACACAGGGCGGCGGCGGCCGCGGCCGATCGCCAAGGCGCCGATATGGCGCACCCTGCGGCTCGGGAAAACGGCGCGGAATCTGCTGCCCTGGTCGGGTTCGGATTCGATTTCCAGCCTGCTTGATGCCGCGCCAGCGCGTGCTTGACGATGGCCAGACCAAGGCCGGTTCCGCCGGTGTCGCGGGAACGCCCGGTATCGACCCGGTAGAAGCGCTCCGTCAGGCGGGGAATGTGTTCGCCCGCAATGCCGATGCCAGTATCCCTGACGGTGAACTCGGCCTGCCCGTTGGCCAGCCGCCAGGTCACTTCCACCTCGCCGCCCGCCGGGGTATACCGGATGGCGTTGCTTACAAGGTTCGAAAAGACGCTGCGCAGCTCCTGCTCGCTTCCTGTGACAGCGAGGTGCGGATCGACGTCCCAGCGGAACCGTGGCCGCCCGGCCGACAGCGACCCGGCATCGGCATGCAGCTGCTCGAGCACCAGCGGAACATCGACACGGACGCCAGGAGCGACCACGCTGTCGGATTCCAGGCGCGACAAGGTCAGCAGATCTTCGACCAGCCGCGCCATCCGCTCGGCCTGCTCCCGCATCAGTTGGGTCTGTCGCCTCGCGACCGCCGGTTCGCGGGGAACGTCGTCGGCGATCAGTTCCAGGAAGCCGGTCAGCACCGTCAGGGGCGTGCGCAGTTCGTGCGATACATTGGCGACGAAGTCGCGGCGGATGGTCTCCGCCCGCTCGATCGCGGTAACGTCGCGGGAAAGCAGCAGACGGTCAGCCTCCCCATAAGGTATGAGTTGCAGCGACAGGATTTGCGACTGGTTTTGCATCGGGCGCATGGTAACGGGCTGCGCACCGACCTCGAGCGCAAGATAGTCGGCCAGCACCGGATGGCGGGCGATGTGCGTGAACAGCAATCCGTGGTCACGCGCGAGCTCGATCCCGAAGTGCGCCTCCGCCACCGCATTGCACCACTCGATGTGCAGCCCGGAATCGAGCAGGACGACTCCGTCCGGCAGCGCGCCCGCGGCCCGGCGAAAGCGATCCAGGGCGCTGGTCAGCCCCTTGCGGCTCGCCTCGTCGCGCCGGCGCGCGCGATACAGCGTGGAAAACACCTTGTCCCATGCGCCCCATCCGTCCGGAACCTCGGCGACCGGATCATCGAGCCAGCGCTGCAAGCGCCGCAGGTATACCAGCTGCAGCACCACCAGCGCGAGCAGGCCAGCGGCGACAGCCGCCAGGCCGGCCGATGCACCCCCCACTCGGCCGACGACAATTCCCAGCAACACAATGCCCGCAATACGCATCGCAGGTTGAAACCAGAAGTTGTCCATGACGGAGCCGCTTCGGGTTCGGTTCCCGACTTACGACTGCGCCTCGCGCTCGATGAACTCGAACGACGTGTGCCGGACATCGGTACCCTTGACGATGTAGATTACATACTCGGCGATGTTCTTCGCGTGGTCGCCGATCCGCTCGATTGCCTTGGCGATGAACACGATCTCGATCGACATCGAGATGGTGCGCGGGTCCTCCATCATGAAGGTGATCAGCTGCCGCAGGATGGAACGGAACTCGTCGTCGATCGCCTGGTCCTCGCGGATGATCGCCGCCGCGGCGACCGCGTCCAGGCGCGCGAACGCGTCGAGCACCTTGCGCAGCATGCCCAGCGCGATGTCGGCAGCGGTCTTGATGTCGGAAATGCGCGGCATCTTCAGGCGTTCGCGCTCGAAAATCTGCTTGGCCAACCGGGCGATCTTGGCGGCCTCGTCGCCGCTGCGTTCAAGATCGGTAATCGTCTTGATGATCGCCATCATCAGCCGCAGGTCGCGCGCCGTCGGTTGCCGCTTGGCGATGATGCGGCTGCACTCGCGATCGACGCCGACTTCCATCGCGTTGACTTCGTGGTCCATGGCGATGACGCGATCCAGCGCCGCGATCTCGCCGGTGCCGAATCCGGCCAGGGCGTCGACGATCTGTTGCTCGACGAGTCCGCCCATTCGCAGCACCTGCGACACCAGGGCATCGAGGTCGGCATCGAACTGGGTCGAAACGTGTTGGTTCTCGGGCATGATCAATCCTTTCCGCATTCCGGCGCCGCCGGCCACACTGGCGGGATGGGCGATTCCGTGTCCGGCAGGTGCGGGCGGATGGGCTTCCTAGGATAGCCGCAACGGGAAAACGCCGCCAGCGGAACTATGGTGCCCGCCGGCGGCGCGAAAGTACAACGTCCTCAACTGTGCTACGTGGAAATCTACGGGGCGCAGTCTGACGTGCCACCCCTGCTTCCGATTCGAATGGTACGGATTTAGTGTGACAGCTTGGTGACAACGCGGGCGCGCTCAACGGCAGGAATGCGGCCACGCGATTCGCGGCGCGGTTCTCCCAAGCACCCGCATCGCGGCTCGATGCCGGCACCGCAACCGGTTCCGACCCCTGCGCCGGCTCGTACCACCCCTTTCTCCGGTTGACCACGACGGCCAGTAGCGCGCTCAAGGAGCAGGGCGTGATCAGCCGCAGCACGCGGCGCGTTGCGTGGCCTTCTTTGCCGCACCTTCCGCGGCTGCTGGCGCCGGGGTGCAGCAGGCACTGCCCGTATGCTGGCTGGCGCTGCCGGTTGCCGTGGCCGATGCACAGCACGCGCTCGCCTCCGGCGCAGCCTGGTTCGCATGGTTGCCGGGCGCGCAGCATGCCTTCGCCGCGTCCTGCTCCGTGTCCGCGCCGCCGAACAGCGGGATCGCGCCCAGCGTATGGAACGATTCCCAGGCGATGCCGGCCGGGTCCTTCACCCAGTACTTGTCGGACTTCGCGTAGCAGCAGTTCGCGCCCGTCTCGGCGACGACGCCGCGATCGGCCGCTTCGAGCTGTCCGTGCAGCGCCGCGAGTTCTTCACCGCTGTCGACCTGGAAGCCGAGATGGTTCACGCCGACGTCGGCGCCACGCTGCGAAATGGCGAAGTTGACGCGCGGATCCTCGAGCATCCACTTGGCGTAGTCGGGCTTCGTTACCGCAGGTTCGGCGCCGAACAGCGTCGAATAAAACCGGATGCTCCCCGCAAGATCGGGGACCGCGACGTGGACATGAAAGCGTTTCATCAAACTCTCCTTCGTGAGGTCGCCGCGGGCGCGCCCGCGGACGCACGGCGACGGGGTTGGGCGGACGGCGCGCGGGACTTCGCGGCGGCCGGCACGCACTCGATAGTGCAGGCGCCGCCGGCACGGCAGCAGTTTTCGGTCAGGTAGCCGACCAGGGCATTGATTGCGTCGAAATCGGCGCGATAAACAATGAAGCGTCCCCGGGGTTCCGCCCCGACGAGGCCGGCGTGCGCAAGCTCCTTCAGATGGAACGACAGGGTCGGCGCCGCGATACCCAGCCGATCGGCAATGCCGCCCGCCGGCATACCGGGCGGTCCCGCCTCTACCAGCAACCGGAAGACCGCCAGGCGCGTGTCCTGCGCCAAGGCCGCAAGCGCCACCACTGCATTTTTCGTTTCCATGTTTCGAATAATATAAAAATGAGGTGCGGCTGTCAATCCCCCGGCAGGCGTGCGGTGCATTGGCGCTTCCGTGCTGCTTGCCGGCATCCGCGGCCCTAGCGGGCAGATCGCGTAGCAACGACGCCAAGCTTGCCCTCGTTGTGACATCGATCA
The DNA here is from genome assembly GCA_016717855.1 of Betaproteobacteria bacterium. Taxonomy (GTDB): domain Bacteria; phylum Pseudomonadota; class Gammaproteobacteria; order Burkholderiales; family Casimicrobiaceae; genus PALSA-1005. Next base: position 9,927 of record JADKEV010000039.1, read on the forward strand.
AGAACGGAGCCGCGCGCGGGTGGTAGCATCGATGCGCATCGCTTGCAGTCTTTCCTTTCTCACATGCCCTCCATCGATTCCGTCTGGATCAACATGGCCGTCGCGCTCGGCATCGGCCTGCTGGTCGGCGCCGAGCGGGAGCGGCGCAAGCGCGAGGGGCCGAAGCGGGAACCGGCGGGCGTGCGCACGTTCGCCGTCGCCTCGCTGCTGGGGGCGGTCGGCATGGCGCTGGGCGGGGTGCTGGTCACTGCCGCATTGGCGCTGGGTGTGGCGATCCTGCTGGGCGTCGCGTACTGGCGCAACGCCGACGAGGATCCGGGGCTGACGACCGAGACCGCGGTGTTGCTCACGCTGGTCCTGGGTGCGCTCGCCATGCGTGAACCCGCGCCTGCCGCGGGACTGGCCGTTGCCCTTGCCATTCTGCTCGCCTCGCGCACGCACCTGCACCGCTTTGTCCGCAGCGTGCTGTCCGAGCGCGAGATGAACGACTTTCTGATCCTTGCCGCCGCGACGCTGGTGGTGCTGCCGCTGGTGCCGAATCGCTACGTCGGTCCCTTTGGCGCGATCAATCCGCACGTCATCTGGCTGATCGTGGTCCTGGTCATGGCGATCGGCGCCGCGGGTCACGTCGCGCTGCGGTCGCTCGGCGCGCGCGTCGGCCTGCCGGTCGCGGGATTCGTGGGCGGTTTCGTCTCCAGCACGGCGACGGTCGCCGCGATGGGTGAACGTTGTGCCCGCACGCCTTCGCTGTTGCGCCCGGCCATCGCCGGCGCCGTCATGTCGTCGGTGGCGACCGTGGTCCTCATGACGATCATCCTCGTGGCGATGAGCCCGTCCACGCTGGTCGCGATGGCCCTGCCGCTCGCCTGCTCGGGGGCCGCCGCGCTCGCCTACGGCGCGCTATTCATGGTCAGGTCGCTGCGCGAAAGGGACCTGCCCCCCTCCGACGAGAGTGGGGCGTTCAGCATCAAGGCCGCTGTCGCGTTCGCGGCGACGCTGGCGGTAGTGCTGGTCGGCGTCGCCGCACTGAAGTCCTGGTACGGCGATGCCGGCTTGATCGCGGCGGCCGGAATCGCCGGGTTTGCCGATGCGCACGCGGCCTTGGTCTCGACCGTTTCGCTCGTGGCTTCGGGAAAACTGGAAGCGGCCGCGGCGGTGATTCCGATCCTCACGGCGCTGTCCACCAATACGGTGTCCAAGCTGGTCGTCGCGCTGGTGACCGGCGGCCCTCGCTACGCGCTGGAACTGGCGCCTGGCCTGCTGTCGCTGGCGGGCGGGGCATGGCTGGGGTGGCTGCTGCAATAGCAGGTAGTATTGCGGCCGGACAAGGAAATCAACGCCACGCGCGATGAGCCGGTTCCGGGAGAGAAGTCACATGCGTGCAAGTTTGCTGGTGCTGGCGGCTGGCTGGCTGTTGGTGGCGTGCGTGGCGCACGCCGCGCATCCGCTGGTCACCGAAGATGCGGGCACCCAGGGCGCCGGCAACGCCGAATTGGAGAGCGGCTTCTCCTGGACGCGCGATGGCGACTACCGCTCCTTCGTGTTCCAGCCGCAGCTATCGTGGGGGTTGTTCCCGGCACTGGATCTGATCGTGGCGCCGTCGTGGCTGCGCAACCACACGACTGAGGAAGGAACCGCGCGTGGCCGTGGCGACACGCTGCTGGACGCGAAGTGGCGCTTCCACGAGGACGGACCGCTGTCGCTGGCGCTGCGCGCGGGCTTCTTGTTCCCCACAGGCGCCAACAGCCCCGGCCTCTCTAACGGCAAGCCCTCGTCGCATGCGCTGCTGGCGGCCAGCTTCGATGCCGCACCCCTCGCCGTGCACGGGAATCTCGGCTACACGCGCGGCCCATCGCTGCCCGGTCTGCGCAGGGATCTTTACCATGTCTCGGCGGCGGCGGTCTTCACGGCGAACGGGAATCTCGCATTCGCGGCGGATGTCGGATTCGACTCGAACCCCGACACCGCGCAGAAGTCCTGGCCTGGAACCCTGCTCCTCGGCGTCATCTATACGCTGCGGCCCGGACTCGACGTCGACGCCGGATACCAGATCCGGCTGAACGACGCCGCGCCGGCGCGGCAGTGGCTGGCCGGGATCACATACCGCTGGGCGCCGGGGACGAATCCGGATGCCGCGTCCGCGTTGCGCCGCCGCGCCGAGGTCCGTCGCGGTGCGCTTCGCGTCCGCGCATCGCCTAAACCAGAACGCCGCCGACTTCGCCGCCGTCATTTCTTGTGATGACGATGGTGGCAGAACGCGGGCGGTTGTTGCCACCGTCCGGCCAGTGGCTGCCGAAGCCGGCCGGGTTCGCGAAGTTTGGCGCAGTTTCCTCGCCGGGGTGCTGGATGTTGACGAACAGCGCCTTGCCGTCGGGCGTCTCGGCCAGGCCGGTGATCTCGCACTCCTTCGGGCCGACGAGGAAGCGCCGCAGGTTGGTTTCGCCGGGTGGCGCGCCGACATACGTATCGACCGCCTTCGTCGCGGCGCCGTCGGTGTTGGTGATGGTCCGCTTTCCTCCGTCGCCGACCTTGCCCGGGATCGCGGCCAGCAGCATGCAGTTGGTCACGTCGGTATACGCGCCATCATCGGTCTGGATCCACAGCAGGCCGCTGTTCGCGAACCATAATCCGTCGGGGCTGGAGAAGTCGTTGGCAGCGGTGAGATTGGACAGGTTGACATTGGCCGCATCCGCCGTGGAGCGTGCGCCGAACAGGAAGATATCCCATTTGAATCCGGTGGCCGCGACATCGCCGTTGTTCTCGGCCCAGCGGATGATGTGCCCATTGGGATTGCCGCGCTGCGCGGTTCCCGCCGTGCCCTTCGGGTCGTTGTAGAAGCGCGGGTTGGCCGCATCGGTCGAGGCCAGCGTGCGCAACGTCGAATTGTTGTTCGTCAGGGTCATGTAGACCTCGCCGTTCCTGGGATTCACGGCGCCCCACTCCGGCCGGTCCATCTTGGTGGCGCCCGCCGCGTCGGCTGCCAGCCGCGTGTTGACCAGAACATCGGCCTGGTCGGCAAAGGCATAGGCGGCGTTGCCGGCGGTGATGTTGTTGCTGCCGAACTTGAGTTCTATCCACGAACCGGTGCCGTCGGCGGCGAACTTCGCCACATAGAGCCTGCCGTCGTCGAGATACTTGTCGCCGGCAGCCAACCCTCGGGTGGCATCGGCCGGGTCCCACACGGCAGTCGAGACATACTTGTAGATGTACTCGTTGCGCGAATCGCAGCCCATGTAGTACACCAGCGGCTTGCCGGCGACAACCGGGCCGGGCCACGCGCCTTCGTGCGCGAAGCGTCCCATGGCGGTCCGCTTTTTCGGCGTCGACGCCGGACTGAAGGGGTCGATCTCGACATTCCAGCCATAGGTGTTGGCCACGTTGCGGAAGTCGTCGCTGCCATCGGTCGAAGTCCCGACCTTCATCGCGTTCCAGCGCGAGAACGAGGTATCGGACGGATCCGCGGCCACGGCGGTCGCCCACAACTCACGTCCGTTGCCGGCAACGCCGTAGCGCGCGAACGAGGCCAGCTCCTTGGCGCTGCGATTCGGATTGTCGGTCGCCGCGACGCGGCGGAAGTACCCGGCCCAGTTTTCTTCGCAGGCGAGATACGTGCCCCAGGGCGTGTAGCCGTGAGCGCAGTTGTTGACCGTGCCGCGCGTCTTCGAGCCATCGGACGAGTAACTGGTAATCATCAACGGCGTCTTCGCGGCCGGACCGGACATGGCCATTTCGGTGAACGTGGTGATGCGGCGATTGAACGAAGAGTCCCGCTTGTAGCTGAACGTCCCACCATTCTTGTTGACTTCGATGATGCTGACGCCGTGCGCGTTCAGTTCCTTGACGACTTCATCGTTCACGGTGCGCGCGCCGGCCACGATGGTCGCGCCTGCGGCGTGCAGGTACGCCGGCGTGATCGCTTCGTGATTGATGGCCAGCAGGCCCCGGTCGCCGGCGGCGACATTGTATCGCCCATCGGTGCCCACGCCGAAGAAGTGCATCCCGTCATGATGGTCGCCGGCTCGCTGCGCGAACGCCGCGCCGTTCTCGGTGCCGTCATTCCGGTAATCCGCGATGCCGGCCGCCATGGGATCGCCCAGCCGAAACAGGACTGTCGCGGTGTAGCCGGCGGGAATGACTAGCGCGTCGGCCAGGCTCTTGCCCACTGCGTCGAAGCTGAGTTTCAGCACCTTGGTCGGAGACTCCGAGCTGCCGCTGCTGCTGTTGCAGGCGGCAAGGCCGGCGCCAAAGAACGCAGTCGAGGCAAGGCCGAACGAGCCCTTGAGCAATGAACGGCGGGTCAGACGCGCGTTGAGCACGCTGGCGAAGGACTCGTTTCCGGAGTTGTTGGTGTCGATGTCGTCGCTGTCGGTGTGCATGGTGATGTCCGTTGGATTCGTCATTTTTCGTGTGGATTGGGAGAGAGTGGTGAAGGAACGAAGGGATCGGGAACAGCGGGATCGAGACTAGTCAACGATTGTTACGGCTTCGTGACGTGCCGATGACAGTCCCGCCGGTAGCGGGGGCCGTAACACAATCGTCACAATGTTGTCATCAGGATCCGTCATGCTGGGCAGTCTTCCCGACTTCCGCGGAAGATCCTTCCACTGCGGACCTCATGACCGAAAAGACACGCATCATCAAGACCCTCGGAGAGCCGGGGTTGTTGCTGCCGGTATTGCTCAATGACGGCCTGGCCGCGAACGACAGGGCGAAGTACTACTTCACGCTGCTGCAGGCGGCCGCGACGCATGCCAGGCATCCCGAGGCGCAGGTCTCCAGCCTGCGCCGCGAGCGCCTGGCGAGCGGCGTCGATGACGAGACTTGCGACCAGGTCGTGGCTGCGAGCACGCTCGCGGCCACTGACCGGCCGGCGATCCTGGTGCGCGACATGACCTCGACGGACGACATCGCCGGCACGGCAGCCGCTGCCGGCGTCCTGACGGCGGCCGGCGGGCGCACGTCGCGCGCGGCGGTCGTGGCGCGGTAGCTCGACAAAGTCTGCCTGGTTGGCTGCGACACCTTGTCCATCGACCTCGACGGCCGACGCTGCGCGATCGCCGGCGAGTGGTTCGCCGAAGGAGACGTGCTGACCCTCGATGGTCACGCAGGCGAAGTGCTTGCCGGCGCAGTCTCCGTGGAGATCGAAAGCCCTGTCGAATTGCTGGAGAGAGTCGCGCAGCATTCTGGCATGGCCGTGGCTGCGATCGCGGGCGTGTCGCCCGAGGCGTGCGCGGCGTGATGCCGTGGATCTGCTTGCGGACCGTATCGCTCCAAGCGGCAAATCGGACGCCGCATTGCGGAGTCGTGCAAAGTCCCCATGCTCAAGCCCCGTTTGCAGCACCGCACAAATCGTTTATACTGTTTATACGGTAACTACCGTTTGATCACACTGGAGCGAAAAATGGCCACAAGGAAGAAAGCAGTTGCGACGCCGGCAAAGCCGGTAGCTGCGCCGACGGCAAGGGCTGTCGCCATCAAGCCAAACGTTCCTGCCCCGTCGCAGGCGCCGAAGGCATCCGTTGCCGCCCCCCCGTCCGCGCCCAAGGCGCCGCAGCCGGGTACTGAGTCCGGAAAGGCGAAGGACGCCAAGGACAAGAGAAAGAAGGAAAAGAGAGTGCATGACGGCGACAGCGGCGGAAAGAGGAAGAAGATGGTGCGCGACAGCTTCACGATGCCCACGGCGGACTATGCGCTGATCGGTGTACTGAAGTCGCGTACGCTGGCCGCGGGTACCGCGGTGAAGAAGAGCGAACTGCTCCGTGGCGGGTTGGTTGCCCTGGCCGCGATGTCGCCCGCGCAGTTGATCGACCTTATCTCGGCGATGCCGGCTGTCAAGACCGGCCGACCCGGAAAGAAGAAGTAGTCTTCGCCCAGGGGGCCCGGCACCCTGTCGTGCCCGGGGCAGTCGCCGATCCGGCGGCTGCCTGGCGGCATGATCAGAACTCGAGTTCGATGCGCCGCTCCGTCAGCGGCTCGCGATCCTTGCGCGCCGCAGCCCGCGACTCCTCCGCCAACTCGAACCAGTCGCAGTCGGGAAGGGCCCGTTCCACCGCTTGCAGGTCGTCGAGATGCTCCGCATCCGAGTCCCTGGGCGCGGTTTGCAGGTGCGACTGGGCTTCGAGCAGGAACTTCAGAACTTCAATTTGCATCGCAGTCTCCTTGTCTTGTGGTCTGTACACGGACATTGCCCGTGCAATTTGACGATTTGATGACAAAGAGCCCGCATTCCGGGGGTTGGGGGCGATTCATCGAACTGTCATCGTTCTGACACACGACTGACCCGGCGCACGACTACAGTGACGCCCATGAATAGCCGATGGAGAGCGACAACGAGGGACTCTAACCTCGATCAAGAGCGCGCCGGCCCCGCGCGTGCGGCCCCGGCGTTGGAACCGCCGCCGACGCACTATCGCGCCATCTGGATTTCCGACCTGCATCTTGGCACGCAGGGCTGCCAGGCCGGACTGCTGCTCGACTTTCTCAGGCGAACCGAGTCGGACTACCTGTATCTGGTCGGCGATATCGTCGATGCCTGGCAGCTCCGGCGCCGCTGGTACTGGCCGCAGGCGCACAACGACGTGTTGCAGAAACTGATCCGCAAGGCCAGGAAGGGCACGCGAGTCGTCTTCATCCCGGGCAATCACGACGAGATTGCCCGGCAATTCGGCGCCCTGGCCTTCGGCGGCATCCGCATCGAGAATGAAACCATACACGTCACCGCCAACGGCAAGCGACTTCTGGTCATCCATGGCGATTTGTTCGATGGCGTCGTTCAGCACGCGAAATGGCTGGCCCATCTTGGCGATCACGCCTACACGACTGCGCTCAAGCTCAACCAGTGGCTCAACAGCCTGCGCGCGCGCTGCAAGCTGCCCTACTGGTCGCTCGCCGCGTTCCTGAAGCTGCGGGTCAAGAACGCAATGCTCTACATCAGCCGCTTCGAAGAGGCCCTGGCCGCGGAAGCCCGGCGCAAGTGCGTCGATGGCGTGGTCTGCGGTCACATTCACAAGGCCGAGATCCGGATGATCGACGGCATCCTCTACTGCAATGACGGCGACTGGGTCGACAGCCTGACCGCGCTGGTCGAGTCCGAAGAGGGCGAACTCAGCCTGGTCAACTGGCGCGGCGCCGTCGTGCAAACCGGCGCGCGCAGCAGATACGCCGCCACGTCGCGGCCGGCGACCGCCCGCGCTCCCGACCTGGTCCCCGACTATGCGCCTGCTCCTGGCGACTGATGCCTGGACGCCCCAGGTAAACGGGGTGGTCGTGAGCATCCGGAACACGCTCGACTGCCTGCGGCGCCAGGGGCATGAAGCGATGGTGATCGAGCCAGGGCAGTTCCGCACCATCCCCTGTCCCAGCTATCCGGAGATCAGGCTGGCTTTGCGTCCGGCACGCGGCGTCACACGCGCGATCGAGTCGTTTGCGCCTGATTCAATCCACATTGCCACGGAAGGGCCGCTGGGCCTCGCCACAAGGCGCCACTGCGTGCGCAACGGGATCCCGTTCACCACCGCCTATCACACGCAGTTTCCGCGCTATATTCGAGCGCGCATCGCGCTGCCGCTTGCATGGACCTATCGCTGGCTGCGCTGGTTCCACGGACCGTCGCAGGCGGTCATGACGGCGACGCCGGCAATGCGCGAGGAACTCGTGCAACAAGGATTTCGCAACGTCGTCCACTGGGGCCGCGGCGTGGATACGGCCATCTTCCGGCCCGGTTCGCGCGCGCCGGGAGGCTATCCGCAACCGGTGTTCCTGTATGTCGGCCGCGTCTCGGTCGAGAAGAACATCGACGCGTTTCTCGCCCTGGACTTGCCCGGGACCAAGGTGGTGGTGGGCGACGGCCCGGAGCGGGTGCGCCTGCAACGCGAGTTCCCCGATGCGGTGTTTGTCGGGGCGAAGTCAGGTGCCGAGCTCGCCAGCTATTACCAGCGTGCCGACGTGTTCGTGTTTCCGAGCCTGACCGACACCTTCGGCCTGGTTCTTGCCGAAGCGATGGCCTGCGGCACGCCGGTTGCGGCCTTCCCGGTCACGGGTCCGATCGACGTCGTGACAGACCGGCGCGCCGGCGCGCTCGATGCCGACCTGCGCCGCGCGTGCATGGCCGCGCTCAACCTCGATCGAGCCGAGGTCGCGCGTTTCGGCAGCACATTCTCGTGGGATGACGCCACCCGGGACTTTCTGTTCCACCTGCGGCAGGGCGCCATCCCCCGCCGGCGCAACCGGCACGCCGGCGCCCCTGCCTGACCCGGACGGTCAGCCCAGCGCCTCCGGCGCGCACCGGTAGCCAACACCGCGCACTGTCTCAATCAGGCCATCGACCCCGCGATTGCGCAGCGCGGCGCGCAATCGGCGTATGTACACGTCGACCGTGCGCAACTCCAGGAAGCGATGGTCGCCCCAGACGCGATCGAGAACCTGGTCGCGGGAGAAGACCCGGTCGGGGTTGGCGAGAAAAAACTGCAACAGCTTGAATTCGGTCGGACCGAGGATGATCTCCTGGTCCTGGATCGTGACCCGGTAGCGGACCGGGTCCAGCTGGACGGTCCCGACTCTTAGCGGATCGCCGGCGTCTTCCGGACTGCGCCGCCGCAGCACCGCCTTGATTCGCGCCAGCAGCTCCTTGGGGCTGAATGGCTTGGTCAGGTAGTCGTCGGCGCCATGCTCGAGGCCGGCCAGCTTGTCCGGCTCGTCGCCGCGAGCGGTGACCATGATGATGGGCAGCGACCGGGTCCTGCGGTCGGCGCGCAATAGTTTCGCCAACGCCAGTCCGGACATCTGTGGCAGCATCCAGTCCAGCACGATCACGTCCGGCAGCTCGCGCTTGATCGACTCCATGGCAATCTCCGCGGACAGCGCTTGCGTCACCTTGTATCCCGCCTGCGTGAGCGAGAACGCCAGCAACTCCTGGATTGCCCTGTCGTCTTCAACCACCAATACACTCGTCATGCGTTCCTCAAACGAAATCCGGCCCCATCACGGCGCGCAATACCGCGTGCGTGCTGTCGTCCTTGACCCGGTTGGACAGCCACCAGACGTTGGCCTTGCGTATCGTCCAGTCCTGCACGCTTCCCGACAACAGCATCGCGGCGACCTGGCCGAGCGCTGGTTGATGGCCGATGATGACCACCGGTTCGCGCGCATCCGGCCAGCCCGCGATGTTCAGGATCTCGGCCGGCAACGCACCCGGCGCCAGCTCCTTCACCAGCTTGAACTTGCGTCCCATCGCCGCGGCCGTCTGCTCGCAGCGTTCGGCCGTGCTCGACAGGATACGGCAGTTCTCCGGCAGGTTGCGATCCAGCCAGTGGCCGACCTTCGCCGCCTGCTTGTGTCCTTTCGGGGTCAGCTCCCGCCCGTGGTCCGGCTCCCCGATGGCCGCTTCGGCATGCCGCCACAGTAGAAGATCCATTTGCCGACTCATCTCTTTTCCGCGCTGCCTTCCGGGATCGCCGCCAACAGCGCTTCCTGGGCGCAGAACCGTTTCCCGCGGCTCGACTTCAACCGCTTGTAATCGCCGTCGGCAGTCAGCGCCCACGCATTGGTGTTGTCCGCGAGATAGGGTTTGAGCCCCTCGTCGATCACGCGCTTCTTCAGCTTGCGATCCAGCACCGGGAAGGCCGCCTCGATCCGGCCAAAGAGGTTGCGGCCCATCCAGTCCGCGCTCGCCAGCCAGACGTCCTGCTCGCCATCGTTGCGGAAGCAGTAGATCCGGCTGTGCTCGAGGAACCTGCCGACGATCGAGCGCACCCGGATGTTCTCCGACAATCCCGGGACCCCGGGCCGCAAGGCACAGGCGCCCCGGACTATCAGGTCGACGACGACGCCCGCCTGCGCCGCGGCATAGAGCGCCTTGATGACCGATTCGTCCAGCAGCGCATTCATCTTGGCGATGATGCGCGCCGGCTTGCCGTCTTTCGCGACCTGCGCTTCGCGGGCGATCGCGGCGAGCACCCTCTTGTGCAACGTGAACGGCGCGACCCACAGCAGGCGCAATGGCTTGAGCTTGACCATGCTGGTCAGGTGCAGGAAAAGTTCGCTCACTTCGAGGCAAAGTTCGGCATTTGCGGTCAGCAGTCCGAAATCCGTGTACAGACGCGTGGTGACCGGATGGTAGTTGCCGGTGCCCAGGTGTGCATAGTAAGCCAGCGCCGCGCCTTCGCGGCGGACGACGAGCGCCATCTTGGCGTGCGTCTTGAGCCCCACCACGCCGTACACGACCTGCGCCCCCACCGCTTCCAGCCGCTCGGCCCAGTTGATGTTCGCCTCTTCGTCGAAACGCGCCTTGAGTTCGACAACGACGGTGACTTCCTTGCCACGCTGCGCAGCCAGGATCAGCGCCTCCATCAGCGCGGAATCGTTGCTGGTCCGGTAGATCGTCTGCTTGATCGCGACGACCGCCGGATCGGCGGCGGCACAGGCGATGAAGTCGATCACCGTCTGGAACGAATCGAAGGGATGGTGCAGCAGGACGTCGCCCCTGCCGAGCACCGCGAAGGGGTCGGTTGGCCAAGCCGCGCCACCCTGCCGGCGCGCCACGAAACCGGGGTAACGCAGGTCGGGGCGGTCGACCCGGTCGACCATTTCGCGCAGGCGTACCAGATTGACCGGGCCATCGACGCGAAACAACGTGTCGGCGGGCAATCCGAATTCACGCAGGAGAAATTCCGCCAGATGCTCCGGGCACTGCGCACCCACCTCCAGGCGCACCGCATGACCGAACTGGCGCTGGGAGAGCTCCCCGGACAGGGCGTGGCGCAGGTTGCGCACTTCGTTCTCGTCGACTGCAAGATCGCTGTCGCGGGTGACGCGGAACTGAGAGTAGCCGACCACCTCCCGCCCGCCGAAAATATCGCTGATATGAGAGCGGATCACCGAAGACAGCAGCACAAACGCATGCCGGCCCCTGCTCAACTCAGGCGGCAGCGCGATGATGCGCGGGAGCACGCGCGGCGCGCGCACGATCGAGACTACCGTCACCCGTCCGAAGGCGTCGGTGCCGCCGAGCTCCACGGCGAAGTTCAGGCTCTTGTTGGCGATTTGCGGGAACGGGTGCGAAGGATCGAGCCCGATCGGCGTCAGCAGGGGCTTGACCTCCCGAAAAAAGTAGTCCCGCACCCATGCCCTCTGCTCCGGACTGCGGTCGGAATGATGCACCAGCGAGATGCCTTCCGCGGCCAGCGCCGGCAGCAACACTTCGTTGTACAGCGCGTACTGGGCGGCAACCAGGTCCTGGCAGGTCGCCAGCAGCGCGCGGTATCCTTCCCCCTCGACCAGCCGGACCGGCGCCCGCGTATCGTGCCTGCGCAACTGCTCGGCCAGATTGGAGACCCTGATCTCGAAAAACTCGTCCAGGTTGCTGCTGAATATGCACAGGAAGCGCAGGCGCTCCAGCAAGGGAAGCGACGGATCTGCCGCCTGCGCCAGGACGCGGCGGTTGAACAGGAGCTGCGAGGCTTCCCGATTGAAGAACAGATCCAAGGCGGCTCGATGCGAAGATGCAGAAGGACGAGCCTAACAGCGGTATGTGACAGCTTGGTGACACGCCGTCGAGTTGCACCGGGTCATGCCAGGCTCCTGTGCGGCACGGCGCGGCATTGACAACACCCGCGGCCCATGACAGTCTGACTAGTACAATATCCGGCTTATCCGGGGGGGGGGGACGGCTCGGCGGGCCGGCGTGGTGCGCCGATTCATCGCTCCAACCAATCCCACTTACTTCGATGGAGCGTGATTCGATGGAGAAGAAAATGACCCTGCCCGCGGGCCCCGCCACCAGCACGGCGAAGGACACGGTGCCGCCCCGTGCGCGGAAGCGGGTCCCCCGGCCGGTGGCCGCAGGCGATATCGGACCCACCGCCAGCCTGGAAGCGATGGAAAAGTACGCGGTTGGGGAAGGCATCGCTGCGGCGCAGGAGGCGCAGGCCAACGCACTGGAGGACATTCTGGCGGGGCGCTCGCCCGTCGATGCCGCGCAGTTGATGAAAACGGTGCTCAGGGAACAGCAAGCCCGTGCGCGTAAGCTGCCTCCGGCCGCGGACGAAGAACTGGCCGACGACTGGCGCACTGGCGGGTATCCGTACAAGAACCTGATGTCGCGCAAGAATTACGAGCGGCAGAAGTACCGGCTGCAGGTGGAACTGCTGAAGGTGCAAGCCTGGGTCAAGGAAACGGGGCAGAAGGTAGTTATTCTGTTCGAAGGGCGTGATGCCGCGGGCAAGGGCGGTACCATCAAGCGCTTCATGGAGCATCTCAACCCGCGCGGAGCGCGGGTTGTCGCGCTGGAAAAACCGACCGAGGGGGAGCGCGGGGAGTGGTATTTCCAGCGCTACGTGCGCCATCTGCCCACCGCGGGCGAGATCGTGATGTTCGACCGTTCCTGGTACAACCGCGCCGGCGTCGAACGCGTCATGGGGTTTTGCACGCAAAAGGAATACCTGGAGTTCATGCGGCAAGCGCCCGAGTTCGAACGCATGCTGGTGCACAACAACATCCACCTGATCAAGTTCTGGTTTTCGGTCAGCCGCACCGAACAGCGCCGCCGCTTCGGCGAACGCGAGGCGCATCCGCTCAAGCAGTGGAAGCTCTCTCCCGTCGATATGGCGTCGCTCGACAAGTGGGACGCGTACACCAAGGCCAAGGAAGCGACATTCTTCTACACCGACACGGCGGATGCGCCGTGGACGGTGATCAAGTCCGATTGCAAGAAGCGCGCGCGCCTGAACGCGATGCGCTTTGTCCTGCACCGGCTGCCCTACGCCAACAAGGATCTCGAGCGCATCGGCCAGCTCGACCCGCTGCTCGTCGGGCGGGCGCAGGTCGTCTTCGAACAGGGAGAACAGACCGGGGCGCCGGCACTCTGACGAGAGCGCGCACCACCGTCGTTTACTCCGGTGCCGTGGCCTTGATCTTCCCCGACTTGACCGCGGCAACGAACACGCCGTGGTCGCTCTCGGTCCGGTCGGCATAGGCAACGGCGAACTTCGCAATGGCCTTTTCGAACGCATCGCCATTGCCCAGATAGCCCGAAATCATCGCGGCATCGCCCGCCTTGGCGTGCGCGCGCGCGAGTTCCCAGCTGCAAACCTGCGCATAGTCGACAAAGTCCTCCGCCGAGAACGCGCCGGAATCGAGCGTGAACTTCATGTCGTTCAACTGCCGGACGTAGAAATCCGACTTCAGTTCCGGTTCCCGGAACCAGCCGAGAAAGATGTCGCTGGTGGCCTGCATCAGATGTTGCCCCACCACAACGCGCAGCCCCTGGTTCAGGTGCCGAGCCCGGCCGGCAAAGGGTTCGAGCGCCGAAGGTCGCGCCTCCTTGATCTGCAGGAAGAGCGGATCTTTGGCCCCGGCCATCAGCAGGGCGACCGCGCAGCGCATCCCGACACTGCCCACGCCGACCACCTTTGCCGCGACGTCGGCCAGCGTGAAGCGGCTGAGCAACACGCGGCGTTCCTCGGGGAGCGTTTTCACGTAATGGAGGAGAAACGCCCGGACTTCGCTCTCGAAATGCTTGACATCGTTCAGATGGTAGATCAGCGGAGGCTGGTCGATGATCTGCGGCCTTTCACCGACCTTTTGCGCAAGTGTCGCAAAGGTCTTTTCCGCCGTGTGGCGCGCTGCCTTGTCGATCAATGCCTGGCGTTTCTTGCGCGTCCTGGAATTGTTGGCCATCTTCACGAGCTCCACTGCCCCGATACGGAAGTACCAGATATCCATGACGTCCATCCGGGCGAACTCGGCCATGCGCTCCCGGTACGTTCGCGCCGCCGCCATGGCTGCGTCGGAGCAATTCCGGTCCGACACGCCCTCCTCGCGGGCGGCGACCACAACGCTGGCGGCCAGCCTCTTCACATCCCACTCGAAGGGTCCGGGGAGGGTCTGATCGAAATCGTTGATGCCGAAGAGCAGGGCCTGCTCCGGACTCGCAAACCCGCCGAAGTTCCTGACGTGACAATCACCGCAAAGCTGGGTTTCGATTCCTGTCGCAGGCAGCCGTCCGATGTCTTCCATCATCACCGCAACCGCACCGCGCAGAAAGGAAAATGGCGACGGCAGCATCCGGCCATGGCGGATCGGTATGAGATCGGATAGGCGGCCAGCGTTGTCCTTGCGCAAGATGGCAAGGAGATCGCGCCGCGGCGCAGGTGGTTCGAGGTCGGCAAGCAGCGAACGGGGACAATTCTCCCGCCGCGCATTGCCGATCGCTTTCCGTTCGGCGACGGTGAGCAGCGCAGGCCTGGGCGAACGCGATGGCCGTGCTGTATCCTTCGGCTTCGACAAAGATCCTCCTTTTGTCAGTACGGCAAGTGGCGATCGTCGCCTGCCCGCGCATGATACATGGCCGGCAACCTGCGGCACGCATTGACGCAGCAGAGACAGGATAAGCGGCACGCAGCACAGCACTCACATCGGTTCAGACAGAAGACGCTCCCCCTACTTACATGCAGGAATACGACACTCTCGCCGCGGTCGACCTCGGCTCCAATTCCTTTCATCTGCAAGTCGTGCGTGTGGTCGACGGGCAGATCTACGAACTGGACTCCATCAAGGAAACAGTGCGGCTCGGCGCCGGGCTCGAGGCCGACAAACGCCTGTCGGAAGCGGCGCAGGACACGGCCCTCGCCTGCCTGAACCGCTTCGGTGAGCGGCTGCGCGGCTTCGCGCCCGAGGCGGTGCGCGCGGTGGGGACCAACGCCTTGCGCGTTGCCAGGAACACCAAGTCATTTCTGTCCCGGGCGGAAAAAGTGCTTGGCTTTCCCATCGAGATCATCGCGGGGCGGGAGGAGGCGCGGCTAATCTATGTCGGCGTAGCGCACAGCCTGCCGGTATCGCCCAAGCACCGGCTGGTGGTGGACATCGGGGGCGGCTCGACCGAGTGCATCATCGGCTCCGGCCTCGATCCCATCCACACCGAAAGTCTGTACATGGGCTGCGTGAGCCACACGCAGCGCTACTTCCCGGACGGCAAGATCAGCGCCTCGCGGATGCAGAAGGCCGAGCTGGCCGCGCGCGCCGAATTGCAGACGATCACCAGCGAATTCGCGGAGACGGGGTGGCAGGAGGCGTTCGGCTCCTCCGGAACCGCGCGGACCGTGGGGGAGATGATCGTGCAAGGCGGCTTCGGTGAACGCGCGATCACGCCGCACGGCATCGCCGGCCTGCGCGCCGCGCTGATCGACGCCGGCAACTGGCGGGACCTGTCGATGCCGGGACTGCCCGCCGACCGGGTGCCGGTCATCGCGGGCGGCTTTGCGATCCTGGCCGCTGTCGTCGAGGAGCTGAACATCAAGCGCATGAGCCTGTCGGCCTACGCGCTGCGCCACGGCGTGCTGTTCGACCTGATCGGCCGCGCGCAGCACCACGACATGCGCGAGATCACGGTGCGCCAATTCCTGCGCCGGTACCAGGTCGATCTGGCGCAAGCCGCGCGCGTCGAAGCTGTCTCCCATGCCTTGTTTGAAACGCTTGCCCCAGGACTGCCGGACCCCCGGCGCGAGCATGCGCTGCAATTGCTGGCCTGGGCCGCGCGCCTGCACGAAATCGGCATCTCGATCTCCTACAGCGGCTATCACAAGCACTCCGCCTACATCGTCCAGAACGCGGACATGCCCGGATTCTCCAGGGCCGATCAGGCCAGCCTCGCGCTGCTGCTGCTGGCGCACCGGGGGTCGCTGAACAAGCTGCGCGCGCTCGTCGCCAATGAAGACGATTGGGGGCTGATACTCGCGCTGCGGCTGGCCGTGCTGCTCAATCGCCGGCGGACCAACCGGGCAGCGCCGCCGGTGACGCTCTCCCGCGAGGACGGCAAGTTCCGCCTGGCCGTGGACCAGGCGTGGCTGGCCCAGCATCCGTTGTCGGAGGCCGCGCTGGACAACGAAGTCGACCAGTGGAAAGCGATCGGCCTGAAGTTCCGGATTGACCCGACCGGGTAGCCGCGCGGCGGCAGCCTGGCCGTCACTTTCTCCGCGGCGGTCCGATCCGCTCTATCTGCCGCCAGCGCCGATCGAGCTTGCTTGCCGCGCGGCGCGCGTCGGCCGACAGGAAGCCGTTGACGAATCCCGCGCTCTCCGCCAAGGCTGGATCCGCCTGCACCAACTGCCGCAGCAATCCGGCCGCAACCGCGGCGTCGTTCATGCGACCCAGAATATCCTGCATCGCTGTCAGCGCCTTCACGTAACGCCGCAGGCGCCGCGGCGGATAAAGCGACGCAAAGAAGTCCGTCGCATAGCGGACGCGCTTGGCAACGATGCGCACTTGATGCCGAGCTTCCGGCGTCGCCCCGGAGAGCCCGGCGCCCTGCCTGAGCAGCCGGCCGTGCCAGTTCTTCAGCACTCGCGCGGCAAACCTTCCCAGCGGCGCCGCGAGCGCCGCCTGCTGCGCGGGCGGCAACGCCTCGTGCGCCACGGCGCCCAGCAGCCAGTGGCCCAGCGTCAGCAGCAGTCGCGCATAGCGTGCCGAGTCCACGGCCTCTGCCGCCCGCTTCCGCTTGGCCGTTGCCAGCGCCAGCGCGGCGGCGCGCAGCGGCTCGATTCCGGTTGCGGCCGGGCACGCATCCCCGACTTCGGCCAGCGTGATCCCGGCCAGGACTTCCCAGTCGCGCGCGGCGCCGAGTTCGGCGGCCAGCCACTTGATCTCCGTTTGCAGCGCCGCCGGACAGGGCGCAACGCGCTCGAACAACCGCAGGGCAACGCGCAGCCTGCGCACGCCCACGCGCATCTGGTGCACGCTCTCGATGTCGCCGCCCAGCGTCACGCCGTCTTCATTGCCCTGGATCTGGGCCAGGCAATTGCCGACGATTGCGCGCAGTCCCTGCTCGACCCTGGGCTGTGCCGGGAATCGAAGCGGCACCGCCTTCACCACCGCGGGTGGTCCGGGCGCGCGCAGCGCGAATCCGCGCTCGGCCTTGCTGACATTGCTTACCCGCAACGGCAGCGCGGCCTGCAGTTCGAGCGCAAGCCCGAACAGCCGCGCCGGATCGCCGGACTTGAGTTCCAGTTCGACTTCACTGATCGGCGCCCGCGCCGTTTCGTGTTCGGCCGTGCCCTGGTCGAGCGCAAGTTCCAGCTCGGTTCCATCGTCGAGGCGCAGCTGCCACGACGTGCGCCGGAACCGGGTCGTGAAGATCGGGACCAACCCTTGGCTTAAGTCCGGAACCGCCAGGATGCCGGCCCATTCGGGATCGATGCCGTCCAGTTCCCGTAGCGCCGCCAGATCCGGCGCCGGCCCGGACGTGCGGGTTTCCCATTCCTGCCGGCTATGCAGGCCCGCCGCCACGTCTCCACCCGCCTTCAGCGTCTGGATCCAGCGGCGCGCGACCCGCCGCACGCGCAACGCGGCGCCATGCCGGCGCAGGATCAGGTCCGCCGTGTCGAAGTACGTCGCGGCCAGCCGTTGCACGCGAGGTGGTCCGATGGCGTGCCGGACCAGCAGCGGATGGCGGCGCAGCGCCGCGGCTGCGTCCGGTTCGATGCGAAGCTTGAGTTCGATTTCCATGATTTCCGCGCTGCGATGCCGTCGCAATGTGCAGCCGATGGTACAGCAACCGGCAGGCGGACACGCCGGTTGGGCGGGCGCAAATGACCCCGTTGCCCGCATGGCATGCCCGACCTGAAAGCGTGCCTTCGGCCGGGGCAAAACCGATTGCCTGCCAAACAGCCTCGGAGTATCCTTCGCGCCTTACGCAGGCAGGCGACACGATCGCCGGCCGGCATGGCCCGCTTCCCGGATCACCGGCCGCGAAACGGCGCCCCCAAAAACACGATTTTTGCGGAAGAGACAGCCATGAATGCCCCCCTGCCCCCGTCGGCGCTGTTGAACGTCGCGCTGGACGACAAGTACACCCTCGACAAGGGGCACGCCTTCATGACGGGCACGCAGGCGCTGATCCGCCTGCTGATCCTGCAGCGCCAGCGCGACCAGCTGGCCGGACTCAACACCGCGGGCTACGTCTCCGGCTATCGCGGCTCGCCGCTGGGCGGCCTCGACCAGGGCCTGTGGAAGGCCGAAAAATTCCTCGCCGCGCATCACATCAAATTCCAGCCGGGCGTCAACGAGGACATGGCGGCCACCGCGATCTGGGGCACGCAGCAGGTGAACCTATACCCGGGCGCCAAGTACGACGGCGTGTTCTCGATGTGGTACGGCAAAGGCCCCGGCGTCGATCGCAGCGGCGACGTGCTGCGGCACGCTAATTTCGCGGGCACGGCGCCGCACGGCGGCGTGCTGGTGCTGGCCGGCGACGATCACGCGGCCAAGTCCTCGACCGTCCCCCACCAGTCCGACCACGCCTTTGCCGCGGCGTTGATTCCCGTGCTGTACCCGTCGTCGGTGCAGGAAATCCTGGACCTGGGCCTGCACGGCTGGGCGATGAGCCGCTACTCGGGCTGCTGGGTCGCGTTCAAGTGCGTGGCAGACACCGTGGAGTCGTCGGCATCGGTCGCCATCGATCCCGAGCGGCTGCAGATCGTGATCCCGACCGACTTCGCGATGCCCGCCGACGGCCTGAACATCCGCTGGCCCGACCCCTTCCTGGTGCAGGAAGCGCGGATGCACGACCACAAGATCTACGCGGCGCTGCACTACGCGCGCGTGAACAAGCTGAACAAGATCATCTTCGACTCGCCCAGGGCGCGCTTCGGCATCATCACCAGCGGCAAGTCGTATCTCGACGTGCGCCAGGCGCTGGGCGACCTGGGCATCGACGAAGCGCAGGCGGCGGAACTCGGCATCCGGCTGTTCAAGGTGGCGATGCCGTGGCCGCTGGAACCCGAGTCGGTCCGGCAGTTCGCCGAGGGCCTCGAAGAAATCCTGGTGGTCGAGGAAAAGCGCCAGATCGTCGAGTACCAGTTGAAGGAGCAGCTCTACAACTGGCGCGAGGACGTGCGCCCGCGCGTGGTGGGCAAGTTCGACGAAAGAGGCGAATGGGGCCAGCCGCATCGCGACTGGCTGCTGCCGGCGCCGGGCGAACTCACCCCGGCGATGGTCGCCCGGGTGATCGCCGGCCGTATCGCGCGCTTCCACACCTCGGAGCGGATCCGGCAGCGCGTGGATTTCATCAATGCCAAGGAAGCGGCGCTGGCGCGCCCGAAGATCGCCCTGGCGCGCACGCCGTACTTCTGCTCGGGCTGCCCGCACAACACGTCGACCAGGGTGCCCGAAGGCAGCCGCGCGGTCGCCGGCATCGGCTGCCACTTCATGTCGGTGTGGATGGACCGCGAGACGTCGACGTTCACGCACATGGGCGGGGAAGGCGTGTCCTGGCTGGGCCAGGCGCCGTTCACCGAGACCCGGCACATCTTCGCCAACATCGGCGACGGCACCTACTTTCACTCGGGCATCCTGGCCATCCGCGCGGCGATCGCGTCCAGGGTCAACATCACGTACAAGATCCTGTTCAACGACGCGGTGGCGATGACCGGCGGCCAGCCGCACGACGGGATGGTAACGCCGGTGCAGATCGCCGCCCAGGTCGCCGCCGAGGGCGCCCGGGAAGTGGTGGTCGTCACTGACGAGCCCGCGAAGTACTCCCCCAGCCCGTTCGCCGCCGGTGTCAAGGTGCACCATCGCGACGAACTCGATGCCGTGCAGCGCCGGCTGCGCGAAGTCGAGGGCACGACGGTCATCATCTATGACCAGACGTGCGCGGCCGAAAAGCGCCGCCGCCGGAAGCGCGGTGCGATGCCGGACCCGGCCAGGCGCATTTTCATCAACGAACTGGTATGCGAAGGCTGCGGCGACTGCGGCGTGCAATCCAATTGCGTGTCCATCGCGCCGTTGGAAACCGAGTTCGGCCGCAAACGCGCGATCGACCAGTCCACCTGCAACAAGGACTATTCCTGCGTCAAGGGCTTCTGTCCCAGCTTCGTCGCGGTCGAAGGCGGCCGGTTGAAGAAGCCCGAGAAGGCCAGCCTGGACGCGTGGCCGGCCCTGCCGGACCCGGACCTGCCCGACCTCGACAAGCCGTACGGCATCCTGGTGACCGGCATCGGCGGCACCGGCGTGGTCACCATCGGCGCGATCCTCGGCATGGCCGCGCACCTCGAGGGCCGGGGCGCTTCGGTGCTCGACATGGCCGGGCTGGCGCAAAAGAACGGCGCGGTGCTCTCGCACGTGCGCATCGCGCCCTCGCCCGAGGGCTTGCACGCGACCCGCATCGCCGCGGGCGACGCGGACCTGGTTCTCGCCTGCGACATCCTGGTGGGCGTCGGCGCCGAGGCGATCGCCAAGATGCAGCAGGGGCGCACCCGGGCCGTGGTCAACACCGCGCTGGCGATGCCCGCGGACTTCACGCGCAATCCCGACCTCAAGTTCCCGCTGGGCTCGATGGAGCAGGAAATCCGCGACGCCGTGGGCGCCGATTCCGCGGACTTCATCGACGCGACGAAGCTGGCGCTGGGGCTGATGGGCGATTCGATCGCGACCAACCTGTTCATGGTCGGCTACGCGTACCAGAAGGGCCTGCTGCCGGTTTCCGCGGCCGCGATTATCCGCTCGATCGAACTCAACGGCGCAGCGGTGGAATCGAACACCAAGAGCTTTCGCTGGGGCCGCCTCGCCGCGATCGACCGCGCCGGCGTGACGGCAGCGGCCACGCCGCAGCAGGCGGCGCCCGCTTCGCAGCGGCTCTCCGGGTCGCTGGACGAGTCAATCGCGCGCCGCGTCGAATTCCTCACCGCGTACCAGGACGCGGCGTACGCCCGCCGCTACAGCGACCTGGTCGCGCTGGTGCGCCAGACCGAGTCCGCGCGCATGCCCGGGCAGACCGCGCTGGCCGAGGCGGTCGCCCGCTACTGGTTCAAGCTGCTGGCGATCAAGGATGAGTACGAAGTCGCGCGTCTCTACACCGACGGCGAGTTCGCCAGGCGGGTTGCGGCGCAGTTCGAGGGCGACTACACGCTCAAGTTCCAGCTCGCCCCGCCGCTCTGGGTCAAGCCCGATCCGGTCACCGGCCACGTCGCCAAACGCGAATACGGGCCGTGGATGATCAAGGCGTTCGGGCTGCTGGTGGCAATGAAGCGTTGGCGCGGCACCGCATTCGACGTGTTCGGGCGCAGCGCCGAGCGCCGGATGGAACGGCAACTGATCAAGGACTACGCCAGTCTCATGGACGAGGTGCTGGCAGGGCTGGCGCCGCACAATCACGCGCTGGCGGTCGCGCTGGCCCGGATCCCGGAAGAGGTTCGCGGCTTCGGCCACGTCAAGAATCGGCATGTCACGCTGGCGAAAACGAAGGAAGAAGCGCTGCTGGCGGAATTTCGCGCGGCGCAGCGTACGATTGCGATCGTCCCGGCAAAGGCGGCGGCATAGTCGGGCCAGGCGCGGCGGGTTTCCTCTATCGGCCCGGAGGCAGTATGCCGGGCCTTTTTTTGTCCTGGCACCCGGCCGCGACCGGGGAAGACTCGGCGGCTGGGGTGCTTCGTTGCGCGGGCACGATCCGGCCCCGCACCGATCACCGCCGAAGGGTCCTCCCCGCTCGCGGCCGCTGCGCCTTGCGGCAGCCTGCTACCGCGCGAGCAGCAACACCACGCCCATCGCGACCACTGCCACGGCGCAGGCCGTCGCCACGGCGCCGCCGATCAGCAGCGCGAATTCGACCACGTTCGAGCGCACCGCCAGTCCCTGCACTTCCCTGTTTCCTGTCATCTGTTCTCTCCTCGACTGCATGCTTTCCGTCACCAGCACATCCGCATCCGCTTGCGCAACAACCGCGCCTGCCGCTCCGCGTCGGCGAACCACGCCCGGCACGGACAGCCCGGACGCACCCGCTCACGCTTGTCGACCAGGCCGTGCGTGGCTCGATGCACCTCGCCGTCCTGCCGGCAGCGCCCCCGGCAAAATCGCGTCTCCGGCAGCAGGTTGTGCATCGCGTACTCCGCAGGCTGGTCATGGGATGCATTCAAGCCCACAACTCCTGCCGCGCGCGGCGCTCCACGGGACATTGTGCCGATGAATTCTGGCAATCTGCTGACAGAATGAATGGAGTGGCCCCGCCCGGGGGCGCGGTGTATATTCGGCAACATTCGAATTTCGGTCGCCCCGCCATGTCCCGCCGCATCGCCATTGTTGAAGACGAACCCGCGATCCGGGACAACTACGCCGACGCGCTCAAGCGGCACGGCTACGACGTATGGACCTTTCCCGACCGCGCCCGGGCGACCGACGCGTTCGCCCACCGCCTGCCCGACCTGGTGCTGATCGACGTCGGGCTGGGCGTCGAAATCGACGGCGGCTTCACGCTCTGCCGCGACCTGCGCGCGATGTCCCCGACGCTGCCGGTGATCTTCCTGACGGCGCGCGATTCCGAATTCGACGTCGTCTCCGGCCTGCGCATGGGCGCCGACGACTACGTGCCCAAGACGGTGAGCCTGCCGAACCTGATCGCCCGGATCGCCGCGCTGTTTCGCCGTGCCGACCTCGCGAACAGCCCTGCGACGCAGGAAGACCTGCTGACCCGCGGCGCGCTGACGCTGGACATGAAGCGGATGGCCGTGCGCTGGAACAACGTCCCGATCGAGCTGACCCTGACCGAGCTGTGGATGGTGCATGCGCTGGCGCGCTATCCCGGCCACGTCAAGGACCGTGATGCCCTGATGCGCGAGGCGAACATCGTCGTCGACGACGGCACCATCACCTCGCACATCAAGCGCATACGCCGCAAGTTCCAGGCGGCCGACAACATGTTCGAAGCCATCGAAACCGTGTACGGAATGGGCTACCGCTGGCAGTCGCCGGCGGATTGAGCCCGGCAGTGAGCGCGCCCGGGATCCGCGGCAAGCTGCTCGCCGTCGCCAGCGTATTCCTGCTGGTCCCGTGGCTGGGCTACGAGTACATCCGGGAACTCGAGCGCTTCCTGCGCCAGGCGCAGGACGACTCGCTGGTCGCCACGGCGCAGGCGGTCGCGACGGCGCTGCATGACCGTCCACAGCTTTTCGGATTCGCGCCCGACCGCTCCCTGGGCTCGCTGCGCGACATGCTTGACACCGTCGCCGCCAACGATGCGGCCAGCGCCGCCGCCCATTCGGAGGCCACCGGAGAGATCCAGCAGATCCTGCGCGGGCTCGAGCGTGCGACGTCGCGGATCTGGGTCATCGACCGCGCCCAGCAGGTCCGCGCACGCACCGGCAGCCTGCGCCCGCGCGCCGACGCCGAGGCGGGTGCGGCGGAACTGCTCGAGCGGCCGTTCGCCTGGCTGGAAGCGGCAGTCCTGTCGCCGCTGTACCGGATGATCCTGCGCCAGCCGCGCGACGACTTTGTCGACGACGCGCCGCCTTCCTACGGCAGGGAACTGGACACCGCGCTCTCCGGCGTGCTCGCCCGGGGAACCCGGGCGACCACCGACGGCTACGCGGCGGTCGCCTTCGCGGTAGCCCCAGTCTGGGCGGGCGACAAGGTGCAGGGCGTGGTCGTCACCGAGCAGACGACCAACTCGGTGCTGCGGCAGCGCAATCTCGCGTTCGAGCGCCTGTTCGGGTTGCTGCTGCTGGTCGTGCTGGCAGGCGCGGTGCTCCTGTTCGTCTTCGCCTCGCGCCTGGGGCGGCGGATACGGGCGCTGCGCGACGACGCGCGCGCGGCGGTCGACGCCGAGGGCCGCATCGTGCAGCCGCTGGCGAGTTCGGCGTCCGGCGACGAACTGGGCGACTTGTCGCGCGAGTTTGCCGCGGTGCTGCGGCGGCTCGCCGACTACGCCCATTACCGCGAACACCTCGCCTCGCGGCTGTCGCACGAACTGCGCACGCCGATCGCGATGATCCGCTCCTCGCTGGACAACCTGCAACTAAGCGCGAACGCGGCGGAAGCGCGGGTCTATGTCGAGCGCGCCCATGCCGGCCTGCTGCGCCTGAATTTCATCTTCGACGCGATGTCGGAAGCCACGCGGCTGGAGGCGGCGATCGCCAACACGCCACGCGAGCGCTTCGACCTGCGCGAAGTCGTGGCGGGCTGCGTCGAGGCGTACCGGACGATCTATCCGGCAGCCCGCTTTGCGCCGGCCTTGCCTGCCGCCGCCGTCCCCGTCATGGGCAATCCGGACCTCGTCGCGCAGATGCTGGACAAGCTGATTGCCAATGCCGTCGACTTCGCCACACCGGAGACCGCGATCGAGGTGAACCTGCAGGTTGCCGGTCGCCACGCCGTGCTGCGCGTCGCGAACAAGGGCGCGGCGCTGCCGGAAGGAATGCAGGCGCGGCTGTTCGACTCGATGGTCAGCGTGCGCCACGCCGGCAGCGGCTCCCCGCACCTGGGGCTGGGACTCTACATCGTCCGCCTGATCGCCGAGTACCACCAGGGCACGGCGCGGATCGCGAATCGCGACGACGCGGCCGGGACCATCGTCACGATTCAATTGCCGGTAGCGGAAGCGTGAGCGCCGCGACAGAATGCAACGGAAAGTTGCGGTCCCTGGCATCTGCCAGTAGAATGGCGGACTCGTTTGGCGCGTAGCTCAGCTGGTTAGAGCACTACCTTGACATGGTAGGGGTCGTTGGTTCGAGTCCAATCGCGCCAACCACAGAATGTGCAGATGTCCGTCTCGACGCAGACGAACGCCTGCAGGGGCAACGGAACATCGACATCGCAGCAGCACGGAAAGGGCAAGCGTTATGACACCGCTGACTTGGACGGCGACGAAACGGTCAATCTGATCGAGCGCACCCTTTTTTTGTAGAAAAAAGCGCGGCTCGACCGCGCTTTTTTGTTGCGCGGCAAATTCCCGCCCGGGGCCAAGGATCACGCGGCGGGAGTCCGCCAGGAAAGTTGGCGCCGCGTACGCGGCACCGCATTGAAAAGGAAACACCATGTTGAACATTCGCCTGCCTGACGGCTCGCAACGCCCGTTTCCCGGACCGGTGACGGTGGCCGAGATCGCGCAGAGCATAGGCCCGGGCCTCGCCAAGGCGGCGCTGGCCGGAAAGGTCGGCGGCAAGGTCGTCGACACCTCGCATCGAATCGAATCCGACGCGGACGTCGCCATCGTCACCGACCGTGATCCCGAAGGCCTGGAAGTCATCCGCCACTCGACGGCGCACCTGCTCGCGTATGCGGTCAAGGAACTGTTCCCGGACGCGCAGGTGACCATCGGCCCGGTGATCGAGGACGGCTTTTACTACGACTTTTCGTACAAGCGCCCGTTCCTGCCCGAAGACCTGGTCGCCATCGAGGCCAAGATGGCCGAACTGGCGAAGAAGGACGAGCCGGTGACGCGGAAAGTCCTGCCGCGCGACGAGGCAGTCGCCTATTTCAAGAGCATCGGCGAGCACTACAAGGCGGAAATCATCGCCGGCATCCCGGCCGACCAAGTCGTTTCGCTCTACACCGAAGGCAAGTTCACCGACCTGTGCCGGGGCCCGCACGTGCCCTCGACCGGCAAGCTCAAGGTCTTCAAGCTGATGAAGCTGGCCGGCGCCTACTGGCGCGGGGACTCGAAAAACGAGATGCTGCAGCGGATCTACGGTACGGCATGGGCGAAAAAGGAGGACCAGGACGCGTACCTGCACCGGCTGGAAGAAGCGGAGAAGCGCGACCACCGGAAACTGGGGAAGGCGCTCGACCTGTTCCACATGCAGGACGAGGCGCCCGGCATGGTGTTCTGGCATCCCAAGGGCTGGGCGATCTGGCAGCAGGTTGAGCAGTACATGCGCCGCGTCTACCAGGACAACGGCTACCAGGAGGTCAAGGGGCCGCAGATCCTGGACCGCAGCCTGTGGGAAAAATCCGGGCACTGGCAGAACTACAAGGACAACATGTTCACCACGGCCAGCGAAAACCGCGATTACGCGATCAAGCCGATGAACTGTCCGGGCCACATCCAGATTTTCAATGCCGGACTGCATTCGTACCGGGAACTGCCGTTGCGCTACGGCGAATTCGGGCAATGCCACCGCAATGAGGCTTCCGGCGCCCTGCACGGCATCATGCGCGTGCGCGGCTTCACGCAGGACGACGGCCACATCTTCTGCACCGAGGAGCAGATCCTCGACGAGTGCGTCGCCTACACGACGCTGCTGCAGAAGGTCTACGCGGACTTCGGCTTCACCGACATCATCTACAAGATCGCGACCCGGCCGGACCAGCGCGTCGGGTCGGACGAATCCTGGGACAAGGCCGAGTTCGCGCTGATGGAGTCGCTGCGCCGTTCCGGATGCGAGTTCGCGATCTCGCCCGGCGAAGGGGCGTTTTACGGCCCGAAGATCGAGTACACGCTGAAGGACGCCATCGGCCGCCAATGGCAGTGCGGGACGATGCAGGTCGATTTCTCGATGCCGGAACGCCTGGGCGCCGAATACGTCGCCGAGGACAATACGCGCAAGACTCCCGTCATGCTGCACCGGGCAATCGTCGGCTCGCTGGAGCGGTTCATCGGGATCCTGGTGGAGAACTTCGCGGGTGCGATGCCGGTCTGGCTGGCGCCCGTTCAGGCCATTGTCGTGACAATCACCGAAAACCAGGCGGAATATGCCAAAACCGTCGAGAAAACACTGCACAACCAGGGATTCCGGGTGCAATCCGATTTGCGCAACGAGAAGATTTCCTATAAAATTCGAGAACATAGCCTGCAAAAGGTCCCGTATCACTTGGTGATCGGCGACAAGGAAATGCAGGCTGGTACGGTGGCCGTGCGAGCCCGTGGCGGTGAGGATCTGGGCGCAATGAGTCTGGATGCCTTTGCCGAGCGCCTCCGCAAGGAGGCGACAGTCGCCTGAGCGCAGGTGGCTGACGCGGTGGCGCGGCCTTGATTTTTTTATTTTATAGGGATTACACAGCTGGCTGATAAAGACCTGCGGATCAACGAGGACATCACCGTTCCCGAGGTTCGCTTAATTGGTGTTGACGGTGAACAGATTGGGATCGTGCCCACGCGAGAAGCGTTGGCCAAGGCGGAAGCAGCGGAAGTCGACCTCGTCGAGATCGCGCCCACCGCCCAGCCCCCGGTATGCCGGATCATGGATTACGGCAAATTCAAGTACCGGGAGGCCAAGAAACAGCACGAGGCCCGACTGAAGCTGAAACAGATTCAGGTGAAAGAAGTCAAGTTTCGGCCCAACACGGATGACGGTGATTATCAGATCAAGCTGCGAAATCTCGTCCGCTTTCTGTCCGAGGGCGACAAGGCGAAGGTGACCTTGCGCTTCCGCGGCCGGGAGATGGCGCACCAGGAATTCGGCGTGCGCCTGCTCGAACGGGTAAGAGGTGATCTGGAACTGGTCGGCGTGGTCGAGCAGTTTCCGAGAATGGAGGGCCGGCAAATGGTGATGCTGATCGGCCCCAAGAAAAAGCCTGAAAAGGTAGTCGTGCCGCATCACCAGGACAAGCAAGGTTCGGGTCCTGCCGCAGCCCCCCATGCAACGGGAGCCGTGGCACCCAAAGCACCGAGACCGAAGCCCGCAGCAACGGACGCAGCGCAAGCTGCCCCGGCGCCTGCGGCAGCGGCAACGGTCACCCGACCGGGCAACTAATAATTGGAACTGCAATGCCGAAGATGAAGACGAAAAGCGGAGCGAAAAAACGCTTCAAGGTGCGCGGATCGGGTTCGATCAAGCGCAGCATGGCGTACAAGCGCCATATCCTGACCAAGAAGACCACCAAGAACAAGCGCCAACTGCGCGGTACGGCGGAAATTCACTCAACCAACATGGCGTCGGTGCGTTCGATGCTGCCGTACGCATAACCGGAAAGGAGCACAACCATGCCAAGAGTCAAACGTGGTGTGACCGCCCGGGCGCGGCACAAGAAGATCATCGATCTTGCCAAAGGCTACCGCGGCCGCCGCGGCAATGTCTACCGGATCGCCAAGCAGGCGGTAATGAAGGCCGGGCAGTACGCGTATCGCGACCGCCGGGCCAAGAAGCGGGATTTCCGCGCGCTGTGGATCGTGCGCATCAACGCCGCAGTGCGGGAACTGGACATGAGCTACAGCGTGTTCATCGCCGGCCTGAAGAAGGCGGCGATCGACATCGACCGGAAAGTGCTCGCCGACCTGGCGGTGCACGACCGGCCGGCGTTCAACAAGATCGCGGAGCAGGCCAAAGCCTCTATGGCCTGATCGGATCTGCCGAAAAAGGGGGGGCGAAGCCAGCCTCCCTTTTTTTGTGGACGCAGGGAAAGCATGGCCACCCTGTCCCCGCTTGCGAAATAGGGCAAGGTTGAGGAGCGTTCAACCGAGGAATAACTTCTTCGAGCACAGAATGCACTCGTTCGCTCCGTAACTGGGGTGAGGGAGAAAAAACAGTTGATCACTTTTGGAATTTTCGTGCAAAGTTTTCCGCTCCTCACCCATGCCCTTACAGCGGCAATGCCAGGCCGCCAGCCCGTAGGATGGGTGGAGCGAAGCGATACCCATCATTGGTCGGTGGAACGCAGCGATACCCATCATCGTCGGGCGAAGCCATGGACAATCTAGAGCAAATCGTCACTTCCGCGCTCGCCGACTTCGCCGCCTGCGGGGATCCGCCGTCGCTCGAAAATGCGAAGGCGAAGTACCTCGGCAAGTCCGGCGCGCTCACCGACCTGCTCAAGGGCCTGGGCAAGCTCGGCGCGGCCGATCGGCCCGCCGCCGGCGCACTGATCAACCAGGCCAAGGAACGGCTCGAGGCGGCGCTCAACGCCCGCCGCGAGCAGCTCGCGCAGGCCAGGCTGGACGCGCAGCTCGCCGCCGAGGCGCTCGACGTCACGCTGCCGGGACGCGGCAGGGGACTGGGCGGATTGCATCCGGTGATGCGCACCTGGGAACGCGTCGAGCAGATCTTCCGCTCCATTGGCTTCGAGGTCGCCGACGGGCCGGAGATCGAGACCGACTGGTACAACTTCACCGCGCTGAACAACCCGGAGAATCATCCGGCGCGCTCGATGCAGGACACGTTCTACATCGACGACCGCGACGCGGCGGGGCTTCCGCTGCTGCTGCGCACGCACACCAGCCCGATGCAGGTGCGCTACGCGCGGATGCACCAGCCGCCGATCAAGGTCATCGCCCCGGGCCGCACCTACCGCGTCGACAGCGACGCGACGCACTCGCCGATGTTCCATCAGGTCGAGGGGCTGTGGATCGCCGAGAACATCAGCTTCGCCGACCTCAAGGGCGTCTACGCCGACTTCCTGAAGAAGTTCTTCGAGCGCGACGACATCGTCGTGCGCTTCCGCCCTTCGTTCTTTCCGTTCACGGAGCCTTCGGCCGAGATCGACATGGCGTTCGGCGACGCAGGCGAGAAGACCACGTGGCTGGAGATTTCCGGCTCCGGCCAGGTGCATCCCACGGTGATCCGCAACTATGGGCTGGACCCGGAACGCTATATCGGCTTCGCCTTCGGCAGCGGGCTCGAGCGCCTGGCGATGCTGCGCTACGGCATCGACGACCTGCGCCTGTTCTTCGAGGGCGACCTGCGCTTTTTGAAGCAATTCAATTGATCTGAACGCATGCAATTTTCCGAACACTGGCTACGCACCTGGGTCAATCCGCCGCTGGACAGCGACCAGCTCGCGCATGCGCTGACCATGGCCGGGCTCGAGGTCGAGGATTCGGCCGCCGTCGCCCCGCCCTGCTCCGGCGTCGTGGTCGCGCAGGTGCTCGAGGTCGCGCGCCATCCGAACGCCGACCGCCTGTCGGTCTGCAAGGTCGACGCCGGCACCGGGGCGATGCTCGACATCGTGTGCGGCGCGCCCAACGTGGCGCCCGGCATCAAGGTTCCCTGCGCCCTGGTCGGGGCACGACTCCCGCCCGCCGAAGCCGGCCAGGGTCCGTTCGAGATCCGGCGGGCGACCATGCGCGGCGTGGACAGCGCCGGCATGCTGTGCTCGGCACGCGAGTTGCACCTCTCGGACGATCACTCGGGGCTGCTGGTGCTCCCGGCGGACGCGCCGGTGGGCGCGGACATCCGGCGGGTGCTGGCGCTGGACGACCGCCTGCTCACGCTCAAGCTCACCCCCAACAAGGCGGACTGCCTTTCGATTCTGGGCGTGGCCCGCGAGGTCGCTGCGCTGACCGGCGCGCCGCTGACGGCGCCCGCGATCCCGCCGGTCGCG
This sequence comes from Betaproteobacteria bacterium, assembly GCA_016717855.1. GTDB lineage: Bacteria > Pseudomonadota > Gammaproteobacteria > Burkholderiales > Casimicrobiaceae > PALSA-1005. The sequence continues at coordinate 39,942 of JADKEV010000039.1, forward strand.
CCCGTCAGTGACGCGACGTTCCCGGTCACCATCACCGCGCCGGAGGGCTGCGGACGTTTCACCGGCCGCGTGATCCGCAACGTGAATGCGCACGCGCCCACGCCCGGCTGGATGAAGGACCGGCTCGCGCGCTCCGGCCAGCGGTCGATCTCGGCGCTGGTCGACGTCACCAACTACGTGATGCTCGAGCTCGGCCGTCCGTTGCACGTGTACGATCTGGCCAAGCTGCAGGGCAAAATCGACGTCCGGTACGGCCGCCCGGGCGAGCGGGTTAAGCTGCTCAACGAGCAGACGGTGCCCGTGCACTACACCGACCTGCCGGTGTTGTGCATCACCGATGACTCGGGCCCGATCGGCCTGGCCGGCATCATGGGCGGCGACTCGACCAAGGCCGAAACGGACAGCACGGCAATCTTCCTCGAATCCGCGTTTTTCCACCCGAACGCGATCGCCGGCCGCGCGCGCCGCTACAACTTCGTCAGCGACGCCTCGCATCGCTTCGAGCGCGGCGTCGACTTCGACAACAACGTCGCCGGCATCGAACGCGCTACGCGACTCATCCTCGACATCTGCGGCGGCGAGCCCGGCCCCGTAGTCGACACCGTCGCGCGGCTGCCGGTGCGGGCGCCGGTGCGGTTGCGTGTCGCGCGTACCGCGCGCGTCCTTGGGATAACCGTCCCGCCCGCCGAAATCGCGGGCATCTTCACCCGGCTGCAACTGCCGTTCACGCGCGGTGGCGACGGCCCCGACGCCGACTTCATTGTCGCGCCGCCGTCGCACCGCTTCGATCTCGAGATCGAGGAAGACCTGATCGAGGAAGTCGCCCGGATACACGGCTTCGAGAACATTCCGGCACATCCGCCCGTGGCGCCCAGCGTCATGCTGCCCACGCACGAGACGCAGCGTTCGATCCATGCGGTGCGCCACCTGGTCGCCGACCTGGACTACCAGGAAGTCGTCAATTTCAGCTTCGTGGATACGCAGGCCGAGATCGATTTCGCCGCCAACGCCGAACCCATCCGGCTGCTCAACCCGATCGCCAGCCAGATGAGCGTGATGCGCTCGTCGCTGCTCTCCGGCCTGGTCGGCAACATCGCCTACAACGTCAAGCGGCGGGCGCCCCGCGTGCGCGTGTTCGAAGTCGGCAAGGTTTACTTGCGCGACAAGGCGGCGCCGGACGGTCCGCTGGCGATCGCCGGCTACCGGCAGCCGCTGCGCATCGCCGGCGCCGCGTACGGTCCCGCCGTCGACGAGCAGTGGGGAACGCCCAAGCGGCAGGCCGACTTCTACGACGTCAAGGCCGACGTCGAAGCGCTGCTTGGCGGCGCGACGGCGCGCTTCGTCCCGGCCTCGCACCCGGCGCTGCACCCGGGACGCTCGGCGCGGATCGAGCGCGATGGCGCCGCGATCGGCTGGCTGGGCGAACTGCATCCCCGCCTCGCCCGCGCGCACGAATTGCCCGCGGCGCCGGTGCTGTTTGAAATCGAATGGGCGGCTTTGCAACACGTCGGCCTGCCCGACGTGCGGCCAGTTTCCCGGTTTCCGCCGGTGCGCCGCGACCTAGCTGTCGTGGTCGCAGAAGAGGTCCCGACACAAGCCCTTGTGGATGCGATGCTCGCGGTGAAACCGGCCTGCGTGGCGGACATCCGGGTGTTCGATGTGTACCGCGGCGGCACGCTGCCGCAAGGACAAAAAAGCCTTGCGTTTCTTGTGCTTATGCAAGATACTCAACGCACATTAACGGATCCAGAAGTCGACGCGGCCATGGAGCAACTGTTCGAAACGCTCCGCGATAATTTCAACGGCACAACGCGCTAAGGGTTCAAGGGAGCCGCGCCATGATGACGTTGACCAAGGCAGAACTTGCCGATCTTTTGTTCGAGCGCGTTGGTCTGAACAAGCGAGAGGCGAAGGACATGGTGGAGTGCTTTTTCGAGGAAATCCGCAAGTCGCTCGAAGACGGCACCAGCGTCAAGCTATCCGGTTTTGGCAACTTCCAGTTGCGCGCCAAACCCCAGCGACCCGGACGCAATCCCAAGACCGGCGAGGAAATTCCCATTACGGCGCGGCGCGTGGTGACCTTCCACGCCAGCCAGAAACTCAAGGCGATGGTGGACGCGGCGAATCATGCCGGAACTCTCCCCAAGTAAGCCGCTGCCGCCCATCCCTGCCAAGCGGTACTTCACCATCGGTGAGGTGAGCGAGTTGTGCGCGGTGAAGCCGCACGTGCTGCGCTATTGGGAGCAGGAATTCACGCAGTTGAAGCCGGTCAAGCGGCGCGGCAACCGCCGCTATTACCAGCACCACGAAGTGCTGCTGATCCGCCGCATTCGCGACCTGCTCTACGAGCAGGGTTTCACCATCAATGGCGCGCGCAACCGGCTGGAGACCGAGACGCTGAAAAAGCACAACGGCGAAGCCGCGCACGCCGCGCCGCCGCAGCAGGACAGCGAACCCGAAATCGATGTGCGCGAAGAACTGCAGGCGATCCTCGAGCTGCTGCAGAAGCCGCTGTAAGTAACCGGATCGCGATGCTATAATCGCGCCCAGTCGGGGTGTGGCGCAGCCTGGTAGCGCACTTGCATGGGGTGCAAGGGGTCCCGAGTTCGAATCCCGGCGCCCCGACCAGAAAACAAAATGGCTTGGACCGCAAGGTCCAGGCCATTTTTCTTGGGGCACTCCGTGGGAAAGCCGCCGGAGCAGGCAAGATCTGGGCACTCGTTCGGGCTGCGGCTGGCGCCGCCAACTCCGCAATCTCCTCGCCGAATCAGCTTGAATAGGGGTCTGACCCCAATTGCATTCCGCGTCAACGCCGCCCGAGGCTCAATGCCCGATGATGAAAATCCCCGACGCGGCCAGCGCCATCACGGTCAATTCGAGCAGGCATAGCACGAAGTAGATGGCTTCGCCGCGCCGCGCATACAACGGCAGGATGGCCGCCAGGCACAGGAACGAGCATCCGACCAGGAGCACGATGCCGCCCAGGCTCGCGAACTCGCCCTTCGCGGCCAGCACGACCCAGCCCCAGCCGACCGGCGTCGCACTTTCCCGCAAATAGGCATCGACGGGTTGGACCCACAGCGCCGGCAGCCGCTCGAACGGAACGTGCGCGGGCAGCAACCCAAGCAGATAGGCGGCGAAGGCGGCGACCAGCAGCACGAATCCCAGCCGGGTGACCCAGTCGAGGACGCGCGCGTAACGGTGTTGCGCCTGCGACAACAGCGGGAACTCAGTCTTCACGCCCGGCCTTCAGTCCAGGATGCCTTTGAGCAGCGCGCGCCCGCCGGCGAAGAGCAACAGCCCGATGACCAGGCGCCGCACCGCGGTCGCGCTGAGCACGCCAAGCAGGCGGGCGCCGATGCGCGCGCCCAACATCATGCCGATCACCGAGGGCACGGCCACGATGGCCAGGACCGCGCCCTTGAGCAGATAGACCCATGCCGCCGCCGAGTCGACCAGGGACAGGATGAAACTCGACGTGCCGGCGGAGAGCTTCAGCGGCGCGCCCATCACGAGATTGAGCACCGGCACGTTCGCCCATCCCGCGCCCATCCCGAACATGCCTGCCAGCAAGCCGATGCCCGCGAAGAGCGCCAGCCCCAGTGGCGTCCGGTGGGTCTGCCACGCGATGACGCTGGACGTCGATCTGTCGACCAGCACGCCGTGCAGGCGCAAGGCGCCGGCCAGCCGGTCGGGCGCCGGGACCAGTGGATAGTCGGACCGTGCGGCGGTGGCCATCACGGCGACAATGGCCAGGATGATAACGCCCAAGGCCAACTGCACGATCCGGGTGGGCAGTGCGAACCCGATCAGCGCTCCGGCAATCGAGGTTGCCGAAGCGATCACGGCGACCGGCAATGCCAGGCGCAGGTCGGCGAGGCCGGCGCGCAGCAGGCTGGGGCCGGCCGCCAGCGCGCTCGCCAGCGCCACCAGCAAGCCGGCGCCGCGCACGAAATCAAGATGGAACGGAAAGAACCCGCTGACGATGGGAACGAACAACACGCCCCCGCCGACGCCGGCCGGGACGGCGATCACGCCGAGTAGAAAGCAAACGACGAACAGGCCCAGCGGCCAGACCCACCACGGCGTATTTTCGGTGGCCAGGAGTTCACCCGCCAGCGCACCAGGCGACCACAGCAACATGGCAAGCGCACCCAACGCCGCCAGTCGCCGCAAGGCGCGCGCCGCGCGCGCCACGTTTCGCGGGCGGCGCTCGCGCCGGGTCATCGGGCAACCGGTTTCAGGAAGGTCACTACCTGCGACCCCGGTTCGTTTTTCGCCGAGCAGCTGCCCTCGTCCACGCCCGCATCGCGCTCCGCTTCGTGCAGCAGGTTGATCACGTCGACGTAGTGCTTCTGCTTCACCATCATCAGCGCGGTCAGGCCGCCATCGTTGCGCGCCAGCACGTCGGCGCCGCCTCTGAGCAGCGTTTCGACCACCGCGGTCTCGCCGTAGCCCGCCGCCAGCATCAGCGGCCGCACGCCATAACTGATCGCCGCCTCCACGTCCGCGCCGGCGGCGATAAGCGCCTGCGCGACGTCGGGGAAGCCCCGATCCAGATCCGGGTTGTGCGCCGCTTTCATCAGCGCTGTCCAGCCCCATTCGTTGGCCGCATTCACGTCAGCGCCGGCACCGAGCAGCGCCGTGACCATGGTCAGGTTGCCGGCGGACGCCGCGAGCGCGAGGACCGGCAGCCCGTCGGTGTCGCGGACGTTGCAGTCGGCGCCCGCGGCGAGCAGGTGCCGGACGCGTTCCACGTCGCCTGCATTCACGGCTTCGAGCAGTTCTGCGGTCATCGGGTATTACCTCGTTCGGCAGCGGCCGGAAATGAATTACGGTGGTCGGGACAAAGGGATAAGACAACGGCTCGCGGCGCCAGACAGGGGTACGACCAACCTTCCTGGAAGCGTAGCCAAACCGCAATCGGCAGACAAGCCCTAAAGGGAGTAGGGACATTACCCATCGGGGTTATGCCGTGGTTACCCGCAACGGTTATAGACGATCAATCCGCAAAGCCCGCCTAATAGCGAGACTTCCTGCAGGCATCGGCGCGAGGGGCGCGGTGTCGCCTGTGCTGGATGGCGGCCCGGATTTCCCCAGGGGGTTACCAATACATGGAGGCAGTCGATGGATTTTGACAAGGAACTGAATGCGCGGGGGCTCGGTTGCCCGCTGCCCATCATCAAGACCAAGCAGTCGTTGAATGGCATGACGTCCGGGCAGGTGCTCAAGGTCATCGCCACCGACCCCGGCTCGGTGGCCGACATGCAGGCGTTTGCCGAGCAGACGGGCAACCCCATCGTGGGCTCGGAAGCGGCGAACAAGGAGTTCACTTTCTACATCAAGAAGGGCTAGCCGGGCAGCGATCCCGGCGGCGGATGATGCGCGCGACGCGTCACGCCGAATCCACAACCGCAGCACGGCGGGCGCCGCGACCCGTGGCACAAGGGCCACGCGCGGCGTGTCGCCCGTCATTACCCTTGCGTAAGCAGACAACGAGAGGAGCCAGGCCATGGGCATCACACCGGACAGCGCGGTAATGGATGAGTTGATCAGGCAGCGGATCGATGCGCTGCTGCCGAAGATGCTCGAAGAACGGCTCGCGCAGCAGGCCGCGAAGAAGAAGACGCCGTCGATGACCATCATCGCCACCAAGGGCACGCTCGACTGGGCTTACCCGCCGTTCATCCTCGCCTCGACCGGCGCGGCTCTGGGCTGGGATGTGTCGGTGTTTTTCACGTTCTACGGCCTCAACCTGCTCAAGAAGGACATCGGCGATCTGAAGATCAGCCCGCTGGGCAATCCCGGGATGCCGATGAAGATGCCCTTTGGCCCGGACTGGTTCAAGCACATCAACTGGAACATCCCCAATGCCGTGCAAGCGGTCGTTCCCGGTTTCGAGAACCTCGCCACGACGCTGATGAAACAGACCATCAAGAACAACGGCGTCGCCGAGATCGCCGACCTGCGCTCGATCTGCGTCGAGTCGGGGGTCAAGCTGATTGGTTGCCAGATGACGGTCGACCTGTTCGGCTTCAGCCCGGCCGATTTCATTCCCGAGGTCAGCGAGTACTGCGGCGCGACCCGCTTCCTGCCGATGGCGCAGCAGGCGGACGTGAGCCTGTTCATCTGACCGTCACCATCTTCCCCACCCTCACCTGAAGGAAATGAGCATGAAGTTCAACAGAACCCTGCTGGCGGCATTGATCTCGGCGGCAATCGTGCCGGCGACGGCACTGGCCACCGACGGCTATTTCTCGCACGGATACGGGATGCGGTCCAAGGGCATGGCGGGCGTCAGCGCCGCGCGCACCGATGACACGTTCGGCGGCGCCAACAATCCCGCCCAGGGCGTTTTCGTCGGCAACCGGGTAGACGTGGGCATCGACTGGTTCAGCCCGGTGCGCAGCAGCGAGCGCAGCGGCGCGTCGATTCCCCCGCTGAACGGAAAGGTGGAAAGCGACCGGGAGAACTTCTTCATTCCGGAGTTCGGCTACAACCGGATGATCAATCCCAACATGTCCGTCGGCCTCACCGTCTACGGCAACGGCGGCATGAATACGACCTATCCGCAGGGCAGCTTTCAGTGCCCGACGCCGACCGGCACGTTCCAGGCGGGCAACGCGTTGTGCGGCGACGGCAAGCTGGGCGTCGATCTGACGCAACTCATCATCGCCCCCACCTTTGCGTTCAAGGTCGCGCCCAACCATGCGATCGGCATCGCGCCGCTGCTCGGCTACCAGCGCTTCAAGATCGACGGCGTTCAACTGTTCACGCAGTTCAGCGGCAGCCCGTCGAACGTGAGCAACAACGACTACGACAGTTCGACCGGCTACGGCGCGCGCGTGGGCTACCTCGGCCGGATCTCGGACATGGTCAGCATCGGCGCCGCGTACTCCACCAAGATGAAGATGGGCAAGTTCGACAAGTACAAGGGACTGTTCGCCGAGGATGGCGGATTCGACATGCCGGAGAACTACAGCATCGGCGTCATGATCAAGGCCACTCCCGCGTTGACGTTCGGGATGGACTACAAGCGCATCAACTACAACGACGTCAACTCCGTCGGCAACCCGAGCACCAACCAGGCCCCGCTGGGCGCGAGCAACGGCCCCGGCTTCGGCTGGCAGAACGTCGATGTCTGGAAGTTCGGACTGGAGTACGCGGTCAACAGCGCCCTGACCGTCCGCGCCGGCTATGGCAAGAGCGACAATCCGATCCTGGCCCGGGATGTGACGTTCAACATCCTGGCTCCGGGCGTCGTCCAGGACCATTACACGCTGGGCTTCACCTATGCGCTCTCCCGGACCTCCGACATCACGGTGGCGTACATGCACGCAGCCAAGCAATCGGTGAGCGGATCGTCGTTCTTCAACGCGATGATCCCGGTGCCGAACGCCGGCGGCACCGAGACCATCCAGATGTACGAGAACTCGCTGGGTATCGCCTGGGGCATGAAGCTTTGAGCAAGGCGATGATCCGATGCATTCTGCCGGCGGCCCTGGCGCTATGCGCCACCGCTGCCGGCGCGGCGCCAGTCCTGATGACGCCGGACTGGATGGCCCAGGCCTGCGCGGCCTGGAACAAGAATGCCATCCTCACCGGCGAGCTTGGCGACAAATGGGTCAAGAACGACAAGCAGCGCGGTTACAAGATCGTGCACATGTACCGCTCCGAGTGCGGCGAACGCGCGCCGGTCGAAATGAAGATCGAAGGCAAGGATGGCAAGGCGGTGTGCACCTATGGCGGCAAGCCGCAAGTCACCCCGGACTATGACGTCGACTACCTGATGCACGCCACTTCCGACCGCTGGCTCGAGATGGGCAAGGGCGAGTATGGCCCGATGCGGGCGATGATGTTCGGGCGCCTGCAGTTCTCCGGTCCCATGCTGGAAGCCATGAGCGTGATGGGACCGTTCGAGCAGTTCCTGCTGCTGGTGGGCCAGGTTCCCGCCGACACCGGGAGTTGCCCGACGGGCAACTGACCGCCTTCAGACTGACGGGCTCAGGCGTTCGACAGGCGGCTAGAGGCGCGTGTCCGACAAGTCGGCGAGGCCGGCGGCGGCGGCCTCGCTCCCCGCCAGGCACAAGTCCAGCAGGCGCCGCCCGGTGTCCTGCCAGTGCCGCTGCCCGGCGGCAATCGCAGATTCCAGTGCGACGCCATCATCGCCGGCGGTCCAGGCCGCGTACGCGCCCGCAAGGAGCGGGAACAGTTCGCGGCGCATGCCGTCGAAATTGCCGAACCAGAAGTGGATCGACGCCGCGGCGCGCCGGTCCACGAGCGCCGGCAACGTGACCAGGCAATCGGCCAGGTTGTCGCGCACGGCGCGGGCGACGATCTCGGCGCGCCGGCCGGTGAAGCCGGCCCGCATTTCCTGCCATTGACCGCCGAGGAGTTGTCCCGCGGCAAACTCGCCCAACTCGTGCAGGATCAGCGTCTCGGCTTCGGCCTCGGCCATCCGCTCGACGGCCAGCCGCGGGTCGGCGTCGAAACCGTAGGCGGCGAGCGTGCGCTGCCATGCCCCGTCGGGTTTTTTCACGCCCCAGGTCTCGACCTTTCCCCACAGCCAGCGCTGCAGGGACTCGTGGCGCAGGTAGATGGTGTTGCCCAGCAGCGCGGCCGGGGCCGGGGAGAGATCGCGCGCGTATTCGCGCCGCGCAAACAGAATGCGCGCCTGGCCGCGGTGCTCGTCGCGGCCCAGCTCGCCGAGGAAGAACTGGGGCTTGCCGAAGCGGCCGATCCCGGCGCCGTACACCAGTCCCGCCGGCGCCAGCGCCTCGTTGACCGCCGCCGCGGCAAACGGCTCGATGTCCCGCCCCATCACCGGCAGCGGCACGAAGTCGGCGTCCTCGAGCGTTTCCCACAGCGCTTCGCGGCGCGCTATCCACTGGCCCACATCCGCGCGCGCGAGCGTCTCCGCGAACGGCCTGCCGCACTCCCAACGGTAGAACTCCCGCATGTCGAGCAGGTAGTTGCACAGCGTCATGTCCCGCGCGTGCCGCGCGTCCGAGACGTCGCAGTTGGCCTGCACCGTCTGCACCAGGCGCGCGAAACCGGGCGCCGCCGCATCGCTCCCCGCGGGCGCCGCGCGGGCGTCAGTGAGTCTCGCGGGCGCGGCGGCGCGCGCGTCACTCATCGCCCACGACACCCGTATCGCCGGCGCGCACCTGCGAGAGCAGGTCCTCGGCTTGCCATTCGCTTTCGGCGAAGATGACCTTGTGCTTGCAGTCCGCCGGCCGGTCCGCGGCGGCCCGCAACCGCTTGGCTTCGGCCGAAGCGTCGGGGAATGCGTCGAACTGCGTCACCTTTTCGAGACGGCCGAAGGGAAAGACGCGGTAGATGTAGTAAGCCATGGCCCCTCCAACGTCAATGCAGCAACATCAATGTGGCAACGTCATTGGCCGGTGGCCGGATGGCGCCGCCGCCCGCGCCAGCCCCCGCCAGCTCACAGTGCCATCGTGAATATCTGCCGCTCCGGCACTCCGGCGGAGCGCAGGCCGGCCAGCATCGTATCGACGAATGATTCGGGACCCGCCAGGTAGAAGTCGCAGTCCGCCACGAACACGTCGGCGCGCATGGCCTGGACGACGGCGCGGGCGCCTGCGCCCGCATCGGCATCGGCGAACAGCGCATGATCGAAGTTGTCGAGCGCGTCGGTCCACGCGCGGCACTGATTGGCCAGGAAGTGGCCGTCGGCGCGCGTGGCCAGCCAGTACAACGAGATCGACTCCGCGCCCTCCGCCGCCATCGCGTGCTCCATCAAGCCCTTCATCGGCGCGAAGCCCAGGTCGCAGGCGGCGAAGACCAGCGGCCGCTGGCTCTCCGCCAGCACGAAGTCCCCCTGCGGCCCCCACACCGTCACCGCGTCACCCGCCTTCAGCGCGTCAGCGAACAGGCTCCGGGCCAGCGGGTCGCCGGCTTCGCGCGCGACATAGAAGTGCAGGTTCCGGTCGTCGCACGGACAGCTGGCGATCGGATAGTCCGCCCGGACTTCATCGCCCCCGCAGGTCGCGGAGATCGTCACGCACTGCCCGGCGAGAAAGCGCAGCCGGTTGGTGCGCGGCGTCTGCAAGTGCAGCAGCAAGGTGTCGCGGCCGAGCGAGCTGACCGCGCGCACGCGGGTCGTGATCTGCTGCGCGGGGATGTCCTGCGCGCCGTCGGCTTCGAGCGCTTCGATGACCAGCTCGCTCGAGGCGGCGGTATGCGCGCACAGCAGCGTATAGCCCTGGAGCTTTTCCGCCTCGGACAGCGGATAGTCGAACGCCTGCACCCGGGCGACGCTGCCGGAAATGACGCGCGCCTTGCACAGGCCGCAGGTGCCGTTGCCGCAGCCGTAGTTCAGGCGCAGGCCGGCGGAGAGCCCGGCCTGCAGCAGCGTGTCGTGTCCCTCCAGCGCGAATTCGCGGCCGCTGGGACGCACCGTGACGTGGGATGACATGACTTTCAGGACGTCATCCATGATGGCGTAAATGTTGGCGGTTTTGGTGGCCAGCGCATTGGACAGACCCCTTTCGACGAAATCCTTGAGTTCATGCAGAACCTTGCTTTCCGACGCCCCGGCGGCCTCGTCGATGCGCGCCCGCAAGGTGATCACGAGGTCGTGATAGCTCTGCAGGTGCCGGCGCACGTCGGCGAGTTCCTCGCTCTGGGCGAACAAGCGCTGCGCGAGCACATCCTGGCTGGGCAGCATGCGCTCGCGCACGCGCCGGCCGAACGCCTGCTCCTTGATCCGGGTGACGCGCTCGAAGTCGCCGTGCTCCTCGAAGTCGACGCCGGAGAACACGCGCAGCAACTCCTCGGTCGACACCAGGCCGTCGCTGGACTCCAGCTCGCCGTCGCGGATCTTCTTCTGCAGCACGCCGCGCGAAACGCCGACCAGCTGCGCCGCCCGCCATATGGTCAGCATGTCCAGGAGGCCGCCCGGTGACCGGCGCGCCGCAGCCATGCGACCCCGCGACATGCCGCGCCGGCCAGGCCTGCCGGGCCCGCCGCGCGCGTCCCGAAAGGAAGGTCAGCGGCCATCGATCCGGTCCAGATACCGCGCCCGATAGAGCAGGCGCCGGCTGCCCGGCCCGTCTTCGAACGCCGAGCGGGCGTGCAGCACGTTGTTGCTGACGATGCCCATCCCTGCCGCAAGCCGCAGGCGGTGCACCCAGGGCGAGTCGCCGGCCAGCAGGCGCTCGAGGAACGCGACCGCCGCCAGCGTGACCGAGTCCTGGCGCCAGGCGATGCTCCGGGTGCGCGCCGTATAGCGCAGGTGCAGGGAACCGTCGCCCGGATCGACGTGGAACACCGGCCCCGTTTCCTCGGCGCGGGCGATCCCCGCCTCGTCGGTGCGCGCCGGGATCGTCATCGCATCCGGCGCCAGCAGCGCGGCGACGAGCGCCGGATCGTGGTCGCGCAGCAGCAGGTAGGCGATCTCGTGATCCATCAGCGCGGTTTCCCCGCCGGTCGCCGCCGGGCAAACGCAATGCAGCAGCATCCCCCGGATGCGGCGCGCGGCCGGATGGTAGTAGCCGTCGGTGTGCCAGTTCAGCGGCCGGTTGGTGTACGGAATGTAGTGCTGCCGCCCACCCGCCGCCGCCACCGTCACCTGCGACACGCCGTCCTCGTCGGCCAGCCAGTTGGCGTCCAGCCGGTGCAGGCCGAGCTGCGCGCCCAGCAGGCGGAGGATGTCCTTGCCGGCATCGCGGACGGGCGAGGCGTAGATGGCCATGCTGGCCCGCGCGCAGCGCTGCAGCAGCGCCTGCCGCTCGGCCGCGCTCAGCGCGCGCGGATCCTTCACTTCGACGATCAGGTCGTCGATGGAGGCCGGATACCGGGCGAGCTTGTCTTCCCGCCAGCGCCGGTACGCCGCGTCGTCGTCCAGGCGAAACGGGCTGCTTCCGGCACCGGTCGCCGGCGTCGCGCGCTCCGCAGCGATCATGAGCTCAGTCACCCGAGAGCCTTTCCTTGCGCGCCGGCCGCGGCGTGGCATCGAACAGTCCCTGCATGCCCTTGCCGATCCCGGCCACGGCCTGCGGCGCCTCGATTTCCATGATCTGGTCGATCACCCAGGATTGGTCCTTCCTGGGCATGATGTGCATCACCTGGTTCCCAAGGTAGCGCAGGAACGGGAAGTCCGTTCCGCCCTCGCCGTAGCTCATCGTCGCGTAGTCGGCCGAGCGCGCGTTGAACAGATCGATGAACCGGTTCTGGTAGCTCTTCTCCACCGGCGCGCCCAGCAGCGTGTCTTCGTTCTCTTCCAGGATTTCGGCCACGCGGATGACCAGCGCGGTCGTGAATTCGGCGCGGTAGCCTCCCTCCAGCTTCGCGTAGGCGATCCGGTCGGTGACCTGCAGCAGGAAGATCAGGAACTCGCTGAGGAAATCGAAGTACTGCGGGCCGGGGTCGATGTCGAATTGCGCCGCGCGCATCTGCTTGACCGCGTTCTGGGCCAGCCGCCAGGCGATGAACGCCATCACGCTCGCGCTCTGCTTCGCGGTCTTCGGCTTGTCGTCGTTGAACCACTGACTCTTGATGCGCATGCCGCCCTTTCGTGACCTTTCGTGCCCTCGCCTGACTCTGCTGAATTGCGCCTGTCCCGCGCGCGCCGCCCCGCTCAGTATCCGCCTTTGCCGTACGGCTGCGGCAGGCCGGCGATCTTCGCCGCCTGCTTGGCCGGCCCCAGCGGGAACAGGTCGTAGAGGTACTTGCTGTCGATGCCCGGACGGATCTCGCCCATGCCCTTGAGCATGTTGCGGAAATTGGGCGTGTGGCCGTGTTCCCGAAACTCGTCCCGCAGGTAGTTGACGACCTCCCAGTGGGCATCGGTCAGTTGCACTTCCTCGGCGGCGGCGATCACCTTCACTACTTCTTCGCCGAAATCCGCCTCGAGCAGAAACCCTTGTTCATCCGCCGCCAGTTCGGCGCCATCGACCATGTATGCCATCAGTTGCCCTCTCTCTCTGCCAGGAAACCGGATACCCGGCTCTGCGTCTTCATCCCGACCCCACTGCCGCCGCCGAGCGGTGGGGAACGAAAATCCCGCAGCCCAGCCCGCGGTCGCGGCCCAGTCCGACCTGCTGCAGGCGTAGCGAATGCTCCCGGCTCAGGTCGTGCAGCATCAGGCTGTATCCGGCAACCTGCCGGGGGCCGGCCGCGAAGACCTGGCGCTTGCCGCAGACGAGCTTGCACGGAGTCCCCAGTTCGGCCAGCCGGGCGCCGGCATGCTGGAGGAAGACCTGTTCGTCGTCGGACTCGGCAGTCACGAAGTAGGCATACAGCGTGCCGTGCGGGATCAGTGCGCGCACCGACGCCGCGCCCACACGCAGCGGCCAGCCGCCCACGTCGAGTGCCTGCCCGGTCAGCGCCGCCGCGGCGGCGAACTGGCTCTCGGGCATGCGCATCACCAGCCGGGCCCGCCTGGGCAGCAGCAGGCGGCCGTCGTCGTCCCTGGCGGCCTTGATCGGATGGATGCCCACGGCGGCATCCGCCGCCAGCCACGGCAACCCGCGCGCGAGCGCGCCCAGCAACACGAAACGGTGGTCTTTGGGCAACACCGTCCCTTCGATGGCAAACAGGACATCGACAACGGTGGCGTGTTCGGCCTGGCCATCCATGACGTTCAGCCTGCGGCGCGGTCCTGCGCCTCGCTCCAGCGCTGCATCGCCCGACCCCAGGCGAGGGCAGTGCCGGGATCGATGTCGAAGACCGTGAAGCGGCTCTTTTCCCGGATGCGAATCCGCAACAAGCTCATGCCGCCCGCCTCGTAGTCCACCTGCTGCAATTCGATCTCCTGGCCGCCCAGGGGCGCCGTGAACTTTTCCAGCGGGCTCAGCTGCATGCCTGTCTCCGTTATCACGCGTAGGGGTCCGGCAACCGGCGCTGTTCGGGTACGTTTTCGATGGGGAAATCAGGCGCCTGCCGGACGGCGGACAGGACTGGCCCGGCTCCTGAATCCAGGGTGCTATTGGGCGCAACAGCCGGGTGTTGCGTCTATAGCCGCGAGGGGTGAGAACCCTATAACCCTAACGGGTAGTATGCGCACCCCCTATCAGGTCTATCGTCAGGTCGCCGGACGGATGTTAGCTTCTCACACGCTCTGACGCACGGTGCAGGACGGCTGTTTACCATCGTTCCCGTTGCGAGCAACAGAGCAGCGGCGGCCGGCGCGGACGGCGCAAGACAGTTTGCGGGATGCTGGAAAGTCCAGACCCCAGGTGGAACGAACCGGAGGAAAGCCCATGGCAAAGAAACCCTTTGATACGCCGATGCTCGATCAACTCGAGAGCGGGCCGTGGCCCAGCTTCGTGACCGGCCTCAAGCGCCTGGCGAAAGACAAGGACTACATGGTCGACCTGATGGGCCAGCTCGAGCACTCCTACAAGACGCGCAAGGGCTACTGGAAAGGCGGCACCGTCGGCGTGTTCGGCTACGGCGGCGGCGTCATCCCGCGCTTCTCCGAAGTCGCCGCGATGTTTCCCGAATCCTCCGAGTTCCACACGCTGCGCGTGCAGCCGCCGGCCGGCATGCACTACAACACCGACATCCTGCGCAAGCTGACCGACGCATGGGAAAAACATGGCTCGGGCCTGATCGCCTTCCATGGCCAGAGCGGCGACATCATGTTCCAGGGCGCGTCGACCGCCAAGGTGCAGGACGCCTTCGACGCGATCAACGAACTGGGCTTCGACCTGGGCGGCGCCGGTCCCGCCGTGCGCACCTCGATGTCCTGCGTCGGCGCCGCGCGCTGCGAGCAATCCTGCTACGACGAGTCGCGCGCGCACCGGCAGGTGCTCAACACGTTTCTCGACGACATCCATCGCCCCGCGCTGCCGTACAAGTTCAAGTTCAAGTTCTCTGGCTGCCCCAACGACTGCATGAACTCCATCCAGCGGGCTGACATGGCGGTGATCGGCACCTGGCGCGACAACATCCGCACCGACGAGCCGCTGGCGCGCAAGTGGTTCGCCAGGCACGGGCTCAACGAACTGGTCAACGATGTGGTCGCCCGCTGCCCGACCAAGGCGATCATGCTCAAGGAGACGAAGGACGTCGCCCGGGGGCCGAAGGTCTCGAGCGTCGCGATCAACGACACGCAATCGCTGGAAATCGACAACGGCAACTGCGTGCGCTGCATGCATTGCATCAACGTGATGACCGGCGCGCTGGCGCACGGCAAGGACACCGGCGCCAGCATCCTGATCGGGGGCAAGCGCACGCTCAAGATCGGCGACCTGATGGGCACCGTCGTCGTGCCCTTCATGGAGCTCAAGACCGACGAGGACTACGCGAAACTCGTCGAGCTCGGCCAGAAGGTCATCGACTTCTTCGCCGAGAATGCGCTGGAGCACGAGCGCACCGGCGAGATGATCGAGCGCATCGGCCTGGTCAATTTCCTCGAGGGCATCGGCATCGAAGTGGACGCGAACATGGTGTCCACCCCGCGCACGAATCCGTACGTCCGCACCGACGGCTGGGACGACGAAGTCGCGAAGATCAACGCGAAGAAGGCGCAGGCCCCCACGCTGCAGCCCGGAGACTGAACATGGCCCAACAGATACGCAAGCCCATCGAGAGCGGAGTGCCGGACAACAAGCAGTACCTGCACCCCGTGATGCTGAAGAACTACGGCAACTGGAAGTATCACGACCGGCCGCGCCCCGGCGTGCTGCACCACGTGTCGCACAGCGGGGACGAGATATGGACGGTCCGCGCGGGCACGCAGCGCCAGATGGACGTGTACACGATCCGCAAGCTCTGCGACATCGCCGATACGTACGCGGACGGCCACGTCCGCTTCACCATCCGCAGCAACATCGAGTTCATGGTGGCCGACGAGAAGAAGGTCGCGCCGCTGATCACCGCGCTGACGGGCAGCGGCTTTCCCGTGGGCGGCACCGGCAACTCGGTCTCGGCGATCGCGCACACGCAGGGCTGGCTGCACTGCGACATCCCCGGCACCGACGCCTCCGGCGCGGTCAAGGCGCTGATGGACGACCTCTACGAAGAGTTCATCAAGGAGGAGATGCCCAACCGCGTGCACCTGTCCACGTCGTGCTGCGAAATCAACTGCGGCGGACAGGCCGACATCGCCATCATCGTCCAGCACACCAAGCCGCCCAAGATCAACCATGACCTGGTCGCGAACGTCTGCGAACGCCCGGCCGTCGTGGCGCGCTGCCCGGTGGCCGCGATCCGCCCGGCCATGGTCAACGGCAAGCCGTCGCTGGAAATCGACGAAAAGAAGTGCATGTGCTGCGGCGCGTGCTACCCGCCCTGCCCGCCGATGCAGATCAACGATCCGGAATTCAGCAAGCTGGCGATCTGGGTGGGCGGCAAGAATTCGAACGCCCGCGGCAAGCCGACGTTCATGAAGATGGTCGCTTCCGGCCTGCCCAACAACCCGCCGCGCTGGCCCGAAGTCTCGGAAGTGGTCAAGCGCATCCTGTACGTGTACAAGGCCGATGCGCGCTCGTGGGAGCGGATCGCCGACTGGGTCGAGCGGATCGGCTGGCCGGCCTTCTTCGAGAAGACCGACCTGCCCTTCACCAAGTACCTGATCGATGATTGGCGCGGATCGCGGGCGAGCCTGAATGCCTCGACCCACATCCGCTTCTGACAAGGCACCCGACTCTCATGAAATTCGGATTGATGGTCAGCACCGGGCCTTACACCCACCAGGCGAGCGACACGGCGTTCCAGTTCGCGAAGGCGGCGCTCGCCAGGGGGCACGAGATCCAGCGCGTGTTCTTCTACCACGACGGCGTCAACAACGCGACGAAGCTGACCGAGCCGCCGCAGGACGACCGGCACATCGTCAACCGCTGGTCGAAGCTGGCCGCGGAGCACAAGATCGACCTCGTGGTATGCATCGCGGCCGCATTGCGCCGGGGCATCAAGGACGAAGTCCTGGCCAATGGCTTCCGCATCTCCGGCTTGGGGCAACTGGTGGACTCCGGAATCAAGGCCGACCGGCTCGTGGTGTTTGGAGACTAGGATGATGACTGACGAGATCCCGGGCGACGAGCCCGCCGGACCCCCGGGCGGCAAGGTGAAGAAGTTCATGTTCGTCAACCGCAAGGCGCCCTACGGGACGATCTATGCGCTCGAAGGGCTCGAGGTCGTGCTGATCAGCGCCGCGTTCTCGCAGGATGTCAGCATGGTGTTCCTCGACGACGGCGTGTACGAACTGGTCAAGGGCCAGCAGACCAAGGGCATCGAGATCAAGAACTTCTCGCCGACCTACCGGGCGCTCGACGGCTACGACGTCGAGAAGCTGTACGTGGAAAGGGAGTCGCTGGATGCGCGCGGGCTGACCGAGGCGAACCTGATCGTGCCCGTCCAGGTCCTCAGCGCGATGGAGATGGGCGAACTGATGCAACAGCAGGACGTGATCATCGGCTTTTGAACAGGGAAGAAACGAGCATGCTGCACATCGTCAACAAATCGCCGCAGGAGAGAAGCACGCTGGAATCCTGCCTGCGCGTCGCGCGGCCAGGCAGCGCGCTGCTGCTGATCGAGGACGCGGTGTACGCCGCCACCCGCGGCAACGCCGCGGCGGAGAAGGTTCGCGAGGCGGCGCAGGCCTTGAAGGTCTATGCGCTCGCGCCGGACCTCGAGGCGCGCGGCATGAAGGACGCCGCGATGAGCGAAGTCACGCTGGTCGATTACGGCGGCTTCGTCGATCTCGTGGCCGGGCACGCGGTCGTCCAGTCCTGGCTGTAGCGGCGGCGCCGGTTTGCCGGGAATCGTTTTTCACTTTTTTGGAGCAGGAGAGAACCATGGCTTTTGAACTGAATGGCAAGGTCTACGAGACCGATGAAGAAGGATATCTGGTCAATCTGGCCGACTGGGACGAGGACGCCGCCAAGTACATCGCCGGGGTCGAGAACGTCGAGATGACCGAGAACCACTGGGAAGTCGTGAATTTCCTGCGCGAGTACTACAACGACTACCAGATCGCGCCGGCGGTCCGCGTGCTGACCAAGGAAATCGGCAAGAAGCTGGGCGCCGAGAAGGGTAACAGCAAGTATCTCTACGAGCTGTTTCCCTACGGCCCGGCGAAGCAGGCCTGCAAGATCGCGGGGCTGCCCAAACCAACCGGGTGTGTCTGAAGGCGCATCCGGGGATGACGGCGCGGACGGCTTCGGTTCGCGCCCCGGAGGCAAGCGAAAGGCGATAGTGGACTAGCATGACGCTGCTGACCATCCTGTTCGCCCTCCTGTTCTACGTCGCGACGGCGCTGCTAGTCGGTGGCGTGGGCTACAAGATCTATGTGTATTCGCGGACGCCGGCGCCGCTGAAGATCCCGACCACGCCCGCGCCGGTGACGCAATCCGGCGTCGCCTTGCGGCTGGCGCGCGAGGTCGTGTTCTTCGAGAGCCTGTTCAAGTCGAGCAAGTGGACGTGGCTGTTCGGCTGGCTGTTCCACTTCGCGCTGCTGCTGGTGGTGCTGCGCCACCTGCGCTATTTCACCGAGCCGGTCTGGGCGCCCATCGTCCTGATCCAGCCGCTGGGCACCTACGCCGGTTTCGCGATGGTTGCCGGACTCGCCGGGCTCTGGGCGCGGCGGTTTTTCGTCGACCGCGTCCGCTACATTTCCACGCCGTCCGATCACCTGATGCTCGTGCTGCTGATCGCGATCGGCCTGACCGGGCTGGGGATGCGCTTTGTCGCGCACACAGACATCGTCGCCGTCAAGGCGTTCATGCTGGGGCTGCTGCGCTTCGACTGGCAGCCGCTGCCCGCCGATCCGGTTCTCCTGGTGCACCTCTTCCTGGTCGCCGCGCTGATGGCGATCTTCCCGATCAGCAAGCTGTTGCACGCGCCCGGTCTGTTCTTCAGCCCCGCGCTCAACCAGGTCGACAACCCGCGCGAGGCGCGGCATGTGACCGCGTGGGCCACCGGCGCGCCCAAGCCGGCGAAGGAGGCCTGAAGACCATGGCCGCCGCTCCGTTCGCCACCCCGCAACTGAAGGGCTATCCCGTCATCCCGCTGGTCCAGCAGGGCGCGATGGCGCACAGCAAGCCGTTTGTCGCGTCCGCCCCGATCCAGAAGGCGCTGGGCTTCCCCGAAGAACTGGTCGAGAACTGGCAGGACAAGGCGATCGCCAAGATGGGCGAGTTGCTGGGCAAGTACCGGTCGCTGCGCGTGTACATGGACACCTGCGTGCACTGCGGCGCGTGCTCGGACAAGTGCCACTATTTCCTCGGCACCGGCGACCCGAAGAACATGCCGGTCGCCCGCCAGGACCTGATGCGCAAGGTCTACCGGCGCTACTTCACCTTCGCCGGCAAGTACTTTCCCTGGCTGGTCGGCGCGGTCGATCTCACCAAGGAAGTGCTCGACGACTGGTACAGCTATTACAACCAGTGCTCCGAATGCCGCCGCTGCTCCGTCTTCTGTCCGTACGGCATCGACACCGCCGAGGTCACGATGGCCGCCAGGGAGATCATGGCCTCGGTCGGCCAGGGCCAGAAGTACTCGAACGAGATCATCGGCAAGGTCCACCGGATCGGCAACAACCTGGGCATCCCGGCCAAGGCGCTGGAGAACACGCTCGAAGGGCTGGAAGAAGACACGAAGGAAGCCACCGGCGTCGACGTCCGCTTTCCCTTGAACGTCAAGGGCGCCGAAGTCCTGCTGGTCACGCCTTCCGCGGACTTCTTCTCCGAGCCGCACGTGGAAAGCCTGATCGGCTACGCCAAGGTCTTCCACGCCGCCGGCATCAGCTGGACGCTCTCCTCGCACGCGTCCGAGGCCGGCAACTTCGGCTTGTTCATCGGCAACTACGACCAGATGCGCGAC
Organism: Betaproteobacteria bacterium; assembly: GCA_016717855.1. Taxonomy (GTDB): domain Bacteria; phylum Pseudomonadota; class Gammaproteobacteria; order Burkholderiales; family Casimicrobiaceae; genus PALSA-1005. Next base: position 59,733 of record JADKEV010000039.1, read on the forward strand.
ATCTCGATGCGCGTGCGCGAGGCTGCGCTGGAACTCGGCGTCAAGCGCATCATCGTCGGCGAATGCGGCCACGCCTGGCGCGTCGCCTACAACTTCTGGAACACGCTGATCGGGCCGTTCGACTTCCTCGACCAGCGCTACCCCGTGCCGCAGCACATCTGCGAGTGCACGTACGACCTGATCCAGCGCGGCGCCCTCACCTTCGATCGCGAAGCCAACGACGGCCGCATCATCACCTTCCACGATTCGTGCAACGTCGCGCGCGCCTCGCGGATGGGCGGGATGCCCGGCGGCCAGTTCATCATTCCGCGCGCGATCATCAAGGCCGTCGCCAACCACTTCCACGACATGGCGCCGGAGACGATACGCGAGCAGACCTTCTGCTGCGGCGGCGGCGGCGGCCTGCTGACCGACGACCTGATGGAACTGCGCGTCAAGGGCGCGCTGCCGCGGATGGAAGCGCTGAAGAGTGTCGTCGACGAGCACGGCGTGAATTTCATGGCGACCATCTGCGCGATCTGCAAGGCGCAGTTTTCCAAGGTGCTGCCCAGCTACGGATTCGAGATGGAAATGATCGGCGGGGTGCATCAGCTCGTCGGCACCGCGATCCGGCTCGGATCCCCGAAATGAGTGCAACGTGCGCCGCCGGGGTGTCATCCGGCGCGGCGCGTCAAAGGAGAGTAAGCAATGTCGGGCCAAACTGAACAAGGCAAGGGACAGCCGCTGAACTACCGGCGGTACAAGGACGGCGACCAGGCGCCGGGCGCGTGGCAGGACGAGATCTTCGACGCCGACCACTCGCACAAGTGCCCGACCTACATCCAGAGCACGCCGCCCTGCCAGGGCAGCTGCCCGGCGGGCGAGGACATCCGCGGCTACCTGAACATCGTCCGCGGCATCGAAAAAGCCGCCGGCGGGCATGTCCTGGCAGGAGTACGCGTTCCGCCGGCTCACCGACGCCAACCCCTTCCCCTCGGTGATGGGCCGGGTCTGCCCCGCCCCTTGCGAGTCCGGCTGCAACCGCAACGAGGTGGAAGACACCGTCGGCATCAACTCGGTCGAGCATTTCCTGGGCGACTATGCGATCGCCAACAATCTGGCGTACACGAAACCGGCGGCCACGACCGGCAAGCGGGTCGCGGTCATCGGCGCCGGCCCCGCCGGCCTGGCCTGCGCCTACCAGCTCGCGAAGATGGGGCACGAAGTCACGATCTTCGACGATCACGCGGAGCTGGGCGGGATGATGCGCTACGGCATCCCGGGTTTCCGGACGCCGCGCGCCATCCTCGATGCCGAGATCCAGCGCATCCTTGACCTGGGCATCAAGACGCACCTGAACTGCCGCATCGGCACCGACATCACGATGGACGAGATCAACGCGTCGTTCCATGCGGTGTTCCTGGGCATGGGCGCGCAGTCCGGCAGGCCGCTGCCGGTGCCCGGCGCGACGGCGCCAAACGTGGTCACCGCGACGTCGTTCCTGCGGGCGTTCAACGACGGCCGCATGCGCCACGTCGGCAAGCGCGTCGTCGTCGTGGGCGGCGGCGACACGTCGATCGACGTGGCCACGGTCGCGCGGCGGCTGGGTCACATCGACAAGGTTCACGAAAAGGACCGCCCCGAATACGCGATCGCCGGCCACGTGGCGCACGACGTCGCGGAAATCTCCGCCAAGCAAGGCGCCGAGGTGACGCTGACCTCCGTCTTCGGCGTCGACAAGATGCAGGCCAACAAGCACGAGATCGAACAGGCGAAGGCCGAGGGCATCGCGATCCGCGGCGGCCTGTCGCCGATCACCGTGCTGCTGGGTCCCGACGGCCGCGCCGTCGCGCTGCGCGTGGCGCGCTGCGAGGCCCGCTTCATCGGCACCCGGCTGGAAATCAAGGCCATCGAGGGCACCGAGGAAGACATCCCCGCCGACCTGATCGTCTCGGCAATCGGCCAGGCCATCGATTTCACCGGGCTGGAGATGTTCGACAACGGCAAGGGCGCCATCAGCGCCGACCGCAACTATCAGGTGACGGGCAAGCCCGGCGTCTTCGCGGGCGGCGACCTGATCCGGCCGCACCTGCTCACGACCGCCATCGGCCACGGCGCGATCGCCGCGGAAGGCATCGACCGCTTCCTGCGCGGCGAGGAACTGGACAAGCGCCCCAAGATCGACGTCCACTTCTTCGACCTGCAGCGCAAGATGCTGGAAAAGGGCCTCGCCTTCAGCGAGGTGCATGAGCCGATCCGTGGCACCGATGGCAGCACCGCCGCCATCCACAACTTCGACAACCGCTCCGACCGCTACGTGATTCCGCACAAGGAGTTGTTCCTCGGCCACTTCAACTACACGCCGCGCAATGTCCGCAAGGTGATCACACTCAACGCCGAACAGGCGCTGGGCAATTTCGAGGAACGGCTGCAGGCGCTGTCGCAGGAACATGCCGTCGCCGAAGCGAAGCGCTGCATGAGTTGCGGCATGTGCTTCGAGTGCGACAACTGCGTCGTCTACTGCCCGCAGGTGGCGGTGTTCAAGGTGCCCAAGGGCAAGTCCACGATGGGCCGCTACGTCGACACCGACTACAGCAAGTGCATCGGCTGCCACATCTGCAAGGATGTCTGCCCGACCGGCTACATCCAGATGGGCCTGGGCGAGTAGGCGATGGAGCAGCGGCGGCACGGCGGCGCGCGGACAGGCTGGAGCATGGGCCTGGCGCTGCTGTGGGCGGCCGGGCTCGTCCTGTCCACCCCGGCCCCGGCCGACGCCCGCGAAACCGCCGGCCGCGTGCCGCTGCCCGCGATCGAAAAGGGCAAGGGCGACCAGTGCGTCGAAGACGTGCAGTTCATGCGCAAGAACCACATGAAGCTGCTCAAGCACCAGCGCGACCGGACCGTGCACGAGGGCATCCGCACCAAGCAGCACAGCCTGAACGGTTGCATCGAATGCCACGCCAGCCAGAAGACGGGCAGCGTGATCGGCTCCAACGAGAACTTCTGCCAGAGCTGCCACAGCTACGCCGCGGTCTCGCTCGACTGCTTCGAGTGCCATGCCAGCAAGCCGGGAGTGAAGGCGTCCCTGACCGGGACCCCGCAACAGGGCTTCCCGCCCCCGCCGCATCCGCCCCAGCTGCATCTGCGCCGGTGGCGTCGTCCACGGCCGGCGCCGCTGCCGGCAGCCCGCCCAAGGCGACCACGCGATGAACGACGACCTGCGCTCCGCCGATCCCAAGCTGAGCCGCCGGGGCTTTCTCGGCATTTCCGCCGCGGCGCTCGGCGGCATCATGCTGGCGCCGGGCGTGCGGCTGATCGAACTCGCGGCCGGCCGCGCCCCCGGGGAGCCGGTCACCAACCGGGTGCGCTGGGGCATGCTGATCGACACCAGCAAGTGCGCCAGCGGCTGCACTGATTGCGTGACTGCGTGCAACACCGAGAACGGGCTGTCCGGCGGGACGCTGGAAACCGACTCGCAGTGGATACGCAAGATCGATCTCAAGGATCTGCGGACCGGCAAGGCGCACTCGCTGCCGATGCTGTGCCAGCACTGCGCGGAGCCGCCCTGCGTCGACGTGTGCCCGACCGGCGCGTCGTTCAAGCGCGCCGACGGCATCGTGCTGGTGGACAAGCACACCTGCATCGGCTGCCGCTATTGCGTGATGGCCTGCCCGTACGGCGCGCGCTCGTTCGTCCACGAGCCGCTGACGGCGCAGAAGCCCGACGTGCCGCGCGGCAAGGGCTGCGTCGAGGCCTGCACGATGTGCGTGCAGCGCGTCGACCGCGGCGATGGCCCCGCCTGCGCCGAGGCCTGCGCGGCGGCCGGGCACAACGCGATCCTCTTCGGCGACCTGAACAACCCGGAGAGCGAGATCGCCAAGCGCGTGGCCACGTACGCCAGCCGGCAGGTGCGCGACGACCTGGGCCTGAACACCGGCGTGCGTTACCAGGGGATCTGAAGATGAAGATCTCCTTCCGCGAAATCGACGGCAACAGCCCGGGCTACTGGGGCCTGCTGAGTGTGCTCGTCCTGGTCGTGATCGCGGGGCTGCTCTCCGCGCTGCAGATGGAACACTACGGGCACATCGTCACCGGGATGAACAACCACATCGTCTGGGGCATGCCGCACGTGTTCGCCGTGTTCCTGATTGTCGCCGCTTCGGGGGCGCTGAATGTCGCGTCAATCGCGTCGGTGTTCGGCAAGACGCTGTACAAGCCGCTCGCCCCGCTCTCCGCGCTGCTCGCCATCGCCCTGCTGATCGGCGGGCTCAGCGTGCTGCTGCTCGACCTGGGCCGGCCCGAGCGGCTGATCGTGGCGATGACGCACTTCAACTTCAAGTCGATCTTCGCCTGGAACATCTTTCTCTACACCGGCTTCATGGCCATCGTCATCGTCTACCTGTGGACGATGATGGAGCGGCGGATGAATCCGTATACGAAGCCGGCGGGATTCGTTGCCTTCATCTGGCGCCTGCTGCTGACCACGGGCACGGGCTCGATCTTCGGCTTCCTGATCGCGCGCCAGGCCTACGATTCCGCGCTGCTCGCGCCGATGTTCATCGTGATGTCGTTTTCGTACGGGCTGGCGATCTTCACGCTGGTGCTGATGGCGGCGTGCCGCGGCACCGGCCGGCCGCTGGGCGACGACATCCTGTTGCGGCTCGCCCGCCTCCAGGCCATCTTCATCGCCGGTGCGCTTTATTTCGTCGCCGTCCATCACCTGACCAACCTGTACTTCACCCGGCGCCATGGCGTCGAGCGCTTCCTGCTGCTCGACGGCGGCATCCACACGCTGCTGTTCTGGGCCGGACAGGTGCTCGTGGGCAGCGTGCTGCCGCTGGCGATCCTGTTCCATCCGCGATGGGGAAAGTCGCGGCCGCTGATCGCCGCCGCCGCCGGCATGGTCGTCGCCGGCGGCCTCGCGCAGATGTACGTGACTATCATCGGCGGCCAGGCGTATCCGCTGGAACTGTTCCCGGGGATGCAGACGTCCAGCAGTTTCTTCGACGGCGTCGTCCATCGCTACCTGCCGAGCCTGCCGGAAGTGCTGCTCGGACTGGCGGGCGTCGCCATCGCCGGCATCATCGTGGCGCTCGCGGTGAAACTGTTGCGCTTCCTCCCCGAAAACCTCGCCGACGGCACTACTGGCACACTACTGGCGCCGCCGGCGCGGACGTGGCCGCGGTCAAGGCCGGCTAGGCGGCAAGCGATGCGCGACGCCCTTCCATCGATTGCACCCGGCAACGCGATGCCGCGCTTGCTGGTGTCGGCCGCCCACAAGTCGTCGGGCAAGACCACAGTCAGCGTCGGCCTGTGCGCGGCGCTCGTGCGACGCGGCCTGGCGGTGCAGGCCTTCAAGAAGGGGCCGGACTACATCGACCCGATGTGGCTGGGCCAGGCCTGCGGGCGCGACTGCCGCAACCTGGATCCGTTCCTGATGGAGGACGAGGAAATCCTCGCGCTGTTCCGCCGCCATGCGGCCGGCGCCGGGATCAGCATCGTCGAGGGCAACAAGGGGCTCTACGACGGGCTGGCGCTCGATGGCAGCAACAGCAACGCGGCGCTGGCCCATGTCCTCGAACTGCCCGTGGTGCTGGTGATCGACGCGCGCGGGATGACGCGCGGCGTCGCGCCGCTGATCCTGGGCTACCAGGCGTTCGACCGCGGCCTGCGCATCGCCGGCGTCATCCTCAACAACCTGGGCGGGACGCGGCACGAGGCCAAGCTGCGCGCGGTCATCGAGCATTACACCGACGTCCCGGTGCTCGGCGCCATCGGCTGCGACGCGCGGCTGGACATCGGCGAACGGCACCTGGGGCTGGTGCCCAACCGGGAACTGGGCGACGCCGCCCGCCGGATCGCGGATATCGGCAGCCGCATCGCCGCGCAGGTCGACCTCGATCGCGTCATCGCCATCGCCGGCAGCGCGCCGCCGTTGGCGCCGGCGTCGCCGCTGGTACCTGCGGCGCGTCCGCCACGGCCCGCAACGCGCGCGCGGCAGCACAGCGTGCGCATCGGCGTCGCGCGCGACCAGGCGTTCGGCTTCTACTACCCTGACGATCTGGATGCGCTGCGCGCGGCGGGCGCGGAACTCGTCGACATCGATACGCTGCGCGATCCGCAACTTCCCCCGCTCGACGGCCTGTTCATCGGCGGCGGCTTTCCCGAAGTGTTCATGGACGAACTCGAAGCCAACGCCAGCCTGCGCGCGCAGATCCGCGACGCGATCGAGGGCGGCCTGCCCGTGTACGCCGAATGCGGCGGGCTGATGTACCTGGCGCGGAGCCTGACCTGGAAGGGGCGCACGTGCAGGATGGTCGGCGCGCTGCCCGGCGACGCGGTGATGCACGACAAGCCCGTCGGCCGCGGCTACGTGCGGCTGGCCGAGACCGGCCGCGGCCCCTGGTCCGCCGGTGTGGATGGACCGGCGGCGGAACTGCGCGGGCACGAGTTCCACTATTCGAGCCTCGACAACCTGGGTCCGGACGTCGAGTTCGCCTATCGCGTGCTGCGCGGCCACGGCGTCGACGGCGAGCACGACGGCATCGTCCACCGCAACGTGCTGGCCTCGTATGCCCACTTGCGCAGCGTCGGCGGCAACGACTGGGCGTTGCGTTTCGTCCGCTTCGCTGCGAAGCACAAGAGCGCGCGGCGCCGGGGGCGCGCTGCGGGCGCCGCCACCGGCACGATCCCGCTGATTGCAGCGGTGTGATATTTCCAACGGGACCCTGCCCTTCGATGATGCCCAACCTGTCCGCCAAACTGCTGGTCCGCAACCGCGAGATCGAGACCGACTCCGAGGGTTACCTGCGGAACCTCGACGACTGGTCGGAAGATTTCGCGCGCGCGCAGGCGCGCCGGGAAGGGCTGGAACTCACCGCCGAGCACTGGGATCTGATCCGCTTCCTGCGCCAGTTCTACCAGGAGCGCGGCGTGCAGCCGCAAGTGCGCGTGATGATCCGCCACTTTACGCAGGCGTGGGGCCCGGAGCGCGGCAACAACCATTACCTGCACGAGTTGTTTCCCAGGGGCGGCCCGCAAAAACAGGGCAACCGGCTGGCGGGATTGCTGAAGACCAAGGGCGAACATTGAGGCGCACCAGGTAACGAGGAGACGCACGATGCTGAAAGTCACATTGGAAGCCGCCAAACAGATCCGCCAGGCCGCGATGCAGAGCGGCGCCGACGACATGGCGCTGCGCGTCGCCGCCACGCGCGACCCCCAGGGCGCGATCGATTACGGCATGGGCTTCGACGTGGAGCGGGAAAACGACCTCCAGATCATTTCCGAGGGCGTGACCTTGCTGGTTTCGCATCACAGCAAGGACTTGCTGGTCGGAACGGTCCTCGACTTCGTCGAGCTCCATCCCGGCGATTTCCGGTTCATTTTCGTCAACCCCAATGATGCCGGCGCCGCGGCGGATGCCGGTTCCGGCAGCGGCGCAGCTGTCGGCGGTTGACCCACCACCCTCCCGCACTCCCGATCACACAGCGAAGCGAGACGAGCATGAATTCAGCACGCGAGTTCTTCCCCACGATCGTCGATGCCGACGGCCGCCGGCGGACGTGGCGCGGCCAGGGCCGCGTCTACCTGGTGGGCGCGGGTCCGGGCGACCCGGACCTGCTCACGCTGCGCGCCGCGCGCCTGCTGGGCGAGACCGACGCGATCGTCTACGACCACCTGGTGTCGCCCGCGGTGCTGGATCTCGCCGCCGCGGACGCCGAGCGCATCTACGTGGGCAAGGAGCGCAACCACCACACGATGCCGCAGGAAGACATCAACGAACTGCTCGTGCGGCTGGCCCTGCAAGGCAAGCACGTGGTGCGCCTGAAAGGCGGCGACCCGTTCATCTTCGGCCGCGGCGGGGAAGAAATGGAAACGCTCGCCGAGCGTGGGATTCCCGTTCGAAGTCGTGCCCGGCATCACCGCCGCCTGCGGCGTTTCCTCCTACGCCGGGATTCCGCTGACGCACCGCGATCATGCCCAGTCGTGCCTGTTCGTGACCGGCCACCTGAAGGACGGGACCGCCAACCTCGATTGGGCGGCGCTGGCGCGGCCGCGGCAAACGGTGGTGATCTACATGGGACTGGGCGCGCTGCCGGAGATCTGCGCCCAGTTGATCACGCACGGCGTCGGGCCCGACATGCCGATCGCGGCGGTCCAGCAAGGCACGACGCGGGAACAGCGGGTCGTGACCGGCACGCTCGAGAGCCTGCCGGCGATCGCCGCCAGCAGCCACCTCAAGTCGCCCTGCATGATCATCGTCGGCGAGGTCGTCAGCCTGCACGACAAGCTCGCGTGGTTCCGGCCGGAAGCCGATCGGGAGTGCGCCGCTGAAATTCCGGCGATGCGAGGTCAGCGCCTGAGGAAACGCCCGCGCGGCCGGGATGGGATGGATCCCGGTACGCTTATCCGGCAGCCGTCACTGCGGCGCGCACATCGCGACGCCCTCGTAGATCCAGCCCCGCGCCAGGACTTGCTGGATCGCGGCCGCGTCGGTGGAAAAGCGATGGTTGGCGTCTTTGGCCAGCAGGAAGCCGTTGTTGTACGCGCGATGCACCGGCACCGTTCCCGATTGACAGCCGCCGTTCAACGGCAGGCTGGTCACGAAGCCGAACCCTTCGGAATTCCACCGACGCTGGGCATCCGGAGTCGTTGCTTCGAGTTGCGCCAGCAGACTGCATTCTTCGGCAAAGGCGGAGTAGAAGTGCGAATTCGGGCCGGGCGCCACGCTCCCGTAGTAGCGGCACACCGGCGTGTCGCCGCCCTGCTTGAAGGACAGCCCCGTGCGCGACCATCCCGGCCCGGCGCTTCCCGCGTCGATCGCGGCGGCCTCAGCGGGCTCGGCCGTGATGAAGTAGTGGTCCAGGACCGCGTTGTGGAACTCAACTACAGGCGGACTGTTCTCGAGGGCAAATATCGCCATCACGTGCTGCGACGCGCTCATGGTCACCGTGCAGGTTGTCGCGACTGCGTCGCAGGCGCCCTGCCAGCCGCCGAACAACGAACCGGTCGCCGCACTGGCTATCAATGTGATCCGCGTGTCGGCGGTATAGACCACCGCACAGTCATAGCCGCAATTGACCCGGCCGTCGGTCGAGGCAACCGTCCCGTTGCCGACGGTCGACACCGTCAGCGCGTATTCGGGCACAAAGGCAACGCTGGTTGCTTCGAGGGTGATGGAGGCTTCCAGCGTGTTCTGGCTTTGCGCCAGGGCCAGGAGGGCGACCGGCCGCGCCGAGGTCACGGTGAATCGGCAACTGCCGGTGAGCTGATCCGAAGTGCTGGGCGGAATAATGATCGTCGGCCTGCTGTCGCAGGGCTGCGTGTCCAAAGTCATGTCCAGGGACAAGGATGCACTTGTCTGCTCGTTCGCGCTGGCGCTCGCCGTGACGTTGACCACAAATGTCGTCGTGCCCCCGGGCGAGGAAAAGGTGCAGGCAATCGTCGAGTCATTGAGCGCCGGCGGACATGGATAAGGCGCCGCGAAGCTCGTCCCGGCGAACGAGAAAAATGCCGCGAACAATGCCGCAACAAACGGTGATCTCACTGCACTCTCCTGATCGCGCGGTATCGGCCAAGCCCTGCCTGCCTTGCCGCTCATCAGCCAAGTCTGCGTTGCCTTAGAGGCGGTGTCAACCTTCCTCCTTGAAAGCCATGCCATCGAGGCAAGCCACGGCCGGTTGTCGACCGGCGCGGATCCGCGTCACACCAGCTCGCGCACCGCCTGCGCCACCTTGTCCGCGGTGATGCCGAAGTGCGCGTACAGATCCTTCGCCGGCGCCGACTCGCCGAAGCTGGCGATGCCGATGACTCGCCCGCCGCGGCCCACATACTTGCGCCAGAAGTCCGGGTGCGCAGCTTCCACCGCGACTGCGGGCAGCGACGGCGGGAGGACCCGGTCCTGATACGCGCGCGGCTGGCGGTCGAACACATTGGTGCAGGGCATGGACACCACGCGGGTGGCGATGCCTTGTTGCGCCAGGGCCGCGTGGGCCTCCATCGCCAGCGACGTCTCCGAGCCGGTGGCGATGATCACGGCCCGCGGCTGCGCGGTGTCGGCCAGGATGTAGCCGCCCATGCGGATGTCGTCCACCATGGTCACATCGGTCAGGCGCGGCAGGTTCTGGCGGGAGAGCGCGAGCGCGCTCGGCCCGTCGCGGCGTTCCACGGCGCACGCCCAGGCCACCGCGGTTTCCAACCCGTCGGCGGGACGCCACACGTCGAGTTGCGGAATGATGCGCAACGCGGGCACATGCTCCACCGCCTGATGCGTGGGACCGTCCTCGCCCAGGCCGATGCTGTCGTGCGTGAAGACGTGGATCACGCGCAGCTTCATCAATGCCGCCATCCGGATGGCGTTGCGCGAGTAGTCGCTGAAGGTCAGGAAGGTGCCGCCATAGGGCAGGTAGCCGCCGTGCAGCGCCACGCCGTTCATGATCGCGGCCATGCCGAACTCGCGCACGCCATAGGAGAGGTGATTGCCCCAGGCATCGCGGCCCGCCTTGACGCAGCCCTTGAAGTTGGTGAGATTCGATCCGGTCAGGTCCGCCGACCCGCCGAGGAATTCGGGCAGCAACGGGGCCAGCGCGTCGAGCGCGTTCTGGCTGGCCTTGCGTGTCGCAACCGGTTCGGGCCTGGCGGCGATGGCTTCCAGCAGCCCGGGCAGGCGGGCGGCAAAGTCGGCGGGCAGGTCGCCCTGCATCCGGCGCTCGAACTCGGCCGCCTGCTGCGGCCAGGCCGCGCGGTACGCGGCAAAGCGTTGCTGCCACGCCTGCTCCGCTGCGGCGCCGCGGTCGGTGGCATTCCAGGCGCGGGCGATGGCGGAGGGAATCTCGAACGGCGGCGCCGTCCAGCCCAGCGCCTTGCGCGTGGCCGCCGCCTCGTCGGCGCCGAGCGCTGCGCCATGCACGTCGTGCGATCCGGCCTTGTTCGGCGCGCCCTGCCCGATGATGGTCTTGCAGCAGATCAGCGTGGGCCTGCGGTCGGCGCGCGCGCCTTGCGCCCGCGCGGCGCGCAACGCGGCATCGACCGCCGCCGCGTCGTGCCCGTCGACGCCGGCGATCACGTTCCAGCCATACGCGGCAAAGCGCGCCGGCGTGTCGTCGGTGAACCAGCCCTCGACACGGCCGTCGATGGAGATGCCGTTGTCGTCGTACACGGCGACCAGCCTGGACAGGCGCAGCGTCCCGGCCAGCGAACAGGCTTCGTGACTGATGCCTTCCATCATGCAGCCGTCGCCCAGGAACGCATACGTGAAGTGATTGACGATTTCGTGGCCCGGACGATTGAATTCCAGCGCCAGCCACTTCTCCGCCAGCGCCATTCCCACCGCGTTGGCGATGCCCTGCCCGAGCGGGCCGGTGGTGGTTTCCACCCCCGGCGTGACGCCGAACTCCGGGTGCCCCGCCGTCCTGCTGTGCAACTGCCGGAACTTCCGGAGTTCCGCCATCGGCAGGTCGTAGCCGGTCAGGTGCAGCAACGCATAGAGCAGCATCGAGGCGTGGCCATTGGAGAGCACGAACCGATCGCGGTCGGGCCAGCGCGGGTTCGCAGGGTTGTGCTGCAGATGCCGGTTCACATTCCCTCGGCGATGTCGGCCATGCCCATCGGGGCGCCGGGATGGCCGGACTTCGCCTGCTCTACCGCATCGACCGCCAGCATCCGGAGCGCGTTGGCCATCTGCCGGTGCGGATCGATGCCGGCACCCTGCGGGACTTCCATTGTCGTCGCGCTCATGTCAGGCCGCCAGCGCACGCTTGCGCCGCTCCATCATCCGCCAGATGAACGGCGTGAAGATCAGCTGCATGGCGAGCTCCATCTTGCCGCCGGGCACCGCGATGGTGTTGGCGCGGGACATGAATGAGTCCTGGATCATGCTGCGCAGGTACTGGAAGTCGATGCCCTTGGGGTTGGCGAAGCGGATCACGACCATGCTCTCGTCGGCCGACGGGATGTCGCGCGCGATGAAGGGGTTGGACGTGTCCACCATCGGCACGCGCTGGAAGTTCACGTGCGTGTGCGCGAACTGCGGGCAGATGTAGTTCACGTAGTCGGGCATCCGGCGCAGGATGGTATCGGTCACCGCCTCGGTCGAATAGCCGCGCTTGGACTTGTCGCGCCAGAGCTTCTGTATCCACTCGAGGTTGATCACGGGCACCACGCCGACCAGCAGGTCCGGGTGCCGGGCGATGTCGGCTTCGGGCGTGACCACCCCACCGTGCAGGCCTTCGTAGAACAGCAGGTCGGTGTCGGGCGGCAGGGCCTCCCATGCGGTGAAGGTGCCCGGTTCCTGGTGGTACGGGGCCGCTTCGTCGGTATCGTGCAGATACTTGCGCCGCATCCCGGTGCCGGTTTCGCCGTAGGAACGGAACAACTCCGCGAGTTCGGCGAACAGGTTGTTCTCGGGACCGAAGTGGCTGAAGTTCTTGTTGCCCGCGGCTTCCGCTTCGGCCGCCTTCTTCTTCATCTCCAGCCGGTCGTAGCGATGGAAGCTGTCGCCCTCGACGACCGCGGCGCGGACGCCTTCGCGGCGAAAGATGTTCTCGAACGTGCGCGTGACCGACGTGGTGCCCGCACCCGACGAACCGGTGATGGAAATGATGGGATGGCGTTCCGACATGATGGCTTTACCTCGTGAACTTGAACTTGAATGGTCTGCACTGCGGCGCGGGATCCGGGCGCGTTCAATCCCGGAACAGGCTGCGTTCGGCGAACAGCGGCTGGCACGCTCGGACTTGGCCGGCTCGGCGTGGTAGCGCTCGATGCGCTCCACCTCGTTCTTCGAGCCGAA
>JADKEV010000040.1 GCA_016717855.1 Betaproteobacteria bacterium
TCATGAACCCCATATTGGTGTTCGCAAACGCGCCGATGTTCGGGAAAACGTAGGGCAGGTCAGCTTCCGCGATCCCCAGCCAGCGGGTCAGCGTGGCGCCATACTGTTCCAGCGACGTGGTCGGAATCCAGCGGCCCTCCTTGCCGAGGTCGTTGGGGCCATCGAGGGCCTGGATGGGCAACGTGCCGTAGAAGTCGCCGCCCCGCACCGCACTGCCGATCACGAATGCGTAGTTGCCCCACCCATGGTCGGTGCCGCCGTTGCCCGCCGGTTTGAACGTGCGCCCGAAGTCGGACAGCGTGAAGCTGGTCACGTTGTTGGCGATCTGCAGCGCGGCGAGCGCGTCCTGAAACGCCTTGATCGCCAGCGACAAGTCGTTGAGCAGGTTGTGCTGCTGTCCGGCCTGTGCGCCGTGCGTGTCGTAACTTCCCTGATGCGCGTAGAAAACCTGGCGCTTCATCTGCGTCTGCGCACGGCCTTCGATCAGCAACGCGATCGTTTGCAATTCCCGGGCGATGTCGCTGCCGAGGTTGGCGAAGAACGATCTGACGATAGATGTCGTGTTCTGCAGGATGGGCTGCACCACCGACGATGCGGCCAGCCCTTCTTCCGAAAGCAATCTCGCTGCAAGATCGTACGTGTTGGTGAGCTTTTGGCCCAGGATTTCCCGCAGTGCCGCATCGCGCAGCACGTCGTATTGGAAGCCATCCAAACCCGCCGGGTTGCCGCTGCCGTACAGCGTGAAGCCCGGAAACAGCGGGACCGCGAGCGGGATCGAGGTGCGGCCGGAGGTGAAGACGCTCATGCCGCTGGTGGAGACCAGCACCGGAAACAGCGTGCCGGGATTCGCGGCATCGAGCTTGTCGGCCATTCTGCCGCCCCAGCCGACACGGGTGAAGCCGGTACCGTCACCGCTGTGCAACGCCAGTTCCTGGTCGCTGTGCGAAAACAGATTGGCCGGCCGCCGCGCGCCCTGGGTTTCCAGTCCCGGCTTGGTCGAGGGCTGCATCAGCATGCCCATGTTCGCCACCACGGCCAGCTTGTTCTGGTTGAACAGGGTCTGCAGCGGTGCGCATGCCGGGTGAAATCCGAATGGAGTCGCGACGCTTCGAGGCTGGATCGGCTTCAGTTGCGCCTGTGGAATGTTGATCGCCGAGGCCGGCGAGCGGATCGCCGCGTAGTTCTGGTAGCCGGCGTTGTCATGACGGATCAGCGTGTTCTCGCCATCGTTGCCGCCTGCCAGATGGATGCACACCAGCGCCTTGTAGTCGGGCGCGTTCTGGGCAAGGGCGGCGTTGCGCTCCACCGTGGCCAGCAGACCCGTGGCGGCGAAGTACTTGAGCAGCCTGCGGCGTTGCGGCGAAGTCAGGGGCAGCTGGTTGCCGGGCATGAGTGGCCTCATTTCTGCACCTGGTAATCCACCGACGCGAGGGTCAGGTTGATGGCCATCTTGACCCGTCGCAAGGCATGATTCACGGCGATCTTGTTGACCGCGTTGACGATGGTCCGGCGCATGTCCGCGCGCATCGCGCCATGCAGGAACAGCCGGTTGAGCCGCTCGACCAGCGCCTCGGCGTTGGCCGCATCGGGCAGGAAAGCGGCCAGCGACGGGCTTCGGTGTCCCGGTCGCATTGGGGACGAAGCCCTGCGGTTTCCAGTGGTGCTCGTACGTAAAATCCACGTTGTAGAGCAATTCGTTGACGTGGTTGGCGCGATTCAGGAATTCGGCAGTGGTGAAGAGGCCGAACTCGGGCGCGGGGATCGAACTGCCGAAGAGCGTGAAATCCGCCGGGTAGTAATTGAAGACAGTAGGCGAGTCAAACAATTTTTGCTCGCTGTCCCAGCCTGCCGACATAGGCCGGCCTGTATCCATCCGTGGTCACATCCAGCGCGCGGATCATCGCCGTCCAGAACAGCACTGGCTCGCGCAGCCGGCCATACTGCGGTTCGGTCTTGCGCGCGCCGCGCGCTTCCGGGTCGAGCAGTATTGCCCTTGTCACGGCCGCGAGATCGCCGCGCACGCCGCTGCCGTTGTTCTTGAAAACGGCGGCGATGCGCGACACGTACGCGGGCGAAGGGGAACTGGTGACGGTCTTCTGTATCAGTTGCCGGCTGATGAAGGGCGGCGTATTCGGATGGTCGACCAGGACGCGGATCGCCGCGCGCACCTCCGCCATCGCCCCACCGCCTGCCGGCAGGACCAGGCGGCCGTTGAGGGCGTTCTTCGCGCCGCGGTCGTGGTAGTCGTCGAATGGAACCATGTCCCCGATGAAGTTCATTCCGCCATCGAACCTTGGCGTCTCCCCGGGACGAGTCGGAAACCCGAAACCGGTCAGCACGCGCGCCAGCGTCTCGATATCGGCTTGCCGATAGGTCGCGATCAATTGCCCCTGGCTGTCGAGCTTCAGCGTCCCATCCTCGTTGAGCTCGTTGAGGCCGATGGTGAAGAGCTGCATCAGCTCGCGCGCGAAGTTCTCGTTCGGACGAATGCCGTCATGCTCGGGAACGTTGCGGAGCCAGTTCTGGTAGTTGCCGAGCTGGGGTGACAGCGCGTACTTGAGCAGCAGGTTTTCAAACGTGCCGAATGCGTGGTCACGCAGACGCTGCTGAAAATCCGCGTTCGCGTAAGTGATGCCCAGATCGCTGAGCACGAAGATCTGATGCCAGACGTGCGCCATCCGCATCCGCAACTGGTCCGGCGCCGTCTTCGACTGCCGGAAAAACTCCCACGCGACCGGCCACGGGGTGTACTTGTTGAGCCGGCAGTATTTTTCAGGCGTCGCCGGGAGACTCTGGTCGTCGATGCACTGCGTTGTTGTCGGCCGGCGGGTCCAGCGGCCAACGCGTATACCTGGTCACGTTCATCGCCATTTGCTCGGTGAGCCAGGGTCCGATGCCCTTGGCCACCACTTCCTTGACCAGCCCCTCGGTCGGCCCCAGCGTCCCCTGCTCCAGCAGGCGCACCACGTCGGCCGCGATCTCGGCCGATGAAGGCGGGGCGCACATCACTACGCCTTCGGCACTCCAGCCGCGCGCCACGACCTGCGCGATGGACTCCGGATTGCTGGTGATCCGGTGATTGCTGTCGACGCCGCGCGCGAAGCCGTTGTTGTACGCGCGGTAGACCGGCGTCGTGCCGTCGAAGCAGCCGCCGCCGGCCGGCACGGTCGAGAAAAAGTCCAGGCTCTCGAAATTCCAGCGCTTCTGCGTCGCGGGCGTGCTGGCCTGGAGTTGCTTCAGGCTCTCGCATTCGGCGGCGAGCACGGTGTAGAAATGCGAGTTGGGGCCGGGCGACTGGCTGCCATAGAAGCGGCAAACGGCGGCGTTGCCGCCTGCCCCGAAGGTGTCCCCGGTGCGCGACCAGCCGGGGCCCGCGGCGCCGTTGTCGATGGCAGTCGCTTCGACGGGATCGGCGGTGATGAAGTAATTGTCGAGGTTGGCGTTGTAGAACTCGACGACGTCGGCGGCGAACGCCGGAGCCGCGACCCACGCCATCAGCGCCAGGAACGCGATGCCGCGACGAAAAATTGTTGCCGCCCGTACCGCCGCCGTCGGAAGCTGGAAGCACGCCACCGCCCTCGCGGCCATCGCCGCGATACCCTGTTCTACCCCGAACATGGTTTCCTCCCCGATTGCCTGTCGGCACCGTCCCGTTATCCGGACCAACTGCTACTGACTGGTCCGTCCGGCGACCCTCAGCGCTTAATGTAGCCCACTTCCGCCGGCTGTGGTCAGCATTCTTCGGGTGTGGTTTCCTGGCAGTGGTTATCTGGCGAGGATCAAGAGAGCGCGGAACGGACGAAAACGGGCTACAGCTTCTGCCCGTGCTCGCGCGTCGTGTGGAAGCTGACCGCCGGCCAGCGTTCCATCGTGCCCTGCAGGTTGAACCGGTTGGTCGCCAGGTACACGGTGTTGCCGTCGACGTCGGTGCCCATCCACGACCCGCACTCGTTCTCGAAATTCTTGCGCGTGGCGTCGTCCGGAAACGATAGCCAGCGCGCGGTCGAGATCGAGGCCGGGTCGTACAGCGCGTCGACCTTGTATTCGCTGGCCAGCCGCGCCGCGACGACCTCGAACTGCAATTGCCCGACGGCGCCCAGCAAGAGCGTGTTGCCCGTCCGCGTCTCGAACACCTGGATCGCGCCCTCCTCGCCCAGCTCGCGCAGGCCCTTCTGCAACTGCTTGGACTTGAACGGGTCGCGCGGGCGCGCGACGCGAAAGAGCTCGGGCGCAAAATACGGGATGCCCTTGAAGCCCAGTGCCTCGCCTTCGGTCAGCGTGTCGCCGATCTGCAGCTGGCCGTGATTGTGGATGCCGATGATGTCGCCGGCGACCGCGTCCTCGCTGGCCACGCGCTCGTTGGCCATGAAGGTCTGCGCGTTGGCGAGCTTCATCTCGCGGTCCATCCGCAGGTGGCGCACCTTCATCGCCGGCGTGTAGCGGCCGGAGCAGATCCGGAAGAACGCGATCCGGTCGCGGTGGCGCGGATCCATGTTGGCCTGGATCTTGAACACGAAGCCGGAGAATTGCGGCTCGGCCGGATCGACCATCCGCGTCCCGCCGTCGCGCGGCTGCGGCGGCGGCGCCCAGTCGATCAGCGCCTGCAGGATTTCCTGGACGCCGAAGTTGTTGATCCCGGAGCCGAAGAACACGGGGCTCTGCCGGCCGGCGAGGAACTCGGAGAGCTCGAACGGCGAGCTCGCTTCGCGGATCAGCCCGACGTCGCGGCGCAGCGCGCCCACTTCGCCGGGAAACAGTTCGTCGAGCCGCGGATTGGCGAGCCCGGTGATCAGTTCGCTGTCCTCGGCCGCGGTGCGGCGCTCCTCGCCGCCGGCGAAGCGCACCAGCCGGTCCTGCATCAGGTCGTACACGCCGCGGAACGCCTTGCCCATCCCGATCGGCCAGCTCACCGGCGCGCAATGGATCTTGAGCACCGACTCGATCTCCTCGAGCAGTTCGACCGGCTCGCGCACCTCGCGGTCCATCTTGTTGACGAAGGTGATGATGGGCGTGTTGCGCAGGCGGCAGACTTCGAGCAGCTTGATCGTCTGCTCCTCGACGCCCTTGGCCGCGTCGATCACCATCACCGCCGCGTCGACCGCGGTCAGCACGCGGTAGGTGTCTTCCGAAAAGTCCTGGTGGCCCGGCGTGTCGAGCAGGTTGATCGTGTGGCCGGCGTAGTCGAACTGCATCACCGAGCTGGTCACCGAGATGCCGCGCTGCTTTTCCACCTCCATCCAGTCCGACGTGGCGTGGCGGGCGCTCTTCCTCGCCTTGACGGTGCCCGCGAGCAGGATCGCGCCGCCGAACAGCAGCAGCTTTTCGGTCAGCGTGGTCTTGCCCGCGTCCGGGTGCGAAATGATGGCGAACGTCCGCCGCTTCGCGACATCGCGCAGCAGGTCGGCCGGATAGGTGGGTGCGTTCATCGGTAAAGGCTTGTGCGGACAGCGGGAGCAGCGGCTCCCGGACGGGAGCAAAACAAACGCCGCCGGCCGGGATCGGCAGGCGGCGGACTGGCCCGATTATAGCAGCCGGGTGCGCATCACCTGGTGAGTCTCGCGCTGGGTACGCTTTGGCGGCCGCCGACGGACCGTTGCGTAGAGATGGCCGGCGCTAATCTCGACCGCGAGCGCGATGTGTGCCGGCACCGTTTTCCGCCTGCCGCGCTTCTCCGGCGTGCCGTTTACAGCCCAGGTTCATGCCTCGTGGCGCGCCGCGGCGTGGACGGTACCTCCTCCGCCGCAACCCATCGCGCCGGCCGCGATTCCGTTGCTGCGCCAAGTGCCGCGACCTGCGCCTGCAACTGCGCCATTTGCGCGAGCTGTTGTTTCAGCAGCGCGATCTCCGCGGCCTGCTTCTCCAGCCGGCGATGCAACTCCTGTGTCGCCGAGACGTTGAGCATGGCGATGGCTTCGTAGTCGACGTTGCGGAAGTCCTTCACTTCGCGGCCATAGACAAAAACTTCTGCGTCGTCGGTGACGAACCCGGTGCGGAACCGGCCCGGTGCGACATCGAGCACTTCGTGGACACCATCCTGGCGCCTGCCGATCAGGCGCACCCGCTCCCCCTTTTTCAGAGCTGTCGCCAGCCGCACCCAGCCGTCGCGGATCGGCGCCTTCTGAAAGATGTCGGGGATGACGTCGGTGGTGCGGCTCACCGCCTGCGGATAGACGCGCTCCACCTGCTGCGCGATCACCTTCTTGTGCTTGCCGGAGCCATGGGCGGCGGTATCGACATGCGTGTAATCGGTCACTTCGATGCCGGCGAGCGTCGCGAGGTCGCGCGCCGCGTCGGAACGGCCCTCGATCCGCTTGATGCGCTCGTCCGAGAACGCGACAAACGCGCCGGCAAGCACGTTATTGCTGGCATACAGGGAAATGCTCTGCAGGGAGAAATTCGACGGGAGCGCGCCGGGGCCGGTCGACCCATAGGCATAGGCCACGCTCAAGCCCACGCCATCGGCGGCGGTGCCGGCGATCTCCAGCCTTCCCTTTGTCGGCGCGGTCGTCCCGACGCCGAATCCACCGGAAACGTAGCCGTTGCCCACGATGTTGAAGCTTGCGACCTGCGCGCTCGATGTATTCCTGATGTAGCTGCCGCCGAGGTCGGGAATGTCGGCGCTCTGCAGCGGCGCGCTGGCCCATGCCGCGCCGTTGCTGCGCAACACGTTGCCTGCCGCGCCGGCCGATGCCACTCCGGTGCCGCCTTGCGAAACGGGAAGGTTGCCTGTGACATTGGCGGCCGGCAACGTCGCGGCGCTGATCGTGCCGGCAATCTGGGCGCCCCCGACAGTTGCCCCGGCCGCGAGCGCATCGCTGGTGGCGGCGCGGATCGCATACGGACTCGATACGACGGCCTGCCGCGGCGTCATCTCCGGATCGCCTTCGACCTGAACGCCCAGGTAGTAAATCGTGTCGAACGGCAGCGTCAGCAGCGGATTGACGCCAAGAAACACGTTGAACCGCCCGTTCGTTACCGTCACGGACTGCGATTCGCTATGCAGCGGGGCGATGCCGCCCGCGCCCACGTCCCACAAGTTGAACGTCATCGACGTGGTCGCATTGATCGGCGCCCCGCTCGAGTCCGTCAGGTAGCCCTGATACGCGAGGTAGTTCGGGACTGCGGCCTGCGTCACGGCCGCAGGTGCGCAGAAGAGCAATGCCAGTGCCGCGAGGCTGGCCAAGACGCGGGCGAAAAGTGGGGTCATCGATAGCCTCCTTTGGGACCGACAGTACCAGAAACACTCCGGAACGCGGAAAGTATCGGCGGACCGACGGGCGAGGTCAATCCGCGCGTTTGCGCCGCGCGTCTTGCATGGTCGAACCGAACGGGGTGCCGTGCTAAACGCCCGCGCGCCGGGGGCGCCCAGGAACGCATCGCGGGTTGTGCGCGTACGCTGCCGTGTTTGCGCACGGCGCCGGTACCGCCGATAATCCGGTTCCCCAATCCCGACCGACACGCATGCCAGACCCGCTGACTGCTTCCGGAAATCTCTACGCCGCGTTCCCCGCGACCGCGGAAGGCGAGGCGTTCCAGACGCTGTTCGAGTGCAACGGCGCGCGGGTGGAGCGCATCGTCTCTCACCGCCATGCGAGCCCGCCCGGCTTCTGGTACGACCAGAATGGCGGCGAATGGGTGGCGGTCCTGCAGGGCGAGGCGACGCTGGAATTCGCCGACGGCCGCCTGCTGGACCTGCGCGCCGGCGACTGGGTCGGCATCCCCGCGCATGTGCGTCACCGCGTCCAGCGTACGGGACCGACAACAGTCTGGCTGGCGGTGCATGCAGGCATTGGCGACGAACCATGAACGGGTAGGATGAGTCTCGTAGGATGGGTGGAGCGCAGCGATACCCATCAGGTCTTCGGAGAACCGCCCCTCACCCCACCCTCTCCCCGCAAGCGGGGCGAGGGAGCACACCGCAGGATGGGTCGAGCGCAGCGACACCCATCATGCTCTTCGGAGAGCCACCCCATCACCCGCCCATACCCCGCCCCCATCCCGCGCCGTAGAATGCATCCGTACCCACCCCCACGCCACCAGCCCTCCGGAGGACTCATGCCCCAAATCGACCGCCGCACCGCCATCAGGATGCTGGGAGCGCTTGCCGCCGCGCCCTGCGCCCTGCCCTTGTTCGCGCAGACCGCCTATCCGGACAAGCCCGTCAAGATCATCGCGCCGGTGCAGCCCGGCGGCGGCGTCGACCTGGTCGCGCGCACCGTCGGCGACCGGCTGGGGCGCGCGCTGGGCCAGTCGTTCATCGTGGACAACCAGAGCGGCGGCGGCGGCATCGTCGGTTCGCTGGCCACCGCGCGCGCCGCGCCGGACGGCTACACGCTGATGCTGGCCTACGTGGGCACGCACGGCACCAACCCCGCGGTGCGCAAGCTGCCCTACGACGCGATCAAGGACTTCACGCCCGTCGCGATGGTGGCCGGGACGCCGAACGTCCTGGTCGTGCCGCAGTCGCTGCCGGTGAAGACGCTGGCCGAGTTCATCGCGCACTGCAAGGCCAACGCGGGCAAGCTCTCGTACGGCTCGGCCGGGCAGGGCACGCTCACGCACCTGGCGATGGAGCAGTTGAAGGTCGCCACCGGGCTCGACCTGGTCCACGTCCCGTACCGCGGCATCGGTCCGGCCATCACCGACATCCTGGGTGGCCAGACGCAGGCCTTGTTCCCGGGGCTGGCCGCCGGCCTGCCGCATATCAAGGCCGGCAAGATGCGCGCGCTGGCGGTGACCGGCCGCGCGCGGCACCGGCTGCTGCCCGACGTGCCGACGTTCGACGAGGCCGGCTTCCCCGGCTTCGACGGGGTCCAGTGGTACGGGATCGCCGGCCCGGCGAACCTGCCGCCGGCCATCGTCAAGCGGCTGAACGAAGAGATCAACAAGGCGATCGAGAGCCCCGGAGTTGCGCGAGCGGCTCTCGGGCGAGGCGCTGGAGCCGATGCCGATGTCGCCGGAGCAGTTCGGGCAATACATGCGCGAGGACATCGCGCGCTGGTCGCAACTGGCCAAGGCGCGCAACATCGAGATCAAAGGCTGACACGGGCGGGGGCCGACCGAACGAGGAGATCCATGGCCCACAACACGCAGGTAGCCGCCGACACCAACGCCCCGCCCATCACCCGGATCCTGGCCGAGTTCGCCGCCACGCATCCGTCGCGGGGATGGGACGCCGGCGTCGAGCACGAAGCGCACCGGACGTTCCTCAACTGGGCCGGCTGCGCGATCGGGGGCTCGCGGCACGCGACGCTCGAGGCGGCGCTCGCGGCCGTCCAGGAACTCGGCCCGGCCGCGCAAGCCGGCCTCCTGGGGCGCGGCGAGCGCGTCGACATGGCCAGCGCGGCGCTGCTCAACGGGATCTCGTCGCACACCTTCGACTTCGACGACACGCACCTGCGCACCATCATCCATCCGGCCGGCCCCGTCGTGTCCGCGGCGCTGGCGCTGGCCGAGCACACCGGCGCCGGCGGCCGCGCGCTGATCGACGCGACCGTGCTCGGCATCGACGTGTCGTGCCGCATCGGCAACGTGATGTACCCCGACCACTACGACCGCGGCTGGCACATCACCGGCTCCACCGGCATGCTGGGCGCGGCGGCGGGCTGCGCGCGCCTGCTGCGGCTGGACGAGGAGCGGACCGCGATGGCGCTGGGCATCGCCGCCTCGCAGCCGGTCGGCCTGCGCGAGCAGTTCGGCACGATGACCAAGCCGTTTCACCCGGGCGCCGCGGCGCGCGCGGGATTGATGGCGGCGCTGCTGGCGAAGCACGGCTACACGGCCTCGGCCCGCGCGCTCGAGGCCCCACGCGGCCTGGCGCAGACGTTCTCCACCAAGTGCACGTGGAGCGAGATCACCGACGGGCTGGGGTCGCGCTTCGAGATCTCGGCCAACACGTACAAGCCGTTCGCCTGCGGCATCGTGATCCATCCCATCATCGACGGCTGCGTGCAGCTGCGCGAGGCGCACGGGCTGCGCGGGGAGGACATCGAGCGCATCGGGCTCCGCGTGCATCACCTGGTGCTGGAACTCACCGGCAAGAAGACGCCGCGGAACGGCCTCGAAGGCAAGTTCAGCGTCTACCACGCCGCGGCCGCGGGCATCCTCTTCGGCCAGGCCGGCGAGGACGAATTCGCCGACGCGATCGTCACCCGGCCTGACGTGATCGCGCTGCGCGAGCGCGTCGCGGCTACGCAGGACGACGCGATCGCCGAGGACGCCGCCGCCGTGACGGTCACCTGCAAGGACGGCCGCACGCTGCACGTGCTGGTCGAGCACGCAGTCGGCAGCAGGGAACGGCCAATGAGCGACGCCGATCTGCAGCGCAAATTCCACGCGCTGGTGGACCCCGTGCTGGGCGCGGCGCGTGCCGAAGCGCTGATCGCCGCGGCGATGACGATCGGGGGCGCCGCGGACGTGCGCGCGTTCATCGCGCTCGCCTGCTGATGTCGCCGCGCGCGCGCCGGACCGGCCGCGCTGCCGCGCGAGGTTTCGCGCTGGTCGCCGGACTGGCGCTGCTGGGCTACGCGGGAATCGTCGGCGGCCTGTACGCACTGCAGGAGAAGCTGATCTTCCCC
Source organism: Betaproteobacteria bacterium (assembly GCA_016717855.1). GTDB lineage: Bacteria > Pseudomonadota > Gammaproteobacteria > Burkholderiales > Casimicrobiaceae > PALSA-1005. Next base: position 10,578 of record JADKEV010000040.1, read on the forward strand.
GCGTCGACGCTGCCCGCCGACTACAAGTTCGCGTTCGACCTGCCGTTCGAGGAACTCCGGATTCCCGTGCCCGGCGCGGAGTTGAGCACGCTCCACTTCCGGCAACCCGAGCCGCGCGGCCTGGTCTTCTTCCTCCATGGCAACGGGGGCGACCTCTCCTCCTGGACCACCAACGTCGACTTCTACAGGCGGGTCAACTACGACCTGTTCATCATCGACTATCGCGGCTATGGCAAGAGCACGGGCAGGATCGAAAGCGAAGCGCAACTGCACGCGGACGTGCGCGCGGCATGGGATGCGGTGGCGCCAGCGTATCGGGCACGCAAGCTGCCTATCGTGATCTACGGCCGCTCATTGGGCACCGGGCTGGCCGCGTACCTGGCCCGCGACGTCAATCCCGCCTTGCTGATGCTGGTGACGCCGTTCACCAGCCTTGCCGCCGCGGCCACCCGCGCCTATCCCTTCGTCCCGGAGTGGGTGCTCAAGTATCCGCTGCGCACCGACGCGGTCATCGGCGCAGTGAAGAGCCCCGTGCTGCTGGTCCATGGCACGCGCGACACGCTGATCCCGCTCGCCGATAGCGAACGGTTGCATGCCCTCGCGCGCTCGCCCGCCGAACTGCTGGTCATCGAAGGCGCCGGGCACAACGACATCCACCAGTTTCCGGTCTATCTGGAAGGGCTGGCGGCGCGCCTGAACGCGGTGGCGGGCGGATAAGGGAACCCCGGGCCAGGCCTCACCGCGCCGGGCCGGGAGGTGTGGCGCGCGCGGTCAATCGACCTTGGCGCCCGTTTCCTTGACCACGACCGCCCATTTGTCGATGTCGCCGCGCAGTTGCGCGCCGAACGCCGCCGGCGTCGACGCGAACGGCTCGGCCCCTTGCGCGGCGAACGCGTCGATCACCTCTTTGGTCGCCAGCAGCGCGACGACGTCGTCGTTGATCTTCTTGATGATCTCCGGCGGCGTGGCGGCGGGCGCCAGCAGCCCGAACCAGGGCGCGACGGCGAAGCCGGCCAGCCCCGATTCCGCGATGGTCGGAACGCTCGCCAGCGCCGCCGAGCGCTTGCCGCTGGTCACCGCAAGCGCGCGCACGCGCCCCGATTGCACGTGGCTCACCACCGACGGGATGCTGGTGAACACGGAGTCGATGCTGCCGCCGAGCAGGTCGGTGATCGCCGGCGCCGCGCCCTTGTACGGGACATGGACCAGCTGCACGCCGGCGCTCTTGCCGAACATCGCGCCCAGCAGGTGATTGACCGACCCGTTGCCGGCGGAACCATAGGTGAGCTTGCCCGGACTCGCTTTCGCGCGCTCGATGAAGTCCTTGATGTCCTTCGCCCCCGACGCCGCGTTGACGGCCAGCACGAAGGGCACGTTGGCCAGCGTGGCCACCGCCGCGAAGTCCTTCAGAGGGTCGAACGGCAGGGTCTTATAGAGACTCGCGTTGACCGCATGCGTGCCGTCGTACGCGAGCAGCAGCGTGTAGCCGTCAGCCGCCGACTTCGCGACCGTATCGGTGCCGATCACGCCGCCGGCCCCAGCCCGGTTCTCCACGACGACCGGCTGCTGCCAGCGTTCCGACAAACGCTGTCCGATGATCCGGGCCAGCGCGTCCGAAGCGCCGCCTGGCGCCTGCGGGACGACGATGCGGACCGTCTTCGTCGGATAGCCCTGCGCGGCCACGCCCGTCGTGAAGCCCACGCAGGCGAGGATCGCCGCGGCGGCCAGGATTGTCATCGATTTCATGTGCACACCTCTTCAAGTTGTTTCAGTACGGGAACAACGGTTGCAACAGGGTGGATTGCCTTGGGCCTTGAGGGACTCGGCGCTGCGGCGCGGGCAATCCGGCGGCCGGCCATCACACTACTCCCCCGCCGGGCAGGCGACCGAGCTGCTCGAGCAGCGTCGTCATCTGCTGCGCGCGGGGCATCTCGAAAAACGCCGCCGGCTCCCGGTCGATGATCTGCTGGGCGTTGCGTTCGAGCCAGCGCCGCAGCCAGTACCTGCGGCGCGCCAGCGCGCGCGCCGCCTGCTCGCCGCTTGCGCGCAGCCATTCGGCATGGCGGTCGACCTGGGCGGAGAGCTGGACGATCGAGTCCGGGTCCGCCTGCGAGGTCAGCACGACCGGCGGCACCCAGCCCCCGCCACCGTCGCCATCGTTGCCGTCGTGGCCGCGGTGCGTCAGCGCGATGATGCGCTTGACCTCGATGGCCATTTTCGCCGCCGACGGCATGTCGGCCTTGTTGATCGCGAAGATGTCGGCGACTTCCATGATGCCGGCCTTCATCGCCTGGACGACGTCGCCCGCATCGGGCGGGATCACCAGGATCAGCGTGTCGACCTGCGTGCGCGCCGCCACTTCCGCCTGGCCGACGCCGACGGTCTCGACGATCACCTCGTCGAAGCCGAAGCGGTCCATGGTCTCGAGCAGCTCGTGCAGGTTGTCGGTCAGCCCGTCGGCGGCCGAGCGCGAGCCGAACGAGCGGATGAAAAGATTCTCGGAGCCCGCGAGGTCGTCCATCCGGATGCGGTCGCCGAGGATCGCGCCGCCCGTTTTCGGGCTGGTCGGATCGATCGCCAGCACCCCGAGCCGGCCGCGATCCAGGCGCGACAAGGCGAGCCTTCCGGCCAGCGTGCTCTTGCCCGCTCCGGGCGCGCCGGTCAGCCCGATGCGCCGGGCTTGCGTCGCGGGCGGATCGCCGGCCGCGGCCAGGGCGTCCGCCGACCTGATGTTCGCAATCCGCGTCAGCGCGAGGCCCAGCGCGCGGCGGTCGAGCGGCGGCGCTACGCCGGACATTTCCGCAGTATCTCCTCGCGATGTTCGTCCAGCAGCGGCGGCGCGCCGTACCGGGGCGACGAGTCGCCGAACTTGATCGGGCTGCCGACCGCCCGCAGCCCTAAGCCGGGGTCGCCCAACTGGACGACCAGGTGCCGCTCGGCCGCCAGCTCGCTGGACAGTGCCGCGTCCAGCGTGCCGATTTCCGCGACCACGACACCCAGGGGTTCCAGCCGTTTCAGCCAGTTCGCCGCGGTGTCGGTCGCGAGCGTCCGCGTGATCGCATCCAGCACGCGTTCGCGGTTCTGCCGCCGGGCCGCCATCGTCGCGAACACCGGATCGGTGATCCACTCGTCCTTGCCCAGCTCGCGGGCGAACTTCTGCCAGAACTGGTCGTGGGTGATGAACAGCGTGAGCCAGCCGGAAGACGTCGGAAAGATCTGCGCCGGCACGATGTAGGGATGCGACGAATTGGCGAACCGCTCGGGCGGCTGGCCCGCATTGAGCCAGGCGCTGGCGAGATAGTTGAGCTGCGAGAGCATCACGTCGTACATCGCGACGTCGACCTGCCCGCCTTTGCCTTGGACGATTTTCGCCAGCAGCCCCACCGCTGCGACCAGCCCGGCCGAATTGTCGACAGCCGAGTAGCCGGCCTTGGTCGGCGGCGCCGCCGGATCGCCGGTGAGCGACATGATGCCGGTCATCGCCTGGATCACGTAGTCGTACGCCGGGCGGTTGGCGTTGGGGCCGTCCAGCCCGTAGCCGGTCAGCGCGACGCAGACCAGGCGCGGGTTCCGCGCCTTGAGCGCCTCATAGGTCAGTCCCAGCTTCTTGATCGCGCTCGGCCGCAGGTTGGTCACCAGCGCGTGCGCATCGGCGACGATGTTGCCCAGCGCCGCCTGGCCTTCGGCGCTGGCCAGGTCGAGGACGACGCTCTTCTTGCTGCGGTTCAGGCTCGCGAAATACGCGTTGTGCGCGCCGACCCGGTGCGGGCCGATGTTGCGCGCGATGTCGCCTTCCGGCGGCTCGATCTTGATGATCTCGGCGCCCAGGTCGGCGAGGACCAGCCCGCAGTAGGGGCCGGCCAGCATGTGGCCGACCTCGACGACGCGGATGCCGGCGAGCGGTCCGCTCACGACAGGGCCCGCGCCAGCGCGGCCACGACGTCGGCCAGCGGCATGTCCGCCGTGTACACGCCGGCAACGCCCAGGTCGCGCAGCGCCTGCTGGTCGGGGTGGGGAATCGTCCCGCCCACGAAGACCTTGATGTCGGCCGCGTCGAGCTCGCGCAGGCAGGCGAACACGTCGACGACCAGTTCCTTGTGGCTGCCGGAGAGGATGGAGAGGCCCAGCGCATCGACGCCCTCGTCGACCGCGACACGCGCGATCTGCTCGGGGCTGCGGCGCAGGCCGGTGTAGATGACTTCGGCGCCGGCGTTGCGCAGCGTCAGCGCGATGATCTTGGCGCCGATGTCGTGCCCGTCCAGGCCCGGCTTGCCGATCAGGATGCGCTTGCCCTGCAGCGGGCGTTCGGTCGTTTGCGTAGTCATAGGTTCACCGGCTCCTTGAACTCGCCCCATTCCTTCTTCAGGGCGGACACCATCTCGCCCACCGTCGCATAGGCATGGCAGCAGTCGACCAGGTGCGGCATCAGGTTCTCGCGGTCGTTGCGCGCCGCCGCGGTCAGCCGCGCCAGCGCCGTGTCGACGCCCGCCTGGCTGCGCGTGTCCAGCACCCGCTGGAATTTCTCCAGCGCGCGCTGCGCGACGGTCGGAGTCGAGCGTGAACACATCGCCGACGGCGATCTGCTCGCCCTCGCGGCGGAAGTGATTCTGGCCGACGATGACGGATTCGCCGGAGTCGGCCTTGAGCTTCCGCTCCAGGCCGCGCTCGGCCAGCCGCATCTGTATCCAGCCCTCCTCGATCGCGCGGACGACGCCGCCGTAGGCGTCGATTTCGCCCATCACCTTCGTGATCGCCTCTTCCATCCGGTCGGTGTGCTGCTCGAGGAAATAGCTGCCACCCAGCGGATCGACGGTGCGCCCGATGCCGCTCTCGAACGCGATGATCTGCTGCGTGCGCACCGCGAGCTCGGCCGAGGTCTCCGTCGGGATCTGGAACGCCTCGTCGAACGCGCAGGTGAAGATCGACTGCGCGCCGCCCAGCACCGCCGCCATCGTCTCGACCGCGACGCGGATCACGTTGTTGTACGGCTGCGGCGCGACCAGCGAGGACCCGCCGCACACGACGCCGAAGCGGAAGTGCTGCGCCTTCGGGTCGATCGCGCCGTAGCGCTCCTTCATCAGCTTCGCCCACAGCCGGCGCCCGGCGCGGAATTTCGCGATCTCGTCGAAGAAGTCCATGTGCACGTAGAAGAAGAACGACAGCCGCTTGGCGAACTTTTCCACGTCGCCGCCGCGCGCCTGCAGTTCGTCCACGTAGGCCAGCCCGTTGGCCAGCGTATAGGCCATCTCTTCGGCGGCCGTGCAGCCCGCGTCGCGCACGTGCGCGCCGGCGATGCTGATCGCGTTGAACCGCGGCGAGACATCGTTGGAATAGAGGATGGAGTCGGCGACCAGCCGCATCGACGGCTTCACCGGGAAGATCCACGTGCCGCGCGCGACGTATTCCTTCAGGATGTCGTTCTGGATGGTGCCGGTGAGCTTGTCCCGCGGCACGCCCTGCTTGTCCGCGACCGCGAGGTACATCGCGTAGACGATCGCCGCGGTCCCGTTGATGGTGAACGACGTCGAGATCTTCGCCAGGTCCAGGCCCTGGAACAGGATCTCGGCCTCGGAGAGGTTCGACAGCGACACGCCGACCTTGCCGATTTCCGAACGCGCCATCGGGTGCGTGGGGTCGTAGCCGCACTGGGTCGGCAGGTCGAGCGCCACCGACAGCCCGGTCTGGCCCTGTGCCAGCAGGAACTTGTAGCGCTCGTTCGACTCCTCGGCGGTGCCGAAGCCGGAGTACTGGCGGATGGTCCACATCCGCCCGTTGTAGCCGTCCGGGAAGATGCCGCGGGTGAACGGGTACTCGCCCGGCGCGCCGATATGATCGGGGTGCACGGCGCCGGGACCGACGCTGGTCGGGACCGGGATCCCGGTCGCGCTGACCGGAGACATCCGTGGCGGGGGCAGGCCCGAGGGCCGTTCGGTGAATTCGCCGTGTTTCATTTTTTTTCCTTGGAGAGAAAGCGGTCAACTGCGGCCCAATGCTCGGCGCTGGCCCACGTCGCCAACAGGTGGCTGCGTTCGACGGCGCGCCGCGGCGCGAGCGGCTGGCCCGCGCGCCACGCGGAAGTCTGCGCCTTGATGCCGCGCAGGACCAGCGGGGAGAGCAGGAGCAGCGGCTTGAGAAAGGCGGTCATATCCTCGCCGTCGGGCCCGTCCCGCGCTTCGAGGTCCGCGAGTCCCCAGGCCAGCGCGAGCGCGGCGTTCACCATCTCTGCGCGGCCCATCATCCGCATCGCGCGCGCGGGTCCCACCAGCGCGCACAAGTCCGCCCCGCCGCCCCATGCCGAAGTGATGCCCATCCTGCCCTGGATGTAGCCGAGTCGCGCATGCGCGGCGAACACCCGCATGTCGCAGGCAACGGCGAGTTCGGAGCCACCGCCCAGCGCATCGCCGTTCATGTACGCGACGATCGGCACCGGGCATTCGCGCACCGCGTCCAGCGCGCCGCGCGCATGGTCGGCCATGGCGTTGATCTCGTCGTCGGTCCGCACCGACGCCAGGTCGACCAGGTCGCCGCCGGCGGCGAAGTACTTGTCGCCCGCGCCGCGCAGCACGATGCAGCGCGTGGCCGCGGCGGCGCCCGCCGTCCGCACCGCGTCCGCCAGCGCGTCGAGCACCGGCCGGGCGAGCGCGTTGTGCTTGTGCGCCCGGTTGATGGTGATCCACACGAGGCCGCTGTCGCGCTGGTCGACGAGGATGTCGGGTTCGGTGTTCATCGGACGATCTTCCTTTCGCGCAGCGCCGCGATCGCGGCCGGCGAATGCGCGAGTCCGGCCAGGGTTGCATCGGTGTGCTCGCCCCACCGCGGCGCGTGCCGGCGGATCGCCGGCTGCATGGCCGAGAAGGTTACCGGCATTCGGACGACAGGGACAGTCCCCAGCACCGGATGGTCCATCGGCCAGGTCACCGCCCTGGCCCGGGTCTGCGGATCTTCCAGCGACTCCGCGACCGAGTTCACCGGCGAAGCCGGGAAGCCGGCTTCCTCGAACATGCGCAGCAGCGCGTCCCGGTCATGGCGGGCGATCGCCTCGCTCACCATCCGGTCCAGTTCCACGCGATTCCGCACGCGCTCGGCGTTGGTCGCGTAGCGCGGGTCGTCGCAAAGCCCGGCCAGCCCCAGCGCGCCCAGCAACTTGCGCGTGAGCCCGTCGTTGGCGCCGGCGACGAAGACCCAATGGCCGTCGGCGCAGCGGTAGTTGCGGTACGGAGCGATCGCCGGATGGGCGGAACCCATCGGTCGCGGCACTTCGCCGGTCAATAGGTAACTCTGCGCCTGGTAGTTCAACATCCCGATCGCGGTATCCAGCAGCGCGCCGTCGACACGCTGGCCGCGGCCCGACCGCGCGCGGCTCATCAGCGCGTTGACGATGCCGAACGCGCACAGGCTCCCGGTCGCCAGGTCGATGAACGAAACGCCGGAGCGCACCGGTGCGCCGTCGGCTTCGCCGGTGATCGACATGATGCCGCTGAACGCCTGCATCAGCGCTTCGTAGCCGCCGTCGCGCGCGCGCGGGCCGGTGCGGCCGAACGCGGTGATCGAGCAATAGACCAGTCGCGGATTCAATGCCGCCAGCACGTCGAAGCCGAGGCCGAACTCGTCCATCGTGCCGGTGCGGAAATTCTCGATCAGCACGTCGGCGTCCGCGGCCAGTTGCTTGACGATGGCCACGCCCTCGGGCGTCTTGAGGTTCACCGCGATGCCGCGCTTGTTGCGGTTGTTCACCAGGTACGCCGCCGATTGCCCCTCCTTCTGTGGCAGCCAGGTGCGCGATTCGTCGCCGCGGTCGGTGTCTTCGATCTTGATGACGTCCGCGCCCATGTCACCCAATAGCGAACCGCAGAACGGCCCGGCGAGCACGCGCGAAAAGTCGAGGACGCGGATGCCCTCGAGCGCCAGTTGGGGCGCGGCCTCGGTCAGCATGGGCGGCGGCGGCGCGGTCATGGATGCGCTGCCGCTCCGGCGGCAGCCGGCACCGGCCGCTTGCGCAGCAGGTACTTCTGCAGTCCGTCCATCACCAGTTTGCCGTGCTGGTTGTGGACGGTCGACTTGAGCACCAGCACGCCGGTGGTCCGGTTCGGGGTGAGCTCCGCGACTTCGAGCGTGGCGTAGAGCGTGTCGCCGACGAACACCATCCCCAGGAACCGGCTGCTCTGCTCGATGAAGCCGCGCAGCGAGTCTTCGACCATGTGCGCGAACAGGCCCGCGCCGCCGCAGGTCTGCGCGAGGACCTGGAAGCCGTGGGCCAGCATGTGCGGCATGCCGCGCGCGCGGCAATATTCGACGTCGTAGTGGACCGGATGGTTGTCGCCGCTGGCTGCCTGGAACGCCGCGAAGATCCCGTCGGTCATGGTCCGCGAGGGCAGGATGAAGCGCTCGCCAAGGACGAAGTCCTCGAACCAGCGCGTCGGGCACATCCGGTGTTGCCGCGGATCGAATGCTGCGGGGTCATTCATCGAAGTCAGCCCTCATGGTTGATGCCGCGCGCATCGCGGCCAGGCGCCGGCTGGCGGCGCCGTCCCCTGCCTACTCCGGTTGTATCCCGGCGGCGCGTATGAGCTCTATCCAGCGCACCTGGTCGCGCTGCATCCGCCGGGCCAGGTCGCGCGGCGCCACCGGCTCGACTTCGGTCGATATCGCGGCGAACCGCTCCTTGATCTCCGCCGTCGCCAGCGCGGCGGCGATCGCGGTGTAGAGCTTGTCGACCACCGGCGCGGGCGTGCCGGCAGGGGCGACGAGTCCGATCCAGGTCACGAGTTCGGTGCCGGGATAGGTTTCCGACAGCGTCGGCACGTCCGGCGCGGAGACGCTGCGCGACGCGGCCGAAATGGCCAGCGCGACCAGCTTGCCCGACTTCAGGTGCGGCACGCCGTTGCCCACGTCGACGACCGCCATCGGTATGGTGCCGCCCAGCAGGTCGGTGATGGCCTGCGGGGTCCCCTTGTACGGAACGGGCGTGAAGTTCGCGCCGGTCGCCTTGGCGAGCATCGCCAGCGCCACTTGCGCGCTGGAGGAACCATAGGCCGCAGGCATCGGGTTCGGCTCCTTCTTCGCCAGCGCGAGGAAGCTCTTCAGGTCCCGGGCCGGCGAGTCCGCGCGCACCATGAACATCATCGAGGTCGAGCCCAGGCCGGCGATGGGCTCGAAGTCCTTGCCCGGGTCGTACGGCAGGGTCTTGAACAGCCCAACGTTCGCGGCCAGCGTCGTGCTCGATCCGGCGAGCAGCGTGTAGCCGTCGGGCTTGGCCTTGGCGACGAACTGGGTCGCGACGACGCCCTGGGCGCCGGCCTTGTTGTCGATGATCACCGGCTGGCCCAGCGACTTCTGCAGCGCGACGGCGAGCGGACGGACCAGGTTGTCGGTCGCGCTGCCCGCCGGGAACCCCACGACGATGGTGATCGGCCGCGACGGATAGTCCTGGGCGGCGCCGGCCTGCGGCAGCAGGCAGAGGATCGCGAGCGCGCAACCCTGCGCGGCCATCCGGGCGATGCGTGGGAATGACTGGAAATTCATGCTTTCTCCTGAAGATTGTCCGGGGTGCGCCGATGCCGTGCCGGTGGACTCTATTTCATAATACTGAAAATAGTTTCGGTATTATAGAACACTGGATGATCGAGTCAAGCGGAATCTGCCTTACCCCGGCGTCTCGTCCGGAACACCGGCGCGGGTGCCGGGAAAATTCCCGGCTTGACACGGCGGAGACGGTTCATTCATAATGACGAATCTGTTTTCGGTATATTGAAACAGTTAGCTCAACCCCCCGGCCCCCGCGACCGCTGCCCGCGGGGCATCAGCCGCGCCGCAGGCAACCGCAACCTCGCCCATGAAGGAAAATCGCATGTCCTCTCCCCGCATCATCCGCTGGCTCGCCGCCGCGGCGCTGGCCGCCGCAACCTGCCTCGCGCAGGCCCAGGACTTCCCGTCGCGGCCCCTGACACTGGTGGCCCCCTACCCGCCGGGCAGCGCGACTGACAATGTCGCCCGCCCGCTCGCGCTGGCGCTGCAGGAGATCCTCGGCCAGCCGGTGATCGTCGACAATCGCGCCGGGGCGCAAGGCACGATCGGCGCCGACTACGTGGCGCGCGCCAAGCCGGACGGCTACACAGTGCTGATCGCGTCGACGACGATGTTCGCCGGCACCAGCCTGATGAAGAGCCTCCCCTACGATCCGATCAAGAGCTTCCAACCCGTCTCCGGCATCGGCTCCACCTCGATGATGTTCCTGGTCAGGGCCGACTCGCCGATCAAGACGATCAACGACCTGGTCGAGGCCGCGAAGACGCGGAAGGATCCGCTCAACATCGGCTACGGGGCGGCCAGCGCGCAGGTGGTGCTCGCGATGTTCACCAATGCAAGCGGCGGCAAGGTGACGCCAATCAGCTACAAGGGCACGCCGCAGGCGATCACCGACCTCACCGGCGGACAGATCGACGCCGCCATCGTCGACATCGGCAACGGCGTCGCGCAGATGAATTCCGGCCGGCTGCGGGCCCTCGCCATCTCCGCCAAGGCGCGCAGCGCCGCGGCGCCCAACGTGCCCATCCTCGCCGAAGTCCTGCCGGGGGCGGCGCTGGAAACCGTCATTGCCGTCGTCGCACCGGCCGGCACGCCGGCCCCCATCGTCGAGAAGCTCGATCGCGCGCTGCGCACGGCGCTGGCCAGGCCCGACGTCAAGACGCGCTGGGCCGCGACGACCACCGAGGTCGTGCCGCTGTCGACTGGCGAACTGGAGAAGCTGCTGGCGACCGACCTGCCCCGCTGGCACGCGCTGATCAAGGCCGCCGGCATCGAGGCGCAGTAGCGCGCCGCCGCGGGAATTCACCAGGCATCCGCCGGCAGCAACGCCGGCAGATGCCGCAAAGGGAATCACCATGTACGACGGCCCCGTCATCGACGCCTTCCTGCACACGCCCTGGCTGGGCGGCGAGGATCTTCTGGATCCGCGCGGCGACCGTGTCGACTGGAGCGGCGACCCGCGGCTGCAGCGGGTCATGCACACGTTTCGGCACAACGCTGCCGACGGCAGTCCCGCGGCGGCGCTCGACCGCGCGGGGTTGCGCGAGCACATGACGGCCGCCGGGGTCGAGCGCGTGCTGCTCCCGGCCAAGATCTACTACACCGCGACGGAGGCCAGCGTCGTCGCCGTCCACCGGCAGCTCGAGAGCTCTGCGATGGGTCGGACGACACGATGCGCTGGGCGTGTTCGCTGGTGCCGCCGGAACTGGGGCCAGGAACTTACTGGGACTTCATGCGCAACCCGCGGCTGCTCGCCGCGGCGGCGGCCCGGCCCGGCCTGACCGGCGTCCACATCACGCCTTCGCCGTGGGCGACGCCGCCCAACCACAAGTGGTACTACCCGGCGTACGCCGCGTGCGTCGAGCACCAGCTCCCGCTGCTGGCCTATGTCGGAATGCCCGGGCCGCTGTGGCCGATGGACCCGAACAATCCTGCGCATCTCGAGGAAGTGGCGCTCGCCTTTCCCGATCTCAGGATCATCGCGCACCACATCGGCGACCCCTGGGTCGACATCGCGATCCGGCTGGCCGCGCGGCATCCGAATTTCTACATCTGCACCTCCGCGTGGTCGCCGAAAGCCTACCCCAGGGCGCTGCTGGATTTTCTCAAGGGGGGCTGGCACGGAACCAGGGGCTGCGACAAGGTCGTCTTCGCCTCCGACTTTCCGCTGCTCGACATGCAGCGGTCGGTGCGGGACCTGCGGCAGCTGGAGCTCAGCCCCGAGCAGCACCGCCGCTTCGCGTACGAGAATGCGCGCCAGCTCTTCTGGCGCCAGGACGCCAGTTGACGTTGCCGTGCGAGGAGTCATGCCCGCGCGGCTGCTCTTCACTATACTGAAACCTTTCCGGGGAGACGCGACACCATGAATGGAGAATCAAGCCGGTCTTCGCTGCGCGCGCTCGAGGTGTTCGAAGCCTTCCGCGAAGCCCGCCGGCCGCTCTCGCTCTCGGAGGTCGCGCGGATGACCGACATGCCCGTGTCGACCTGTCACGGCGTGTTCAAGGCGCTGGAACAGCGCGGCTTCCTGTACTTCGGTGCGGGCCGCGACGCCTACCCGACCCGCCGCCTCTGGGACCTCGCGCAGGCGATCAACGCGCACGACCCGGTCGCGCTGCGGCTCGAGCCCGCGCTGGCGCAACTGCGCCATGAAGTCGACGAGACGGTGATCCTCGGCGTCCGCCACGGCGACACCGTCCTGTATTTGCTGGTGCTCGAGAGTGCGCAGGCGATCCGCTACTCCTCGCAGGCGGGCGAGCACAAGCCGCTGCACTCGAGCGCGATCGGCAAGGTGATGCTGGGCGCGATGTCCCCGTCCGAGTTCGACGCCTGGCTGCGGTCGGCCGACCTGCGCAAGGTCACCGAGCGCACGCTCGTTTCCGCGCCGCGCCTGAAAGCCGACCTCGCCGCGGCGCGCGCGCGCGGCTACTACGTGACGCTGGGCGAGAATGTCTCCGACGTGATGGCCGTCGCCGCCCCGCTGACCATGGGCACGACAACGTTCGGCGTGGCCATCGCGGGCCCGCTGCAGCGCCTGGCGGGCAAGGAAGCCGCGCTGGGCAAAAGACTGCTTCGCGCGCTGAAGGCGCTCGAAGCGGCGGGCCGGGCGGACGCGGCACGCTGAGCGCGGATGCGCGCTGCGGATGCGGCGCGCTGGCGGGCGGGTCACGCAGTCCCGGCGCTGCCGCGGATCGGCGCGGCGGCCACCGTACCGCCTTCTTCAGACCACCTCCTTCAGCCTGCGTCCAGGCGCTCCAGCGCGAGTTGCCGCAGCGCATCCCTGCGGATCTTCGTCGCATTCGCACTGACCGTGACCGGAAACGCGTCGATGGCGAAGAAACGCACCGGGACCTTATAGGCGGCCAGGCGCGCGCGCACATATTCAGCGAGCTTGCCTTCGTCGATCGCGCAACCGGCGGCTGGAATCACGAAGGCGACGGCGCGCAGTCCGTCCGGCCGCGGCACCGCAACGACCTGGCACGCCTCGATGCCGCCGGCCTCCTGGACCACGGTTTCGATCTCCGCAGGGCTGACGAGGAAGCCACCCAGGCGCAGCGAGTCTCCCGCGCGCGACAGATAGACAAAGCCGGCGCCGGCCGTGGTCTGCCCGAGGTCGCCGGTCCGGTACCAGCCGTCGGCGGTGAACGCCGCGGCGGTCGCGGTCGCATCGCCGAAGTAGCCGACCATCCTGCTGTGCGGGGCGAGGATTTCGAGTTCGCCGGCCGTGCCGTCGGGCAGGACCTGCCCGGACTCCGGATCGCGGGCGCGCACGCGCGCCGCCGGATCAACGGGATAACCGCCCGCGAGGCCGCGTTCGGCGCCAGGCGTTGCGCTGGCACGCACCGAGAACAGGGCCAGAACCTCGCTCGCGCCATACAGCCCGGAAAGCCGCAGGCCGCGCTGTTCCGCGGTGGCCACGATGTCGGCGAGCGCGGGATTGAACGGCGCGAAGCCGGCATAGGCGAGGCTGGGATACGGCGTGGGCGCCGCGCTCGCCGCAAGCAATTGCGCATACGCGTCGTCGGTGCCTGTGATGTGGGTGCACGCGCCGCGCACAATGTCCCCGGCGGCCGCGCCGGCGTCCCAGGCCGGACGCATCCACAGCGGCACGCCGCCGGCCCGCGCCGCCAGCGCGGTGCACAGGCCGTAGACCCCGCACAACGGCGGCACCAGATAGACGGCGGCGCCGGGTCCCAGTTGCCAGGCCGCCGCGACGTTGCGCGCATGCCGGACCAGCGTCTGCTGGTCGTGCAGGACGAGCTTGGGTTCCTTCGTGGTGCCCGATGTCGCGAACAGGATGCACGGCGCCGACGGCGACGCTGCGTCGTCCGGCGCCGCCGCGGGCAGCGCGGCGAAGCGGTGCCGCGCGATGCCGCCCGACCCAGCAGGAGGAGGGGCAGCAGCGGCAGCCGCCGCGTCTTCGTCGTACTCGATCAGCGCGGACAGCGACGACAACGCGGCGGGATCGCAGGCCGCCAGGATCCCGCGGAAGTCGATGCCGCTGAAACCCGGCCAGCAGACCAGCACGCGCGGTTGCGACCGGCGCAGGATGATCGCCAGTTCGTGGCTCTTGTAGCGGGTGTTGACCGACACGACGACGGCGCCCAGGCGGGCGGCCGCGAACAACGTGGCCAGCCAGGCCGGCACGTTGGGCAGCCAGAGCGCGACGCGGTCGCCCGGCCCGACGCCGAGTGCGGCCAGGCCGCCGGCGATGCGCGCGACCTCGGCGCGCAAGCGGTCGGCCGGGACCGGCACGCCGCGGTCGAACAGCGGCACGCCGCTCCCGGCCGCCTGCCCCGGATCGTCGAGCAGGGCGGCCAGCGTCTCGCTCATCGTCCCTTCACTCGTCGCACACCACGCCGTCGTGCTGCGCGGCGAAGTACAGCACGTGCCTGGCGCATTGCTCGGGCAGCAGGAACTGGATGGCGTGGAACTCCGTCGGCAGCATCACCATGCGGATGCCGGGGATGGTCTTGCCGACCAGTTCCTGGTCAAAGCGCGTGATGCGCCCGTTGCCGGGATAGAGCCCCAGCGTGGGCGTGACGATGCGCGCGGCGTAGGCGCGGACGTCGAGCTTCTTCGCCAGTTCGGACAGGCCCACCAGCGAATCGACCGGCGACTTGCCCATCTCGCGGGCGTACCACGCCTGCATCGCGGCATCTGCGGACGCGGGAAAGCGCGACGACGCGTTCGCTGCCGCCGCCCAGCGCTCGCTGCCCATCGTGCGCATCGCCTCCTGCCAGCTGGGATGACCGAACGCGAACGTCTCCTGCGTATGCTTGGGTATGGTCAGCGGCGTGGATACCAGGCTGAGCGTGCGCACGCGCTCCGGATGCGTCGCCGCGAGCATGATGCCGATGATGCCGCCGATCGACTCGCCGGCGTAATGCACCGGCGCATCGGGACTGACCTCGTGCAGGATGTCGAGGATGTCTTCGAGGAAACCTTCTTCCGTGTAACCGGTGTTCGGGTCGAAGTCCAGCGGCGAGGCGCCGAAACCGCGCAGGTTGGGACGGACGATCCGGTAGTAGCGCGACAGGTACGGCACCCATGGGTACCAGAACCGCGCGGAGCGGCCAAAGCCGTGCTGGAGAATCAGCACCGGCGCGTTCTTCCATTCGTCGGTGAAGTCGTCGATGTCGTACTGCAGGGTCGGCTTTCCGCTGCGCTTGAGCAGAGGCATGGGCTTCCTTTCGGTCGTCGTGGTAAAAGCGGGCGCCGGCGGCGGGAGGCGGGAGGCGGGAGGCTTGCGTTGCGCTGGCCGCAAGAGCGCCGCCGCCCGATCGCGGGTTCAGTCCATCTTGATGCCGGCGGTCGTGATCACCGAGCGCCACTTGACGATGTCGGCCTGGATGCGGCGATTGAACTCCGCCGGCGAGCTGGCGATCACGATAGCGCCCTGCGCTTCGAGGCGCTCGCGCACGTCCTTCGCATTCAGTGCTTTCGCCAGTTCCGCGGACAGCCGGTTGACGATGACCTCGGGCGTGCGCGCCGGCGCCGAGATGCCGAACCAGGTCTCGGCTTCGTAACCGGGCACGCCGGACTCCGACGCCGTGGGGATGTCCGGCGCGGTGGGCAGGCGCGCCGGGCCGGTGATCGCCAGCGCGCGCAGCTTGCCCGAGGCGACCTGCGGCAACGTGGTCACCGGGTTGGCGAACATGAAGTTGATCTGGCCGCCCAGCAAATCCGTCAGCGCGGGCGCCTGGCCCTTGTACGGCACGTGCAGGAATTTCGCGCCCGACGCGAGGCTGAGCGCCTCGCCCGACAGGTGCGAAGAAACGCCAGTGCCCGCCGAGCCATAGGTCACGGTGCCGGGCTTGCTCTTCGCCATCTGCACCAGCTCGGCGAGGTTCTTGGCCGGGACCGCGGGATGCACCGCGATCAGGAACGGCGACGAGGCGAGCAGCGACACATGCGCGAAGTCGCGCCCGAAATCGTAGGGCAAGGACTTGTACAGCGTCATCGCCATCGTGTCGCCGATATTGCAGAGCAGCAGCGTGTAGCCGTCGGGCGCCGCCTTGGCGACTGCATCGGCGCCGACGGCGCCGCCCGCGCCGGCACGGTTGTCGACGATCACCGGTTGTCCCATCGCCTGCTGCAGCCCGGTCGCCACGATGCGGGCGATGGTATCGGCGGGCCCGCCGGCAGCGAACGGCACGATGATCTTGATCGGCTTGTTCGGATACGGCGCATCCGATTGCGCGGTGGCCACGGCGGCGGCGCCGGCCAGGCACAGCATGCCGGCGAGCGCCGCCAGGCAACGCCCGCGGCGGGTCCGCGCCGCGGCGGTGGCGGCGGACCCGGCGCCGGGGTTGCTGCTGCGCTGCGTGACGAGATCTTCCATGGTCCACTCCTTCGCTATCGATTGGTGAACTGGCGCACCGGTCACGGCGGGCCAACGTGCACTTTCCCCGCGTCAGCCGACGCCGGCACTGCCGTTGGCCATGACGACGACGTTGCGCTCGGCGGCCAGGCAGCGGAAGCGGATGCCCGCGCCCACGCGCCAGATTTCAGTGCGCAGCGTTTCGCCGGGAAACAGCGGCGCGGAAAAACGGACCCCGAGATGCTTGAGCGCGTGCGGATCGCCCGCGCAGCAAGCCTGGACGATCGCGCGCGCCGCGACGCCGTAGCTGCACAAACCGTGCAGGATGGGACGGGGAAACCCCGCGGCCCGGGCGACGGCAGGATCGGCATGCAGCGGATTCGGGTCCGCGCTCAACCTGAAGATCAGCGCCGCCTGCGGCAAGGTCGGCAGGTCGACGACCAGATCCGGTTCGGCGTCCGCGTCCGCGGCGGCCGCTGCGCGCGCCGGCGCCGGGCCGACAGCAGCGGATGCCGCCGCCGACTCTCCGAATCCGCCATCGCCGCGGCACATCGTCCGCTGTTCCAGCGTCGCGATGGGCAGGCTGTTTTCCGCATCGGCGATGACGCGCTCGGTGATCACCAGCGCGCCCTTGCCGCGTCCCTTGTCGATCACCGCGGTCACCTTCGCCCGGCCGACGAGCGAGCCGGTCGCGGGCAGTGGACGGTGAAACGTGCAGTGCTGCTCGCCGTGCACCGCCTTCGTCGCATCGATGCCGGTCGCCGGATCGCTGATCCAGAATCCGGGATGGCACAACACCACCGCCATCGTTGGTAGCGCCAACAGGTTCTCTTCGTACACGAAGCGCAGGTCGGCCTCATTGCCCGGATCGCTGCCGTACCCGAGCGCAAGGCCGTACAGGATCGTGTCGCGCGTGGAGTAGGTCTGCCGCAGTTCCGGGAACTGCCAGTTGCGCACCACGTCGACGTTGATCGCCATAGCTAGACCGGATCCCAGTTGAAGACATCCTGCGAGCGGTCCAGCGGGTAGAAGCTGGGGCGCAGGGCGGCGATCGCGCGGTCGGCCACCGTCTCCGGCGTCCAGCCGTCCGCGGCGTGCATCGAACGGAGCGGGCGGCTCTGGCTCATCAGGAAGATCTCGTTGGCGCGCACCGCGAAGATCTGGCCGGTGACATCCTGTGCGCGGTCGCTGGCGAGGAACACGGCCAGCGGCGCGATTTTTGCCGTCTCCATCTTCTCCAGCCGCTTGACGCGCTCCTTCTGCTCCGGCGTCTCCGCGGGAATCGAGCCTATCATCCGGCTGAACGCAAACGGGGAAATGCAATTGGAGCGCACGTTGAACTTCGCCATGTCCATCGCGATCGACTTCGACAGCGCGACGATGCCCAGCTTGGCCGCCGAGTAGTTCGCCTGGCCCAGGTTGCCAATCAGGCCCGAGGTGGAGACGATGTGGATGTAGGAGCCCGACTGTTGCTTCCTGAAGTGCGGGGCCGCCGCGCGCGCCACGTAGAACGACCCGTTCAGGTGGACGTCGATGACGGCGCGCCACTCCTCGATTTCCATGTTGAAGAAGAAGCGATCGCGCAGGATACCGGCGTTGTTCACGACCGCATCGACGCGGCCGAAGGCCTGGATGGCGGTCTCGACGATGCTCTGCGCCGACTCCCAGTCGGCGACGCTGGCGCTGCTGGCGACCGCCGAGCCGCCGGCGGCCGCGATCTCGTCGACGACTTTCTGCGCGAGGGACGGGTCAGTTCCGTCCCCCTTGACCGAGGTGCCGATGTCGTTGACGACGACATGCGCGCCGTCGCGCGCGAAGGCCAGCGCGAAGTCGCGCCCGATGCCGCCCCCCGCCCCGGTGACGATGACTACCTTGTCCTTGACGAATTCGCCCATGGCTGTCTGCTCTCCTTGATTGTCGTGTCGGCTATGGCTTGCCCGGCGTGGATTCGCCAGTCTGGCCGCCAGCATGGAAGTGCGCCGTCGCCTGCTCTTCCACCAGATGCCAGACTTCCTCGGCCATCGGGCGCCTGGATTCCTCGAGGATGTGCCCGACCAGGCCGACCGCGCGCGCCATCACGCCCAAGCCGCGGCAGATCTTCCAGTCGAACCCCATCTCGCAGCACAACGCGCCGATCGCCCCGGTCGCGTTCACGGGCAGGACCCTGCCGGAAAGGGCTTCCGCTTCCTTCGCGATGGCGGTGACCAGGCGCAGATACGGCCCGTCGAATCCCGTTTCCCTCGCCAGCGCATACAACCGCGGCGCCCGCGGATCGACCGGCTTGTGAAACGGATGCCCGATGCCGGGAACGATGCGCTTCGCGGCCTGGAATCTTTCGGCGGTGGCGCGAGCAAGCGGCGCCAGGTCCAGCGCGGGGTCGGGCTTGGGCATCGCTTCGTAGAGCATCTTCGCGCAGCCCTCGATGCTGCCGACGAACACGGTGCCCAGTCCGGACAAGCCCGCGGCGACCGCCGCCTGCATGGACTCGGGCGCGCCCAGGTAGGTCAGTCGCGCCACCAGCGCGCTGGGCGTGATCCCGTGCTCGACCAGCGTGACCACCATCGCGTTGAACATCCGCGACTCGTTCGGAGTGGGAATGCGCCCGGTGAGCTCGAGAAAGCCCATGTCGCCCAGGTTCAGGTGCCCCAGGATCTCGCTGGGAAAGTCGCGCCCGAACAAGGTGATGCTGGACGCATCGCTCCAGCCTATGTCGGTGCGGATCGGCTTGTTCTTCCTTGCCATCGTTTCACTCCTTCCCGGAACGCCGGAGCGCACCGCTGTCGACCGCCGCCGGCCCAGGTCCGCGCTTGCCGCGCCCACTTCATGTTTTCATAATGCCGAAAATGTTTTCGGCATTATACAATACTCGGGCGAACACACAAGGGTTCCAAGGATAGGCCAAACGTCCTGCCGGCGCATCCGCTTTCCCACCCGAATTGATAGGTCCGCACCACGGCAACGGTTGCTGCCGGCCGCGCGCTCGCCATCGCGGCCGGCAACGGGGTATCCTTGCCCCTGTCGCGCGCCGTTGCGCGGAGCTATCGCCGCAAGGAGACCCGGATGAAGATGCATCGTGGACTAACGGCACTGGGCATCGCGCTCGTGCTGTCCGGTTGCGCGTTGCTGAGTCCGGACAAGAGCCGCTCGTGATCACGCCCCGGAGCGAAGTGGCAACCTCGCCGGTGGTCCGCGAGATCCTGCCCCAGCCGGCGCCGCCGGCAACGCCGCCGCCGGAATCCGCCCCATCCGTGCCCGCCTCCCCAGACACGGCAGCCGCAGCCGCCCAGCCGCGCGCGGCCGAGCCGCCCCGCCGCCGTACCGCAACTCGCGCATGCAGCGCCCGCGCGAATTGCGCCCGCCGCGCCACCCTCCCCGGCGCCGCGCCGCCGGTCGCCATCCCGGCGAACGTCCCGCCCGGCACGCTCTACGTCTGCACCGCGACGGTCAACGGACACACGCAGCAAACCGCGATCGAATACGAGCCCCGAGTCAAGCAGCTCTGCAGCAAGCACCCCGAGATGGGCGTCTGCCAGTACGAGCGCGATGCCTGCCGCGCCAGCGGCGGGCGCGTGCACACGGCCGCCGGCGTCGAGATCACCCGGCAGACCGAAGCCGAATACGACAAGAAGGTCATGCGCGTGCGCTTTCGCGCGGGCTGACCGGCGGCCCGCCGGACCAACCAACGAGGAACCAATATGTTCAAGCTGCAAGTGCAGGATGACGACAACGACGCCCGCGTCTGGCACGACGTCAAGGGACCGGACGGAACTCTGCTCACCTTCGACAACGAGGCCGACGCCCGCGCCAGGCTGGAGGAACTCTATCCGGTCCTGGTCAAGCTGGAGCGCTTTTCTTCGGGATCGAAACGCACGCGGGTGCTCGCGATCATCACCGACGACGACGACGGCTGGAAGCGCTAGCAGCCTGTCCGCCCGGGGCCGCCGCCCGGTTCGTCCCCCGCCACCCCACCCGCGTACAATGGGCCTTCGAGGAAGCAACCAGAAGGCGATGCGATGAAAGCAGTTCAATTGGCGAAAATCAAGGGCGCGAAGCTGGGCGACGGCAAGGCGCAGCCCAGCAGTTCGGGACGCTTCGGCGAACGGATCGCGCCGACACCCACGCGGCGCGAGCAGCGCGCGGCGGAGCAGGTGCTGGGCCTGGTGCCCTTCGCGGTCAAGCTCGACGCGGAACTGGTCACCCGGTTGCATGCGTTGGCCAAGGAGCGCAAGGCGACGCTGGACGAGACCGTCGGCGAATTGCTGAAAAAGGACTGCGGGGCGGGCGCGGACCGCGTACCTGAGGTTCGAGCACCGCGCACGACGCTGGCCACCGACTTTCAACAGCCTGCCAGGCGAGCGGTCCCCTGCCCGGCCGAGCCGGCGCAGCGTCTCGATGTTCTTCTCGAAAATCCGGTCGGTGTCGGGGTACGCCGCCACCGCGCGCTCGATGCTGGCCTCGCGCAGCAAGTGCAGCGTCGGATACGGCGAGCGGTTGGTGAAGTTGTCGATGTCGTCCGGTTCCGTGCCGGCGAACTGGTAGCGCGGGTGAAAGCTGGCGACCTGCACCTCGCCGGTCAGCCCCAACTGCTCCACCGCCGCATCGGCGACATCGAGAAAATCGTTGTAATCCAGGAAGTCGCCCAGCACCCGCGGGTGGATCAGCAGCGTCGTTTCGAACGCGTCCGCCGCGTCCGCTGCCGCCGCCGCGAGCAGGTCCAGTTCTTCCACCAGCACGTCGACCAGTTCATCCGTGGTCGCCGCGGCGGTCACCGCGTAGCGGATGCGCCCGCCGGTATGCACGCCGCGCGCGAACGGGCACAAGTCGAGGCCGATCACCGCCTTCTCCACCCAGCGCACGGTCGCCGCGATGACCGCCGCGCTGTCGACCGGCGGCAGGTCCGGCGCTTGCGGTGCCGTGGCATTCATCCCGGGTGCGCTCTCACGCGTCCTTCAGGAACCTGGCAAACCACCCCAGCGATTCTTCCCACGCCGCCTGCGCGGAACCGGCGCTGAACGTGTCTCCGGTGTCGTTGTAGAACGCATGATCGACATCGGGGTACACGATCTTGCGGAACACCTTGGCCTTCTCGCGCATCGCGGCCTCGATCGCCGGAATGTTGGCATTGATGCGCTCATCGCGTCCGGCATAGATGGCCAGCACCGCCGCGTTGATCTTCGGCACGTCGGGCGCCGCGACCGGCAGGCCGTAGAACGGGATCGCCGCCTTCAACTCGGGGGTCGCCGCGGCCACTCGCCAGGTCACGCCGGCGCCGAACGAGAAGCCGACCATCCCGGCGCGGTCGCCCTTCGCGAACGGTTGGGACTTTGCCCATGCCAGCGCGCCCTGGAAGTCCTGCACGTGGCGCGCTATCGGCGGCTTGCCGAGCAGTGCGGAGACCGCGTCGGGGCCGTGCTGGTTGGTGCCGCCCTCGCGCGAGAGCAGATCGACCGCGAAGCCCACGTACCCGGCCTTGGCCAGCCGCCGGGTGACGTCCTCGATGTGGCGGGTCAGGCCGCGACTCTCGTGGCACACCAGGACAATCGGAAACGTGCCCGCCTTCAGCGGCCGCGCGATGTAGCCCATCAGCTGCGCGTCGCTGCCCGGAAACTGGAGGTTGGCGGTGAGGATTTCGGGATCGTTGTACTTCACGCTCATCGCGGACCTGGGTCCGGCCGGGCGAGCGGGAGGAGCGGCCGGCGGCGCGGACGGAGCGGCCGGGGCAGGTGCGGCAGGCGCAGTCTGCGCGTCGACCAGCCGCGAGCCAAGCGCGGCGCCGGTCAGGCCGGCGAACAGCCGCAGCGCTTTCCGGCGCGACGGGCTGCCCTCCGTGGAGTACTCGGCGGCCTCATCGGCCCGGTGCCGCTGCAATTCGTTCTTCATCCATTTCCTCGTTTTCGTGATCGGGGGGTGCACAAACCAGTCGACAGCGTCCCGGCGCGGGTGTTCCCACGGCGGAGACCGTACCCGGATCATAAAGGGAATCACCGCGGCGCGATGGCGGCGCCCGCCGCCGGCTGTGGCACACTCTGTTCCCCCGTCCCCTCCCGCGGACCCGCCATGATCTCGCCCTTCGCACGCTACGGTTTGCTGCTTGCCATCGCGTGCGCCGTCGCAGTGGCGATTTCCGGCCCCGGGTACCGTCTGGGTTGGTGGCCGCTGCCGGTGGCGTTCGGCATGCTGCGCTGGGCAACCTACGCGGCGATCGTCGCGGTGCTGGCCGGCGCCGCCGGCGCGGTGCTCGCGCGCCCCGGCGGCACGCGCCGCGGTTTTGTCCACGCGCTGGCCGCGATCACGATCGGCGCGGCGGCGATGGCCGGCCCGTTGACCCTGATGTGGCGTGGCAAGCAGGTGCCGCCGATACACGACATCAGCACCGACACGGACAATCCGCCGCCATTCTTCGCGGTGCTGCTGTTGCGCGCGGGCGCGGCGAACCCGGCCACGTATGGCGGTCCCGACATCGCCGCACAGCAGAAGAAGGCGTACCCGCAAGTGGCGCCGTTGCTGCTTGCCGCGTCTCCCAAGGAGGCCGCCGAGCGCGCGCGCGCCGTCGCCTACGACATGGGCTGGACCGTCATCGCCGCCGACCGCGACGAAGGACGGATCGAGGCCACCGCCACGACGCCGTTCTTCGGCTTCAAGGACGACGTGGTGATCCGCGTCGCCCCCGCCCCGCAGGGCAGCCGCGTCGACGTCCGCTCCGTGTCCCGGATCGGCAAGAGCGACCTCGGCACCAATGCCCGGCGCATCGAGAGCTTCCTCGAACGGCTGGGCGGGGGTTCAGGGACAGGGCGCCGGCCGCCGGCGTGAATGCCGGCCATGGTGCAATAATGCGCCTTCCCGTTCGCCCACCTTCCGAAAGACATCATGCCCCGTGCCATCCTTGCCGAAGAGCGCATCCATCCCGCAATCCGCGGCGTCATCGCCAACCGCCATGCCGACATTGTCCGCGAGGTCGAGGAGGCGGTGGCGGCGAACGCCGTGGTCGTCGTGGGCATGCAGCAGAATCCCGTGGTCAAGAAGGCGCGGAAGGCGCTCGACGCCGCGGGCGTCCGCCATGCCTATCTCGAATATGGCAGCTATTTCAACACTTGGCGCCGCCGCAACGCGCTCAAGATGTGGACCGGCTGGCCGACGTTCCCGATGGTCTTCGTCAGGGGCGCGCTGATCGGCGGCGGCGCCGATCTCGACGCGCTGATCGCCAGCGGCGAGTTGAAGAAGCTGCTCGCCTGATGGTTGGTTCCGTTCGCGGCAGCTGCGTGCCATGATCGCCGTCGACCCCTCGGAGATCGAGTGGTCGGCGATCCGCGCGCAGGGCGCGGGCGGGCAGAACGTCAACAAGGTGTCGACCGCGCTGCACCTGCGCTTCGACATCCGCGCCTCGTCGCTGCCGGATGCGGTCAAGGAACGCCTGCTCGCGCACAACGATCAGCGGATTTCCAGCGACGGCGTCGTGATCATCAAGGCGCAGCGCTATCGCAGCCAGGACCGGAACCGCGAAGACGCACTCCTCCGGCTGCAGGAGCTGGTCGATGGCGCCGCCTTGGTGCCGGCGGTGCGCCGGCCGACGAAGCCCACGCGGGGCTCGCAGCGCCGGCGCGTCGACTCCAAGGTGAAACGGGGACAGGTCAAGGCCGGGCGCCGGCCGGTGACCGGCTGAAAGCCCCGCGCCGCGCCGCACGCGCCAGACTCGCCGGCAGCGCCGTCGCGCGGATGTCCCTCAGATGCCCCTCAGATTCCCATTTCGAGCCGCAGGGCCAGGGAGTCTGGCAGTCCCGACTCGCGTATCGTGTTCGCCGCCGCCATCGCATCGTAGGCGACGCGATAGAACGTGATCTGCTCGTTCTCGGTGTCGAACATCGTGTACGCCGCGCGCGGATTGCGGTCGCGCGGCTGCCCGACGGAGCCGACCAGCGCGACCCAGCGCCGGCTGCCGCGCAACGGTATCGGCGTGCCGGGCACGGGACGGAACTCGCGCATCCGGCCCAGCCCGCTCTCGAAGAACAACACCTGGTCATGCACGTGCCCGCAGAACGTGAACGAGGCCACCGCGGCGTCAGCACACTCCTCCGCCGCTTCCGGGGTGTCGATGTAACGCCACCTTTCGGGCGATGCGGCCGAGGCATGCGCGAAGCAGATGTCGAATTCGTTGACAATCAGCGGGAGCCCCGCCAGGAACTGCTTCTGCTGCGGGGCGAGCATCAGGTGCGCGAAATCGATCGCGGCCTGCGTGGCATCGTTGAAGCAGCTGCCGCGCTTTTCGATCGCCTCGTCATGATTGCCCTTGATGGCCACCGCGCCCCGTGCGACATGGTCGGCAATGATCTGGACCACGCCACGCGGATCGCCGCCGTAGCCGACGAAGTCGCCCAGGAATGCGTAACGCTGGGCACCGCGTTCCACGGCATGGCGCAGGCAAGCTTCCAGCGCCTGCACGTTGCTGTGAATGTCGGACAACAAAGCTAGTTGCAACGCGGACGCTCCCCGGGACCTATGCGCCTTCACCTTGCAGGGGTCCACCGGAAACGCCCGCGGGGCGCCCGGCAAACCCGCAACCTGCAAGGGAAAAGTACGGCATGCGCAGTTTCCGAATTAGAGCACAGAGTGCCTCAGCCGTGAATGGCCGCGTCGCGTTCGCGCTGTATTTTTGCCTGGGGCTGAATTAGACTCGGAGGATCGCCCGGACGGCCGCCGCGAGTGCGCGGCGGCGGGGCGTGGCACGCTCGGCGATCCGCGGCCCGCGAGCATCCGAACCCAACGCGCCCGCTGCCGGGACAAGAGCCGGACGCAGCAGAAGCGATCGAGAAAACACCCATGGACATCACTACAGGCCGCCCGGCCACCCTGGCACCGCGCGGCATGGTCACGTGCCCGCACGCACTGGCCTCGCAGGCCGGCATCGACGTGCTGCGCGCCGGCGGCTCCGCGGTGGATGCGGCGATCGCCACCAGCGCCGCGCTGTCGGTGCTCTATCCGCACATGACGGGGCTGGGGGGCGACGCGTTCTGGCTGATCCACGACGCGAAGACCGGCGCCGTCAAGTACCTGAACGGCGGCGGGCGCGCGGCGGCGGCGGCGAACATCCACTGGTTCCGCGAGCGCGGGCACGCGGAGATTCCGTTTCGCGGCATCCTGCCGGCGACGGTGACCACGCCCGGCGCGGTCGCAAGCTGGTGCGCGGCGCACGCCGCGTACGGCCGCCTGCCGCTCGCGCGCAACCTCGAAACGGCGATCGGCTATGCGCGGGACGGCTTCCCGGTGACCGCGCGGCTGGCCGGCTGGATCGCGGAAACGGCGCTCGACCTCGTCCCGCACCCGGAGGCGTCCGCGATCTTTATCCCCGGCGGGAGCCTGCCGCGGGCGGGTTCGAAGCTGGTGAACGCCGACCTGGCCCGCACGCTGGGAGCGGTGGCTCGCGACGGCCGGTCCGGCTTCTACGAGGGCGCCGTCGGCGCGGAGCTCGCCCGCTTCGCGCAACAGCGGGGCGGCTTCTTCACCGCGCACGATCTCGCCGCGCAGCAGGCCACCTGGGGCGAGCCGATCCGGGGCACGTACCGCGACCTCACGCTCTGCCAGACGCCGGCGCCGACGCAGGGCTTCACCGTGCTGCAGATGCTCAACCTGCTCGAACCGCTCGAACTCCACAAGAAGGAGTTTCTCGGGCCCGATCACGTGCACCTGATGGTGCAGGCCAAGCAGATCGCGTATCACGACCGCGACCGCTGGCTCGCCGACCCGGCGTTCGCGCGCGTGCCGATGGACATGCTGATCTCGAAGCAGCATGCGCACGAGCGGCGCGCGCTGATCGATCCGCTGCGCACGCTGCCGTGGGACCGCGTGCCGTCGTACGGCAGCCTGAAGGGCGACACCGTGTACATCGCGGTCGTCGATGCCGAGGGCAATGCGGTCTCGCTGATCCACAGCCTCTACGGCGTGTTCGGCTCGGGTGTCGTCGCCGGGTCCACCGGCGTGGTGCTGCAGAATCGCGGCGCGTATTTCTCGCTCGACCCGAATCACCCGAACCGGCTGGAGCCCGGCAAGGTGCCGCTGCACACGCTGATCGCGTCGCTCGGCTTTCGCGACGGCAAGCTCTGGAGCGTGCTCGGCTGCATGGGCGCCGACGGCCAGCCGCAGATCCAGTTGCAGGCTTATGTCGCGATGCTCGATTTCGGGCGCGACATCCAGGAAGCGCTGGAGGCGCCGCGCTGGCTGTCAGGCCGCTTCGCGCTCGGCGAGGCGCGCGACACGCTCCACATCGAGGGCCGTTTCGCGTCCGCGACGCTGGACGAACTCGTCCGCCGCGGCCACCAGATCGACCGCTGGGGCGCCTGGAACGAACTCGCCGGCCACGCGCACGGCATCACCATCGACCCGGCATCCGGGATGCTGAGTGGCGGCGCCGATCCGCGCAGCGACGGGGCGGCGATCGGGTATTAGCCGCAGCCAGGCATTACGTGGCGCTACGTGGCATTGCGTAGGATGGGTGGAGCGCAGCGATACCCATCTGGTTGAATCGCACGAGTTCTTCGAGCCGCCGCGAAACAAGACAAGGGCATCACCCCACATTGCGCTTAGATCACGATGATGGGTATCGCTGCGCTCCACCCATCCTACGGCGGCGCGACCGGGCATCTGCCGGAGACCAGTCGGTCAGCCATCCGTCGTCCGTGTCACCGACCCGCACTGAATCCGTGCGCTGTCGAGCCGGACGTGTTGGCACCGCCGGCATCGCGAAGTACACTTGGCGCCTCGCGCCCGCCGCCACGGCCCCATGACCATCGCTCGCACCCTGCGCACGTACCGGACTCTTGTGCTGCTCGCCTGCGCCCTGGCCTGCGCGCCGTTCGCGCCCGCCGCCGCGCAGGTCACGCAGGGCAGGAAGGAGCAACGCATCGCGCTGGTCATCGGCAACAGTGCGTACAACTCCTCGCCGCTGCCCAATCCGGTCAACGACGCGCGGGCGATGGCCGACGCGTTGAAGGCCACCGGGTTCACGGTGATCCGCAAGGAGAACGCCTCGCTCAAGGACATGACGCTGGCGTTGCGCGAGTTCGGCGACAAGTTGAAGAAAGGCGGGGTCGGCCTCTTCTACTACGCCGGGCACGGGATGGCGGTGAAGGGTCGCAACTTCCTGATCCCGGTCGACGCGCAGATCGAGCGCGAGGACGAGATCACGTTCAACGCCCTCGACGCCGGCGCGGTGCTGGACAAGATGGAGTCCGCCGGCAACCGGCTCAACCTGGTGATCCTCGATGCCTGCCGCAACAATCCGTTCGCGCGCAGTTTCCGCTCGGCCAGCCAGGGCCTGGCGCAGATGGACGCGCCGGTCGGCACGCTGGTCTCGTTCGCCACCGCGCCGGGCCAGGTCGCGAGCGACGGCGAGGGCAAGAACGGCTTGTTCACCCAATACCTGCTGGAGAACATCAAGCGTCCCGGGCTGAAGATCGAGGACTTGTTCAAGGCCGTGCGGGTGAGCGTGCGCCGGGACTCCCAGGGCAAGCAGGTGCCGTGGGAGGCGTCATCGCTGGAGGGCGACTTCTATTTCATCGCCGCCCCCGCCGCCGCGCCGCCCAAGCCCGCGCCGGCCGCCGCGGGAACGGCGGCGACGGGCGCGCAGGCCGCGCGCGGCAACATGCCGCCCGTCGTCTTTCCCGCCGGAGCGCCCGTGCTGCGCCCCGGAGATAACTGGACCTACCGGCATACCGACCTGAAGAAGAACACGACCCGCGAGGTGACCAACCACATCGAGGAAGTGCTGCCGGACCGGCTTCGCTTTCGCGGCGACAACTACATCACCGACCTGGGCCAGAGTGTCCTCTTCGACCGGATGAAGACGAACGACAAGGTCGTCGAAACCCGGTTCGAGCCTGGAATGCCGCTGCTGCTCTTTCCGCAGCGCGTGGGTGAATCGAAGTCGGGCACGATCGTCGTCACCCGCAACGACGGCGGTACTTTCGAGCAGCGCTACGAGATGAAGGTGCTGCGCAAGGAAAAGGTCACGGTCCCCGCCGGAACCTTCGAGGCGTTCTACAGCGAGCGCGAACTCGCGCTGCGGAACCAGCCGCAGGGGGCGGCCAAGTCCGGCCTGCAGAGCAGGCTGCGGCTATGGTACGCCCCGGAGGTGAAGCGCTTCGTCAAGATCGAGGGCGAAGGCTTCGACAGCAGCGGCAAGGCGGTGCCGCTATACAAGCGCGAACTGATATCCTTTCAACTCAATCCGTGAATCGCAAAGGAACTCGCAATGCCGAAAATCCCCCACCTGATGCTGCCGCTCCTGATCGCTGCGCTATGCGCGGCGGCGCCCGCCAACGCCGCGGATACCGAATCGGCGCCGGCCGCCAATGCGGACAACGCCGACTTCGCGGCGGGCAAGATGGCGATCGGCGCCAAGAACTGGAATGCGGCGCTCATCGCGTTCGAGCGCGTGGTCAAGCGCGAGCCGAAGAATGCCGACGCGTTCAACTACCTCGGCTACGCGAACCGCTGGCTGGGCAGGATGGACGAATCGTTCGCCCACTACAACAAGGCGCTCGCGCTCGACCCGAACCATCGCGGCGCCAACGAGTACATCGGGGTCGCCTGGCTGCGGGTCAAGCAGCCGGCGAAGGCGCAGGAACACCTCGCGCGGCTGGAGAAAATCTGCGGCAAGGGCTGCGACGAGTACAAGGACCTGGCGAAGGCAATCGCGGACTACAAGCCATAACATGCTGTCCCGGCGCCCTATAGCGCGCCCGCGGCCTTGAGCAGCTTTGCCAGTTGCTCGGCGATGCGCGCATAGCCCTTGGCGTTGGGATGGACCAGGTCCGACTTCAGGCTCCTGTCGGAAAGCACGGCGGGCAGGACCTCGGCCTCGAGCGGAATCCGGAATTCCTGCGCCAGCGTCGTGTAGAACTCGGGCGCCGCGGAAAGGAGCGACGGCCGCGGCGGCGCCAGCAGCACGACTGCGGCGCCCTTGTCCTGGGCCAGCCGGATCATCGCGCGCAGATTCGCGACTGCGGTCGCCTCGTCGCCGTGCCGCAGCATGTCGTTGCCGCCCAGGCACAGGATCAGCAGTTGCGGGGCGAATTCTTCCAGCGCTTCCGGCAGCCTGGCCAGCCCCTGCCCGGTCACTTCGCCTGGCACGCCGGCGCGCACGACCTTGCGCGCGATGAGCCGTTCGAGCGCCGCGGGATAGGACTCTTCCGGCCGGGCGCCGGTGCCGAAGGTCAGGCTGTCGCCGAACGCCAGGATGGTGCCGCCCGCTTCGACCTTCGGCAGGCGCGGTCCGGCCTTGTCGCAGCCGCCGACGACGAGTGCGGCGCCGCAGGCGGCGGGAAGGAGCGCAAGGAAGTCACGGCGGCGCATGGGTCATGGAACCTGTCGAAAGTCGTGAAGCGATCGGGCGACGATGCGGCGCCGGCCGCGAAATACGACGCAGACCCTCGGTGTGCGCAGTCCCGCAGTGGTGGACCGCGCCCACCGCGCTGACATCACGTCGCCCGTCCGCACCCGTGACCTTAGCATAGCCGGGCCCTGTTGCTGCGGCACCGGACGGCAATCCGCCGGCGCGTGTCCAGAGCAGCTCGCGTAAAATGGCGCACCGGCGTCATGCCGGCACGGGAGGACTCACCTTGGTTGGATTTGGCGGGCAGCAGGACGGGCGCGGGCGCGGGCGATGACGACGCCGGTGCTGCTGGTCTCGACGGGCACGCGCTGGGTCGGCACCGCGCGCTTCCCCGGCGCGCTGGCGCGCGCGGGATTCGAGGTGGCGTTGCTCGGGCCGCGCGGCTCGCTCGCCGAGAAGAGCCGCCACGTGCACAAGATCGGCCACCTGCCCGACCAGGCGAGCGCGGCGCAGTGGGTGTTCGCGTTCGCCGCGATGGTCAAGGCGGTCGCGCCGGCGATCGTGCTGCCTTGCGACGACATGGCGTTCCGGTTGCTGGCGACGCTGCATACCGATCCGCCGGCGGGGATGCAGCCGGCGTTGCATGCGGAACTGGCGCGGCTGATCGCCGACTCGCTGGGCGACCCCGGCTACTACCTGACCAGCGTCGACAAGCTGCTGCTGCCCCCTGCGGCCGCGGCGCTGGGCGTGAGGGTCCCCGCATTCACGACGGTGGGCAGCGCAGCCGAGGCCGAGCCCTTTGTCGCCGAACATGGCTGGCCGCTGATCGTCAAGCGCAGCTTCAGCACCGCCGGCAGCGGCGTTGCGATCTGCGACGACCGCAGGGCATTGGACGCGGCCTGCGCGGAGTTCCTGGCCCCCGCGACTGGCGACCCTGCCGTCGTGCGTGCGCCGCGCGTGCTGCTGCAAGCCGCGATCGACGGCGCACGCATGTATCACTGCACCCTCGCCTGGCGCGGCGAAGTCCGCGTCGGGTGGACGGCCGAAGTGCTGGTCGCGCACACGCCGCCGATGGGCACGGCCGCCGTATCGCGGCAGTTTCACTTCCCGGCGATGCGCGAGGAGGTCGCGCGGCTGGCGCGCGGCTTCGGCATGCACGGCATCTTCGGCTGCGAATTCATGGTCGAGAAGGGCACCGGCCTGCCCTGGCTGCTGGAGATCAACCGCCGCGTCTCGCCGGGCTTTCATCGCGGCGCCGCTTTCAATGTCGACCTGGCGGCCGGCCTGCTCGCCGCGCTGGAGAACCGCCCCAGCGTTTCGCGCGCGCGCCTCGACGACGGCGAGGAACACTCGGCGGTCAACTTTCCGCAGGAGTGGCTGCGCGATCCGGGCAGCCGCTATTTGCGCGAACGTCCGGTCGACGTGCCGTGGGACGACCCCGACCTGATCGAGGCCTTTCTCGCCATGCGCCACGACCGATGACCACACCTGCCCGCTTCCGCTTTTCCGCGCGCCGCCGCCGGGCGCTGCTCGCGCTGGCCGCGACGGGTTGCGGCCCGTGGCTGGCGGGGGTGGTGGAAGCGGCGGAACCCGCGACCGGCGGCTGGCCGGCGCGCCCCCTACGGCTGCTCTGCCCGCTCGGCGCGGGCACCTCGGCCGATGGCGTTGCGCGACTGGTCGCCCGCGGCCTGGGCGACGCGCTGGGCCAGAGCGTGATCGTGGAGAACCGGCCCGGCGCCGCCACCAACATCGCCAGCGAACTGGCGGCCCGCGCGCCCGCCGACGGCTACACGCTGCTCTTCGGCACGTCCTCGCTGGCCATCCTCCCGGCGACAGCTGGCGCGCGTGCGATCGATGCGGAACAGGCCTTCGTGCCGGTGTCGATCCTGACCACGCAGCCGCTGCTCATCGCCGCGCACCCGACATTCAAGGGATCGACCTTCGCCGATATCGTCCGGATGGCAAAGGAGCAGCCGGAGACGATCGCGTTTTCCACCTCGGGCATCGGCGGCGTCGGCCAC
The DNA here is from genome assembly GCA_016717855.1 of Betaproteobacteria bacterium. Taxonomy (GTDB): domain Bacteria; phylum Pseudomonadota; class Gammaproteobacteria; order Burkholderiales; family Casimicrobiaceae; genus PALSA-1005. The sequence goes on from JADKEV010000040.1 coordinate 42,268, forward strand.
CTGGCCGCGGCGTGGGCGATGACCCGCGCGAACATCAAGCTGGTGCACATCCCCTACACGGCGACCCGCGCGCTGACCGACGTGCTAAGCGGCCAGGTGCCGCTGGCCTTCTCGTTTCCGGGCACGGTGCTGCCGCTGATCCGCGCGGGGCAGTTGAAGGGCATCGCCGTGACCGGCCTGAAACGGCTCGACGCGGCACCAGAGATCCCGACACTGGACGAAGCGGGGTTGCCCGGATTCGACGTGAGCAACTGGCTGGGCATCCTGGCGCCCGCCGGCACGCCCGCCGACATCGTCGACCGCCTGCACCGCGAACTCGTGCAGGTGATGGCGACGCCCGACGTCCAGTCGCGGTTGCGCGCAATCGGCTTCGAAATCGTGGCCGGCACGCCCGCTGAATTCCAGCAGACGCTGCGGCAGGAGACCGCGCGCTGGAAGAGCGTGGTGGCGGCGGCGGAGTTGCGCTTCAATAGGGTGCGAGCGCGCCGCGGCGGCACGATCTGTCCTCGTTCCTGGCAGCCTGTCGAACACTGAAGTCCGACAAGGCTGCTAGACTTTCCCCTTTCCCCACGAGACTCCCGCCATGACCGCCCGCCAGCCGCTCTCCCCCGCCCCCGTCATCGATCACGCCGCGCTGCTCGCCGCCGTCTCCCGGCAGTGGGACGCCGACATCGTCCCGCAACTGATCGAGTACGTGCGGATTCCGGCCAAGTCGCCGGGCTTCGACCACGACTGGGCGCAGCACGGCTTCCTCGACGCCGCGGTCCGCCAGGCGGAGGACTGGGTCAGCGCGCAGAACGTGCCGGGGCTCCAGCTCGAGGTTGTTCGCCTTGGTGGGCGCACGCCGGTGCTGTACTTCGACATCCCCGCCACCAGGGGGCTCGACCCCAACCGCACCGTGCTCCTGTACGGACACCTCGACAAGCAGCCGGAAATGACCGGCTGGCGCGACGGGCTCGGCCCGTGGGACCCGGTGCTACGAGGACGGCAAGCTCTACGGGCGCGGCGGCGCCGACGACGGCTACGCGGTGTTCGCCGCGCTCTCGGCGATCATGGCGCTGGACGCGCAAGGCGTCGCCCGGCCGCGCTGCATCGGGCTGATCGAGACCTGCGAAGAGTCCGGCAGCTTCGACCTGCCGGCGTATCTCGACGCGCTCAGCCCACGCATGGGCGACGTGCAACTCGTCGTCGCGCTCGACTCGGGCTGCGGCAACTACGACCAGATGTGGGTGACGACCTCGCTGCGCGGTCTGGTCAACGGCACGCTGACCGTGCGCGTGCTGACCGAGGGCGTGCACTCGGGCGACGCCGGCGGCGTCGTGCCGTCTTCGTTCCGGGTCGCGCGGCAACTGCTCGATCGCATCGACGACTCGCGCACCGGCGTGGTCCGGCCCGCGGCGTTCAATTGCGAAGTGCCGGCCGAGCGTGTGGCGCAGGCCGGGCAGGCGGCGGCGATACTGGGCGAGTCGATGTGGCAGCGCTTTCCCTGGGCGGGTTGCTGCGAGGGGCCGCACACCTACGTGCAGCCAACGACGAAGGACCCGGTCGAGCTGATCCTCAACCGGACGTGGCGCGCCGCGCTGGCGGTCACCGGCGCTGACGGACTGCCGGCGATCGAGACCGCGGGGAACGTGCAGCGGCCGTACACGTCGCTCAAGCTGTCGCTGCGCATCCCGCCGCTGGTGGACGGCCCGCAGGCCGGCGCCACGCTCAAGGCCATGCTGGAAGCCGATCCGCCGCATTCGGCGAATGTCGCTTTCGAGTACGACGGCGCGACCGGCTGGAACGCGCCGCCCACCGCGCCATGGCTGACCGCGGTGCTCGACCAGGCGTCACAAACCTATTACGACCGGCCCGCCGCATACCTGGGCGAAGGCGGCACGATTCCGTTCATGGGCATGCTGGGCGTCAAGTTCCCGCAGGCGCAGATGCTGGTCACCGGCGTGCTGGGACCAAAGTCAAACGCGCACGGACCGAACGAGTTTCTGCATGTGCCGTACGCCAAGCGGCTGACGGCCGCGGTGGCGGTCGTGCTGGCGGCGGTGCGCTGAGCGGCATCCACAACCCCGTAGGATGGGTGGAGCGAGCGCAGCGGGGGGGGGGAGCGGCAAAGCCCGCAACGGCGAAACGCGAAAACTCGCGGCGACACCCGGGCCAGACCAGGTTTCCGACACGTGCTCCTCTTACGGCGGACTACGGCGGCGCTTGCAGAATCCCGCGGGGCGCGGTTCGGCCCTCTTTGCCGGCGCTCCTCGCTCGGCGACCAGGTCGTCGTGCGGGTACGGGACGAGAAACTTTTTCGCGTCGACCCGTTCCGGATCGAGCCAGGCCTTGAACGCGATGTCCTCGAGCAGGCACGGCATCCGGTCGTGAAACGCGGCAGCGAAGCCGTTGCCGTTGGTCATCGCCATCGTGAACGCCGTGATCTCTTCGCCGGTCTGCGGATGCAGCGCCGTCTCCCACAAGCCCGCGAACGCCAGCAGGTCGCCGTCCCGCTTGGTGATGCGGATACGCACGCCCTTCTCCGGCAGTTCGTAGTACCCGGATGCCGGGATGATCGCGCGCGTGCGCCGGTACGCGGGCGCGAAAGTCGGCTTGCTGTCGATGGTCTCGGAGCGGACGTTGAACAGGCGATGCAGCGTCGGCTTGCCCGCCTCGTTCTTCCACTGCCGCACGAAGCCCCACTCCATCAGCGAGCACACGTGTTCGCCGTCGGCGTCGAGATGGATCACCGGCGCGCGCACGCTGGGGCGGATCATGCCGGAAATGCCGGATTGTCCGCCGGTTCCCGCCTCGGGAGCGCGCCGCAGCCGGAACCGGTCCTTGAGGAAGGCCGGGGCGACATCGAGGTCGTAGAGATTGCACATCGCGTTCTCCTATACCAGCGCGTACGTGCTCGTCGCGTGGACTGCCACCTTGCCGTCGGCGCCGACGATGTCCACGTCGCCGTAGAGCAGTGTCTTGCCGGTGCGCACGACACGCGCGATCACCCGCATGTCGCCGCGGCTGACCGGGCGCAGGAACGTCGTGTTCAGGTTCACCGTCGTCATCGGCCGGAAGCCATCGAGCGCAACGGAGAACGCGACCACCATCGCGGTATCGGCGGCGGCCATGAACACCTGCCCGCACACCATTCCGCCGACGTGCATGAGGCGCTCCGCCGCGGGCAGCAGCAGCGTGGTCTCGCCGGGGTTCGCCGATTCGACGACGAGGCCCAGTTCCTTGACCCATGGCGCGAGGACGCGCTCCAGCACCGCATTGGCGGCAACGAGATCCATGGCTTGCGCGGCCTTGCAGGAGATTGAGTGGGTAGCATTCTAGCTCTCCGACTACGGTGATGGGTATCCGTCGTCCAGGGCATGGGGCGCGGATCTCGGTGCGCTGGCGCACTGACCGGCGGCGCGGGCGCGCGCATCATTCAATCAGTGCACGGCCGACCGGCCGCTGCAGCGCTTCGCCGATCAATCCCCGAACAGGAGTCCCCATGCAACTCAAGGAAATCACCACCAATGCCGTCGAAACCGTCGCGCCCGACGCCTCGCTGCTGGACGCCGCGAAGTCCATGCTGGCCCACGACCTGGGGTGGCTGCCCGTCGCCGAAGAAGGCAAGGTCATCGGCATCATTACCGATCGCGACATCGCCATCCGGGGCGTCGCTCTCGGCCTGGACTCGAAAAAGACCCTGGTGCGCGACGTGATGACGCGCGAAGTCTTCTCCTGCCCGGCGGACGCCACCGTCGAGGACGCCTGCACGCTGATGGAAGAAGAGCAGGTGCGCCGGATCGTGATCGTCGACGAGAATGATGACCTGGCCGGCATCGTCTCGCTCGCCGACATCGCGGCGCAGACGCGCGGCAGCCAGTCCGCCGAAGTGCTCAAGAAGGTGACCGAACCCGCCTGAGTTGCACGCGGTGATTTCGGGCCGGGGCGCGCGGCGTCCCGGCATCGGCCCGGCCGTTGACGGCAATCAACATCGCGCCTGCGGCATTGTGTAGAGTGTAGTTTCCCGATGGAGGCCGACATGATGCGACCCTGCATTTCCCGATTCCTGATCGCGGCAGGACTGTTGTGCTCCGCGGCCGTCTTTGCGCAGCAGGCCTGGACGACGCGGCAGGTCAACGTCCGCGCCGGTCCCGACCGCGAGTACCCGCTGGTGGCGACGCTCGATGCGGGCACGCAGGTGGAAGTCGTCGGCTGCGTCGAAGACTATCGCTGGTGCGACATCTTCCATGGCGAGATCCGTGGCTGGGTGTACGCCAAGGGACTGCAATACGCGTACGAAAGCCGGCGGGTCCCGATCTACGGCTACGGCGCCATCGTCGGCCTGCCGATCGTCACGTTCTCGATACTGTCCTACTGGGACAATTACTACACTAACCGCCCGTTCTATCGCGATCGCCCGCGCTGGGAACACCGGCCGTATCCGGGTGGTCCGGGGTGGGTCCCGTCGCCGCGCGAACCGCGATACTTCCCGCCGCGCCAGCGTGAACCGCAGGTCCGCCGCAGCACCCCGGCGACCCGCAGTATCGTCCAGCGCGTCCGGTGGAGCCGCAGTATCGTCCGGCGCGTCCGGTCGAGCCGCAGTACCGCCCGCCGCGTCCGGTCGAACCACAAGTCCGGCCGCAGCGACCCGCGGACCCGCAGGTTCGTCCGCCCCGCGTCGAGCGGCCGCAGGTGCAACCGCCTGCGCGCGCTCCCACCGGCGAGTCGGGCAGCCGTGCCGCGCCCCGCGGGGAAAGGTCCGTCGAGCGCGGTGCGCCGGACGCCAGGCGCTAACGCGCGCACCAGCTTTCGGCGCACTGCACCATCGGCGGCCGGTCCCGCGGACGATCGCCGCTACGACGCGATCCGCCCCAGCTCTCCGCGGGCGCGCGCGTGCCTGCCGTAGACCCATTCGAACAGGGGCGAAGCCATCAGCGTGGTGACGATCGCCATCAGCACCAGGATCGAGAACAGCGGCAGCCCGATGAAGCCGCGCTGCAGGCCGATGTTGAGGATGATGAGTTCCATCAGGCCGCGGGCGTTCATCAGCGTGCCCACCGCGAGCGCGGTGCGGTTGTCCTCGCCATTCAGGCGCGCCGCGGCCCAGCACGCGACGCCCTTGCCGACGATCGAGCCGGCGAGAACGACCGCGGCGATCAGCAACAGCTCCGGCGAGTTCACCATGTCCAGCCGCGTGTTCAGGCCGGAGAACGTGAAGAACATCGGCAGCAGGAAGACCACGGCGAATGGCTCGAGCTGGCGCTGCAACTCCCCCTGGCGAAATAGCCGCGCGGCATCGCCGTGCCCAGCAGGAAGCCGCCGAACACCGCGTGCAGGCCGATCGCATCCATCGCCCACGCGGCCAGCGCGAACAGCATCAGCACGATCGCCAGCAGCGCGGGGCTGATGCGCTGCTCGCGCTCGGCGATGCGGCCCAGCGGCGCGAGCAGCCGTGGTCCCAGGAACACGATGAACAACGCGTACGCGGCGCCACCCGCGATGGCCAGCACTGCCACCTGCGCGCCTTCGCCGAAGCTGGCCAGCACGATGGCCAGCACGCACCACGCCGCCGCGTCGTCGATCGCGCCGGCGGCCAGCGCCAGCGCCCCCAGCGGAGTGCCGGTGAGTCCGCGCTCGTAGATGATGCGCGCCAGCATCGGGAATGCGGTGATCGCGATCGCCGCGCCCAGATACAGCGCCGCCTCGAACGGGCGCGCCTTCGCCGAGAACAGGCCCGGCACTTCAATCAGCCACATCGCCAGTCCGGCGCCGATGACGAACGGCACGACCATGCCGGCAACCGACACCGAGATCGCGCTGCGGATGCGGCTCCTGAAGAGTTCGGTCCTGAACTCGACGCCGACCAGGAACATGTAGAGGCCCACCCCCAGCTGCGCGCCGACGTAAAGCGTCTTCATCGAGTCCGCGGGGAAGAGAAAGTGTTGCCCCGCCGGCCAGAGCCAGCCGAACAGCGAGGGCCCCAGCATCACGCCGGCAACCATTTCGCCGACGACCTGCGGCTGGCCGACGCGCTGGGCCATCCATCCGACGCCGCGGCAAACCGCGAGGATGACGAACATCTGCAGGAAGAAGGTGACGGAGAGCTGGGTTGCGGTCATTGGCGGCCTGGTCTTGCGGATTGTGGGAGCATGCGGTGCACTTGTCGCCGGCGCATCGAGGATCCGGCGATTCCTTGCGAATTCGCAAAGTTGCGCGATTGCGGCTGAAGTATAGTCAAACCGTGCCGCCACGGTTGCTTGACCCGGCTGCGGCGGCACAGAGTGAGGTTCCCCCTGAGTGGGGTGGTTTCCGGTGTCCCTACACCGGAACGGATGAAGGCATCCTCCTACTGACCCGGTGGACAAGCGCAGGGTTGGGGCCTTCTCCGGGCCCGCCGGTTCGCAAGAACCGGCGGGCTTCTGTTTTTGGCCCGCCGAACTTCGCACTCGCGCGCGGCGCGTGCCGCCAACATTGCGCTGCGTCAACGAGTGGCTGTCGCCGGCGCGTAGTGTCGAAGTGAAGGGACATGGCCGAACGGCGGCGCGAAGCCGGTTCGGGCAGTATGTATCCCGCACCGGTAGCGATGCCGGAGCCCACTCCAGGAAAACACATGAACCTCAACGCGCGCACTCTGGTCAGCGAAGCCCGGGCCCTGCCGCACAGCCTGTCGGGCGCCGTCGGCCGCCTGCTCGGCACGATGGCCGGGCACACTAGCGCGCCATTCCGCATCGAATTCGCCAATGGCACCGTGTACCGCAACGCCGCCGGACAGCCCTCGTTCGCGATCGTCTTCCGCAATGCCCGCGCGGAACGGCACCTGCTCCAGTACGGACATGTCGGCCTGCTCGAGTCCTATTTCCGCGGCGACGTCGACGTCGAGGGCGATCTCGCGCTCGCCTTCCGCGCCGCGATGGAGGCCGGACTCGACGGCGACACCAACCCGCTGGTCGCGCTGCGCAACCGCTGGCACGAGCGACGCTTCTCCAACCGGTCGGTCGAACAGGCCAAGGCCAATGCGCGCTTTCACTACGGACTGGGCGAAGCCTTCTACCGCGAGTGGCTGGACCGCGCCGGGATGACTTACACCTGCGCCTACTGGGACGAGCGCACGGCCACGCTGGAGGCGGCGCAGATCAACAAAATGGACCATGTCTGCCGCAAGGTCCGGCTGCAGGCCGGCGAGACTCTTGTCGACATCGGCTGCGGCTGGGGCGGCCTCCTGGTCCACGCCTGGGAAAACTACGGTGCGCTCGGAACCGGCATCAACACGACGACCGAGCAGGTCGTGGAAGTGCGGCGGCAGCTGATCCGGCGCGGCCTGGCCGAGCGGATCGGCGTGATCGACTGCGACTTCCGCGAAATACCCGGCCAGTACGACAAGCTGTTCTCGATCGGCACGCTCGAACACGCCGGCCGCGACCAGCTGCCGGAAGTTATCCGGGCGCACGCCGCCGCGCTCAAGCCCGGCGGACTGGGCGTGATCCACTTCATCGGGCACGTCGGCGTTTACGACACGGAGTTCTACATCCGCGAGTACATCTTCCCGGGCGGCTGGATACCCAGCCTGGCGCAGGCGATCGCCGAGATGGAGCGGGCCGGCCTGGAAGTGCTCGACGTCGAGAACCTGCGCCGCCACTACGCGCTGACCCTCGACTGCTGGGCCACGCGTTTCGACGAGCGTTGGGACGCGATACAGGCCCTGGATCCGGTCCGCTTCGACGAGACATTCCGGCGGAAGTGGCGCACCTATCTCTGGTCGTGCGCCGAGATGTTTCGCGCGAGGAATGGCCGGACCCACCTGTTCCAGGTCACGGTGTCCAAAGGCAACATCGGCCGCAGCTATCCGATGAGCCGCGCCTTCCTCTATCAGTCCCGGGCGTGAACGCCTACGCGAAAAAGAAGGATCTGCTACTGGCCGGCCTGCGCGCGGCACCCACGGAGCGCACAGTGGGGTTGACGAAGCAGACATCCAACCTCTTCCGCGAGCGCGCGCCCCGCGCTGCGCCGCGCATCGACCTCAGCCACTTCAACGCGGTCCTCCGCGTCGACGCGGCGGCCGGCACGGTCGAGGCCGAAGGCATGACGACCTACGTGGACCTGGTCGATGCCACGCTGGCGCGCGGCGCGATGCCCGCCGTCGTCCCGCAGCTGAAATCGATCACGCTGGGCGGCGCGGTGGCCGGTGTGGGCATCGAAGCAACATCGTTCCGGCAGGGACTGGTCCACGATACCGTGCTCGCGCTGGACGTGCTGACCGGCGACGGCCGCATCCTCGCGTGCACCGCGGACAACGAACACCGCGATCTGTTCCGCGCCTTTCCCAACGCGTACGGCACGCTGGGCTACGCGCTCAAAGTCACCGCGCGGACGATCCCGGTCAAGCGCTTCGTGCACGTCGAGCACCGGCGCTTCGGCGATGCGGTTCGTTGCTTCGCGGAAGTCGCGCGACTGTGCGCCACGGCCGACGCCGACTTCCTCGACGGCGTGGCGTTCGCGCCGGAGGAGATGTATCTCTGCGTCGGTCGCTTCGTCGACGCCGCGCCCCATGCCAGCGATTACACGTACGAGAAGATCTACTACCGCTCACTGCGGGAGCGCGCCGACGACTACCTGGCCGCGCGCGACTACCTGTGGCGCTGGGACACCGACTGGTTCTGGTGCTCGAAGAACGTCGGCGCGCAGCATCCGCTGGTGCGGCGCCTGCTCGGCCGCAAGCGCCTCAATTCGATCACCTACCAGAAGATCATGCGCTGGAACGCACGGGTCGGCCTGGGCGTGCTCTGGAACAGGCTGCGCGGCGTGCACGCCGAGTCCGTGATCCAGGATGTCGACATTCCGATCGGGCGCGCGGCGGAGTTCCTGGCTTTCCTGCATCGGGAGGTCGGCATCCTGCCCGTCTGGATCTGCCCGATCCGCGCGCCCGCCCCCGGCGCCGGCGCCGCGCTGTATCCGCTGCCCGCTGGCACGGTGTCGATCAACTTCGGCTTCTGGGACGTAGTGAACTCGCGCGCGCCGCAGGCGCCCGGCACCTGCAACCGCAGGATAGAGCGCGAGGTCCGCGCCCTGGGCGGGATCAAGTCGCTCTACTCGGACTCGTACTTCACGCCGGAGGAATTCTGGGCGATCTACGGCCGGGACGCCTATCTCGCCGTAAAGCGGAAGTACGATCCGGAAGGACGGCTGCCCGACCTTTACGCGAAGTGCGTGCTCCGGCAATAGCCGCACGGGCGCTCAGCCCTTGATGCAGACCAGCGGCTCCACGCGCGCGACCTTGGCGGCCAGGCCGGCGCGGTCGGCCGCATCGACCACCGCGGTCACGTCCTTGTAAGCGCCGGGCGCTTCCTCGGCGACGCCGCGCAGCGACGGGCTGCGGATCAGGATCCCGCGCGCCGCGAGATCGTCGACGATGGTGCGCCCGGACCACTGGCGCAGCGCGCCATGCCGGCTCATGCTGCGCCCGGCGCCGTGACAGGCCGACGCGAACGCTTCCCGGGCGCCGCGGTGCGTGCCGGCGAGTATGTACGAGGCCGTGCCCATGCTGCCGCCGATCAGCACCGGCTGCCCGGTCTGGTGGAACGCGCGAGGCAGGTCCGGATGGCCCGGCCCGAAAGCCCGCGTGGCGCCCTTCCGGTGCACGTACAGCTCGCGGCGGACGCCATCGACCATGTGCGACTCGACCTTGCAGGTGTTGTGCGAGACGT
>JADKEV010000041.1 GCA_016717855.1 Betaproteobacteria bacterium
TCTCGCCCTCCCCGGTCGTCGCCACGTACGCACGCGACGTCGGCGGACTTAGCTTCGCCTCGTCCAGCAACTCGTCGTAACCCCTGCTGCATCAGGTCCGTCAGCGCGCCAGCAGATCCGTTCGCCAGCGCTTGGCGATCCACCTCGTGCTACGTACCGTCGTTCCGGAACAGGACGGACTTCCACCGCGCCGGAGCCGATATCGATTTTACCCAATGTGAAGTCATTTACCGACCTCCATTCGCTGCGGCTTCCAAACCCGCGCCTCGATTGCCTTGCCTGCCTCGACCACCGCGCGCCACGCGAACGTCGCCGCGCCGCCCAGCGCGCCGGTGTAGATCAGTCAGGTTGATGTTCAGCGTCCGTCTGCGCTAGTTCTCGTGGATCAGCGCGAGCATACCGACGACCGCGGCTTCGTTCTTAGCCACGCCGCCGGTGAACGTGAATTCGTTGCGCACGCCGCCGGAGCGCGCGAGGAGATCGACATCGCGCAGGATGATCGCCAAGTGCAGCCGCCGCGAGGATGTCCTCGCGCTTCTCGCCAGCGACAGCCGGTGCGCAGCTCCGCCCCGGCGAACACCGTGCAGGTCAAATTGATCCGCACCGTCTTGGTTGCCTTCTTCGCCAGCGGACCCAGCTCTTGCAGGCCCATGTTCATCGTCGGCGGTATAGCCCGGGTACCGGCCACAGCCCGCCGCGCGGCGATCGTTCATCTGGAAGCTCTCGACGATGCCGTGCGGGTCGACCTGGATCGCCTTGGTGTCCTGGCCGCCGATATCGGCACGGTCGCGGTGCCCGGATACATCACGTGCGACCCAGGCCGTGGCACGGGATCTCCGGGCGGACGTGCTCCTTGGAAAGCGGCAGCCGCGCCGGCCGAAGCCGGTGCCGCCCCACGACGTAAGGTCTCCTCCATCTCCATGTCCAGCATGCCCTTGATCGGCGCGCGCACCTGGTCGCTGCGATCCGGCTGCGTCTCGGGCATCGCGCGGAACGTGCGGTCCGAGCGCGGCCAGCAGGTGGGCTGACCAGTCGCCGTAGACCCGGTTCTCGACTTCGATGATCAGGCGGTCGAACACGTTGAGCAGGAAGTCGTAGCGTATCCCCGCTTCCTTGGCGACGGGCTCGCCGGTCGCCAGGTACTGGCTGCCGGCGATGTCGCGGAAAGTCGGACTGACGCCGCGCGCCCGGGGCGAACAGCGCCGCCGCCTCGTCGGCAAGACGGCGGAAGACCTTTCTCTCCCAGCGCCGTAACCGCCGGCCCGCTGTCGCCGAAGCGTGCGGTCTCCACGTTGCGCCGGCAGGTCGCTTCCAGGTCCGCGAGCTGCTCCAGATACTGCTCCAGCCGGAAATCACGCTCGAGCTGCGCCAGGAACGCGTCGAGCGAATCCCGGAGGCGCCGGTCTGGCTCAGCGCCTGCCGGAACAGGTAGAAGCGGCCGTTGATCAGCGCCTCACGCCTGGCGATCGCCGCCGCGGTGTCGTAGTTGGACCGCGAGTTGGTGATGCGGCGGCCCAGGATGTTCTGGTGTTCGTCCGATCACCACCGCCTTGGTGGTGGTCGACCCGGATCGATGCCGATAAAGCGGCGCACTGCCTTCTCCTCAATGAACCAGCGTGGCGCGTTTTTGTGATCATCTGGAAGTAGCTCTCCAGCCGGTTCTTGATGTTCGCCGCCCGAAGTAACGCGGGTCGACCAGGTCGGACTCGATGAACGCCGCCGGCTTGCCGGTGCGCTTTTCAACTTCGCGCAGGATCAGCAGCTGCCCGGCCGGCTGTTTGCGGCTCTTGATCGAGTTTATCAGCAGGCCGTCGGCCCCTGGTATTCCTCGATGTGCGGCAGATCATGTCGATCCGCTGCGGGAAGTTGAGGTTAGTGTAGCAGCCCAGGCAATAGCGCGCCAGCGACTCCAGCGGCTCGTCGGGGTTACATGGCGGAAGCCGAAGTCGTAGACCCCGCCCACCTTGGAATACGTGCTGGCGACGATCACCGCGCCCTCGTCGTAGAACATCTTCCAGAAGTCGCGAAAGCTAGTCCAGTTGGGCGGGCCTTCGACGACCAACCGGTACTTTTCCTCGGTGAGCTCGCCCTCGGGAGTGATCGGTCCCTTCCCCTCAGCGATCCGTTGCTCGATCTCCTTCTTGAGCACCCGGTAGTACTCGGTCGCCTCGGGCGTGCCGCGGAAGGCGGTGAAGATCGGCCCGATGTAGTAGACGCGCCGAAGTACCCGTCGATGGGGCTGGGCTTGTGCTTGGCCGACTGCGGCACCCACACCAGGTCCTCTTCGCCCTTGGCCGACTCGCGCATGTACTGGCGCAGCCGGTCGATGTCGAACTTCACGCCGGAGACGCGCTCCAGCGCCGGAATCACCGTCTCCTTCAGCTGCTTGACCACGTACTGGACCATGTTGGGCGAGATCTTTGCCGTCGCCCTGGATAGGGCACGTGCAGCATCGTGGCTTCGCAGCCGTACTTCTGCCGGATCAGCTCGAACCACTTCGCGAAGGTGAAGCAGCCGGTGTACGAGAGCAGCAGGATGTCCGGCAGGCATCGGCTCGCCGGTCGGCCCGATGTCGCCGCCCAGCATCATCCGAGGTCGGCTTTCACGTACGTGCACGTCTTCCGAGTGGCCGTCGCTCGGCGTCCATGATCATCTTGCCGGACTTCTTCCGCATCCCGTTCTGCAGCGTTGGTCTCGGGCAGGCTGCGCGCGAAATCGAAGCACATCAGCAACTCGTTCAGATTGCCCGGCACGAACGTCGCCGAGATCTTGCGGCCCGTGTCGTGCGCGGTTGCCAGCTCGTGATAGTTCTTGTTGATCAGTTCTTTCTGCAGCCACATCGCGTCCTCTTTCTGGACCGGGGCGACGGGCTTTTTCGGTGCCGCGGAAGACGGCATGACTTTGATGGCGGAACTCATGGCTGGAAGTCTCCTCGGTTCTCAACAGGGGCGCCGTCAGGCGGCGCTCCAGAGCTTGATCGAATCGGCGAACGTCCCCGCCTGCTCGCGGATGGGCGCCATCTGGCCCGTGTTCTCGGCGTACTTGAACGCGGTGTACGGGACCTGTTTAGCCAGGATGTCCTGCAGCATCGGCCGCTCCAGCAGCGCCGGGTCGCAGAACGACGGCGCGGCGAAGATCACGCCCTCGGCGCCGTTGGACTTCACCTGGTGCAGCAGATACTGGCCCTTGTCTTCCTTTTTCACGTCGTACTTCGAAGCGGTCGACGCCGAGCGGTGCAGGAAGGCTTTGGACAATTCTTCCAGTGGGTCGCCGGTGACCGGGACGTCGTCGAGCAGCCAGCGCAGCACCAGCATGAAGTCGTCGTCGACGATGTAGCAGCCGGCCATCTCGATCGACTTGATCAGTCCCAGCGGCGGCTGCTCGCAGAACGCGCCGGTGACGACGATGCGCGCGTTGTCGCGTTGCGGCCGCTTTTCCGTGTCGACCGCGGCGATGTAGTCGCGCACCAGTTGCGTGTGCTCTTCCGGCGGCAGCACCATCCCGGTGCGCAGCACCAGGTAGACCTCGTAGGAGAGCGCCTGCCAGGTTTGAGGGCGCGGTACCGGTTAGCTCCTGCACCGCGCGGCGGTTCTCGTTGTACGGCGATCGAAGCGCCGCAGGTCGTCGTCGGTGATCGGGCGTCCCGCGAGCTGGCCCAGGCCCTCGCGCAGCACCTGCATTTCCTCGATATAGAATTCGCCGCCGACGTTGTCCTGGTAGTTCTGCGGGACGTCGATGCCAGCGGACGTACTTGTCCTTGAACAGGATTTGCCACATCCCCGACAGGTTGCGGATCACGTCGCAAATGGACGGGAACAGCATGCCGTCGAGGCAGTCGAGGCGTCCGGTCAGCCCCATCTCCAGCGTCGAGCGCGGGATCCGGCAGATGTAGCTCTGGTAGTACGCGTCGCCCTGGATGACCTCGAGCTGGTCGCCGCCGCCCATGATGCCGACCGGCAGCATGCCCGCGGCGTGGATGATCTCGCGCGGCACGTAGACCGGCATGAAGCCGACCGCCTTGCGCCCCGGCTGCGCGCGCCTTCCATTCCTTGACCGAATTGAAGTGCAGGTCGTCGAACAACGCCTCGCAGCGCTGGATGATCGTGCCGACTGTCATGTGGCCTCCTTGCCCGCTCTACCGGTGTTGCCATTGGGCCGGACGCTTGGCGAGAAAAGCATCCAGACCTTCGTTCGCATCGTGGGTGCGCATCAGGCGCTCCAGGTACAACTGTTCGACTTCGGCGAGCCGGCGCCTGGCCGTCGCGACGTAATCCTTCCGCACCGCCATAAGCGCGCGCAAGCCAGCGCCGCGCTGCTCTTGCCCGCCACTTCCCGGTCGAACCAGGCCAGCGCCGCGGCTTCCGGGTCCTGGTTCACGTGGAAGGCCAGGCCGGCAGTCTTCGCTTCCTCGGCGTCGAGGCTGCGTCCGGTCAGCAACATTTCCTCCGCGGCGGCCTGCCCCACGCGCGCGGGCAACCGCACGCTGCGCGGCCAAGCGCGAACAGCCCCAGCCGGATTTCCGGCTGGCCGAATTTCGCGTCGTTGCCGGCAAAGATCAGGCTGCCGCCCAGCGCGACTTCGAGGCCGCCGCCCAGGCACTGGCCGCGCACGGCGACCACGATGGGCGCGGGCCATTCCAGCATCTCGAGGATCAGTTCGTGCAGGCTGGAGAGCATCGCAGCGCATTGCGCGGGAAGATGTTCCTCGACGCTGGCGCCGAAGCTGAAGTGCGGGCCTTCGGCATCGAGCAGCGCGGCCAGCAGTCCGGGCTTGCCGCGGTGCGCGGCCAGCGCCTCGCGCAGCGCCGCGATCATCGCCGCGTCGACGATGTTGGCCTTCGGCCGGGCGAAGCGCATGCGGAGCAGCGCACCGTCGCGATCGGTCCAGACCTTGAGCGGAGAGTCGCTCATTTGCGGGCGGCCGGCATCAGGCTATCGGTGAAGGTTTCGTCCCAGCCCTGGCCCGCGGCCAGCGCCTGGCGCAGCGCGACGAAATCGACCTAGCCACGCGCGCGAGTCTTCCTTGTTCCGGTTCCAGGATTCGAGCTTGGGCTTGCGCAATTCCTCGAGCGTCTTCGTCGTGCAGTCGGGGAAGGTCAGCAGCATCTTCGCGCACAATTCCTCGACCTTGGCATCCAGCAGCGAGAGGTCGACGGTCCCGCGGGCGAGCAGCGCCTTGCCTGCCTTCTGCGCGTCACCGGTCTTCGGCTCGCCGAAGGTGAAGCGCCGACTCGTCGGCCATCCGCTGCGTTTCCACCAGCGGGTTGGCGACGAACTGGTCGATCTTCAGCGCCGGCACGATGTCGGTGAGGATGCCCAGCCAGTACGCCTTGTGCGCCGAAAACGGCTCGCCCAGCACGCAGGCCATCATCGAGCGCTCGCGCCTATCATCACCGGCAGGAAGTCGGTCGCGCCGCCGATCGGCGCGGAGCCATGCCCCGGGACCGGCCTGCCCGAACCGGGCGAGATCCTGCGCGACGGTGAAGTCGCAGGCCGTCCCGATCTCCTGACCGCCGCCGATCCGCATGCCGTTGACGCGGCAGATGACCGGCTTGTCGCAGCCGAGGATGGCCGACACCATGTCGTTGAACAGCCGCATGTACTGCCGGTACTCCTGCGGGTGGCCCGCGTAATACTCGGCGTATTCCTTGGTGTTGCCGCCGGTGCAGAACGCCTTGTCGCCCACGCCGGTGAAGACGACGCAGTTGACGTCGCGCGCGTTCGACGCGGCGCGAAAGGGGGCCAGGATCACGCCTGACCATGTCGGTCGTGTACGAGTTGTACTGGACCGGGTTGTCCAGCCAGATCCACGCGTTGTACAGCCCGGGGACGACCTTGCCATCGGGCGTCTTCGCCGGCCGCTTCTCAAAGCGGACGCCGGGGCGGCTGATGTCGTCGACGATGTCGTGGTTCTTGAATTCGTGGAGGGCGCCGGCGAGGCCGGGCTCGACTGGGATGGCGGTCATAGGGGCTCCTGAAGTGGGAGGGAAAGTGAAATCAGTGCGCCGGCGTCAGCACCACGCGGCGCTTGATCGTCCGGTCGTGAACGGCGGCGAAAACCTGGTTGATGTCGGCCAGCGGATGGGTCTCGACGAAGGGCTTGACGCGCACCTTGCCCTCGAGCACCAGGTCCAGCGCCGCGGGATAGCGCTCCGGCGGGCAACCCCAGTTGCCCAGCGCGCGCGCGTCGAAGGCCATCAGGTTGGACAGGCGCACTTCGATCTTCGCCATCGTGAACCCGACGATGCCCAACGTTGCGCCGTGAACCAGCAGGCTCCACGCGGTCAACTGCCCGGCGGCGGTGCCCGAGCATTCGAAGATGAACCATTCGGTCGCAGGCAGGCCCCGGTCTTTCGCGAACTGCAGGATCGCCGCCTTGAGTGCCTTGGCGTCGTAGCTGGCGGCATTGAGGGTGAGCGCGGCGCCGTAGCCGGCGACCGCCTCGAGCTTGGCCGCGTCGACATCGACGGCGACGACGGTGGCGCCGAACGCAGCCGCTACCTGCACGCAGTAGCCGCCGACGCCGCCGGCGCCGATCACGATGGCGAGGCTGCCGGGCTTTCACGCCTGCGCGCACGACCGCCGCATAAGGCGTGGTCAGCGCTCGGCGACCACCGAGACTTCGGCCAGCGTGAGCCCGGCCGCGGCGAGGCGCGCCTCATCGACCGGGCACAAGCCTCGTGCAGGAACGGTGATGTGGGTGGCAAAGCCGCCCTGGATGTCGTTGCCGGGCATCTGCTGCTTGCGGCAGATCTCCGGACGACCGTTCCGGCACAGGTCGCATTCGCCGCAGGCGACGACCGCCAGGACGATGACCGCCCAAGCCACGACTCGGCGCCGGCGCCGGCCGCGACCACATGGCCGCTGATCTCGTGCCCCAGCGCCAGCGTGGCGCGTGGTTCGTGCGCACGCCATCGTAGTAGTAGCCGAGATCCGTGTGGCAGACGCCGCAGCCGGCGACTTCGACGACGACGTGAGCGGCTGCCGGCGGCAGCGGATCGAACGCTTCGATGACCAGAGGCGCCTTCGGCGCGGTCATCACCCAGCGGTGGGCTGCAATCATGCCTGTCTCCTCGTTCTCCCGGGCCGGTTGTCGCCTGGCTCTGTGGTCATCGTCCGGTCGCTGCGCCGTTATTGCGGTAGGGCTTGACGACCGGTTGCGCTATAAATTAGTATTACAGTACCGATTTACCAATTTGCTGTCAAGTGGGTTTTTGCAACCTCCCCTTAAACTGCAGAATTGATCTGGAGACCACCGTGACCAAGACCAAGAATTCAGGCCCGGCGCCCGCCCGCAAAGCGGCGGCGCGGCAGCCCGGCATCGCGCTGGCGCTGGCCGGCTCCGGGGGCGCCGGCGTGATGACGGCGGGGAACATGCTGCTGAAGGCGGCGGCGGCCCGCGGGTCTCTACGGCCTGATGGTCGCTCCAGCGGACCGCAGATCCGCGGCGGCGAAGCCGCGGCGCTGCTGCGCTTCTCGTCGCAGCCGCTGGACAATCTGGGCGACCGCTTCGATTACCTCGTCGCCATCGACTGGCAGAACGTCCATCGCTTCGCCGATGAAATCCCGCTGGATGCGGCGAGCCTGATCGTCGGCGACCCCGACCAGGAGCGCGGCGCCCGAGGAGAGTTTCACCCGCACCGGCGCCGCCACGCACGAACTTCCGATGAAGAAGATCGCCAAGTCCATACCGGGCTCGTGGCCCAACATGGTGGCGTTGGGCCTGGCCGCCGGGCTGATCGGGCTGCCGCTGGCCATGGTGAAGAAGATCGCGGCCAAGTCGATCAAGAAGTCCGCCGACGGTCCCGCCGCGACGCACGCGGCGATCGAGGCCGGCTATGCCGAGGCAACCGCCATCGCCCCGGCCGGACGCGCGGCGCACATCGCGGCCAGGTCCGAGGGCGCATCCGGCGCGGGCGATGGTGATCGCGGCCGCCACTGGCTGATCACCGGCAACGAAGCCGCCGGCTACGGCGCACTCAAGGGCGGCGTGCGCTTCGTCGCCGCGTATCCGATCACTCCGGCCACCGAAGTCCTCGAATGGCTTGCCCCGGCGCTGACCGCGATCGGTGGCGTGCTGGTGCAGGCCGAGGACGAATTGGCCTCGATCAACATGATCATCGGCGCGTCGTTCGGCGGCGTGCCGTCGCTCACCGCAACATCCGGCCCCGGGCTCTCGCTGATGACCGAAGCGCTGGGCCTGGCCGTCGCGGCGGAAGTCCCCATCGTCGTCGTCGATGTGATGCGCGGCGGCCCGTCGACCGGAATTCCCGCGAAAAGCGAGCAGAGCGACCTGTCGCTGGCCGTCAACGGCCTGCATGCGACGCGCCGCGGCTGGTCATCGCATCCAACTCGATCGCCGACTGCATGCTGGCCACGCAATGGGCGGTGCACCTGGCCGAGACGCTGCAGGCGCCCGCGATCGTGCTCTCCGACCAGTTCATGGGCCAGTCCCGCGCGGTGGTCGCACGGCCCGCCGACGTCGCCTTCGCCGGCCAGCGCACGACCGCGCCGGCGCGCGTCAACGGCGACGCCGAACCGTACAAGCGCTACCTGGTCGACGCGAGCGGTGTCTCGCCGATGGCCATCCCCGGCACGCCGGGCGCCGCGTACACGGCAGACGGCCTGGAACACAACGAGCGCGGCATTCCCTCCAGCGGCGCGGCCGACCATATTGCGCAACTGGACAAGCGCGAACGGAAACTCGCCCAGACCGACTTCGGCGCGCGCTGGGCCGACATCGAGGGCGACGGACCGATCGCCGTGGTCACGTTCGGTTCCACCACCGGCGCCGCGCGCGAGGCGGTCGAACGGGCGCGCGCCGACGGCATCGCGGTCAGGCTGGTTTCGGTCCGGCTGCTCGCCCCCGCCCGGCCCGAACTGTTCGCCGCCGCGCTTGAGAGGCGTCGAACGCGTCGTCGTCGTCGAGCAGAATCATGGCGGGCAGTTATTCCGCTATCTCAAGTTGGACTTCGACCTGCCGCGGGGCGCGGTCAGCTACCGCCACCCGGGACCGCTGCCGATGCGGCCGGCGGAAATCCACAACCAGATCGTCGCGCTCGGCGCGGCAGGGAGCCAAGCATGAACACCGCGTCCGCCACCGCTACCGCCACGGCGCCGGTCACCGCGTCGACCTTCAAGTCCGACTACAAGCCGATCTGGTGCCCGGGTTGCGGCGACTACTCGGTGCTCTCGTCGATCACCAAGGCGCTGGCGCTGCTCAAGCTGCGGCCCGAGAACGTGGCCGCGGTGTCGGGCATCGGCTGCTCTTCGCGGATTCCGGCGTACACGACGTGCTACGGCTTCCACGGCGTACACGGCCGCTCGCTGGCCGCGGCGACGGGCCTGAAGGTCGCGCGCCCGGACCTGACTGTGCTGGTGGCCAGCGGCGACGGCGACGGCTACTCGATAGGCGGCGACCATTTCCTGCACGCCTGCCGGCGCAACGTCGACCTGACCTACATCGTGATGGACAATCACGTCTACGGGATGACCAAGGGCCAGCCCTCGCCCACCACCGAACCCGACTGGGATTCCAAGCTCTCGCCCGGCGGCACCGGGCTGCGGACCTTTCACCCGCTGGTGATCGCGCTGGCTGCCGGCGCGAACTTCATCGCGCGGGCGTTCGCGGGCGATCCCAACGGCACCGCAGCCATTCTCGCCGAGGCCATCAGCACGCCGGGCTTTTCGTTCGTCGAGATCCTCTCGCCCTGCGTGACGTTCCGGCCCGAGCAGCGCGAATGGAAGAACCTGGTGCGCGCAACGCCGGTGGCGCCCACCAGCGATCCGTCGCGCGCCGCGCGCCGCATCATGACCGACGACGGCTTCAACATCGGGGTGCTGTACAAGGGCGAGCGCCCGCCCTACCAGCCGCCGCTGGGCAAGGCGAAAAAATCGGTTCCCGACCTGGAAAAAGGATTCGCGATATGAGCACCCGGAAGACTGCCGCCGCTGCGCCCAAGGGGGCGACGGCCAGGAAAGCGACGGCCGCGAAGAAGAGTCCCGCGGCGAAGAAGACAACTGCGGCAGCGAAGCCTGCCCGGCGACGAAGCCTGCTCCAGCGGCGAAGCCAGCTCCGGCAGCAAAGGCACCGGTTGCCGGAAAGGCGCCGGCAGCGAAGAAAGCGCCGGCTCCAACCGCGCGCGCGGCCGCGGCGCCGCGGGCGCCGGCCGGACCCGCGCCCGCGCACGCCGGCAAGGCGGATGTCGGCAGCGTGCGCGAACTCATGGCGCACGCGTACGCGCTGGAGGCGGAGGCGGCCGAGCGCTACGCCGAGTTCGCCGAGGCGATGGAGAATCACAACAACCGCGAGGTGGCCGAACTCTTTCGCAAGCTCGCGCGGATCGAGCTGCGCCACAGCGAGCAGATCCTCGAGGAAATGGGCTGGGTCAGCCCGCCCCAGCCGCCGGCCGGCGGCTATCGCTGGGAAGGCATGGAAGCGCCGGAGTCCGGCGACATGAGCGACCTGCATTACCTGATGCAGCCGCACCATGCGCTGACCATCGCGCACCACAACGAACAGCGGGCCGAGCAGTTCTTCCTGATGCTCGCGCAAAAAGGCGCCCGCGGCCAGCGTGCGCCGCGCCGCGCTCGAAATGGCGGCGGAGGAAACCGAACACGTGCGGCTGATCGCGGAATGGATCAAGCGCACGCCGGCGCCCGACCGCGACTGGGCGTTCGATCCCGATCCACCCGTGCTCTCGGACTGAACATCATGGACGTGCTGCTACCCGCGGGCTGGGCCCCGCCGATCGGCTACGCAAACGGCATCGCGGCCCGCCCGGGCCGTATCGTTTTCATCGCCGGACAGGTCGGGTGGGATGCCCGCCAGGAATTCCACAGCGCGGACATCGTCCCGCAATTCGACCAGGCCCTGCGGAACGTGCTGGAGGTCCTCGCCGAGGCCGGCGGGCGCCCGGAACACATCTGCCGCATCACCGCGTATTGCTGCGACAAGCCCGCGTACCTCGCGGCGCGGCCGGAGCTGGGCGCGATCTGGAAGCGGCTGATGGGCCGGCACTTCCCGGCGATGAGCATGATCTTCGTCTCCGACCTGCTCGACGCGCCGGGGAAGATCGAGCTGGAAGCGACGGCGGTGGTGCCGGATTGACGACCGGCGGCGAACACATTTCGCCGTAGGATGGGTGGAGCGCAGCGACACCCATCGAGCGGTTCAGTTTCTACAAGCGGATAATCCGCCCGCGCGTGGCGTCCCGGACATGATGGGTATCGCTTCGCTCCACCCATCCTACGAACTACCCCTACGAACCAGCGAACTCCGCCCGTATCGCCGCCGAGTGCGCGCCGATCGCCGGCACGGGGCCGAGCGCGACTTCGCTGTCGCTGACGATCACGGGCGGCGCGGCGATGTGCGCGGTGCCGGAGGCCGTGGCGACGGGCACGCGCCGCAGCGCGGGATGGCGGGACAGACCGGCCACATCATTGACGAAACCGAACGCGGTATTGGACGCGCGCAGCTTCTGCGCGGCTTCGTCGCGGGTCATCCGCGCGAACACGGCGGCGACGTGCGCATCGACGACGGCGCGATTCGCGACGCGCGCGACATTGCTCTCGTAGCCGGGCCGGCTGGGCAGATCGGGCTCATCCATGAACTTCGCGCAGAAGTCCGCCCACTCGCGCTCGTTCTGGATCGAGATCAGCACCAGCACGCCGCCACTGGTCGCGAACGCGCCGTAGGGGCAGATCGTCGGATGCGCGAGCCCCATGCGCACCGGCTCCTTGCCCGAGCCCTCGTATTGCAGTAGCGGCGTGTTCATCCAGTCGGCCATCCCGTCGAACAGGCTTGCCTTGAGCCCCCGGCCGCGCCCGGTGCGCCCGCGCGCGATCAACGCCTCGAGCACTGCGGCGTGCGCGGACATCCCGCAGGCGATGTCGCAGACCGAGACGCCGACGCGCCCCGGCCCGGCAGGATGCCCGGTGACCATCGCCAGCCCGCTCTCCGCCTGCACCAGCAGGTCGTAGGCTTTCATGCCCGCGTATTCGCCGGCCTCGCCGTAGCCGGAAATGTCGACCGTGATCAGTCGCGGATACCGGGCCCGCAAAGCCTCCGACCCGAAGCCGGAGCGCGCCGCAGCGCCCGGGGCGAGGTTCTGGATGAACACGTCGGCCTTCGCCAGGATCGCGTGCAGCAGCGCGGCATCGGCGGGCTGCTTGATGTCGGCGACCAGGCTTTGCTTGCCGCGGTTCAGCCATACGAAGTAACTCGACTCTCCGCCCACCGCGTGGTCGTAGAGCCGCGCGAAGTCGCCCTCGGGGCGCTCGATCTTGATCACGCGCGCGCCGGCGTCGGCCAGCCGCGACGAGCAGTACGGCGCGGCCACCGCCTGCTCCAGCGAGAGCACCAGGATGCCATCCAGCGCGCCGCTCATCAGAACGACCTCGGCAGTCCGAGCACGTGCTCGGCGATGTAGGAAAAGATCAGGTTGGTCGAGATCGGCGCGACCGAGTACAGCCGCGTCTCGCGGAACTTGCGCTCGATGTCGTATTCGCAGGCGAAGCCGAAGCCGCCGTGCGTCTGCAGGCATACGTTGGCGGCTTCCCACGAGGCCTTGGCGGCCAGGTACTTGGCCATGTTGGCCTCGGCGCCGCAGGGCTTTTGCGCGTCGAACAGCTGGCAGGCCTTGAAGCGCATCAGGTTGGCCGCCTCGACCTCGATGTACGCGTCGGCGATCGGAAACGCGACGCCCTGGTTCTTGCCGATCGGCCGGTCGAAGACCACGCGCTCGTTGGCGTACTTCGCCGCGCGGTCGATGAACCAGTAACCGTCGCCGATGCACTCGGCGGCGATCAATGTGCGCTCGGCGTTCAGACCGTCCAGGATGTACTTGAAGCCCCTGCCCTCTTCGCCGATCAGGTTCTCGGCGGGAATCTCGAGGTTGTCGAAGAACAGCTCGTTGGTCTCGTGGTTGACCATGTTCAGGATCGGCTGCACCGTCAGGCCGTTGCCGACCGCGGTCTTCAGGTCGACGATGAAGATCGACATGCCTTCCGATTTGCGCTTGACCTCGGCCACCGGCGTCGTGCGCGCGAGCAGGATCATCAGGTCCGAATGCTGGACGCGCGAGATCCACACCTTCTGGCCGTTGACGACGTAGCGGTCGCCCTTCTTCACCGCGGTCGTCTTCAGCTTCGTCGTGTCGGTGCCGGTGCTGGGCTCGGTGACCGCCATCGACTGCAGCCGCAGGTCGCCGGTGGCGATCTTCGGCAGGTACAGCTCCTTCTGCGCCTTCGAGCCGTGGCGCAGCAGCGTGCCCATGTTGTACATCTGGCCGTGGCAGGCGCCGGAGTTGCCGCCGCAGCGGTTGATCTCCTCCATGATCACCGACGCCTCGGCCAGCCCCAGCCCGGAGCCGCCGTACTCCGCGGGAATCAGCGCCGCCAGCCAGCCGGCGCGGGTCAGCGCGTCGACGAAGGCTTCCGGATAGCCGCGCTCCAGGTCGATCTTGCGAAAGTACTCATCGGGAAATTCGGCGCACAAGGCGCGGACGGCGTCGCGGATGTCCTGATACTCGTCAGGGGCGTGTTGCATGGAGCGGTCTCCTGGTGCGTTGGAATAGGAGGAAATCCTGCCTCACCGTAGGATGGGTGGAGCGCAGCGATACCCATCATCGTTCCGTAGGATGGGTGGAGCGCAGCGATACCCATCATCAATTTCGAAGAGAACGGATCGGAGGTCGCCGTGACCATCACGCCATGCGCAAATGCGAGCCCATGCGTTTCGACGAGATGGGTATCGCTGCGCTCCACCCATCCTACGGGAGTGTACGGAAATTTTGCGCGCTCACGTCGCGATCATGCGGCGAAGCGCAACAGCGGCGCGACGTCGGGCAGGCTGTCGAAGTCGAGGATCATGCCGGCCAGATCCGCGGCGCGGCCGGCGCCCAGCACCGGGTCGGCCAGGTTCGCGAACTTGGCCAGCAACTCGTCCTCGGTGAGGAAGTTGCCCGGCTCGCCCTTGGGCACGACGACCTTGCGGGTGTACGACCCGGCCCCCGTCTCGATGGTGATGCGGCCCGACATGTTGGTGGGAAACTCGGCTTCGATCTCGGGATCGTGCTCGCAATGCACCTTGGGGAGCAGGCCTCGGATCTCGCTGTCCTGCAGCAGCTTGTAGCTGTCCCAGTTCATCGCGCCGGTCGCCAGCGCGGCCGCAAGGACGAACGGACCGCTGAACTGGCCGTCGACGACATTCTGGGGGTTGCCCTTCTTCTCGGCCGGCGCGCCGACCAGCAGCATGCCGGCATGCGACAGGCCGTAGGTCACGCGCGAGACATCGGCCGCCCGCAGATCGTGCTCGGCGCGCAGCGCCAGCACCGCGTCGATCCCGGCATGGCCATAGCGGCAGGACGGATAGGGCTTCACCGCGGTCGCCATCAGTTCGAACACGTGACCCAGGTCCTGCACCGCGCGCTCCGGCACCGGATGCGGCGCGTAGGCCGCGAGGAAACCGTGGCGGCCTTCGATCGCCGCCGCGGCGCCCTTGAAACCTTCGCGCGCCAGCGTCGCCGCGACCAGCCCGCCCATCGCCGCCCAGCCGACCTGGAAGCGCTTGGTCCAGGCGCCATTGGCGAGAAACTGCAGGCTGCCCGCGCTCTGGCTGAGCGCGATGCCCAGCGCTCCCGCGACGCCTGCCGCGTCGAGCCCGAACACGCGCGCAGCCGCCGCCGCGGCGCCGAACACCCCGCAGGTCGCGGTCGGATGAAACCCGCGCTGATAGTGGTCGCCGGCCGGCAGCGCCAGCGCCACCCGGCATGTGACTTCGTAGCCGGCCACGATGCCGGCCAGCACGTCGGCGCCCGATGCGCCGATCATCTCGCCCGCGGCGAGCGCGGCCGGAATCACCGGCGCCCCCGGATGCAGCGTCCCGGCGGCGTGCGTGTCGTCGAAATCCAGCGAGTGCGCCATCACGCCGTTGACCAGCGCAGCGCCGGCGGGCGTGTAGCCGTGCGCATCGCCGAACACGCGCGCATTGCCCCCGGTGAAACCCAATGCCCGCGCCATGGCAAGCACCGCCGGCGTGCTCTCGGCGTCGTGGCGGCCGCGCACCATGTTGCCGGCCAGGTCCAGAATCAGCAGCCGCGTCCTCTTTACTACTGCGGGGGGGAGCGTGTCGACACGGATTGCGGCAGTGAAATCGGCGAGTTGCGCGGTGACGTCCAAGGTGTTCTCCTTTTTCGCCATTCTATCGCCAATCAAGTCCGGCGGGCCGAGCGATTGCATCGTAGGCCGGGGACGCAGCCACCACCGGCCGGACGCCGCTAGGATGGACAGTTGGCGAACGTGAATCTCATCGATGTTCGCCTTTCTCTCGCCGGATGAGAGGGTATCGCAGCAAGACCCACAGTGAAATCACTGACTGTCGTTGGGCGATAATGCGCACAGCCGCCGGCTGCTCCGTCGGCGACTGGGCGCACGCCCCCAGGAACCAACTGGACCGGTTCACCCTGGATACCCATACCGCTTCTCCGGCGCACAACCTGGCAAACCTGCTCCTGCGCAGCGCGCTTCGCTTTCCCGGCCTGCCCGCGGTCGCCGCCGGTGCGCGCGTCGTCCATGACTATGCCGGGCTGGCCCGGCGCGTGTCCCGGCTGGCCGCGGCGCTGGGCGCCGCGCTGGCTCCCGGCGACCGGGTCGTCCTCGCCGCGAAGAACTGCCCCGAGTACATCGAGACCCTGTTCGCCTGCTGGCATGCCGGGCTGTGCGCGGTGCCGGTCAACAACAAGCTGCATCCCGCCGAGCTCGCCTATGTGCTGGCCGATTCGGGCGCGCGCTGGGCGTTCGTCGACACCGAATGGGGACGCGCGCTCGCGGCCGACCCGGCCGCGACGCCCAGCCTCGAGCGGGTGATCGAGTTCGGGAGTGCCGGGTACGCCGCGCTGGCGGCAGGCGATGGCGCCGACGAGCCGGCGCCAGTCACCGCTCCGGCCGCGCCCGCGTGGCTGTTCTACACCAGCGGCACCACCGGCCGGCCCAAGGGCGTCATCCTGTCGCACGGCAACCTGCTGGCAATGTCGCTGTGCTTCCTGGCCGATGTCGAAGCGATCGCGCCCGGCGACGCCATCCTGCACGCCGCGCCGCTCTCGCATGGCTCGGGCCTGTACGTGCTCCCGCACGTGCAGGGCGCCGCGGTCAACGTCGTTCCCGAGTCGCGGGGCTTCGACCCGGCGGAAATCGCCGGACTGCTCGACGTCTGGCCGGGGACCTGCATGTTCGCCGCGCCGACGATGGTGAAGCGGTTGATCCGGCATCCGGGCATGGCCGGCGCCCGGCTCGACCATTTGAAATGCATCGTCTACGGCGGCGGGCCGATGTACGTCGAGGACTGCAAGGCGGCCTTTGCCGTGCTCGGCCCGCGCCTGGCGCAGATCTACGGCCAGGGCGAGTCGCCGATGACCATCACGGCGCTGTCGCGCCGCGCTGGCCGACGCGCTGGCGCGCGGCGACGATGCCCGGATCGGCTCGGTGGGCGATGCGCAGGCCGGCATCGAGCTGCGCATTGCCGGCGCCGGCGACCAGCCGCTGCCCGCCGGCGCGATCGGCGAAGTGCTGGTGCGCGGGCCGACGGTGATGCAGGGTTACTGGGGCAATGCGGAGGCGACCGCGGCAACATTGGCCCACGGCTGGCTGCACACCGGCGATGTCGGCTGCCTGGACGCCGACGGCTTCCTGACGCTGAAGGACCGCTCCAAGGACCTGATCATCAGCGGCGGCTCGAACATCTATCCGCGCGAAGTCGAGGAAGTGCT
Organism: Betaproteobacteria bacterium; assembly: GCA_016717855.1. GTDB lineage: Bacteria > Pseudomonadota > Gammaproteobacteria > Burkholderiales > Casimicrobiaceae > PALSA-1005. Next base: position 16,766 of record JADKEV010000041.1, read on the forward strand.
GCTGGCGCATCCCGGCGTGAGCGAAGCCTCGGTCGTGGGCCGGCCGCATGCCGACTGGGGCGAGGAAGTCGTCGCCTGCGTCGTCGCGCGCGTGGGCGCGGCGCCGGCTACGCTCGAACGCGAGCTCGACCAGCTCTGCATCGCGCGCATCGCCCGCTTCAAGCGGCCCAAGGCCTACGTGTTCCTGCCCGAACTGCCGAAGAACAACGCCGGGAAGATACTCAAGACCGTGCTGCGCGAGACTGTGGGGAGCGCATTCGGCTGACCGGTTGATCCACGTCAACGGCGGGCTCCGGCGGTGTTTCATACTTTTTGTATCGAACTCACCGGAGGCCATGATGCAAGTTCCGAGCCTCGTCGCGCAATCCGCCAGTGTCCCGGTCGTACAGGACCGGTGGACACCCCCGATCAACTTTTCCGGCATGACGCCCGACCCCCTCGCGTTCGCCGATGCCCAATGGCAGGAGACGAGCCTGCGCACGCTGATCGGGCGGCTGACTTCCGGCATCTCGCCCGCGTCCGTCATCGCCGCCTACACCGACTGGCTGACGCACCTCGCGGGCGCACCGGCCAAACAGGCGGAGCTCACCCGCAAAGCCCAGCGCAAGGCGATCCGGCTGGCGCTCTACGCCGCGCAATCGATGGCGGGCGACTGCCCGCCCTGCATCGAGCCGCTGGCGCAGGACCGGCGCTTCTCCGGGCCCGGCTGGCGGCAGTGGCCGTTCAACGTGATGTCGCAGGCCTTCCTGCTCAACCAGCAGTGGTGGTGGAACGCGACCACCGGCGTGCGCGGCGTCACCCGCCACCATGAAGACGTCGTCACCTTCATCAACCGCCAGCTGCTCGACATGGTCGCGCCGTCGAACTTCCCGGCGACCAATCCCGAGGTGCTCCAGGAGACATTCCGCACGGGCGGCGAGAATCTCGTCCGCGGTGCCTGCAATGCGTGGGAAGACACGCTGCGCAAGCTGGCGAGCATGCCGCAGGTCGGGACCGAGGAGTTTCGCGTGGGCGGCAACATCGCGGTGACGCCGGGCAAGGTCGTGTATCGCAACCGGCTGATGGAAGTGATCCAGTACGCACCGATGACGTCCACCGCACATCCGGAACCGGTGCTGATCGTCCCGTCGTGGATCATGAAGTACTACATCCTCGACCTGTCGCCGCAGAATTCGCTGGTGCATTACCTGGTCGAGCAGGGCCACACCGTGTTCATCATCTCCTGGAAGAACCCGGTGACCGAGGACTTCGAGCTGTCGATGGACGACTACCTGAAGCTGGGACCGCTCGCGGCCCTCGATGCCGTCACGCGAATCGCGCCGAAGCGGAAGTTGCACGCCGTCGGCTATTGCCTGGGCGGCACGCTGCTGGCGATCGCCGCGGCATTCCTGGCGCGCAACGACGACACCCGGCTGAAGACGCTGACGCTGCTGGCGTCGGAAGTCGATTTTTCCGAGCCTGGCGAGCTCGACCTGTTCATCGACGAAAGCCAGATCGCCTTCCTCGAGGACATGATGCGCGAGAAAGGTTATCTGGACGGCAAGCAGATGGCCGGCACGTTCACGCTGCTCAACTCCCGGGATCTGGTCTGCTCGAAGATGGTGCGCGAGTACCTGCTGGGGATCCGCCAGCCGATGACGGACCTGATGGCCTGGAACGCCGATGCGACCAGAATGCCCTATCGCATGCACAGCGAATACCTGCGCCGACTCTACCTGAACAACGAACTGGCCACCGGGCGCTACGAGGTCGACGGCACGCCGGTCGCGCTCTCCGACATCCGCGCGCCGATGTTCGTGGTGAGCACCGAGCGCGACCACGTCTCGCCATGGCGGTCCGTCTACAAGATCAGGATGCTCACCGACACCGAAGTCACTTTTCTGCTGACCAGCGGCGGGCACAACGCCGGCGTCGTCAATCCGCCGGCCAATGCCCGCGGGCAATTCCGCGTGGCGCAACATTCGGCGCGCGACAAGTACATGGACCCCGACCTGTGGGCGGAAACGGCGCCGCTGCATGAAGGATCGTGGTGGCCGCACTGGCAGGGCTGGCTGCGCGCTCGGGCACGGCGCTCAACGCCGCGCCGGCGCTCGGACGCGGGTCTACGCTTTGCGAATAGGCCGATGCGCCCGCCTTCAGGCCGTCGCGACCGAAAGCCACTGCCAGCGTGGAGTACGCAGCGCCGCCGATACATCCCGCCATCGCGCGGGGGACCGTGGGAGCGATGGTCAGACGGACTTGGGATTAACCACCGCGTCACCCGAAAACACCTTCGTTGGTGGCAGGCCGGCTGCCCGACCGTCCTCGTAGGTCACCTCGATCTTCATGATCGTGCCAACGCTTCGACCATCCAGCGCGCCCGGCGTGAAACGCAGCCGTTTGAACGCCTCGATTGTCGGCTCGGTGAACAGGCCGGGCAGTTCGGAATCATCAACCACGGCTTTCTCGACCTCGCCCTGCGCATTGATCCACAGGGTCATGACCATCTTCCCCGATGCGATGACCGGCGCGACGGCCGGATCGTCGAGCGCAATCTCGTTGAGCGGTACGGGTGGCCGGGACAACTGGCTGGTCGAGTAGTAAGCATCGCCCTCGATGGGCAGCAGACCCAGACCCTCGCGTTGCGGTGTCGCCGGACGCTGGTCCGCCATTGCCGGATCGCCAGTGGTCACATCGACGGCGACTGCGTTCACGACCGCGATGGGTGCGGGATCGGCATGGGCCGCCGGCTGATTCCCGGTCAGTCTGGCGGTCAGTTGCCCGTGGGGCAATCCGGCGGCAGTCAAACGGGCTCTACTCGCGTCTGAGCTGGTACCTAGATACGGAAACACAAGAATGCCGGCGTGAATCACGCAGGAGGCCGCGATGGCGGCGACCACTTTCCATGCGCTTCCTTGCCCCGGTTCACTCAGGGTGGCCACCTTTTGCCCGAACTCGGTGTTTGCTGCGCCGGGCGATTCCGGGCCTATCCCCGTCGGGGACGGCACCATCGCCAGCAGCGGCCTGCCGCCAGGACCAGGCGCACGAGCGGCGGCGTCCGCCGGCCAGCGGCTTGCCGGGCGGGCCAAACGCCGGTCAGCCACCGGAAACACCGCTGCCTACCCAATCCCGCGACGGCGGCGCGGCGGTGACGAGCGGCACTATTGAGTCGGAAGTTCACGCCAGGAGATGCGGCGGAGCGTCCCCTGGGGCCGTGGCGGTATCGGCGGATCCCAGCGCCGGGTAGAACCGAGGTCGGTTCCGGTGCCCGCGCCGTCGGAAACCCGGATCAGTGCCGTCACGCTGCCATCGGCCAGTTTGACGAAGATGGGGGCTGTGGCAAAACCGCTGCCCAGACTGACCCCGGAGACTCCGCCCGACCCCTGCACCGCCCCACCGGTCGCGTAATCCAGCGCATAGATGAAGCTGTCCGCCGTGCCGCTGGAGAGGCCGCATGCGTTGGCGTTGTTGCTCACGGGCGTAATGGTCGTAAACAGCAGCGTACCCAGTTGCAAGGCCGGGTTGGTCGCCGCGCGCTCGCCGCCGGTCAGGAAGTCCACGTACCAGCCGTTATTCGTGGTCCAGTCAACGGCAATGCTGCTGCTGGTGCGAACCAACTGTCCGGGCAGGCAGAACGGATTGGCGGGGTCGTTGGGGCAGGTACCGGAGGTCAGCGTCTGCTGCACAAAACCGTTCGCGGAAGTGCGTATCGCTCCATGGGTCGTGGAGCCCATGGTGTCCTTGACCGCGTAGAACGACTGGAAGTCGACGTTGGCCACGTCGGACGTACCCAGAAAACGGCCGGTGCCCGCGAGCACGATCGTGACGCCATCCTTGGTGATGACGGTCGGTTCGGCCTGGATCGACTGCACGTTGTTGCTCGCGTCCCTGAAACTCGCCAACAACTGCGCGTCGTAACCGGCGGCGCCGATATTGCCATTGATGTCGTAACGCCACAGGTTGCCCAGCAGGTCCCCGGCATAGACGGCGATCGACGTATTGTCGGTTAGTGGAGAGTTCGCGTGCCCGGCGATTCCGCCCAGCCCGCTCGGCGTCGTCGCGGACCCGGTGCCGTTCGAGATGTTGCGGATCAGTGCACCGGTGTTCGCGTTCAGGACGTAAAGGTGGCCCAACCCGTCGGCGTTGTTGTAGCCGGAAGAGAACATCACCACCCACGTGCCGTTCTGGAGCTTCGTGATGGCGGGATTGCCGAAGGAGTAACCGAGGTTCGCATCCGTGAATTCCCACAGCAGCGCGGGCGATGCCGGGTTGGTGACGTCCAGCGCGTAGTAGCCCTTGCCGCCGCGGTTCAGTCCGCCGACCAGTATGGTCTTCCATTGGGTGGCGTCGCAGGCCGATCCCGGTGCGTTCGGGCAGATATCGCCGGTCTCGGGCGTATTGTCGACGAAATACTGATGCTGCGAGGCGTAGTTGAAATCCGCAAGTTTGTACATGTTCGGCAGGACCATGGACGGAATGTAGGCCCAGTTTTCCTGCCCGGTCGCGGCGTCGAACGCATGCAGCATTCCGTCGTTCGCGGCAACGTAAACGGCGCCGTTACGCGCGGTCTTGGCGATCTTGAAGTCGCCGTAACCGGCATCGCCATAGTTGAAGAGCGGTTTCTGCACATACCGGGCTTCCGACGCGACAATGTCGCCCAGCACGTGGACGCGCTTGCGATAGAACGTTACTTCATTGGTGCGATCGCCGCGCAGGAAATTCACCAGGGCTTCCCCGGCCGCGCCGCCGGTCGCGATCGTATTGTTGGATTGGGCCCCGCCAGCGAGGCAGCTTCCGCCGGACGCGCAGAACTGCGAAAGGCCGCCGTTGACAGCGGAGAGGGCCGGCGTCGTGAAATAACCCTGCTGCGTCCCCGACAAGCTGCCCCACTGGAACGGGATCAACGAGTTGGCCGATGCGTTCTTCGTATAGATGGTGCGGGTGACGGGCGCTCCGGGAACGACCGTGGTGTTGGTCGTATCGGCGATGCCAAACGTCGCGGCTGACGTATAGTCGGTCGTCACCCTGTAGCAGGTCGTGCCGTTCTTGTACACGGCGCCGACAACGAAACTGGTGGTGGCCGTCCAGCTGGTCGTCGCGCAATCGAGCAACTGCATGGCCGACCACTGCTGCGGCGTCAAATTTCCGCTGGCGTCGATCTGCTGGCGTATCAGCTCGCCGTACCATTCCACGGACTTGTAGGACGAACTGAACACGTAGTTGTCGGCCGCGCTGATGTTCGGGTTGCTGGTCGCCGCGGCAGCCGCGGTACCAGGAGTCGGGATGTTGGCGATCGTCTGCAGTGTGCTGGAAAGCCCGTCGGCCAGGGATTGCGGATCTTTCGCGCTGAAGTACGAGCCGCGGCCGTTGATCGCCGCATGCCAGAGATCATCGATGGTGGTGATGGTATTGGATACGGGAGCCGGCCAGTTGCACACGCCGCTGGTCTGCCAGGAGCAGATGCCCGAACCCGTATTCGTGGTCGTGCCGACCTTCACGTCATAGAAGTCCCCGGAAGTATCGTTCCAGTAGTTCGGGGAGAACACCATCTGGCCCTGCGCGCCCAGGCCGAGCGTGAAGGTGGTCATGTGCTGGTGGGTGGCCACGTCACGGCCGCTCGCCGGCACGTTGTTCGTGCACAGGTCCTCGGCGATCGTGTTCGGCGGAATCACCGGGCCCGTGCACGTTCCGGTGCCCGCTGCCACGTTCGGCTCGCGCAGGTCGGTCGCGTAGTAATACGCCGCGACGTCGGCCAGGGTGTTGGAGGTGCCGCCGGTGGTGAGGGTCTGGCATTCCACGGCCGGGCCGACATAGTCGGGGCCAGTCGATTGGTAGACCGGCGTGCAGGACGCGACGTTCGACCAGCTGCTCCAGTTCGAATACTGACATTCGGTAGAGAGCTGGCCGGGTACCGATCCAGGGGCGCCGGTGGGAAAGTTGAGCCCACGGGACCCGTGTGCGGTCCGGTCGACTGGTTTATGGGCGTGCAGGATCCCACGTTCGAGTAGGCGGTCCACCCAAGGTACCGGCAATTCATGGTCGCCGAGTCCGTACAGGCGTTGGTGTTGGTCCACGGGCCGGTGGGACGGTATTGCATCGCACCGCAGACCGATCAGTGGCCTGCAGTCGGGCGTACACGACCCCCGTTGGCATAGGTTGTCCCCCTGGACGTGGCGGTCCGTACCGTGATGACATTCTAAGTAGTCCCCGTGCTAAAGCTCTCGTCGCAGGTGACATTGGTCCATCCGGCCAGTCGTACCGGCACCGGGTCCGGCTTGACCCGTTGTTGTCCACGGCGCATTGCAGTTCGTGTCTGCCCAATTGGTCCGGTGAACCCATTGAGTTGCCGGACGTTCTGGTCTGCGAATGCCCGGTGCAAAGTGCTGGTGCCTCCTGCGCCTGGCTGGTGATCGCTGTGTCTGCTCAGCTGCGACGGTCCGGTGCTGCAGCGCGCTGGTCCGGGCCTGGACGGTGGCGCTGCCGCCGTCGTAGAGTGGGCGCGGCAATCCCGCATCCTGATTGCCGACCGACGTGCTGCCGTTCAGCTTGTTGTATCCGCTGTTCTCGTTCCAGAACCCGTCGGTGGACAGGATCGTGTAGTTCTGCTGGCACGAGTACTGCAGCGGATCGGTCACCGCAACACTGTTATAGGTGTTGCCGAGGACGCCGGCGTACAGACGACCGGCGTCGGACAGGGTCGCGCGCAACGGCGTGCTGCTGTTCGGAACTGCACCGGTCAGTTTGGAGTACCAGGTACCCTTCTGCGTGGTGGCAAATTCATTGAGATTGACAAAGCCGTTGCCGGCATTGTTGTTGATGCTCATGTAGCCTACGCGAAAACGGGACCGGAAAACCGCAATGTCGGCCGGCGAATCGATCTCCGCGAAGGCATTGCTCGCGGACGTTTTCATCATCTGCATCCGCGTGTGGTAGTACGTCCACCAGTTGGCGAAGTTGGTCATCTCCTCGGCATAGGTGCACGTGGTGCCCGAACAGTCGGTGCGTTTGTCGTCCTTGACGGCCGTGTTCGGGTAGGCATAGCTGGTGCGCTCGGAGGTGATCATGGTCAGTAGGCTGGCGCCCTGCACACCCTGCTCATAACTGCTGCCCTGCTTGGTCAATGTGAGACCGGTGGTACCGGCACTACCATTAAAGGTCATCGAGGTGCTGCCGCTGTTGGTACAGCCTGAAGTGGTACTGACGACGATGGGAATAACTTTGTAGTTGCCGGAAGAAGGGCGGCGACTACAACGCGGGCGCCGGACGCGTGGGCGACGAAGTTGCCATTCGTGCCGAAAGCCAGATTGATTCTAGAGGCAATGTCGCAGCCGATGTTGTGGGCTGTTAGAGCATCCGGTCGCGCTGGACATGATGCTGGTGCCACTAACAGTCAAACCAGTCACGTTAGTCCAACGGTTGCCGGCAACGGTGAATTGGGAAAGCCGTGGCGTCGGCATGCGGGCATACGAGTAGCTCGCATCGAAGCCCGCCTTGCAGGTCGTCAGAGCCGTGCTGTTGCACCAGCGGAGGGTGGCCGGATACGGATGGGACACCGACGGCGCGGCTTGCACGACGCAAACGCGCAGCGCGGATGTCGTGCAGTACTCTCCCGGAATGATCGTATAGAAATAGCTGGGGATGGTGGTGGTGGCACCGGTCGGGTCCCATATCAGGTTTGACGTGTATGGACTCGAGGCTCCGTCAACGCGCTGGATCCCGTAGGCATCGTCCTTGACGGCCTTCCAGTTGGGGGTTGGTCCGCTACCGGCGCCCGTTGCCGCGGTCAGGCCGGTCTGGCTCGGGTAGGTGGTCGTATCGGTGACGCCTGCACTGCTGACGTGAATCGGCGGCTTGTAGCTGATCGCCGGATTGTAGTAGAGGCCGTTGTACGCAGCGTTGCGGAACCGGTGTTCGACGTCAGCCGATGACGCCAACTGCGCGGTGGAACTACACGAGTAATTGGAGAGTTGGAGCGAGTGGTTGCTGGAACAGGCCCAATCGGGCATGAAGTCCCATTGCATGCTGCCCGAATCGTCGAGAACGAATAACACGTTGGGCTTCACATCCGTCGACGAAGGCGCCGAATAGGTCTCCAGCGGCACGGTGGAGATGTCGGTCGGCGCTGCCTGGACACCGGCGGCGAACAGGAACCCGAGCAGCAGCCTGCTCGGAACTTTACACAATGGGTTGGCGATCATGACAAACTCCTGAAACATTCGCCCGGGGCGTTCCGGCAAATCGTACGTAGTGAAAAGACGATCATGGAATCAGAGCGCGACAGTTGCCTGCACGTAGCTCACCGTATTGCGCGGACCTGCGACCCTGGCAGTGATCCGGTAGTAAACCAGCGACGACGCCGCGAGCTGCAGCTTTCCGGCCACCTCCGCATTGCCGGTCGCGGCAGTGACCAGCGGCGAAGCGGCACAAGTGGCGCCCGCGGTCGGCGAGCCTGCGAACGAGCACATCCGGTCGATCACATAGGACACCGTGTTACCGGCAGTATTGGTCGAGAGAGTCCTCGCCCGCGCCGCCAGCGTCGCCGTCCAATACGCATCCCAGGTCTGTCCGACTGCCGGGCTCTGCGCGGCGTTGATCCCGTTGGCCGCATAGCCGTTGCTCGGGCTGTCGGCATTGAGCGTCGCGCCGGTGGAATTGGCCAGCAACCATGCAATTGCCGCCTCGACGCCGGTATCCCCCGAATGGGTTGCCGATTCGTGAAATGCAAGGTTGCCGGCAATCAGGTTGGACGTGTCGATCGAACGGACCAGCGCTATGCCGGCCAACGTCATCACGACAATGACAATGATGGCGATGAACAACACTGCGCCCCCCTGCCCGCGGATCGGCATGGTTGACGCTGGCTTACGGCGTTTGAGGTTCAGCATCCCGACTGCACTCCCATCCAGGCCATATTGCGCATCGGCACCACGGTCTGGAATACCTTGTAGCGATAGTGATTCCATTCCGCATTCCCGGAAAGGACGATCGGCGCCCCGGCGCTGCCGTCCCAGGTCGGCGCCGCGGAAGTCACGTTGGTTCCGTCCGGTTCGGTCTTGTTGTACTCGGTATTGCGGGCGACCAAGGCGAGGCGCAGAGCGGAAACCTTGGCCCAGCCGCAATTCGTGGTCGGCGTGGTCTGATTGAACGTGTCGACCACCGCGTCCATCGGCGAGCTGGTATCGACGCCGTACTGTGCCCTCATGCTGACGATGTTGTTGGCGATGGAAACCCAGGTCGCTGCCCATACGGCGGCGGTCACGGAGGCCTTGGCGACCCCGCAATTGGTGGCCATGTAGTCGCACATGGTGAGATTTCCGTCGCGGACCGCGTATGCCAGAACCGACGGGGTCCGGCCGAGGTTGTACATGGAGGTGCCGGCGCCGGTGGCGGAGGTGATGGTCGTGGCGCCCACGGCCGTCACCGGGCGCGCCAGCAAAGTCCCGGCACATGTGTCGGGCGCGGCCATCACGATGTCGCCGACCGCGAAAGTACTGGACGGCGCCACATACGAATCAAGCCCAAGCTGCGCAGTAATTTCAGTCCCTTGGGGCTGCTGGTTGGTGTTGCCATAAAACACGAGCAGCGTATCGGTATTGGCGTCCCCGGCGGGAATGATGGATGTGGCGGGATTGATGACGACCGGCACGACCGGTACCGTCCCCCCCGACAACAGGCCCACGCTGCAGCTAAACGGCGGATACGGCGGGTTTGGAGGATTCGCCCAGATGACGAAGCCGTACCCACTCTGCCGGATATCGCGTTGCAATCCGTAGAGCGCAATGGCGCCGTTGTTCTGGGCGTCTGCCCCCCCCGTGGTGGTGCGCTTGTTGTGTTCGAATATGGACAGTTGCTGCATCATGACAAGTATGGCCAGCATCCCGATCACCACGGAGACCATGATCTCCACCAGGCCAAAACCCCGATGGCGCAATTGCAATCCCGAAGCACGTGGCATGCTGCGTTCCTTACCGGATCTGGGTAACGGTGGTCACGTTGTGCGGGCCCCCCGACTGGGCATCGCTCGGAGCGATCCAGAAGACGGCGATACTGACCACTCCCGCCGCATCGACGTTCACGGTGGGTGCGGTTGGCGTGTTCGCGACAACCAGGGAGGTGCGCGGTAACGTCGCCACAACGCGTTGTACGCCGACCCGCCGGTATTGAAACTGGACTGCAACGTGGCGATGGTCCGATCGCTGACCCACATGTTCCCCAGCAGCTGATTGACCAGCAAC
>JADKEV010000042.1 GCA_016717855.1 Betaproteobacteria bacterium
ACTGGATCCTGGTCGCGAAGGTCGATCACGACGAGGCGATGGCGTCGGCGCGCGACACCGCGCTCTGGGCCGGCGCGATTGCCCTGCTCGCGCTGCTGATCGTGGGCGTGGCGATGCTTGTGCTCTGGCGCACCCGGCGCCACGCGGACCGCTTGGAAGTGCAGGTTGAAGCGGACCGCTTCTTCAGGCTCTTCTACGACCTCCCATTCATCGGCATGGCGATCATTTCGCCCGCAACCAAGCGCTGGGTGAAATTCAGCGATCCAATGCGCTATCCTCGGCTACTCGCGCGAGGAACTCGGTGCAATGAGCTGGGCCGAGATGACCCATCCAGAAGACCTGGACCTCGACGTCGCCGAATTCGAACGCGTGCTGCGCGGGGAGACCGAAGGCTACGTGATGGAAAAGCGCTTCATCCGCAAGGACGGGACGGTCGTGTACGGCGCCATCGACGTCAAGTGCGCGCGCAGGCCCGACGGCACTGTGGACTATTTCGTCGCAACGGTGCAGGACATCACCGGGCGCAAGGCCGCCGAGGCGACGATCCTGCGCCTGAACCGCGTGTACGCGACACTGAGCCAGTGCAACGAAGCGATCGTGCGCTGCACCGCCGAGGACGAGTTGTTCGCGGAGATCTGCCGCGCGGCGGTGGAGTCCGGCGGCATGAAGATGGCGACGGTCGGGATCATCGACGGGCACGGCATGGTCCGCGCGGTCGCCAATGCCGGCGAGGGGACGGAGTACTTTGATGGCATCAGGATCTCGGTGGATGCCGGCGAAGCGATCGGACGCGGACCGATCGGCACGGCGATCCGCGAGAACCGCGCGGTCTGGTGTCAGGACTTCCCGAACGATCCGATGATGGCGCCCTGGCGGGAACTTGGCGCTCAGTATGGCTGGGGAAGCGTGGCCGCGCTCCCATTGCGCCGCGGCGGCGCGCCGATCGGTGCGCTCACGCTGTATTCGGCCCAGCCGCACGAGTTCGATGACCAGACGCAAAGGCTGCTGTCCGACATGGCGGCCGACGTCAGTTTTGCGCTGGACAACTTCCAGCGGGAGGCCCGGCACAAGGAGGCGGAAGTTGCCGCGCGCGAAAGCGAAGAGCGCTATCGAAACCTGTTCGAATCCTCGCTCGACGGGATACTGCTCGGCGCGCCCGACGGTTCGGTTCTGGCTGCCAATCCCGCCGCCTGCCGGATGTTCGGACGGACCCTGGAGGAACTGCGCGAGGCCGGGCGCACAGGCGTCGCGGACATCTCCGATCCACGCTACCCGGCGGCAGTCGCGGAACGCCAGCGAACCGGCCATTTCCGCGGTGAACTGACAGTGCTGCGCAAAAACGGCGACAAGTTCCCTGTCGAAGTGTCCAGCACGGTCTTCAAGGACCACGCGGGACACGAAAGAACCAGCATGTTCGTCCGGGACATTTCGGAGCGCAGGCAGGTGGAGGTGCAGCTCCTCGAGCAGCTCGAGGAGCTGCGACGCTGGTACCAGGCCATGCTTGGCAGAGAAATGCGTGTGCTGCAGCTCAAGCTGGAGGTGAACCGGTTCCTGAAGGAGGCTGGCCGCCCGCCGCGCTATCCGAGCGTAGAGGCCGACACGGACATGGCCCAACTGCGATGACCGCTGGAAAAACAGCTTCCGGGCCCCGAGCCAAGGGCGAAATCCAGCGCCTCATCACGGCGCACGACGAGCAGGCTCCGCGCGAGCTGCGGCCCGGTGAGTCTCCGGCATCGCTCGCTGCAGAAGACCTGGCGCGCAAGGCGCTGCTGAGCGTGCTCGAGGACCAGCAGCACGCGAACGAATCGCTGCGGGACAATCAAGGCGCGCATGGACAGCGTCCTGGACAGCATCGACGAGGTGATCTGGTCGGTCGATGCGCAGTCCCATCGGATGCTCTACCTGAACCGGGCCATCGAAGTCATCTACGGACGACCGGTGCAGGCGTTTTTCGATTCGCCGCAACTGTGGCTGGACGCCGTAGTTCCCGAAGACCTTGCGCTCGCGCAGGCGAGGAAAATTCAAGCGCGCGAACATGGCCGGGCGCAGGCGGAGTACCGCATCGTTCGCCCGGATGGCGAGGTGCGTTGGGTTCGCGACAGCGCCACGCTGGTGCGCGACGAGACAGGACAGGCGGTGCGCCTGGACGGCGTGATCTCCGACATCACCGCAAGGAATCGGGCCGTGCAGGCGCTCGCGGAATCCGAGCAGCAGTTCCGCAGCATGGTCGAGCAGTCGATCGCGGGCATGTTCATCGTGCAGGACGGCGGGATCGCATATGTGAATCCGCGCTGCGCGGAGATCCTGGGCTACGACACGCCCGACGATCTGATCGGCCGGGATCCCCTCTCCCTGGTCCCGGAGACTGACCGGGAGCGCGTCGCGACGTTGTACACCCAGGCGCTGGCGGGCGTCGCCCCCAGCACGTACTACACGACGCCGGCGCTGAAGAAGGATGGCTCGACGATAGTCATCGGCGCGCACGGCACCGCCGCCACCTACCGCGGCCGGCCGGCGATCATCAGCCTGGCGCAGGACATCACCGAAAAGAAGCGCGCCGACGCGCAGATCGAACGCTTTCAACGTGCAGCTGCAATCGGCGTTCATGCGCTCGGTGGAGATCGCGATGAACCTCTCCGAGATGCGCGACCCCTACACCGCCGGCCACGAACGCCGCGTGGCGGAAATCGCGGTAGCGATCGGCGCCGAACTGGGGCTCGATCCCTATCGACTGGAGGGACTGCGGGTCGCGGGCTACCTGCACGATGTCGGCAAGATCTCGATCCCTTCGGAACTGCTGTCCAAGCCGACCAGGCTCACCCCGGTCGAGTTCGCCCTGGTCAAGGGCCATGCCGAGGCGGGCTACGAAGTTCTCAGGAACGTGGAGTTCCCGTGGCCGGTGGCGCAGGTGGCGCTGCAGCACCACGAGCGCATCGATGGCAGCGGCTATCCGCAAGGCCTCAGGGGCGACGCGATCCTGTTCGAAGCGCGCATCATGGCCGTGGCCGACGTGATTGAAGCGATGTCCTCGCACCGGCCCTACCGTGCCGGCCTGGGAATCGAGAAAGCGCTGGCCGAAATCGAGCGCGGGCGCGGCACGGCCTACGACGCCGAGGTCGCCAATGCCTGCCTGACGCTCTTCCGCGAGCGGAACTTCAGTATTCCAGATTGACCAGCAGAGACTCCGCATGGCATCCACTACACCCGGCCCGACCACCCTCGCCAGCGCCGAGATGCTCGATGCGTTCATGGCGTTTCCCGCCCCGCTGGCGTTCCTGCGGCAGGACGGTCACCCCGAACTGCTCAACGTGATCTTCCGGGAGCGGTTCGGCGCGGCAGACCTGGACGCCGATGTCCTGCGCGCGCTGGCTCTGGGAGCCGGCGGGGAGCCGCGAAACGCGCGCCTGTCGCCCACCGGGCCGACCGTCAGCGTGCGCACCCTGCACACGCCACACCGCATCATGCTGATCGTCGACGCCGATGGCGGCAAGGAGGGCAGCGCGAAACTGGAGAGGCTGCACGTGCGCGTCGCGGAACTGGAGCGGCTCTCCGCCACGGACCACCTGACCGGCGCCTGGAATCGCGCACATCTCGATGGCGTCATCGCAGCGGAACTCTCGCGCAGCCTCGCGAGCCGCCAGCCGCTTTCGCTGGTCCTGTTCGACATCGACCACTTCAAGCGCGTCAACGACAGGTTCGGCCACGCCGTCGGCGACTCGGTGCTGTGCGAGCTGGTGCGGCTCGTCAGAGGCCGGACGCGCGCCTCCGACCTGCTCTTCCGCTGGGGCGGCGAGGAGTTCGTCGTGCTCGTTGCGTCCGCGGGCTACCGGCGCGCGGAGACGGTGGCCGAGAACCTGCGCCTGGCCGTGGCTGGCCATGCGTTCGAAGGCGCCGGTCCGGTGACGATCAGCCTCGGTGTGGCGGAACACACCGACGACGAAACCGCGCAGGCCTGGTTCCGCAGGCTGGACGCCGCGCTGTACGAAGCCAAGGAGTCCGGGCGTAACCGGGTCAACGTGTCGCGCCGCGGCAATTCCGATGCGTGGGCGGCCGCGGGCGGCGCATCCGCGCTGCACCTGGTCTGGATGGAGGGCTACGAATGCGGCGAGCCCACGATCGACGCCGAGCACCGCGAGTTGTTCCGGCTCGCCAACTCCCTGATCGACGCAGCGGTGCAACAACAACCGGCGGTCGCCGCGGAACTGGACGCGTTGCTGGAGCACGTACGGCGTCACTTCGCCGATGAGGAAGCGATCCTCGAGCGCGTGGGCTACGCGCAGCTCGAGGAACACCGCCGCGCCCATGCCGGCCTGCTGCGGCGGGCGGCGGCACTGAAGGACGAGGTCCGATCCGGCAAGGCGCGGCTCGGGGCGGTCGTCGAGTTCCTCGCGCAGGATGTCGTGGCGCGCCACCTCGTCGCGGTGGACCGGGCGTTCTTTCCGTTGTTCTCAGTCCAGTTCAGTTCGGCCGGCCTGGCAGACGGGTAAACTGCGAGACCCATCGACCCGGACACCCGCAAGACCATGGATGAAGCCAGGAAGACCAACGCGCTGCGCGGGGCGGCGTTCGCCGCGCAGTACCTGGACGGCAGGGTCATCGACATCGGCGCGGGCAGGGACCTGGTTTCGGCCAGCGCCGAACGCTTCGACATCGACGACGGCGACGCCAATTTCATTTCCCGCTTCCGGCCCGCCGGCGCCTACGACGCCGTGCACAGCAGCCATTGCCTGGAGCACATGCACGACCCGCCCGCGGCGCTCCGCGAATGGTGGTCGCTGGTGAAGCCGGGCGGCTACCTGATCCTGGTGGTGCCCGACGAGGACCTGTACGAACAGGGCATCTGGCCCAGCATCTTCAACCGCGATCACAAGGCGACGTTCCGGCTGGACAAGCCCGATTCATGGTCCGCGGTGTCGCATGACATCGGCAAGCTGGTCGCCGCCCTTCCGCAATGCGAGGTCATTTCCGCCGAAGTTCAGGATGCGAACTACGACTACTCGCTGCGGATGAAGCACGGGGACGTCCGCAGGAAGCGCGCGTGGTGGCTGCGCCTGGGGAAGAGCATCGGTACGCGCCTGCCGGTCGTCGGCGACCGGCTCAAGATCGGGTTCGAGAATCTCGCCGCGCGGCGCGGCGTGCCGCTGGACCAGACCACCCGCGAAGCGCTGGCGCAGATTCAGGTCGTGGCGCGCAAGCTGCCCGCGTGACGCCGCGCAGGATTCGCCATCGGGGGCGCGGCGCGACTCCGGTATCGCGGCCTCAGTGCACGGCGGCGGCGGAGATGTCGGCCCGCTCCGGCCAGGTCGACACGCAAACCCTGTCGCGGCCGCGTTTCTTGGCGACGTAGAGCATCGCGTCGGCGTCCGCGACAAGCTGCCCGGCCGCCACTTCACCGCCATCGAAAAAGGCGATGCCGATGCTGGCCGTGACGGACAGTACGATGCCGATCTCGGTGAGCACGAAAGGCCGGCGGATCGCCTGCAGCGCCTTGTCCGCCAGCCTGGCCGCAACCCTCGGATCGTGCATCCGTTCCAGCACGGCGACGAATTCATCGCCGCCCGGGCGCGCCACCAGGTCGGTCTTGCGCAGGCTGCCCTTCAGGCGCTGCGCGAACGCCAGCAGCAACGCGTCGCCGGCAGCGTGGCCGTGCGTGTCGTTGATCCGCTTGAAGTGATCGATGTCGAGGTACATCACGGCCAGCGCCTGCCGCGTGCTCCGGCTCTCCGCCATCGCGTCGGACAGATGCTGCTCGAAACCGACGCGGTTCGCCAGGCCCGTCAGGCTGTCGACCTGCGACAGGCGCAACAACCGCTGTTCCTCGAGTTTCTGCACGGTGATGTCGCGCAGCATCGCGTGGAAGCCGACGACCTCCCCGTCGTCCCCGTCCAGTTCCGGAATCCATGTCGCCTCCACCCAGCGCAGTCCAGCGGCCACCAGCTGCTCGCGCTCGAATGTGACCGCCTGCCCGCCGAACACCTGGCCCAGGTAGGGCTTGACCTTCTCGTATCCGGCCTCGCCCAGTACTTCGCGTATGGTGCGCCCCCGCATTTGTTCACGGGTCAGGCCAAATGCACGCTCGTACGCCTTGTTGGTAAACCGGTAGGTCTCCTCCCGGTCGAGGAAGGCGACCCAGGCCGGCATCGTGTCGGTGATGGTCCGCAGCCGGCGCTCGCTCGCCTGCATCTCGTGCTCGGCTTCGCGCCGCGCCGTGATGTCGTCGACGCTGCCCACGTAACCCATGACCTTGCCGTCGACGACGATCGGCGCCGCCTTGGCCGACGCCCACAGGACGCGGCCGTCGCGATGCTGGAAGCGGAACAGGCTCGCAATCGGCTCCCCTGCGCGGACCGCGGCCGTCCATTGCTCGCAGACCCGGTCGCGGTCCCCCGCGTGGATGGCCTGCACCCAGCCATCCGCAAGTGTCTGCGCCGCGCTCAAGCCGGAGATCAGCTCGTAGCTTCGATTGACGTAGGTACAGCGGCCATCCCCGTCGGTGCGGAACATGCCGAACGGCGAGGCGTCGCTGACTGTGACCAGCTCGGCGGTTTTCGCGCGCAACTCTTTCTGCTGGCGCCGGCGGGCAGTGACGTCTTCCGAGATGCGCAGCAGGAATTCCGGCTGTTCGTCGCTGCCGAACAGGGGCACCGAGATCGAGTGCAGGTAGACGAGTCTTCCGGCGGCGTTGCGGAAGGGATGTTCCGGATACTCGTAGACCATGGGACTGGCGAGCATCTGGCGATCCTGCGCCTCGATTCCACGGTAGACCTCCGGCGCGAAGATCTCCGCATCCGACCGCCCGAGCGCCTGCGCCTCGGGAACTCCGCCGATCACCTCCGCGCCCTTGTTCCAGACCACCATCTTCCCGTATTGCCCCGGGCGCACATCCTTGACGGTGATTGCCATGGGCAGATTGTCGATCAGCGACTGCAGGAACGCCCGGCTGCTGCGTAATTTCTCCTCGGCGGCCACCCGTTCCGTGACGTCGTCGGCGATCACGAGCAAGTGCGTGGCCACGCCGGCGGCGTCGAACAGCGGCACCTTGCGCATGTGGGTGATGATCGCCCTGCCGTCCGCTGCCGTGCCCGGCCGGTTCGTGAATTCCTGGCCGCGCGCGGCCACGGCCTCAAGGTCCGCCTTGCGGTAGCGCTCGACTTCTTCGTTCGACCAGAAGTCGTGCGCGGTGTGGCCGATCACGCGCTCCCTGGGCAGGCCCCAGATCGTCTCGGACGCCTTGTTCCACATGACAATCCGGAGGTCGTCGTCGACGGCCTTGAGTTGTATCCCCACCGGGATGTTCTCGACGATGTTGTCCAGCAGTTGCGTGGAGCGGCGCTGCGCTTCGGCGCTTTGCTGGCGCGCGACCATCAGGTCGTGGAAGTCCCGCGCGAGGTCGCCGATCTCGTCCTTGCGCGCCCGCAGGTCCTGTGAAATCGTGCCCGGCATCCGGCGCAGGCGCTGCGCATCGTCGCGCAGGCGCAACAGCGGCGCAATCAGGTACCACGTGAGGAGCCAGGCGACCGGCGCCAGCGCCAGGGCCAGGATCCCGCTGATGGTCCATAGCCGCTGTTCCGCCGCGATGATGGGCGCCAACGCCTCGGCCACCGGATAGCTCGTTCCCAGCAGCCAGTCGGCGGCGCCCAGCGCCTTGTAGCTGTACAGGCTGGCGTTGCCCTGGCTGTCTGCAGCCTGAATCGTGCCGTCGCGGCCGGCCAGCGCCTGAGCGTTGGCGGACCCGGCGCCTTCGGCCAGACTTGAGGTCAGGACGAGACTCCGGTCCGGATGGAAGATGTAGACCGATGGCTGCTGCCTGGTAATCGCGAAAAAGTACCCGGCCCGGCCTATGGGCGTGGCTGCCAGGGCGCCGAGGAGATTGGACTTAAGCAGATCAAGGTTGCCGCCCAGGAAGCCGGCCAGCCTGCCTTCGTTGTCCAGGATCGGCGCGATCATGGTGACGATGGGCCGCCGCGCCCCGCGTCCGAGGTACGGCATCGACACGATGGGCTGCAGCGTCGCGATGCCGCGTTTGAAGTATTCCCGCTCGCCCGCCTGGAGGCCGCGCCGGCCGGCGATCAGCGGCGCGTCCGCGAGAACCTCGCCGGTTGGAGAGAAGATCAGCAGCGCGTCGAATATCAGCAACATCGCCGGTTGCCGCTCCAGATAGGCCGGGAGTTCCTGCGGCCGCTCGAGGATTGCGGCCGGTATCACCTGCGCTTCGCGGGTGAGCGCCAGCAGGGCGGTCTCGAGCTTCTGGTCCAGGTTCCTGGCGGCGCCGGCCACCAGGGCCGCGTGCATTGCGGACGCCCGATCCACGAGGCCGGAGCGGATGAAACGGGTCTGGACCGTGGCGATGATGGCGGCCGTGACCAGGATCATGATCGTGATCGCCGCGGCGGCCTTGGTCTTGAGACTGAATCTCAACGCTGTGCTCCGTTTGGTGGACTGGGGACCGGCAATTGCGGCCGTCGCTGCGCATGCGCCCCACCGCCGAAACCATGCCGGCGGCGCGCGACAACTGCGGCCGCGTTCCTGGTTGCCATGCAAAGCCGACTTTATTGCCGCACCCGCTCCCGGGAAATCCGGAAACATACCTAGGTGCCGCTTTGGCCGGCGCCGTGCCATCGTTTTCGCCGGCAAGCACGGAAGCCAGGGGGCCGGACCGGATGATCGCCGGCGCGCAGGGGGCACCGGTTTCGTCCCGGATGAAACATCAAGTAACACGTTGCCGCGGATTCTTGTCAGCGATGCCTGCCGCGACCACGTTCAGGCTCGTAAGGTACTCCCGCGCACAGACGGCCGGAATTGGTTGGCATATCGTCCGCTGCCTGGGTTGCGTACCGAAGCAATCCATCCTCAACGTCAAATCATGGAGTCAATATGACCAAACTGCGCAAATCACTGCTTGCCGTCCTGTGTGTGGCGTCGCTCGGCGCCGCGGCGTTGCCCGCGACCGTCAGCGCCGCACCGCCGGGCATCTATTTCAACATCGCACCGCCGCCGCCGCGCGTCGAAGTCGTTCCGGATGCGCGCCGGGGGTACGTTTGGGTGCCTGGCTACTGGGATGCGCGCGGTCGGCGTCATGTCTGGATCGCCGGACACTGGGAACGCGCGCGACGCGGCTACAGCTACGTCGAGCCGCGCTGGATCGAACGCAACAACCGCTGGTACCTGGAACGGGGTCGCTGGAATCGCGGCGACCGCGATCGTGACGGCGTCCCGAACGCTCGCGATCGCGATCGCGACGGCGACGGTGTCCCGAACCGCCGCGACAATGCGCCCAACAACCCCAATCGGCGCTAACAAACCTTCCTGGCTGCAAAGCAGGGCCTGGCCGCATCCGCAAGGTGTCGCCAGGCCCTTTTCCTGCCTGTCGCGGTCTTTGATCCAGATCAATCAAATGAGAATGATTTGCATTCACAAACTGAAAGCAGTACACTCCGGTCATCCCGTCTCACTTGAAAAGGTGTCCAATGCCTCGCCGCTACGTCCCCGCCGTCGCCGCCGTCCTGCTTTGCCTGACCGTCACGTCCGCATTCGCCCAGGACAAGACCCTCAATCTCTATTCGGCCCGCCACTACCAGACCGATGAGGCGCTCTACGCCAACTTCACCCGGCAGACCGGCATCAAGATCAACCGTATCGAGGCCGGGGAGAACGAGTTGCTGGAGCGGATCAAGAACGAAGGCGCCAACAGCCCGGCCGACGTGTTCCTGACAGTCGACGCGTCCCGGCTGGCGAAGGCGGACGAGCTGAACCTGTTCGCCCCCGTCAACTCGGCGGTGCTGACCGCCAAAATACCCGCGCAACTGCGCACCAGGGACTGGTACGCGTTTTCGACCCGCGCGCGAGTGATCCTGTACAACAAGATCGCGGTGAACCCCGCGGACGTGCAGGACTACCAGGACCTCGCCAACCCGAAGTTGAAGGGCAAGGTCTGCGTGCGCTCCGGCTCGCACCCATACAACCTGTCGCTGGGCGCATCCATGCTCGAGCACCTGGGCGAGCAGAAGACGGCCGAGTGGGCCAGGGGGATGGTCGCCAACTTCGCGCGCGCCCCCAAGGGCGGCGACACCGATCAGATCAAGGCCGTGGCTGCCGGCGAATGCGGCGTCGCGCTGGTCAACTCCTACTACGTCGCGCGTCTCCTGCGCTCGGAAAAACCCGACGAAAAGAAGGCGATGGAAGCCGTCGCCATCGTGTGGCCGAACCAGAAGAGCACCGGCACGCACGTGAACATATCGGGCGGCGGCGTGCTCAAGACCGCGCCCAACAAGGAAGCGGCGATCAAGTTCCTCGAGTACCTGGCTTCGGACCAGGCCCAGGTGTATTTCGCCGACGGCAACAACGAATGGCCGGTGGTCGCGGGCGTCAAGACCAGCAACCCGGCACTCGAGGCGATGGGCAAGTTCAGGGCGGAGACGATCAACGTCGGCGCGCTGGCGCGCAATCAGGCCGCGGTGCAGAAGATCTACGACCGGGCCGGCTGGCAGTAAGCGTTCCTGCCGGGGCCGACGACACGGGGCCGCATCGGCCCCGTCGTCATCTCACGCCGACCGCCTCTGTCGCGCGATCTGCCGCGAGATCACGATCAGCGGCAGTATGCCCACCACCACGATCGCCAGCGCCGCGGTCGACGCCTCGGCCAGCCGCTCGTCCGTGGCCAGCGTGTAGGCCTGCGTGGCCAGCGTGTCGAAATTGAACGGCCGCATGACCAGCGTCGCAGGGAGCTCCTTCATCACGTCGACGAACACCAGCAGGCCGCCCGTGAGCAGGCTGCCACGCAGCAACGGCAAGTGGACGCGCCATAGCGTCTCGCGCGGGCCGCAGCCCAGCGAGCGCGCCGCATCGTCGATGCTCGTGGTCACCTTGCCCAGGCCGGCCTCCACCGTCTGCAGCGACACCGTGAGGAAGCGCACCAGGTACGCATAGATCAGCGCGGCGATCCCGCCGGTCAGCAGCAACCCCGGCCGGTAACCTGTCGCCGCGGTGATGGCCGCAGCCAGCGCGTTGTCCAGGTGCGTCACCGGGATCAGGACGCCCACCGCGATCACCGACCCTGGCAGCGCGTAGCCCAACCCCACGGTGCGGTTCACGATCCGCGGAAACGCCTGCCGGGTCGTGCGCGCCGCGTAGCCAAGCACCAGCGCCAGGAGGACGGCCAGCGCGGCCGTGAGCGCCGCGACCACGAAGCTGTTCTGCGCCAGTAGCAGGAACCGCTGCCCGAACTGCGCATCGCCATCGGTGATCGCGAAGCGCAGCAGGACACCGGCGGGAACCAGGAAGCCGACGGTCAGCGGCAACAGGCACACGAGCGTCGCCGCGAGCGCCTTGCCGCCGCGCAGCGCGCGGCCGCGGCCCGGACGGTTGCGTCCCGTGGTGTTGTGAAATCGCGCTCTCCCGCGCGAGAGCCGCTCGAGGAACAGCACCAGCGCGACCGCGCCCAGGAGCCCGGCTGCGAGTTGCGCCGCCGCCGTGCGATCCCCCAGCCCGAACCAGGCCCGGTAGATTCCGGTGGTGAAGGTCTGCACGCCGAAGTAGGACACCGCGCCATAGTCGGCCAGCGTTTCCATCAGCGCAAGCGAGGCGCCCGCCGCGACGGCGGGCCGCGCGAGCGGCAGGGCGATCCGGAAAAAGCACGCCCATGGCCCCAGGCCCAGCGTGCGCCCGGCTTCCAGCATGCCGGTCGTGCGCGCCAGGAAGGCCGCACGGGTCAGCAGGTAGACATAGGGATAGAGCACGAAGACGAACATCACGATGGCGCCGCCCAGCGTGCGGACGTCCGGAAACCAATAGCCTCCCGCCTGCCAGCCGAAGGCGGCGCGCAGCCAGGTCTGCACCGGTCCGACAAACTGCAGCAGGTCCGTGTACGTGTACGCCATCACGTACGCGGGCACGGCGAGCGGCAGCACCACCGCCCATTCGAAGATCCGCCGTCCCGGAAACTCGTACGTGCTGACCACCCACGCCGTCGCGACACCGATCAGGATCACGCCCGCCGAGACGCCCACGCACAGCCACAGCGTGTTGGCGATGTAGGAAGGGAGTACGGTCGCGGCGAGATGATTCCAGGTGTCGCTGGTCCCGCCGATGAACAGGTTGACCGCGACGCTCAGGATCGGGATGGCGATCATCACCGCAACGGCCGTCGCCAGCCAGGCCAGGACCGGCGCCCGGGAATGCATGGGCCCGGCAGTGGCTGCGCGCTGCGTAGTCGGCAAAAGGGTCATCCCGTGAAAAGGGGAATTATAATGGGTCGAAGCATTCCCGGAAGGACCATGCCGCTACTCGAACTCTCCCGCATCACGCAGGCCTACGGCGATCACGCGGTGGTCAAGGCGATGAGCCTGCAACTCGACGCGGGCGCGATCGGCTGCCTGCTCGGTCCCTCCGGCTGCGGCAAGACCACGGTGCTGCGCTGCATCGCCGGTTTCGAGCGCCTCGGTTCGGGCACGATCCGCCTCGACGGAGAAGTCGTCAGCGGTCCCGATCAGCACGTGCCGGCGGAAGACCGGCGCATCGGCATGGTGTTCCAGGACTACGCGCTGTTCCCCCACCTGAGCGTCGCCGACAACGTCGGCTTCGGCCTGCGCGGCGACCGTACGGGCCAGGCGGCGCGCGTGACCGAGCTGCTCGCGACCGTCGGCCTCGCCGGCGTCCGCGACAGTTTCCCGCACGAGCTCTCCGGCGGCCAGCAGCAGCGCGTGGCGCTCGCCCGGGCGCTCGCGCCCAAGCCGCGCCTGCTGCTGCTCGACGAGCCGTTTTCGAACCTGGACGTGGACCTGCGCGAGCGCCTGGCCGTGGAAGTGCGGGACATCCTGAAGGCCGAGGGGATCACCGCGGTCCTGGTGACCCACGACCAGCACGAGGCCTTCGCGATCGCCGACGAGATCGGCGTCATGCACGAAGGCGTCATCCAGCAGTGGGACACGCCATACAACCTGTACCACCGGCCGCAGAACCGCTTCGTCGCCGACTTCGTCGGACAAGGCGTGTTCCTGCCCGGGCGGATTCTCAACGACACGCACGTGAGCATCGAGCTGGGCACGCTGCAGGGCACGATCCCGGTCGAATGCGGCGCCACCGGCTGCGCCGCGTGCAGCCGCGGCTGCGGCGCCAGCGTGCTGCTGCGCCCCGATGACATCATTCACGACGACGCCAGCGCCATGAAGGCCGAGGTCGTCGCCAAGGCGTTTCGCGGCGCCGAGTTTCTCTACACGCTGAAGCTCAAGAGCGGGGCGCGCGTGCTCTCGCTGGTCCCCAGCCACCACAACCACGCCATCGGCGAGTCGATCGGGATCCGCCTCGACGTCGACCACGTCGTGGCCTTCCGCGCGGACCAGGTGACCCCGGACGCGCAACGCGTGCTCATACGCCTGTCGTAGGATGGGTCGAGCGTAGCGACACCCATCAACCGCAGAACCGGCCCCCGACTCCGTAGGATGGGTGGAGCGCAGCGATACCCATCGAGGATGGGTGGAGCGCAGCGACCCAGCGCGCCCCAGCCGCGAACACCCTCACCGCAACGACTCGATGTACGTCTCGATATCCGGCGCGTTATCGCGCGGCGCGCCGGGCGCGACCGCATTCAGGATCAGCGGCGCGCCCCGGAGACCGAACAGGTAACGGATGATCATCAACCCGTCGGTGAGCGCGTCAGACTCGCCGTTGCCGTCGACATCGAGCGCGCCGCGGATCTGGCCCAGATAGGCCTCGATCCCCGGCGTGGAGTTGCGCGCTGCGCCCGGGCTGATGGCGGCATTGGTGATCGCGCTGCCATTCAGCAGGAACAGGTAGCGCAGGATCATCAGGCCGTCGGAGAGCGCGTCGGTCTGGCCATCGGCATCGACGTCGATGATCGCCTTGCACTGACCGTGGGAATCTGCCGCGTGGATCGCCTGGATTTCATCGGCGCCGAGCGCCCGGCCATGAATCTGGACATCGTCGATCAGCCCGGTGTAATTCGCGTTCAGGCCCGGGTCCGAATTGCCTACCCGCAGCGCGGCCGTATTGGCCAGCAGCGTCGGCGTCCCGGCGCTGGTAACCGGCTGGAGCTGTCCGTTGATGTAGATCCGGATCTCGCCGCCCGCCGTGATCACGCCCGCGACATGAGTCCAGACGTTGTTCGGGATGGCGCCGCCGGCGGTGAAGGCGTAGGCGTTGCCGTTGCCCGATGCCTCGACATGCAGCGCGCCGGGTTGCGTTGGGAACGCAGCGCCGGGTCCGGTCAGCCACATCCCGTACGCGCGACCGCCGTTGAGCATGTCGCTCTTGGCGACAATCGCGCAGTAGCCGTGCGGGCAGGTGGCCGGATTGATCCAGGCCTGCATCGTCACCGCCGTGGCCAGATCCAGGTTGTTTGCATCCGCCACCAGCACTTCACCGGCGCCGGCGAAGCTGAATGCCTGCCCGACCTTGCCCGGGACCGTCGTCGCATCGCCAGCAAGGGTCCCGTTGTTGCCGCCGCGGATGTCACTGCCATTGCCATCTCCCGGCCACCAGCTCACCACGCCCGGCGCCGGGGCGAGGCAGGCGAGCGCATCCATGTCCAGTGTGTACGCCTTGGTCGCGGCAGCGGCGAACGCGTCGGTCATCCCGACGGTGAAGCTGGAAGTCCCGGGCGCGCCGGTGCCGGTGCCGCTCAGCACGCCGGTCGCCGCGTCCAGCGCGAGGCCCGCGGGCAGCGCGCCGGCGATGATCGCCCAGCTGCCGTAGGGCTGGCCGCCGCCGCTCGCCTGGAAGGCCAGCGGCGGATAGTCGATGCCCAGCGTGCCGCGTGGCAACGGCGTCGGCGTGGTGATGACCAGCGGCGGCGCCGACTGCGCGAAGGTGATGGTCGTGCTCGACTGGACACTGCCGTCGGAAAGCGAGGTCGCCCGGACCGTGACCGTTGCCGCGCCGCTGGCCGAGATGTTTGCGGTCAGCGGCACGGCCGCCGCGCCGAACCCCGGCAGCAGCAGCGGCGACACCAACTGCGCCACCGTGCCCTGCGGCGTCGTCAGGTCCACCGTCACCGGACCGGTCTTGCCCGTGATCGCCACCGCATACTGATCCTCGACGTTGCCGGTGTTCCGCACCAGCACGTACACCTGCTGTACCGACGCGCCGGCCGGAACGATCCGCGCCTGCGGCTCGCCCGAGGCGCGCACGCCTTTGATCACGGGCACTGTCACGGTCGCCACCGCGCGTGCGCGCGCGGCGCTGCTGGCCCGGGAGACCGCCTGCACTTCGAACGAGGAAACGCCGGGGACAGCGAACGTCCCGATACCGGACAAGGCGACGCCCACCGCCTGCGACCCGCCGGGCGGCAGCGTGAGAACGTCGTTGCCCAGCGTCGCCGCGAGGCCCAGCGACCCCAGCGCGACCAGATCGAAGGTGTCGGTCGCCGTGCCGCGGTTGGTGACGATGGCCGAGTACGGTGTCGCGGGCGTGCCGGCCCCGGGCGTGAGCCCGACCTGCACGCCGGCGCCCGACACGTTGACCGGGATCGTCGCGCTCGCGCGGAAGCCGAAGCTGGCGTTGTGCTGGAGCGTAACGTCGAAGGATCCGGGCGCCTGCGCCGCCGGCACGAACACCCGCGCGATCACATCGGCGCCGGCGCCCGGCGCGACGACGAAGCTGTTGCGATCGAACGTGACGTCCCAGCCGCCGGGCACCACGGTGGCGAAGAAATCGTACTGCTCGGCGACGTTGCCGGTGTTGGTGACGTGCATATTGATCAGCGTCGTCGCATTGCGCGCGCCCGCCGCCGGGTTCGGCGCGGCGACGAGGGTCGAGCTGCCCACCAGCGGCGACTGGTTCCCGCCGTAATCGGGGTTGTTGTAGTTGACGAAGTTCGCGGTCGCGTTGCCGCTCACGGCCCCCGCCGTCGCGAGCACGCGGAAATCGAACGCGCCGAAACCGTCCGCCACCGTCGACTGCAACACCAGCGGCGTCGTCGCCTGCCCGTTCGCGGGAACGTTCACGCTTGGCGCCAGCGTCTTGACCCACGACGCCGGTATGCCATCAACCGCGAGCGCATAAGTGACCGGGTTCGCCGTGGGGTTGAGCAGCGTCACGCTCACGGTTGCCGGCGCGCCGATGAGAACCAGTTGCGTGGCCGGCGCGAGTGAAACGATCTGGCTGGCTGTCACCGCCGCGGCGCCGAGCAGCAGCGTGCCGGAACCGATGTCGGGCACCGTGAACTCGATCCTGCCGCCGGTGGCGACATCGCGAGAGGACCCGGGCTGCATCGCGGCGATGTTCGCCTGCCAGGTCAGAGGACTGACCGTCGGCTGTATCCATGTATACGTATCGTGCCCGGCGAAATTCGCGATCGAATCCGGGGCGACGTTGAACGAGCCGGGCACCAGCGTCACCCCGCTGCCGGTGGGGACATCGACCTTGGCCGTGAGCGCGGGGCCGGCGATCGTCGCGTAGTCGTACACCAGCACGCTGGTCTCGGTCAGCGCGTAGAGCAACGCGCCGTCGAGGATCACGTCCTTGAGCGGGGAGCCGGTGTCGTAGGGGATCACGCGCAGGTTCAGCGGATCGTTCGCGTCGATCAGCGCCAGCACCCACTGGCAACTCCCGGGATTGAACGCGCTGAGCGCATAGTAGTTGTTGGTCAGCGCGACCAACCCGCTGTTCGCCGCGTGCAGGGCCGGATTGCACGCGAAGGTCTCCTTGTGCACCAGCGGTGTGACCAGCGTGCTCTTGATCGCCGGCGCGGCCGGGGTCGCGATGTCCCAGGCGGTGATGACGAGGTTGCCCACGAATCCCGAACGGCCGTCGTAAAAACCCTGCGTATCGCCGACTGTGACCATCGCGTTGCCCTGGCGCGCAATGCCGTACAGGAGGCGCGCCTGCGGGACGTCGACGGTGCCCGTGATGCACGGATTGACCATCCCGGGACAGTTGGTCGACAGCGCGGTCGTGTCGACCACGTTGACCCGTCCCACGCCGACGGCCGGATCGGTGGTCGACGTGGTGCTCGCCAGCAGCGCGGTCGTCCCCGCCAGCGCCATCTGGAACTGCATGTTGGGGCCGCCCGCGGTCGGATCGTTGGTGTCGGTCGAGGGCAGCGGAAAATGGTGATACAGCTCCCCGGTGAGCGCTGGCGCCGTGAGCGTGGAAAAGTCCAGTTGCAACAGGTTGCCGCGCTGCTCGAAAATGAAGAAGGAGAACGGGTTGTAGAAGTACAGTTGGGTGGGCATGAACCCGGTCGTGCCGCTGAACGTGACGGGCCCGCCGAAGCGCTTGCCCAGGTCCAGCGGCAACGCGTTCTGCTGGACCGGATTGGTCGCGTTGCCACCCGCAATGTCAAAGACGACCAGTTTGCGATAGTCGGTCTGGCCCGGGTCGTCGAGATCGTAGCCCAGGATCAGGTTGCCGCCGCTCACCTGACATGTGACGTTGGCGAAGTCGCTGGCCAGCAGTCCGGTGGCGAAGGTGCCCAGCAGCGCGGGGGCATCCGGATTGCCCACCGAGAAGATCGACACCCGGTTGTGCTGGCACACGTACAGCAGCGAGCCCGACTGCGCGAACGAGGTGGTCGTCGTGCCCGTGACCGGCGCTGCCGAACGCAGCGTGATCAGCGGCTGCGGGACGAGGTCGTGCGCCAGCGTCAGCGCGACGCCGACGGTCGAGTTTCCCGACGGCACCACCGGCGGCGTCGCCGCGATATCGGCGGCCAGCGGCGCGCCGATGAAAAACGATCCGGTCGCCGTCGCGCCCGGGATCAGCACGCTGGAGGCGTCGATCATCCACACCTCGATCGTGTACGTCCCGGACGCGTAGCCGGTCGTGTTGATCGCGGTCAGCGGCAGGTTCACCACGTTGTCGCCAATCGCCAGTTCGAGCTGCACGTAGGGCGAGGGAAACGTGACGGCCTGCCCCAGCCGGTTCTTCACCGTGTGCTGGACGTAGACGGTGCGCGCGCGGTTGGTGGAGTTCAGGATCCGCGCCGTCGGCACGATGGTGGTGCCCGCCGGGCCGTACGCCGGCGCCGAATCCAAATGGACGATGCGCACGATCTCGGACTTGAGCGTCAACTGGCCCGTCGCCGACTTGGCCACGCCCGGCTCGTCCTCCGGCGTGGCGATTACCTCGTAGGTGAACGCCTGCGCCGCCCCGGCCGTGTTGGTGAAGGTCAGGTTGAGCAGCGGCGATGCGAAGCCGTTGGTCTGGTAATTCGGGGGCACCACCACGCGGGTGACATTGAAAACCGGGGTGACCCCCGGCGGCACGCCGGTCACCGCGAGGTTGAACGCGCGCGGTGCCGGTGTCTCGTTGTAGATCGTCACGTCGACCTTGGTGGGCAGCGTCGGCAGGTTGGTCGTCACCGCCGGGAACAGTCGCAGTTGGAAGCCGTTGGCCCAGGCGCTGGCCAGCGCCGCGTCCAGGTCGCAGAACGCCGCATCCAGCGTGTTCAGCACGCCGCCGACCGCGCCCGTGGCGGCCGCTGCCAGCGCGCTACGCGCCGCGGCAAACACGGGAGCCAGCGCCTGCGTGAACGGTGCGTTCAGCTGCAGTACGAGGTTGTCGAGCAGGGTGAGCACGGTCTGCTTCTGGTCGAGGTCACCCGGCGCGAGTGCCAGCCGGTCGACCTCGATGGTCAGCCGGGCGAGCGTCGCGCCCAGCCCGTCACGGAACGTGCGCGTCGCGGTCATCGAGGCGCGCACGAGGCAGTGCGTGATCGCCGAGGTCACCGTGACGCCGAACTGCGTGACGACCGGGAATGCGCCGCCGATGTCGGCGCGGATGTCGGCGGCCAGCGTGGTGCCCGCCGGCGTCCCTGGCGCGACGGTGAATCCAAGCGGCAGCGAACGGCTCTCGCCGGTATTCATGATCAGCATCGGTGGGATCCCGGTGACGTTCAGGCCCGGCGACGTCGTCGCCGTGAGGTTCACCGGCGTCGTCACGTTGCCCAGGCTGTCCAGGGTCAGCGTGGCCGAACCGGCGGTGCCGGCGAGCGCCTGCTGCAGCGCCGGCTGCACGCGCATCGACAACGCCGCCGCGAGCGGAATGTGGAATTCCAGCGGCGCCGAGCCGGTGATCGTGTTGTTGCTCTGGCTGGTCGCCTTGACGGTGAAGTTGGCCGGCAGTCCACCGGCGCCGATGCCCGAATCGGGGCTCAGGCAGACATGGATCTCCGCGGTCGCGCCGGCCGGAATGCGCAGGAACGGCTTCGGTATGAGCATGTTCAGGCCCTGCCCCCCGCCGGTCGGCGATACGAAGAAATCGTCGGCGACCGGGCCCGTGTTGGTGATGTGCGCCAGGTACACCGACTGGAATTCAGCCCCGAAAGCGTCGACCGTATACACCGGATCGAGGGCCAGGCTCACGCTCACGCCGGGGATCATGCCGGGCGGCTGCGGCGCGGGCAGCGGCGGCTCGGGCAGCGCGAACAACGTCGTGGGACTGGGCGGATCGCCGCCTGCCGCATTGAAGGCCTTGGCCAGGTCCTGGAGCCCGTCCTTCAATCCGCGGACCATCAGGACCACGATGCTGGTCCGGCCCTTGATCGCGACATTGAGCACGCCAAGGTCGTCGATCGCGGCGAACACCTGCTTGAGAATGCCCTTGAGAATGGGCGCGAGCGTCGCCTGCAGGTTTCCGTACACGGAGCCGAACGGATCGCCCGAGGCGATGGTCTGCAGCACTGCCGACATGAACGCGACACCGAACACCCCGACCGCATTGACGCGGCCGATGAACCCGCCAAGCTGGTTGGCGACCGGGTCGGCGGTGACCGACGAGAGCAGCGTGAACCCGTACTCGACCAGCGCGCCGTGCGTGCCGTCCTCGAAGGTCGAGATGGTGTAGCCGGTGTTCGGGTCCGTCTCCAGCCAGCCGGTGACAGCCTTGCCGCCGACCATCACCGGCCCTCGTGGCGCGAGTACGGCCCGTCCGGCGCGGACCGCGGCGCGGATGCGCGCTTTCGCCTCGGGCGAGAGCGACAAGTCGTCGGCCAGGTCCGGATTCTCCGGCGTCACCGGGACGATGGACAACGGGTCCGTCGTGTTCTGCAGGATGGCGGCAATCGAGATGGCGGTCTCGCCGGTGACCTGGGAGAGCACGTCGCCCTCGAGGATCGATTCGGATATGCCGGCGACGCGGCCGAAATTCTGCGCGTTGCGGAACGAGATGCCGGGCTTCTCGACCACGCGCTGCGCATTCCGGTGCACGTCGAGCGACCATGACAGCGCGGTTGCCGACGCGCGCGTGGCGGCGATCGTGATCCGCGGCGCGTTGAAATACGCCTTGACCAGCAGCCGGTCTGCGTTGCGATCGCTGGAGGCGTCGGCGGCGCCGGCGAATGTCGCCGCGAGCATTTCGTTGATCGCGATCGAGGTCGCGCGGCTGAGTGAAATCGCGCTCAGCGCGAGCGTGCGCTGCGCCGGCGTGTGCTGGTTCCACGGCGGCAACGCCTGGACCGCGGACTGGATCGCCGCCAGCTGCCCCTGCAACGATTCGAGGCGCGTCCTCCGGATCGTGAAGTCGTCGAGCGGCTGGCGCGCGCCCTGGATGCCCAGCGTGTACAGGTCCAGTTCCGTCAGCAGCGGACGCGCCAGCGACCCCTGGTCGACATTGACTGGTCCGCCCGACTGCCGCGCCGCGTAGCCGATGCGGTCGGCCAGCGTGCGCTGCGACGACGTGACCTGGCCGGCGCTGTCGGTGACGTCGATGTTCAGGAAGATCCCCGTGACCAGCACGTTGCCCTGGGGAAAGTTGGTGATGATCTCGGTGTAGTCGCTGCCGCGGATGACCTGGTAGTCGAGCGGGCTGGCCGTGCTGTCGCCCACCAGCAGGTACGGCGAATAGGTGTTGGTGATCGCGCCCAGCGCCAGCGCCGGCGGCGCGAACGAGTTGACGAAGTGGCCGACGGTCAGCGGGTGGTCGACGAGTTCGGCGGTCTCGAAGGTCTGGTCGAGCACCGTCGTGCTGCCGAGCCCCAGGCCGAAAGCCGCCGCCGCTTGCGTGAACGTCTCGGCGTCGACGCGCAGCCTGACCTTGTGCCGCAGCGGGGCCGGTATCGACGTGAACGTCTGCACGACGGCGGCGAAGGTCTGGCCGAGCGCCGCGCCCTCGAACGACGGATCCATCGCCGTGAACGGACCGGCGCCGGTGGGCGCGTACTCGACCCAGTAGTGGGTCTGCGCTTCGGTGTCCAGCGTGAAATCGCCGATCACATCGCGGATCGGCAGCGGATTGAAGCAGCCCAGCACGCGCAACGGATTCGCCAGCGAACGGGCAACCAGCGTCCGCGTATCGTTGGCCGCCAGCGTGCCCTGCGCATAGCGCGCGGAGAAACCCGCTGCGCGGAGCAACGCGATCGCGAGGCTGGCGCGATCGAGCGCATTGCCGGACATGCCGGCGAGCACGCCGCGCGCCCCGCGCAGGCTGCCCGCGTAGATGTCGATCCCGACCTGGTCGCGCAGGTAGTTGTGGATCTGCGCCGGACTCGAACCCAGCGTGGCGGCGAGCGCCTGCACGCGCGGGTCGGCGGGGTCCGCCGGATCGGCGAACGCCGCGGGCATCCAGAGACTCGCGCACAAGGCGACGGCGGCGAGACGCGCAAGGAAGCCGCACCGCGCCAGGCCATGCAGGTTCGAAATCAGACCCATGAATCCCCCCGAACTCAAACGCCCGTTGCAGTCTAGCCCATGCCGCGCGCCGCGAACAGCGGCTGCCCGTTACAGCGGGATGTTGTGCAGTGCACCGGAATGGGGACCGGCCATGCGCGATCGCCGCCGTCGCGGCGCCTGATTGCACCCTTGTTGATTGCCATCAACACCTCCAGGTCCGCGCTGCCTTAACGTCACTTGGTGAGGCGTGGGCACATGCGTTTCCCGCCCGCATTGCAGGCTTGATCCAGGGAGACCGTCACATGACAGCCAAAGTACTGAAATTCGGCCGCGAGGCGCGGGAAAAGGTCTGCGCGGGGCTCAACATACTCGCCGGCGCCGTCAAGGTGACGCTCGGCCCCAAGGGCCGCACCGTGATGCTCGAGCGCGCCTACGGGCCGCCGCTGGTCATCAACTCCGGCGTGATCGTCGCCCGCGAAATCGAGCTCGAAGATCGCTTTGAAAACCTCGGGGCGCAGATGGCGCGCGAGGTCGCATCGCGCACCTCGCAAACCGCCGGCGACGGGACGACCACGGCCACCGTGCTGGCGCAGGCCATGGTCAACGAAGGCGTCAAGCACGTCGCGGCCGGCCTCGATCCGATGGAAATCCGCCGGGGCATCGAGGCCGCGGTCGCCGCGGTCGTCGACGAACTCAAGCGGACTTCCCGGCCGTGCAGCGCGAACCAGGAAATCGCGCAGGTCGGCACGATCTCCGCCAATGGCGACGCGTCGATCGGCGAAATGATCGCCCAGGCGATGTCCAGGGTCGGCAATGACGGCGTGATCAAGGCCGAGGACGGGCGGGGGATGACCAACGAACTAGACGTGGTCGAGGGCATGCAGTTCGACCGCGGCTTCCTCTCGCCCTATTTCATCACCGATCCTGACCGGCAGCGCGCCGTGCTCGACGACGCCTGCGTGCTGATCTGCGAACGCACGATCTCCTCGATCCGCGACCTGATCCCGCTGCTGGAGAAGATCTCCTCCGAAGGCCGGCCGCTGCTGGTGATCGCCGAAGACGTCAGCGGCGAAGCGCTGGCCACGCTGGTCGTCAACGCGCTGCGCGGCACGCTCCGGACCTGCGCGGTCAAGGCGCCGGGATTCGGCGATCGGCGCAAGGCGATGCTGCAGGACATCGCGATCCTGACGGGCGGCACGGTGATCGCCGAGGAAACCGGCACCAAGCTGGAGAGCGTCACGCTCGCCGAACTGGGGCGGGTGCGCCGGATCGAGATCGACAAGGACGATACGACGCTGATCGGCAGTGCCGGGGCGCCCGAGCGAATCCAGGCGCGCATCGCGCAGATCCGGAAGGCCGCCGGCGAGGCGACCAGCGACTACGACCGCGACCAGCTCGAGGAGCGCGCGGCCAAGCTGGCCGGCGGCGTCGCGCTGATCAAGGTCGGCGCCTCGACAGAGACCGAGATGAAGGAAAAGAAGTCGCGCGTCGAGGACGCGCTGCACGCGACTCGGGCCGCGGTGGCCGAGGGCATCGGCGCCGGCGGCGGCGTGGCGCTGTTGCGCGCGCGCCACGCGCTGGACGGGCTGCGCTTCGGCAGCCTGGAGCAGGACGCCGGCGCCAGGATCGTCCGCCGCGCGCTGGAGGAGCCGCTGCGACAGATCGTCGCCAACGCCGGCGGCGAGCCTTCGGTCGTCCTGGACAGGGTTGCGTCCGGGGCGAATGCGTTCGGCTACAATGCCGCTACGGGCGAATACGGCGACATGATGGCGATGGGCATCATCGATCCCACCAAGGTCACCCGGCTCGGCCTGCAGAACGCCGCGTCGATCGCCAGTCTGATACTGACCACGGATTGCATCATCGTGGATGCTCCGAAGCACGGGGCGCCGGAACCGGAAGACTTGCCACGGGGGGATTGAGCATGTCGTCGACACTGCCGGAGCGAGCCCGGGCGCTCGAAGCGCCCGGCTCCCAGCGGCCGCAGACCAGGCGGCCCATGCAATTTCTGCGGGAGTTCCTGCGCCGGCCCAGGGAGATCGGCTCCGTCGTGCCGAGCTCGCGCTTCCTGGAAGAGCGGCTGGTCGACGTCTCCGGCGCGGCGCGCGCGCGGCTGGTCGTCGAATTCGGACCCGGCACCGGCGGCACGACACGGGCTTTGCTGCGCGCCCTCCCCTTTGACGCGCGCCTGCTGGCCATCGAGCTCAACCCGAGTTTCGCCGCGGACCTCGAGGCCTTCGCGGACCCGCGCCTGGCCGTCCATCGCGGCAGCGCGCTGGATCTGCAGGACGCGCTGGCGCAGCGCAAACTGTCGGCGCCGGACGTCGTGATCTCGGGCATCCCGTTCTCGACCATGCCCGAGGACATCGGGCGCGCGATCCTGCGCGCGGTCTGGGCGGCGCTGCCGCCGGGCGGGCGCTTCGTCGCCTACCAGTTCCGCGACGCCGTCGGCGTGCTCGGGCGCGACATCCTCGGCCAGCCGGACGTGAGCCTGGCGTTGCTCAACGTGCCGCCGATGCGCGTCTATTGCTGGCGCAAGCCGGCGCCCAGGGCTTGATCGCCGGTCGGCGGTTCCGATTCCCGCAATGACCGCAACCCGATGATGGAACGCTGCAGGATGCGCGTCGTCGCGCTGCTCTGCCTGGTGGTCAGCCTGGCCGGTTGCAAGGTCGACTCGATCAACCCGATTTCCGCCGCCGGCGACGCGCGGCCGGATGCGGCGCTATACGGCGTTTGGCAGCACAAGGCCAGGGGCGAGTTGACGTATGTGCACATCGGCCCGGAGTTCTCCCTGAGCGCTGGCAGCGCCGCCGCGGCGGCGAACAGGCGGACGAGAATCGTGTTGATCGATCACAAGGCCAACGGGCTCACTGACGAGGCATATGTCGCGCACGGCTCGCGCATAGGGAAGCGGCGCTACCTGAACGTTCTCCAGGTCGAGGACGGCAAGCCGGCCGGGTACATCTTCGTGCAGTACGCGCTGATCGACGGCAACACCTTGCGCTTTTCGATGCTGGACGAGGAAGCGCTGAAAGCCGCCATCCGCGCTGGCCGGATCAAGGGGACGACGCGCGGACAGGGGCTGGCATCCGAGACCGCGATTACGGCCGAGTCGGCCGAGATAGCGGACTTCCTCGGACAGGATGGCGGGAAACTGTTCGCGAAGTCCCTCGTGCTCAAGCGCGTCCCGCGGCGCTGAAGCGATGTCGGCGCCTGGGCGGCCGCCAGGCCAATGCACCGGCTTGCCGCCGGCCTTGAATCGCCCGCGCCTGCCCTGATATCAAGAACACGAGCGTCATTCCGGATCCGCGGGAAACCCCGCGGCCGGCGATTTTCAATTGGGAAGCGGAACACCTATGACAACGCGCAATCCGACAGACTGGATGTGGGCGCAGGCCTGCGACATGATCGACCAGGCCGAGCGCATGCACCGGCAGTTCTTCCGCCTGGCGGCGCCGAGCCAGGCACGGACAATATGGGAGCCGCCTGTGGACATCTTCGAGGACGACGCGGAGGTCGTCATCGTGGTCGCGCTGCCGGGCGTCGCCGCCGACTCGATCGTGGTGACGACGGAGTACGGCGAGATCATCGTCCGCGCCGAGGGCCGCCTGCCTTTCGCCGGCCCGCGCCGGATGGTGCGGCGGCTCGAGATTCCCTATGGCTACTTCGAGCGGCGCGTGCGCCTGCCCGAGGGGTCGGTCGCCGCCGCGACGCGCGAAATGCAGAACGGCTGCCTGATCCTGCGGCTGCGCAAGACCGGAAGGACGGAATGACCATGAACAACCAGACCAGCAGCAGCGACACGCCAATCAGCGCCGACGCGGGCGTGGCGGCCGAAGCAGTCGCGGGGGCCGACGCACGCACGGGGGGCGAGGCCACGTCACGCCCGCTGCCCGACGATGTCCTGATCCTCCTGCCGGTGCGCAACATCGTGCTCTTCCCCGGCATGGTGATTCCCCTCGCGGTGGGGCGGGAGCGCTCGCGCGCGGCGGTGTACGAAGCCGCCCGGCTGCAGCGCCCGCTCGGCGTCCTGCTGCAAACCAGGCCCGAAGTGGACGAACCGCGCCCGACCGACATGCATGGCATCGGCACGATCGCCAACGTGCTGCGCTACATCACCGCTGCGGAAGGCACGCATCACGCCATCTGCCAGGGCACCAAACGCTTCCGCGTGCTGCAATATCTGGAAGGCTATCCATTCCTGGCCGCGCGCGTGGAAGTCATCGAGGAAGCGAAGAGCACCGACGCCGACGTCGAGGGCCGCGCGCACAGCCTGCGGCAGCGCGCCGCCGAGATCCTGCAATTGCTGCCGCAGGTGCCCGAGGAAGTGGTGACCGCGCTGCAGAACGTCGATGGGCCCGCGCAGCTTGCCGACTTCATCGGCGGGCTGATGGACATCGGCCCCGAGGAAAAGCAGACGCTGCTGGAGACCCTGGACCTGAAGGCGCGCCTGGACCATCTGCTCGCATTGCTGACGCACCGGATCGAGGTGCTGAAGGTCTCGCGCGACATCGCCGAACGGACCAAGGGTTCGATCGACGAGGGCAATCGCAAGCACTTGCTGCGCGAACAGATGCGCACAATCCAGAAGGAACTCGGCGAAGGCGACGAAGGCGCGGCGGAGATCGCCGAGCTGGAGCGCCTGATCACCGAGGCGAAGATGCCCGAGGAAGTCGACAAGCAGGCGCGCAAGGAATTGAAGCGCCTCGAGCGGATGCCGGAGGGCGCCGGCGAATACTCGATGATCCGCACCTATCTCGACTGGCTGATCGAGCTGCCGTGGACCGCCGATGCCGGCGACGCGATCGACATTGCCGAAGCGCGCCGCATCCTGGATGAGGATCACTACGGCCTCGACAAGATCAAGCGCCGCATCCTCGAGTACCTCGCGGTGAAGAAGCTCAATCCGTCGGGCAAGAGCCCGATCCTGTGCTTCGCCGGTCCGCCGGGCGTGGGCAAGACTTCGCTCGGCCAGAGCATCGCCCGCGCGACCGGTCGCAAGTTCGTCCGCCTTGCCCTGGGCGGGGTCCACGACGAAGCGGAGATCCGCGGCCACCGGCGCACGTACATCGGCGCGCTGCCCGGCAACATCATCCAGGGCCTGAAAAAGGCCGGCACGGGCAACTGCCTGATGATGCTCGACGAGATCGACAAGCTGGGCGCCGGCGGCTTCCACGGCGACCCGGCGTCGGCGCTGCTCGAAGTGCTCGATCCGGAGCAGAACGCGACGTTCCGCGACACGTACCTGGCGGTGCCGTTCGACCTGTCCCGCGTCATGTTCATCTGCACCGCGAACGTGCTCGACACGATCCCGGGCCCGCTGCGCGACCGGATGGAGATCATCACGCTGCCCGGTTACACCGCGCAGGAGAAGCTGCAGATCGCCCGCCGCTACCTGGTCGCGCGCCAGCTCGAGGCGACCGGCCTGTCCGCGGAGCAGTGCGCGATCAGCGATGCCGCGCTGCTGGCGATCATCGAGGACTACACGCGCGAAGCGGGCGTGCGCAATCTCGAGCGCGAGATCGGCAACGTGTTCCGCAATGTCGCGGTGCGCATCGCCGAAGGCGGCGTGCAAACGGTCGCGACGGGGCCTGGCGAGCCTGCCGCGATCCTGGGCGCGCCGAAGTTCGAGGCCGAAGTCGCGATGCGCAGCGGCTTGTCCGGTGTCGCGACCGGACTCGCGTGGACTCCGGTGGGCGGCGACATCCTGTTCATCGAAGCCACGCGGATGCCCGGCCACGGCAAGCTGATCCTGACCGGACAGCTCGGCGAGGTGATGAAGGAAAGCGCGCAGGCCGCGCTCTCGCTGGTGAAGTCGCGCTCGGCGCAGCTTGGCATCGATGACGCAATACTGGAGAAATCGGACATCCACGTCCACGTGCCCGCCGGCGCAACGCCCAAGGACGGCCCCAGCGCCGGGGTCGCGATGTTCGTCGCGCTGTCCTCGCTGCTGACGGGGCGGCTGGTGAAAAACGACGTCGCGATGACGGGCGAGATCAGCCTGCGCGGACTGGTGCTGCCGATCGGCGGGGTCAAGGAAAAGGTGCTGGCCGCGCTGCGCGCGGGGATCACGACGGTGCTGCTGCCGGGGCGCAACCGGCGCGACCTCGAGGACATCCCGGCCGAAGCGCGCGACAAGCTGAAGTTCGTGTTCGTCGACACCGTGGACGAGGCCGTCGCCGCGGCGCTCGCGCCGGCGCCGGTCGAGACGGCGCTGGCCTGAACGCAGCGGCCTCGCGCCGGGCCTGGCGCGTCCGCCCAGTCGCGGCGCGGCCGGCAGCCGGCGGGGCGCACGAGAGAGTTGACCTGCGGGCCCGAAACGCCAATACTCGGCCGACGTGCCGGCCCCAGTGACCACGCGCACGACACGATCCTGCGCAGGAGCAATGCAATGAACCCAAGCCAGCACAGCCGGCGGCATGCCGGGCATCCGCCCGGAGCGCTGCCGCAGCGCCCGCCACGGTGCAGGTCATGACCGCGCGCGAACCCCTGCGCCTGCACGTGCCCGAACCGACCGGGCGCCCGGGCCGCCACACCGATTTTTCCTACCTGCTGACTTCGCCCGCCGGCGCCGTGCGCCGGCCGCCGGTCGACACCCTGCCGGCCGACACCAGCGACCTCGCGTACGCGCTGGTGCGCGTGCTCGACGACGATGGCCGCGCCGTCGGGCCGTGGGCGATGCCGACCGCTCCGCAACTGCTGCGCCGCGGGCTCACCGCAATGATGAAGACGCGGATCTTCGACGCGCGGATGCTGATTGCGCAGCGGCAGAAAAAGATGTCGTTCTACATGCAATGCCTGGGCGAAGAGGCGATCGCCATCGCCCACGCGCTGGCGCTGGACCCCGGCGACATGAACTTTCCCGACCTACCGCCAGCAGGGCCTGCTGCTCGCGCGCGACGACGTGGACATGACCGAGATGATCTGCCAGCTGTTCTCCAACGAGCGCGACCCGTTGAAGGGCCGGCAGCTGCCGGTGATGTACTCGTACAAGCGCGCCGGCTTTTTCAGCCTGAGCGGCAACCTGGCCACGCAGTTCATCCAGGCCGTCGGCTGGGCGATGGCCTCGGCGATCAAGGGCGACACCAGGATCGCGTCGGCCTGGATCGGCGACGGCGCGACCGCCGAGGCCGACTTTCACACCGCGCTGACCTTCGCCCATGTCTACCGCGCGCCGGTGATCCTCAACGTGGTCAACAACCAGTGGGCGATCTCGACCTTCCAGGCCATCGCCGGCGGCGAGGGCACGACGTTCGCCGCGCGCGGCGTCGGCTGCGGCATCGCCTCGCTGCGCGTGGACGGCAACGACTTCCTCGCGGTCCACGCCGCCTCGCAATGGGCCGCCGAGCGCGCGCGCCGCAACCTCGGGCCGACGCTGATCGAATGGGTGACGTACCGCGCCGGGCCGCATTCCACGTCCGACGATCCGTCCAAGTACCGGCCGGCCGACGACTGGGCGCACTTTCCGCTCGGCGACCCGATCGCCCGGCTGAAGCAACATCTCGTCGCGATTGGCGCGTGGTCCGAACAGGAACACGCGGCCGTGCAGAAGGAGCTGGAGGCCGAGGTCGCCGCCGCGCAAAAGGAAGCCGAGCGCTACGGGACGCTGGCCGACGGCCACATGCGCAGCGCCGCCGAGATGTTCGAGGATGTCTACAAGGACATGCCCGCGCATCTGCGCCGGCAGCGCCAGGAACTCGGAGTATGAGCATGGACACAAGGAGGGCCCGCGCGGGACGCCGATGACCATGATCCAGGCGCTGCGCTCGGCGATGGACGTGATGCTCGAGCGCGATCCCAACGTCGTCGTCTACGGCCAGGACGTGGGCTACTTCGGCGGCGTGTTCCGCTGCACCGAGGGCCTGCAGAAGAAGTACGGCACCTCGCGCGTGTTCGACTCGCCGATCTCCGAGGGCGGCATCGTCGGCACGGCGGTCGGCATGGGCGCCTATGGCCTGCGGCCCGTGGTCGAGATCCAGTTCGCCGATTACTTCTATCCGGCCTCGGACCAGATCGTCTCCGAGGCGGCGCGGCTGCGCTACCGCTCGGCGGGCGACTTCACCGCGCCGATCACCATCCGCATGCCCTGCGGCGGCGGCATCTACGGCGGGCAGACGCACAGCCAGAGTCCCGAGGCGCTGTTCACGCACGTCTGCGGCCTGCGCACGGTGATGCCCTCCAACCCGTACGACGCCAAGGGCCTGCTGATCGCCGCGATCGAATGCGACGACCCGGTCATCTTCCTCGAGCCCAAGCGGCTCTACAACGGCCCGTTCGACGGCCACCACGACAAGCCGGTGGTGCCATGGTCGAAGCACCCGCTGGGCGAGGTGCCCGAAGGCCACTACACGGTGCCGCTGGAATCGGCGAAGGTGTTTCGCGCGGGCACCGAGCTGACCGTGCTCGCCTACGGGACCATGGTGTTCGTGGCGCAAGCGGCGGCGAACGAGACCGGCATCGACGCCGAGATCATCGACCTGCGCAGCATCTGGCCGCTCGACCTGGACACGCTGGTGAACTCGGTGAAAAAGACCGGCCGCTGCGTCGTCGTCCACGAAGCCACCCGCACCTGCGGCTTCGGCGCCGAGCTGACCTCGCTGGTGCAGGAGCACTGCTTCTACCATCTCGAAGCGCCGATCGAACGCGTGGCCGGCTGGGACACGCCGTACCCGCATGCGCAGGAGTGGGACTACTTCCCCGGCCCCGCGCGCGTCGGCGCCGCCTTCAAGCGCGCGATGGAGAAATAGGATGGGTATCCACGTGATCAGGATGCCGGACATCGGTGAAGGGATCGCCGAGGTCGAGCTGGTCGAATGGTATGTGAAGCCCGGCGACGCGGTGGCCGAAGACCAGGTGCTGGCCGACGTGATGACCGACAAGGCGACGGTCGAGATTCCGTCGCCGGTCGCGGGCACCGTGCTGGCGTTGGGGGGCAAGCTCGGCGAGGTGATGGCCGTCGGCAGCGAGTTGATCCGGATCGAGGTCGCGGGCGCGGGGAACGTGAAGGACGCGCCGGCGGCATCCGTGGGGGCGCCCGGGGTGCCGGAAGCCGGTTCTGCCGCGACAACCGCTGCACCGGTTGCCAACGTCCCGGCAGCGCCGGCCGTGACGCCGGCGCTGCGCGCCATCGGCGCAACGCCGCCCACGCAGCCGCCGGTTCCGCGCGCCGCACCGCCGCAGCCAAAGCCGCGCGCCACCGCTGCGGGGAGCGCGCCGCCGCCGCGCCTGCCCGGCGACAAGCCGGTCGCCTCCCCGGCCGTGCGCCGCCGCGCGTGGGACATGGGCATCGAACTGCAGTTTGTCCATGGCAGCGGCACCGCGGGCCGCATCACGCACGAGGATCTCGACGCGTACGCGGCGCGCGCGCCGGCGGCGCAGTCCCCGGCCGCGGACGCGCGATACGCCGAGCGCCACGACGAGGAGGCGGTTCCCGTCATCGGCCTGCGCCGCAAGATCGCGCAGAAGATGCAGGAGGCCAAGCGCCGCATTCCGCACTTCACCTACGTCGAGGAGATCGACGTCACCGAACTCGAAGCGCTGCGCGCACAGCTGAACGCGAAGTGGGGTTTGACCCGCGGCAAGCTGACGCTGCTGCCGCTGCTGGCGCGCGCGATCGTGATGGCCGTGCGCGAGTACCCGCAGGTCAACGCGCTGTTCGACGACGACAACGGCGTCCTCACCCGCCACGGCGCCGTTCACATCGGCATCGCGACCCAGACCGACGGCGGGCTGCTGGTCCCGGTGCTGCGCCACGCCGAGGTGCGCGACCTGTGGTCGACCGCCGCCGAAATCGCGCGCCTGGCCGAAGCCACGCGCACGGCGAAGGCCACGCGCGAGGAACTGGCCGGCTCGACCATCACCATCACGAGCCTGGGCGCGCTGGGCGGCATCGTCACCACGCCGGTGATCAACCATCCCGAAGTGGCGATCGTCGGCGTCAACCGGATCGTGGAGCGGCCGATGATCCGCGGCGGCATGGTCGTGCCCAGGCAGATGATGAACCTGTCGTCGTCGTTCGACCACCGCGTGGTCGACGGCGCGGTCGCGGCGCGCTTCGTCCAGGCGATCCGCGGCATGCTGGAGTGCCCGGCCACGCTGTTCGTGGAGTAAGCGATGGAAACGCGCTCGACCACCCTGCTCGTCATCGGCGGCGGCCCCGGCGGCTACGTCGCCGCGATCCGCGCCGCGCAGCTCGGCATCGCCACCACGCTGGTCGAAGGCGGCGCCCTGGGCGGCACCTGCCTGAACATCGGCTGCATTCCGTCCAAGGCGCTGATCCACGCCGCCGAGCAGTTCGAGAAGGCCTGCCATTACGCGCAGGATTCGCCGCTGGGCATCCGGGTCGAGTCGCCGCGCATCGACATCGCGCAGACCGTGCGCTGGAAGGACGGCATTGTCAGCCGGCTCACCGGCGGCGTCGCCATGCTGCTCAAGAAGAACGGCGCGCAGGTGGTTCACGGTTGGGCCCGCATCGTCGACGGCAAAACCGTCGAGGTCGTGGCGGGCGACGGCCGGGAGCCGGTGCGCATCACCTGTGAACACTTGTTGCTCGCGCCCGGCTCCGCTCCGTTCGCGTTGCCGGCGATGCCCTTCGGCGGGCGCGTCATCTCTTCGACCGAGGCGCTGGCGCCGGCAACGCTGCCCGGGCGCCTGGTGGTCGTCGGCGCCGGCTACATCGGGCTCGAGCTGGGCACTGCGTATCGCAAGCTCGGTGTCGACGTCACGGTGGTCGAGGCGCTGGAGCGCGTGCTGCCGGCCTACGACGAAGAACTCGGCAGGCCGGTGGCCGCGGCGCTCAAGCGCCAGGGCGTGCATCTGCACCTCGGCTGCACGGTGCAGGGCTTGAACGCAGCCGGCGATGCGGTGCGCATCAAGGACGCGAACGGTGGGGAATCCGCGTTGCCCGCCGATCAGGTGCTGGTCGCCGTCGGGCGCCGGCCGCACACGGGCGGCTGGGGACTGGAATCGCTGATGCTGGACATGAACGGGCGCGCCGTGAAGATCGACGACCAGTGCCGGACGTCGATGCGCAACGTCTGGGCGATCGGCGACGTGACCGGCGAGCCGATGCTCGCGCACCGCGCGATGGCGCAGGGCGAAATGGTGGCCGAGATCATCGGCGGCCGGCGCCGGCATTTCATGCCCGCGGCAATCCCCGCCGTGTGCTTCACGGATCCCGAGGTCGTCGTCGCCGGCCGCACGCCGGCGGAGACGGCCGCGGCCGGGCTGGACTGCATGGTCGCGCTGTTTCCCTTCGCCGCCAACGGCCGCGCGATGACGCTGGAGGCTAGCGAAGGCTTCGTGCGCGTGGTCGCGCGCCGCGACGATCACGTCATCGTCGGCTGGCAGGCGGTCGGGCGCGGCGTATCGGAACTATCCAGCGCGTTCGGCCATTCGCTCGAAATGGGCGAGAGGCTCGAAGACACCGCGGGCACGATCCACGCGCATCCGACGCTGGGCGAAGCGATGCACGAAGCGGCGCTGCGGGCGTTGGGGCACGCGCTGCACGTGTAGCGGTCAGCCTTGTCGCGGCGCCCCGTCCGGGTGCGGGA
Organism: Betaproteobacteria bacterium; assembly: GCA_016717855.1. Taxonomy (GTDB): domain Bacteria; phylum Pseudomonadota; class Gammaproteobacteria; order Burkholderiales; family Casimicrobiaceae; genus PALSA-1005. Next base: position 33,116 of record JADKEV010000042.1, read on the forward strand.
CGCCGACGATTGCTTTCAACGTGGTCCGCCCGCTGACGAGCGCGGCCGCCACCGCGTGCCAGCCATCCCAGATATAGGCCTTGCCGTCGCGCAGGAGCACGATGATCTCATCGTCGATGTCCTCATCGAGCATTTCACGGTAGCCGCACCCTATTCCCGCGGCTTCTTCGATCGCGATCTCGATCTCGAACCACTTCTTCCAGTCCGCGAGGAGATCTTTCACCGCCGCCAGGTCGAACGCGCGCTCGTAGCGCCAATTGGCCCGCGCCGGGTCGCAATCGCCCGGTTCGCCTGTTGCGTAGTGCGCCAGGCGCCAGGGGGCGGCACGTTCGCGCAACGCCGCCGCCGACCACGCGGCGGCATGCTTCCGGACGCCACGCCGGACCAACGGGTCCGGGATCCTGTCCGGGAAGCGCCAGAGGACGGGTGAGCCAGGACCGCTGCGATGACCATCTGCTGACCCGCCGGCGCCGGCCGCGGCAAGTGCGGTGGGCATCCCCGTTGGTGCACGCGCCATATCCATTCCACCAAGAGTTCTGAATCCCATGCCCAAGAATGCCCGGCAGCGGAGGACGCGTCTGTTCTGTACCGCACACACAGCGGGCGATGCACCGGACCGGGCCCCTCCTGGCCGGCGGCCGGCCAGCGGCCAGCCGATGACATCGCGTCCACGCGTGAATTGTCCACACTTGCGACCGGTCAATGTTCCTCGCCCGACGTGCGGGACTGGCTCAAGGTGTGTGCAAAGGAGGAACCATCATGATCAAATCCGACACAGTACCGGCAGCGGCGGCACTCCTGGAGGAAGGTGGCAGTGCGGCGCCGAAAGCGGTCAAGCGCGGCTTGCGGACCCTGGCCGACGAGCATGCGCGGGCGCAACAGGCGGCGGCGCTGGCCGAACGGGATCACCGGCGGCCAGCCGCGATGCGCGCGCTCTACCTTCCCGGCGATCCGGCTGAGCGCGGCACGAAGTGAAGCGTGGGCGGGGCCTACTGCGCCGTGCAGAACACGACGCCCTCGTCGCGCCAGCCGGCGGCCACCATGTTCGCGATGTCGCCGGCGAGCGGGGTGAGCCGGTGATTGGAGTCCCACGCGTTCTTCGGTCCGCTCACCGGATACGCGTTGTTGTAGGCCCGGTACAGCGGCAGCGTATTGGACGGACACGACTGCGCGCCATTGGCGTCGACGGTTGCCGGCGTCGTCGCGTAGGCGATGCCCTCGTAGTTCCACTGCTGCACGTTGGCCGGCGCGGGCGTCACCTGCGCCGCCCTGAGCGCGTTGCACTCGTCGACTTCCACGGTGAAGAAATGCGAGTTGGGGCCGGGTGACATCGAGCCGTAGAAGCGGCATACCGGGTGCGTGCCACCGGTCGAAAACTGGCGGCCGGTCCGCGCGAACTGGCCTGCCGCGCCCGAGTCGACCGCGGCCTGTTCGGTCGGGTCGGACGAGTAGAAGAAATGCCCGCCCGGGGAATTCGGAAAGTCCGCCGTATTCAGATATTCGATCACGACCTGCCTCTGCACCGCGTCGTACGCATCGAAGGCCTGGCCGCCCCGGACCAGCCGCGCGGCAAAGCCGGTGGACTTCAGGTAGTTGGAGGAGTAGCCCGCGCTGAAGTTGACGAACCATGCGTTGCTCGGCGCGGCGACATACGACGTCGACGTCCAGTAGTACAGCGACGGCGTGCCCGGGAACAGTGCCAGATTGATGGCGGGAACGTAACCGCACGATTCGACGATGGACTCGAGCTCCTTCTTGTTGGGGAGCCGCCAGTCGCTGTAGCCGCCGGTCCCGTCCGTGACGGCGGAGGCCAGCGCGGCGCGCCAGGTCAACGCGCTGGCGGCGCCGGTGGCGCAGCCCGCCCCGCCCTGACCCTGGCTGCATTGTTTCCACATCAGGCCCGTGAGGGTGTGCGTGACCGTGCCGTCGCCATGATCGACGAGCGCGCTGCCCGGGGTCGATTCGTCGAGATTGGCGCTGGCGTTGCCGGCGGCGCAAATGGCGCCGGCGTCAAACGCGGTGGCCTGCAAGGCGAGGATTGCGGCCAGGGCCAAGGGATTGCGGTACATGGGGGACTCCTGACAGGAATACGGCTGGAAGGGCGAGAGGCTGGCGTTGCGGAAGTGCCTGTCTAGAACCGCGGGCCGCGAACCAGGCGCACGGAGTTGGAAAACGACTTGTCGGCGCCGTTGTTGTAACCGTCGGCAAAATCGACAAACCACGCATTGGTGTTGTCCGGGGCGAATGACGAAGCAGTCCAGAAGGGCGACGCCGGCGGATTGGGGAAATAGAAGGGCTCGACGCTCGGCGTCGTCTTGTCCGCGAAGACCAGGGTCAGCAGTTCGCGGCGCGTCGGCATGCGCCAGTCGGTGAAGGCGCAGAGCGCCAGCGCGTTCACCGCCGTGACGAAGCCCTCGGTGTTGCACGGGCTGCCGCGCAGGACGGCGTTGCACGTGCTGCTGCTGAGCGTGCCCTTGTTGCCGCCATTGGTGTTGTCGTCGCTGTTGTACCAGGTGTAGGTGTGGTCGGCGTAGCGCAGATCAGCCCCGGAACCGGTCTTGATCTCCCAGGTCAGGCCGGTGATGTTGTCCTTGGTGCAGGACCAGTCGGCCGCGCCGGCTCCCAGCGCGGCGCCGGCCGCGAGCAGGGCGCCGTTGTTGGCGACCTTGGTGTAGTCGAAGCCCTTGGCGCCGCCCCCGGTCTTGGTCAGCGCACCGGCCGCCGCCGCCGCGTCGCGTCCATACCTGCAGTCCTGCCGCGGATGCGTGCCGCCTTCGCTGGCAACGCTGGTCCCGCCGGAAGCGGGCGCGCCGTCGGCGGCGGTTTCGTTGTAACAGGTGTCCTGGCCGGTATCGGGAAGCCCGGCAGCATTGACAGAGATAGCGGCGAACAGCAAGGCGGGCACGAGGGCACGCGGAATTCGGGACATGGCAATGGCTCCGTGGTTCGTAAGCGGATGATGGTGCGGCGGTGCGGGAGCGAAGGGCGTGGCAGATCCGGGCGGCATGGCGCCGACTGTATGCTCATGTGCGCGAAGATACAGTGCGCCAGCCCACATAGCGCGCATCGAGCGCGTGGCGCCGCGGCCCGCGCCGCGCGTCAACCGGCGACGTCGGGCAGCGCCGCCTGGAATGCCGCGTCCAGGCGCGAAATCCAGGCCGCCTTTTCCGCGGGGGTGGCGAAGCTCGCCTCGAAGCCGTTGCGCAGCAGCGCGTAGCCCTGGCGCGGGCCCAGCGCCGGGAGGGCCGCGAACGTGGCGGCGAAGTTGTCGTTGATGTAGCCGCCGAAGTACGCGGGATCGTCGCTGTTGACCGTCGCGCACAGGCCGGCGGCAAGCAGCGCGGGCAGGTTGTGCTCGCCCAGTGAATTGAACACGCGCAGCTTGATATTGGACAATGGGCACACCGTGAGCGGCGTGCGCAGCGCCGCCAGCCGCGCGACCAGCGGCGGGCTCTCGAGACAGCGCACGCCGTGGTCGATGCGCTCGACGTGCAGGATGTCGAGCGCGCTCTCGATGTAGGCGGGCGGCCCCTCCTCGCCCGCATGGGCCACCAGGTGGAGCCCCAGCGCGCGGGCGCGCGCGAAGACGCGGGCGAACTTCTCCGGCGGGTGGCCGCGTTCGCTGCTGTCGAGCCCGACGCCGATGAACCGGTCGCGATACGGCAGCGCGGCCTCCAGCGTGGCCAGCGCCGCCTCCTCGCTCAGGTGGCGCAGGAAGCAGAGGATCAGGCTGGCGCTGATGCCCAGCGCGGACTGCGCTTGTTCGCACGCGCGATGCAGGCCGCCGACGACGGCGCCGATGTCGACGCCGCGCGCGGTGTGGGTCTGCGGATCGAAGAAGAGCTCGGCGCGCACGACGTGGTCGGCCGCGGCGCGCTCGAAGTACGCCCACGCCATGTCGAAGAAGTCCTGCTCGTGCAGCAACACGCTGGCGCCCGCGTAGTAGATGTCCAGGAAACTCTGCAGGTCGGTGAACGCGTACGCGGCGCGCAGCGCCGCCACGTCCGGATAGGCGAGCGCGACGCCGTTGCGCTGCGCCAGCCGGAAGATCAGCTCGGGCTCGAGCGAGCCTTCGATGTGGATGTGCAGTTCGGCCTTGGGCGCATCGCGCAGGAGTCCGGGCAGGCGGTCGCGGGGGATGGCGTCGAAAGCGATGCTGGTCATGGTCTGGGACGGCTGCGCCGGTCTATGCACAAGTGAAGAAGCGTACCGTAAACTGGCGCCTTCGCCTCACGGGAAGTCCGCCATGCCCGGCATCACCGACTACGGCGCCTTTGTCGTCGCCATCATCGTGTTCCTGCTCATACCCGGTCCGGGGAACCTGGCCCTGATCACCTCGACCAGCAAGGGCGGCATCCGCGGCGGGCTCGCCGCCACGCTGGGCGTGATCCTGGGCGACCAGATCCTGATGTGGCTGGCCGTGGCCGGCGTCGCGGCCTTGCTGGTCGCGTACCCGGCCGCGTTCCATGCGGTGCAGTGGCTGGGCGCCGCCTACCTGGCGTGGCTGGGCGGCCGGATGCTCTTCGCCAAGCCGGGCGCCAGGCCGGTGCTCGAGTTCAAGCCGCACCACTTCCTGCAGCAGGCGCTGGCGATCACGCTGCTCAACCCGAAGGCGATCGTCTTCTACATGGCGTTCTTTCCGCTGTTCGTCGATCCGGCGCGGCACCAGGGGCTGGCGACCTTCGGCATCATGGCGGTGACCATCGCGGTGCTCACGTTTGCCTACGGGACGGTGGCGGTGTTGCTGACCCACTTCCTCGCCGAACGGCTGCGCGCGAATCCGGCGGTCTCCCGCTGGCTGGAGAAGCTGGCCGGACTCTTCCTGATCGGCTTCGGGATCAGGCTGGTGGGCGCCGGGGCGCGGGGCGCCTGCGCTGCGCGGCATGACTGCCGCCGGCGTTCACTCGGTCCAGGCATCGATCGTATAGCGGCTGTCGGCCTGCCGCAGCGGCGCGGTCATCATCTGCGCGGCGCGCGGCACGTACCCCGCAGGCGGCGGATCGGGAAGCCCCCAGAACTGCTGGATCAACTGCAATTGCAACGGTGCGCCCGCGGCCAGGTCGAAGCGAACTTCGACGCCGGCCGCCGGGGGCGCGACGATCTGCACCCGGCGAAACGGCTGCCCGTCCGCGGCCGCGAAGAGCAGCGCGCCGCTGCCGTGCACGGCGCGGACGGCATTGCCGTCGCCCGCCTCCAGCGTCAGCGCATTGGCTGGCGACTCCACTTGCAGCGTGAGTCGGCGTTCACCGTTGGCGGTGCTGTCAGCGACGATGCGCGCGCGCGGGACCGGCAGGTCGAGGATGGGCGCCGCGGCCTGCAGCACGGGGCGGACGCGTCCGAGTTCCGGCACGGGTCCGCGCGCGGGGTGAGTGCCGAGGAACTGCGTGGTCCACTCGTCGGCCTCTTCGTCGCTGGTGAACCAGCGGGCGCGCGCGGCCGGCGTGGCCGGCGCTGCGTCGGATACCCTGGCGAGGCTTGGCGCCGCCAGCGTGGCCGGGCCCGCGGCACGGGTCGGGGGAGGCGTTCGCTCCAGCAGATAGACGATATGGTTCGGCTTCTTCGCTTCGACCGAGAAGCCGCTCATCGCCAGGCCCGCGCCGGCAAGGCTGCAGCCCGCAAGCAGCAGCAACGCGGTCGTTCCGCGCCCGCCCGTGCCGGCAAGCAGCGGCGTCAGCGGCAACAAAAACAGCGCCGCCAGACCGCTGATGACAGGCAGTTGCGCCGGACCGAGCGCGGCGTACAGCAGCCAGATCAGCGGCGCGGCCAGGAACGCAAGCGGCACCAGACCCAATCCCGGCGCCAGCCGCGCCGCCGCGCGCGGCGCGCGCGGATGGCCCGCGGCGTACTGCGCCAGCGCCCCGGCCAGCAGCGGCCAGGTGAATACCCAGCTCGCCCCCGGCAGGGCGACAGCGGTGGCCGTGGCGAGCAACGCCCAGGCCAGCCAGCACGCGACGCGGTCCGCCGGCCGCCGGCCCGCCAGCGCGAGCACGCCGGCGGCGATCATGGCCAGCAGGCCCAGCAGCAGCAATTCCGTGTGGTAGCCGTCGCCGTTGCTCAGCCAGCGAAAATTCGGATTGATCCATCGTGCGCCCGTCCAGAAACCCCAGCCCGCGAGCCCGGCCACGGCCAGCAGCGCCAGCACCCGCAGCATCGCGCCGACCAGCCGCCATGCACCCAGTTCTCCGGCGCGCCGCGCCTGCGCCGCGAGCCCGACGACCAGCAACAGGCCCAGCGCGGCCAGCGGCAGCGCCAGCCACGGCGCGTACTGCACGAGGCCGTCGCCTGGCGCCGGGAAGTAGATCGCATCGCGCGAAGTTGGCAGCGGCAACTCCGCATTGCCGAACGCGCGCAGCAGGCCGGTCAGGTATTCACCGTGATGCTGCAGGCTGGCCCGGTCGACATTGGCCGGCGTGTCCAGGGCGCTGTGGTAGTGCGTGACGCCGCCCAGGAAAGCCAGGTTGACGCCAGCCATCCCGGCGCGCTTGAACACCGTGAAGTCGGTGTCGTTGGGCAGCCGCTTGTAGACTTCGTAGGTCAGCGAGTTGGCCACGGCGCCGCGCACGCTGCCGCCCGCGCCGGCGACCAGCGCCGCGTTCATCGGGCTGGTCTCGAAGAGGATGGCCGGGCCCGCGTGGCCGCGTGCCTCGAGATTCACGACCAGACCGACAGCGCGGGCCCAGCGGTGTCCGGCGACGAATGCCTCGGCGCCCAGCAGCCCGAACTCCTCGCCGTCGCTGGCGAGCAGGATCACGTCGTTCTTGAGCGGTGGCTGCGTGCCCAGCCAGCGGCCGGCCTCGAGCAGCGCGGCAATGCCCGCACCGTCGTCGCTCGCCCCGGGCCCCGTCGGCACCGAGTCGTAGTGCGCGGCCAGCAGGATGGCGCGGCCGGCGCCGCCGCTGCCGGCCCTGCGGGCGACGACATTGGCCACCGGCGCGGCGACGCCGTACTTGCGATTGACGCCGAACGCTTGCTGAACTTCGGTTTCGAAGCCGAGCGCCCGCAACCGCCCGGCAATGTGCTCTCGCACGCGGCGATGCTCGGCGCTGCCGATAGGGTGTGGCGCGCGCGCGATCGCCTCGATATCCGGCATGGCGCGCCCGGCGCTGAAGCGGTCGCCGGGCGCGGCGGCGTCAAGCGGCGCGGGCGGCAGGTGGCGCACCACGCCCAGCACGGCCGCCAGCAGCGGGAGCAACAACGCGAGTGCGGTCAGCGCGGCGCGGCCCCGCTGCCGCGAGCGCCCGGCTGGATCAGGGTAGGCGAGGCGCATGGCGTCGGTGGCGGTACGGGATTTCGCGGGCCGGAAAGACAACGCCCCGCGGATCAGATCCGCGGGGCGTTGATACTGCGGGCACGCCGGCCCTGGTGTTCCGTTCTTGCGGAATCAGCCGACAGAGGCCGGTGATCCGGAAAATGAACCTTGCAGGCCAGTGGTGCCTCGAGAGATAGTCATTGGATCACCTCCTTTCAAAGTTGCGAGCCGCGAGTCTAGCATGGGTCCCGCGCGCTTGGCCAGCGCCGCCGGTCGGCGCGCGGACTGCCGTGTCACGTACACGCGCGGCTACCCGTTCCGCTCCCCGGCGGCCTGGCCGGCGCGCGGCATGTCCGCGTAATTCTCGCTGTCGCCGCCCCATGCAGGCTCGCTGGCGATTCCTTCGAAATTGAGTTCGACCCAGAGACCATCGGGATCCTGGACAAACAACTGGAAGAGCCGGGCCTGCGCCAGGTATCGCTTCCTCATGGGCAATCCCAGCGCCACGAAGCGCCGGGCAAAACCTTCCGGGTCAGTGGCCAGGAAAGCGATGTGGTCGACGACGCCGGCATTGTCGGTCGCGGAGCGGGGCGTGGTGCCAAGGTAGTAGAGCTCCGCGTTCGGAATCCCGTGAGGACCCATGTGCACCTGGATCTTGCCGTTAACGCCGAGCCAGTAGCCCGGAAACGGAAAGTCCGGCCGCGGCATTTCCGTGAAGCCGAGGACGTCGCAGTAAAAGCGCCGCGACTGCTCGAGGTCGTTCGCGCGCACGAAATAGTGGTTCAGTTCGGTCACCGGCATGGGTCCTCCAGTCGAAATCACGGGCGACGCAAAAGTCGATTCCCGATGCTACGCGGCGGCGGCGCCCTTCCACAACGTGGCAGGGCATTCGTTGCGACGACCCGCCGTTCAAGCTCCCAGCGCGCAGCGCGCAACCTCCTCCAGCGCCTCTGCCGCGCTTGCCACGTGGACCACGCCTTCGACGCGCGCCGCGCCTTCGAGGCCGATGACGCGCTTGCCGAATTGCCGGCCGAGCGCGACTTCGGAGAGCGTGCCGTAGCTGTCGCCGATCGCGACCAGGCACAACGAGGAGCGGGCAATGAGCGCGTTGCGCGCCTCGCCTATGCCTGTCGCGATCACGATGCCGGCGTAGGCGTTGGCAAACGATGGATCCGGTTCCGGCAACATGCCGATGGCCATGCCGCCGGCTTCGGCCACGCCTTTGCAGACTGCTTCCATGACGCCCTGCCGGCCGCCGCAGATGACGAAAAAACCCATCGCGGCGAGCCCGTTGCCGATTTCCTCGGCTGCAAGCAGCTGCGCGCCCGTCGCCTCGCGCGGACCGATGACTCCGATCGGCACGCGCACAGGCGCGCCGCTCTGCCGCTGCAGCCAGCCTGCCGCAGCGATGCTGCCGACCGATTCCCCGCTGGCCGGGGTGGCGCTATCGCTCCAGCTGCGCAGGTGGGGTTCGAACTGGCGGCCACTGGAGTCGAACAGGATCCGTTGCCCGCGGTCGAGTCTATAGATGGCGTTCATGCAGGCTCCCGAACCATTCCCCGGTCGTCATGATCGCGGCACAGGCCGCGGTGATCATCAGCGCGAGGGCCGCTGCCGCGGGAAAGTCGGTCCCGGATTCCGAGATCAGGCTGTACAACTGCAGGGGCAGGATGTGCAGCTGCGTGCCGACCAGCGCCAGTGCGGTGCCGTAGGCGCCGAAGATCACCGCGGCGACCAGACAGAACGCGGCACCCAGCGGCGCCGCGACCTGCGGCAGCATCACCTGCCACAGCGCCTGCGTCGAGGTGGCGCCCAGCGATTCGGCCACGGCCAATTGCGCGCGATCGAAGTTGACCAGCACCGGCAGGATGCCCATCACCACGCGAGGAATCAGATAGTACGATGACGCGAAGGCCAGGCCGCCCGGGGTGAACAGCGCCTTGCCGATGACGGCCGGATCGAATCCCGCGAAACCGAGCAACTGGGTGATGAAACCCGAGCGGCCATAGCCCAGGATGAAGCCATAGGCCACGATGAGGCCGGAAAACGTCAGCGGGAGCGCGATCACCAGCGAGAGGAGCGTACGCCGGCGCTCCGGCATCCGCGACAAGTGCAACGCCACCGCGAGGCCCACCAGCGTCGAGATCGTGGCTGCCACGATGGTCAGCAGCAACGTGCCCGCGAGCGAAGGCCAGAATGCGGGCAGCGAGAACACGCGCACGAATGCCCGCGTGCCCTCGCGCAGCGAATCCACCGCCACCGCCCCCACCGGCAACAGGAAAAACACCGCCAGAAACCCAACGGCGGGTGCAGCCAGCAGCAATTGTGTGCGGGTCCGCATGGTCGGTACTGCTCGAGGACAGGCCGCACTCGTGGTGCGGGCGGCGAGTCCCTGTGCGTGGTTGCCCCTTGTTGCCCTACTTCGCTTCGGTAGCCGCGACCCAGCCCTTGTCGATCTCCGACTTCTTGGCTGCGGCCGCACGCACGTCGAGCGGGCGCACCTGCGGTGCCGCGGGCAGTTTGTCGGCGACCGAGTCCGGGAGTTTGATCCCGGGCACCGACGGCCGCACAAAGCCCTGCGCGAAGATGCCCTGCCCGAAGTCGGTCATGATGAAGTTGAGCCAGAGTTTGCCGGCATTGGGGTTGGGGCCCTTCTCGACCAGGCTGATCCCGTAGGGTGCGGCGGCGGACGCCTCCTTCGGAATCACGACCGCGACCGCGTCGCCAAGGCCATCGAGATGCTTGGCCTTGAGACCGTCGTTCTCGTACGAAATCCAGATCGGGATCTCGCCCTTGAGGAACTGCGCATACGGTGTCGTGCCCAGCACGCGCAGCACGTTGCCGACTTTGTGCAGCTTGCCCAGATAATCGAGGCCCGGCTGGACGTTGTTCATGTCGCCACCGGCGCCGAAGTTGGCAGCAAACGTGAGCACCTGCCCGACGCCTGTCGAGCGCGGGTCGAGATAGACGATCGAGTTCTTGTATTCGGGCTTCAATAGATCGGCCCACGACTGCGGCACGTTCTTCACCAGCTTGGTATTCACGATAAACGCCACGGTCAGCGAGTGGATGGTGAACCACTTCCCATCCTGCTCGCGGAACACCGCCGGCGCTTGTCGAAATTGACCGGCTTGAACGGCGCAACGACGCCTTTGTTCACCGCATCGACCGCCGACGCAGCGAAGTAATAGGCCGTGTCGGCCTGCGGGCGGTTCTTCGCCTTTTCCAGCGCGACGACAGTGGCGCCGGAGATGAGTCGTTGTAAGGCGATCTCGACTTCCAGGTAGCGTTTCTTGAATGCCGCGAACTGCGCTGCCCAGTTGGCCCAGGTCGGCCCGGTATCGAAGACTGACCACCATGCCTTCCTTTCGCAGCCTCGTAAAGCGCCTTCTCGCCAGCGCTAAAGCTCGGGCGAGTCCGCCACAGTCTGCGCCGCGACACCAGCGGTACCCGCCACCAGCAGCGATGCCACCGCGGCAACCAGCCATCGTTTAGTGTCCATCATTTTCTCCTCTTAGTGCGTGGGTAGGAACTGCACCGCTTCGCGCGGCACGTGAACGTGGTG
>JADKEV010000043.1 GCA_016717855.1 Betaproteobacteria bacterium
GTCACCCCTGCTGCCCCTGGTACTTCCCGCCCCGATCCTTGTACGAGGTCTCGCACACTTCATCGGCTTCGAAGAAGATCACCTGCGCGACGCCCTCGTTGGCGTAGATCTTCGCGGGCAGCGGCGTCGTGTTCGAGAACTCCAGCGTCACGTAGCCTTCCCATTCGGGCTCGAAGGGGGTTACGTTGACAATGATCCCGCAGTTGTGAACGAAGACGCCCGACTCGAGGGCGAAGTTGCCGGCTTCGGGAACGGTGAGGCAGTAGACGTCGTGGTCACCGGCAAGGGGCGTGACGGCGACGACGCGGTGATTTCTGTACGCCCCGCGGCGACCGGCAAAATCGGCGACTGTTTCCGGAAAGCGGCGGAAGACACTGCGATCGCAATCCAGAAGGCGCGCGGCGCCGCGGATGGATCCGGTTTGATCCAGCGCCTCACGAACCGGCTCCCGGGAAATTTCGGTCCGGATATTGATGGCCCTGACAACTTCAGCTTGCTGTCTGCGGCGCGACCCATCGTCGCTGGCCCAAGCCTTCATCATCAAGTTGCTATGGCGCGCCCGTTCCCCAGGGACAGCGTAGCGCTTGAGCATCGCCTGTCGATGGCGATCGCGCGTCGCTTCGCTTTGATTGCGCCGTTGTTCCAGAACGCGCTCGCGAATCGCGGCATACTTTTCATCGCTCCAGAAGTTCAGCGCCCGTTCTGCCTGCGCTTGCGCGAACCGCATACGCCATTCCGGATCCAGCGACATCCGCGCGAACGCGTCGCGAATCGCCGCGGAATGGGCCTCCGAATCGAAGTCCTCGCCGTAGTTCTCGTCGTTGTGCAGCCGAATGTGTTCGGATGCGTTCATCCGTTCGAGGTTATGCGGTCGATTGTTCCGCCGATCAAAGTCGATGTGGTGCCTGTGCGTTCCTGGCTCATCCCCATAGATCGAGTGACGCAAGTTCCATTCGTCGGCGAGTCTGTGGGTCGGATACATATGGCCATTGATGGGCTGGTAGACCATCTCGTAGCCGCGACGAAGATCTCGATACAGCGGCATCAGCGCATCGTTCGGCCGCAACGCACTTGCCTCGACCATTCGCCCATCCCGCCGCATGAACAGGTGGTCCGGCGTGGCGTATATGGATTCGCCGTTGTCGAGATCGACCTTCACCAGCGAATCGCGGCCCACGTATCGCGGCGAATCCAGCATGGTGACTATCAGGCGGCCCTTTGGACCGATGCTGTAGCCCCAGAACAGTTCCCCCTGCTCCGCTCGCCTCGCCATCTCCTCCAGTGTCGGCGCCGTCCCATCGACCAGCGCGACCCGCGTATCTCCGCGGAAGCAGCGCGCATACGTCGACTTTCCCAGGCAAATCGTCATCACGTTGCGCGGTATCCGGAAGTACTCGACGGTGCGCGCCAGCGCGAACGAGTTCGGCGGGATGATGCAGAAGTCGCGGTTCACGTCGACGAAGGAACTGGGGTCGAAGTTCTTCGGGTCGACGATCGTGCTGTTGAGGTTCGTGAACAGCTTGAATTCGCTCGAGCAGCGGATGTCGTAGCCGTAGCTCGAGGTCCCGTACGAGACGATCCGGTTGCCGTTGACCTCGCGCACCTGGCCGGGCTCGAACGGCTCGATCATCCCGTGCTGCTCCGCCATCCGGCGTATCCACTTGTCGGCTTTGATGGTCATGTTCAGGTGTTGACGATGCTGATGGACGGGAACTTCGCCGAATGGTCGGCGGCCTGCTGCGCGACGAACACCGCGGTCTTGCGCGCGATGGCGCGGTAGATCTCGGCGACCTTGCCGTCGGGATCCGCGACCACGCTGGGCCGCCCCGAATCCGCCTGCTCGCGAATCTTCACGTCCAGCGGCAGCGCGCCGAGGAACGGCACGTTGTAGTCGCGGCACATGGACTCGCCCCCGCCCTGCCCGAAGATGTGCTCGACGTGGCCGCAGTTGGAGCAGATGTGCACGGCCATGTTCTCGACGATCCCGACGATGGGCACGCCGACCTTCTCGAACATCTTGAGGCCGCGCCGCGCGTCGAGCAGCGCGATGTCCTGCGGCGTGGTCACGATCACGGCGCCGGTGACCGGCACCTTTTGCGCCAGCGTGAGCTGGATGTCACCGGTGCCCGGGGGCAGGTCGATGATCAGGTAATCGAGTTCGCGCCAGTTGGTGTCGCGCAGCAGTTGTTCCAGCGCCTGCGTGACCATGGGCCCGCGCCAGACCATCGGCGTCTCGGTGTCGATCAGAAAGCCGATCGACATCGCCTGCAGGCCGTACGCTTCCAGCGGTTCCAGCGTCTTGCCGTCCGCCGACTCGGGCCGGCCGGACACGCCCAGCATCGTCGGCTGCGACGGGCCGTAGATGTCGGCGTCGAGGATGCCGACCTGCGCGCCCTCGGCGGCCAGCGCCAGCGCGAGATTGACGGCGGTGGTCGACTTGCCGACGCCGCCCTTGCCACTGGCGATGGCGATGATGTTCTTGACCGCCGGCATCAGCTTGACGCCGCGCTGCACCGCATGCGCGATGATCTTGTGCGAGATGTTGACCGTCACGCGCCCGATGCCGGGCAGCGCGCGCAGGTGATCGGCAATCTGCTTGCGGATGATTTCGTACTGCGTTTTCGCGGGATAGCCCAGCACGACTTCGAGCGTGACGTCGGCGCCGGCGATCTCGATCTTCCTGATGGATTTGGACGCGACAAAATCGCGCCCGGTGTTCGTGTCGATCAGCGACTTCAGCTGCGCTTGCACATCGGCTTCGGTGAAAGCCATAGGGGAATCTCCTGGGGATTTGCGCACGTTCAGAGCGACAACAGCGAGGTGTTGCTGCTAAAATGTTCAATTTTACGCTCTTTTGAATTCAACTTCGAGTCCGCAGCCCATGTCCCGCACGCTGTTCGTCACCACCGCCCTTCCGTACGCCAATGGCCCGTTCCACATCGGGCACATCATGGAGTACATCCAGGCCGACATCTGGGTGCGCTTCCAGCGGATGCGCGGCAACACCGTGCACTTCGTCGGCGCGGACGACGCGCACGGCGCACCGATCATGATCGCGGCCGAGAAGGCGGGGAGGACGCCGCAGGAATTCGTCACCGAAATCGCGGCCGGCCGGGCGCAGTACTTCGCCGGCTTCCACATCGGTTTCGACAACTGGCATTCGACCGATTCGCCGGAAAACGTCGAGCTCTCGCAGGACATCTACCGCAAGTTGAAGGCCGCCGGCCTGATTGCGAACAAGACCATCGAGCAGTTCTACGATCCGGTCAAGGGCATGTTCCTGCCCGACCGCTACATCAAGGGCGAGTGCCCGAAGTGCGGCGCGAAGGACCAGTACGGCGATTCGTGCGAGGTGTGCGGCGCGGTCTACGCGCCCACCGACCTGAAGAATCCGTATTCGACGCTGACCGGCGCGACACCGGTGCTGCGCACCTCCGAGCATTACTTTTTCCGGCTGTCCGATCCGCGCTGCATCAAGTTTTTGCAGGAATGGACCCGCGGGGCCAACGCCCTCGGCCAGCCGCGGCTGCAGCCCGAGGTCCTGAACAAGGCGAAGGAATGGCTGGCCGAGGACGAGACGGCCGGCGGCAAGGGGCTTTCCGACTGGGACATTTCGCGCGACGCGCCCTACTTCGGCATCCCGATTCCGGATGCGCCCGGCAAGTACTTCTACGTGTGGCTGGATGCGCCGATCGGCTACCTGGCGAGCCTGAAGAATTATTTCGACTCGGGTCGGGCGAAGTCCATCGGCGGCACGGCGCAGACTTTTGCCGAGTTCCTCGCCGATCCGAAGACCGAGCAGATCCACTTCATCGGCAAGGACATCATCTACTTTCACACCCTGTTCTGGCCGGCGATGCTGCATTTCGCCGGCTACAAGGTGCCCGACAGCATCAACGTGCACGGCTTCATCAACGTGTCCGGCGAAAAGATGTCGAAATCGCGGGGCACCGGCGTCTCGCCGCTCAGGTACCTGGAGCTGGGGATGAACCCCGAGTGGCTGCGCTATTACATCGCGGCCAAGTTGAGCGCCGCGGTCGAGGACATCGACCTGAACCCGGACGATTTCCTGGCCCGGGTGAACAGTGACCTCGTGGGCAAGTACGTGAACATCGCGAGCCGGTGCGCGAACTTCATCACCAAGCGCTTCGAGGGCAAGCTGGGCGACCACGACCCGGCGGCGGCCAAGCTGGAGCACGACTCGGCATTCGCGCAGGACGAGATCGGCCGCCACTACGAAGCGCGCGAATTCGGCAAGGCGATCCGGCGGATCATGGAACTCGCCGATGCCGCCAACCAGTACGTCGATGCGTGCAAGCCCTGGGAACTGGCGAAGAACCCGGCCGGGGAAGCGCGGCTGCACTGCGTGTGCACCAGCGCGCTGACGCTGTTCCGCGACCTGACGATCTACCTCGCGCCAATCCTGCCGGACGTCGCGCGGCAGGTCGCCGGCTTCCTGCGGATCTCGCTCTCGCACTGGAGCAACGTGCACACGACACTGGCCGCGGATCACCAGATCGGCTTTTACCAGCACCTGATGAACCGGATCGAGGTGAAGCAGATCGATGCGTTGCTCGGTCTCGGGCCGGAGCCGGCGGCCGCGCCCGCCGCGGGCGCAACGCCGCCGCCGTCCGGCGCCGCCGGTTCGCACATCTCCATCGACGACTTCGCGCGCATCGACCTGCGCATCGCGAAGATCGTCAATGCCGAGCAGGTCGAGGGCGCGGCGAAGCTGGTCAAGCTCACGCTGGACGTGGGCGAAACCGAGAACGGGCAGCCGCGGCTGCGCACGGTCTTCGCCGGGATCAAGGCCCACTACAAGCCCGAAGACCTGATCGGGCGGCTGACGCCGATGGTCGCCAACCTCGCGCCGCGCAAGATGAAGTTCGGACTGTCCGAAGGCATGGTGCTGGCCGCGTCGTTTCCCGACGACCAGGGCGGGGTGTACCTGCTGCAGCCGGACTCCGGCGCGCTGCCCGGGATGAAGGTCAAGTAGGAATGTCCATGGCTTGCCGTAGGAGTTTTCGGAATCGGCGGCAGCGATGATCTGCGCGTGATCCGTGGATAGCCTCAGCGCCATCGCCGCCAACGTCCAGCCGCTCCACTTCGTGCTGGGTGTCATGGTGGCCTGGTTGATCCTGGGCGGGCTGGGACTGGTCGCGCAGCACAGCCTCGATTTTGTCGGGCACGGCTTGTTCCCGGCGAGCGCAGTCGCCTCGCTGGTGCTCGCCGGCGCCGGGCTGGCCGCGCTGGGTGCGCCGTCGCAAGCGATGATCCTCGCGCTCGGCCTGCCCGACCTGCCGTTTCACGTCCGGCTGGACGCGCTGTCCGCGTTCTTCCTGGTGTTGCTGGGCGGCGCGTCGGCGGGCATCTCGATCTACTCGGCGGGCTACTTCCGCCAGGGCGAGGGCACGCCGCCCGGCGTGCACTGCGTGCTCTACCAGGTCTTCCTCGCCGCGATGGCCGCGGTGATCATCGCCGACGACGCCTACATGTTCATGGTGGCGTGGGAGACGATGGCGCTGTCGTCGTATTTCCTGGTCACCAGCAACCACAAGATCCCGGCGATCCGCAGCGCCGGCTTCCTGTACCTGCTGCTCGCGCACATCGGCGCCATCGGCATCCTGCTCTGCTTCGGCATCATGCAGGGCGGCCACGGCGACTACACGTTCGCAACCATGCGCGCCGCGCCGCTCACCGAATTCTGGGCCAGCGCGGCATTCCTGCTGGCGCTGTTCGGATTCGGCGCCAAGGCGGGTGTCCTGCCCATGCATGCGTGGCTGCCCGAAGCGCATCCCGCGGCGCCCACGCCCGTCTCGGCGCTGATGAGCGGCGTGATGCTCAAGACGGCGATCTACGGGTTGCTGCGCGTGACCTTCGACCTGCTGCAGATCCAGCTGCCCTGGTGGGGCGTGCTGGCGCTGGTGCTCGGACTGATGACGGCGCTGTTCGGCGTGATGTTCGCGGCGGTCCAGACCGACATGAAGCGGCTGCTCGCGTACTCGTCGATCGAGAACATCGGCATCATCCTCGCGGGCTTCGGGCTGACGCTGATCTTCCACACGTACAACGCGGGCCCGCTGGCCGCGCTGGCGCTGGCGGCGACGCTGTATCACTGCATCAACCATGCGTTCTTCAAGAGCCTGCTCTTCCTGGTGACCGGCACGGTGCTGCATTCGACCAACACGCGCAGCCTGGGCAAGCTGGGCGGGCTGATCCGCCACATGCCTTGGGTCGCGTGGCTGGGGCTGATCGGCACCATCGCGATCGCGGGCCTGCCGCCGCTCAACGGCTTCGTCTCCGAGTGGCTGCTGCTGCAGGCCTTCCTGGCCACGCCGGGCCTGCCGAGCTCGTACCTGAGCATGCTGGTGCCGGTGGGCGCGGCCGCGTTCGTGCTGGCCGCGGCGCTGGCCGGCTACGTGATGGTCAAGTTCTACGGCGTGATCTTCCTGGGTCAGCCGCGCGAGGAAAAGCTTGCCCGAGCCCATGACGCGACGTGGCTGGAGCGCATCGGCCTCGTCTGGCTGGCGGCGGGCTGTGTGGTGCTGGGCGTGGTGCCGGTGTTCGTGCTCGGGCAGCTCGATCACGTCAACGCGATGCTCACCGGGCACCTGCTGGGCCAGCAGGTCGGCGGCGCGGGCTGGCTGTTCGTCTCGGCGATGGCGCCCGAGCGCGCGAGCTACAGCCCGCTGCTGTTCCTGCTCGGCGTCCTGGCCGCGCTGGGCGCGACGTTCGCGCTGGTGCGCAAGCTCTACCATGGCCGCATGCGGCGCGGTCCCGCGTGGGACTGCGGCTTCCCGCTGCAGACGGCGCGGATGCAGGACACGGCCGAAGGCTTCGGCCAGCCGATCAAGCAGATCTTCGAGCCGGTGTTCCGCATCGACCGCCACATGCCCAGCCCGTTCGACGAATTGCCGCGCTACGAGGGCAAGGCCGAGGACAAGCTCTGGTACGCGCTCTACCTGCCGGTCGCGCGGGCCGTCGAGTGGATCTCCGCCTCGATCAGCATCCTGCAGAGCGGGCGCATCCACATCTACCTGCTCTACAGCTTCGTGACCCTGCTCGTCCTGCTGATCTTCGTCCGATGATCCACTCCATCTTCACGCAGCTGCTGCAGACCCTGCTCATCGTCGGGCTGGCGCCGCTGCTCGTGGGCTGGGTCAACCAGTGCCGGGCCTGGCTGCAGAACAAGAGCGGGGCCGGCGTGCTGCAACCGTACCGGGTGCTGCACAAGCTGTTCAACAAGGATGCGGTGCTGGCCGACGGCGCGTCGCCGCTGTTCCGGCTCGCGCCCTACGTGCAGTTCGGCTGCATGGCGCTGGTCGGGACCATCGTCCCGGTGCTGGCCACCGACCTGCCCTTCGCCGCGGCCGCCGACGTGATCGCGCTGGTGGGGCTGTTCGCGCTCGCCCGGCTGTTCGCCGCGCTGGCGGCGATGGACGTGGGCACCGCGTTCGGCAGCATGGGGGCGCGGCGCGAAATGCTGGTCGCGTGCCTGGCCGAGCCGGCGCTGCTGATGGTGTTCTTCACCCCGTCGCTGATCGCGCAATCCACGTCGCTGCCGACCATCGTCGAAACCCTCGCCCACCGCGAGTTCGTCCTCTATCCCAGCCTGGCCTTCGCGGCGATCGCGTTCTACATGGTGTCGCTGGCCGAGAACGCGCGCATTCCGGTCGACAACCCGACCACCCATCTCGAACTGACGATGATCCACGAGGCGATGATCCTCGAATACTCGGCACGCCACCTGGCGCTGATCGAATGGGCGTCGGCGATCAAGCTGATGAACTACAGCGTGATCGGCATCTCGCTGTTCCTGCCGTGGGGCATCGTCGAGGCGGAAGGCTGGCTGCTGATCCCGGTGGCGCTGGCCGCGCTGTTCGCGAAGCTGCTGGCCGGGGGCGCCGCGCTGGCGCTGCTGGAGACGCTGTCGGCCAAGATGCGCATCTTTCGCGCCCCGGAGTTCCTGGGCACCGCGTTCCTGCTGGCGGTGCTCGGGATGCTGATCCGCCTGGCGCTGGAAAAGTGAGATGACGCCGACCTTCGCCGGCCAGCTGATCAACCTGCTCGCGGCGCTGCTGCTGCTGATCGCGTTCGCGATGCTCTCGCAGCGGCGGGTGCTGTCGCTGATCTACCTGTTCGCCTGGCAGGGTTTCGTGCTGGTGCTCTCGACCACGCTGGTGGCGTACAGCACCGGTCAGCACCACCTGTATTACTCTGCTGCGCTGACGCTGATCCTGAAGGTGTTCGCGCTCCCGTGGATCCTGCACCGGCTGATCATTCGGCTCAACATCAAGTGGGACGTCGAGACGCTGATCAACATCCCGACCACGATGCTGCTGGGCATCGTGCTGGTGATCTTCGCGTTCAACCTGGCGCTGCCCATCTCGCAGCTGGCCAGCACGGTGACGAAGAACACGCTGGGCATCGCGATGGCGTGCGTGCTGCTCGCGTTCCTGATGATGATCACGCGGCGCAAGGCCGTCCCGCAGGTGATCGGCTTCCTGGCCATCGAGAACGGCCTGTTCTTCGCCGCGACCAGCGCAACCTACGGCATGCCGATGGTCGTCGAGTTCGGCGTGGCGCTGGACGTGCTCGTCGGCACGTTCATCTTCGGCATCTTCTTCTTCCAGATCCGCGAGACGTTCGACAGTCTGGACATCCACCACCTGGAAAAGCTCAAGGAGGACTGACCAGGTGGAACTGATCATCCTGCTCGGAGTGCCGCTCGCCGCCGGCCTGCTGCTCGCGCTGTACGGGCACAAGGAGCGCGCCGCCGAGCTGAACGCGGTGATGAGCTTCCTGACCTTCGTCGCCGCGGCCTTCCTGACCGCGCGGGTGATCCGCGACGGGCCGATGATGGTGTGGGAGGAGAACTTCTTCATCGACTCGTTCAATGTCTTCCTGGTCGCCCTGACGGCGTTCGTCGGCTTCACCACGTCGCTGTTCAGCCGTCCCTACATGAGGAACGAACATCACGCGGGCAAGCTCAATCCCGCGCGGCTGCGGCTCTACCACAGCATGTTCCAGCTGTTCATGTTCACGATGCTGCTGGCGCTCCTGACCAACAACATGGGCATCCTGTGGGTGGCGATGGAGGCGGCGACGCTGACCACGGTGCTGCTGGTCAGCCTGTACCGGACGCCCGCCAGCCTGGAAGCGGCGTGGAAGTACTTCATCCTCTGCGGCGTCGGCATCGCGCAGGCGCTGTTCGGCACCATCCTGCTCTATTTCGCCGCCGAGCGCGTGATCGGCGGCGGCGGCACGTCGCTGCTGTGGACGCACCTGAACGACGTCAAGGGCCAGCTGGAGCCGACGGTGCTGTCGCTGGCGTTCGTGTTCCTGCTGGTGGGCTACGGGACCAAGGTGGGCCTGGCGCCCCTGCACAACTGGCTGCCCGACGCCCACGCGGAAGGGCCCACGCCCGTCTCGGCCGTGCTCTCCGGGCTGCTGCTCAACGTCGCGCTGTACGCGGTGGTGCGCGCCAAGGTGCTCGTGGACGGAGCGCTGCAGACGCACTTCGCCGGCAACCTGATGATGGGATTCGGCCTCTTCAGCGTCGTCGTCGGCGCCTTCTTCCTGTCGCGGCAGAAGGATGTCAAGCGGCTGTTCGGCTACTCGTCGATCGAGCACATGGGCATCGTCACGTTCGCGTTCGGCATGGGTGGGCCGATCGCCAATTTCGCCGCGCTGCTGCACATGACCGTGCATTCGCTGACCAAGTCGGCAATCTTCTTCACCGTCGGCCACGCCGCGCAGAAGACCGGCACGCAGCTGATAGCGAATATCCGCGGGCTGGCGGACACGAATCCGGCGATCGGCTGGGGCCTGATGCTGGGCAGCCTGGCGATACTCGGGATGCCGCCGTTCGGCGTGTTCGCCAGCGAGTTCCTGATCCTGACCACGGCGATGCACGAGCACCCGTGGGCGACGCCGTTCCTGCTGGTCTCCCTCGGCGTCGCCTTTGCCGCGGTCTTCTCCCGGGTGCAGGAGATGGTGTTCGGCGAAACCACGGCCAAGCGGCTGCCGCACTCGCCGGCGCTGATCCCGGTGTTCATCCACCTCGGGTTGGTGCTCATGCTCGGGTTGTACATTCCGCCGTACCTCGCCGACTGGTATCGGCAGGCCGCGGCGCTGATCGGCTGAGGGAATCCGCGTGCGCATCGAAGACTTCGATCTCGAGCTCGACCCCATCCCCGGCGCGGTCCCGGCGTGGCGGGGCGAAGCTGATGCGGTGCAATGGCGCGCGCTGTGCCAGCAGGTGCGCGACACGGGCGGCCGGCTGCTCGCGCTATGGGGCAGCGACCGGCGCGCAGCCGAGCGCGGGCTGGCCATCCACGCGGCGCTGATCGTCCGTCGGGGCTTGGTGTGGCTCACGTGCCAGGCGGCCGATGACGGTTATCCGGGCGTCGCCGACATCTTCGCGCCCGCCAACCGGATGCAGCGCGCAGCCGGCGACCTGCTCGGCGTCCGCGCCACCGATCAGCGTGACGCACGTCCCTGGCTGCGCCACGGCGCCTGGCCGGACGACGAGTTCCCGCTGCGCAAGGACTTCAACGCGCGGACCCGGCACGTCAACGTGCCCGACGCGTACCCGTTCGTCCGCGTCGAAGGCGACGGCGTGCACGAGATCCCGGTGGGGCCCGTACACGCGGGAACGATCGAGCCCGGCCACTTCCGCTTCTCGATCCTCGGCGAGCGCGTGCTGCGCCTGGAGGAGCGGCTGGGCTACAAGCACAAGGGCATCGAGAAGCGCTTCGAGCAGATGACGCTGGCCGAAGGCGCCCGCCTCGCGGGCCGGATCAGCGGCGACTCTACGGTGGCTTACGCCTGGGCCTATGCGATGGCGGTGGAGGGCGCGACCGCGGCGGCGCCGCCCCCGCGCGCGCTCTGGCTGCGCGCGCTGCTGCTCGAGCGCGAGCGCATCGCCAATCACCTGGGCGACCTGGGCTTCCTCGGCAACGACGCCGGATTCGCGTTCGGCCTCGCGCAGTTCTCGCGCCTGAAGGAAGACGTGCTGCGCACCAACCTCGAACTCTTCGGCCACCGCTACCTGATGGATCGGATCGTCCCGGGCGGCGTGGCGCGCGATCTCGACGAAACCGGCGCCGCGCAGATCGGCGCCGAATGCGACGCGATCGAGCGGGCCGTCGCCCTGCTGCACAAGATCTACGAGGATCATGCCGGCTTGCAGGACCGCTTCATGGCCACCGGCATCGTCACGCCGGAACTCGCCGACCGGCTGGGACTGTCCGGGCTGGCGGGACGCGCCAGCGGCCAGGCGAACGACGCGCGGGTGCAGTTCCCACCCGCGCCCTACGCCGAGCTCGGCGTGAAAATGGCCACGCAGCGCAACGGCGATGTCGCGGCGCGGGTTCAGCTGCGCTTCGACGAGGTGGGCGAGTCGCTGCGTCTGTGCCGGCTGCTCCTCGACAAGATGCCCAAGGGACCGATCAGCGCAGATGTGCCCGACGCACCCGAGGGCGCGACCGGTGTGGGCTGGGTGGAAGGCTGGCGCGGCGAAGTGTTCGTCGCCCTGGAGACGAACGCCGGCAACGAGATCCGCCGCGTCCATGCCCACGATCCATCGTGGCAGAACTGGCCGGTGCTCGAGCACGCGGTGATCGGCAACATCGTCCCGGACTTTCCGCTGATCAACAAGTCGTTCAACCTGAGCTACAGCGGGCACGACCTGTAGACCCGTAGGATGGGTGGAGCGAAGCGATACCCATCAAGCCGGCGTGCCGGAAGCAGTCGAGAGAGCGATCCAACCATGTACAACACGCTGCGACAAATCCTGCGGACCGGCATCCTGACCGAGGCGCCACCGCTGCCCGACGAGGCGCTGCGCGCTATCGCCCAGCGGCTGAGGACCGCGGTGCTCAAGCGCTTTGCGGGCGCCCTGTCCATCCGCCATGTCGATGCCGGTTCGTGCAACGGCTGCGAACTGGAGATCAACGCGCTCGGCAATTCGTACTACAACCTCGAAGGCCTGGGCATCCATTTCGTCGCCAGCCCGCGGCATGCCGACATGCTGCTGGTCACCGGCCCGGTGTCGAAGAACATGGAAGTCGCGCTCAAGCGCACGTACGACGCCACGCCCGAGCCCAAGCTCGTCGTCGCGATCGGCGAGTGCGGCTGCACCGGCGGCGTCTTCGGCGAGAGCTACGCGAGCTGCGGGCGCGTGTCCAACGTGATCCCGGTCGACGTCGCGGTCCCCGGCTGCCCGCCGACGCCGTTCGCGATCATGCAGGGGATACTCACCGCGATCGCCGGCAAGGAGGAAACAGTGCTGCAGCCGGTGAAGGTCGAGCCGTCGGTGCAATCGCGATCATGAACCGCCGCAGCAACCGTAGGATGGGTGGAGCGCAGCGATACCCATCTGCTGGTTCGGGCGGCGACCGCTGTATTGCGCACATAACGGGACTCGCGCCGTGACCGCGAGCACATCCGATTCGACGATGATGGGTATCGCTGCGCTCCACCCATCCTACGGCTCCACCGAGGCGCGCGAGGAACCGCTGCACCGCCGCGATCACCGCCTCGGGCTGATCCTTGTGCGGCGAATGCCGGCAGTCCGCCAGCTTCAGCAGCTCGACCTCGGCGTTCACCGCGCCGCGCGCGATCCGGTCGATCTGGTCGAGCGTGCCGTATTCGTCGTCGACGCCCTGGATCGCCAGCACCGGGCAGCGGATGCCGGGGAGGCAGTCCTCGATGTTCCACGAACGGAAGTCGGGATGCAGCCAGATGTCGTTCCAGCCGCGGAACGCAGAGTCCGGGTCGTCGTGATACGGGCGCAATCTTTCGCGCAGGTCCGTCGTCTGCCACGTGACGCTCGCCGCTTCGATGCTGGCGATCGAAATGTCCTCGACCATGACGTGCGGCGCCATCGCCACCAGCGCCGCGACGGGACGGGACGTGAGTCCGGCATGCAATAGCGCGATCGAGGCGCCGTCGCTGTGGCCGAACAGGACGGGATTGGCGATGTGCAGCTGGTCCAGCAGTTGCGGCAACGCATGCCGCGCCTCGTCGTGCATGAAGTCCACGCGCCGCGGCGCCGTCAGCGGATCCGACTTCCCGTAGCCATGGCGCGAGTAGACGAGCCCCCGGCAGCCGGTCGCGACGCACAGCTTGAGCGGGAAGTCCTTCCACATCGCCACCGACCCCAGCCCCTCGTGCAGGAACACCAGCCACGGCGCGGCGGCGTGCTGCGGATTGAGGATCTCGTACTCGAGCCGGTGGCCGGCGGCGGTGATGAAGGGCATGGTCGGCGGTAAGGGTCGCGCCTGGTTTCGGTGTCGCCGGACTCAGGATGAGAAGGTCCTGGCGTCGGTTCAAATCCCGAAAAACCGCGCCGCGTTCCCGCCCATGACCTTCGCCTGGCCGGCCGCCGTCATCGCGCTCTCGCGCACCAGCTTGCCCACGCTTAGCTCACCCAGCGGAAACGGCGTGTCCGACCCCAGCATCACGCGGTCCTCGCCCATCACTTCGATGAGAAGCCGCAACGCGCGCTGGTCGAATACCGCCGAGTCGACGCTGAAGCGATCGCAATAGTGGCTGGGCGGATGTTCAGACTTGCCGCGGGCGATGTCGCGGTTGTGCCACGCGTTTTCCAGCCGGCCCAGCAGGAACGCGAAGCTGCCCCCGCCGTGAGCGAAGCAGATGCGCAGGCTCGGAGGCAGCCGGTCGAACGCGCCGCCCAGGATCATCGAGACGATCGCCAACTGCGTCTCCGCCGGCATGCCGACGGTCCAGCCCATCATGTACTGGCGCGTGCGGTCGGCGGCCATCATGTCCCAGGGATGGACCAGCACCGCGGCGTTCTCGGCCGCGCAGTGCTGCAGGAAGGTCACGATGCCCTCGTCGTCCAGGTTGCGCACGCCGACGTGATTGCCGATCTGCACGCCGCTGTGCCCGGCCTGCATGCAGCGCGAAAGCTCGGCGCAGGCGGCGTCGGTGGCCTGCAGCGGCACCTGGCACAGCGACTTCAGGCGCCCGGCGTTCGCGCCCGCCGCCTGGGCGCAGAGTTCAAGCGCCGCGTCGTTGAAGATCCGCGCTGCGCCCAGCGCCTGTTCCGGAGTGCGCTGGTAGCCGAACAGGAACGGCGTCGCGCACAGCACCTGGATGTCGATGCCGTCGCGGTCCATCGCGGCCAGCCGTTCGCCGGCGTCCCACAGTGCGGAATGGACTGGCCGGAACTCGCGCTCGCCCAGCAGCAGCATCGCCTTGCCCGGCGCGGTGTGCCGGATGCCGGGCCAGTCGGCGCCGCCGAAGCGCGCGGCCAGGTCGGGCCATTCGCGCGGGACGAAGTGCGCATGCATGTCGATGACAGTCATCGCTCAGCCCTTGCCCGGATGCACGGTCCCGCATTGCTTGCACTTGCGCGCCGCAGGATCGGCGTAGAACGCCGCGAACAACGGCGGCAGGTCGCTGACAATGCTCTTCAGCTGCACCTCGACCCGGTGCACCAGCGCATGGCAGTTCGGGCAATACCAGTCGAAGCCATCGAGCGCGCCCGGGGGCCGGCTGCGCTCGATCACGATGCACAGGCTGCCCGCCTCGGGCCGCTGCGGCGAATGCCGGACATGCGGCGGCAGCAGGAAAATCGCGCCTTCCTCGAGTTCCACGCGGCCGGGCTTGCCGCCCTCCATCGTGTTCAGGTACGCATTGCCCTTGAACTGGTAGAAGAACTCCTCGTACGGGTCGTCGTGGAAGTCGGTGCGCTGGTTCGGGCCGCCGACGACGGTGACGATGAAATCGGTGTCGAGCCAGATCTGCTGGTTGCCCACCGGGGGCTTGAGCAGGTGCTGGTTGCGCTCGATCCATTTGGGGAAATTGATGGGTGGGAGCATGTCTTGGCGGCCGTGAGCAGGTTGGGATATCGGACTTGCGTCCGGGAGGGACGCGGAATCATACCGCAGCCGCACGTCCGGTTTGTCATTCCCTTACACTAGCGGACGGTAACGCTCAACCCGCAGGATCCCGCATGATCAATCTGCTAGACATCCGTTACGTCCGGCTCGGTACGCCCGATGTCGAAGCGGCGGCGCGCTATGCGACAGCCGTGCTCGGCCTCGAGGAAGCGAGGCGCGAGAACGGCACCACCTACTTCCGCAGCGACAGCCGCGACCACACGCTGGCGTACTTCGAGGGCGACCCGGGCGATCACACGGCGGGCTTCGAGGTCGCGACGCCCGCAGCGCTGGATGCCGCGGCCTCGGAGATCGAGGAGCAGCGCCTGCCGGTGCGCCGCGGCACGCGCCTTGAATGCGAACTGCGCCGCTGCGCGGACTTCATCCACTTCAAGGATCCATCGGGCAACGGCATCGATCTCGTCGTCCGGCCGCATCACTCCGGTCGCCGCCACTTCCCCGCACGCGACGCCGGCATCACCGGCTTTTCGCACATCGGGCTGCGCACGCTCGACGCGCCGCGCGACGAGGCGTTCTGGACACGCGTCTGCAATGCGCGCGTGTCCGACCGGATCGGGCTGGCCCCGCTGCTGCGGATCGACGAAGTCCATCACAAGATCGCGCTGTTCCCGTCGGCGTATCCGGGCGTCCAGCACATCAATCATCAGGTCGAGGGCGTCGACGACATCATGCGCGCGTACTACTTCCTGAAGGAACGCAACGTCAAGATCGTGTTCGGGCCGGGACGGCATCCGACGTCGTCGGCGATCTTCCTGTACTTCGAGGGGCCTGACGGCATGGTCTACGAATACTCGACCGGCGTGCGCTCGATCACCGACGAGGCGAACTACCGCCCGCGCCAGTTTCCGTTCGCCGCGAGCTCGTTCTGCATGTGGGGCTCGAAGCCGGACATCCCCGAGTTCCGGTAGGATGGGTGGAGCGCAGCGATACCCATCACGTTCTTCGAAGAACCACCCCTCACCCCAGCCCTCTCCCCGCAAGCGGGGCGAGGGAGCAGACCGGTACGCGTCACACGCCAACGTACCTTTGCAGCACCTCCGGCTGCGCCGTCAGCGCGTCCGAGTCCCCGCTCCACACCACCCTGCCCTTCTCGACCACGAAGTGCCGGTCGGCCAGGCGCTTCAGCGCGCCGATGTTCTTGTCGACGACGATCATCGCCAGACCTTCGTCCTTCAGGGCTTCCAGGCAGCGCCAGATTTCCACGCGCACCAGCGGCGCCAGGCCCTCGGTGGCTTCGTCGAGGATCAGCAGCCGCGGATTGGTCATCAGCGCGCGGCCGATCGCGAGCATCTGCTGCTCGCCACCGGACAGGTTCGCCCCCAGGTTCGTCGCGCGCTCGGCCAGGCGCGGGAACAGCGCATGTACGCGCTCCAGCGTCCACGGGCTCGCGCGCCGCGCGCGGTCGGCCGCGGTCGCGACCAGGTTTTCGCGCACGGTAAGCGTCGGGAAGATCTGCCGCATCTCGGGCACCAGGCCGATGCCGCGCTGCGCGACGCGGTGCGGGGGTTCGCCGGCGATCTCCTCGCCGGCAAAGCGGATGCTGCCCTGCTTGCTGCGCATCAGGCCGATGATCGAGCGGATGGTCGTCGACTTGCCCATCCCGTTGCGGCCGACCAGCGTGACGAACTGACCCTCTTCGACCGCGAGGTCGATGCCGAACAGCGCCTGGCTGGCGCCGTAATGCGCGGTGAGGTCCCGCACCTCAAGCAGCGGCATCGGTGCCTCCGCTCACCACTCGCGCCCGCCGCGGACGCGCACGGCGTGGGGATGCGCGCCCGCCGCTCATGCCGCCACCGCTTCGTCGCCCAGGTACGCCTCGCGCACTTCCGCGTTGCCCCGGATCGCCGCAGGCACGTCGCAGGCGATCACGCGGCCGTAGACCAGCACCGATATCCTGTCGGCCAGCGCGAACACCGCATCCATGTCGTGCTCGACCAGGATGATGCCGTAACGGCCCTTGAGGCCCGCTAGCAGCGCGATCATTGCTTCCGACTCGTGCTGGCCCATTCCCGCCATCGGCTCGTCGAGCAGCAGGAGCTTCGGCGCGGTCGCCAGCGTCATCGCGATCTCGAGCTGGCGATGCTCGCCATGCGCGAGCGCGGCGACCTCGACGTCCGTGCGATGGCTGAGTCCCACCTGTTCCAGCGCCGCGCGCGCGGTTTCGATCAGCGCGGCTTCGCCGGCCACCGGCCGCCAGAACCGGAAGCTGTGCCCCGCGTGCGCCTGCGCCGCCAGCATCACGTTCTGCAGCGCGGTGAACTCCGGGAACACCGAGGTGATCTGGTACGAGCGCGAGAAGCCGGCCAGCGCCCGCTGGTGCACGGTCAGCGCGGTGATGTCGCGGCCCTCGAACGCGATCGTGCCGGCGTCGGGCGCGAGCTCGCCGGAGAGCTGGTTGATCAGCGTGGTCTTGCCCGCGCCGTTGGGGCCGATCACCGCATGCAGTTCGCCCGGTTCGATGTCGAGCTCGACGCCGTCGGTGGCGGTCAGGCCGCCAAAGCGCTTGTACAGCCCCGAGACGCGCAGCAGGCTCATCGCGCCTCCCCGCTCGTGCCGCCCGGCCGCGCGCGCCCGGCGCCGCCGGTCCGGCCCAGCGCCGCGAGGACGCCGAAGATGCCGCGGTTGGAGACGATCACGATCACGACGATCAGCGGGCCGAGGATCACCATCCAGTGCTGCGTCCAGCCGGCGAGCACTTCTTCGAGCAGCAGCAGGCCGGTGGCCCCGGCGACCGGCCCGATCAGCGTGCCCATCCCGCCCAGCACGATCATCACGATCAGGTCGCCGGAGGCCTGCCACTGCATGAACGAGGGCGAAGCGAACTTGGTCAGGTTGGCCAGCATCATCCCGGCGACCACGCAGACCTGCGCCGAGATCACGTAGGCGGCGAGCTTGTAGCGCATGGTCGGGAAGCCCAGCGCGGCCATCCTGCGCTCGTTCGACTTGCACCCGCGCAGCACCATCCCGAAGCGCGAATCGACGATGCGGCGGAAGAGGAGCAGCAACGCCACCAGCACGGCGAAGATCGCGTAATAGAACACGGTGTTGTTGGCCAGGTTGACCCAGCCGAAGTCGCTGCGCGCGGCGATCGTCAGCCCGTCGTCGCCGCCGTATTGCTTCAGGCTGACCGAGAGGAAGTAGAACATCTGCGCGAACGCCAGCGTGATCATGATGAAGGCGATGCCCGACGTGCGCAGGCACACCCAGCCGACGACCGTCGCGGCGACGGCGCCGACGGCGAGCCCTGCGCCCAGGTGCGCCCAGCCGCTGGTCACGCCGTGAAAGGACAGGATGCCCACCGCGTAGGCGCCGATGCCGATGTAGAGCGCATGGCCGAAACTCACCATCGCGCCGTAACCGAGGATGAGGTTGAGGCCCAGCGCGGCGATGGCGAAGATCAGGATGCGCGCGAACAGCGTGATGTAAAACGGCTGCTCGAACACCGCCGCGTAGACCGGCACCAGCCCGAGCAGGCCGAGCAGCACGGCGGCCGCCCACAGCTGCGGCGAGCGCAAGCCACTGCGCTCAGCCATGCTTCACCGGGAAGAGTCCCTGCGGGCGCACCGCGAGCACGACCGCCATCAGCAGGTAGATCAGGATCGAGGCGATCGCCGGACCTGCCGCCTGCGCCAGCGAGCGCTCGAGGAATTCCCGCAACAAGGTCGGCAGGAACGCGCGGCCGATGGTGTCGACGATGCCGACGATCATCGCGCCGTAGAACGCGCCGCGGATCGAGCCGATGCCGCCGGTGACGATCACCACCAGCGTCAGGATCAGGATGGGCTCGCCCATGCCGGGCTGCACCGACAGGATGGGGCCGGCCATCCAGCCGGCGAAGCCCGCCAGCCCGGCGCCCAGCCCGAACACCAGCGTGTTGAGCAGGCTGATGTTCACGCCCAGCGCCGCCACCATTTCCGGCTTGGTCGCCCCGGCGCGGATCAGCATCCCCACGCGCGTCTTGTGAATCATCCAGTACAGCCCCGCGCCAACGAACAGGCCGGCGGCGATGATCGCGAACCGGTACGCGGGGTAGCCGAAGCCGAACAGCATTACCGTGCCCGACAGCGCCTCGGGCGCGTTCATGTACACCGACGCCGGGCCCCAGATGATGCGCACCAGTTCGTTGAAGAACAGGATGAGCCCGAAGGTCGCCAGCACCTGGTCAAGGTGATCGCGCTGGTACAGACGGATCAGCGCGACGCGCTCGACCAGCATTCCCAGCAGCATCGTCGCCGGGACCGCGACCACGCCCGCCAGGACGAACGAGTTGGTCGCGTTGAATACGGCGGCCGCGAAGTACGCGCCCATCATGTAGAGCGACCCGTGCGCGAGGTTCACGAAGTTCATGATCCCGAACACCAGCGTCAGACCTGCGGCCAGCAGGAACAGCAGGACGCCGAGCTGCAGCCCGTTCAGGGTCTGGGTCAGGAAGAGGCCGAGGGTCATGGCTGCGGAATCATCGCACGATACGTCCCGGGTTCGAAACAAATGTGGCAACTGCGCATGGCGCCACCGGTGGCGCGGCCAAGAGAAAGGGGCGCCCGACCTGCAACGCCCCCATGTCCGCCCTGACTGACCGGCCGGCCCCCGCCGCGCGCAACAGGCGCGGCGGCCTCAGCCTACTTCAGCGCGCACTGCGCGTGATACGCGTCGGAGTGATCCTTCAGCGGCGTCGCGATAGTCTTCAGGCTCACGCGGCCCTTGGCGTCCTTGGCGACCTCGAAGATGTGCTGGTCCTGGATCGGGAAGCCGTTATTGTTGAACTTGAAGTTGCCGCGCACCGACTTGAAGTCGGCGGCCTTCAACGCGGCCATGAACGCCTTCTTGTCCGCGACATTGCCCTTGACCTTGCCGATCGCCGAATCGAGCAGCAGCGCCGCGTCGTACGACTGCGCCGCGTACTGCGACGGGATGCGGTTGTACTTCTTTTCGTAGTCCTCGACGAACTTCCTGCTGGCCGGGTTGTTGAAGTCGGGGCCCCAGAACGTCCCCGAGATCACGCCCAGCGCATCGTCCTTCTGCGCCGGCAGCGTCGAGCCGTCGGCGGTCGAGGTCGAGAGCAGAGGAATCTTGCCCGCCAGCCCGGCCTGCTTGTACTGGCGCACGAAGTTCACGCCCAGACCACCGGGATAGAACACGTACACGGCATCGGGATTCTTCGCAGCGACCTGCGCGAGCTCGGCCGAGAAATCCGGCTGGTTCAGCGGCGTGTAGATCTCGTCGATCACCTCGCCCTTGTACAGACGCTTGAAGCCGGCGATGAAGTCCTTGCCCGCCTGGTAATTCGGGGCCATCCCGATCACCTTCTTGTAGCCCTTGTCGTTCGCGTACTTGCCGACGACTTCGGCCTGGTTGTCGTTCTGCCACGAGGTGATGAACGAATAGGCCGAGCATTGCGCGCCGGCAATCGGCGCCGGGCCGGCGTTGGAGCCGATCAGGAACACTTCCTTTTCGGTGATCTTCTTGTGCACCGCCATCATCACGTTGGAGAACGTGACGCCGGTGATGATGGGCACGCGCTCCTTCTCGATCAGCTTGTCGACGATCTGGGTCGCGACCTCGGGCTTCAACTGGCTGTCTTCCTTGAGGATCTGGACGGGGACGCCGCCCAGCTTGCCGCCGTTGGCCTCGACGACCATCATGAAGGCGTCGTACTGGTCCTGGCCCAGAGCGCCTTGCGGGCCCGAGAGCTCGGCCATGAAGCCGATCTTGATTTGCGCGCAAGCCGGCGCGGCCAGCAGGCCTGCCGCGGCGAGGCCGGCGGCGATCAGGGTGGTGCGAATTCTCATTGCTCCTCCGTAATTTTTGATGAAGATCAAGCCGCGTATTCTAACCGCCAATCCGGGCTTTGGGCGATGTGGCTGCCGCTGCGGAATCGCGCTTCGTCCCCCTGCGCTTCCCCGGTCCTCGCTCAGTAGCGGTACGCCACGCCGACGGTGGCGTAGTAGTTCGACCGGCGTTCGGCCAGCGGGCTCCGCGCCGCGTCGCCTTGCAGGCGCCGGCCTTCCAGGTTGCCAACCAGCACCCAGCGGGGAGCCAGGTCGAACGCCCAGATCAGGCCGAGGCTGCCGGCCTGCAAGCCGCTGCCCGCCTCGAACGCCGGCAGCGCGCTCAGCGCGGACTGTTCCGGCGAGACCCCATACATTGACGCTGTCGACTTCGCGTTCGCCCAGGTCGCCTGCGCGACGATTCCCGCGGTGAAGCGCCCTGCCTGGAAGACGCCTGCGGTGAACCGCAAGTCGGCCTGCGCGCCGCGCTCCGCCTTCGTGTGCTTGCGCGCGCGCAGGATGAGGTTCACCGGCGAAGGCCCGAGCTTGCCGTTCCACTCCAGGTGCCCGCCGTACGACGCGCCGGCATCGACATCGGGGATCCTGCGGTTCTCGAGAAAGTCCGACTCATCGGCCTGGCGGCCCGGTTCGTAGGCCGCCTGCAGGCCGGCGTTCAAGCCGGGCAGGACTTCAAAGTGCGCCCCGGCCTCCAGCGGTCCGCGCGTGGAACGCACGAAGAGCACCGGTCCGTAGTAGCGGACCACCGGGACCGCTTCCGCGCGTTGCGTGTCCGAGCCGTCGTACGCGGGACGTGAACGCACGCCCACGCCCAGCAGCGTCGAATCCGTCGTCGGGTCCTGCGCTGCCGCGGCCAGCGGCAACAGCGCCAGCAGCGGCGCCAGATATCGGGGAAGTGACGGACGATTCGAACTGCTTGTTGCCGTTGCACGATGTCGCATGGACGTTCCTTCCGGTTGGACTTCGATTGCGGCGGTCATCCTCCCGGTGACCGAAGAGTCAGGTGCCGCCCATCCCGGACTCGTCGGGATCCTCCAGCAGCAGGATGCTGCCGGGTGGCAATGCGCGCTTGAGTTCGTTGAGCGGGGGTGGGTCGCGAAACACGACGCCCACGCCCTGGCCGCGCGCCTCCATCGACGACAGGCGCTCGACCGCGCTGATTTCCAGCCGTCTGCCTGCCGCGGCGCCCAGCGCCAGCGGTTCCGTCACCTGCCCGGCGCGCGCGATGCCGTTGCGCGCATGGCCGACCACGACGGTGCCCCGTCCGGCGATGAACATGACGTTGCGCACTTCGATTTCGATGCTCAGAACGGCTTTCCTGTTGGTGGACGTAGGGTCGTGGATCGTGCGCACGGACGCGGCCATGCGCGGATCCGGGCGGGATGGAACTATAGCAGCAGGCAAAGGGGCGGGCCGGTCAGGCGGCCGTCAGGTAGACGTACAGCCCGGCCACCGGCTGCTGCCGGTCTTCCCGTATCGGCTGCCGCAGCACCCGCTCGACCGAGAACCCGTGCCGCTGCGCGAGCGCGCGGAGGTAGCGCTCCGACTGGCCATAGCGCAGCGTCGGCTTCAATTCGAAATCGCCGCCGCTGCCGGCCAATTCCGCGGAAAAGCAGAACACGCCCCCCGGGTCCAGCACCCTGCGCACGCCGGCGAACACCGGCTCGAGATCGCCGACATAGATGAACACATCGGCGGCCAGCACCAGGTCGTAGCGGAGATCGGCCGCCCGCAGGTACGCCGCGATCTCCGCCTGTTCCAGCCGCTCGTACACGCCGAGCGCCCGCGCCTGACCGAGCATCTGCGCCGACAAGTCGACGCCGTCGACCAGTTCAGCGATGGCCTTCACCAGCGGCCCGCACTGGCCGGTGCCGCAGCCGAGGTCGAGCGCACGCCGGAAGCGCCGGTTGCCAAGGGCCCTCAGGTTGTCGATCAACACCGCCGGCGCGCGATAGCGGAGCACCTTGGTCAAGTGCTCGTCGAACGACCCTGCGTAATCGTCGAACAGGCTTTGCACATACTGCGGCGGCGCGACCGCCGGCGCCGGGCCACCGGTGACCGCCGCGAGAAAGTAGCCGTTGAGCTCGGGGTCCCCGCCGCAAGCGAGCGCCCGCTCGAAAGCATGCGCGGCTTCGTCCGTGCGGCGCAAATCCGTCAGGATGCTGCCGCGGCTCGACCACGCCGGCGCCAGCTCGGGATCCAGGGCGAGCGCTTGCGCGTACGAAGCCAGCGCCTGCTCGTGCCGGTCCAGGCTCTGCAGGGCCTGGCCATGCCGGAACCAGGCATCGGCGTGGTCCGGCCGCGCGGCAAGAAAGCGGTCGAGGTCGGCCAACACCTCGCCGGGCCGCTGCAGCGCGGCGAGCGCGCTGGCGCGGTGGAACCAGGCGAGGGCGGGATGTCCGGCCACACGCACGACCCGGTCGAAGCACGCCAGCGCCTCGTCGTGGCGACCGAGATCGGCCAGCGCTTCGCCGCGGTGGCACCAGGCATCGACGTTTTCGGGGTCCACCGCGATGGCCTGCTCAAGGAGGGCCAGCGCCTCTTCGGGCCGGGACAACTTGATCCGCGTCGCGGCGAGGTTGGCCAGCGTCGAGACGCGCGCGGGCACCAGGGCGAGCGATGCCAGGAAGTCCCGCTCTGCGTCGGCGAAGCGGCCGGCCTCGAACGCGGCCACGCCGTCGACAAAATGCTCCTTCGCGGTTTCGAAGTCGTGGGTCATCGGCCAACCCGATTGCGGCGCAGGCTGACCGCGAATCGTGGCAGACCCCGTCGCAGATCGGCGCCGGCGCCGCCCGAGACATTGTCCGGCAGCACATCCGGGCCCGGCGCGGGCGCGAGAACGGCGGCGCGAGGCGGCCTGGTCATTTTCCCGACAGCAGGCCGCACACCGCTTGCGTGACATCGGCCGTCATCGCGGAACCGCCCAGGTCGCGCGTGTGCAGCGCGCGGTTCGCGGTGACGGCTTCGATCGCGCCCATCAACGCCGCCGCGGCCGCGGTCTCGCCCAGGTGCTCGAGCAGCATCACGCACGACCAGAAAGTGCCGATGGGATTGGCCAGGCCGCGGCCCATGATGTCGAAGGCCGAGCCGTGGATCGGTTCGAACATCGACGGATAGCGGCGCTCGGGGTCGAGGTTCGCGGTGGGCGCGATGCCGAGGCTGCCGGCGAGAGCCGCGGCCAGGTCGGAGAGGATGTCGGCGTGCAGGTTGGTCGCGACGATGGTGTCTAGCGACGCCGGCCGGTTCACCATCCGCGCGGTGGCGGCGTCGACCAGTTCCTTGTCCCACGTGACGTCGGGGAATTCCCTGCTGACTTCCAGCGCGATTTCGTCCCACATCACCATCGCATGGCGCTGCGCGTTGGACTTGGTGATCACCGTCAGGTGCTTGCGCGGGCGCGACTGCGCGAGCCTGAACGCGAAGCGCAGTATGCGCAGGACGCCGGCGCGCGTCATGATCGAGACGTCGGTGGCGACTTCGATGGGGTGGCCCTGGTGCGCCCGGCCGCCGACTCCCGAGTACTCACCTTCCGAATTCTCGCGCACGATGACCCAGTCCAGGTCGCCGGGGCCGCAGCGGGCCAGCGGGCTGTCGATGCCGGGCAGGACGCGCGTCGGACGCACGTTCGCGTACTGATCGAAACCCTGGCAGATCTTCAGGCGCAGCCCCCACAGCGTGATGTGGTCGGGTATCTCCGGATCGCCCGCCGAGCCGAACAGGATCGCGTCCTTGCCGCGCAGCGCGTCGAGGCCGTCCGCGGGCATCATCACCCCGTGCGCGCGGTAGTAGTCGCCGCCCCAGTCGAAGTTCTCGAACTCGAAGCGGAAGCGCGTCTGCGCCGCGGCCAGTGCCGCGAGGACTTCGCGCCCGGCGGGAACGACTTCGCGGCCGATGCCGTCCCCGGGAATGCAGGCGATGCGATAGGTTTTCATGATGAGCGGGCCCGGCGAAATGAGAAAGGCGCCCACTTTACCGCATGCCGCCGCGCAGCGTGGCAGCGCCGGCACGCCGCCGCGGCGCTCAGGCCCCGCCGTCCTGGCCGGGCTCCCGCCGGTAGATGATGTGATACACCAGCCCCACCAGCACGCTGCCCCCGATGAT
Source organism: Betaproteobacteria bacterium (assembly GCA_016717855.1). Lineage (GTDB taxonomy): Bacteria > Pseudomonadota > Gammaproteobacteria > Burkholderiales > Casimicrobiaceae > PALSA-1005. The sequence continues at coordinate 24,821 of JADKEV010000043.1, forward strand.
GTTGCCCAGGATGACGGGCCCCAGGTTGCCGAAGAATCCGGACCAGGTCACCGCTGCGGCCGGCGCGCCCGCATCCCCGAAGGTCTGCAGCAGCATCGCCAGCGGGATGAAGTACATGTTGGCCACGCTGTGCTCGAACCCGGCCGCGACGAACGCGGAGATCGGAAAGACGATGGCGACGGCCTTGTCGACGACGCTGCGGCCGGCGAGCGCCATCCAGACCGCCATGCAGACGAGCACGTTGCAGAGCATCCCCTTGAAGAACGCGGTCCAGAAGGGCAGCGCGACCTTGGCCGCCGCGATGCGCACGTACTCCTGCGCGACGGCGCCGTTGTTCATGTCGGCGTGATGCGAGAGAAAGACCAGCAGCGCCAGGCCGGCCGCGCCGATGAAATTCCCGGTGCACACGATGATCCAGTTGCGCAGCAGTTCGGCCGTCGAGATCTTCCGGTCGGCCCACGCCATCGCCAGCAGGTTGTTGCCCGTGAACAGTTCCGCCCCGGCGACGACGACCAGGATCAGCCCCATCGCGAAGGCCACGCCGCCCGCGACCTGCCTGACCGCAAAGGCCAGCGACAAGTCGGACTTGATGATCACGAAGTACAGCGCCCCCAGCCCGATGAAGGCGCCGGCCAGCATGCTCAGCATCAGCATGGGCAGCAGCGGCAGCCGGGCCTTGGCCACCCCCGTCGTTGCCACCCGCGCGGCGATCTGCTTGGGCGAATAGGCGTCGAAATCGAACATTTCAGGCATGGCGGACTTTCTCGGAATCAAGGCTGAAACGGGCGAGCGCGGACCGGTCATCCGGACCGCGGCCCGCGCCGCGCGGTCTTGCGGTTGACCGGATCGACGTCGGTGGCCCTTCGGCCGGCAGTGTCGGCGATCCGCCGGAAATTAGCAATCGGCCGGCGTCCCCGCTTGCAGCGCGCGGCGCATGGCGCCGAAGCGCCTGCGGTACTGGGCCGGCGTCAGATTCACCGAGCGCCGGAACAGGCGGCTGAAGAAGCCCGCGTCCTCGTAGCCGACTTCGTTGGCGATGGCCTCGATGGCCGCGTCGGTCGCCTCGAGCATCTGCTTGGCCTCCTCAAGGCGCAGCGTGTGGACGTATTGCAGCGGCGGCATGCCCGTCGCCTGCTCGAACCGGCGCTTGAACGAGCGCTCGGCGAGGCCCGAGAGCCGGACCATCGCGGCGACCGGCGCGGCCTCGTGATAGTGGTCGGCGATCCAGGTCTGGCAGCGCGCGATCACGGCGTCCTCCGCCTGCCGCGAGCGCGCGAGGCTGGCGAAGGGCTGCTGGCCGATGTCGTGCCAGTCGATCAGGTTGATGCGCGCGGCGTTCATCGCATGCTCGATGCCGGCACTGCGCGCGATCAGGTACAAGGCCAGGTCGAGCCACGATGTCCCGCCCCCCGCCATGACCAGCCGCTGCCCGTCGCCCGCGAGCACGAGCGTGCGCCGTGGCCGCACCTTCACCGCCGGATACTGCTTCGCCAGCACCTCGCAGTACGCCCAGTGCGTCGTCGCTTCCTGGCCGTCGAGGACGCCGGCCTCGGCCAGCAGCATCGCGCCCGAGCACGACGCGGCCAGGATCGAACCCTCCGCGTAACACCGGCGCAGCCAGTCGACTTCGGCGTCGAAGCGTCCGGCCAGCGGCTCGCCCGGCGGGACCGCGATTTCGGGAACGCAGACGACCTGTGGCGAGCGGCACTCGGCAAGTGATTGCTGCGCGTGGATCGTCACGCCGTTCGCGGCCCCGATCGGGCCCGCGGCGCGCGCCACGACGCTCGCCCGCATCAGCGACGGGCCGGGCCGCCCATGGACCGCCACGCCCCAGTCGCGCCCGGCCCCCAGGAACAGGTCGTAGTAGCCGTAGACGACCGAGGCCGTCGCCTCGGGAAAGGCCAGGATGGACACGCTGACGGGCGCGATGGGTGCGGCCATGACGTATATTCCCGCTTGGTTGCCGAAACGGCTTTAGCGCCGCAGGTCGTGCGCGACGCTGATCGCCAGCGGCAGAAAGACGCCGATGCAGGCGGCGACCAGGACATCGGTCGGCCAGTGTACGCCAAGCACCAGGCGCGAAAACGCGACCAGGAGTATCCACAGAAGCGCGGCCGCCAGCACGGACGTGTGCGCCCGCGGCCAGATCCTCGCCACGCATAGAACCGTCGCCGTGGCGAACGCGGCGACAGCCAGCGTGTGTCCGCTGGGAAAGCTGGAGCCCCAGTACGTTTCCGTGTTCCACAGCGCCGGCCGTGTCCTGCCGACCAGCGCCTTGACGCCGTAGACGATCGCCGCGCCGCCGGTTACCGAGGCCCCGACCAGCAACGCTTCGAACCGGCGCCGGGCGAGCAGCAGCAGGACGGTCGCGGCCGCGGTAAGCGGAAACAGGACAAGCGATGATCCACTCAAGGTGACGAACTCGAAGAACGCGTTCAACGACCGGTCGACGTGACGGTGTATGAAAAGCAGGATCATCCGGTCGATCGGACCCGATTCGCCGCCGAGCACATCCTCGCTCACCTTGACCGCCGTGGCCGCGAGCACCAGCACCAGCAGGATGGCCAACCGGCGCCGCGCCAGCGGTAGCAGCAACCCGGGCTGCGCGTAGCGGACATACGCGCGCAGCACCAGGTACAGGCTGGCGACGATGAGCACCAGCTTGGCCGTGTCTCCGATCAGCTCGAGCAGCATGCGCGCCGCTGGCAATGGCTAGGTCCGCCTCGCCGGCGCGGACACGCAGCCCGGATAGAAGACGCGAAATTCGTGCAAGTCGAACGCGAACACCTGCGCCTGGATCGACGGGTCCGCCTCCATCAGTTCGCGCACGGCCGTGGCCGTCGCGCCGGCGACGACAAGGAAGCCCTTGTCGGAATAGCGGGCGCCCAGCACGATGTGCCCCTGGTCGCGCAGGCGCTTCAGGTTGGCGCTGTGCTCGCGAAAGTGCGCCTGCTCGTGCGCCGGCCGCGTGTGATCCCAGCGCGCGCCGGTGCGCAACTCCACCGCGAACAGCGGCAGCGCGGCGGGCGACGGCGCGGCCGGGGGATTCGCCCCTGCCGGACCTGGCGCCGGCGGCGACGCCACGGCCTGGTCCTGCGCCTGCGCCCGGCCCAGCGCAAAGGCGGCGAGCGCGCCACCCGCACCGGCCAACCACGACGAAAGAAGCTTGCGGCGACGATTCATCGGTGCGGTCCTCACAGAAGAGTTCTGGCCACGCGCCGCCGGCGCGCGGATGCAAGGGAGAGTGCCGGGCGCACACCCGGCCGCGTATGGGGCAGCCATCGCCCATTACCTGGACTGAGGCCGGCCGGCATCGGCGAGCTGCTCGCCGTAGATCATCCGCGCGACCCCGGCTTCGGCCGCCGCACTCTCGCACGCGGCGCAGGGACGCGACGTCGAGTAAAGGACGCTGCCCGCGAGGCTCGTGCGGCCCAGGCGCTGCTGCGCATCGCGAATCGCTTCGCGCTCGGCGTGCGCGGACGGATCGCCCCGCTGGACCACCCGGCTCGGGCCCTCGCCGATGATCTCTCCGCCGGCGACCAGGACCGCGCCGTAGGGCTGGTCGCCCCAGGACTCCGACAGGCGCTGCATCGCCACGGCGGCGTCGAACCAGCGCCGCGCCGGAGCGGCTGCAGCCCCGGGGCGCTCCGCCGACGCGGCAGACCGCCGTCCACCCGCGAGCGCCGCGCCGGCCGCCGCCACGGCCAGCACCAGCGCGCTGCGGCGGGAGTGTTTGTGCGTCGGCATGGCCACCGGTTTCTCCTGATCTGTCGCGCCGTATTCCACGCCGCTACAGCGCCCCGATGGCGATGAGCGCGCGCCGGACTTCCTCGACGCCGTCCTGGGACAGCGGCGCTTGCGGAGGCAGCGGCGCGCCGACCGCATAGCCCTGCAGCACCAGCCCGCCCTTGATACAGGCCGCGAGGTTATGCCGGGCAAAGGCCTGGTTGAGACCCCACAGCGGCCGTTGCCGCTCCATGGCCGCCGCCCAGTCGCCCCGCCGGCAGAGTTCGTACAACTCCACGCTTTGCCGCGGCGCGACGCAGGCCGGTCCGGCCATCCAGCCGACGCCGCCGATCATCATCACGCAGACCGGAATGTGCGCGGACGCGGCGAACACCTGCAACCGCCCTTCGACCCGGTTGATGATGGAGAGCAGCCTGCCCGTATTGAACGAGGCGTCCTTGATGTAGCGGACGTTGGGGATGCGGCTCAGCCGGTCGATGACGGGCAGGCTCAGGTCCGAGCGCTGGAAGTTGGGGTTCGTGTACAGCACGACCGGCACCGACACTGCTTCGGCGATCGCCGCGAAGTAGGCGTACACGCCGTCGTCGGCCACCGGGAAGTACGCCTCCAGGATCGCGAGTATGCCGTTGCAGCCGAGGCGCTCGAACTCGCGCGCCTGGTGGACGGCGTCGGTGATCGTGGTCGATGCGACGCCGGCCACCACGGGGACGCGGCCTTTCGCGGCCGCGATGACGACCTCGACGACGCGCCGCCGCTGCGCCCAGGAAAGATAGGCGAACTCCCCGGTGGACCCGAGGGCCGTCAGCCCATGGACGCCCGCCTGGATCAGGTCCTCGCACAACCGCGCGAGGACGGCGGCATCCACTTCGCCGGATGCGGAGATCGGCGAAACCAGGTACGGGAAGACGCCTTGGAAGTGCGTGTCGGTCATCGCAGTCTTTCGTTGTCCACGGTTCCGGTGGCCATCAGCAGGGGGGGGGGGGGGGGGGGGGGGGGGGGGGGGGCCGGGGGGGGGGGGGGGGGGGCGGGGCGGGGGCGGGGGGGGGGGGGGGGGCGGGGGCGGGGGGGGGGGGGGGGGGGGCCGGCGCCGGGGGGGGGGGGGGGGCCCGCGGGGGCCGGGCGGCGCGCCGGGGGGGGGGGGGGGGGGGGGGGGGGGGGGGGCGGGGCCGGGGGGGGGGGGGGGGCCGGGGGGGGGGGGGGGGGGGGGGGGGGGGGGGGGGGGGGGGGGGGGGGGGGGGGGGGGGGGGGGGGGGGGGGGGGGGGGGGGGGGGGGGGGGGGCGGGGGGGGGGGGGGGGGGGGGGGGGGGGGGGGGGGTGCAGGGGGGGGGGGGGGGGGGGGGATGCGGGGGGGGGGGGGGGGGGGGGGGGGGGGGGGGGGGGGGGGGGGGGGGGGGGGCCGGGTGCGCGGGCAAGCGCGAGTCGTTCTACGGCAGCTCGACGAAGACTGCGCCGCCCTCGACCCGCACGGGATACGTGGGAATGTCTTTCGACGCCGGCTGGCAGAGCACGCGCCCGTCGCGGATGTCGAAGCGGGCGCCGTGCAGCGGACACTCGATTTCGTGGCCTTCGAGAAACCCGTCGGACAGGAAGGCTTCGGCATGGGTGCAGAGGTTGCCGGTGCAGTACACGCGGCCCTCGACTCTGTACAGCGCCAGCGGCTGGCCTGCGGCGCCCGTTTCCAGTGCCGCGTCCTCGGGGATGTCGGTGAGCAATGCCAGCTTGTGCCAGGTCATCGGATCTCGCTATATCGGATAAATGATGGAGTTGGGAATGAGCGCGCTGTCGAAGATGCACAGCCGCTCGCTGAACCTGAGCCGCCCGTCCTCGCGGACGATGCGATCAAGGTAGCGCCCCGCGCTGAACAGTTCCGGCAGTTCGTTGTCGCGGACGCGCACAACCACATAGTTCGCCTCGGCGGCCAGAACCCCCTTGGCATCTATCCACACGCGCGGCCAGCCGATCACGTGCCGCGTCGAGTACGGGATGTGAAACAGCGTCTGCGTCACCGCGTAGACGCGGTCGCGCAGCATGCGCCTGCTCTCGAAGGCCATCGTCGCCAGCGGCAGCCCGCGGTCGTGGTTTTCGCGGGGCTGCAGCCTGTACACGCACTCTTCGATGAAGAGATCCGGCCAGGCGTCGAAGCGGCGCTCGTCGAGGCACGCCGCGTACTCGGCGTTGAGATCCGCGACGGCCATGCGCGCGTCGCTAGTCAGGGGCTCCATCAGACTTCCATCACCCGGCGCCAGTAATCGTACATGCCGCGGATCAGCGCTTCGGTCACCATGTGGTCTGCGCCGCCGACGCCGTAGCCGTCCATCGCGTTGTACGTCCGCTCCGCGGCGTGAGGCGCGGCGCCGCGCTGCACGCATTCGATCGCCTCGCCGTCGTCGGCCGACACGTAGCCGGCCGGACCGAAAAGGTTGGCCTGGCGCAGCCGGCGGCGCGTCATCGCCGCGTCGTCGTCGCTGTAGCCGAAATGCGTCCACACGAAGTCGAACGTGCCCACGCCACGCGGGATGATGTGGCGCGTCGACAGCGAATTCACCTGCTGCTGGACGACCAGCGTCGGGAAGATCGTCGTCATGCACACCGTCGGCCCGCCCCACCACGGCTCGGTCACCACGTCGAGAATGCGGTCGTCCTGGAGCTTGAGGTTCTCGCGGAACGTGGACACGCCCTGCGTCGCCTCGCCCGCGGCGGCCTGGTTGCGCTGCGAGATCATGCAGGCGTGGCGATGCTGTGCGTCGGTCACCATGCGCGACTGCTGGTCGGGGCGCCACAGGCCGAACGTGACGAAGAAGACGTGCAGCAGCCCCGGATGGTACGGGTCCTTGATGTTCTCCTGCATCAGCTTCCAGTTGCCGGGGATGCGCTGGCGCGAGTACCCGAGCAGCGTGAGTTCACGTCCCGCCGCCGGGTCCGGGAACACGCGCTCGAAGTACTTGAGCACGTCGGGACCCAGGTAGTCGGCGAACGCGGGGACCGCGGGATCGAACGACGCGAACACGACGCCGTGATGAACGGCGACCTGCAGCTTCCGCAGGCCGTGCTCCTCGAGCTTGAAGTCGGCGGGCATCCCGCCCTGCTTCCTGACGCCGCGGCGATAGGGGACGCCGATCAGGTTGCCTTTCAGGTCGTAGTTCCACTGGTGGTACGGACAGCGGAAGTCGGGCGCGTTGCCGAAGTTGGCCTGGCAGAACTGCATGCCGCGATGGGCGCAACGGTTTTCGACGACATTGATCGCGTCATCGGCATCGCGCACCATGATGACCTGGCGTTCGCCGACGAACGTGCGCTTGAAGTCGCCGGCCTTCGGGATCTCGGCGGCGAGGCCGGCGTAGCACCAGTGCGGACCGTAGAAGATGCGCTCGAGCTCGCGGGCGTAGATCTGGACGTCGGTGTAGGCGCGGAACGGCACCTCGGCGAGCGAGTTGCCGGACCAGAGC
>JADKEV010000044.1 GCA_016717855.1 Betaproteobacteria bacterium
AACGGTGCAGACCACCGCCGCATCGGGATCGGGCAGCGTGTTCAATGTCGCTGCTCCTCAGGCCAACATCCTTACGGCCGTGGACACTCTCGGAGACGTGGGTCAGTACGCCTCCATCACCGTAGCGCCCGACGGCCTGCCCGTGATGTCGTACTCCGACGCGACCAACGGCGATCTGAAGGTGGCCAAGTGCGGCAACGCGGCCTGTTCGTCCGGTAACACGCTCACCGCAGTCGACACGCCGGGATTGGTCGGGCGGTACAGCTCGATCGCCATCGGCGCAGACGGCCTGCCCGTCATTTCGTACGACGACCAGTCCAACGGCACCGTGAAGGTCGCCAAGTGCGGCAACGCTGCCTGCTCATTGGCCAACACCCTTACTACCGTGGCCAGCACCGGGAGGCGCGAACTGGTACACCTCCATCGCTATCGGTGCGGACGGCTTGCCGGTGATTTCGTACCGCGACAGCAGCGTCGGTTACCTCAAGTTGGTCCATTGCGGCAACGCTGCCTGCTCGGCCGGCAATAGCACCGCCACCGTGGACGCGTCGGCGCAAGTGGGCGAATACTCCTCGATTGCCGTAGGTGTGGATGGCCTGCCAGTGATTGCGTACTACGACAACACCAACAGCTATCTGAAGGTGGCCCATTGCGGCGATGCCGCCTGCCTGGTCAGCGCCACCCTCGCAACCGTCGACATCGCCGGGGTTGTAGGTGAATACACCTCGATTGCGATCGGTGCGGACGGCCTGCCGGTGATCTCGTACCGCGACGCCACGGCCAACGACCTGAAGGTAGCGAAGTGCGGCAACGCCAACTGCTCGGCGGGCAACACGCTCACCGCCGTCGACACCGTCGGGGTCGTGGGCCTGTACACCTCGATTGCCATCGGCGCCGATGGACTGCCGGTGATTTCATACTATGACGGCGGCAACGGCAATCTGAAGGCAGCCAAGTGCGGCAACGCAGCCTGCTCGTCAGGCAACACCCTCATCGCGGTGGACAGCGTCGGCAACCTGGGACAGTACACATCGATCACCACCGGCGCGGATGGCCTGCCGGTGATTTCATACTACGACGCCAGCAACGGCGACATGAAGGTAGCCAAGTGCGGCAACGCGTTCTGCTCGCCGTATTTCCGGCGGCGTTGAGTCGCCACTACCTGGCGCTGGAAGCGTCGCTCCGCAACTCCCGTCCCCAAAGCAGAAACATCCGGGCATTGGGCTGCACGGGCTGCGCTCGCTTGAAAAAAGAATCCCCTCCGCAGAGGGGTTTGGGTAAAATCGCGGAAGGCGGATCCGGAGACTCTGCCCAGCTGTCCGGATCCGCCCGCGGCAGTGCTTACGTCATTTCAGGTCAACGGTATAAAGCCGGACCTCGGTCTTTCCTACGTTCTTTGAACTTGAATGCGGGGTCGCGGCAAAGTACTGCGCCCCCCGGCTTTGAATTGAATCTTATCGCTCGTGCCATCGGCGTAGGTGCCATCAGTGTCCCGCCCTTTAAGGCAAGGATGACACGAGCAGGCCGCTCGACGGTCGCGCTTTCATCGCCAGGTTTGTATAGGAGCTCCACTATCCGCACCTTTTTCGTTTTCAAAAACCTCCTCTGGGTGGCCTTCCCTTGTCCGCTTTCGCCGCTTTCGCTGCGCTCGCCTTATCCTGCGCCATTACCGGTTGCGCCACAAGTCCAGCCGCCACGAAGGCAGCGACCAGAACGCCGATCAAGAAACGCATCAAACGTGTCACAACCAAACCCCCTTCCCAATCCTCAAAGTTGACTTAGAAAAACGCCCGGCCGCAGGAAACGCAGTCGGCACCCGAGCAGCGTACCGTACTGGCCCTTGGTTGATCGTGCGGTGCCGCACATTTGGGTGAAACATAATTTTGGTTTCCCGCAGCGGTGGCCCGCAATGGAGCAAAGCGAAAGGCTGTATCGGGTCACAAGCGGGAGCTCGCTTACTCGAAACGCGCCGTGCAAGGCGCGTGGTTTGGGACTAGACTGACTGCATCCTCGTTCGATACGCACTTGCGTCCAGATCGGCTGCAGACTCGGAGGCGCGTTAATGCGGGCAGTCGCGCTGTTATTGATCTTCTGGTCATCACTGGCTGTAGCGCAGCCGGCCGCCCCCGTTGTGCTCCTCACCCAGACCGGGGCGATCGGCCCCGCCAATGCCGACTACCTGCAACGCGGCCTGGAAAAGGCGGCTGAACTCGCTGCGCAACTCGTCGTAATCAAGATCGATACCCCGGGCGGCCTCGACCTTTCGATGCGCTCGATCGTGAAGGCCATACTCGCCTCGCCGATACCGGTTGCCACCTATGTCGCGCCGGACGGCGCGTGCGCGGCGAGCGCGGGTACCTACATCCTGTACGCGAGCCACATCGCCGCGATGGCGCCGGCCACCAACCTGGGCGCGGCAACGCCCGTGGCCATCGGCCCCGAAACCGGAGCGCGCGAGCCTGCCGCCGCGAAGGACAAGTCCGAGAAGAGCGACCAGCACTCACCTGATGCGCCACCCACCGCGGAAACGATGACCCGCAAGCAGACTAACGATGCGGCAGCCTACATCCGCGGACTCGCGCAGTTGCGCGGCCGCAATGTCGACTGGGCCGACAAGGCGGTGCACGAGTCGGTCAGCCTGTCGGCGCAGGAGGCGCTCGAACAGAAGGTCATCGATCTCGTCGCCGCCGATGTTCCGCAGTTGCTCAAGCGGCTCGACGGCCGCAAGGTCCCGGTGCTCGGCCAGGAACGACGGCTCGCCACCGGCAATGCAGCAGTCGTCGACTACCGTCCCGACTGGCGCACGCGCCTGCTCGCCGCCATCACCGATCCCGGCATCGCGTATTTCCTGCTCATGATCGGTTTCTATGGGCTGCTGCTGGAGTTCTACATGCCGGGTCTCGTGGCCCCGGGTGTCATCGGCGGCATCTGCCTGCTGCTCGCGCTGTTCGCACTGCAGATGCTGCCGGTCAGCCACACCGGTCTCGCGCTGATCGTGCTCGGCGTGAGCCTGTTCGCGGTGGAGCATTTCGTGCCGGGCTTCGGCATCCTTGGCTTCGGCGGCATCATTGCCTTCGTGATCGGCTCTATCATGCTCATCGATACCGACGTACCCGGATACCGCATCCCCTGGCAGCTGATCGCCGCGGTGGCGGCCGCGGGCGCGGCGTTCCTGGCGGCCATCGTCGGCTTCGCACTGCGCGCGCGCCGGCAGCCGGTCGTGAGCGGCCACGAGCAGATGATAGGCAGGACTGGCGAAATCATCGAAAGCCGCGACGGCGACGGCGCCGCGTTCGCGCGCATACAGGGCGAAACATGGAAGGTCCGCGCGGGCATCCCGCTCAGGCGCGGGCAGCAAGTGCTGGTGACCGGCATCGATGGCCTGATGCTCACCGTCGAGTCCGCATCCAACCAGGGAGACGCAAGATGAATACGATGATAGGCGCGGCCGTAGTTGTGCTGCTCGTAGTGGCTTTCCTGATTCGGGCCATCCGCATCTTCCGCGAATACGAGCGCGGCGTCGTCTTCACGCTGGGGCGGTTCTGGCAGGTCAAGGGGCCGGGGCTGGTGATCGTCGTCCCAGTCGTCCAGCAGGCGGTGCGGGTGGACCTGCGCACCGTGGTCCTGGAAGTGCCGACGCAGGACGTGATCTCGCGCGACAACGTGTCGGTGAAGGTCAGTGCGGTCGTGTACCTGCGCGTCATCGATCCGCAGAAGGCGATCATCCAGGTCGTCGACTACCTGAACGCCACGAGCCAGCTCGCGCAGACCATGCTGCGCTCGGTGCTGGGCAAGCACCTGCTCGACGACATGCTGGCCGAACGCGAGAAGCTGAACCTCGACATCCAGCAGGCACTCGATGCGCAGACCGACTCGTGGGGAATCAAAGTCTCCAATGTGGAGATCAAGCAGGTTGACCTCACCGAATCGATGATCCGGGCGATCGCACGGCAGGCCGAGGCGGAACGCGAGCGGCGCGCCAAGGTGATCCACGCCGAGGGCGAACTGCAGGCGTCGGAAAAGCTGTTCCAGGCGGCGAAGATCCTCGCCCAGGAACCGCAGGCCATCCAGCTGCGCTACCTGGAAACGCTGACCGTGATCGGCGCCGACAAGAACTCGACCATCGTGTTCCCGCTCCCCATGGATCTGTTGACGCCATTCATGGAGGCGGCCAGGCGCAAGGCCGCAGGCTAACCTCTCCCGCGCCGGGGCAAGGGTGCGCCATAGCCGACATTGATGCTCCACGACGGAACCGGGCGACGTCGGGAGAAGATCCGACTCCTTACGGCCCACTCGGCCTGCCGGAGACTCGCCCGCTAGCGGTGTAGTACAGTCCGGATTGCATAGCCCGATCGCCCCTGGACCGAAACCTGGCGAGTCACACAAGATCGACGCGGTACAACTCAGGATTGCCGCGCGCCAAGACGAGTCCATCGAGGGGTGTCATGAGAGCCATCGTTCTAATGCTGGCCGCGGCGTTGTGCTGCGGCAGCGTCCACGCGGCGGTGCCGCGCCAGATCAACTACCAGGGATACCTGACCAGCCCGGGCGGCGCGCCGGTCAACGCCACGGTGCAGATGGTCTTGAAGCTGTATGACGTTGCCGCGGCCGGGACGGCGCTGCACAGCGAGACGCAGTCGGTGGTGGTGGCCAACGGTGTGTTCAACGTCCTGCTCGGGGCGCAGCCGGCAAATCTGCTGGTGCTGCCCTTCGATGTTCCGTACTGGCTGGGCGTGAAAGTCGAGGCGGATGCGGAGATGGCGCCACGGCAGCCGGTGGCGGCAAACGCGTACGCGATCCGCGCCGCGAGCACCGAGGCCCTGGCGCCGACGGCGGCGGTACCTGGGGCACAACTCGCCAATGCTTCGGTCACCGCGGCCAAGCTCGCGAGCAACGGTTGCAGCGGCGGGCAGATCCTCAAGTACAACGGCAGTGCCTGGGCCTGCGCAGCCGACGACAGTGGCGGCGTGGCGGGCGGTCTGTCCGGGCAGGTGCTCGTGGGCACCGGCGGCACGCCTGCGTGGAGTGATTCCGCAACGCTCAATGGCAACCTCGTGCTGGCGAATCCATCGACCGCGACCACGGGCAACATCATGAAAGGCAGCAGCCGCTTCATCCACGGCGTCGGTTTCGCCAACACGTTCATCGGCGAAGATTCCGGCAACCTCACGATCACCGGCAGCTCAAACACTGTCGCCGGCGCCAACGCGCTGGGCAGCCTCACCAGCGGCGGCTCGAACACTGCCAGTGGCTACTTCGCGCTTTTCGGCAACACCAGCGGCAGTTACAACATCGCCCTTGGTACCGGCGCTGGCGGTGGCCTCACCACCGGCGACTTCAACATCGACATCGGTAACGCGGGTGTGGCGGGTGAAAGCGCCACGATACGCCTTGGCGGCTCAAGCCAGACGCGGACCTTCGTTGCCGGCATCCGCGGCGTTACGCCCGGCAACGCTGATGCCTTGCCAGTGGTCATCGACAGCAATGGGCAACTGGGTACGGGAGCAGCGGGCACCGTGCCCGGCACCTTCCAGTGGCAGGTAGTGGCCGGCACGTCGCAGCAGGCGCAATCGAACACCGGCTACGTTGCGAACAATGCCGCGCAGGTGACCGTCACGCTGCCGACGGCGCCGAACGTGGGCGACACGGTGCGCGTGTCTGGCGCCGGCGGTGGTGGCTGGAAGATTGCGCAGAACGCGCTGCAGTCGGTCAGCGGGTCGTACTTCGGCCTCGCCTTCGTCGACCAATGGGTGCCGCGCGATAGCGTCAGAGGGTGGAGCTCAATGGCTTCGTCTGCGGATGGCAGCAAGCTCGTTGCAGCGGTTTCCGGCCCGGGTGGCCTCCTGTACACGTCGATCGATTACGGCGCGAGCTGGGCCCCGCGCGAAAGCGTCAGGAACTGGCTGTCCGTAGCCTCGTCAGCCGACGGCAGCAACCTGGTCGCGGTCGCCTACTTCGACCACCCGTACACCTCGATCGACTCGGGCGTCACCTGGACGCAGCGCGACGCCGCCAACGCCAGATACTGGAGTTCAGTTGCCTCGTCCTCCGATGGCAGCAAGCTGGTCGCGGCAGAAGGCAGCAACGGTTTCGTCTACACATCGATCGATTTCGGTGCGAACTGGACGCAGCGCGCCAGCAGCGGCGGCAGGCTGTGGCAATCGGTCGCCTCTTCGGCGGATGGCAGCAAGTTGGTCGCCGTGGCCTACAACGACAACCTATATACGTCGTCCGACTCGGGCGTCACGTGGACGGCGCGCGACAGCATCAGATACTGGAAGGCGGTGGCGTCCTCCGCCGACGGCAGCAAACTGGTCGCAGCGGCGGAGGGTGCCGGTGGGCAGCTTTTCACCTCGACCGACTCGGGCGCGACCTGGACGCCGCGTGAGAGCAGCAGAAACTGGGTATCCCTGGCGTCCTCGACCGATGGCAGCAGGTTGGTGGCTGCGGCTGGGAACGCGCAGATATATACATCGTCCGACTTTGGCGTGGCCTGGACGGCACGCGAGACCAGCCGCCAGTGGGCGGCGGTCGCATCATCGGCCGACGGTACCCGGGTGGTTGCCGCCGCGACGGGGATTGGCCCAGGTGGCGGTGGCCTGATCTACACCTCCGTACCGGTCGTGAACTCCCTTGCCGCCAGCACGACCGCGGGCGCAACCGGCTATCTGACCGGCGCCCAGCGCGCCGCCATCGAACTGCAATACATCGGCGGCGGCCAGTTCATTTCGCTCAGCTATGTGGGAACGATTGGCAGTCATTGAATGCGCCGGATCGGGTGGAGAATGCGTACCCGCCCGCCATCGATCTGCGCGACGGGGGCGCGACGCGTAACTGAGTTGTTGCCTTGGAGGTCCGCTCTTAGGCGGCGGGGATCAAAGCGAATCGAGCGCAACGAATCGATATGCAGGTCGGCGACCCAAATCGCGTCGTCACCGATTGCAACGCGCTTCGACCGGCCTCCCAATCCCGGTATCTCTTGCCATTCAGCACGGAGTAGTTCAGAGTCACGACCCGCAGTTTCGATGTGCAACCGGGAATTCCGTCTTGTAGGGGCGACCGCTATGTTGATCATCACGAAGAATCTGTTCGGGCCGTGGCTTTGCCCACGCCAGGCTGGCGGCAACAGCAACATCAATCCGGCTATCGGTACCTTCTATGGGCCGAATGCGGGCTAGTGGTCTGTTCCCTATTAGTCTTGGACGCCGCCATCCGAGCCAAAGCCGGCGCGATGGCCGGGAGCCGCCGGCTACGGCCGGCCGAGCTCAAGGCATGAGCGCTGACCGCAGGCGGCTGACTCTCGCACTCCTGCTCTCCCTGCTGGCTCACACGCTGCTGTTGAGCTTGACCTTCGGTGGCCAGACGCTTGGGCTTCCGGGCTTCACCTTCCCTTGGCGAGAGCGACGGATCGAGGCGCCCGATCTACTAGTCGTGCTCGTGCCGGCGCAGGTCGCCGCTGCGGAGCCGGCGGGACCGTCGGTCAAGGAGCCGCTGCCGCAGGCATCGATTGGGCAGTCTGTTGCCGCTGGGCCGCGCCCGCCACCATCCGTGTCCTTTGCGCCCACCCTGCGCCGGACGGCAGAAGTGATCGTGCCCAAGGCCGAGCGGACGGAAGGGGCCAGGCCGGGGGCGCAGGCCGAGCCAGAGCCAGACATGGCGACCGGTGCGGTTCCTGCGAAAGGGCCTTTGCGCACCGAAGGGTCCGGTGACGCGGCGCCCCCACCAATCCCTGTGCCGGAAGTGATCGCCGTGGAGCGGTCCGACGAGGCCACGTTCGCCGTGCCTCCCCCTACACAGGCGGCGACGCCTGTCATCGCGGTTGCGCCAAGCGCTTCGAGCCCGGAGACCGTGAAGCCGGCGCCCCCAGATGTCGGCGAGGGTGCGCGGAACCGAGCTGAACCGGAAGTGCGGGAGCGAGCCGTTGAAGTGGCCAAGCCCGATCCTCCGGAGCCCGAGGTGGAACCACAGCGGCAGCGACAGGCGGAGCAATTGGAGGCAGCGCGGGTTGAAGCCGCGCAACGGGAGGCCGCTGGTCAAGAAGCGGCACTCGTTGAGGTCTTGCGAGTGGAGGCTGCGCGACTGGAAACTCAGCGCCAGGAAGCCGCGCGACTGGCGGCGGCACAGCTGGAGGCGCAGCGACAGGAGGCGCAGCTTCAGGAGACGGCGCGCGTTGAGGCTGCACGACTGGAGGCTCAGCGCCAGGAGGCCACGCGACTGGCGGCGGCACGGCTGGAGGCGCAGCGACAGGAGGCGCAGCTTCAGGAGACGGCGCGCGTTGAGGCTGCGCGACTGGAAACTCAGCGCCAGGAAGCCGCGCGACTGGCGGCG
The DNA here is from genome assembly GCA_016717855.1 of Betaproteobacteria bacterium. GTDB lineage: Bacteria > Pseudomonadota > Gammaproteobacteria > Burkholderiales > Casimicrobiaceae > PALSA-1005. Next base: position 8,329 of record JADKEV010000044.1, read on the forward strand.
GCACGGCTGGAGGCGCAGCGACAGGCGGCGCAGCTTCAGGAGGCGGCGCGCGTTGAGGCTGCGCGACTGGAAACTCAGCGCCAGGAAGCCGCGCGACTGGCGGCGGCACAGCTGGAGGCGCAGCGTCAGGAGGTCGCTCGCCAGGAGGCCGCGCAACTGGAGACTGAACACCAGGAAGCCGTGCGACAGGCAGCAGCACAGAAAGAGGCCGCGCGCATCCTGGAGGAAAAAGACGAGGACGCAAGACGGGAAGCACGGCGTCAGGCCATGGGACGTCAGCTCAATGAGGAAGCCGCCCGGCGTGAAGCAGCCTCGGCTGCCGCTCGCTCGCCCTCCACACTACCCCTCTCGTTGAGCACCGCACGTCGGGGCCGGTTATGGGGGCGTGCCGACCCCAACGTCGAACTCGTCCAGTATGCGGAGGCGTGGGCAAGGAAGATCCAATTCAACACGTCTGTCGACACCGTACGCGAAGTGGCAAAGCGGCCTCACACCAATGCCATGGTGACGGTGGCCATCCGAAGCGACGGAACCGTGGAGTCAGTGACCTTCGTTGTCTCCAGTGGCGTCGTAGAAGTCGATGAAGCGATACGGCGCATCGTCCAAGGCAGTGTTCCCTACGAAGCGTTCCCGCCGGGACTGGCCCGCGAGTTCGACGTCATCGAAGTCCGCCGGACCTGGCATTTCGACACGGCCGTCCGCTTGTACTGATTGAAGAAGGTACGGCGCCAGTTGCTGTCTTGCAGCAAGAGGGGCCAGGCTCCCATGGCACTACATCAAGTGTAGACGGGGGACAGTCTTTCCGAGAAGTTGACGATAAGCCCACAAAACTTCAATTGCGTTTAGGTAGGCCCAGGAACACCATTTGACGTTTGCCTGAATGCCAGATTGCTTGACTACTTGGTGTGACACGCACCGCCGCGTTCTCACCCCCGAGAGGCGACTCCCATGCAGATGAATGTCGGCACGCTGCTCTGCCTGTTGCGCGGGCCAGGAGAAATTGCTCTTCTCGATGTGCGCGAGAACGGCGTCTTCACGCAGGGGCACGCCTTTCCCGCAGTGTCGTCGCCGCTGAGCCCGCTCGAGTTCATCATCGACGGGCTGGTGCCGCGCAGGTCGACGCCCATCATCCTGATGGATGACGACGACGGCCTGGCCCGGATTGCCGCCGATCGGTTGCAAACCTGGGGATACGGCGACATATCGATACTCGTCGGCGGTATGGCGGCCTGGCAAGCCGAAGGCCTGGAGGTCTTCTCCGGCCAGTACGTCCCGAGCAAGGCGTTCGGCGAGTTTGTCGGCGAAGAGTGCAAGACGCCCACCCTCCAGGCCATTGAACTCAAGCGCTGGATGGACGAAGGTCGCGACTTCCTCCTCATCGACTGCCGTCCGTACTCCGAGTTCAACACGTTCGCACTGCCAGGTTCGGTCAATTGCCCCGGAGCCGAGCTTCCGCACCGGGCATTCGGCTTGACGGCAGACCCGAATCGCCCCATCGTCGTGAGTTGCGCCGGGCGCACCCGTGGAATCGTGGCGACCCAGGCTCTGGTCAATGCCGGCATTCCGAACCCTGTCTACGTCCTGAATGACGGCACCGCGGCCTGGCACCTCATGGGTGAGGCACTCGAACGTGGCCGGACCGCAGTCGTGCCACCTCCGATTAGCCAAAGCGTTGACAAGTCGATCGACGCGTCCTTGCGTTTGGCCAAGCGTTTCGACGTGCGCCAGATCGACGCCATCGAGCTGGCTGCCTTTGTCGCGGACACGGAGCGGACAATCTACGCGTTCGACGTGCGGACGCCCGATGAGTACTTGGCCGGGCATCTGCCGGGATCTCGGTCGGCACCGGGCGGGCAACTGGTGCAATCTGTCGACCACTATGTTGGCGTACGCAACGCCAGAATCGTCCTGATCGACGATGACGGCGTGCGCGCACGATTCACCGCGTCGTGGCTCAAGCAGATGGGCTGGACCGACGTCTACGTTCTGGACAGCCGCGCCTTTCTGCTCGCCCCCTTCCATGAACGGGGACTGGAGCCGCGCCATGTCATGGAAGCCAAACTCCCGGCCGCCGTGAGGGAGATCAGTGTCATTGACGCCCAGGCGCTGCTGAACAACGGCAAGGCGATGGTGCTCGACTTCCAGGACAGCCTGGGGTTTCGCCGGTCGCACATTGCCGGCGCGTGGTTCGCAGTCCGGTCGCGCCTGGACAAGGCCAAGTCCAGGCTTGACGAGTGCGCCGATGTCATTTGCACATCGGGCGATGGCCGCTTCGCTGCCGCGGCCGCGATCGACGTCGCCGGCGTTTGCCCGGCGCGCGTACATGTCCTGCTTGGGGGCAATGCAGCCTGGCACGCGGCAGGACTTCCGCTGGAACAGGGGAGCAGCAATGCGCTCAGTGCGTTCGACGACGTCTGGTACAACCCTTATGATTTCGACGATCTGGCGCAGTCGCTGACCTCGTACCTGCGCTGGGAAATCGACCTGATCGACCAGATCAAGCGCGAGGAGTTTGCGCGTTTCTCGTGCGCGGCGGTGCGCGCATCGACGAAGACAACTCGCGTGCCGGAGACTCAGCCCGCAAGGCAAATCGGCGCATGACCGGGGGAAGATTGACTGTGATGACCGAAAGGAGACCAATGAATACTTGGCACAATCGCTGGGCGTTGTTCGCACTCGCAGCGTTGATGGCTCTTAGCTTGTGCGCCGTGCCCCGGGCACACGCTGCCTACCCGGAGAAGCCCATCACCATGGTCATAGCGTATCCGCCTGGAGGCGGAGCCGATGCATTGGGCCGCGTCATGGCGAAGAACCTGGAAGACGTCCTGGGGAAGTCAGTCGTGGTCGTCAACAAGTCGGGTGCCGGCGGCACGATTGGCGCGGCCTCGGTCGCGACCAGCGCAGCGGACGGCTACACGATCTTCTTCGCCGAATCGAGCCTGCTCGTCGCCCCGCACCTGAACCCTGCGCTGGGGTTCACTCTCAGCAGCTTCACGCCAGTCGCCCCCGTGGGCGCCCTGCCCTTTGCCATCGTGAGCACGCCGACTTTTCCGGCGAAGACCGTTGCCGAATTGATACCTCTGCTCAAGAGTAAACCGGGGCAGTTCAGCTATGCCTCGCCCGGAGTGGGCAACATCGGGCACCTGTCGGCCGAGTTGTTCCAGCAGTTGGCCGGCGTCAAGTTGCTTCATGTTCCGTACCAGGGAGGTGGCAAGCTGGTTGCGGATGTAATGTCGGGAGAGGTGCCGCTGTCCTTCATCAGCGTGTCGCCGATCCTGCCGCTCGTTCGAGCCGGAAAGCTCAACCTGCTGGCCGTGACGACGCCGAGCCGCGCAGTCTTTGCTCCGAACGCGCCGACCGTGGCCGAAAGCCTGCCGGGCTTTGCCACTGCCACGAACTTCTTCGTCCTGGCCCCCGCCAATCTGCCGCCGGCAGTGCGCGACACGCTCGCGGCCGCCGTCAAGCAGACGCTGCGAACCAAGGCGGTCGAGGACGCGTTCGCGGCGCAAGGTGCGTCGCTCAGCGTCGGTCCGACCGAGAACTTCGCGAACGAGTTCACAGAGGAGTCCGCCCGCTGGGGACAAATCGTAAAGAGTGCCGATATCAAGCCACAGTAGCACGCCACAGAAAGCAACCCATGAATACCAGACTATTGCTGAAAGTACTCATCACAGTGCTCGGCCTGGCAAGCGCGTCGATCGGGTTGTCGCAGACCCCGCGCGCCGCCAGTTATCCGGACCGCCCAATCTCGATGGTCATCGCCTATGCTCCCGGCGGCGGAACCGACGTGATAGGCCGCGTCATCGCGCAACAACTCGGAGCCGTGCTGAAACAGTCTGTCGTCGTGGTCAACAAGGCGGGGGCCGGCGGCACGATAGGGGCTGCCAACCTAGCGGGTAGTCCGGCGGATGGCTACACGCTCTTCTTCGCCGAATCGAGTCTGCTTGTCGCGCCGCATGTCTACGCGTCGCCCGGCTTCGACCTCAAGAGTTTCACCCCGATTGCTGCGGTGGGCACGCTGCCGTGCGTGCTTGTCAGCAGCCCGGGCTTCCCTGCCAAGAACTGGGCTGAGCTGATCCCCCTGCTCAAGAGCAAGCCCGGGCAATTCAGCTACGCGACCGGCGGCATCGGCAGCATTCCGCATCTTTCCGGAGAGTTGTTTCAGCAGCTCGCGGGCGTGAAACTTCTTCACGTTCCGTATCAGGGAGGCGGCAAGCTGCTCACCGATGTCATGTCCGGCGAAGTGCCGCTGGCGTTCATCAGCGCATCGCCGGTGTTGCCGCTGATTCGCGCAGGCAAGCTCAACCTCCTGGCAATGACGAGCCCGAATCGGGTCGCATACGCGCCCGAGACACCAACGGTGGCAGAGCAGTTCCCCGGCTTCGCGACCGCGTTGAGTTTCTTCGTTCTGGCCCCGGCCGGCCTCCCGTCGACTGTGCGGGACACGCTCGGAGCAGCCGTCGCACAAGCACTGAAGACCAAGGAGGTCCAGGATGCGTTTGCCGTCCAGGGCGCGTTGCTGAATGCCAATCCGTTGAACAACGTTGCCGGCGAAATGGCCGCAGAGTCCGCCCACTGGGGACGCATCGTCAAGGATGCAGGAATCAAGGGCCAGTGACTGGTACCGTGCATTCGCATTGCCGGGCGTAACATGAGTGCGGGCGCCAGGCTTCCCGGCACGCCCGTTCCGATGCACGTCATTCCCGGCGCGGACGGCCTTCGGATCGCAGCGGATTCGTGGGGCGATCCCGGTGCGCCTGTCGTGCTGCTCTTGCACGGCTCCGGGCAAACCCGCCATGCCTGGAAGCGCATCGGCGAGAGGCTTGCGTCCGCCGGGTATCATGCGGTGGCATTCGATGCGCGCGGCCACGGCGATTCCGAATGGGCTTCAGACGGGCAATACGGCCCCGATGCGATGATCGGGGATCTCCGGTGCGTCATCCGCGCCTTCGGCGACAAGCCGCCTGCGCTGGTTGGCGCATCCCGAGGCGGAGGTACGAGCCTTATTGCCATCGGCGAAGGCCGTGTCGAGGCGATGGCACTCGTGCTCGTCGACATTGCGCCCCAAATCGAGATGCAAGGCTTTGGCCGCATCCAGGAGTTCATGCATCAGGCGCCCGAGGGCTTCGAGAGTCTCGACCAGGTCGCCGATGCCATCGCCAGTTATCAACCACACCGCCGGAGACCCGACACGCTCGATGGCCTTGCCAAGAACGTGCGGCTCGGCGGAGATGGCCGCTATTACTGGCATTGGGACCCGCGATCCGTCCTTACACTCCAGGATTTCACCGAGCGGAACACGCGGCTCGAGCACAGCGCGCGGAGATTACGGTTGCCCACCCTGCTCGTCAAGGGTGCAACATCCGACGTCCTGAGCGACGCGGGAGCACAGAGTTTCCTGTCGACCTGCCCGCACGCCGAGTTTGTCAACGTTGCGCACGCGGCGCACATGGTGGCGGGAGACCGCAACGACCTTTTCGGCAACGCCGTGCTCGATTTCATCGCACGCACTATCCCGTCCGGGCGGCACTGAGCGGGACGGTCCGCGCTTAGTCGATGCAGACGAAGCTGAAGTCGGTCACGCGGCCTTCGCGGACTTCGGCGAACTTGACCCGCAGCCGCTTGCCCGGCGCGATGCGCCTCATATCCGCGTCGTAGTCCTCGAAGTCGAGGCCGTCGACATAGTTGGCGATCGCCGAGTCCGTGCCATCGAGGCGAACGAAAGCGATGGCGACCGGCGCCTTGCGTTTCCCTTCGAAGCCGCGCACCACGATCGTGGAGGTCTCTATCACGCCCTCGAGCCCGGCTTCCACCCACGCGTCGCACTTCTCGAAGGTGCGTTCGCAGAAGGAGCGCGGCGGCACGTAGGTCAGGCCCGATCTGGAGCACCGCGTTGCGAGAATCCCTGCCTTCCTTGAGCCCCGCCATGAACCCCCCGGCAACCTCGCCGAGCGCGTAGTCGTAGCGCAGGGTCACGTGGTCGGTTATCACATCGTGCCCGCCGGTTTCCTTGGTATCACCCATGCTGATCACCCGCTTTCGTGGATCAATCGCCGACCGGCTCGGTGCCGAATATCGTGCAGTTATAGAACTGACCGATCCCGCCGACAGAAGAGGAGATGGCGTTCCTGACGCCGGAAACCTGCATCGCTCCGGCCTTGCCCATAACCTGGTTTGCGGCGTCGATGGCGCGCACCAGCCCGGCGACCGCGATCGGATTGGTGCATAGCGTGCCGCCGGACGGGTTCACCGCGACGGCGCCGCCTTCGACGTTCCAGTAGCCATCGCGCTCGAGCTTGAGCGCTGTTCCGGGGCTGCAAAACCGTAGCCGCTCGAGTTGCAAGGCCGCCGTAATGCTGTAGGGGTCGTACAGTTCGGTCACCTGGATCTCGCTCAGCGGATCCGAGATATTGGCGCGCCCGTAGCACTCGCGGCCGGCCGATGCGACGACGTCGAAATCGAAGAAGTCCGAGTCGGCGCTTGGCGTCATCCGATCGCCGAACCAGTGCGTGGTGGTGCGGCTCGCAACGCCATTGATGAATGCAGGCCTCGGTTGAAACCGCCGCGCCATGTCCATGTTGCCGACCACCATTGCCGCGCTGCCCGAGGAACGCGGGCAGATGTCGAACAGCTTGAGCGGATGGGAGATCATCGGCGAGGCCATCACATCCGCGACGGTGATGATGCCCTTCAGGTGCGCGTGGGGGTTCTTGAGCGCATTGCGCCGCGCGCGTACGACGACGCGCGCGAGATCCTCCTGGGTGTTGCCGTAGCGCTCCAGGTATCGGGTCGCCCACAGGGCAGCCGAGGTATTCGTCGCGAGCGGCATGTCGCGTTCGTAGAAGACGTCAAAGATCAGGTTGAGCACCTTTTGCGCATCGGGCGTCTCGGCGATACGTTCGGCGCCAACGATCAGCACGGAACGATGAAGACCAGCGCGAACGAGGTTATAGGCCGCCTGAACCGCCGAGCCGCCGGTGGCGCCGCCGGTATGCACGCGCAACATCGGCTTGCCGGCGCCGAAAACATAGTCAATAGCCCAGCGATCGGCATCGGCGACCCCCATAAAAGTCGTGGGGCCGAGCGAGAACACGATGGCACCGATATCGTCGGGCGTCATGCCGGCGTCGTGCAGGGCGCCTGCGGCAGCGATCTGCGCCTGCTCGACGAACGTGTGCCGGAGATGATGGGTCCTGAACTCGGTCTGGAAGGTCCCCAGTACGGCGACGGTTTCGTTCATCGTGAATCCCCGACGCCTTCGAATACCATCACCACATTGCCCTGCTGCGCATAACCGTGGCAGCTATGTGCAGCCGCGCGTTGCGCACGGTGCCGCTGAACTGCGCCGGCGCGCCCCGCTACCTGCAGCACGGCCTCGGCCGCATTGATCAGCCCTGTGCAGAAGAGCGGGTTCTGCGCGAAGGGGCCGCCGGATGGTGACAGCGCGTCCTCGTTTTCAATGCCGAACGCACGGACGTAGGCCGCCTCGTGAAACCCGCTCTGCGATTCCAGTTCGACGACGTCGAGTTCGGCGGTGCTCTCCACTCCGGCCTGGCGCATGGCTTCACGCCATGCGACACGCGCGGAAGTCATCGATCGCAGCCGTGCCGCGTCGAGTCGATAGGAATCGGTCGCCCAACCGACACCGGCAATGCGCGCCAGCGGGCGGCAACCTGGATGCGAGTTGACGAATCGCCCGGAAGCCAGGACCATGGCGACGGCACCATCGGTCAAGGGCGCTCGCTGCGCGCTGCGCAGCGGCATGGCCTCGAACGGGGAACGGCCCACGCTCTCCAGACTCGGGACCGCATGCCGGATGCCGCGCGGATTCCCGGCCGCTCGCGCGTAAGCGCCGACCACCCGGCGTGCAACCTCCTCCTCGTCGATACCGAACTCTGCGGCCACGGCTTGCGCGAAGAGCGCATCGCTGATGGCCGCGCCGATACCCAGCGGCCGCGTATAGAACGGATCGCCACGCAGGCGCATCACGGCTTCGACGTCGGATTTCGAACTCTTGCACCAGCTGACCACCAGTCCGAGCTGCGATTCTCCGGACAAGAAGCGGGCATAAGCCATGCAAAGCGCGGTCGCGCCCGAATCAGTCACCTTGATCTCGTCGGTTTCGTAGCCTCCCGCCGGCGCGCTCATGAGCATGCTCGAAATCGGGCGGCCGTCGAGTTCGTCGCTCGACCCAAGCGTGACGCTGTCAAGCTGCCGGCGAGTCACGCCGGCGTCGTCCAGCGCCGCGCGCGCGGTGTGGTATGCCATTTCCTCGAGCCGCAGCCGCCGCTCCTGCAGCGATGGCGGATGCGTCGCGACCCCGAGGACGAACACGCTCACGGGCCGCCTGCCTCAGAAGGAGCGCGCACCTCCACCAGCTTTGTCTTGTGGCTGCTGCGCTGGAGCGTTCCCGGTGGAACCAATGCGATGGCAGGTCGGATCTTCAACTGATCGTGGAGGACGGTCTGCAGTTCGGCATCCAGTGTTGCCAGCGCGCTCCCCTGGAGATCCGCGCCGTGCTCGACGACCAGATGAAGAGGCGGCGTGACCTTGTGGCCGGGCTTGTCCAGAACGACGCGAATCTGGCCCGTGGTTCTCGGAGCAAAGCTGGCTACGACATTGCGTATCGCCGCCGGATAGACATTGACGCCTTTCACGATCAGCATGTCGTCGCTGCGCCCGAGGATCGCGAAGCTCAGCCCGCGCCAGCCGCAGGAGCAGGGCTGCGCGCTGATCTGGATGATATCGCCCAGCGAATAACGCATCAGCGGCGTCGCTTCGATCCCCAGCTCCGTGTAGACCATCTCGCCCACTGCGCCGTCACGGAGCTCGATGGGCGCCTTCGTCTCCGGATCCTGCAGCTCGAGCACGCAATGATCCTCGGAAACGTAGTGCATCATCCCCCCGGGCACGCCGCACGTGATGCCGTGGAAGGTGTGGACCGCGCCGGTGTAGTCGTGGAGCTTTGCGCCATACGCCGATTCGATAACGTGGCGGACATCGGGAAGACTGGCGCCCGGCTCGCCTCCGCAGACGATGAGCTCGAGGCCAAGATCGGTCGCGGGAATGCCGAGTGTCTCCTGGCACTTCTCGGCCACATACTCGGCGTAGGATGGCGTGCAGATGAGCATGCGCGGACGCACGAGCCTGGCGAATTCAAGGAGCCTCCGGCTGCCCACCTCGGCCCCTACCGGCACGATGCATGCACCATAGTTCTTGAGGAGCTGGAGCACCGCCTGGCCGCCGACCATCATGCTCAGGGCGAAGCCGTGGAGCACGCGGTCGCCTGGACGCAAGCCAATGAGGCGGAGCTTGCGCGCCATGAGTTCGCTGTAGACCTTCAGATCGGGTTCGGTGAGCGTGTAGAACGTCGGCGTGCCGCTTGTCCCCGATGTTGCCGACAGCATGGTGAAGGACTCGGTCGGAACGCAGCAGAGCATCCCGAACGGATGCCCGAAGCGGCGAATCGACTCTTCCTGTGCCTGCCTGTGATCGTGCTTATCCATCGTGGGCACGCGCTGGAAGTCGTCCCAGGCGCGGATGTCCGCAGGCTGCAGCCCGATCGCGTCGAATCGCTCGCGATAAAAGGGCGACTTGGCGTAGTTGTAAGCGATCTGCGGCTGCAGTCGCCGCCACTGCAGTTCGCGCAGTTCCTCGCGCGAGATCCTGGTCGTGGGAGAAATGTCTTCGCCTATCATGGATTGCTCAGCTGCCTGCGAGGTTACGGTACTCGATCGGGAGTTTCATGCGAAGCGATAGCGTTCGATCTTCGCCGGGTCCAGGGTTACGCCTAGCCCGGGCCCGGTCGGTAGGGGAAGCCATCCACGCTGGAGATCGAGTGGCTCCGCGACGATATCGTCGGCCGTATTGAGCGGGCCGACACATTCGAGGCCATCGATTACGTTCGACGAAGTGGCGGCCACCATGATTTCGGCCATCGTGTTGATGCCGAGCCCAAAGCCGTGACCCAAGACGCAGCGCAGGCCCGCCGCTTCGGCGGTTGCGATCATCCTGCAGGTATTGTAGATCCCGCCCTGCTTCATTACCTTGACTTTCACGATGTCCGCGGCGTCCGCACGAATGATCCGGATCAGACTGGCGTGGTCGAGCACGGACTCGTCGGCCATGATGGGGATGCCCGCGGCCTCGCGGCGCACGCGCGCCATGCCGGCCAAGTCGTCGGCAGGAACCGGCTGTTCGAACAGCTGCAGATCGCAGTCCGCCACCATGCGCGCGAGCTTGATCGAGGTTTCCGCGTCGTAGCCTGCATTGGCGTCGATCCGGATTCCGAATCCGGGCCCCGTCGCCTGGCGCACCGCCCTCACGCGTTCGCGGTCGAGCTCGATACCTCCGCCAACCTTGATCTTCGCGGACCGAAAGCCCCGCTTCCGCCAACTGGCAGCTTCCTTCGCGGCCTGCTCCGGCGACACGACGCCGATCCAGCCGTTGAAGAGTAGCGTGTCCCGGACGGCGCCGCCAAGATACGTGTGCACCGGCACGCCCAGGGCGCGGGCGGCGAGGTCGACACACGCCATCTCGATGGCTGCCTTGGCATCGAGAAAGCCCGCCCCCGCGGCAGCGAGGCGCTGGTTCAGCACATGAATGTTGGCCGGATCGCCGCCCAGGACGGACGGCGCGAACACATCCTTGAGTGCCTGCACCGTCTGGTCGGCCGTTTCCGTCGAATAGCCCGGAACGGGATCGACGTTGCCCAGCCCGATCGCGCCGCCTGAAGCCGTGATGCGAACAACCACGCTCCTCTGAACCGTTCGGCTTTCGTACGCGGTCGTGTATACACCCGCCAAAGGCACTGCAACACCGAAAACCTCAATGTGCTCGATTCTCATGCGCGGCAACATCATGTATCCCCACACGGCGCTGGCAGACGTTTTGTCGGCCGATGCCAGATGTTGATATGCGGGCGACTTGAACTCAATTGAATTATTCGTGCCTTTGTATTAACTTTCGGGAATGGATATTAATACTCGCGACATTGGCTACTTCCTCGCCGTCGCCCACGCGGGAAATCTCGCCGGCGCGTCACGCGCCTGCCACGTGACCGAGGCGGCGTTATCGAAAGCGATAGGGCGCGTCGAGATTGCGGTCGGCTTCCCCGTCTTTGAGCGAAGCAAGAAGGGAATGGTCCTCACGCAGGCCGGCAAGGTAATTCACACCCACGCAGTGAGAATTCGCCACGAACATGACGACACAATGAGTCTCGCAGCCGACATGCGCAGCGGCGTCGTCGGGTTTCTTCGCGTGGGTGCAACGCGGCCGGTATACGACGGCTTCGTGGCCCCCGCGATCGCGCAACTGATCCGGGAGCAGCCCGGGCTTGAACTTCGGGTGGTCCTCGACATAGCGGGCTCCCTTACGACAATGCTGGAACTTGGCCAGCTCGACCTCGTGTTCGCCCCAATCATCGGTACTCCCGCGCGCAATCTGGAGGTCACTCAATTCGGCCATGACGAGTTGACCGTGGTCGCGCGGACAGGGCATCCGTTTTTCAGAAAGCGGTCGAAAACGATGGCCGACCTGCTGCAGTATTCGTGGATCATCCCGCCGCGGCACACGTCGGCGACGAGTTGGCTTGAGGAGCGCTTTGCCGCTGCCGGACTTGCCCCTCCGAAAGTAGTGCTGGAGGTCGACTACGCAGGAAGCGCCACGATCGATCTGGCGGCTGCCACGGATCTTTTGCTGTTGAGTCCGGGCGCGGGGCCGTCGCGAGGCGGTCAAAAGTGTGTCCGGCGCATTGATATCCCGGAGCTCGAATTCAAGCGGCCGGTATACGCTATCGCGCGACGCGGATGCTACTGGTCTCTTAGCATGAGAGCGCTCGTCAATGCGCTTTCACAGAAATGAGTTGCGTTGTCTAATCAAGCGCCGCCATTACTGCCTCACCCCGCAATTCGATGCGGGACAAGGCCCGATGGCGGAGAGGGCGGCCACCAAGATAACGCATCACGACTCGCCATTACATGTCGCAAGTTCGCTCGTCATCGGGCATGTCTGAATTCAGTCGTGTCGCCTCGGGGCACCCAGCGCCACTGCATCGCAACCAGAATGATGGGTGGGATGATGGGTGGAGACAAGTCGCGTTGCAGTGATCGCGACAATCATGCGGCTTACTTGACGAGCAACCGTACACTCAGCCCGGCGCGGGTGGCAATGTTGACGAGAGCGTCCAGACTGAACAGCCCGATCTTATCCTTGAGCAGGGCATTGAGGCGCGCAGTCGTCAGCCCCAGAGCCTCGGCCATCATCGCTTGCGGCGCGCACCCTTCCGGCAGCGGTCCTCGATGGTTCCAAGGAACCAGCGAGAGCATGTAAGACTCGATCTGCGCAGACGTGAGCCGGACCCACGGTCGAAAACACGCCGCCGATGTACATGACGTTGCCGGACTGCGCCATGCTGAATACGTCGCCATCGGTGACCCATAGCGAGGCGTCGGCTGATTGCGCGTGCGATGTCGGCGCAACAAGCGCCGCAGCGAAGAAGAGAAGAGCGGTCAACACCGCTGTCGACGGCCGCACAATGCGATCGCTGTTGGTGCGGGTAACTGGTGCGGTCGGCAGGCACTGAACGGTTGATACTCTCATCGTGCTGCTTTCACGAAGTCCGAAAGCAACCTCTTGACGCTTCACAACTAGCCTTGCGTCCCCCCGGACGCTCTACTGCAGCGGGATCTGCTGCACCTGGGCCTGCGTAAAGGCCGCGTTCCAGAGGCGGAGATCATCGAGCAGTCCGGTGTAGTTGCCGCCGTGGCCGATGATGTCCATGCCGTCGGCGCTGGCGCCGCCCAGCGTACGGCCGGTCGAGCCGCTGCCCGCGAGCTGTCCGTTGATGTAGAGCGTCACCGTCGTGCCCTGGTGCACCGTCACGAGGATCACCCACGCGTCGGTCGGGATGGCGATCGTGGAGGTCACTTGCGTAATGAACGGGTTGGTGCCGTCGCTGTGCGTCGCCACGAGCTTCAAGCCCGTCGAGGTCTTCTGGATCCTGGTCTGCAGCACGCGGTTTTTGAACAGGAGCGCGTGGTAGCTGTCATTCGACCAGCCGTTGGCCGTCGCGGCGGTGATCTTCACCCACGTCGAGGTCGTCGCGGCGGGCCAAGCGTTCATGATGGTCGTGCCGTCGGTCGCGAGGTAGGTGCCGGTCGCGCCAACGAAGCGCATGGAAGCCGTGTTCGTGCCGGCGATCGGCGCCGTGTCGGTCGCGTACTGGATCGAGCCGCGGGCCGACGTCGGCACGTTCAGCATCGATTCGACGGCGCTGTTGTTGAATCGCCAGTTGAGCGTCGGCTGAGGCAGGGTCGGCGTCGTCTGCACGTTCATCGTGACCGCGTAGGTCGTGGACGCGCTCGGCGTCACGATCGTGTGGCTCTGCGCGCCGCCGTCCGACCAGGAGCCGAACTGATAGCCCTGGCCGGCGATCGTCTGCGGAGAGGTAACGCCGATCGTGCGCTGGACGCCAGCAACGCCGATGAACGTGTACGGCGTGGCAAACGGGGAACCGTCGAGGAGCACCTGCGTGCCCGGAACGTTCGAGGAGAGCGTGATATTCGCCTTGCGCGGGTAGACGTCGCGCGACACGGTCGACTGGAGGCCGGCCGAGTCGGTCACCGTCAGGTTGATGCGGTACCAGACGTTCTCTTCCGGATGGCCGGACGTCGGGATCGTGAAGGTGCCGCTCGCGACGCCGTTCACCGGACCCAACTGCGGGTGCGTGTGGGCGTCGTGATGGAACACGACGGTCCAGCTGAACGCGCTCGGGGGCAGAACGCCGTCATCCGGATCGCTGGCCGAGCCGGAAAACGCGATCGTGTCGCCGGCCGTGTACAGCGCGCCGACGGACGGAGTGAGGATCGTGGCCGTCGGCGGAGCGCCGACCGAGATCGAAACGGTGTCGGTGTCGGAACCGCCCTTGCCGTCGGTGACCGTCAGCGTGGCGGTGTAGAGGCCACCCGTCGTGTAGGTATGGTAGGCGATCGCGCCGGTGCCGGTCGCGCCGTCACCGAAATTCCACGCATACGAGAGCGTGTCGTTATCCTGGTCGGTCGAGCCGGTGCCGTCGAACGTCACTGCGAGCGGCGACAGGCCGGACAGCGGGCTGGCCGAGGCGCTGGCGACCGGATTGTGGTTCGTGCCGTTGCTCACGAAGTAGAGGCGCGAGATCGTACCCGAACCATGGCCTGCGATGAGCAAGCTGCCGTCCGTCGCGGTCTTCAGGTCGACCGAGAACATCGGGATCGAGAGCGGGAACGTGGCCTGGGCGTTGTTCGACGCGTTCAGGTAGCGCAGCCACGTGCTGCAGTAGTCGACGACGAAGTAGTCGTCGCGATATTCGATCGGGAACTGGCTGCCGGTGTAGAAGGCGCCGCCCGTAATGGCACAGCCTTCGATGCCGCGCTCATGTACGTAGATCGGGTTCTGCGCGAACGTATTCGAGCAGAGGCCTTCGCAGGTCGGCCAGCCGTAGTTGCGGCCCGCCTGGCCGACGTTCACTTCTTCCCAGAGGCCCGCGCCGACGTCGTTGATGTGCATCTTGCCGGTCGTGGGGTGGAAAGAGAACCGGTACGGGTTGCGCAAGCCAAAGGCCCAAATGGCGCGGTACTGGCCGACAGGGGTAACCGTCTGGCCGGACGTCGTCACGAAGCTCGTCGGGTTGTCGCCCGGAATCGTGCCATCGCTGTTGAGGCGAAGAATCTTGCCGTTGTACGTCGTGACCGTCTGGGATTCGAGCGGTTCGCCAGCGTCGCCGAGAGCGAGGTACAGCTTGCCGTCCGGACCGAAGTGGACGTCGCCGCCGCGATGGTTGCCGGAAATGTTGTAGTACTCAAGCAAGATGACTTCGCTGCCCGGAACGACGACGTTGCCATTGGCCGTGAAGCGGCTGAGGCGGGCGCCGAGTGAGTTCTCGGTGTAGAAGATGTAGATGTAGTTGTTCGTCGTGAAGTTCGGGTCGAAGGCGATGCCCAAGAGACCGCGTTCTTCATCGCTGCGCATGTTTGTCGTTACCAGGAACGGCTGCGAGAGCAGCTGGCCCTGCGCAGTGACGATGCGCACGGCGCCGGCCTGTTCGGTAATGAACAAGCGGCCATCCGGTGCGTACGACATGGCCGTCGGACTGGCCAGGCCGGTGATATACGAGTTATTCAGCTGGAAGGAGCCTTCCGGCGGCGTGACCGTCGAGAAGGTCGCAGCAATCGTATGGTTGGCGTTCACGCTCGAGAAGACATAGCTCGTCACGGCACCGACAGAAACACCGTCTACCGAGACGTTGGCAATCTGGTAGGTGGCGTTCGGCGTGATATTGAAGACCTGCGTTTGTCCGGCGGCCACGTTGACCGATCCGCCGGGCGAGATAGCGCCACCGGTTCCGGCCGTGGCAGAAATCACATACGACGTAGGCGGAATCAGCACGAACGTCGCTGAAATCGTGTGGTTCGCCGTGACGTTCGTGAATGTATGGCTCGCGGCCACGCCTTGCGAAACGCCGTCCACCAGAAGACCGGAGATCTGATAGCCGCTGTTGGGCGTGATAGTGAACGTCTGGTTCGCGCCGCTGTTCACGATGACGGAGCCGGTCGGCGAAATCGAACCGTTCGCGCCGGCGGACGCCGCAATCGTGAACGTGGTCGGAGGAATCGCCGAGAACGTCGCGGAGATCGTGTGGTTAGCCGTGACGTTTGTGAAGGCATAGCTCGTGAGCGCACCTTGAGAGACACCATCGACAAGAACGCTGGCAACTTGATAGCCGCTGTTCGGAGTAATGGTGAAGGCCTGGTTTGCGCCACTGCTAACCGTGACGGAGCCGGGCGGCGAAATCGAGCCGTTCGCGCCAGCAGCGGCAGTCACGGTGAATGTCGAGGGCGTGCCTCCTCCACCTGCCAGTTGCGCCGCTTCCGCCTGTGTGATCGCGCGGTTGTACACGCGAAAATCGTCAATGAAGCCGGCGAAGCGCCCGTCGTACGGGTGGATCTCAAAGATATCGCCGCTGGCAACGCCGAGTGTTTTGCCCGTATTGACAGTGCCGACCGGCTGGCCGTTGAAAAAGACGGAAGCCGTTGTACCAGCATGCGTCGTGACGACATGGACCCAGGTGTCCGTCGGAATGGAAGCGGTAGAAGTGACCCAGGTGCCGAGTGCAGTGCCGTTGCTATGCGTCGTCATCAGCTTGAGCTGACCGGTCGCATCCTTGATGACGCGCGTCTCCAGAATCTGTTGCTTGTAGAACAAATCGTGGTTCGAGTTGTTGGACCAAGTCGCCGCCGTCGCGCTGCTGATTTTCATCCAAAAGGCGATGCTCCCGCCCGCCCATCCGTCGAACAGGGTCCAGCCGCCGAGCGCCTGGGACTCGATGCCGCCGATCTGCAGCGAAGCGGCGTTGCCGGCCACCGGCGCGGCCTGCGTGCTGAAGCTTGTCGTGCCGCGGAGAATGAAATCATTGTCCCCCGCCGAATCCGTCGCGTTGTTGTCGAACTTGAGATGCGTGACCAGTCCGGGCACCTCCCCTCCGGGCGGCGTGGCCGTCGAGAAGGAGGCGGAGATCGTGCGGTTGGCGGTGACGTTGGTGAAGGTGTAGCTCGCGATCGCTCCCTGTGCAACGCCGTCAACGACGACGCTCGAGATCTGGTAGCCGCTGTTCGGAGTG
The DNA here is from genome assembly GCA_016717855.1 of Betaproteobacteria bacterium. Lineage (GTDB taxonomy): Bacteria > Pseudomonadota > Gammaproteobacteria > Burkholderiales > Casimicrobiaceae > PALSA-1005. Next base: position 24,983 of record JADKEV010000044.1, read on the forward strand.
ATCGTGAACGACCGGTTCGCGCCGCTCGTGACCGCAATGTTGCCCGAAGGCGAAATCGAGCCGTTCGCGCCGGCCGAGGCCGTAATCGTGAACGTGGTCGGAGGAATTACCGAGAGCGTCGCGGCGATCGTGTGGTTCGCCGTGACGTTGGTGAAGGTGTAGCTCGAAACCGCGCCGACGGAAGATCCGTCGACCGTAACGCTCGCCACCTGGTAGCCGCTGTTCGGAGTGAGCGTGAACGACCGGTTCGCGCCGCTCGTGACCGCAACGTTGCCCGAAGGCGAAATCGAGCCGTTCGCGCCGGCCGAGGCCGTAATCGTGAACGTGGTCGGAGGAATTACCGAGAGCGTCGCGGCGATCGTGTGGTTCGCCGTGACGTTGGTGAAGGTGTAGCTCGCGATCGCTCCCTGTGCAACGCCGTCAACGACGACACTCGAGATCTGGTAGCCGCTGTTCGGAGTGAGCGTGAACGACCGGTTCGCGCCGCTCGTGACCGTAACGTTGCCCGAAGGCGAAATCGAGCCGTTCGCGCCCGCTGAAGCGGTCACGGTGAACGTCGTCGGAGCGCCTCCCCCGCCGGCCAATTCCACGGCTTCTGCCTGGGTGATGGCGCGGTTGTACACCTGGAATTCGTCGAGAAGGCCGGCAAAGCCTCCATCGTACGGATGGATCTCGAGAATATCGCTGCTCGCGACGCCGAGGGTCTTGTTCGTGCCTCCCGTACCGACGAGCTGGCCGTTGAAATAGATGGAAGCGATCGAGCCCGCATGCGTTGTCACGACATGCACCCAGGTATTCACCGGCAGCGAAGCCGTGGACATCACCCAGGTGTTCGTGCCGAACGACGTACCGTCGCCGTGTGTCGTAATCAGCTTCAGCTGGCCCGTCGCGTCCTTGAAGACGCTCGTTTCCAAGACGTTGTACTTGAAAAGCAGGTCGTGGTGGCTGTTGTTGGCCCACGCCTGCGTCGTGGCACCGTCGAGGCGCAGCCAGAATGCCGTGCTCCCGCCCGCCCATCCGTCGAACAGGGTCCAGCCGCCGAGCGCCTGGGACTCGATGCCGCCGATCTGCAGCGAAGCGGCGTTGCCGGCCACCGGCGCGGCCTGCGTGCTGAAGCTTGTCGTGCCGCGGAGAATGAAATCATTGTCCCCCGCCGAATCCGTCGCGTTGTTGTCGAACTCGAGATGCGTGACCAGTCCGGGCACCTCCGCTTTCGCGACAGGGCCGTACAGCCCGGTTGCAACGGCGACGAGGAGCGCCGCAGCCGCGAAACTTCCGAAAATGCGGGCCATTTTCGATCTCATAGCGGATGGCGCGACGTTAAGCATGTTTGAGCCCATAGGAAATTTAGGATCCTTGAGGTCGATTGTCTATGGGCCGGTCATGCCGGATGTAGAACAATAGACGTCGAGGATTTAACTGTCGGTGCGGCAGCGAACTTTGCACAAACGATTATCCCGCCGCTGAGAAGCGGCCTGCGGCTCCTCGGTCGGGTCGATAACGGGCCTCTTGTCGAGATGAAACCAGTCCATTTGGGTCGCGACCGCAAGCTCCGTGGCCAAGACGCGTGGCCGGGGGGCCTGCCGGTCGCTGAAACCCACTCGCCGCGGCCGAAAGCCGCTATCAATACCCCAGGTGGGTCAGTTTCAAATTGCCGGCTGGGTCAGCTTACAATTGCCGTTAACGGGCGCGCGCAATGCCCCGGCGGGGTCGTACCCACTCGACGCTCGGAAGGTCTGGAAAGCGGAAACTAATCCGACGCGTCACCAGCATCACCCTCTAATACGAGGGCACTCGCGGTCGCCTTGCCGCGGAGGTGTTTCACTTCGATTCAAGCGGATGGTCTCGAGAGCCTTCGCCCACTAGGCCCCGACTTGCCGTCGCCGGCACTACCTTCCGGGGAGTTTCCGGAGCCTCCGGTGGCAAATCGAACGACTCGTCGACCAATTACGCGATCCTCGAATGGCGGCGATATGACAACCAGCAAATCCTCTACCTGTCCGCGACTCGAGTGCGAATTTCTCCGCCTCCGGCTTCACTTCGTCCCCGTTCGCCAACCTGCCTCGCGGCCATGCATTGCTCACCATTTGGGCGAACGGCGTCCCCAGCGACTCTTACTTCGTGAGTGCGGTGACGGTCACGGTCAGCTTCAACAGCAACGGCGGATCGCCCGTGACCAGCCAGCCGATACTCGTCGGCACGTCGGCGGTGCAGCCGCCGGCACCCGCGCGTCGCGGTTACGCGTTCGCCGGCTGGATAGCGCTTTACCCCGAAGACAGCCTTCAGCGCATGAATGTCCAGATGGGCCTCGGCCAGGAGCTTCTTGAGCTTCGCGTTCTCGCTCTCCAGCTCCTTCAGCCGGCGGGCATCGGAAACGTCCATGCCGCCGTACTTGCTCCGCCACTGGTAAAACGCTGCGTCGCTGAAACCGCCCTTGCGACACAACTCCTTGACCGGCATTCCCGCCTCGGCCTGCTTCAGGAAGCTTTTCATGCGTAGCCGCCGCGGTCGTTGGCGCCCGCTGTGATTTGCGACTCAGCGAACACGCCGGATGCTCTGAGTAGCGCTCCCACGGCGGCCACCAAGATAGGCGATCACGACGGGCCATCACGAGCCACAAATCCCGTCATCCTCTAGGCCGGCCTGAATCCAGTGGTGTCGCCGTGGAGCACCAAGCACCACTACATCTCAACCGACATGATGGGTGGGACGATGGGAAGTGCCGACCGATTGCAATAGCGAGACAGTCTCGCAAGATCATTTTCACCGAGTAAGAGACGGCTACGCTGATCTGGCAGTTGGCGGCAGTGTCGCCCAATCCGCGCAATCGCAACTCAGCGCAGTTGTTGCAGTGTCGCCGGAGCCCATTTGTTGCAATTGACGTCAAACTCACGCGCCCTCGCGCGTAACCAACGGCGCCTCCGGAAAGGCCACTACGGTAGGTGCGACAAAGCCGCCAGGGCGCCCCGGCCGCCGCCTGGTGGGGCAGCCGTGAAACCCGCAATGACAGACTGATCCGGGCTCAGCCGGTACGTCTTGGCGGGCCGACGGTGCTCGGCATTGCCCTTACTTCGGTCCGAACTTTTCATCCCCGAGGCTAAACGATGTGCCCAATCAGGTCTTGGCGGGGGTTCGTGATCCAGATCAAGACATCCGCCGGCCAGTTTGAGGATGATCCGTGGTCAATTAGGGGAAATGTTCATTTGCCGCCAAGGAGGGCGAGGGCATGCACACAGTGCTGCAAACACAGGAGCAAGCCGATGAGCAGGCGCAAGACACCCGGCCGTTGACCGGCAACGAGGCGATTGCGCGCGGCGCGTGGGAAGCCGGGGTACGGGTTGCCGCCGCTTATCCAGGCACGCCAAGCACGGAAATCTTGGAGTCCCTCGCCCGCTATCCCGTCGAGCATCTGTACGCCGAGTGGTCGACCAACGAAAAGGTCGCGCTCGATGTGGCCATCGGTGCTTCATTCGCTGGCAGCCGCGCACTCGCATCGATGAAACATGTCGGCCTCAACGTCGCCGCCGACGCATTCATGTCGCAAGCCTACATCGGCGTCAATGGCGGACTGGTACTCGCGGTGTGCGACGATCCCGGCCTCCATAGTTCGCAAAACGAGCAGGACACCCGCATTTACGGGCAGTTCGCTACGGTTCTGGTGCTTGAACCAAGCGACGCGCAGGAGGCGCTCGATTTGACGCGTCTTGCCTTCGACCTGTCCGAGCAATTCGACACCATGGTCATCGTACGGGGCACCACGCGCCTGTCGCACACCCGCAGCCGGGTTACCGTCGGAGAACGAACTGAACATCTCTCGCGCGGATTCGTCGAGAATCCGGCCAAGAACGTGATGATTCCGGCGCATGCGCGCCCCCGCCACTTTGTCGTGCTTGACCGCGAGGCAAGGCTGAAACAGTATCTGGAGACCGCGCCGATAAACCGCTGGGAAACGGGCGGCACAAGTTTCGGCGTGGTCACGGCCGGAACCTGTTATCCCTACGTGCGCGAAGTGCTGCCCAACGCTAGCGTGCTGAAACTGGGCGCCTCCTGGCCGCTGCCCGAGGGGCTGTTGCGGCGCTATTGCGAGTCGGTCGACCGGGTGTTCGTGGTCGAAGAGCTGGAGCCAGTGATAGAGAAGGAGTTGCGCGCGCTCGGCATTAAAGCGGAAGGTAAAGAGTTCTTTCCTCGCACGGGCGAATTCTCGCCCGAGATCGTGCGCGCCGGATTCGAAAAAGCGGGTGCGATCGAGCCACGCGCGGGACGCGTCAGCTGGGCGCCTGAACCGCTGGCGCGGCCGCCGGTATTGTGCGCAGGCTGCCCCCACACCTCGAGTTTCATGGCAGTGAGGGCGTCGGGCGCGCGCGTGGCCGGGGACATTGGCTGCTACACGCTGGCGTGCCTCGATCCACTACGCGGCATCGATACCATGGTGTCGATGGGGTCCTCCATCGGCAACGCGATCGGGATGGCTATGGCCGGCGACACCAAGCCGGTGATGGCCACTATCGGCGACTCGACTTTCCTGCATGGGGGCATCCCGGCGCTGATCGACGCGGTGTACAACCAGGCGAATATCACTGTACTGCTGCTGGACAACGGGATCACGGCGATGACCGGCGGGCAGGACCACCCGGGCACCGGCAAGACACTGCGCGGTAAGGAAGCGCCAAGGTCGATTATGAAGCGCTGGTGCGCGCCATCGGAGTGAAATGGGTGCGCACCGTAGACTCCTACGATCTCGCGCAGATGTACCAGACGCTGCGCGAGGCGGTCGCGTACCGGGGCGTAGCGGTGATCATCTCCAATCGTCCCTGCGTGCTCGACCCGGTCAAGATCAAGGGGCCGGCGCTCGCGATCGTGAACGAACTATGCAACGCCTGCCAGTCATGCATGAACCTCGGATGCCCCGCCCTCACCTGGGCTTCGGATACTTTCGAGGGCCGGCACCAGGTGAAGATCGATCAATCGCTTTGCATCGGCTGCTCGCTGTGCGCGCAGGTGTGCACGGTGGATTGCATCAAACCGGCCGCGATGGCGACCCAATGAGCGGACCGAATCCCTCGAACTGCAGCGCTGGAGGCGTGCAGTTGCTGCCTGTCGCAGCGGCCGCCAAGGCGCGGGAGCCGATCAACGTACTGATCGTGGGCGTGGGCGGGCAAGGCGTCATCATGGTGTCCAAGGCGCTTGCTTCGCTGGCCCAGTCCAAGGGCTTCGAAGTCAAGCAAAGCGAAGTGCACGGGATGGCCAAACGCGGCGGCACCGTGTTCAGCCACGTGCGCTTCGGCCCCCAGGTATGGTCGCCTACGATCCCCAAAGGCGAAGCCGACATTCTGGTCGCCCTGGAATGGGCCGAAGGCCTGCGCTGGCTCCCTTTCCTGAAGCCCGATAGCGGTATCTTCATCTGTGACACCAAACGCATCGTGCCACCGTTCGCGTGTCTCGACCGGCACCCCGGCGCGCTCTTGCGCTACTCGCGCGAGACGCCGGCCGAAGTGAAGGCACATGTGGTCGAAGGCTATGCCATCGACGCTACTCGGATAGCCGAGGAACTCGGCAATGTGCGCGCAGCCAATGTGGTCCTGATCGGTGCCCTGTCCATGTCGCTCGATTTCTCTGCCGAAGACTGGGAGCAGGCGCTTTCCGAGTTCGTGCCAAAGAAAACCATCGCGGTCAATCTCGAAGCCTTCCGCCTCGGGCGCCGCTGGGTAGAGCGGGCGCGAACCGCTCCGCCAGACGCGCAACCGGCCGAAACGCCGGCGCCGGCATACCGGCCCTACAAAGTTCGACTTGAAATCACGCCGGAATGGTGCAAGAGCTGCGACATCTGCGTCAAGCTGTGCCCCGAACGCTGCCTGCGCCTCAACGCCGAACGCACCGTCGAGCTCACCGATGCGGCGAAGTGCACCGGCTGCCGGCTGTGCGAGTGGCTGTGTCCGGACTTCGCCATCCGCGTGCACCTTGACGCGGCCGAAGCGCCCGGCGTCGTCGCTGCCGCTGAAGGGATCCGGCCATGAACGTGGGACAACCGGCGAGCGCACCAAAGCTGCCGTGGCGACTCATCTCGGGTAACCACGCCTGCGCGCTGGGCGCGGTCGCGGCTGGCTGCCGTTTTTTTGCCGGCTATCCGATCACGCCGTCTTCCGAAATCGCCGAGCGGCTATCGCGGTTGCTGCCTCTGGTGGACGGTGTGTTCGTGCAGATGGAAGACGAAATCGCGTCCATCGCAGCGGTGATAGGCGCCTCGATGGGCGGCGTCAAGGCCTTGACCGCCACCAGCGGCCCGGGCTTTTCGCTGAAGCAGGAGAACATCGGCTACGCCGCCGGGGCCGAGATCCCGTGCGTGATCGTCAACGTCATGCGCGGCGGACCCTCCACCGGCATGCCAACACGTCCGGCGCAGGGCGAAATCATGCAGTCACGCTGGGGTAGCCATGGCGACTATCCGATCATCGTGCTCGCGCCGGCCTCGGTTCGCGAGATCCATGACGAGAACATGCGCGCCTTCGATCTTGCGGAACCATTGCGCACTCCGGTCGTGATCCTGTACGACCAGGACATTGCGCAACGGACCGAGACCGTTGAACTGGGCGACGCCAACGGCGTTGCGCGCGCACAGCGCAAATGGGCCAGTGGGCCGCCTGCGGCCTACCAGCCGTACGCGACTGGCGAAGACGGCATCCCCGCGATGTCGCGTCCCGGTGCCGGCTATCGCGTGCACACCACGGGATTGAATCACGCCGAGAATGGTTTCCCAACGCAGAGCCCGCAAGCCGTCGAGCGCAACCTCGGCCGGCTGTTGACCAAGTTCGAGCGGCACCGCGACTTGATCGACTCGTGGCAAACGCTCGGCTGCGACGATGCCGAAGTGCTGATTGTGGCGATCGGGATCAGCGCGCGTGCCGCGCTGCGCGCGCTCGAGATTTGCCGCGCACGCTCGTTGCGCGCCGGCCTGTTTCGGCCGATCACGCTTTGGCCGTTCCCGGAAAATGCCTTGCGTGAGGCAGCTTCGCAAGCGAATGCGGTGCTGGTGCCGGAAATGAACGCAGGGCAACTGAGCCTGGAAGTTGGACGCATCCTCGGCGGCAAGCGGGTGGAGGCCATCCACCGATTCAACGGCGAGCCGATTACACCGGCGGAAATCGCACAGCGCGTGGAAACGCTCGCCAGGGAGATGAATCAATGATAGTCGACTCAGCGTCCGCTTTTGACGTGCGCACTTATCTGCGCCAGGAGATGATGCCGCACTTCCTTTGCCCCGGTTGTGGCCACGGCATCGCGCTGCGGGCGCTGCTATGGGCGGTCTATGAACTTGGCCTGGACAAAGACAAGCTCGCGGTGGTGTCGGGGATCGGCTGCGCCGGGCGACTGTCGGCGTACATCGACGCCAACACATTTCACGTGACCCATGGCAGGCCGCTGGCCTATGCCACCGGCCTTGCGCTCGCGCGGCCGGACCTGCATGTGGTGGTGATCACCGGCGACGGCGACTGCCTGGCGATCGGGGGCAACCACCTGATCCACGCTTGCCGGCGCAACCTGAAACTCACCTGTCTGATGCTCAATAATGAGGTCTACGGAATGACCGGGGGCCAGGTATCGCCGACGACCTCCGAAACGCGCCTTACGACCACCACGCCGCTGGGGAACTCGGAACCGAATTTTGACGCCTGCACGCTCGCTGCGGCAGCAGGCGCGAGCTTTGTCGGCCGCGAAGTCACGCATCATGTGCCCAAGCTCAAGCAACTCATCCGCGCGGGACTGGAACATCCCGGATTCGCGTTCATCGAGGTTCTATCGGACTGCACCGAGATTTTCGGGCGCAAGAACGAGCTGGGCTCATCGGCTGAGATGGTGCTGCGTCAAAAGAGCGAATTGCGTCCGAGCGCTTACCGCGACACAGTCGACTCACCCTTTCGTTCAAGCGATTTGCCAACCGGCATCCTGACCAAAACAGAACGTCCCGAATATGGCGCAGCCTATCGCACGGCTGCGGCCGCGCAACGCGCGCGCCTGGCCGCCAGCACGGACCAGAACAAAGGAAGAACCTGATGCGCGGTTCAAGACTTGAAATCCGGATCGGGGGCACCGGCGGTCAGGGGCTGATTCTTTGCGCCAAAATGCTTGCCGATGCACTTTGCGCGACGGGCAAGCGCGTCGCCCAGTCGCAGACCTACGAACCGACGTCGCGCGGCGGATTTTGCAATTCGGATCTAGTGGTCTCGGACGATGAAGTCGACTTCCCGCTGGCGACCGCACTCGATTGCCTGGTACTGCTCGACCGGCTGGCGGTGAAGCCGTCCTGGCCCCTGCTCAAACCGGGGGCGCTGGTGATCGCCGACACGCGATTATGTCCGGAATTGCCCGAAGGCGAGCTTCGCGTCCATCCCCTGCCGCTCAGCCGCACCGCCATCGAGCTGGGCAGCGAGCGCGTGGCAAACATGGTTGCGCTTGGAGCGCTGGCCGCGCTGGCCGCAGTCTGCACGCGCGATGCGATCGAGCGGGCGGTGCGTGCGGAGACGCCGAAAGCTTTCTCGAGCTGAATCTGGATGCGCTAGCCGCAGGCTATCGTCTCGCCGCCCAGACGGCTGCGACCACCGCGCCGGCGCATTAGTCGAGGCGCAATCGGAAAGCGGCGCTCCGGCACCGCGGCGGCTTCATAGCGGCGCGCACATGATAACGCCCTCGCCCGACCAGCCGAGGAACCCCGATCACGAATCGCAATTCTCTCAAATCGAAGCCGCTTTTGCTTCGTTGGGTCGCCGCGCCGAAGAATGCCTTGATGCTTGACATATTCCGCTTTGAACTCGCGGGTCCAGCGACTCGCCAAGTTGAGCAACCTGTCTAGATTCACAGCTTTGGGCTGATCGGCATGTGCGACTGCTGAGCAATGCACAGCAGCCGCATGGGAGTCATAGAGGAGTTGGAAGACACCACTGCCGGGCCGCAAGTATGGGTGGAACCAGTCTGCGAAGCTGCCGGCGCTGTGCACGGGCTTCAAGCCTTTGTCTGGCGCTTCATTGCAAGAACTGCAGATGACGGTCAGGTTGGCAATCACGCGAACTAGCAAGTGAATCGACCTGTAAAAGTGCACGGTCAAACCTTCGGATGCGGAATTTCTCCGGATTCTCGCAGAAATACCGTTGACGCTAGATAAAGTCCGGCAGGTTGCGCTGCTGCCTTCTCTTGTCGAACATGTAAATGAAGCCTTTGTCGCCCGGCGGTCGAAAGTACTTTAGCAGAGAACGAGGGATGAAGTGGTGCTTGAATGCAGGCTTTTGGGAGTTCATTCGACGGCGGGGATTGTGCGCAGCAGCAAAGTGTTAACTCACCAGAGCGTGTCACCACATATCAAGCCGAACGATGGGTGGAGGCCCATCATGGCCCGCAATACGATGCGGGACAAGGCCCGATGGCGGAGAGGGCGACCACTCGAATAGCATGTCACAACGTCTCTTGACGTGCCACAAATCCCGTTATAGTCGATGCACCTTATTGTTTGATCCTGTCGCGATCGAGCACCAAGCGCCACCGCATCTCAACCAGAACGATGGGTGGGAAGATGGGTCGACCGCGCGGGTGTGGAACGGCTGCTGCGCTATTGTGCGCGGCCGCCCCTTGCTCAGGAACATCTGCAACAACTCGACGCGGGGCATCTGGTTTACCACAGCTCCAAGCCGGGACCGGACGGCCCCAGCGCGCTGGGGCTGACCCTGCTCGCACTGATCAACAGGATTGCCGCACCGTTGCCACCGCCGCGCATCCATCGCCATCGCTACTAGGCGTGCTGTAAGCGTCAGCCGAATTTGAAAGAGATTGTCTCTGACCCCTTTTGTTCACGGGGACACCGTCATCATCGTCGATCAAGGGCTTTCAAGTTCGTTTCGCGCCAAGCACGCCATCGCCGGGCGCCTTCTGAACTTGGGCGATCTTTAAATTCAAACTGGCGATCCATTGCGCGGATCCTTCGCGGCACAATCCGGCGAGCCGCACGCTGTGCGCGGCGAGTTGTAGCGAGTCCGCGCGCAACGCCTGTGCGAGTCCCGCTGCGAGACTGTCGAGCGGCACCACGCCCGGCTGCTCCGCCATCTCCCAGGTGGCAACGTACGCGTCCTGCTTGCAAGGTTTGCCGCCGGTTACGACATCCGGGGGCACGAAGCTCACCCGCGGCAGCGCGAACGCCGCGGCAACGATGCTCCCGTGCAGGCTCGTTCCGGCAAAGCCGCGGCTCCCCGCGATGAGCGCGCAGATATCTTGGATGTGGGCCGATTCGAACAGGTGGACGTGGCTTTGCATGCGTTTCGCCGCTCTGCGGTAAGGGTCCAACGCGTCGTGCCACGGCGCCGTGCCCGCGCGGAAGAAAACGATCCCGCATCCCGCCGCCTGCGCGGCAGCGTCGAGCTCCCGCGCGAGTGTTCCCAGCGTCGCGTCGTCCTCGCAGTCCGCACTGAACTGGACGGCGAGGTAACCATGCGGGAAAGCCGCGCACACCGCGGCCGGCTCGCCCTGCAGTCCGCGCTCCCGGATCCGGTTGCCGAAAAGCTCCGCCACGAGCGCTCCGCAGTCGGGCACGAGAACCGCCGCGATACCCTCCGCGGCAAGCGCTGCCTGCGTCACGCGGTCGCGGACACTGATGAAGTCTGCGCTCCGCAAAGCCGCCTTGACCTCGTCGCGCAGGGCCGCCTCGCTCGTCGCGAACTCCACGCCGCCGACCGCGTTGTAAATCAGCCGTCCGGGACACGAGAACATCGATTTTGCCGGCGCGTATGGCGCGCGGCGCGCCGTGCCGAGAATCCGCTGCGCCCACTCCGTGCGCCTTTCCGCCTCTCGCCCGAAGTGCGCCGCTGCTGCGTTCGCCTCATTGTCGGGTAGCAGCATCACCGCAGCCTCCCACGCTTCGCAGGTGAGCACCTCGCCGCCCGCAACGATGACGTCTGTCGCTCGCGGGTCGTCGGCGAGCCGCGCGAGAGCCTCCACGCGGTAACCGCCCCACGCCGAAAGGTCGCGATCCGCGATGCCCGCGAAGACCAGATCTCGTTCAGGCAGCAGTGCCGCCACCACGTTGACGAAAAGCAGGTCGCCCAAGTTATGTCGGTCGAAGGCGCCGAAGACGACGGTGCGGGACTCTGGAGGCACGTTGGAGGATTTTCCCTCTGGATATGGCAAGCATGCGCGAGCGGTGCCGTGCCGGTCAATATCGTTTTGCCACCAACCCGCCCCGATCGCTCCCCTCCGGGATGACGCAGGGGAGCGGAGCCCCGCGTTGATATTTGTCACGCCAGGCGCAGGGCGGGCATAACCCACGCTCCTAGGCGAGCCGCGCCGCCAGCATCCGGCGCCACGGTGCCGCAGCGCGGAGCCGGGAGAGGTTCCCCAAGTGGCCCGCCACGGTCCGATTGATGAAGATGATGTGGTGGGGGAAGCGCAGATCTTTCATCTCGCCGAACCGGCTCACGTGCATATCGATGAGTTGGCGGAGAAGCTGGTCGTCGTAGCCGAAGCGGTAGGGGTGTTCGTCATCGAGCATCTTGAGGACGAGGTCGAGGACGGGCGCGACCAGCTCCGCGGACACGGGCCTGCCCGAGCCCGTGCTGACACCCATCGCCGCGAGGAGCGCCGGCACTTCGCCATGCCGGCCGTCGAGGGCGGCGCGGACGAGCTCGCGGTAGCCCTTCACGATAGGCCGCGGCACCGACTTTACGCAGCCGTAGTCGTAGACGACGACGCGGCCGTCGGCGAGGAACGAGAAGTTCGCGAGGTTCGGGTCCGCGTGAATGAACCGGTGCTCGAACAGGCCGCGCAGCACGAAGTCGTAGAGCACGGCGCCCCAGCGATCGCGTAGCGCCTGCGGCCGTGCGTCGTCGCACGCCTCGTCCGGCGTATAGCCGGCCACGTATTCCATCGTCAGGACGCGGCGGCTCGACGCTTCGTCGATGACACCGGGAATCACCACTTCGTCGCTTCCGGCCCAGAGCTCCGCCATCCGCCGGATGTTCTCCGCTTCGTTCACGTAGTCCAGCTCCTCGCGCAGGCGGTCGCGCACCTCTCCCCAGACCGGCCCGAAGTCGGCGGCGGTAAAGAGCGCGAACAGCGACTTCAACAGACGCCGGAGGTTGACGAGGTCGGCCTCGATGATGCTGTCGATCCCGGGGTACTGGATCTTCACCGCGACGCGCCGGCCGTCGCGGAGGACGCCCCGGTGCACCTGCCCGATCGAGGCGGCGGCAATGGCCGCAGGTTCCAGCCCCTTGATCGTCTTCCGCCAGCCGGGGAGCTCCGCGTCGAGCTGGCGCTTCATGGCGTCGAACGGAATCGGCGGCGCCTGTTGCTGCAGCGAGCGCAGGACGGCGGTCACCTCGGGCGGCAGTAGGGTGTCCTGAAGGCTCAGCATCTGGCCGACCTTCATCGCCGCCCCCTTCAGCTCGCCGAGGTCGTGAACAATCCGCTCGGCGTTGCGGACGAGGTTTGCGATCTGGTGCAACTTACGCGACGGCCCCGAGCGGACGAGGGAGAACAGCTGCTCCACGGCCACTGACGCCCCGATGCGCCCGACGAGGCTGCCGAGCCGCAGGAGCCGCCCGATCGGTGAGCTCGCCGGGCCGCCTTTCACCGGTGGGTCTGCGCCTTTCAGGTTGGAGCGTCGAATCACCTGGGATTCCTTGGACAGCAGGTTTAGTTGGTGTGCTGACAGACTGTCGATTGTAGTCGTTGTCACTCGACCGGACCGACGAAGTCAGCCTTCGCGCAGCACGGGACTCCATCGTGATTTTCTTTCAGGAAAGGCTTTCAGGCATTGGCTATGTAAGTCGGGCTGAATAGATGAACCGAGATCGGCAGTGCCGTGTCACTACATATCAGGCCGGACGATGGGTGGAGGCCCATTGCGCCCCGCAATGCGATGCGGGACAAGGAACGATGGCGGAAAGGGCGGCCACGCACGTAGCGCATCGCAACGCGCCATCACGTGCCATGGCTCCCTTTGCAATCAAGGCATGTCTTGGACTTATCCCTTCGCTGTGGAGCACCAAGTGTCACTGCGTCTCGACCAACATGATGGGTGGGACGATGGGTGGAAGGCAAACCGAACCCGGCGCGGTGGTGGTCTGACAAGTTAAACTACCTGCGCCAGGCCCTGCAGGGCGTGCCACTGAATGCGCGGCCGTCGGTCACGCGGGGATAACGCTTGACGGGACTATCGCGCGCCGATACTATTCTTCATGGCAATCGACTCCTTCCGCTGTCGCGACACTGAAGCGCTTTTCAATGGTCGTCGGGTCGCCCGGTTCAGGAACATCGAGAAGGTCGCCATGCGAAAGCTCGCGATGCTCAACCGGATCGTGCGGGTGGAGGAACTTCGGATTCCGCCGAACAACCGGCTCGAAGCGCTGAAGGGCAAACGCGCCGGGCAATGGAGCATCCGCATCAACGACCAGTGGCGGGTCTGCTTCCGGTTTGCCGATGGCCGGGCATCAGACGTGGAGATCGTCGACTATCACTGAGAGGCAATGAACATGCGCAAGGTCCCTTACCCCAAACCTGGAGAGATCCTTCTCAAGGAGTTCCTCGAGCCCATGGGCATCTCGGCGTACCGGCTGGCGAAGGACATCCGCGTTCCGCAAATGCGCATCAGCGAGATCGTATCCGGCAAGCGGGCAATCACGGTAGACACGGGGCTGCGCCTGTCGCGCTATTTCGGGCTCAACGACGCCTTCTGGACCGGGCTGCAACTGGATTACGACGCAGCGCGCACGAGGGACGAACTCGAGGATGTGCTGAGCAGCATCGAGCCGCTGCAGGTTACCTGATTGGCGCGTCCGGGGTTCGGCCGGTCGGCGAACCGGATTTAGCGGAG
>JADKEV010000045.1 GCA_016717855.1 Betaproteobacteria bacterium
CATGAACTCCAGCTCCGGCGCCAGCGCGCCAAGACCGCCCGGCGGCGGCGACATCGCCGACTGGCGCCCCGAAGACAACGCCTTCTGGGAAAACACCGGCAAGAAGGTCGCCTACCGCAACTTGTGGATCTCGGTGCCCGCGCTGCTGTGCGGCTTCGCGGTCTGGGGCATGTGGGGCATCATCACCGTGCAGATGATGAACCTGGGCTTTCCGTTCACGCAGCCGGAACTGTTCACGCTGACCGCGATCGCCGGGATCGCCGGCGCGACGATGCGCATCCCGGCCTCGTTCCTGATCCGGCTGGCCGGCGGGCGCAACACCATCTTCCTGACGACCGCGATGCTGCTCGCCCCGGCGATCGGCACCGGCATCGTGCTCCAGCACAAGGACTGGCCGCTGTGGGCGTTCCAGCTGATGGCGCTGTGGTCGGGCGTGGGTGGAGGCAACTTCGCGAGTTCGATGTCGAACATCAACACGTTCTTCCCGAAGCGGCTCCAGGGCACCGCGCTGGGCATCAACGCGGGCCTGGGCAACTTCGGCGTGACGACGATGCAGGTCGTGATCCCGCTGGTGATGACGGTGGGCCTGTTCGGCGCGCTGGGCGGCCCCTCGGAGACCCTGTTGAAAGACAGCGGATGGATCTTCGGCAAGATCCCCGCCGGCACGCAGACCTGGATCCAGAACGCCGGTTACGCCTGGGTGCTCTCGCTGGTGCCGCTGGCCATCCTGTGCTGGTTCGGCATGAACAACCTGAAGACGGTCACGCCGGCGGCCGGCCATCCGCTCGTCGCCTTTGCCAAGATCACCTGGCTCTACACGCTGGCGTTCATTCCCTCGATCCTCGGCCTGTACCTGTACCTGCCGAAGCCCACCGGCCTCGGCCTGATCAGCATGTGGGTCGCGATTCCGCTGGACGTGGTCGCCGCGCTCATCGTGATGAAGCTCGCCGCGTTCGGCCCGATGAAGGAGAACGTCGCCAACCAGTTCAAGATCTTCCGCGACAAGCACACCTGGTCGATGACCGCGCTCTACATCGTCACCTTCGGCTCGTTCATCGGCTTCTCGATGGCGCTGCCGCTGTCGATGAAGGTGATCTTCGGCGTCAGCCACGTGCCCGGCGCCAACGGCGTGATGCAGCACACGCTGAACAACCCGAATGCGCCGTCGGTGCTCGCCTACGCCTGGATCGGGCCCTTCGTCGGCGCCGCGGTGCGGCCGATCGGCGGCTGGATCTCCGACAAGGTCGGCGGCTCCATCGTCACCCAGATCATCTCGGCGGTGATGGTCGTCGCCTCGGTCGCCGTGGGCTACGTGATGATGCAGGCCTACGGCTCGGCGACGCCGGAGCAGCATTTCCCGGCGTTCCTCGGCCTGTTCATCGTGCTGTTCTTCGCCAGCGGCATCGGCAACGGCTCCACGTTCCGCACCATCGGCGTGATCTTCGACCGCACCCAGGCCGGCCCGGTGCTGGGCTGGACCTCGGCGATCGCCGCTTACGGCGCCTTCATCGCCCCGATCGTGATCGGCGACCAGATCAAGGCCGGCACGCCGCAGTACGCGATGTACGGCTTCGCCATTTTCTACGCAGTATGCCTCGTGCTCAACTGGTGGTTCTACCTGCGCAGCAACGCGTACGTGAAGAACCCCTGAGCAACAAACCCCGGAGACTTTCCATGAGCCACTTCCTCGACCGCCTCACCTACTTCTCGAATCCCCGCGAGAGCTTCTCCGGCGATCACGGCGTCACCACCGGCGAAGACCGGACGTGGGAAGACGCGTACCGCAACCGCTGGGCGCACGACAAGATCGTGCGCTCCACGCACGGCGTGAACTGCACCGGATCCTGCTCGTGGAAGATCTACGTCAAGGGCGGCATCGTCACCTGGGAGACGCAGCAGACCGACTACCCGCGCACGCGCTGGGACATGCCCAACCACGAGCCGCGCGGCTGCTCGCGCGGGGCGAGCTACAGCTGGTACCTGTACAGCGCCAACCGGGTCAAGTACCCGCTGGTGCGCGGCCGGCTGCTGAAGAGCTGGCGCGAGGCGCGCCTGACCCAGGACCCCGTCGACGCCTGGGCCGCCATCGTCGGCAACGACGCCACGCGCCGCGACTACCAGCAGCGGCGCGGCCTGGGCGGCTTCGTGCGCTCCTCCTGGGACGAGGTCAACGAGATCATCGCCGCGGCCAACGTCTACACCATCAAGAAATACGGCCCCGACCGGGTGATCGGCTTTTCCCCGATCCCCGCGATGTCGATGGTCAGCTACGCGGCCGGCTCGCGCTATCTCAGCCTGATCGGCGGGGTGTGCATGAGCTTCTACGACTGGTACTGCGACCTGCCCCCGAGCAGCCCGCAGGTCTGGGGCGAGCAGACCGACGTGCCGGAATCGGCCGACTGGTTCAACTCCGGCTTCATCATCGCCTGGGGCTCCAACGTGCCGCAGACGCGCACGCCGGACGCGCACTTCTTCACCGAGGTGCGCTACAAGGGCACCAAGACCGTCGCGATCACGCCCGACTACTCCGAAGTGGCCAAGCTGGCCGACATCTGGATGCACCCCAAGCAGGGCACCGACGCCGCGGTGGCGATGGCCATGGGCCACGTCATCCTGAAGGAGTTCTATTTCCCCGACAGCGGCAAGCCGCGGAGCGCCTACTTCGACGACTACGTCCGGCGCTACACCGACATGCCGATGCTGGTGATGTTGAAGGAACACCAGCTGCCGAACGGCGAGACCGTGATGGTGCCCGACCGCTACGTGCGCGCGTCGGACTTCAACGGCAAGCTGGGCCAGGCCAACAACCCCGAATGGAAGACGGTGGCCTTCGACGAGTCCGGCAAGGTCGTGCTGCCCACCGGGGCGATCGGCTTTCGCTGGGGCCCGGACGGCCGCGCCGACCAGGGGCAATGGAACCTGGAAGCGAAGGAAGCGCGCCACGGCAACGCGGTCAAGCTGGGCTTGTCGGTGCTGGAAGGCGACAACCCCAGCAACGAGACGGCGAAGGTCGGCTTTCCGTATTTCGGCGGCATCGTCTCGCCGCACTTCGCCAACAATGCCAGCGGCGACGGGGCGGCCGACGTGCTGGTGCGCACGGTGCCGGTGCGGCGGATCGCGCTGGGCAAGGAAGGCGAGAAGCGCGAAGCGCTGGTGGCGACGGTGTTCGACCTGCAGGTCGCCAACTACGGCGTGGCGCGCGGGCTGCCCGGGGAGATGGCCGCGTCCAGCTTCGACGACGACACGCCCTACACGCCCGCGTGGCAGGAACGCATCACCGGGACGCCGCGCGCGCAGCTCATTTCCGTCGCACGCCAGTTCGCCGACAACGCCGACAAGACCCAGGGCCGCTCGATGGTGATCATCGGCGCGGCGATGAACCACTGGTATCACAGCGACATGAACTACCGCGGCGTGATCAACATGCTGATGATGTGCGGCTGCATCGGCCAGAGCGGCGGCGGCTGGGCGCACTACGTGGGGCAGGAGAAGCTGCGCCCGCAAACCGGCTGGACCGCGCTGGCGTTCGCGCTGGACTGGATCAGGCCGCCCCGGCAGATGAACAGCACCAGCTTCTTCTACGCCCACACCGACCAGTGGCGCTACGAAAAGCTGGGCGTCGAAGAGGTGATCTCGCCGCTGGCCGACAAGGCGCAGTACGGCGGCAGCATGATCGACTACAACGTGCGCGCCGAACGGATGGGCTGGCTGCCCAGCGCGCCGCAGCTGCAGACCAATCCGCTGCAGGTGGTGCGCGATGCGCAGGCCGCCGGCGCCGATCCGAAGGACTACACGGTCAAGGCGCTCAAGGACGGGACGCTCAAGATGAGCTGCACCGATCCCGACCATCCCGACAACTGGCCGCGCAACCTGTTCGTGTGGCGCTCCAACCTGCTGGGCTCCAGCGGCAAGGGCCACGAGTATTTCCTCAAGCACCTGCTGGGCACCAGCAACGGCGTGCAGGGCAAGGACCTGGGTTCCGACGATGCGAAGCCCGCCGAGGTGCGCTGGCACGAGCACGCGCCCGAAGGCAAGCTCGACCTGCTGGTGACGCTCGACTTCCGGATGAGCACCACCTGTCTGTACAGCGACATCGTGCTGCCCACCGCGACCTGGTACGAAAAGAACGACCTGAACACCAGCGACATGCATCCGTTCATCCACCCGCTGTCCACCGCGGTGGACCCGGCCTGGCAATCGCGCAGCGACTGGGAGATCTACAAGGGCTTCGCCAGGAAGTTCAGCGAAGTCTGCGTCGGCCACCTGGGCGTCGAGCGCGAACTGGTGCTGACGCCGCTGATGCACGACAGCCCGGCCGAGCTGGCGCAGCCGTTCGGCGTCAGCGACTGGAAGCGCGGCGAGTGCGAGCTGATCCCGGGCAAGACCGCGCCGAACATCCAGGTGGTCGAGCGCGACTACCCGAACGTCTACAAGCGCTTCACCGCGCTCGGGCCCCTGATGGGCAAGGCGGGCAACGGCGGCAAGGGCATAGGCTGGAACACCCAGACCGAGGTCCGGCAGCTGGGCGAACTCAACGGGCTGGTCACCGCCGAGGGCGCCACCTGCGGAATGGCGAAGATCGAGTCCGACATCGACGCCGCCGAGGTGGTGCTGATGCTCGCGCCCGAGACCAACGGCCACGTGGCCGTCAAGGCCTGGCAGGCGCTGGGCAAGCAGACCGGCCTCGACCACACGCACCTGGCGCTCCACCGCGAGGACGAGAAGATCCGCTTCCGCGACATCCAGGCGCAGCCGCGCAAGATCATCTCGTCGCCCACGTGGAGCGGCATCGAGAGCGAGACCGTCTCGTACAACGCCGGCTACACCAACGTGCACGAGATGATCCCCTGGCGCACGCTGACCGGGCGCCAGCAGTTCTACATGGACCACCCGTGGATGATCGCCTTCGGCGAGGGCTTCTCCAGCTACCGCCCGCCGGTGGACCTGAAGACCACCGCCGGCATGGCGGGCATCAAGCCCAACGGCAACCCCGAGATCGCGCTGAACTTCATCACGCCGCACCAGAAGTGGGGCATCCACTCGACGTACACCGACAACCTGATGATGCTCACGCTGAGCCGCGGCGGGCCCTGCGTGTGGCTCAGCGAGGACGACGCGAAGCGGGCCGGGATCGTCGACAACGACTGGATCGAGCTGTTCAACCTGAACGGCGCGATCGCCGCGCGCGCGGTAGTCAGCCAGCGCGTCAACCCCGGCATGGTGATGATGTACCACGCCCAGGAGAAGATCGTGAACACGCCGGGCTCCGAGATCACCGGCGCGCGCGGCGGCATCCACAACTCCGTCACGCGCATCGTGCTCAAGCCCACCCACATGATCGGCGGCTACGCGCAGTTGAGCTACGGCTTCAACTACTACGGGACGATAGGCACCAACCGCGACGAGTTCGTCGTGGTCCGCAAGATGAACAAGGTCGACTGGCTCGACACGCCGGCCACCACCGAACCGGCGCTCGACGCGCAGCAGGCCTGAGGAAACCATCATGAAAATTCGCGCGCAAATCGGCATGGTGCTGAATCTCGACAAGTGCATCGGCTGCCACACCTGCTCGGTCACCTGCAAGAACGTCTGGACCAGCCGCCCCGGCGTCGAGTACGCCTGGTTCAACAACGTCGAGACCAAGCCCGGGATCGGCTATCCGAAGGAATGGGAAAACCAGGACAAGTGGAACGGCGGCTGGGTGCGCAAGGCGAACGGCAGCATCGAGCCGCGCCAGGGCGCGCGCTGGAAGCTGCTGATGCGCATCTTCGCCAATCCCAACCTGCCGGAGATCGACGACTACTACGAGCCCTTCACGTTCGACTACGACCACCTGCAGTCGGCGCCCGAGATGACGGCGGCGCCGACCGCGCGCCCGCGCAGCCTGATCACCGGCAAGACGATGGAAAAGATCGTCTGGGGGCCGAACTGGGAAGAGATCCTGGGCGGCGAGTTCGCCGGGCGCAGCAAGGACCGGAACTTCGACGACATCCAGAAAGAGATGTACGGCCAGTTCGAGAACACGTTCATGATGTACCTGCCCCGGCTGTGCGAGCACTGCCTGAATCCGGCGTGCGTGGCCTCCTGCCCGTCGGGCTCGATCTACAAGCGCGAGGAAGACGGCATCGTGCTGATCGACCAGGACAAGTGCCGCGGCTGGCGCATGTGCGTCAGCGGCTGTCCGTACAAGAAGATCTACTACAACTGGCAGTCGGGCAAGGCCGAGAAGTGCACGTTCTGCTACCCGCGGATCGAAGCCGGCATGCCCACGGTCTGTTCGGAAACCTGCGTGGGCCGCATCCGCTACCTGGGCGTGCTGCTGTACGACGCCGACCGCATCCAGGAAGCGGCCAGCGTCGCCCACGACCGCGACCTGTACCAGGCGCAGCTCGACATCTTCCTCGATCCGCATGACCCTCGGGTGATCGCGCAGGCGAGCATCGACGGCATTCCCGACGCCTGGATGGACGCCGCGCGCAAGAGCCCCGTCTACAAGATGGCGGTGGACTGGAAAGTGGCGCTGCCGCTGCATCCGGAGTACCGGACGCTGCCGATGGTCTGGTACGTGCCGCCGCTCTCGCCGATCAGCGCCGCGGCCAATGCCGGACACGTGGGCGCCAACGGCGAGATCCCGGACGTGAAGCAGCTGCGCATCCCCGTCCAGTACCTGGCCAACCTGCTGACCGCCGGCGACACGGCGCCGGTGGTGCGCGCGCTCGAGCGCATGCTGGCGATGCGCGCCTACCAGCGCGACAAGCACGTCGAAGGGCGCGTCAACCTGGGCGTCCTCGAGCAGGTGGGACTCACTGAGCTGGAAGTCGAGGAGATGTACCACGTGATGGCCATCGCCAACTACGAGGACCGCTTCGTGATCCCGAGCACGCATCGCGAGTACGCCGAGAACACGTTCGACGTGCGCGGCGGCTGCGGCTTCTCGTTCGGCAACGGCTGTTCCGACGGCGCGAGCAAGGTCAGCCTCTTCGGCGGCACCAAGAAACGCACCATACCCATCAAGGCGAGGGTCTGACCATGGCACCATTCACGAGAACCGTATCCGCGTCGCGCAGCCTGCGCGTGCTCGCGGCCCTGCTGGGCTACCCCGGCGCGGAGATGCGCCAGCACCTGGGCGCGATGCGCGCGCTGTTGCACGAAGAGCGCGCGCTTGGCGGCGAACGCCTGGCCGAGCTCGACGCGCTGATCGATACGCTGCAGCGGGGCGACCCGCTGGAGACCGAGGCCGCGTACGTGCAGCTGTTCGACCGCGGCCGCGCGACCTCGCTGCACCTGTTCGAGCATGTGCACGGCGACTCGCGCGACCGCGGCCCGGCGATGATCGACCTGGCGCAGACCTACGAGAAGAGCGGCCTGTATCTCGCGCCGGGCGAGCTGCCCGACTACCTGCCGGCGGTGCTCGAGTTCGTGTCCACGCAGCCCCCGCGCGAGGCGCGCGAGTTCCTGGGCGAGACCGCGCACATCATCAATGCGATCTTCAACGCGCTGCAGCAGCGGCAGAGCGCCTACGCCAGCGTGCTGGGCGCGCTGCTGGAACTCGCCGGCGAGAAGGCGCAGGCCGTGAAGATCGCCCCCGACGATCCGCTCGACGAGAGCTGGGTCGAGCCGGCCGTCTTCGGCGGTTGTTCCACGCAAGGCCAGGCCAGCCCCGGCCAGCCGCAACCGATCCGCATCGTCCGCCAGCCCATCCCCGCACAAGGAGCGTCGACATGAGCGCGCTGCACGGCTTTCTCTTCCAGGTCTATCCCTACATCTGCCTCGCGGTGTTCCTGGCGGGCAGCCTGATCCGCTTCGACCAGAACCAGTACAGCTGGAAGAGCGACTCCTCGCAGATGCTGCGCGCGGGCACGCTGCGCTGGGGCAGCAACCTGTTCCACATCGGCATCCTCTTCCTGTTCGTCGGCCACCTGGTGGGCCTGTTCACCCCGCACGGGGTGTACGGGATCTTCATCAGCGCGGCGACCAAGCAGATGCTGGCCGTCGTCGCCGGCGGCGTCGCCGGTCTGCTGTGCTTCGCCGGGCTGACGCTGCTGCTGCACCGGCGCATTTTCGACGCGCGCATCCGCCACACCAGCCATCCCACCGACATCGCCGTGCTCGTCGTGCTGTGGGTGCAGCTGGTCGTGGGCCTGATCACATTGCCCTTCTCGTGGCAGCACGCCGACGGCAGTGTGATGCTGATCCTCGCCGACTGGGCGCAGCGCATCGTCACGCTGCGGCCGGTGGACGCGGCCGCACTGGCGGCGCTGCCCTGGCCGTACCTGTTGCACGTCGTGCTCGGGATGACGATCTTCCTGCTGTTCCCGTTCAGCCGGCTGGTGCATATCTGGAGCGGTTTCGCCTCGATCTCCTACCTGTTCCGGCCGTACCAGGTGGTGCGCGCCCGCCGCCTGAACCTGCCCCCGAACCACAACCAGCCCGACGTGCGCCTGCCCGGCGCCGGGGACTGAGGACCCGCGATGACGACCGATACCCTGCACGTTGCGGGCGTGGCACGCATCAACGGCGTGCCCCTGCACGACGCCGGCGCCGCGCTGGCCCCCGAAGAATTGCGCCAGCGCGCCTGCACCGAGCTGCTGCGCCAGGCCGCACAGGCCGCCGGCCTGCTGGATGCGCACGACGCGCCGGCTACCGATGGGGCGATCAGCGAAGCGGCCACCGCCGCGATCGATGCGCTGCTCGAACGCGAGCTGAGCGTCCCCGAGCCCTCGGAAGACGCCTGCCGGCGCCACCATGCGGCCAGGCAGGGCGACTATCGCACCGGCGAGCGCGTCCGCGTGCGGCACATCCTGTTCGCGGTGACGCCGGGCGTCGACGTGACGGCGCTGCGCAAGCGCGCGGAACCCCTTTTTCTCGAGGTGCGCTGCCACGACGGGCAAGGTCCCGGCGGTTTCGCCGACGCGGCGCGCAAGTGGTCCAACTGCCCCAGCGGCGAGCTGGGCGGCGAACTGGGCTGGCTCACCAGCGCCGATTGCGCGCCGGAGTTCGCGCGCGAGATCTTCGGCCATCCCGAGATCGGCGTGCTGCCGCGGCTGGTGCACAGCCGCTTCGGCCTGCACGTGGTCGAAGTGCTGGAGCGCGAACCCGGCGTGGCGCAGACCTTCGAAGAGGTCGCGGGCGCCGTGGCGATGTCGCTGCGGCAGCAGTCCTTCGTGACCGCGTTGCGCCAATACCTGCGCCTGCTGGCCGGCGCGGCGGCGGTCGAGGGCGTGGATCTCGACGCGGCCGACACGCCGCTGGTGCGGTAGCCATGGACATTTCCAGTTTCGACGATCTGCTCCACGCCGCGCGCGAGCAGCCCGACCCGCAGCGGTTGCTGTTCGTCTTCGCCGGCGCCACGCTGCCCGAGGACAGCACGCCCGAACAGCGCGCCCGCTTCGAGGCCGGGCAAGGCGGCGCGCTGACGCCGCTGATGTCCGCGGACAAGACCCCCGGCGAGCTGACGACCTTCGCCGCGCTGGAGGAAGAGTCGCGCCAGTTCGCGCGCGACTGGGCCGTCGTGTTCGTCGCCGGCCTGGCCGGCCGCGACGGCCGCGCGCCGACGACCGAGGAAGCCGCGGCGCCGCTGCAACGGATGATCGAGGCCATCAAGTCGGGGCTGCCCGGCCCGTGCATTCCGTTCGACCGCCAGGGCCGCCCGATGCGGTTCAACTGAGCCTGAACGGTCCCTGGGCCGCGCATTGCCATGTGCGCGGTCGAACAGACCGCAAAGTCCGGACGTGCCAGACTAATCTCCATATTTTCCGGCTTTGCCGGAGTGAGGGTTTCTTTGCGCATTGCCGCTTCCCTGACCGCTGCGTTGACCTTGCTGGCCGCCGCCAGCTGCAGCGTGCTGCCGACCATCGCCCCGGACATGGCGCAGCGCCCGTCCAGGCCGGTGCAGCTCGAGGGCGCGCGCGGGCCGCTGTCCGCGCAACAGAGCAATGCGATCCTGGGCCGGCTGCAAAGCCGGGGCGTGGACACCAACATCTTCGAGCGCCATCTGGCACTCGAGGAAGGACTGGCCGGCAATCCGCTGACGGTTGGCAACAAGGTGCTGCTGCTGCAGGACGGGCCGACCACCTTCCAGGCGATGTTCGCGGCCATCCGCGGCGCCAGGAACCACATCCACCTGGAAACCTACATCATCGAGGACGATGAAGTAGGCAGGAAATTCGCCGACGCGCTGATCGAAAAGCAGGCGCTGGGCGTGCAGGTGAACCTGATCTACGACAGCGTGGGGTCGCTGAACACGCCGAAGGAGTTCTTCAAGCGGCTCACCGACAGCGGGGTCAAGGTGCTGGAGTTCAACCCCGTCAACCCGCTGACGGCGAAGAAGGGCTGGGAAGTGAACCAGCGCGACCACCGCAAGTTGCTGATCGTCGACGGCCAAACCGCGTTTCTGGGCGGCATCAACATCAGCAGCGTGTACTCGGGAGGCTCGTTCAGCGGGTCGTCGAAGCGGCGGCCGGACGGCGGTCCGCCGTGGCGCGATACCCATTTGCAGGTCGAGGGTCCGGTGGTCGCCGATTTCCAGAAGCTCTTCCTGGCCACGTGGGACAAGCAGAAGGGCGATTCCGTGGACCGCCGGACCGCCTTCCCCGCGCTCGCGAACAGAGGCAGGGAGGTGGTGCGCGCCATCGGCAGTTCGCCCGATGAAGCGTATAGCCAGATCTACGCAACGCTGGTTTCCGCCATCGGCAGCGCCGAGACCAGCGTGCGCCTGACCAATGCCTATTTCGTCCCCGATCCGCAGTTGCTCGCCTCGCTGAAAGACGCGGCGCGGCGCGGTGTCGACGTTCAGATCATCCTGCCCAGCAATACCGATTTCTGGCTGGTCTTCCACGCCGGGCGTTCCTATTACGCCGAATTGTTGCGCGGCGGCGTGAAGATATACGAACGGCGCGACGCGTTGCTGCATGCCAAGACCGCGCTGATCGACGGCGTGTGGTCGACCATCGGGTCGACCAATCTCGACTGGCGCAGCTTCCTGCACAACGACGAGGTCAATGCGGTGATCCTGGGTCCGGAGTTCGGCGCGCAAATGCAGGCCATGTTCGACGCCGACCTCGCCGCGTCCGAGGCGATCACGCTGGAAAAGTGGGCGCAACGCCCGCTGGGCGATCGCGTCAAGGAAATCGCCGCGCGAATGTGGGAATACTGGCTGTAGAGCCCGCCATCCGGGCAATTTCGGGACGGGAGCTTGTAGCATTGCGGGCAAGGCCCCATCTACTAATGATATGCAGCAAAAAGGAATCGAATGATAGTCAGGCAACGATCAGGTGGTTCGCGGGCGCTGCGGGCGGTAGCCTGCTGCGCGGCATTGCTATGGATGGGAATCGGTGCCGCGCAGGCCGCCGGCGCCGAGTCGAATGCGGGCCCGTCCGCGGCGCTTGGCGCCAGGTACGCGCTGCTCAAGGACGGCCTCGGCCACAACCAGTTCAACCGGCCGCTGCACCTCGAATCGAGCGAGGGCAAGAATGGGGTCCGGGGGGAAATATTCGCGCTGGTCAGTTACCCGTTCGCCACCGCCGGCGCCGCGTTGAACACGCCGGCGCAGTGGTGCGACGTCCTGATCCTGCATCTGAACACCAAGCATTGCCGCCCGTCGGCCGACGCCCAGGGCGCCGGCCTGCAACTTTTCATCGGCAAGAAATTCGACCAGCCGGTGGACGATGCGTACAAGCTGGACTTCGACTACCGGGTGGCCGCGCGGACCACGGACTTCCTGCAGGTGAAGCTCAGCGCGAACGAAGGCCCGCTGGGCACCAGCGACTACCGAATCGTCCTCGAGGCGACGCCGGCCGAAGAGGGCAAGACGTTCATCCGCCTCGCCTATTCGTACTCCTATGGCCTGCTGGGCCAGCTGGCGATGCAGACCTATCTGGGTACCGTGGGACGCAGCAAGGTGGGGTTCACGCAGGTCGATGCCGGCGCCGACAGCCCGCCGCGGTCCGTCGGCGGCATGCGCGGGCTGGTCGAGCGCAACACGATGCGCTACTACCTCGCCATCGAATCCTATCTTGGCGCCCTCTCGGCGGCGCCCAGGGCGCGCGTGGAAAAGAGCCTGCGCGACTGGTTCGCGGCGACCGAAGCGTACCCGCGGCAGTTGCATGAAATGGAGCAGAGCGATTATCTCGCGATGAAGCGCAAGGAATACTCGCGGCAGCTGGCCGCGGTCGTCAACTAAGGACTACCAGGCCGGGCAACAGCGCGCGGTCTGGCGCCGGCGTTGATACCTTGGCGCGCGGCGCGCCGCAGTCAGTGCGCGCCGCCCAGGTACAGCTGCGCCATCCGGTCATCGGCCAGCAGGCCGGCCGCGGGACCGGCCAGCACGACGCGGCCCTGGTCGAGGATGCAGCCGCGGTCGCTGATCGCCAGCGCCTGCCGGGCGCGCTGCTCGACCATCAGCACGGCCACGCCCTGCGCCGGCAACTGGAGCACCAGATCGAACACCTGCCGGACCAGTGCCGGGGCGAGCGCGGCGGTGGGTTCGTCGAGCACCACCAGCCTTGGCCCGGTCAGCAGCGCGCGGGCGAATGCCAGCATCTGCCGCTCGCCGCCGGACAATGTTGCCGCGCGCTGGCGCAAGCGCTGCTTTAACGCAGGGAACGCATCGAGCTGCGCGGCAATTCGTGCCGCGGCGTCGCGGACGTTGGGCACGACCTTGAGGTTCTCCAGCACCGTCAGTGACGGAAACACGTTGGCCACCTGCGGCACATACGCGAGGCCCGCGGCGATCCGGTCCTCGACCTGCTGCCCGGCCAGGTCGCGCCCGTCGAAGGCGATGCGGCCTGACACCTTCGGCAACAGGCCGATGACCGCCTTCGCCAGCGTCGACTTGCCCGCGCCGTTGGTGCCGGCGATGGTCACGATCTCGCGCTCGCCCACCTCCAGCGCCACCCCGTGCAGGATATCGGCGCCGCCATAGCCGCCGCGCACATCGCTGATCTCGAGCAGCATCATCCGGAATTGGGGTGTGACCCCGATTGAGTCAAATTGGGGTCAGACCCCGACTGAGTCATCAGATCACTCCGCCCATGTAGGCTTCGAGGACGCGCGGTTCGGCGAGCACGGCGGCGGGCTCGCCGTCGGCGATGACGCGGCCCTGGTCCATCACGTACAAGTGCTGGACCAGCGCCTTCAGCGCCTCGAGGTGATGCTCGATGATCACGAACGCGATGCCGTGCGTGGCGTTGAGCTCGCGGATCCGGTTGGAGATCTCCTCGACCAGCACCGGGTTGACGCCGGCAAACGGCTCGTCGAGCAGGATGCAGCGGGGCTCGGTCATCAGCATCCGGCCCAGCTCGAGCAGCTTCTTCTGGCCGCCCGAGAGCGTGCCCGCGGGCTTGTCCGCCACCGCCCGCAGGTTCAGGAAGTCGATCCAGCCGTCAGCGCGTTCGACCAGCCTCGTCTCCTCGCGCCGCACGCGCCCCCAGCCGATGAACACCGAGCGCAGCGTCTCGCCGTATTCGCGGCGCGCGGCGACCAGGAAATTTTCGCGGACGGTCAGGTGCGCGAACTCGCGCGGCACCTGGAATGTGCGGCCGAGGCCGAGCCGCGCGCGGCGCAACGGCGGCATGCCGACGATGTCCGCGTCCGCGAAGCTGACGCGCCCGCTGTCCGCATCGAGCTGGCCGCTGACCACCGCGAACAGCGTGCTCTTGCCCGCGCCGTTGGTGCCGACGATGCCGGTCAGCCCGCGCTCGGGCACCGCGAACGAAACGTTGTCGAGCACCCGGAAGCCGTCGAAGCTCTTGTGCACGCCGGTTGCTGCGAGCAGCGCGCTCATTGCCGCCTCCCCATCATCCCCTGCGGGCGATAGATGGTGAACAGGATCAGCGCGAGCCCGACCAGCGCCAGCCGCACGCTTGCCATCTGCACTTCGGAGACGCCGGGAATCCAGTCGCGCGCGAACCGCGAGCCCTCGAGGAACACCATCAGGATCAGGCTGCCCACCGCGGCGCCCGAGGTGCGGCCGGTGCCGCCGATGATCATCGCGATCCACACGTAGAACGTCACCAGCGGCAGGAACTGGTCCGGCGACAGGTAGGTGATGAAGTGCGCGTAGAAGGCGCCGGCCAGCCCCGCGAGGCCCGAGCCCAGCATGAACACCTGCACCTTGAGCCGGCGCGGGTCCTTGCCGATCGCCTCGACCGCGACCTCGTCGTCGCGGATCGCCTGGATCAGTCGCCCGTACGGGCTGCGCACCAGGTGCAGCATCACGGCGATCGCCGCCAGATTGCACAGGACGAGCACGGCGAGCGTGGCCAGTTCGGCGTACTCGCCGATGCCCAGCGTCTGGAAGATCCGCGGAATGCCGGGCAGCCCCTGGACGCCGTTGGTCAGCCACCGCTCCTGCTGGATGACGAGCCGGACGACTTCGGAGAAGCCCAGCGTGACCACGGCCAGGTAGTCGTCGGAGAGGCGCAGCGACAGCAAGCCGATCGGGTATGCGAGCAGGCCCGCGGCGACCATCGCGACAACGAACGCCGGCGCCAGCGACCAGCCGGCCAGCGTCAGCAGCGCGGCGGTGTAGGCGCCGATGGCGAAGAACGCGACGACGCCGAAATTGATCAGCCCCGTGTACCCGTACTGCAGATTGAGGCCGATGGTGAGCAACATGTAGATCAGCGCGACGATGCCGACGGCGACGAGATAGGCGGTCATGGTCTACCTCGCGGCGATCGCCTTGCCGAACAGCCCGCGCGGGCGCAGCAGCAGCACCAGCAGCAACAGCGCGAACGCCACGGCGATCTTGTACGACGGGCCCACGAAGGGGACCGAGAGTTCCGAGGCGATGCCGAGCAGCACGCCGCCGGCGACCGCGCCCAACGGGCTCCCGATGCCGCCCAGGATCATCGCGGCGAACGCCGGGATCAGCAATTCCCACCCGAGCTCCGGACTGACCACCGCCTTGATGCCGAACATCATCCCGCCCAGCGCGCACAGCGCGCCGACCACCGCCCATAGCGCGAGCAGCACGCGGCCCGAGCGGATGCCGCAGGCACGCGCCAGGTCCGGGTTGTCGGCGATCGCGCGCATCTGCCGGCCGATGGGCGTGAGATGCAGCAGCGCGAAGAGCAGCGCCATCGCGATCAATGCGATCGCGGCGACGTAGAGGTCGGTGGGCAACAGGCGGACGCCGCCAAAGTTCCACGCGCGCACCAGCGGCATGTTGAAAGTCTGCTGGTCGTGGCCGACGAACAGCGTGAGCATCGAGCGCGAGAAGAACGCGACGCCGATCGCCGCGACCAGGCTCGCCACCGGCGGCCGCCCGCGCAGCGCGCGAAAGACCCAGAGATAGAAGACCACGGAAATCGCGGCGCCCGCGGCGATCGCGCCCAGGCCGGCGACGACGATCGAGGTCGCGCCCAGCGCCTGCACGCCGATCCCCGCGTACGCGGACACCGTCATGTAGTCGCCGGTCGCCGCGTTGGGAAAGCGGGCCACGCCCATCACCAGCGTCAGCGCCAGCGCCGGCAGCGCGATCAACAGCCCCTCGATGGTGCCGTTGATCAGCAGGTTGCAGAAGTCGACCAGGGTCATGGCAACGACGCGGCGGAAGCGCGCGTCAAACGCCGCGCCCCGGCGACATCAGATCGAGACGACGTCGCGGCGGACCAGCTGGCCTTTTTCGATCACGAACACGCCGAAATCCGGCGTCACGTCGCCGTACTGGTCGAAGTCGAGCTTGCTCGACGCGCCTTCGTAGTTGACCTTCTTCTTCTCCGCCAGCAGTTTCCTGCCCTCGGCAAACGAATAGACCTTGGTGCCCTCGGGATTGGAGACCTCGCGGATCTTCGCGTTCACCTGCGCCACCGTCGCGTTGGGACCGGCGGCTTCCATCGCCAGGGCCAGGCAGACGACCATGTCGTACGTCATGCAGGCGTAGACGTTGCTGGAGACGGGCTTGCCCATCGCCTTCATGTATGCCGCGTCGAGCGCCTTGTACGACGCCGCGTTTTCGTTCGACACGCTGTCGACCGAGATCACGCCCTCGACGGCTTCGTTGCCCAGCGCCTTGATCAGGTCCGGATTCGCCGCCCAGCCGGGGAGGATCCATTTGACGTCCTGCCCGGACTGGTACCACTCGCGCAGGATGATCGTCGAATCGGGCACGTAGGAACCGGTGACGATCACGTCGGGCTTGGCGGCCAGGATCTGCTGCAGTTCGGTGCGGTAGCTCGGACGGTTCGGCTCGTAGACGACGCTGGCGACGACCTTGCCGCCCTTCTTTTCCCACGCCTTCTTGAACCCCTCGGCATTGCCGATGCCCGACGCATTGTTGAAGGCCATCGTCGCCGGTTTCTTCCAGCCGCGCTTTTCGGCGATCACCGCGAACGCGGCGCCGAAGCGATCGTTGGTGGCCTGGAAACGCCACACCAGATCCTTGGTGTCCTGCGTGGAGATCGCGGGCGCGCCCGAGGTGTTCATCTGGATGACGCCCGCGGCGTCGGTGAGCGGCATCACGGCCAGCGTCACGCCCGAGGACCATGTGCCGAGAAGTACCTGCACCTTGTTGACTTCGATCAATTTCTTCGCGGCAAGCACGGCGGCATCGGGCTTGCTCTGGCCGTCTTCGCTGAACAGTTCGAGCTTCCTGCCGCCGGCGCCGCCGAGCGCATTGACCTCGGCGACGGCGAGCTCGATCGCCTTCTGCATCCCGCTGCCGTAGGGACCTCCGGCGCCGGTGACGGGACAGAGCGAGCCGAGCCGGAACGTGGCCGGCGCCTGCGCAAAGGCGAAGCCGGGCAGCGCCGAGGCGGCAGCAATGCCGGCGCCGGCTTTCAGGACATCGCGACGTGAAATGGGTTGTGTCATGGAGCCTCCCGGGCAGGTGGTGGTTGAGTCGGAGTGAAATGCAAGGTGAGAAAGGCGTCAATCGATGACCGTCGCTCAGCGTAGGATGGGTGGAGCGAAGCGATACCCATCAATCGTTGAACAACACTGAAAATTCGCGCGGCAATCAGCCATTGACGCCCAATTCGTCCTTGTGGATTTTACCAGCCTTCATGATCAGCGGCAGGTAGCGGCCCTGTTCCTGCAGCAGTGTCAGGTCCTCCAGCGGATTGCCGTCGACGACGAGCAGGTCGGCGGTGGCGCCAGGGGCGATGACGCCGAGCTTGCCGGCCTGGCCAAGCAGCTCGGCATTGACCGCCGTGGCGCTGCGCAGGATTTCGGCCGCCGGCATCGCCGGCGTGCGCAGCGTGAACTCCAGCGACTGGTCGGCGTGCATCTCGCCCAGCAGATCGGTGCCGTAGCCGATCTTGACCCCGGCGGCGCGCGCGATCCGGATCGCGTCGACGCCCTGCCCGCGCACCAGCTCCAGCTTCGCCATCATCTGCTCGCTCCAGCCCAGGCGCGCCCCGTTGCGATACAGCGAATCGTACGTGGCCAGCGTCGGCACCAGGAACGCGCCTTCCTGCGCCATCAACGCCGCGGTGCCGGCGTCGAGCAGGTTGCCGTGCTCGATTGAGCGGACGCCGCAGCGGATGGCGCGGCTGATCGATTCCGGTGTATAGGCGTGCGCCATCACGTAGGTGCGCGCGGCCCGAGCTTCCTGGACGATCGCGGTCAGCTCCTCCTCGGAATATTGCGTGCCGTCGAGCGGATCGCTGGGCGACGCGATGCCGCCCCCCGCCATCACCTTGATGTGATGCGCGCCGTTCCTCAACTCCTCGCGCGCGGCGCGGCGCACCTCGCCCACGCCGTCGGCAATGCTGCCCAGCATCCCGGCGGCGCCGCAGCAGATGCACGCGGAATTGCCCTGGAAGAACGCGGGGCGCGAGTCGCCGTGGCCGCCGGTCTGCGTGAGCGCGCGGCCGGCGATGAACAGCCGCGGCCCGATGAAGTGCCCGCGCTCGACCGCCTGCACCAATCCGGAATCGGCGCCGCCCGCGTCGCGCACGGTGGTGAAGCCGCGCATCAGCATGCCGGCCAGGATGTCCTTCGCCTGCGCGGCGATCAGCGACTGCGGCAGCAGCGTGAGCTGGAAGAAGTTGGGGATCGTCGCCGTCACATGCACGTGGCCGTCGATGAGTCCCGGCAGCAGCGTGCGCCCCGCGAGATCGACGCCGCGCGCGCCCTTGGCCGGGCCGGCGGCGAACGCGACCCCGGCGATACGCTCGCCCTCGACGGTGACTGTCGCATGCGGGCGCAACTGGCCGGTTGCGCTGTCGAACAGGGTGGCGTTATGAAAGACGATGGGCGAGGGCATGGGCGGAGAAGTCGTTTGAGTGGGCGGGAGATCGTTGCGTGTTCGCTGCGTCCGGACGGCAAGCAGCGCGAATCGCAATAATACGCGAATGCGGCGGGCTGTACCTCTGTTGCAGAGTGACTTCGCGAACGCCGTAGGATGGGTGGAGCGCAGCGATACCCATCGTCCCAATCGGAGCATGGTCCTCCGGTGTTGCCCGGACGCCAATGCACGGCGTACCATCTGCTGCGAACCAATTCAACGAGATGGGTATCGCTGCGCTCCACCCATCCTACGACATTGCACGAGAGTCCGCGCAATTGCACGAAACAACAATGGAGTTCCACTGATGCCTACTGTCGATATCCAGGGCAACCCTTTCGCCGTCCGCGTCGACGGGCCGGAGTCCGCCCCCGCGCTGCTGCTGTCGAACTCGCTCTCGTCCGACCTGTCGATGTGGGACGAGCAGGTCCCGCACTGGGCGGAGCACTTCCGCGTAGTCCGCTACGACCAGCGCGGGCACGGGCAGACCCCGGCGCTGCCGGGACCGTACACGATGGAACAGCTCGGCCGCGACGCAGTGGCCGTGCTCGATCACTTCGGCATCCAGCGCGCGCACTTCTGCGGCCTGTCGATGGGCGGGATGGTGGGCATGTGGCTGCTCACGCAGGCGCCGGAGCGCATCGCTCGCGCGGTCCTCTCCAACACTTCGGCGCACATGGGCCCGGTCGAGTTGTGGAACGGGCGCATCGCGCTGGCGAGGGAAGGCGGGATGGAAGCGACCGTCGAGCCGACCGTCAAGCGCTGGTTCCCCGCGTCGTTCCACGCGGCGGCGCCCGCGGCCATCGAGCGCATGCGCGCCATGATCCGGCGCACGTCGCTGGCCGGCTACGTCGGCTGCTGCGAGGCCATCCGCGACATGGACCAACGCGAATCCATCCGCGCAATCCGCAATCCGGTGCTGGTGATCATCGGCGCCAAGGACCCGGCGACCACGCCGGAAGCCGGCCGCGCGATCCACGCGGCGATCCCCGGCGCGGCAA
The DNA here is from genome assembly GCA_016717855.1 of Betaproteobacteria bacterium. Taxonomy (GTDB): domain Bacteria; phylum Pseudomonadota; class Gammaproteobacteria; order Burkholderiales; family Casimicrobiaceae; genus PALSA-1005. The sequence continues at coordinate 19,234 of JADKEV010000045.1, forward strand.
TAGCCATTCTCGACGCCGCACACATCTCCAACGTCGAGCAGCCGGAAGCGTACACGCGCACGGTGCAGGAGTTCCTGCTGGCGTAGACTGGCTCATGCGCGACGCGAGAGAGCCGTACCGATGAGAGCGAAGAAGCCGTTCATTTTTCTGGCCGTAGCCGTGTGCGCCGCGCTGGCCATCTGCCAGTTCTGGAAGCCGGTGGCGTACGGCGAGCAACTGATTCGCGTGCAGGCGGCGCAGGAACTCGGTCACATCGACCGGGCCATCCTGGACGAGCCGCTGGAGGTCCAGGGCATGCTGCTCGACTTTGCCCCGGACAAGCGGCTGGTCCTGAAGGCGTGGCTCGCGCTGTCAGCCTATCCGGACGATGCGCGGAAGATCCTGCCCCGCTATGGTGCAGAGCCGGAATTCCGGAAGATCCTCCTGACGTACGGCGAGCCGGTCATCCCGGTCATCCGCTATTTCCGCGACAACGATGTCTGGATGGTCAAGGCGGGGGATGCGGTGACGACGACGATGGGGCGCGTGGGTGATTTCCTCGGCGACACGTGGCGCCAGGTGCAAGGGGACGCAGCGGTCAAGCCGAAACCGTCAGCCCAGGCCGGACCCTACGCCATCGGTCCCGACCAGCGCGGCTGGTACGCGGTCAACATCATCGCACGGGAGGGCCACGACCTGCTGGGGCAGTTCGTGGTCACCGGCGATGCGCAGGTAAAGCGCAACCAGACCGATCGCGTCTTCAAGGCCATCATGTCGTTCTTCACCGGCGGGGTGCGCCGGCTCGAGACCCGGTACGACCTCGGCCAGGAGATCACCAAGGGCGACGTGTTCTGGGCCGGACTCGATGTCGCCACGATCGCCGCACCTTTGCTGCTGTTCCGCGCGGGCAAGCTGGTCGCCGCGTCGGGCAAGGAATTGAGCCTCGCGACCCGCACGCGGCTGCTCGCGCCCCGGCTGCTGGCGGAGGCGAAGTATTTCCAGACGCTGGGAAAGTACGGCCTCGTAGCCGCCACCGTCTACATCGTCGCCACGCATCCGAGCCTGATCAACAGCGTGCTGGGCGAAGCGGCCACATTGCTGGGGCTCAATCCGTTGCTGGTTCAGTTCACGGGATGGACGCTGCTGATCACGCTGCTTCTCTACCCGTTCTCGTGGCTGCTGAAGGGCCTGGCGCGGTTCACGTTGCTTGTCTTTTCGTTGCTAACGCCCCGTAGGATGGGTGGAGCGTAGCGATACCCATCGATGGTGGGTGGAGCGAAGCGATACCTCTCGTTGAATCGCGCGAAAGCGTTCCGCGGCGCGATTCATCATGCGTCGAACATTCATGGGCCTGTGCTCGAACCGGCAGATGGGTATCGCTTCGCTCCACCCATCCTACGGCATTGCGCTGGCTACGCTGCCTTCCGGTACCAGCCTTCCCCCTACCGCAGGTTCTCCTCCGTATACAACGTCAGCTCCAGCAACCGCTCAAGCAGCTGGTCCGGCGGGATGCCGACGAAGTTCTTGAGGACGAGCTCCTTGGCGAACAGGCGGCAGATGTAGCGGAGCTTGAGCATCCTGCTGCGCGCGGCGTAGACGAAGTCGCGGTGGCCGTTGTTGATCACGACCAGATTGCGCTCCGCATCGAAGCGCGAGCGCCACAGCTCCCCCGCGGCCTTGTGGAAGGTGTAGCCCGGGAGGCCCTGGTAGCGCGCGTCGCCGCTCTCTGCCTTCGGCAGCAGTGAGGCCGCCACCGTAATCTGCGCTTCGGCCGTGCAGACGACCTCGCCTTGCGTGACCGTGACCTCGACACGGGTGAGCCCCGGTTCGTCGGTTGCCCGGAACGTGGCGATCTCCCCGCCGCCGTGCTCCAGCGATCCTTCGCCTTCGAGAATCACCCAGGCGTACGCGAGGTCATGCTCGACGGGGCGGCGCGCCCGGTCGCGCGCGACGGCGCGCAAGACACGCGACCCGCCGACTTCAATCACGCTCGAAGTCGGGGAGATCAGCACCGAAAACAACGGCCCGGCGTATTCGAAGAATTGCCGCTGGTCGTCGACCTCCCCCGACTCGCCCGCGGCCTCGACCGCGGCTGTGTCACCCTGCATTTCTTCGACGATCCCGGACTCACTGGCGGCGCGCGGCCGGCGCCTGCCCTCTCCGCGGTGCAGGTCGAACCAGTCGTACTCCTCCGCCGGCAACGCCAGCAACGCCTCCTTGAGCGCGCCCTGCACCGAGCGCAGCACGTCGCGGCTCGCGCGTTCGTCCTCGGCCCGCTGCTGGTCGGCGACGATCTTCGCCAGCCGCGCCTCCAGCGGCGCGAGTTCGTCGGCCAGCCGCGCCAGCGCCGCGTCGTGAATGACGCCCAGCCGCGTGCCCGGGGTGAGATTCAGATACGGCGCGTCGATGATCCCCTGCACGTAGCCGCTGGTCCACGGCGGTCGGGCGAAAGCCTCGAGCTCCGTCAAATTGCCCAGCACTCGCGTCCCGGAACGATAGAGCGAGACCGCGTTGGCGGGCGAGTGGGTCTGCAGGTACAGTTCCGCGTACACGTCGCCCTGCGCCGGCAACTCGCCGGACAGCTCATGCAGCAGCCGTCCCTCGTACTGGCGCGGCTCGACCTTGTACTCGGCCCGCGCCGTGCGATCGACGACGCGGATCGACGCGCCGGAGTGGCGGATGCGATCGCGCAGCTCGGAGGCGAGATACCACTGGATCTTCTCGCCGCTGAAGTTCTTGATGCCCGGCAGGATGCCGCGGATCAGGACTTCCGTGCCTGCTTCGGCGAACAACACCGGCCGCTGCGTGATCCGGTAGGTCGGATCGCCTTTCTTCAGGTGCATCTGCCAGGTGTGCCCGCCGGCGCCGGCCGAGGTCAGCAGCAGGTCCTCGCCCAGCGTCCAGAAACTCAGCAGGCCGATGCCGAACTCGCCCTGCAGACCGCCCGCGCCCTGTGCCTTCAATTGCCGCTTGATGGAGTCGCAGACATGCGTGGCCACATAGTGGAAGTCCGGCTCGCCCTCGGCGTTCCGGCGCACGCCCGCGCCGTCGTCCTTGACCCGCAGGTAGTGCTGGCCCTTGTCCTTGCCCCGGGTGATGACGATCGTCTTCGCGCCCGCGTCGATGCTGTTCTCGACCAGCTCGGCGACCGCCTTGAGCGGATTGCTCTGCGACAGCGCGATGATGGTGATCGCATTCCAGTGATCGCCGATGCGCAGGTTGCCGCTGGAGCGGCTGGCGGGGGACTTCGCGGCGCGGGTTGCCATGCAGCGCTACCTTACAACTCGTGGTTCGAGGCAGCGATCATACGCTTGCGCTACGGCCACCCCGGCATCGTCTCCCCGGATCACTTTCCGCAGGCCACGCTCCACAGCACCGCCCCCGCGCTGCCGGCCGGAACGGGTTGCCAGTCGCCGGTCACGGCGTCTTTGGCGACCAGGTCGCCGCCCGCCATCCTGCCGCCGTGCAGCGACGTGGACAGCCAGCGGACCTGCTCGTCGTTGCAGGCGTATTCCAGCTGCTGCCGCATCGACTGGAACGGCCGGGTGCCGGCCGGCGCCTGGATTCGCTTGTAGTCGGTGACCGCCCAGAGCCTCACTTTGTCGCCCGCGATGCGCACGGTAGCGGGGTCGGCGTAGACGGTGAAGGTCTCGCTGGCGCCCACCGCGATCCACTCACCGGTCGCGCTGCTGCCGGCGGGATTCGGTGTCGGCGCGCCCGCGTTGCGCGGCGTCAATGGCGACCACTTGCCCGGGCCGGAATCGGTGCGCGTTGCGTCCACTGCGCTGGCCCACGCTACTGCCGTGCCACCACCAACGACCACCACCAACGACATCATCAAAATCGCTTTGCGCATCGCACCCTCCCCTGACGGTGAACTGCCGCTTCTGACCCTTGCCTGGCTTCTCTGGTGTACCTGCTTCTTGAAAGTGACCCGGTGATGCGGCGATGCCGCGGATGGACTGCCCGGCAAATTGTCACCGATTGCCTGGCGGTCTACAAGCTTGGGATCTGGGCGACAATGAAATACAGGGAACCAAAAACAACAAAGGCGATGATCAGTCGTTGTTGCTCCGCGGTTGATGGGTATCGCTTCGCTCCACCCATCCTGCGAAGACCATTACTAAGATCGAGCGATGGACTGGCTTCGCGGCCCTTGACATGGCTTATATTTCGATTATTACGGAAATATAGAAACGGAGCCGGAGCGAAGAGGAGAGTCATGGCAATCAAGGAACCAACGGCCGACGTGCCACGCTACGCAGACATCCTCTCCGCGATGGGGACCGAAGTTGAGGCGGCGGGTTGGAGGCGCCGCCGCGGCGCTATGGGGGCTTGAATCCGATCACGAAGGCGCGCTGCGCGGCCGTTTCGATGGTCCCTGGCCTGGCCGTGCGAACCATGGCGATGGCCGCTTCGGTGTCGTGGCCAAGCGCCTTCAGGATGGTCGCCACCATGGTGCCGGTGCGCCCGAGCCCGGCGGCGCAGTGCACGAGCACCCGTTCATCGGCTTGGAGTCGCGGGAGCAGATCCGCCAGGATGGTCCGCCAAGCCAATTGCGCGCGGGCGTCGGGAACCCCGAAATCGACGATGGGGAATTGCAGCCAGCGCAGACCGGCCCGCTGCAAGAGCGCGCCCAGTGGCTGCGCCCCCAGCGCCGCCAGTTCGGCATCGCCCAGCAGCGTCACCACCGTGCGCATGCCTGCTTGACGAATCGCTTCCACATCACGCTCGAGGTCCCGCCCCCATGCGCGCCCCCGTCCGTCGATCGCCGAGCGGCCCGGACAGTGGGTCAGGCCGATGACGCCCGCCGGCGCGAGGCGGATGATGTCGATGTGCAGCGGACCCGACAAGGGCGAAGCATCGTGGTTCATTGAATTTTCCATACGTTGGCGCGAAGTCGCGGATCAGATCTTGCGACGCCCGGTGCCGAAGCGCAATGCCCGAAGGCGTGGATCATCACGTCTCTCCGAACAGCACTTCTGCTGGTCCGGCTGGTACGCAGTGGCGATCCTGGCGCGGTGCGGATGAACATGAAGATCATTGCGCGCGTGGCGCCAGGCCATTGGAACGCGTATCCTTCATGGTTGGCACCGCTGCGCAAACCTTGTCCAACACTACGGAGTCGCCAACCCATGCCCCGCCTGATTCCCCTCATCGGAGTGCTGTGCCTGGCGCCCGCTCTCGCCCTCGCGCAGACGGGCACCGCCCAGCTCGAAGGACGCTTGCAGAAGATACAGGCGACGAAGACGATCGCGGTGGCCTACCGCACCGATGCGCTGCCTTTCTCCTTCGAGGATGACGACAAGAAGCCTGCCGGTTACATGGTGGAGCTGTGCCGCGGCGTCATCGGCGCCATCGAGCGCCAGGTCGGTGTCGTGCCGCTGCAGGTGAACTGGGTGCCGGTGACGGTGCAGACGCGCTTTACCGCGATCAGCAGCGGCCAGGCGGACATGGAGTGCGGCGCGACCACGCTGACGCTCGGACGGATGAAGCAGGTGGACTTTTCCTCTCTGACCTTCGTCGACGGCACCGGGCTGCTGGTACGCACCTCGACCGCCGGCAATTCGTTGAAAGATCTCGCCGGCAAGAAGATCGGCGTCATCAAGGGCACGACCAACGAGCAGGCGCTCGCCGATGCGATGGAGGCCAGGACGGTCAAGGCCGAGATCGTGCCGGTGAAGACCCGCGCCGAAGGCCTGGCGCAGCTGGAGGCCGGCACCGTCGACGCCTTCGCCAGCGACCGCGTGCTGCTCATCGGCCTGGCCATGAAGTCCAGGGACCCGAAGGCGCTGACGCTGATCGGGGACGCCTTGTCCTACGAACCATATGCGATCGTGCTGCCGCGTGGCGACTATGCGCTGCGCTACGCGGTGAATTCCGCGCTGGCGCAGATCTATCGAAGCAGCGCGCTGATGGAAATCTACAACCGCTGGCTGGGCGGGCTGGGCAAGCCGAGCCCGGCCGTGGAGATGATGTACGAGCTGGGCCGCCTGCCCGAGTGAGCCGCCGCTTGCCGGAACAACTGCATTGAGTTTGCCGACTCGAAGCGCGTGCTACGGCGGGCCGGCCGGCCCGGGCGTTACTTCTTCCCCAGCCCCAGCGCCTTCGCGCTCTCGGTGTACACCCGCGTCCGCTCTTTCATGAACGCATCCATTTTGTCGACACTGATATTGACCAGCTCGAATCCGCTCTTGTCGGCCAGCACCTTCATCTCGGCGTCGGCGTTAAGCGATGCCCACAGGTCAGCGACGCGCTTGCGCAATTCCGGTGGCGTGCCCTTGGGCACGCCGATGCCGCGGTACGCGCCGTCGACCCAGTCGACACCCAGTTCGCGGAACGTGGGCACGTCGGGCAGCAGCGGATGGCGTTTTTCCATCGCGACGGCCAGCGCGCGGACCTTGGTCTTGTTGTTGATCGCGAACGCGGTGTAAGTCATCGCGGCGTCGACCTGGCCGCCGATCACCGACGTGGTCATGTCGCCGGTGCCCTTGAACGGGATGTAGTTGGTCTTGATCCCGAACGCCGCGCCCAACCGCTCATGCGCGGCGTGATTGGCCGAGTTGAGCCCCGAGCCGGCCAGGCTGAGCTTGCCGGGATCCGCCTTGGCCGCCTTGAGGAAGTCCGCGAACGTCTTGATCGGACTTTGCTCCGGCACCGACAGCGTGTCCGGCGTGAAGTGAAACCAGAACACCGGGGTGATGTCCTCGGTCTTGTACTGCACCTGGCCCTCGAGCGGCTGCAGGACAATGTGCGGCAGGTTGACGCCGACGATGTTCAGCCCGTCGGGCGGCAGCGTGTTCATCTGCGCCCACATCAGCCCGCCGCCGGCGCCGGCCTTGTACTGGATCACCGTGTCGATGTTCGGACATTTCTTCTTCAGCACGACTTGCTGGTGGCGCGCCGAAATATCCGATTCGCCGCCCGGCGGAAACGCCTGCCAGTAAAGGACGTTCTTGTCGGGACAAGCCTGGGCCGCGGCCAGCGGAGCGATCAGGCCCAGGCAAAGGGCTGCGAGCAGTCTTTTCATCATGAGTCTCCAATGGTGCTATGGAATGCATCCGCGCGAGTGCGGCAGCATACAACAATGCTGGTTCCGCGGTGCATCAACATCCTCGCAGCGCGCCAGTGCCCTTGTTCGCTCGGGCACTGATTCCCGGCTTTCGCACCATCAGGAATTCCAGCATTGTCTGGGCCGCGATCGACAGGCTGCGGTCATTCCGGCGAATCACGAAAATTTCCCGCAGCAATCCCGGCGCGTCCAACGGCCGCATCGCAAGCTCGGCATGCACGTCTCGTGGTGCGTGCCGACGCGCCGTACAAGAGCGTTGCCGACCTGCTGGCAAGGGCGAAGAAGGAACCCGGCAAGCTCAGCTTCGGCAGCGGCAGTTCATCCTCGCGCGTCGCCGGCGAGATGTTCAAGCAGTTGAGCCAGACCGACATCCTGCACGTGCCGTACAAGAGCAACCCGAACGCGATCACCGACCTGCTCGGCGGGCAGATCGACATGATGATCACCGACACGTCGACCGGCGTGCCGCAGGTCAAGGGCGGGAAGCTGCGCGCGCTCGGCGTGTCGACGGCCAAGCGGATGGCCATGCTGCCCGATGTCCCGACCATCGACGAGGCCGGCGTCAAGGGCTATGACATGGGGTACTGGTTCGCAGCGTATGTCCCCGCCGGCACGCCCGCGGCAGTTGTCGCCCGCTTGCACGACCTGCTGGTTGCCGGGGTCAAGGGGGCGGGGGCGAAGCAGTTCTTCGAGGTTTCGGGCGGCGAGCCGTGGACCACATCGCAGGACGAACTCGCGAAGTTCCAGGCGGCCGAGACCCAGAAGTGGGGCAGGGTCATCAAGGCAGCGGGGATCGTGGCGGAGTGAGCATGGCGGGGACGGGGACAGCTCGAGCATTGTGAAAGACGGCACGCGATTGTTTCGAGAGTGGCATGGCACAGTGCCGCTAAACCGACGTCAACCGGCCCGAATCACGGTGTCGGCCGACAGCGGCGAATGCGCAGTCGGCCGTTTGCGAAACGAGGCCTTGGCACGTGCGGCAAGGTTCAGACGCAACACCGAAGGGGTGCGCGGACGTGCCGCTCCTTCGCGCGGTTGCCCGCCCTCGACCAGGAGCCCGAACAGATAAGCTACGACCATCCCAATCGCGAGCCACGCCAACAATGCGATCAACCAACCAGCCCAAGTCATGCGAGCCTCCTATTCCCGACAAGTGAAGTTCTGGAAAAAGTGAATCCCCGTTTCACTTCGCGTGACGGAAACATAAATTACCGGGCGGCGCATGTCAATGACATTATGACATCGGGCTGATGTGCAAGAAAAGCGTTCGTATTACGAATGGCCTACGCCAACGTGCTCTTCGCCTCGCACGGGATCGGTTCCGCGGGCGACGAAGAAACCGCGCGCCGTGCCACCGCCGGGGGATGGCTCCCGGGTGCGGCTGACCCCGTTGCCGTCCCCCGACACGACCGAAGACCGGGCGGAATTTCAAGCTACAGTCATGACCTTGTCCTGCCGCGAACATCAGTGTCTCGGTCCCGCTAGTCTTCTGCCATTTCTGGCGGACTTGCGATATGATCCGGTCGCAGCTCGCAACGACTCGACCCTCAACTCTCGACCGCCCCACTCTGGCCGCCATGACAACTTCACGAAAAATGTCGCTGAGCAAGTCGAAAAGCAGCAAGCCGAGTACGAAGCAAATCAAGTCGCAGACTACAAAGCTGAACAAGTCGCCGGTCAAGCCCTTGGTCAAGCCGCCGGTCAAGCCTCAGGCAAAGCCGCAGAGCAAGCCGCAGACCAGGCTGCCCAGCGCGCCCCAGAGCAAGACCGTCAAGCGCCCTTCGCTTTCATCAACCTTGCATGCCTTCCACGCGTCAATTTCGGAGGATCTCTCAATGGCAACCGTTCCCAAAATCCCGACTTTCGATCCACAGGCCATCAGCGCGGCACAGGCGGCGCTGGCCGGCGCGCCGGCCGGTGGCGACGCGCCGGGCGTCGACAAGATCCGCGAGTTGCTTTTCGGCAACCAGATGCAGGACTACGACAAGCGTTTCTCGCTGCTCGATGACCGCTTTCAGCAGAAGCTGCGGGACCTCGAAGCGGAGTCCGCGCGCAGCCTTGGCAGCGTGGAGGCCTCTTTCAAGAAGCAGCTGGAATCGATCGCCGGCCAGGTCCGCCAGGAGCACGACCTGCGTGCCGAAGCGGACAAGGAGCTGGGACGCGGCCTGCGCGAGCAAATCCAGGGACTGGAGAAGCGCCTCGGCCAGGTCTCCGACCAGCTGGCCAGCCTGGAGCGGGATTTCACCGAGCGCCTGGGTCGTGAATCCCAGTCGCTGCGGGACGAAGGCCGGAAGCGCAATGAGGACACGCGCGCGACCATCGAGCGGATGTTCTCCGAGCTCAGCAATGTGAAGACCGACCGCAATCTGCTGGCCGGCCTGTTCGTCGAGATTGCACGCTGCCTGAACCAGGACCCGAAGAGCGGCAAGGGCACCGGTAGCGAGCGCGGCTGAACCGCGTGCCGAGCGTGCGGCGCGGCCGCACGCACCGACCCACTGGGTAATCGGAGACGCCGGGATGTCCAGCCTTTCCCTGTCGGCCAGGGACACTCCTGACATGGCGGACACGCCGATCGACGAGGCCCGCATCAGGCGGCTCGCCGACCTGCTGCTGGAGGTTGCGCGAACCGTCGATCCGGAGCTGGCGGCGTCGGTCCCCAGCAACTTCGAAGGCGATCCGCGGCTGGAGGCGCTGCGCAGCGTTCTCCTGGAGCATGACCGCGCCGCGTTTGCCAGGCTGCAGCAAAAGGTCGACGACCCGCAGGAGTTCGCTGAAGCGGTCAGCGCGGTGCTGGCCAGCGCGTTCGCCCTCGCCGCGTCGCGGGACGAACGGCTGGCCTCGATTCTCGCGCCGACGATGGAGCGCGCGACGCAGGCATCGATCCGCACGAATCCCAAGACCATGGTCGGCATCCTCTACCCGCTGATGGGGCCGGCGATCAGCAAGTCGCTGGCCGAGACGCTGGATGGCACGCTGCAGGGGCTCAACCAGGCGTTCAAGTACAGCTTCTCGTGGCAAGGGTTGAAGTGGCGCCTCGAAGCGTATCGCAGCGGGAGTACCTTCGCCGACGTGGTGCTCAAGCACACCGTCGTGTTCCGCGTCGAGCATGTCTTTCTCATCCACCGCAAGACCGGCCTGCTCCTCGAGCACGTGGCCGCGGCGGAGGCTGCTTCGCAGGATCCGCACATGGTCTCCGGCATGCTCTCCGCCATCCAGGATTTCGTGCGCGATTCCTTCAGCAGTGCCGAGGGCGGGCGCGGCGGCGGCATCGACAGCCTGCGGCTCGGGGATCTGACGATCTGGTGCGAGGAAGGGCCAAGCGCCTTTCTTGCCGCGGTCATCCGCGGCAACCCGCCCGAGTCGCTGCACACGCAGTTGCGCGAAACGCTCGGCCACATTCACGAGGATCTGCACGGCCCGCTGGAGCAGTTCGAAGGCGACAGTGCGATCCTCGGCGATCTCTCCACGCGCCTGGGGAGTTGCCTGCAGCAACAGGAACAGCCCAAGGAAGAACGCCTTTCGCGCTGGCTGTGGATTCTGCCGCTTGTGTTGGTGATCGCCGTCGTTTCCTGGGCGGTGTCGAGGGCGGTGGAGGAGAGTCGCGTCGACGCGTATGTCCAGCTTTTGCGCGACCAGCCCGGCGTGGTCGTGACCGGCGCCGAACGCCGCGATGGCCTGTGGCACGTTTCGGGCTTGCGCGATCCGCTGGCCACCGATCCGGCCGAGCTGCTGGCCAAGGCGAACCTGGCTCCCGATCGCGTCGCCGGCCACTGGGAGCCCTATCAGGCGCTGAACCCGGCCATTCTGCTCAAGCGCATGGAGGCAACCCTCAGCCCTCCGACAGACGTCTCGCTCGTGATCTATGGCAACACGATACGCGCCCGGGGCAGCGCGCCGCAGCACTGGGTCGAAAAGGCGCGCGCGTTCATCGCGGCGCTGCCGGCGGGCTCGCCGCGGATCGACCTGGCCGAACTGCAGGACGTGCAGGATCCCACATTCATCGCCTTGCGGCAGGCAATCCAGGCACACATCATTCCGTTCGACTCGGGCTCTCCGCGACCCGCACGCGACCAGGAACCCCGGCTCGACAAGATCGCCGAAGAGCTGGCCCAGCTGATCAAGGTCGCCAGGGGCCTGGGATTCTCCGTGCGCGTGACGATCATCGGACACGCGGATGCCACCGGCAGGGACACCTCGAACCTGTCGCTCAGCGCGGCCCGCGCCGAGGTCGTCCGGTCCATGCTGCGGGCGCGCGGGATCGCACCCGACCTGCTGTCCGTGCGCAGCGCCGGAGCGCTCGAACCCCTGAAGCCCGACGCCACCGATGAAGAGAAGGCGATCAACCGCAGCGTGACGTTAACCGTAAGCACCACAGATTAGGAATTTGATGATTCAGAAAAAAGTTTGCGTATTGGGATCGTTCGGCGTGGGCAAGACCAGCCTGGTTCGCCGCTACGTGCAGAGTATGTTCTCCGATGCCTACCTGACCACGGTCGGCGTCAAGGTCGACAAGAAGACGCTCGCCGTCGGCTCCGCCGACGTGACGCTGGTGCTGTGGGACATCGCGGGCGAGGATGACATCAACGCCATACGCATGACCTATGTGCGCGGCGCGGGCGGATATTTCCTGGTGGCGGACGGCACGCGGCCCGAGACACTGGAAATCGCCAGGTCGATCCAGGCCCGGGTGAATACTGAAGTCGGTGCCGTCCCCTTCCTTCTCCTGCTCAACAAGGCCGACCTGCAGGAGAGTTGGGGCCTGTCCCGCGAACCCGTCGAGGCGCTGGAGGCCGCCGGGTGGACGATCTTGCGAACCAGCGCCAAGACCGGCGAAAACGTCGAAGAGGCGTTCCTGGAATTGGCAAAGCGCATGCTGTCGTAAGCAATGCTCGATCTTCCGAACCAGGTCTCCGATTGGCTGTTCGAGCTGGTCAGATCCCGGCATGCGGTTGCCCATCTGTTCGTCGACGCCGAGCAGGTCCTGGTCAGTTCGGGAGGCGACCTGGAGCGCTACGGTCTGGCGGACCTGGAAATGCGGCAGCCTGTCTGCGCGCAGTTTCCCTTGCTCGAAGGCATGCTGCCGCTGCCGGAGTCGCCATTTCTCCTGCGCTCGATGGGCATGCCCAGCGGGCGCGTCGCGGACATCCACTTTTTCGCCGAGGGCGAATCGACCTGGGTCGTGTTCCTCGACGTAACCACGGAGCACGACGCCGCAAGGAAGATGCAGCAGAAGGCCTACGACATGACGCTGCTGAGCCAGCGCGAGGCGCGGCAGGCCGTGGCGAACCTGGTGCTCTTTCATGAGATCTTCAGGCGCCAGAAACTCGAATACGCAGTCTGCGACGAAAAACTGTGCGTCGTGGAACACAGCCCCGACTTGATCCGGTACGTCCCGCACGCTTCCGAACCTTTGCACGGACAGGGGCTCGACCAGATCTTCGACTTGTTGTACGGGATGGAAAACGACCTGACCCAGGTTGTTCAAGAAGAGCTCCCTGAAGTCGTCATCGACAAGATCGGGCATACCTTCGAAAACGGAGAATCCGGCTACTACACGCTGCGGGTTATCCATTACCGGGGCGGGTTGCTGGCGCTGGTACAGGACGTGACCACCGAATGCATTCTGGAACAGCGCGTCACCCAGCAGCGCAACGACCTCAATCTGCTCGGCGCCCAACTGGCCCGCTCACGCGCGGAGCTGGACTACCTGCTGCGTCGTTTCGTCCCCTCGCAGGTGGCCGATCGCATCATTTCGCAACCGAGCCAGGTGAAGCTCGGCGGCGAAAAGCGCCTGGTTACCGCCCTGTTCGCCGATATGCGCGGCTTCACCCAGCTTTCTGAAATCGTCACCCCCGAAGAGATGCTGGACATGCTCAACCAGCACTTCGATGTGCTGGGCAAGGTCATCACGAGCCATGGCGGCGTCATCACCAACTACGCCGGCGACATGGTCATGGCCATCTTCAACGCCCCCGAAGAGCAACCGGACCATGCCATGCAGGCCACCCGGGCCGGGCTCGAAATTCAAAGCGCCCTCGGCGGCCTTACTGAAAAGCCCCGCGACGACATGCCCTCTGTCTTCGACTTTGGCGTCGGCATCAACACCGGCTGGGCCGTGGTGGGTTACCTTGGCTATGAAAGCCGCCTTGAATACACCGCCATCGGCATCTCGATCAACGTTGGATCGCGCTTCTCCGGCATCGCCCGCGCGGGTCAGGTCTTGTTGGGGAAAGCCACCCATGACTTGTTGAATGGGAGGATCCGGACCCAATCGCTTGGCGATGTGACCTTGCGCGGCAAGAACGAATCGGTGCAGGTCTACGAGGCGCTGGCGGAACCGGAAGGCGGCGAATAGTATGACGATCAGCGTGTCTGCAAGCGCGGGGGTTTATCAGGCAGGTGTTGCTCTTATGCTGTATCAAGCATATGATTCGATTATGCTTGATACAGCATGTATTGCACTTATGCTGAATAAAGCATATATTCTGCTTGTGTTCTACAAAGCCCCTGAAGACCCATGGACTACGTCATCCAAGTACCCTCGCAATTGTCGAGCCACATTCGTGCGCTGCGAAAGGCAAAAGGTCTAAGTCAAGCCGGCTTGGGCGACCGCATGGGTCTCAGCCAGGCCCGGATTGCGCGGATAGAGAGCGGCCCTCTGTCAATCAGCGTCGAGCAGTTCTTGCAGGTTCTATCCGCTCTCGGAGTGCGAATGACCCTGGAACCGCAGCCATCGACCCATGACTCACTCGCCCTCCGGCAGCAGACCGAGCGAGGCACGGTCACCCCAGGCACAACGCGGGCAAAACAGGAACCTGACCGCGACGAAAACGGTTGGTGAGAATGGCCGGCGCTCTCTATGTATGGATGAACGGCGAGCATGTCGGCGTCTGGCGCAGTTCCCGCGCCGGTGTGCCGACTTTCAGGTACGACCTGGATTGGACGCGCTCGCCTTCGGCCCGGGCGCTGTCCTTGTCTCTCCCGATCACCGCCGGCAACGGCGAGCACCGCGGCGACGTCGTGGCCAACTATTTCGAGAACCTGCTGCCCGACAGCACTCGAATTCGCAAGCGGCTGAGTTCCCGATTTCGCACCAGGTCCATCGCCGCGTTTGATCTGCTCACGGCGATTGGCCGCGACTGCGTCGGCGCGGTTCAACTACTGCCGGAGGGCCAGGAGCCACAAGGATGGAATCGCGTCGAGTCCGAACCGCTTGGCGAGGAGCAGGTCGAGCGCATATTGATGGCCTCCACTTCGGACGCCCCGCTTGGCCAGCACAACGAGGAAGACGACTTTCGCATCTCCATCGCCGGCGCCCAGGAAAAGACCGCCCTGCTTCGTTTCGGCGGTGTCTGGCAGCGCCCGCATGGCGCGACCCCAACCACCCACATACTGAAGCTGCCGCTCGGCATGGTGGGCAACATGCGCGCGGATCTATCCGACTCGGTCGAGAATGAATGGCTGTGCGCACGGATCTTGCGCGAACTCGGGCTGCCTGTTGCGGTGACCGAGATGGCTGCCTTCGGCGCGCAAGGCGCATTGGTGGTCGAGCGTTTCGACCGGCGCTGGCAAGGAATCCCGCACGGCGCTCAGGACGAAGTTGGATTCGTTCCCACCGACAGAACGTGGATCGCCAGACTGCCCCAGGAGGACATGTGTCAGGCAACGGGCACGCCGCCAACCCTCAGGTACGAGTCCGACGGCGGCCCGTCGATGCTGACTTGCCTTGAGTTGCTGGCCAACGGCGAGCGGGCAGACATCGACCGCGCCCATTTCGCGCTGGCCCAGTTCGCCTTCTGGTTACTCGCGGCAACGGATGGCCATGCGAAGAACTTCTCCATCTTTCACCACCGCGGCGGCACCTTTCGCCTCACACCGCTTTATGACGTGATCTCCGCCTGGCCGATCATCGGCAAAGGGCAGAACCTGATCCCGGCGCATAAGGCCAGGTTGGCGATGGGGCTGCACTCAACCAACACCCACTACAGGCTAAGTGAAATTCGAGCCCTGCATTGGATGGGCCTGGCCAAGCGTTGCGGCGCGCCGGGCGTATGGGAACAAATGCTGGGAATGGCGCGCGGGGTCAACGTCGCGCTCGAAGGCGTTCAGCGCCGGCTGCCTGCGAACTATCCAGGGCGCGTCTGGGACAGGGTGCAGGCTGGAATGACGCGGCATGCCGACCAGTTCATGCGGGAGGCCGAGTCGATACGCGCGGTTTGATCTGCTGCCGGGTTCAGGCGATCGCGATATTCGTGGCATACGTGATCCGGGCCGATCTGAACAGCATGTCCGAGGCGATCATTCCGGCCGGAATTGTGGTGGATTGTCTGATCCGCATCAACAACGCGATCGATGCGGCCTATGCGCGAAGCACGTCGGCGACCATACTATCAAGGGCTGCCGGATGAACCCATCGAGGCAGCAAACGCCGAACCACCGCGCCTTGAACCAGAACCTGCCTCTTTCGCACTGCCGCACCAGGCCGCATCGCTCTGAGTGCATTGCGACACGGTTTCGTTGCCCCCTGCTCACGATTTCCGGAGCCACCACGATGATCCGCCACTCGCCTCTATTGCCGGTTGCCTTCCTGCTCGCCGCCATGCCTGCTCACGCGGCCGGTTTGCCTGATACCGGCCAGGACACCTGCTACAACGATACCAACGCCGATAGCACGGCCGCGTCCGGTCCGGCCAGCATCGCCCGCGATGGCGGGACGCACCCACGCCAGGACTGCCGCTATGGGCGTGATCCCGCCGCCGCCGCGAGCGCGCAGCCCAAGACCGGCGCCGGCGCCAAGGGCTTCGACTACACCAAGATCGCCAACAACGGCACCGCGCTGGCCGCCACCGCTACGTTGGGCACCGCCGCCACCGATTGGGCATGCACCCGCGACAACATCACCGGCCTGACCTGGGAGGTCAAGACCGCCACGGTCACCGACTTGCGTTACACCGCCCATACTTATACCTGGTACAACAGCAACGGCAACACCAACGGCGGGAACGCGGGCGGGGCGGGGACCAACACCTGTCGTGCCACGCTGCCCGGCAGCCAGTGCAACACCCAGGCCTTCGTCGCAGCCGTGAACGCCACAGCATTGTGCAGCTACGCGGACTGGCGGTTGCCATCGTTGCGCGAGCTCCGGACACTGAACCACTTCGGCCGCTTCGCGCCGAGCCTCGACATCACGTACTTCCCCAATACTCGGGACTACGGCCACTGGTCCTCCACGCATATCGCCGAGACCTATGCAACGACGGCCTGGGTCGTGGGCTCCAACGTTGGAGGCACTTTCGGCGGCAACAAGACCGACGACTACGACGTGCGGCTGGTGCGCGGCGGGCCCTTCTAGTCCCCTCTCGCCGGGCATCGCCGTGACCTTGCATCGCCGCTTCCTTCACCATCGCCTTCGCTGCCGGTGCCGCACACCGGCCTGGAGTTCGTCATGAGCCGTCTTCCCTTCCCACTGGCCGTTCTCGCCGCCCTGCTGGCTGCCGCACCTGGTGCAGGTACAGCATCGTGCACCGCCGGCAACCCCAACTCGGCCGTGATCGAGGCCACGCCAACCGCTGCCTTTACCAGTCACGGCGACGGTACGGTCACCCACCAACTGACCGGCCTGATGTGGAAGCAATGCGCACAGGGCACGAGTGGAACGGGCTGTGCTCCAACAGCGTCGATGGAATTTACCTGGCGCGCCGCGCTGGCGGCCGCCGCGGCCGAAACCACTGCCGGTTATCACGACTGGCGCCTGCCAAATCAGCGCGAGCTCGAATCCATCGTCGAGCCCTGCGGACGGGAGCCGGCCATCAATCAGAGCGTGTTCCCGGGTACGCCATCCGTGGAATTCTGGTCCGGTACCACGCGTGTCTCGCCGACGAGCGCATGGTACATCGAGTTCGGCAGCGGCAGCTCCAGTTACGACTTGAAGACTGGCAGCCGCTACGCGCGACTGGTGCGCGGCGGCCAGCGCGCGGACACGACCGATGCGCAGACGGTCCGGCCCGGTGTGGTCGAGTATCTCGATACGGCCGACTTTCCGAATTCCCCGGGCGGACATTTTTTCTATACGTCGGAAGCAGCCGAACAGGCCGCGGTCGACGCCGGCGCCGCCGGAAACTTCGTGCGCACCGGACGCCTGTTCCTGACTGGCGGCCCCGCGGCTGTATGCCGCTTCTACGGGTCGATAACGCCGGGTCCCAACTCGCACTTCTTCACCGTCGATGCCGCCGAGTGCAACGCATTGATCGCCGCACAGGTCACCCCCACGCCCACGACGGTGCAGCAGTGGAACTACGAAGGCCTGCCCTACTCGACGACGCCGGCCAACGTCGCGGCGAACGGGACGCGCTCGTGTCCGCCGCATACGCTGCCCCTCTATCGCGCGTACAACAATGCCTATCCGCCCAGCGGGCCGAAGAATGCATGGGATTCCAACCATCGATTCACGCCTTCGCTCGCCGACATATCCGAGATGGTGGCCGCTGGCTGGCGGGACGAGGGGCTCGTGTTCTGCACGGTGGAGTAGCGCTTTTCCGCCAGTTACAGGGAACCATGACCATGCCTCGATCCCCGCACACCCTCATGTTCGCATTGCCGCTCGCTGCCGCTTGCGTCCATGCGGCCGGGCTTCCGGATTGAGGATAGTCAATTCAATGGCGCGACTTGAAGTACCGGCGGCCACTGCACCCTTGTCAACCGCGAGTCTTGCATGCACGGGCACCAGAAGATCTCCCTCTGGTTCCGCGCATCGAGCTGCTCGACACCGACTTGAATCTTAGCGAGATGCTGCCGACGGCGGGAAGTCGAGCGATCCAGAGACTAGATTGCCATTCAACAGTGTCGCAAAACACCGGAAGTCTCTTGGTTCCTGAAGCGTTATATCCAGCGGGTCACGGTCGCATACGATCGGATCCGCGTACTTGCCCGGCTCTTGCGTGCCCTTGACATGTTCTTCGAATCCGGCGAAAGCGGCTGCCGTGGTGTATGTCTTCAGGGCCTCTTCCAAGGTGACCGCTACCAGCATCGAGACCAGCTGCCCGATTACGTGCGCGATCCCGACATGACAGTCTCGGTGTGCTGTGCGGCACGATTGAGAAAGGCGCATTGCAGCAGGCAAAGTCGCTTGCCGAAGAGCAAGCACCATTCACGAACGCGCATCCGGTCGATGGTCGCGTTGATGTCGTTTCTACTGCGACCGACGTGGATCTGGCCCCCGGTCTCGATTCCCACCAGCTCCACCAACCGGGCTTCGCTCGTCAGCGAGCGGCTGGCTGAGACGCCTACCTTCTGGCATATGAACGAACATTGCAAGCCAATTCATAAATATCAAACGGCAATAATTGCGTAATTCATAACTCGAGGCTATGACTTGAAAAGGAGCCGTTAATGTCCATGCCGACCTACCGTCAGATCGAAGCGTTCAAGGCAGTTATGGAGGTCGGTCGCGTCACGGATGCGGCAAACAAGCTCCATCTATCTCAGCCGGCGGTCAGCAAGTTGCTTGCGAACCTCGAGCTCGTGCTTGGCCTGCAATTGTTTTCAAGGAGCAAAAAGAGGTTGACGCCGACCGCCGAGGCGCAGGCGCTGCTGCGCGAGATCAACAAGGTCTTCGTCGGTATCCAGGCGGTGACTCGCCTTGCGAGCGAATTGGGTAACATGCGCATCGGGGAGCTGACTATAGTGAGCGTGGCGGCGTTCGGCCAGCGCCATGTTCCTCGCGTCATCGCCGAGTTTCTTAAGAAGCACGACTCGGTCAATATCGGCCTGCATCTACGCAATTCGTTAGATGTCGCGGACTGGACCGCGTCGCAGAAAGCCGATATCGGAATCTCGATGATGCCGGTGGATCACCCGGCAGTCAGGCACGAAATCTTGTGCGAGGTTGATGCCGTCTGTGTCATTCCCATCGGCCATCGGCTGTGCAAAAAGCGATTCATCGAGCCGCGTGACCTCGCCGGCGAAACTTTCATATCGTTTACGCCGGATGGCAGGCTGCGGCACGTCATCGACAGTGTGTTCGAACGGGCGCGCGTCTCCAGAGATCTGCGTATCGGCGCCAACAGGTCAACTTCAGTTCGCCGCCCTTGGCCGAACCCTGGCCCGCCGTCTCGAAGCGCAAAGTGCTCAAGTTGAAGCGCTTGAGCAGCGGGCCTTAAGGATAGGCAATTCAATGGCCCCCGCCCGGGTATCCTTGATGGCTTGGTCGTGGTCCAGGTCAGTGGTAAGACTTCATAGATGCGCGCCAGCAGCATCGCCCATAGATAGCGCGCGGCGGCGCGGTGCGCCGACTGCTGTTGCGCGCCGGCGGGATCCGCTGGCGGCGGTGACGGAACCGGCACCGGCGCCAGGGCGGCAATCTTGCCGATCAACTCCAGCGGCGTGAGCACCAGCGTGCTGGGCCCACCCGGGCGCGGCTTGGGGCAGAGGTAGGCCAGATGTTCGGCATCGTGTTGCTGCCGATGCGCCGCCGTCTCCACCATGCGCCGGGTGTTGCACGATGGGCACACGCCCCGGGCTTTGCACGAGAAAGCAACCAAGAAGTCGTGCCCGCGCTCAGCGCAAGAGGCGCACGCATCAAGGAGGCGCGGATAGCGCCAAGGGCGAGGATGCCACATTCGAGGTAGCGCCGAAACGCGTGTTTGACATAAGCCGGCGGTGCGGCGTCATCCGGCCCGGCCGCGAGCGCCAGGCAGGTCTCGAAGTGGGCCTGGCCGGTGCGATACCACAGCGTGTGTTCGGGACGGCAGCGCTGATAGCACCGGGTGCCGGACGGCGCCGGTTTGACTGCGGCAGGTGCGTATCCCCCCGGCTTTCCC
>JADKEV010000046.1 GCA_016717855.1 Betaproteobacteria bacterium
AAGGCCGGCATCACCGCCGTGCCGACGCCGCACTCCCCGCTGGGACCGCGGATCGAGGTGCCGGCCCCTCAACCGCCTGGTTTTCGTTCGAAAGCGGGAACATCGAGGTGGGGTACGAAGGCAGCCAGCTGCTGTTGTTGCTGGTCGCGCCCACGCGCAACGAAATGGTGGTCGACTTCTGCGCGGGCGCGTGGGCGGCAAGACTTTGCTGCTCGGGGCGCTGATGCACAACCAGGGTCAGCTCTACGCGTTCCTCCGACACTGGGAAAAAGCGTCTCGCCAACCTGAAGCCGCGCTCGAAGCGCTCGGGGTTGTCGAACATCCACCCCAGCTCATCGCGCAGCCGAAAACGACGCGAAGATCGCTACCTGGCCGGCAAGATCGATCGGGTGCTGATCGATGCCCTGCGCAGCGGCCTGGGCACCTGCGCCGCAATCCGGACCTCAAGTGGCGGCAGACACCCGGCGGGTATCGCCGAACTGTGCGCCAAGCACCGCGCCATCTCCGCCTCGGCTGCGCGCTCGCCCAAGCCTGGCGGCTGTCCTGTCTATGCGACCTGCAGCACGCTGCCCGAAGAGAACCGGGCACGTGATCGACGAGTTCCCGGCCGCGCATCCCGAGTACCGGCTCGTGCCGGCCCGGGAGGTGGCGGCGAAAATGCAGCTCGCGCTGGGACACCGGTGACTACCTTCGAACTTTCGCCGCACGGCCAAGGCCGCGGAGCGTTTCTTTGCCGCGACACGCTCAGAACGGCTTTCGCCTGCCGCGGTGGCAGTGCAGCCGCTGCTGCCCGGCGGCGGCGGCCGCTTCGATTCAAAATCAATTCGTCGCAGGCGCGACGCCCGCCTGCCCAAGGTGCCCGACAATTCCGGGTATAATCGACCGGCTGAACCTTTGCTGCAAACCGTTTCAACTTCTATAAAGACACTTATGTTCATGGGGATACTCGATATGCTATGGTGGTTACGTCATCGCGACGCTAGCCATGACTCACGTAACCATTGCCGCGGTCACGATTTACCTCCACCGGCATTCGGCCCACCGTGCGCTGGACCTGCACCCCATCGTCAGCCACTCTTTCCGTTTCTGGCTCTGGCCGACCACAGGCATGGTGACCATGAGTGGACAGCGATCCACCGCAAGCACCACGCTCGGGTGAAACCGCGGGAAGACCCGGCACAGCCCGGTCGCCCTGGGCATCAAGAAGGTGCTGCTCGAGGGGCGCCGGAACCGTATCGCGCCGAATCGAAGAACATGGAAACCATGGCAAGTAATACGGCACGGGCATCGCCGGACGACTGGATCGAGCGCAATCTCTATACCCGATTCTCCTGGCAAGGCGTCGGGCCTGGTGATGATCATCGACCTGATCCCTGTTTCGGGCCGATCGGCCTGAACACCTGGGCGATCCAGATGCTGTGGATCCCGATCAACGCCGCCGGCATCATCAATGGCATCGGCCACTACGGGGCTATCGCAACTACAGTTGTGAAGACGTAAGCACGAACACATCGTTCCCCGGGGCATCCTGATGATCGGCGGCGAGGAACTGCACAACAACCACCACGCCTACGGCACCTCAGCCGTTCTCGGCCAAGTGGTACGAATTCGATATCGGCTGGGCGATACGTCCGGATCCTGGGGGCGCTGGGCCTGGCCACGGTGCGCAAGGTCGCGCCCAAGCTCAAGCTGGAGTCCGGCAAGCTGGCGCCGGATTTCTACACGATAGGCCGTCATCACGCATCGCTACGTGCCCGTGTTCGCTTCTTGGCCGCTGGCTGACGGCTCGCGCACGCTGAAGGCGACGTACCGGACCGAGATCCTCACCCTGCGCCGAGCGGTCCAAGGCGCGCTCGACGGCGACTCTCTGAAACGCCTGAAGGTGTGCGGATCACACGCCGACGCCACTAAGCTGCTGGACGCCGCCCGCCAAGCTCGAAGTCGCGCTGGCCTGGCGTAAGCCGATGCACGCTTTACGCGATGCGCCAGGGCTCTCCTTCGCAATCTGGGAACCTCTGCAAACGACACGCAAAGCAGCTGCTGCATCGCCTGCAGGATTGGTGCCGCCGCGCCGAAGCGAGCGGCATCCCGACGCTGGCGCGGTTCTCCCCAAGAACCTGCGGCAACTCGCCTGAGCCGGCGGAACGCGGCGACAAAAAACCCGGCGAACTGCCGGGTTTTTTTGTCCGCACGCCTCGGCGCCTGCGGAGTCCTGAACTTATTTCTTGAGTTTCATTTCCTTGTAGATCACGCGCTGCGTGCGACGGGATCGCAGCTGCTTGATCGCCATCTTGTCGGGCATCGTCTTCTTGTTCTTGGCCAGTCGTTATGTTAGAAGTGCCTCGTTCCGGCGCTCGACTCGGGAGCTTGATTTTCCCTCTATTTCTGGCTCTTCAGATTTTCTGGCCGCTGCGCGCAGATCCGGCTTGGACGACGTCGATGCCCTTCTTGTCGATCAGGCGCAGACTGGCGTTGGTCAAACCCAACGATATCCAGCGGTTTTCGCCTTCGATGGCGACCAGAACTTTGCGGCGTTGCAGGTTCGGCATGAACAGGCGAAAACTCGGTCTTGTTGTTCGCGTGCGGAAACTGGTGGCCGTCCAGAGGGGCCCTACCCGTTACCAAGCATTACCTTCGCCATGGCGTTGCTCCAGGCAGAATTGGGACTAGCCTTGGAGTATACCCCGGGGCACGAGTCAAGCTTGCGGCACCCAGCGCTTTTTGTCTTCCCGACCTCAATGCCGGCCCTTCTCGGCGAAACGACCGCTTGACATTGCCGGCGATGACCAGGTGGTCAACTTTTGTGATGTCACCTAGATCCAGCGCCGACTTCAGCGCCTGGGTCAGCAGTTCGTCGGCGCGCGGGGGTGCCGCGCGACGCCCGACGGATGGTTGTGGGCGAAGATCACCGCGGCGCTTGTTGTTGTGGTGCAGCGCCTGCTTTGACCACTTCGCGCGGATAGACGGCACTGGTCGGCGCGGAGCGTGCCGCGGAAGAGTTCCCTCGGCGGCGGAGCAGCCGGGTGCTGCGCATCGAGGAAAAGGACGGAGAACACTTCGTTCGGCAATGCGGCCGTAGGCGCAGGGTACTCTGGACCGCGCGCGGCGAGTTCAGGGCGTTCTTTACCACCAGTTCCTCACGCAGCGCTGCGGGGCCAGTTCAAGAACTGCTTGCAGTTGCGTGCGTATTTCGCCCACCCCAGGCCCTGACCTGACGAAATTTCCAGCGGGCGGCGAACAGCGGGGCATTAAAGCCGCTGAAGCGCACCGGCATTTCTGCAAGGCGTGCCAGGTCGACGCGCTGCGTCCCGCGATCCCCGGTCCGGAAGAAGATGGCAGCAGTTCCGCCTCGGACACACCCTGCGCGCCATGGGCAGCAGTTTTTCCGCGGACGTTCCTGCGGCCAGTCGCGTATCGCCATGTCGTTCGCTTGGTCAATCGATGGGCGTAGTTTAAACTCGGGCTCCGACCCGTTCAGGTGGCAACGACCGACCCCAGCCATGCTAGCCCTGCCCCGCTTCCGCGCGCGCCACATCGTCCTCGGCATCTACCGGCGGGGTCGCCGCCTACAAGCGGCGCCATTGGTGCGCCTGCTGGTGCAGGACAACATCCGGGGTGCTGGTCGTGATGACGGAAGCGGCGACGCGCTTCGTCACGCCCGCGACGTTCCAGGCGCTGTCCGGGCGCAACCGTGCTCGCCGACCTCTGGGACGACCCCGGGTCGAGAACGGGATGGCGCATATCGATCTTCTCGCGCGAGGCCGCGGCGATCCTGGTGGCGCCCGCGTCCGCGGACTTCCCGGCCAATCTCGCGCACGGCAACGCCGACGACCCTCTCGACGCGCTTTGTCTCTGCGCGCGACTGCCCGCTGCTGGTCGCTCCACGTCGATGAACCGGCAGATGTGGGAGCACCCGGCGACGCAACAAACGCCGCGCAGCTTGCCGCCGACGGCGTCACTGCTCGGCCCGCCGCCGGCGACCAGGCCTGTGGCGTCGGCATGGGCCGCATGCTCGAGCCCGGGGAACTGCACCAGGCGCTGGTCGCGTACTTCGCGCCCCGGCTGCTGGCGGGCAGGCGCGTGCTGCTCATGGCGGGGCCGACGCAGGAAGCGATCGATCCGGTCCGTGTCATCACCAACCTGAGTTCGGGCAAGATGGGTTACGCGCTGGCGCGGGCGTGCGCCGAGGCCGGGCCGCCGTCACGCTGGTCAGCGGCCACCGCGCTGGCCACCCCGCTGGCGTCGCCCGCATCGACGTGATGAACGCGGCCGGCATGCTGGCGGCGCGGTCTCGAGCCAGCTCCCGGGACAGGACATCTTCATCGGCGTCGCGGCGGTTGCCGACCCACGCGGTCGCCAACCCCAGCGCAGTCAACACAAAGAACGACGACGCGCCCTCAAGATCGAACTGGCGCCCACCGTCGACATCCTGGCCCGCGTCGCCGCCGGCGCCTCTACACCGTTCTGCGTCGGTTTCGCGGCCGAGCCGGAGAATGTAGAGGCCAACGCCGAGGCCAAGCGCAGGAAGACGGGCGTCCCGCTGTTGGTCGCCAACCGCGCGCAGGGTGCGCTCAGCAGCGACACCAACGCGGTCACGCTGCTCGACGACACCGGGCGCCACCCGTTGCCGGGCGGGCCCAAGCTCGAGGTCGCGCGGCAGATCGTCAGCGCACATCGCCGGCATGCTGGCCGGGCGCCGGCAGGTAAATCCCCGCACCACGAACGAAAGCTTCATGCGCATCGCGCTCAGGGTACTGGACGAACGCGCGCGCATCTGCCCACGCATACGCCACCGCGGGCGCGGCGGCCTCGACCTGCGCGCGTGCATCGACGCGCCGGTCACGCTCCCGCCGGCAAGACCGAACCGCTCCCGACCGGCCTCGCGATCCACATCGGCGATCCCGGCTACGCCGCGCTCATCCTGCCGCGCTCCGGCCTGGGCCACAAGCACGGCATCGTGCTCGGCAACCTGGTCGGCCTGATCGACAGCGACTACCAGGGCCAGCTCATGGTCTCCTGCTGGAATCGGGGACAGACCACGTTTACGGTCGAGCCCTTCGAACGGATCGCGCAACTGGTCGTGGTCCCGGTGGCCCATGCGGAATTCGACGTCGTCGACGACTTCGCGGCCAGCGAACGCGGCGGGGCGGGATTCGGGAGCACCGGGAGAAAGTGATCGCGGCCCGGGCCGCGACAGCCTCCGCGCGGGGACTACGCGAGTTTGAGCGACATCGAGTACCGCATCCGGTCAAACGGAAAGATCGTCGACGTGACCAGCACCACGGTGCCGCTCGCCGCCAGGTAGCGGCGGGCGATGACGAATCCAGCGTAGCCCGGCGCGACGCCCAGCGCCGTCGCTTTTCCCCTTGATCGGCTTCGCCGACAACTCCTGCTTGACGGTGACGATCCGCTCGCCGACCCGCTCCTCGATGAAGTCGTGCAGCGACGCCGCGCCGGTCGAGCACCGCGCGCAGCGCCGGATGATTGCGGTGCACGTACGCGAGCACGTACGCGACCGGCTTGCGCGGCCTCGCGCAGGTGCTTGAGCGCGACCAGCCGGTGCCAGGCCCGCCCGCGGCGGCAGCGCAGCAAACCCGCTTCCTGCGCGCCGGCCTTGATGTCGCGCGCCTCCAGCACTTCGAGTTGCGCGCTCTTGACGTATGCGAGCAGATCGGGCAATGCAGATATCTGCTGCGTAAAGCCGCGGCTCTTCGTGCGGCGCAGCACCAGCGTGCCGGCCCCGGCGCGGCGCGCGATCAGCCCCTGCTCGGTCAGCCGGCGCACCGCCTCCCGGACCGTGTGGCGACTCGCGCCGAACGTTGCGCACAGTTCCAGCTCCGGCGGCAGCTTGCCCCCCACCGGATAGCGCCCATCGCGGATGTCGCCGACCAACTGCCGGTAGATCTCTTCATAGCGCGGCGTGCGCGCGGGCGCCGCGGCCGTGTCCGGCGCCATGTCCGCCCCTGTTCGCTCGCTCTCGATTCTCATCCCCGCTCCTGGTCGTAGGCCCGCGCTGTTTCCGGTCCGGCGGCGCGCCGGCGCTTGACAACCCGCCGGCGCCGGTGCAAACTTTGTCCGGACAATTGAATTCTGACACGCAACCTCCGTGTTCCACAAGAGCCAACGAGAAACATTTGCCGCGAACGAACTCATTGCCGGACCACCGCGCCGCCCGCCGCGCGCCCATCATCCCGAAACCGCTGAAGAGGAGAGCATCATGACCACCCGTTTGCAACTCTCGTTGATTGCGGCCGCGCTCGCCGCGGCCATCGCCGCCCCCGGCGCGTCGGCGCAGCAGAAGTTCACCGTCGCCGCGTACGGCGGCTCGTACGAGGACATGATGCGCAAGGTCATCCTGCCCGCGTTCGAAAAGAAGACCGGCGCGAAGACCGAGTACGTCGCCGGCAATTCCACCGACAACATCGCCCGGATGCAGGCGCAGCGCGCCAACCAGGAAATCGACGTGGCGATTCTCGATGATGGCCCGATGTACCAGGCGGTGGCGCTTGAACGGCGGCGGCGAGAAGAACATCGATCCGGGCTTCAAGGTGATGAAGGACGAGGTTGCCGGCAACATGCTGGCGTTCGAGCCGCAACCGGGCAAGATGACCGAACTGTTCCAGAGCGGGCAGGTGGTCATGGGCGTCTGGGGCTCCGGCCGGGTCAAGGCGTTCCAGGACACGGGCTTCCCGTCGAGTTCGTCTATCCGAAGGAAGGCGCGATCGCGCTGGGCATTTCGCCTGTCCGGTGGCCGCCCAACGCCCTCGCCGCTGGCCCAGGAATTCCTCGCCTTCATGCTCACGCCGGAAGTGCAGGCGATGCACGCCAAGGGCGCCGGTTCCGGCCCCGTCAACAAGAAGACCGTGTTACCGGCCGATCTGCAGAAGGGGCTGCCCTACGGCGACGCCGTCGCCAAGCTGATCGCGCTCGACTGGGACACCATCAACGCCAACCGCACCACCTGGAACAACCGGTGGACGCGGGAAATCGAGCGCTAGCACCGGCCGCGACTCAACCCAAACCCGCCATCGAGGGACCCGCGCATGAGTCACCTGGTGCTCGAGAAGCTGAGCAAGCGCTGCTGGCGAGCACTTGGCCGTCGATGGCATCTCGCTGTCGATCGCAGGGCGAGTTCGTGTCGCTGCTGGGCCCTCCGGTTGCGGCAAGACCACGACGCTGCAGATGATCGCAGGGTTCGTCGAACCGACGGCGGGTTCGATCCGCATCGATGGCCGCGACCTGGTCGCGGTCCCCGCGGCGAAGCGCGGGCTGGGGATCGTGTTCCAGAATTACGCGCTGTTTCCGCACCTGTCGGTGACCGACAACGTCGCGTTCGGGCTGGAAATGCGGCAGGTCGCGAAACCGGAGCGCACGCGCCGCGTCGGCGAGACCCTCGAACTGGTCGGCTTGACCGGCCTGTCCGAGCGCTACCCGGCGCAACTCTCCGGCGGCCAGCAGCAACGCGTGGCGGTGGCCCGGGCGCTGGTGATACAACCCGCGCTGTTGCTGCTCGACGAACCGCTGTCCAACCTCGACGCGAAGCTGCGCGAGGAGATGGCAGGTCGAGCTCCTGCGCATCCAGCGCGCCATCGGCATCACCACGCTGATGGTCACCCACGACCAGGCGGAGGCGCTGGCCCTGTCCGATCGCGTCGTGGTGATGAACGCCGGCCGCATCGAACAGGACGGCCTGCCGCTGGACGCCTACGAGAATCCGGCGACCGGCTTCGTCTGCGATTTCCTCGGCAAGGCCAACCGCTTTCCATCGACCGCATCGACGGCGCGACGGCGCGCATCGGCCCGCTCAGCCTGGCCCTGCCGGCGCCGCTGGCCCCGCGCACTGCAACCGGGCGCGCGCATCCCGTGCGGCCCGAGAAGATCGGGTTCGCCGCCGGTCCGGCGCGGCGCTGGCCGCGACGGTGAACACCCGGCGTGTTCCAGGGCAATCACTGGCTTTACCAATTCGACACGCCATTGGGGCCGGTGCTGGTGATCCGCCAGAACGACGGGGGGCTGCAGCCGGCCGCGGGCGAAACCGTCAACCTGGTGTGGCGCGCCGGGACATGCGCGCCGTCCCCGGCGACGACAGGGCGCATGAGCGCGCCTGGCGGCGCCGGGGCCTTACTGGCTGTCCGCCCCGGCGCTCGCGGTCTACGCGGCGTTCCTGGTCATCCCGCTCGCCTCGATCAGACTGATCAGCTTCCAGCACTTCGAGTTCTACGGCGGCATACAGCCCGGGTTCACGCTGAAGAACTACCAAGAGGTGCTCGGCGACAGCTACTACTGGGAGATCTTCGGGCGCACGTTCGCCATCGCCGCACTGGTCACGCTGTTCTGCGGGGTGCTGGGAACGCTGGAGGCGATCGTGCTCTACCGGATGGCCGACCCGTGGCGCAGCCTCTTCCTGCTCGTCGTGCTCGGGCCGCTGTTGATATCGGTCGTTGTGCGCACGCTGGGCTGGGCGTTGTTGTTCGGCTCGACCGGCCTGATCAACAAGGCGTTCATCAACCTCGGGCTGGTCAGCGAGCCGATCCAGTTCATGTACTCGACGACCGGCGTGGTGATCGCGCTGGTACACGTGCTGGTGCCCTTTGTCGTGATCTCTGTGTGGGCGTCGCTGCAGAAGATGGACCCGGCCGTCGAGCGCGCTGCCGTGTCGCTGGGCGCGGGACAGTTGACGGTGGTGCGGCGGATCATCGTGCCGCTGGCGATGCCGGGCATCCTGGCCGGCAGCGTCATGGTCTTCGCCCTGGCCGCCAGCGCATTCGCCACGCCCGCGATCATCGGCGGCCGGCGCCTGAAAGTCATCGCGACCGCCGCCTACGACGAGTTCCTCAACACCCTCAACTGGCCGCTGGGCGCGTCGCTGGCCGTGCTCCTGCTGCTGGCGAATGTCGTCCTGCTCTATGCGTCGAACCGGCTGATCGAGCGCCGGTACAAGGCGGTGTTCGCGGAGACCGCGGCATGAGCAGGAACAATCCGCTGGCACTGATCTTCCACGCGCTGTTCATCGGCTTCATCCTCGCGCCGCTCCTGATCGTCTGCGTGGTGGCGTTCACGCCGCTGGGTTACATATCGCTGCCCACCGACCGGCTGTCGCTGCGGTGGTTCGCCGCGATCCTGGACAATCCGCGCTTCATCAGCGCGTTCTGGCTGAGCCTGGGGCTGGGTGCGGTCTCGTCGTTGATCGCCACGGCGCTGGCCGTTCCCGCCGCGCTGGCGATCGCGCGCAACCGATTCCCCGGCCGCGATGCATTGTCGGCGTTCCTGCTCTCTCCGCTAATGATCCCGCACATCGTCCTGGGCGTCGCGTTCCTGCGCTTCTTCAGCAGCATCGGCATCAACGGCACATTCGGCGGCCTGGTGATGGGGCACGTGATCGTGATCCTGCCGTTCGCGCTGCGGCTGGTGCTGGCGCGGCGACGGGATGGACCCCGGCGATCGAGCGGGCCGCGGTGTCGCTGGGCGCCTCGCGCCTCACGGTCTTCCGCCGCATTACGCTGCCGCTGATCTTCCCCGGCATCGTCAGCGGCTGGCTGCTGGCCTTCATCACCAGCTTCGACGAACTGACGATGAGCGTGTTCATCGCCAACCCCAGCACGACCACGCTGCCGGTGCGCATGTTCCTGCAGATCCAAGACACCATCGATCCGATGGTGCGCCGGTGTCCGCGCTGCTGATCGCCGGGACGCTGGCGCTGATGCTGGTGCTCGACCGGATGGTCGGGCTCGAGCGCCTGTTCGTGGGCAAGAGCCGGCGCTGATGACCGCCCGGCGGACACGCCATGGCGAATCCGGCGACCTTCGACATCGCGGTGGTCGGCGGCGGCCTGGTCGGCGCCGCGATCGGCTACGGGCTCGCCCGCGGCGGAGTGCAGGTGGCGTTGCTCGACGAAGGCGACATCGCGTACCGCGCCTCGCGCGGCAACTTCGGCCTGGTCTGGGTGCAGGGCAAGGGACTGGGACTCGCCCCGTATTCGAACTGGACGCAGCTGTCGGCGCGCCGCTGGCCCGAACTGGCGGCGTTGCTCCGCGCCGATGCCGACACCGACGTGGCACTCGAGCAACCCGGCGGGTTTCACCTGTGCCTGTCCGAGCGCGAACTGGAGGTCCGGGTGCAGACGCTGACGCGGCTGTTCGCGCAGCCCGGTCTGGAAGCGTATCCGTTCGAAGTGCTCGACCATGCGGCGCTGGCGGATCGGATTCCGGGCATCGGCTCCGCGGTGGTCGGCGGCACCTACACCCGCCTCGACGGCCATGTGAATGCGCTCAAACTGCTCCGCGCGCTGCACGCGGGATTCGGCAAGCACGGCGGCACCTACCTGCCGAACACCCGGACCGAGCGCTTGCAGTCGAGCGGCGGACGGTTCGTGCTGGAGGCGCACGGCACCACGTTGCGCGCGTCGAAGATCGTGCTGGCCGCGGGCCTGGGCAACCTGCATCTCGCGCCCCAGGTCGGGCTCGCCGCGCCGGTTCGCCCGCAGCGGGGACAGATCCTGGTGCTGGAGCGGGTCCGGCGCTTCCTGCACCATCCGCTCGCGACGCTGCGCCAGACCGACGAGGGCACGGTGCTGATCGGCGATTCGCAGGAAGAGGCGGGCTACGACGACACCGTCGGCCTGGCCGTGCTGGCGACGCTCGCGGACCGCGCGCTGCGCACGTTCCCGGCGCTGCGCGACGTGCGCATCAACCGCACCTGGGCCGCGCTGCGCGTGATGAGCCCGGATGGCTTTCCCGTCTACGAACAGTCGCGCGCCCAGCCGGGCGCGTTCCTCGCAACCTGCCATTCGGGCGTGACGCTGGCCGCCGCGCACGCGCTGGAACTTGCGCCGCTGATCGCCGCCGGCGACCTCGGCCCACGTCTGCAACCCTTTTCCGCGGAGCGCTTGCATGTTCAAAAGGCTACCTGACCTCGCCGCATTTCACCCCGACGCGCGCGCGCTGGCGGTGACCATCGACGGCAAGCCATTTGCCGCGCGCGCGGGCGACACCGTCGCGGCGACGCTGTTCGCGGCGGGCCTGGCCGATTGCCGGACCACGCCGGTCCTGGGCAGCGCGCGCGGGCCGTTCTGCATGATGGGCGTGTGCTTCGATTGCCTGGTGGTGATCGACGGCCAGCCGAACCAGCAGGGCTGCATGATCCCGGTCGGCGAAGGGATGAGAATCCAGCGGCAGCAGGGCGCCCGCGCCGTCGCGGCGGCAGCCGGTCCCGCCGACGGCATGACGCCGGAAGCGCAGCCATGACGCTCGCCAGCCGCTACGACATCCTGGTCATCGGCGCCGGACCCGCGGGACTTGCCGCCGCCGCCGAATCCGTGGCGATGGGCTTGCGCGTGGCGCTGGTCGACGAGCAGGGCGCGCCGGGCGGGCAGATCTACCGCGCGATCACCACCACGCCGGTGCAGCAGCGCGACGTCCTCGGCGCCGACTATTGGTACGGCGAAAAGCTCGTCGCGGCGTTCGAGCGGTCGGGCGCCGGCTATTCGCCGCGCACGACGGTGTGGGCGGTCACGCGCGAGGCCGATGAATTCCAGATCGGGCTTTCCTGCGATGGTGGCGCGCAGCTCATCCGCGCGCGACAAGTCATCCTCGCCACCGGCGCCCAGGAGCGGCCATTCCCGATCCCCGGCTGGACGCTGCCTGGCGTGATGACCGCGGGCGCGGCGCAGATACTGCTGAAATCGGCCGGCCTCGTTCCCGGCGGCACGACGGTGCTGGCAGGGTCCGGCCCGCTGCTCTACCTGATCGCCGCGCAGTTCACCGCGGCGGGTGCGCGAGTCGAGTGCCTGCTGGACACGACACCGGCCGGCCGCTGGCGCGATGTGCTGCGCCACGCGCCGGACTTCGTGGCCTCGCCCTATGCCGCCAAAGGCTGGTCGATGCTCCGCGCCGCGCAGCGGATGATGCGGATCGTCAAGGGCGTCGAACAAATTTCCGCCATCGGCGCCGGCAAGCTCGACGGCGTGCGCTTCACCACCGGTGGCCACACGCAAGACATACCGGCGGACCTGCTGCTGCTCCATCAAGGGGTGGTGCCCGGCATCAACCTGTCGAACGCCATCGGTTGCGCCCACCACTGGGACGCCGCGCAGGCCTGTTTCACGCCGACCGTCGATGACTGGGGCGCGACCAGCATCCCCGGCATCACGATCGCCGGCGACGCCGCAGGAATCGCCGGCGCGCGCAGCGCCGAAGCGCGCGGCACGCTCGCCGCGCTGCACGCCGCGAGCGCGCTCGGCCATCTGCGGACGGCGCAGCGCGACGCGCAGGCGGTTGCGCCGCGCCGCGAACTCGAACGCTGGAACCGCGGGCGGAAATTCGTCGACGCCCTCTATCTCCCCGCGCCGGAATTCCGGATTCCCACCGGCGACACCATCGTGTGCCGCTGCGAGGAAGTGACCGCGCGGCAGGTCACGGAGACGGTCGCGCTGGGCTGCACGGGACCCAACCAGATGAAGAGCTTCCTGCGCTGCGGGATGGGCCCCTGCCAGGGGCGGTTGTGCGGCCTGACGATCACCGAACTGATCGCGAAGGAACGGGGCGTGTCGCCCGCGGAGACGGGTTACTACCGGCTGCGCTTTCCGGTCAAGCCCATCACGCTGGGCGAACTCGCGGCGCTGCCCCAGACCGATTCGTCGGTCGATGCCGTCGTGCGCATCAAGCGGTGAGCGCCGCCGGCGCCGACGTCGTCATCATCGGCGGCGGGCTCCATGGCTGCTCGGCCGCCCTGCATCTGGCGCGGGCCGGCGTCCGCGCGCTCGTGGTCGAGAAAAATTACGTGGGACGCCACGCTTCGGGCGTCAACGCCGGCGGCGTGCGCACGCTCGCGCGGAACGAAGCCGAGATTCCCCTGGCGCTGGCCGCCCTGGAGCTGTGGCACCACATCGGCGAACTGGTCGACGACGACTGCGGGTTCGAATCGTTCGGGCAGATCCGCGTGGCCGAGAATGCGGCGGACGCGGCGGCGCTCCAGCAACGCGAAGCGCGGCTGCAGGCGCTGGGATACTCGCACGAGCGCTGGATCGCCGCCGACGAACTGTTCCTGCGCGTCCCCGCGCTGTCCCGGCACTGCGTCGGCGGACTGATCGCCCTTCGCGACGGCGCGGCGCTGCCGTACCGGACGACAGCTGCGTTCCGGCGCAAGGCGGAAAACCTGGGCCAGATATTCCTCGAAGGCACCCGCGTGCTGGGCATCCGGCGCGAGGGCAACAGTTGGGTCGTGGACACCAGCGCCGGCACGCTCTCCTGCCGCGTGCTGGTCAATTGCGCCGGCGCGTGGGCCGATGCCATCTGCGCGGCGCTGGGCGAGCCGGTCCCGCTCGAGGCGATCGGTCCGATGATGCTGGTGACGCTGCGGATGCCGCGCTTTCTCGAGCCCGTCGTGCTGGGCACAGGCAGGCCGCTTTCGTTCAAGCAGACGGCCGAGGGCACGGTGCTGATCGGCGGCGGGCGGCTGTCCCGCGTGGACCGCGGCCTCGAGACGACCGAGCTCGACTTTCGCGAACTCGCCGCGTCGGCGCGCACCGTGCGCGAACTGTTCCCGGTGATGCGCGGCGCGGTGATCCATCGCGGCTGGGCCGGGATTGAGGCGCGGATGCCGGACGAAATTCCGGTGATCGGGCCGAGTTCCACGGCGCCGGACGTATTTCACGCGTTCGGGTTTTCCGCGCACGGCTTCGAGCTCGGCCCGATCGTCGGGCGCATCACGGCCGAACTGATAACGACCGGTGCGAGCGCGCTGCCGATCGCGCCGTTTTCCATCCGGCGCTTCGCCGGGCATGCGCCGGACTGAGGATCACACCATGACCGCCTCTCGCTACTTCGCCTGCAGCATCCCCGTCGCGCTCGCGCTGGCGTCCGCCAGCGCCCGCGCCACGCCGTCAGATCTCGCATAGGCCAGGCTGGCGCTGCCCCTTGAGCGCGACCAGATCGGCGTAGACGTACGGGATGTCGTGCGTCTGGTGCCATTCAGTGGGAAACGTCTGCCAGATGCGCGTTCCCTGGAAGCGGCAGCGTATCCCTGGCACGGATCGCGCCTGCTGGCCGCGGGTGTAATACCAGAACGAATTCAGGTTCCAGAACGACCGGTTGGATGGGTCCTGGAACGCACCGCGGCCGTCCGTCGAGGGCACACGCGCGACCAGCCAGCCGCCCGGCGCCAGCACGCGGTGGATCTCGTTCATCAGGCCGATCACGCACTTGCCTCGGGCGCCGTCGGCCCCATGATCGCAGGAAGGCTCGCAGCATCCGGGGACGTGCTCGAGAAAGTCGTAGGCGCGGATGGAGCCGACCGAACTGTCGGAAAACGGCAGCCCCCGGCGCAGATCGCAGATCACGCCGGCGTCGCGCGCGGCGACGCTCGTGTAACCCGGCGGACTGCAGGCGGCGGCGCCGCCCAGGTCGAGCATCGGCAACGCGTTCCGGCGGCACCACTCGGCGATCAGCGCGTATTCGTAGCGGTTGGAGATCGCCTTTTGTCCGGTCCGGATCTCGGCATTGCGCTGCACGTAGGTGTTCCGGCCCTCGGGCAACAACCGATAGAGGTAGAGGCACTCGGGAATGTGGTGAAACGCCACCCCGGCGAGGTAGGTGCGGCAGAGGAGATCGTAATCGTCGACGACGCCCAGCGCGGCGTCATGCGCGCCGGCCCGCGCATAGGCCTCACGGCTCCAGACGCGAACGTGGTTGGGGGCGAAATAGATCACGTGCAGCGCGCTCGCGTCGGCCTCGAACGCGCGCATCGCAATATAGCCGCGCCCGTTGCAATGGACGGGATACGATTCCCATCCATACGCGGCGCCGTAGACCTCGCACGTGCCGTCGGCGCGAAAGTTGGCGAAATCGGAATAGAGGAATCCCGCGCCGGTGCGCGCCGCGGCATCGGCGATTCGCGCCAGCGCGTGGGGGACGAGCAGATCATCGTGATCGAGTTCGACCAGGTAGTCGCCCTGACAGCGCTCGCTCGCGAACCGCTTGAGCGCCCCGATGCCCAGCGCGGCGACATCGTCGGGTGCGGCAACCACGCGCACGCGCGCGTCGCGCAGTACCCGCTCGGGTAGCGCCGCCGCCGGGCCGTTGGGAACGATCACCCACTCCCAGTCCGGGCAGGTCTGCGCGAGCAGCGAATCGAAGGCCTCCGCAATGTAGTCCGGGCGATGCGTGGGCGTGAATACGCTGAATTGCATGGGCGGTGGAAAGCGGCGCCGGAACACTCCGGGTGCCCGAGTTTACAGCGGGTGGCGGTCGAGGTTGATGCAGCACGCGGGACCGGTTTGCGTCGCCGGAACGGCACGCCGCCGGGGGCGAGATCCGGCCGGTTGGGGCTCGGGCGGAACAGCCATTGCCGCAGCGCGGGCGAACCCCAGCGCGGCCCCACCGCGCAGCAGCCGGGCGCGGATTCCGCAAAGGCGAGCCGGGCCTCGCCCTCCTCCCGGCAATCGCGTTCGAACGCGCCACGCTGCATCGATCGGACCGGGCTAATGGGGGCGACCGGGTCCCGTAATGGCACGCAGGATGGCGATGCGCGCACCCACCTCTCGTGGCTGCCGCGCCCAGGCACGCGCCGATCTCGGGGCGAGGCCTCGGCGAACCACGCGATGTCATCGGCGCCGCCGGCCAGCACGCCGCCCGCCACCGGCCAACGCGGCCTCCCGTAGTAGACCTCGCGCCGGGAGAATGCGTCCGCGGGAACGGCCTCGATCGCGCATGCGCGCAAGGCACCGGCGCAGACGGTGGCTGCCGACAGATCCGCGAGCCCGGCATCGAGCCCGCGACTCCCCACAGGCCGGCCCGTCCGGCGCGTGTCCGCCTGGCGGCCGGAGCGGAGGCTGCCGTCTTCCGGCGCCCCGGCAGCGCCCAGCACGTGCGGTTCCGCGAACACCACCATCGGGGCGGCGGCGGCGAAGAGCCAGCGCGCGTGCCGGACATAGTCGTCGAGCGCCTTGCCCGGCGGCCGCGGTTCGCGCGCGCCGAGATCGATGAAGCCCGTGACCAGCGTCGTAGTCATGCCGGCGCCACGCCCTCAGCCGGCCAGCGCTTCGAAGTCGTTCTGGATGTCGCTGTCCTGGCCTGAGCCGGGCCGCACCAGTGTGGTCCGCGCGACGTGGGGCGTCGCGACAAGAATCTCCAGCTCGGCCTCCTTGCGGTGGACGAAGCGGTCGATCCCGTTCTGGATGCCGTCACGCTCGACCAGCGCCAGCAGCCGCTGCGCCCCGCGCCGCGACACGATGTAGGCGAACGTGCCGCCGATATAGCGCGCGCCCTCGAAGCGCCTTGGCCGCGCGGCGCGCCAGGTGGTGTCGAAGTCGTCCTCGGGCCGCGGCTGCCAGTCGAAGCAACCGAGCAGGATGACGTCGAACGCGGGATGGCATTCTTCCAGCGTCCCGCAGAGTTCGACCAGCTGCCCCTCGAAACCACAGCACAGGATCGCGTCGTCCTCGCAGATCAGGAACGCCGGTGCATGCCCGGCGGCCAGTTCCCGCCACAGCGCCAGATGGCTGAGCGCGCAGCCGACGAAACTGCGGCGGTAGCCGAAGTCGTTGCCGCGGAACGTTTGGCGGATCTCGGGCGTCAAGCTGAGGCCCCTGCCGTCCACGGCCGCAAAGCGCTGCATGCGCGCGCTGAATCGGGCGCTTGCCATCTCCGCCAATCGGCTGCGGAAAGACTCCAGCCGGTCCGGCCTGCGCTCGAGGTTGATCACCCGAAAGCCCAGCCGCTCGGCGTAGCGATGTCCGCGGATGACGCGGGCGAGCACCGGAAAGAACTGCAGCTCGTCGAGGACGCGCCGCTTTTCGCGCCGGATCACCTCGATCCGACGGCTCCACTCGTCGTCCGCGATCGCTTTCTCGACGATATGGCGCGACGCTTCCAGGTCCTCGAGGGGCAGCCGGATGTATGCGCGCGGGTCGATGTAATCTTCCAGGTTGGGACAGCCCCAGTAGAACGGCAGGCACTCGGCCAGCAGCGCATCGAACAGCTTCTCGGTGCAGTAGTTCGGATGCGCGCTGTTCTCGACCGCGATCGTGTAGCGGTAGGGCAGCAGCCCGCCGGTCTTGTCGCGCGGCGGCAGGCTGCCGCGATACCCGCGGAACCCGTGGATATTGTCGAAACCGTAGATGTCGGGCCGCATCCCGTGCGCCTCCAGCCAGCGCAGGAGAGCGATGCGCAGCGCCTGCCCCGGATCCCGGAATTTCGAGGACACGATGGCGGAGAGCTCACGGGACTTCGGCACGGCCTCCTCGCGCAATTCCGACCAGGTCTTGCCCAGATGCCACTCGCCGCAGTTGAGGAACCGGTCATGGCCGCGGACCTGCACGAACTGCCGGGGATCGGGAGCCGCCCACTCGCCCCACTGTGCGACGGCGTGCGGAGGTTCCATCGGAAACACGATGGTCCGCGCCGGAACGAACGTGTCGCTCCAGGCGCCCGGCCGGTTGAACAGCACGAAGTAGTCGGCGTCGTCGTCCGTCGTCAACTTGAACTCGTCCCAGCGCCCGCCTTCCCTGGCCTGGCGCTCGAACGCGGCACGCAAGCCCGCCGACTGCGCCCAGTTGCCGACCAGCTTGACGCGGCAGCGCGGGCGCGCGGACGCCTGCGGCAGGATCCGCGGCGCGTCACCGAACTGGGCCACGCCATTCAGGTCGTACGCGTTCGGCCGCGCGCTCTCCCCGCGCTCTGTGGTGAGCCGCCCGGTGTGCAGCGCGAAGACGCCATCGAAATACGCCGAGCGGAACCCCGCGTCGGCGTACCGGCGCGCATATTCCTGCTCGAATCCCGCGGCGCCTTCGTCGAACGCGCCGACCCGGTCGAACACGCTGGTCCGGACGACACCGGGACGCAGCGAATAGTGGGGCCACCACGCGTTGCTGCGCCCATGGCTCTGCTGGAATCGCATGTAGTCGTCGCTGCCTGCGGGATAGTGCTCGTGGACAATGTAGCGATGGCCGTGCGCGGCCGTGCGGTGCGCAAATCCGCCCGGTATCTCGCGGTCCTCCAGCGTCTCGGCATAGTTGCGGTTGAAGAGGACCTGGCCCAGGACGGCGTCGTCCGCGAGGATCGCCAGCGCCGGGCCGATGTAGGCGCGCCTGGCGAAGAAGTGCCAGTCGTCCTCGAGATGCACGAGCCAGGGCGTGCGCACCGCCTCGCGGATCAGGTTGAGGCTGCGCGCGTGGCCCCTATCGGCGGGTCCCTTGAGAATGAACTCGAAGAACGGAAAGAGCCGGCGCATCTCGTCCCGGTCGGCGGCGCTGGAGTTGTCGTCGACGCAGATGAACCGGTCGACGAGGTCGATGTCGGTGCAGGCATTCAGGAACGAGTTCACGGTGCCGATGAACAGGTCGAGCCGCCGGCAACTCGTCACCGTCAGGGTCACATGCGGATCGACGGCTGCGGGCCGCGCCGCGAGGCGGGCGACGAGCCCGACGTCGTGGCGCAGCAACGCGTCTTTCAGTTTGGGAACCGAGAAGTCGCGATTTCGCTCGATGCGCCGGCGCTCCCCGTCGGGCAATTCCCGGCGGTCCAGCAGTTCGGTGCACAGCGCGAATGCCTCGTCCGCGAAACCGCAGTAGAACGCCGCGATCGCCTGCTCGTCGAGGGCGCGCCATTCGTAGTCGGTCGACTCGACGAACAGCGCATCGGCGGCGGGCCTGGGGACCTGCGCGGCGCGGCGCGCGAACACGTACGCTTCCGCCCAGCATTCCGCGCCGCGGGCGAGCGTCGCCGCGCGCACCAGCGGCTCGGCCCGGTGCGGATGTTCGCGGAAGCATTCCTCGCAGGCGGCGCGCACCTCCTCGAACGGCCGGTCCAGCTTCTCCATGCACAGGGCGGCACGATAGCGAGCGTAAAAGACCTCTTCCGTCCAACCGCCCATCCGGACGCGTTGCCGGTAGGCTTCGAGCGCGCGGTCGAATAGCCCCGCGTCGAACCAGCTCTGCGCGAGATAGAAAGCGTGCCGGGCGTTATCCGGCTCGCGGGCGAGCGCCTCCTCGAGGATCGCCGCATCGCGCTCGTACTTGCGCGGATCGCGGCTGCGGCTTCCGAGTCGCCGCGACAGGACCTGGTACTTTCCTTCGACGCGTTCGATGTGAGGGGAGACGGCGTCGCACACCGGATACTCGTGCAGCACGCCAACGTACCGCCAGGGAAGGGCGCGCCGGAAGATCTGCGGCCGCCAGTATTCGACACCGGGTCCCAGGCGGACCAGGTACGCATCGGCGGTCAGGCCGGCGAGGTCGGGACTGCCTTCAACGAGGTCGTCGGCATCGAGCATCCAGAGATACTCGGAGGCAGAGTGCTCGCGGGCGAGCGCCAGCGCCTCGGTCCGGTTGAAGCCGAAGTCCTGCCAGGGGCGCTCGAACAAGTGGCCGGCCAGTCCGCGCGCGGTGAAGAAACTCCGGATAGCGTCCTGCGTGCCATCGGTCGAACCGGTGTCGACGATAACGTAATCGGCAACATGGGAACAGATCGACGCCAGCGCCTCGCGGACGATGTGCGCCTCGTCCTTGACGATCATGACCACGCAGATCGACGGCGGCACGTTGCCCGCAGGTTTCAGCCCGGTGCCGCCCCCGGGCAGGACCCGTGTGCGCGCGTTTCCGGCATCTGGAGCGGCGGACTGCGAGTGCGTTTTGCCGATACCGGGATCGGCTGGATCGGGGCCTCGCGCGGGCTTCATCGCCGAAGCAGCGATCGGCGCCCAGCCCCGACCGGGACCCTCAGCGGGAGGATGCGCGCAGCCGCCTGATGGCGACCGCGGCGAGCAGCGCGACCAGCACGGCGAGGCCGGCTCCCGAAATCGCGGGAATTTCCTTGGGGGTTCCGGCGAAGGGGAAATCGAGGGCAATCGCCAGCGCCGACGGTCCGCATCCCGAATCGATGCGATGGTTGGCGCTGGATTGGGTACCGGCGATTTCGCTGCCGACGCAGGCCGTCACCGTATGGCTGGCCGAACTGGAAGTTCCGCCCGCCGCATCGAGCACGGCGTTGTTGATCTGGTACGAGGCGCTGGACGCGGCTTGCGCACCCGGCGCCACCGCCACCGCCAGCAGTCCAGCCGCGGGCAAGGCACCGGCGAGCAGCCTGCCTGCGGTTCGGAGGCGTGCGGCAGATGGCATCGCAGGCTCCGATCGGCGAATCATGCCCATGCGCTCACACCACTCGCGCGGTCACACAGGTCGCACGCGCTCATCACTGGGGTCCCGTGGCACCCGTGTCACCCTGGGCTCCGGTGAGACCCTGGGGACCGGTGGGGCCGAAGATCGTCCCCGGTCCGGTGGGTCCGGTCGGACCTTCAAGGCCCGCCGGGCCTGTGGGCCCGGTGGGTCCGAAGTTCCCTTGTTGTCCAGTCGGCCCGATTTGCCCGGTTGCGCCGGCCTGTCCTTGAATTCCCTGCGGTCCCGTGGGCCCAATCTGTCCGGTTGGTCCAATCTGTCCAGTAGTCCCAGACGGGCCCGCTGGCCCAGTCGGTCCGGCATTTCCCGACCCGCCCTGCGGACCCGTTGGTCCGGCGTTTCCGGATCCGCCCTGGGGACCTGTCGGTCCGGCGTTTCCGGATCCGCCCTGGGGACCCGTAGGTCCCGTCGAACCGGCCGGTCCAGCCGTGGTGGCGATTGCCCACGCCGCGCTGACGATGCGGATGTTGGGCGCCAGCGTTTCGCCGCCGACCGTCACCTCAAGGAAGCGCACGGGGCCGAACGAATCGGTCGGCGGACCCTGGAACAGCGCCGCCGACAAGGGCGTGACCTTGCCCAGCAGCACCGAGAAAAAGCCGTTGTTGACGATGATGCCGGCCTGCGTCTCCGCCCAGGGGAGAGGAAGCGCGGCGCCATTGCCGTCGACGATGCGAAACGACATCGTGAACGAACCGCTGCGCGGCGCGCCCTGGGGGTCGGTCAGGCGGCCCTGATAGTTGAGCAGCAGCGGCGCAGCCTGCCCCCACGCATCCATCGAGGCGCCTACCCATGTGGTAGACAGCGTCCACACCAGCGACCGTCCAAGGAAGTCGCGCCGCGAAGTTGCCATGTAGATCCCCAGTTCCCGGAAATTGTCTTCGGATGGTACACGGACCAGCGCGTGAAGCCAACAAGAAACCGGCGACTATTGCGCGACGGCAGGCGGCTGTTGCAATGCCGCTCCGTGGCCGCGCGCAGCCACCGCATCATTCGGGTGCGGCAAGTCCCGCGGCGTGCGCCCCGACCGGCCGCAGCGCCGCGCGGACCGCCGTCACGGGAATCGTCGCCAGCCAGGCGCTGCGGTCATCCGCGCCGAAGCTGACGACCAGTTCCGTGGCGTCGCGGCCGGGCGCGAGACCCGCTCCGAATTCGACCCCGCGCGCGCGAAAATGGAATGCGTCGCTCGCAGCGACGGTTACGCACCGGTCGTCCATGGCGATGAAACGGTGCGCATACTCGCGTCCCTGCGCGGTGTCCCTGGCCTCATGCACCAGCGCGAGATGTCCCGTGCCCCATGGCAGCAGCGGGGGGCCGCCGCGCCAGTGGTCGATGGCGATCCCGGGATCGATTCCGGACTCGACGATGAACGAACCGTCCCCCGCGCTGGCATCGAGCACGATCGCGGGACCTGCGCTGTACACGAAGCGCAAGCGTACGTCGACCAGCGGCATCCAGTTCTTCTGGTGCAGCGTGTCGCCGTAGCCTCGGAGCACGTGCGCCGCCGCGATGTCGCCGGCGCCGTCAG
Organism: Betaproteobacteria bacterium; assembly: GCA_016717855.1. Taxonomy (GTDB): domain Bacteria; phylum Pseudomonadota; class Gammaproteobacteria; order Burkholderiales; family Casimicrobiaceae; genus PALSA-1005. Next base: position 21,693 of record JADKEV010000046.1, read on the forward strand.
GCGAAAACAGGACCGCGAGTGCCCTGCCGTCCGCGGACAAATCGCGCGCCGTCGCCGAGCACCACCACCCGCCGTTCCAGTGAAACAATCGGCAATCCTCGAACCCCCGGATACGGCTCGCCTCGAATCGCGGCAACGCAGAGAGATCGTGCATCTCGCGCATGCCGGCGAGCGCGAAGTCCGCGTTGAGCCGCACCAGGAAGTTGCGCGTCCGCACGCGGCCTGCGTCGTCGAAGATTTCGTAGCGGCCCTGGTGCAGGCGGTAGTTGACGCCGCGGACCACGCCCAGATAACCGGCGCCGTCGCGGGCAAACGACGGATTGGTCGCGGCGCAGGGTGCGGGCAGCTCGACATCGAGCGCGTGCAGGGCAGTTCCCGCGCAGACCGCTGCCAGTGGCCGAACATAGAAGTGCAGATTGTCACGCGCCTGCAACCTGCTGCGCGACGCGGCGCCAGCGTCCATGGCAAGCGCTTCGCAGGCGCGGCGGCCCGCGTCGCGCCGGTCGGGCAATGCGCTGTAGAAGCCGCTGACCGCGATCGCCTCCCGCGCGGCATCGCCATAGGCCTCTCGCTCCACGAACAGAAGATCCCCATCCGGCCGCGGCATGCGCAGCACTTGCTCGAACAGCAGCAGCGCCGCATCGTGCTGGCCGGCGCCGGCGTAATGGCGGGCGAGGCGCCACAGCGGCTCGGCGCGCGTTGGACGCAGCGCATAGGCATCGAGACAGCCGGCAACGAAACCTGGCGCATCGCCCTGTCCGAGCCGGCACAGCGCCATCTGGTAACACGCGTGCCAGCGCTCTTCTTCCCAGCCGCCGGCGGCAAAGCGCCGCGCGAACCAGTCCGCGGCTTCGGCAAAGCGCCCCGCATCGCGCAGCGTCTGCGCGAGATAGAACTGCGCACGCAGGTCGCCGGGATCGCGATCAAGCGCAGCCCGCAGCAGGCGCTCATCGCGCGCCAGCTTGTCCGCGCGGCTCGCGCCGTCGGCATGATCGAAAAAGCTCAGTCCCTCGATCCGGATGACATCGCCGTCGAGCGCGAGCACCTCGTGCGTCGCGCCCACATAGCGCGCTTCGGCGCCGCGCCGCAGGAGGCGCACATTATGGTAGGCCAGCGCCGCGCTCTCCTGGCGCACCAGCGCGGCGTCGGCACGCAGCTTGGCCAGCGCACCGGGATCGTCGAGGCGCAACTCCATGTCGGCATCACACAGCAGCAGGTAATCGAAAGCGAGCGGTGACCGCCGGGCGCGCTCCAGCCCCTCGTTGCGCGCCTGCGCGAAATCGATGAACGGAAACTCGTGCAGCTCGCAGGGGATGCCGCGCGAGTCGCAGAACGACTGGATGATCGCCGGCGTGCCGTCGGTCGATCCGGTGTCGCAGAT
>JADKEV010000047.1 GCA_016717855.1 Betaproteobacteria bacterium
CTGTCAACCTGTCGATCAAGAACGTGCCGGAAACCATGGCGGCGAAACTGCGTGCTCGCGCGGAGCGCAATCATCGTTCGTTGCAGGGAGAGCTGATGGCGATACTGGAAATCGCGGCGACCGAACCCAACGTGAGTCGCGCGGGCGCCGGCGGCGCCCGCTACGAAGTCGAGGCGGCCACCGCACGCGCGGACGGCCTGCTCGATCGACTGCTGGCGATCGCCGGGGATCGCGGCATCGATACCACGAAACGACTCACACGCGAACAAGCGCACGACCGCAAGATGCTCCGCAAGGCCGGCGTCTGATCATGGTTGTCTCGCACTGTCTGGACACCAACCTGCTGGTTTACGCGTTTTCGAAGGCGCCCCGCGATGCCGCAAAGAAACGCATCGCCCGCGACTGGTTAAGTCGTGAAGACTGGGGGGTGACAGTGCAGGTGTTGCAGGAGTTTTACGTGAATGCAGTGCGTGCGCCACATGACCTGGGCCACGACGACACGCTCGCCTTGATCGAAGAGATTGCGAGCAGCCGCCCGGTTGCCGCGATAGACATACCGCTGATGCGACATGCGCTGCAACTGAAGAGCCGCTACCGCATTTCTTACTGGGACGCTGCCGTAGTCGCCGGCGCTCGCCGGCTCGGGGCCTCGGTGCTGGTGAGCGAGGACCTTGCGCACGGACAGGACTATGGGGGCGTGCGCGTGCTCAACCCGTTCGCATCCGTGTGATGGGCGGTCACCATCTGCCTCACCCCGCAAACGTCGCCTCCGGCAACCCGCGGACGCCCGGCACTTCCAGCGCGAACAGCGACCCCGATAGCGGCGCCGCCGCGAGCGCCTGCGCGCCCAGGCGGACCGATGCGGAGGTGACGAACAGGGTCTCGAGGCTCGCCCCGCCGAAGCAGCAGCTGGTCGGGCGCGCGACGGGCATCCGGATGCGCTGCAGCGCGCGGCCGTCGGGGGCGAAGCGCGCGACGTGCCAGGCATCCCACGCGGCGACCCACAGGCAGCCTTCGGCATCGACGGTCAGCCCGTCGGGCTTGCCGTCGGCCTCGCTGAACGTGATCAACGGGCGGCGATTGGATATCGTGCCGGCCAGCAGGTCGAAGTCGTACTCGTAGATCGTGCGGCGGAAGGTGTCGGTGAAGTACATCCGCGTGCTGTCGGGACTCCAGCCCAGGCCGTTGGGCACGGTGAAGCCCGAGTCCATCTTTTCCCACGCGCCGTCGGCCTCGACGCGAAACAGGTTGCCGCGATTCGCCGCCGTGCCCATGTCCATCGACGAGATCCACAGGCGCCCGCGCCGGTCGCACTTGCCGTCGTTGTAGCGGTTGCCGCGGCGCTCGGCTTCGGGGTGCGCCAGCAGCGTCATCCGCTGCACGGCGGTGTCGAAGCGCATCAGGCCGCCGGGGGTGGCCAGCAGCAGCCCGCCGCTCGCCATGGGAATCGCGACGCTGGCCATCGCGCCCAGCTGGATTTCCGTGTTGGTGCCGTCCGCTGCGTGGTGGCAGTGCACCGCGGGCGTGAGGATGTCGACCCAGTACAGCGCGTTGTCCCGCGGCGACCACAGCGGACCTTCGCCCAGCAGTGCGCGTGCGTGATCGACGCAGCGCACCTCGACATCGGCCCCGGCGGCGGGCGGCGATTGGATGGTCAGGGACATCGCCCCGCCTGCCGCCGTGTGTGAGATGCCGCGCGCGGCGCGCATCAGCGGCGCCGACAGGCCGTGCGCCTGCGGGCCGTCCAGCCGGCTGGCGTCGGCTGTGACCGCGACCGCGCCGATCGGCTGGCCCGCATAGTCGAGGATGGGTGCGGCGACCGACACGCTCTGCGCATCGCCCTCCGGTTCCCCGGCGCGCGCGCCGATCGCATAGCCGCGGGCGCGCACCAGGTCGAGTTCGCTCTGGAGTCCGGGGTCGACGGCACCCAGCAGGGCTGCCAGCCGCGCCGGGTCCAGGTGCGCGGCGATGGCCTTGCCGGCCGCCGTGTTGGCGATGCCCAGCCGGGCCCCGACGCGCGATGCCGGCCGGTCCTCGCGTCCCGGCGCGTGTGTGCCTTCCTCGCTGGCCACGATGACCAGCTGCCCGCCGCTCAACACGGCCAGCTGCACGGATTCGCCCACCGTGTCACGCAGGGCAACCAAGTTCGTCCTGCGCGGCCAGCCGCAGGTCGAAGTCGCTCCAGACCTCGTGCGCCAGTTCCAGCAGGCGAAAGCCCAGCTGAAAGGTCCGCGTGTAGGCGTCGTGGCGGAGCAGTCCCTCGCGCACCAGCGTGTTCAGCGTGCGGTGCAAGGTGGCCTTGGGGAGGCCGGACGCCTCCAGCAGTTCGGTGAAGGTCATCGGCGCGCGGCGGGCCGACACGATGTTGAGCAGTCCCATCGCCTTTTCCAGCACACCCAGGCCAGGGCCGCCGGGCTTCTGGTCCGGGTTCCCCGTCGCTTGCGTCTTCAGGTTCCGGGTCGCGGCGGCAAGTCTATCCCGCTTCTATTCTTTGGTTCCATTCGGAAATTATAGGGATTGTGCCGTTGAATGGAAATAGTCTTGACTATCAACCAAGCTTTCCTCTATATTAGTTCCATTGATTGGAACTTCATTAGGCCAACATGTCAGCCCAAGCATCGTCGTTCACGCCCATCACGGGCGTCTTCCCGGTCCTGCCGACGCCGTTCGCCGATGGCGGCGCGCCCGATGCGGCCGGGTTGCGCACCCTCGTGCGCTACCTGCTGGCCTGCGGCGTGGATGGCATCACCTATCCCGGCGTGGCCAGCGAGGTGGGTAAGCTGAGCGTCGCCGAGCGGCTGGAAATGATGGCCGTAGTCCAGGCTGAAGTGACCGGCCGCGTGCCGGTGATCGCAGGCGTGTCGAGCGGCGACCCGGCCACGACCATCGCCCTGGCGCAGGCCGCGGTGGCCGGTGGCTGCGCGGCGCTGATGGTCGCGGCGCCGCCGGACCGGCCGACGGCGCAGGCGCAGATCGCCTACTTCCGCGAAGTCACGGCGGCGGTCCCGGGCGCAACGCTGATGCTGCAGAACGTGCCGCCGCCAGTGGGCGCCGGGCTGGATCCGCAAGTGCTGATCGAGGTGCTGTCAGCGGTGCCGGCGATCCGCTACATCAAGGAAGAAACGCTGCCCAGCGGCCAGCGCCTGACGGCAGTGCTGGCCGGCGCGCCCGGGGGCCTGGCCGGCGTGTTCGGCGGCGCGGGCGGGCGCTACATCACCGACGAATTGCGGCGCGGCGCGGCCGGCACGATGCCCGCGATCGAACTGGCCGAGGTGCACGTCGCGCTGTTCGCGGCGCATCGCGCGGGTGACGCGGATCGCGTGCGGCAACTCTTCACGCGTATGCTGCCGATCCTCAACGTCCAGGCCGTGTTCCGCTGGTCGCTGACCAAGTACGTGTTGAAGAAGCGCGGGCTCGTCCGGAGCATGGCGCAGCGCATGGCGGGGCCGGTGCTCGACGCACTCGACCAGGCGGACGTCGATGCCTTCCTGGGCGACATCGATGATCTGCTGCTGCGGCCGGGCACGCTGCCCAAGGCGGCGCGATGATGGCGCTGGCGCCGGCGCGCCGGCCGTGGTCGAATCTGCCCGCAGCCTTGCGGCGCATCTTTTGAGTACCCCTCAACAACGAAGGAGATGACGATGAAACTGAACACACGCCACTGCGGCGCGCTGGTTGCCGCTGCTGCCTTCGCCGCCGCCTCCGCGCTGACCGCGACGACCGCGATGGGCCAGGCCGCGGACTACCCGAACAAGCCCGTGAAGTTCGTCGTGCCGGTGCCCCCCGGCGGCGCGGCGGACATGATGGCGCGGATGGTCGCGGCCCACTTGCAGGCGAAGTTCGGCCAGCCGTTCGTGGTCGACAACAAGCCCGGCGCCGGCTCCAGCCTGGGCATGGACCTGGTGGCCAAGGCGCCGCCCGACGGCTACACCATCGGCATGGGCAACATCGCGGCCAACGCGATCAACCCGGCCGTGCGCCCCGGCGCCTTCCCCTACGATCCCGTGAAGGACTTCGCGGCGATCTCGATGGTGGGCGTGACGCCGCTCATCCTGGTCGTCAACACGCAGAAAGTGCCCTCGAAGACGTTGCCCGAATTCATCGCCTACATGAAGGCCAACCCGGGCAAGCTGTCCTACGGGTCGTCGGGCGTCGGCTCGTCGCTGCATCTGGGCATGGAACTGTTCCTGCTCCAGACCGGCACCAAGATGGTCCATGTGCCCTACAAGGGGTCGGCGCCGATGGTCGCGGAGTTGATCGGCGGGCAGATCGAGGCCTCGATGGACGCGGCGACGACGTCGCTGCCGCATGTGAAGACCGGCAAGCTGCACGCGCTCGGCGTCTCCTCCGCGGAGCGCGCGTTCTTCGCGCCCGACGTGCCGCCGATCGCCGATGTCGTGCCGGGCTTCAACGTGCGGCCGTGGCACGGCGTGATGGCGCCCGCCGGCACGCCGCCGGCCATCATCAACAAGCTGTCCGAGGAAATCCAGGCTTTCCTGCGTACGCCGGAAGCCGAGGAAAAACTGCGCGGCGCCGGTGTCGTGCGCGTAGGCTCCAGCGCCAGGGACTTCGCGCAGGCGATGACCGATGACTTCGATCTCTACAAGAAAGTCGTCAAGGACGCGGGCATCAAGGCCGAGTGATTCGCCGAGATGGGTGTCGCTGCGCTCGAACCATCCTGCGACAAGCTCCCTCGCCCCGCTTGCGGGGAGAGGGTTGGGGTGAGGGGTGGTTCTTCGAAGTCGATGATGGGTATCGCTGCGCTCCACCCATCCTACGGCCTACCGATATCGTCAGTTGATGGTTATCGTCAGAACTTCCCCGCCTGGTAGTCCGCGACCGCCTGCCGCAACTCTTCGTTCGTGTTCATCACGAACGGACCGTACTGCGCGATCGGCTCGCGCAGCGGCTTGCCCGCGATCAGCAGCAAGCGCGCCGGGCCCGTGCTGCCGATGACCACGCCCGCCGCATCCTTCGTGTTGGCAAGCACGCCCATCTCGCTTTTCTGCACCGGTCGCGGCGCATAGTTGCCGCTGCCGGCCGGATCGCCAACCGTCACCGCCCCTTCGTAGACGTAGATGAAGGCGTTGTGACCCGGCGGCAGTTCCTGTTCGAAATCGACGCCGCCCGGCAGATGGATGTCCAGGTAGATGGGTTCGGTGTTCTCGCGCGTCATCGCGCCGGCGGCGCCCTGTGCTGCGCCGGCGATCACCTTGACCGACACGCCGGAGGGCGTTGTCACGACCGGGATCGTCGCCGCCGGCAGGTCGCGATAACCCGGATCGCACATCTTGTCCTTCGCCGGCAGGTTCAGCCAGAGCTGGAAGCCGGCCATCATCCCGTGGTCCTGCTCGGGAAATTCGGAGTGCACGATGCCGCGGCCCGCGGTCATCCATTGCACGCCGCCCGGCGCGAGGACGCCTTCGCCGCCGTGGTTGTCGCGATGCCGCAGCTGGCCCTCGAGCATGTACGTGACCGTCTCGAAGCCGCGGTGCGGGTGATCGGGAAAGCCGGCGATGTATTCGTCGGGCTTGTCGGAGCCGAACGCGTCGAGCATCAGGAACGGGTCGAGCCGGCGTTGCAGGTCCTGCGTCAACACGCGAGTGAGCTTCACCCCGGCGCCGTCGCTGGTCGCGACGCCGCGGACGATGCGCTCGATGGTGCGGGAAGGGGCGTGGGTTGCCATGATGGGCCTCGGGGGACGGATAACGCGTAGTTGACGGTGGAGTTCACAAAATCAAGTCGCCGGGCGCCTGGGCCGACGTGAACCGACGTAGGATGGGTGGAGCGCAGCGATACCCATCATCATGCGAATGCGAGAAGATGCGTTTGTGTGCAGCGGACGTGGCAGACGTCGCCGAGTTTTCGGCGCGCTTCGACCCGACGAGATGAGTATCGCTGCGCTCCACCCATCCTACGGCATCCTACGGCCTCCACCCATTCGGTGCTACGGCGTGAACCGCTTGACGACGGCAGGGCTCTCGGCCCACCTGGCGTACGCGGCCGCGTCGTCGGGCAACAGCAGGTGCTCGGCGACCAGCTGGTCGGCGGCCTTTTTCACGGCGGCGGCGAAGCTGGCGTGCGTGCCGTAGCGTTCGGCCAGCGACGGCCGCGGGTCCTTTTTCGTTTCCCGCTCGGCCTTCGTCGAGGCGAATTCGCGATAGCTGCCGTCGCGATCGCACAACTCGCCTTCGGGGAACGGCCTCTTGTAGAGGTTCCAGCCCGTATATGTGGCCAGTGGCACGGTGATGTCGGGCAGGCGCACGCCGGCGACTTCGTTGCCGTCGCTGTCGACCGCGGAGACCAGTGGCCGATAGGCCTTCGCCGGATCCGGCTTCGGATTGACCCAGTCGCCGAACAGCATGATCGCATTGCCCAGCCTGGCGATCGCGAAGTCGGGGATCGCCGGAAACAGGAGCTTGTCGATCGCGACCAGCGTGCCGTCCTTCAGCGTCGGCACCCGGCTCGCGGGCGGTGCCTTGCCTTCGCTGACCCACGCGTCGAGTGCGACCAGCAGCGCGCGCAACGCCGGCGACGGATCGTGCGGATTGCGTTCGTTCATGCAGGGGCCGAAGTCGGACTTCAGGTTCGCGCGCCCGCCGTGCTGCGTGCCGGCGATCATGAACACGCGCGCATTCGCCGGAAGCTCGACGTCGCGCTGGCCGAGCGGATCGGTGTGCAGCAGCGACGCGCCCTTTTGCCAGTATTCGGTCGAGGTGTTGGTTTCGATCAGCAGCGGGTCGAAGCCGTCGTTGCGGAACAGCCCGCCGCTGCGGCCCGACACCGGATCGGCCATGCTAGCGGTCGAAAATGGAAACTCGTTTTCCGGATAGAAATGGTCTTCGTGCTGCGTGTTCGTCCGCGCCGGCTGGCCGAACTCGTCGTTGAGGAACACCCGGCCGACGCCGGAGATGTGGGCGAGCACGCCGTCGAACACCTTGCGCTGCCGCGTGTCCTGGTTGAAGCCCTGCCCGATGTGGTCGCGCAGGTAGCGGCCGCTTTGCGAGATGCCGACGGCCAGTGCGCTCTTGATGCCGGCGCGCGCGGGATTCGCCGTGCCCTTCGAGTCCTTGTCGTCGTAGCGCAGGAACGAGACGAAGTCGCGCGTCGCGGCGAAGCCGATGCCCAGCACCTTCGGGTCCCGCGCCGGGTACGTGAATTCGTAGAGCGATCCGACCTGCGGCCCGGTGCCCTCGGGCTTGAGCTTGATCGTGCGCGCGTTCGCGTAGTCCCAGCCGGTGACCGGAATCTCCACCTTCGGGTCGCTCTCGCGGCGGCGTACGGTGAGCCTCGCCTGCGACTGGTCCAGCGTTGCCGCGTCGTAGAGCAGCGTGAACTCACGCAGCAGGGGGCCGCGCGTGGCCGACACCAGTTCCTCGCGTATCGTGCGCACAATCGGCTTGCCGTTGTCGGTGGCCACCGGCACCTTGATCACCATCCCGTTGTTCGTCTTCGGCGCGTCGGGATCCCAGCCGGTCCAGGCGAGCGTGTAGCCCTGCTTGAGGAACAGCGCGTTGCCCGCGTCGGCCAGCGTCAGCGGATTGTTCGCGTTCTGCGGCAGCCCGCTGCCGTCCATCAGCCATGACATCACGAACTTGCGGCCGCGGTTGGTCACGTCGAACAGGATCTTCCGGTTGCCCTTCGCCGCGTCGACCGGCCGCAACAGGTCGAAGTCCACCTCGTACTCGACCATCCCGCGCGCATTCTTCGGCGCGCGGTCCAGGTTCCTGATCACGCGGTTGCGCGCGTCAGCCGGGTCCAGTTCGCCCTTCGCGGTCCCGGTCACGCGCTCGTACGCGCCGGCCGCGCCGAATGCAGTGCCGTCGGCGAACGGGCGGACGCTTTGCACATTGATCTCGATGATCCCTGCCTCCGTCGAAAACGCCGCGGCGCACAACAGCATGGCGGCAACCTGTTGCATAGTCCTGATCATTCAGTCTTCCCCCTCGGCGCACACGAGGTTCGCACTATACCGTCGGCCGTGCCGGCTGGAAAGCGATGCGGCGGAATGGTGGCCATGACCCGTAGGATGGGTGGAGCGCAGCGATACCCATCGTGCCAATTTGGGAACATGCGTTCGTGTCGTGCGCACAACGCAAGTCGCGCCGGAATCCCGGCGCGTGGCGCTTCAACGAGATGGGTATCGCTGCGCTCCACCCATCCTACGAAGCCACGGGGTCAGAATCCTTCGTCGGGATGCAGGTAGCGCCACTGGCCGATCGGCAGGTCGCCCAGCATCACGCGGCCGATGCGCACGCGCTTCAAGCCGACGACCTTCAACCCGACCAGCTCGCACATCCGGCGGATCTGCCGCTTGCGCCCCTGGTTGAGGACGAAGCGCAACTGGTTGTCGTTCTGCCACCAAACACTGGCCGGCTTGAGCATCTGCCCGTCCAGCGACAGCCCGTGATTGAGCCGCTTCAGATCTGCGGCGGCGAGCGTGCCTTGCACGCGCACCAGGTATTCCTTTTCCACCGCCGAGTCCTCGCCGATCAGCTGCTTGGCGATGCGCCCGTCCTGCGTGAGCACCATCAAGCCGGTGGAGTCGATGTCCAGGCGCCCCGCGGGTGCGAGTCCGCGCAACTGGCGCGGATCGAAGCGGATGGCCGCGCGATCCTCGCGCCAGCGCGTCTCCGGCTTGACCAGCACCACGGCGGGCTCATACCCGTCCTCGGCCTGGCCCGAGACGTAGCCGATCGGCTTGTTGAGCAGGAGGGTCACCCGCTGCGCCTGCTGCGCCTGCGCGTCGCGCTCGATCATGATCTTCTGGTCCGGGCGGATCTTGGTGCCCAGTTCGCTGATCACCTGGCCGTCGACGCGCACCCAGCCCTTGGCGATCCACTCGTCGGCCTCGCGGCGCGAGCAGAGCCCGAGCTCGGACATGCGTTTGGACAGGCGCAGCGTGGTGTCGGTCATGGGGTGATGGTGCGAGACGTGAGCGGAAGGATACCAGCAGACGCAGCGTGACGCGCGAACCGGACAAGTCGTGCCATTGGCGGGTCAGGCGGCGACCACCCGGTTGCGTCCGCCGCGCTGTGCCGCATAGAGCCGCTGGTCCGCGCTCTTGAGCAGGTCGCCCAGCGTCCCGACGGCCTGCAGCACCGCAGCGCCGCGACTCGGCCTGCTCCAGCCAGCCACGCTCGGCGGATTTCGCCGCGGCGGCCACTGTGCCCGTGGCGGCGGAAGCGGAGGCGGGTGCGCTGACCATACCGTGGGAGACGGCGCCGCCGGCCGGTGCTCAGAACTTCGGGATGCGCAGCGTCTTGCTGATCATCAGCGTCCCGGAGGCTGCGAACATCAGCACCAGCGGATGCAGGGTCCACGGCCCGATGACCCACGCGCCGCCATAGAGGTCGACGCCGAGGTGTCCCTGCCAGCACGCGTAGGCGAGGACGCCCACGAGAGCGACGCTGGTGGGGATCGGCGTGCCTTCGAAGTACTTCACCTTGCCCGTTCCCTCTGACAGTTGCTCGGCCGTGACGTTGTAGCGCGCCAGCCTGCTCACCCCGCAGCAGACGAAATAGATCAGCACCGCGGCGTCCCAGCCGCCGCTCATGCCGGCCGCAAAGGCGAGGGCCGCCGGCGCCACCCCGAAGGAAATGATGTCGGCCAGCGAGTCGAGTTCCCGGCCGAGCGCCGAATACTGGTTGCGGGCGCGGGCGATGCGGCCGTCGAAGATGTCGAGGATGAAGGCCAGCGGCAGCAGGAGCGCGGCGATCTGGAAGTGCAGCGAATAGCCGGAGTTCAGGAAGAGCATCGCGAGGAACACCGACCCGACCCCGCAGGCAGCGTTGCCGAGCGTGAAGAAGTCCGCGAGGTGGAACTCGCGGAGCATCGAGAAATGCCGGGGCTTGTCAGCTTGCGTGACCATCGATACCTCCGGGCGCGCTGCGCCGAGGCTGAAGTATCTCCGAGCCCGGGAACCCCGGTCAATCGAAGATTTGATGCGACGATTTAATGCGGACACCCGCGGCCGACGGCGGCGCCAGCCCGGTCCGCGGGAATGCCGGCGCACCTGCATTGACGTTGCGCAATGCGCGTTTCGACACGCCTGGGTTATTCTCGCGCGTATGACAAGCTCGCTCCGGATCGCGCGGTGAAAATCCTGCTGGTGGAAGACGACTCCATACTGTGTTCGCGCCTCAGGGACGACCTGGGCCGGCGGGGCTACGCCGTTGATGTCGCGGGGAATGGCGTCGATGCGGAGCATCTGGGCTCCGAATGGCCCTACGATGCGGTAATCCTCGACCTCGGTCTTCCGCAGCGATCCGGCCTCGACGTGCTCAGGCAATGGCGCGCGCGGGGAAATGCAGTCCCGGTCCTCATCCTCACCGCGCGCAGCGCCTGGCAGGAAAAGGTCGAAGGCTTTAGCGCGGGCGCTGACGATTATCTAGCCAAGCCGTTCCATGTCGAAGAACTATGCGCCCGCCTGGGCGCGCTGATCCGGCGCACGCATGCGCAACCGACCGGCGTCGTGACCGCCGAGGGCCTGACGCTCGACGAGGCGCGCCAGTCGGTCGTCTCCGGCGGCGTGCTGATCGGACTTTCCGGCGTCGAGTTCCGGTTGCTGCGCTACTTCATGCTGCACGCCGGGCAGGTGTTGTCGAAGGGCCATCTCGCCGAGCATGTCTACGACAACGATTCGAACCGGGACAGCAACGTCATCGAGGTGTACGTCAATCACCTGCGCAAGAAGCTCGGTTCCGGCTGCATCACGACCCGCCGCGGCCAGGGCTACGTCTTCGGGGCGCCACGCTGATGCGCTCGCTGCTCGTGCCACTGGTGATCGGGCTGTTGCTGAGCCTGACCGCGGTTTTCGGCGTGCAATGGTCGGCCGTCCGGTTTTCCATCGATGCGGTGATGAAAGACTATATCGCCCGCGAACTGGCGCAGGAGTCCGACGAGTTGTTCGGCGCGCTGTCGCTGCGGCCGGATGGAGAAGTGAAGCTGGCGCTGGAGCACTTCGATCCTTCGTTCCTGGAGCCGTCCTCCGGCCGGTATTACCAGATCCAGCTCGAGCGGGCGGTTACGCTGCGCTCGCCGTCGCTGGCGAGCGATACGCTGGCCATGGTCCCGGTCGAGCGGGGCACGCGCCACGCCGGCCGCGCCGCCGGCCCGAAGGATCAGTTGTTGCTCCTGATTTCGTCCGGCTACGAGTTGGGCGGCCGGCCGGTCACGATCGGCGTCGCCGCGGACTTGAAACCCCTCCACACAGAATTCGACAGCCTGATGGCGCGCTACACCCAGGTGTCGCTGGTCATGTTCGCGCTGCTCGTGGTGCTGCAAGTCGGGATCGTGCGCCTGGCGCTCGCGCCGTTGCGCCGGATTCAGGCTGACGTGAACCGCCTCGAGCGGGGAGAAATCACGCAGCTTGGCGAACGCGTGCCCGCCGAAGTGCTGCCGCTGGTGCGTGAGGTCAACCGGCTGCTGGCGCTGCTCACGCGGCGGCTGCAACGCTCGCGCGAGTCCCTCGGCAACCTCGCGCACGCCTTGAAGACGCCCCTGACGGTGCTCACGCACATGGCGGACGACGACCGGGTGCGGCGCGACCCGGTGCTGGGACCGCAGATGGCGGCGCAGGTGGGCATCCTGCGCAGCCGCATCGATGCCGAACTCAGGCGCGCCCGAGTGGCCGGGGGGCGCGCCACCGGCGCGCCGCTCGATCTGCCGGCGGAACTCGACGCGCTGGCGGCGACCTTGCGCAAGCTCTATCGCGATCGGAAACTGGACATCACCTGCCGCGTGCAGCCCGGCGTGCAGTTTCGCGGCGACCGCGAGGATTTGCTGGAGTTGTGCGGCAACCTGCTCGACAACGCCTGCAAATGGGCGCGCACCCGCGTGCTGATATCGGCGCGCGCCGAGAACGGCCTGCTGCTGACGGTCGAGGACGATGGTCCCGGCTGTTCGCCCGACGACCTGACCCGGATCACGCGGCGGGGCGTCCGCCTGGACGAGGAAACCGAAGGGTACGGACTCGGGCTGGCCATCGCCAGCAGCATCGCGTCGCTGTATGGCGCGGAACTGCGCTTCGGGCGCTCGCCGGAACTGGGCGGATTTGCGGCAACAGTGACTTTTCCGCCGAACTAGCCGTTCGGTGACCGAACCCTCCAGGCTTTCAGCTTGGTTTCAGGTACGGCGCGTATAGTCCAAAACCTATAACGAAATGCCAAAGGCATTCACGCCATCGGGTTGAGAGAAACCCACGGGGATCTGGACAGATTTGAACGTGCCCGGCCCTTTCTGATTCGTCCTGAAAATCAATAGATTGTTGTAGAAGTGCACATTTGCCAACGTTTTTGGTCGGCAGAAATGATATATGACTATTGCATATGACATTTATCAATGCGAGAATCAATTTATTGATTTGGCATATGAGGATTTGGTGGCAGACTTTCTCCCAGCATCAGGATTCGCCTGCGGTCAGGTGGCAACGCACAAAGCAGCGAGCCGGCCCGGTCCATCATGCGTGAGCGTGAAAGCAACCTGCCGGTGCCGGGCTCAGGCGGTTCCGTACATGGTCTCGACCGTCACGCCGAGGTCGCGCAGCAAGGTGGTGGGAAGTATCCCGCCGGCCTGCACGATGACCGCATCGTTGCCGATCGTCAGGGGCGTCCCGTCGACCAGCAGTTCCACCGCGTCCGGGAGGATGCGTTGAGTCTCCGCCTTCATCCGCACATCGACCCGCCCCGCGGCGCCGGCGGCCTCGATCAATTCGCGGTTCTTGCCCTTCAGGCGACTGAACGCCTCGCCGCGATAGGCAACCGTCACCGTGGTTCCCGGCTCCGCGGCGCAGGCGAGCGCGGCCTCGATGGCGCTGTCACCGCCGCCGACCACGAGCACGCGCTGCCCCCGATACTGCTCGGCGTCGATCAACCGGTAGACGACCTTGGACAGTTCCTCGCCGGGAACCTCGAGCTTGCGCGGCGTGCCGCGCCGTCCGATCGCCAGCAATACCGAGCCGGCATGCAGCACATCCGCGTTGGTCTCGATCCGGAAACTGCCGTCGGCCTGGCTGAGACGGTCCATCCGCGTTCCAAAGCTGATCTGCAGGCCCGTGCGGGCGACGACGTCCTGCCAGAACGCGAGCAGCGTTTCCTTGCTCACTTCGCTGAACTCGACGCGGCCGATGATGGGCAGGTCGACCGGCGCCGTCATCGCGATCTTGTTGCGCGGAAAGTGGAAGATGGCGCCGCCCAGGTCGGGTTCCTGGTCGATCACGAGGTAACGCAGCTTGAGTTCCGTCGCGCCCAGCGCGGCGGCGAGGCCGGCCGGTCCGGCGCCGACGATGACGACGTCCAGCGGTGCGCTCGACCGGGGTCGCCTGGCGATCGACTTGATTGCCTGGCGGCCCTGTTCGGAGGCTTTGCGGATCAGGCCCATGCCGCCCAGTTCGCCGGCGATGAATATCCCCGGGATGTTCGTCTCGAAGTCAGGATTCACCATCGGGATGTCCACGCCTCGGCGCTCGCTGCCGAAGACCAGCGTGATCGCGCTCACCGGGCACGCGTCGGCGCAGGCGCCATGGCCGATGCACGCGGCCGGGCTGATCAGCTGCGCCTTGCCGCCGATGATGCCCAGGGCCTGCTCCGGGCAGGCGTCCACGCAGCCCGCCGAGCCGACGCAGATCGCCGCATCGATTACGGGGTGCAGCGAGACCGGTTCGGTGAGCCCCGCCTCGACCGCTTCGACCAACGCCTGCCGGTAGCGGCTCTCGGCGCGGCGCCTGCGCAACGTGTAGATGAGCACGATGACGGCAAGCGGCAGGAAGTAAAGAGCGAAGGTGGCAGCGGTAAGTTCGGACACGTTTGCAGCAATCGACGGCACCGCGGCACAAGCGGTGCGGGTTCTGCGCATTGTAACTGGTACAGAGTTGTCGCGCGGCGAACGGGGGACGCCTGCCGCTTCGAGAAACCGAGTAACGACGCATCGAGCGTCAGGGAGCGTGCCCATGCCAAACGAGCCATTCGCGGCGACCGCGTCACTCGATCCGCTGATCGGAAGTAGCCCCCGCGCGGCGCGCGCCCGGGCAACGCACAGGCCCGGGCCCAGGCCCGCGGTCCGGGCGCAGCGCGGTGCGGAACGTGGCGAACTCCTGTTCCTCATCGGCGTGTTCGCGCTCGCCACGACGGCCGCCGGCGTCGCGCGCTCGGGATGGTTCACGCCGGGCTCGGACTTCGGTTACTGGATCGGCGTCGCCGGCGGTGTCGGCATGCTCACGCTGTTCCTCTATCCGCTGCGCAAGCGCTGGCGGCCGGCCCGCAACATGGGCACGACGAAGTTCTGGTTCGCGCTGCACATGATGCTGGGCATAGTGAGTCCGCTGCTGATCGTCCTGCACTCGACGCTTTCGTTCGGATCGATCAATGCGACCGTCGCGTTCGCATCGATGGTGCTGGTCGCGACCAGCGGCATCATCGGGCGCTACCTCTACAAGCGGATTCACCACGGACTCTACGGCCGGCGCGCGACGCTGGCGGAACTGCAAGCCAGGCTCGGCCTGGACTCGGGGCGGCTGCACTCGAAGCTCGCCTTCGCTCCGCAGGTCGAGCAGCGCCTCGCGCAATTCGCGCGCGGCGCGGACGTGGCGGTCGGCAACCGCGGACTCGGCAGCCCGCTGCGCTTCGTCCTGCTGGGATTCGAGGCGGCGCTGGTCCGGCGCGCCTGCGCAACCGAAGTGAAACGGGCGCTGAAGGAGCGCGCCGCCGCCGACGCGTGGCCCAGGGAGAAGCTCGAGCGCCGCGTGCGGTCGCGCAAAGTGCTGATCGCGCGCTACGTGGGCGCGGTCAAGCAGGTCGCGCAGTTCGGCGGATACGAGCGGCTCTTCTCGTGGTGGCACGTGTTGCACGTGCCCCTCATCTTCATGCTGGTTCTCTCCGCGATCGCGCACGTGATCGCGGTGCACATGTACTGATCGCGGACGGGCATGGGATTCCGGCTATGGCGACTTCTACTCATTTCCTCGGCAGCATGGCTGGCTACGGCCGCCGGCGCCCAGTCCATCGAGGGCGTGCTGATGCCGGGCAAGGTCATCGCGGGCCATGCGAAGTACGAGCAGGAGTGCGGGAACTGCCATGTGAAGTTCGACAAGGCGGCGCAGGACAAGCTGTGCCTGGACTGCCACAAGGATGTCGCCCGTGACGTCGGCGCGAAACAGGGATTCCATGGCCGCTCGAAGCCGGAGCCATGCCGCACCTGTCACACCGATCACAAGGGACGCGACGTGAACATCGCGCGCTTCGACGAAAAGGCGTTCGACCACGCGAAGACGGACTTCCTGCTCGCCGGGGCGCATCCGCGCGTCGAGTGCAAGGCCTGCCACGCCCCGGGCAAGAAGTTCCGCGACGCGCCAGGGGCCTGCAACGACTGCCACCGCAAGGACGACAAGCACAAGGGATCGCTCGGGGTGAAGTGCGCCGATTGTCACACCCAGACGGCGTGGAAGGAGACCCGCTTCGACCACGGCAAGACACGTTTCGCGCTGAGCTTCAAGCACGTAGACGTCGCCTGCAAGGATTGCCACAAGAACAACATCTACAACAACGCGCCGACGACCTGCGTCGGCTGCCACAAGAAGGATGACAAGCAGCACCGGGGCCGGCTGGGCGACAAGTGCGAGTCCTGTCACACGGCGAAGGACTGGAAGGAGTCGACGTTCCAGCACGACCGCGACACGAAGTACCCGTTGCAGGGCAAGCACCGCACCGCGAAGTGCGAGACCTGCCACGCCGCGCCGCCCGCGCGCGAGAAGACCCCGACGGCCTGCGTCGCGTGCCACAAGAAGGACGACAAGCAGCACCGGGGCCGGCTGGGCGACAAGTGCGAGTCCTGCCACACGGCGAAGGACTGGAAGGAGTCGACGTTCCAGCACGACCGCGACACGAAGTATCCGTTGCAGGGCAAGCACCGCACCGCGAAGTGCGAGAGCTGCCACGCCGCGCCGCCCGCGCGCGAGAAGACCCCGACGGCCTGCGTCGCGTGCCACAAGAAGGACGATAAGCAGCACCAGGGCCGGCTGGGCGACAAGTGCGAGTCGTGCCACACGACGAAAGACTGGAAGGAATCGAAGTTCCAGCACGACCGCGACACGAAGTACCCGCTGCGCGGCAAGCACCGCACGGCGAAGTGCGAAACCTGCCACACGGCATCACCGGGGCTCGCCAGGACGCCGACGACATGCGCGGCCTGCCACAAGGCCGACGACAAGCACAACGGGACGCTGGGCACCGAGTGCGCCAGTTGCCACACGGAGCGCGACTGGAAAGAGGCAAAGTACGACCACGAGCTGTCGGACTTCAAGCTGCGCGGCAAGCACCGCGATGTCGAGTGCAAGGATTGCCATCGCGATCCGAAGAGCTACAAGGGCACGCCGCAGACCTGCATCGGCTGCCACAAGAAGGACGACACGCACAAGGACCGCTATGGCGACAAGTGCGCGACCTGCCACACCGAGAAGACATGGCCGGAAATCGTCTTCCGCCACGACCGCGACACCAAATACGCTCTGACCGGCAGGCATGTGAGCGTGAAGTGCGACACCTGCCATACGGGACACGTGTATCGCGACAAGCTCGCGACGGATTGCTACGCCTGCCATCGCAAGGACGACAAGCATCGCGAGCAGCTCGGCCTGAAGTGCGAGCAGTGCCACGACACGACCGACTGGAAGAAGACGGTGCGCTTCGATCACAACAAGTCGCGGTTTCCGCTGCTGGGGCGGCACGCGCGCGTGGAGTGCAAGGCCTGCCACGCTTCGCCTGCGTTCAAAGACGCAAAAGTCGAGTGCGTCGCGTGCCACGAGAAGGAAGACACCCACAAACGCACGCTCGGCACCGATTGCGGGGTGTGCCACAACGCGCGCGACTGGAAGATCTGGGACTTCGATCACGGCCGGAAGACGAAATTCGCGCTCGAGGCCGCGCATCGTCCACTCGCCTGCGCCAGTTGCCACAAGAGGCCCGCGGCCGCAGACGGCAAGGTGCCGGCGCTGGGTACGACATGCGGCGTCTGCCACCAGGCCGATGACATCCACTACGGCGCGTTCGGGTCGCAGTGCGAACGCTGCCATACCGCCGTTTCGTGGCGCGACATCAGGGTGCTGCGCGACAGGCTTTCCATCCCACAGCCGCCCGCGGGCAACGCAGCACGAACAGGAGCACGACCATGAGAACTTACCGTTCGGGGTCCGTTTGCAACATCGCGAACCTGCGTGGGGCCATCCCGGTTGCCGCCGCGATCCTCGTCGCGGCGCTGGTGTTCCTGCTTGCGGCAGGCGGCGCCGCGGCGCAGAGCACGGTCCGGGCGACGACCGTGGCGGAGCACCTGACAACCGGCTTTCCGCTGGTTGGCGCGCACGAGAGGGTTCCCTGCGAAACCTGCCACGTGCGCGGCGTATTCAAGGGGACGCAGAAGACCTGCGAAGGCTGCCATGGGGCCGGCAGCCGCGGCAGCAGCGTGACCATGCCGCAGGCGCACGTGCCGACGACGCAGCCGTGCAGCACGTGCCACAACACGACTACTTTCGCCGGCGCCAAGTTCAATCACCTGGGTCAGCCCGCGGGCTCCTGCACGACATGCCACAACGGCACCACGGCCAAGGGCAAGACCCCGAATCACCTCGCCACGGCGGCATCCTGCGATCAGTGCCACCGCACCACGGGCTGGGTTCCCGTCACCTTCAACCACAGCGCTGTGGTGCCCGGTTCGTGCGCGAGTTGCCACAATGGCAGCAACGCCAAGGGCAAGTCGGCGACGCACCTGCCGACCGCGGCGGCATGCGACACGTGCCACCAGACGAGCACATGGAGCGGCGCGAAGTACGACCACCGCCTGGCGGCACCGGGATCATGCCTGACCTGTCACAACGGGACGACGGCGAAGGGCAAGTCGGCGAATCACCTGCCGACGACCGCGGCGTGCGATTTGTGCCATCGCACGACTGGCTGGACGCCGGCGACGTTCTCGCACAGCGGCATCGCAACGGGCACCTGCGCGACCTGCCACAACGGATCTTTGGCGAAAGGCAAGGCGTCGAATCACCTGCCGACGACCGCGGCGTGCGACCAGTGCCACCGGACGAACGCCTGGACGCCGGCGACGTTCAGCCACGCCAGCGTCGTGGCGACCCCATGCGCGACCTGCCACAACGGGACGATGGCGAAGGGGAAAGCGGCGAATCACCTGCCGACGACCGCGGCGTGCGACCAGTGCCACCGGACCAGCGGCTGGACGCCGGCGACGTTCAGCCACGCCAGCGTCGTGGTGGGCACCTGCGCGACCTGCCACAACGGGTCGATGGCGAAGGGCAAGTCGGCGAATCACCTGCCGACGACCGCATCGTGCGACCTGTGTCATCGCACGGACAGCTATACGCCGGCAACGTTTTCGCACGCCGGGATTGCAACCGGTACTTGCGCGACCTGCCACAACGGGTCGCTGGCGAAGGGCAAGTCGGCGAATCACCTGCCGACGACAGCGGCGTGCGACCAGTGCCACCGGACCAGCGGCTGGACGCCGGCGACGTTCAGCCATGCCAGTGTCGCGTCGGGCACGTGCGCGACCTGCCACAACGGCACGACCGCGGGGCAAGGCGTCGAACCACCTGCCGACGACGGCGGCGTGCGACCAGTGTCACCGGACCAGCGGCTGGACGCCGGCGACGTTCTCGCATACCGGGATCACGCCCGGGACGTGCGCGACCTGTCACAACGGGACGACGGCACGGGGCAAGGCGTCGAATCACGTTCCGACCACTGCCTCTTGCGATGAGTGCCATCGGACCACGGGGTGGACGCCGGCCACGTTCAGCCACGCGAGCGTGACGCCGGGGACTTGCGCGACGTGCCATAACGGGACGACGGCGCGCGGCAAGGCATCGAACCACCTGCCGACGACGGCGGCGTGCGACCAGTGTCACCGGACCAGCGGCTGGACGCCGGCGACGTTCTCGCACGCCGGAATTGCGTCGGGAACGTGCGCGACCTGTCACAACGGGACGACGGCGCGCGGCAAGGCATCGAACCACCTGCCAACGACCGCGGCCTGCGACCAGTGTCACCGCACCACCGGCTGGACGCCGGCGACCTTCTCGCACACCGGGATCACGCCAGGGACGTGCGCGACCTGTCACAACGGGACGACGGCACGGGGCAAGGCGTCGAACCACGTTCCGACCACTGCCTCTTGCGATGAGTGCCATCGGACCACGGGGTGGACGCCGGCCACGTTCAGCCACGCGAGCGTGACGCCGGGGACCTGCGCGACCTGCCACAACGGGACGACGGCGCGGGGCAAGGCATCCAACCACCTGCCGACGACGGCGGCGTGCGACCAGTGTCACCGGACCAGCGGCTGGACGCCGGCGACGTTCTCGCACGCCGGAATTGCGTCGGGAACGTGCGCGACCTGCCACAACGGGACAACCGCGCGGGGCAAGGCGTCGAACCACCTGCCGACGACCGCGGCCTGTGATCTGTGTCACCGCACGACCGGCTGGACGCCGGCGACGTTCACCCACGCGGGGTGACGCCGGGACCTGCGCGACCTGCCACAACGGGACCACGGCACGGGCAAGGCATCGAACCACCTGCCGACGACCGCGGCCTGCGACCACTGCCACCGCACACCGGCTGGACGCCGGCCACGTTCAGCCACGCGAGCGTGACGCCGGGGACTTGCGCGACGTGTCATAACGGGACGACCGCACGGGGCAAGCCGTCGAACCACCTGCCGACGACCGCAGCGTGTGACCAGTGTCACCGGACCACCGGCTGGACGCCGGCTACGTTCAGCCACGCGGCGTGACGCCGGGTACGTGCGCGACCTGCCACAACGGGACAACCGCGCGGGGCAAGGCATCAAACCACCTGCCGACGACCGCGGCCTGCGACCAATGTCACCGCACGACCGGCTGGACGCCGGCCACGTTCAGCCACGCGAGCGTGACGCCAGGCACTTGCGCGACGTGCCATAACGGGACTACGGCACGGGGCAAGGCATCGAACCACCTGCCGACGACCGCGGCCTGCGACCAATGCCACCGCACGACCGGCTGGACGCCGGCCACGTTCAGCCACGCGAGCGTGACGCCGGGTACCTGCGCGACGTGCCATAACGGGACGACGGCGCGCGGCAAGGCATCAAACCACCTGCCGACGACCGCGGCCTGCGACCAATGTCACCGCACGACCGGCTGGACGCCGGCCACGTTCAGCCACGCGAGCGTGACGCCAGGCACTTGCGCGACGTGCCATAACGGGACGACCGCGCGCGGGAAGCCGTCGAACCACCTGCCGACGACCGCGGCCTGCGACCAATGTCACCGCACCACCGGCTGGACGCCGGCCACCTTCACCCACAGTGGCGTGACGCCGGGCACGTGCGCGACCTGCCACAACGGGACGACGGCGCGGGGCAAGGCGTCGAACCACCTGCCGACGACCCTGGCCTGCGACCAATGTCATCGCACGACCGGCTGGACGCCCGCCACCTTCACCCACACCGGCGTGACGCCGGGCTCGTGCGCGACCTGTCACAACGGGACGACCGCGCGCGGGAAGCCGTCGAACCACCTGCCGACGACCTTGGCCTGCGACCAGTGTCACCGCACCACGGGCTGGACCCCTGCCACCTTCACCCACACCGGCGTTACGCCGGGCTCGTGCGCGACCTGTCATAACGGGACGACCGCGCGCGGGAAGCCGTCGAACCACCTGCCGACGACCTTGGCCTGCGACCAGTGTCACCGCACCACGGGCTGGACCCCTGCCACCTTCACCCACACTGGCGTTACGCCGGGCTCGTGCGCGACCTGCCACAACGGGACGACCGCGCGCGGGAAGCCGTCGAACCACCTGCCGACGACCCTGGCCTGCGACCAATGTCATCGCACCACCGGCTGGACCCCCGCCACCTTCACCCACACCGGCGTCACGCCGGGCTCGTGCGCGACCTGCCATAACGGGACGACCGCACGCGGGAAGCCGTCGAACCACCTGCCGACGACCCTGGCCTGCGACCAGTGCCACCGCACCACCGCATGGACGCCCGCGACTTTCACCCACACGGGAGTCGTCGCCGGAACGTGCCTGACCTGCCACAACGGGACGACCGCGCGCGGCAAGCCATCAGGACACTTGCCGACGACCGCTTCGTGCGACGCCTGCCATCGGATCACCGCGTGGACGCCCGCCACGTTCAGCCACACCGGCGTGGCGCCGGGCACCTGCCTGACCTGCCACAACGGAACGGCGGCGCGCGGCAAGCCGACGAACCACGTGCCGACGACACAGTCCTGCGACGTCTGCCATCGCACCACTGGCTGGTCGCCGGCGACATTCAGCCACACGGGCATCGCGCCGGGCACCTGCGCGACGTGCCACAACGGCGTCATCGCCAGGGGCAAGCCGCGCGACCACCCGACGACGAACGCGTCCTGCGACGCCAGCGGCTGCCACAACACCAGGACCTTCGACCGATGAGATCAGGCGCGCGTAGTTGCGGTGGCCAGCGCCGCGACGTCCTGACCAGCACACCAATTGTCGTACTTCGAGGAGCAGGGTAAATGAAAAAGAAGAATTGGATCCGGGCCGGCCGGGCGGCGCTGATGGCGCTGCTTTGCTTCGCGGGAAGCGCGCTGGCGCAAGTGCTGGACACCGTGGAAGTCACCGCGGACGGCGGGAACGCCATTGTCCGCATCCGGTTCGGGTTACAGATCCAGTACCTGCGTGTCACGCCGGCGAGCAGCGGCAACGCGCTGCGCGTGTTTTTCCAGATCACGGGCGCCGACGATTCGGGGACGGCCAACGCGGTGATTGAGGAGGAGCGGCGTGCGCCGCCCACCGACCTGGTGCCGAAGTTCCACGTGCGCTATCCATCGCAGCCGCCGGCGGTCCAGCGGCGGATCGAGATTGACTTCGACGCGCCGGTGAACTTCCGCATCCGGCAGGAGAGCAACAACACGCTGGCGGTGCTGATTCCGCTGACCGAGGAGCAGATCGCCAGGCTCCGGCCGCCGAAGCCGGCGGGGGTGGTGGTGCCGCCGGTGGCCGGCATGGCGCCGCCACAGTCCGACATGGACAAACAGGCTGCGCCGCTGTTCGAGGAAGGGCGCGCGGCGCTGGCCGCAGGCGAATTCGAGAAGGCCACGCTGGCCCTGAACCGTGTGCTCAACCTGCCGCCCAACCAGTACACGCAGGTGGCGCAGGAACTGATCGGCCTGGCGCGCGAAAAGGACGGAGATGTCCGCAGGGCGAGGGCCGAATACGAGCTCTACCTCAAGCTCTATCCCGACGGCGAGGCCGCGACGCGGACGCGCCAGCGGCTGGCCGCGTTGCAGGCCTTGCCGGTGTTGCCTGCGGGGTCGTTTGCGGCGCGCACGCCGCAGACCACCTACTGGGGCAGCGTATCGCAGTACTACTACGGCGGCCAGTCGCGCGCGACAACGACGACTACGACCATCACGCCGGCCACCAATGCGACGACGCTGGACACGCTGAACATGGACCGGACCGACCAGTCGCAGCTGGTGAACACCATCGATTTGACCGGCCGCTATCGCGACGCGAACTGGGACAACCGCGTGGTGCTGCGCGAGCAGTACACGGCGAACTTCCTCAAGGGGAAGGACAACCGCCAGTATCTGAACAACTTCTATGGCGATTTCAAGTACCTCCCGCAACAGCTGTCGGCCAGGCTGGGGCGCCAGTCCGCGACCAGCGGCGGCGTGCTCGGGCGTTTCGACGGCGGCACTGCGGGCTGGGGTTTCGCGCCCCACTGGCGGGTCAATGTGACGGCAGGGCAACCGGTAGACTCGGTCCCCGGCGCGGAGAAGAAATTCTACGGCGCCAGCCTGGACGCCGAAAATCTCGGCGAACGCTGGAGCGCGAACTTGTTCGCGATCCGGCAGGTCGTCGGCAGCCGCGAGGACCGCACCGGCGTGGGCGGCGAGTTGCGCTACTTCGACCCGCAACGCAACGTCTATTCGCTGTTCGACTACGACCCGACCTTCAAGGTCGTCAACGTTGGCATGGTGCAGGGCAGCTGGCAGCTCAGTCCCGCGACGGCGCTGAACTTCATCGCCGACTACCGCCGCACGCCGACGCTGCAGCTCACCAACGCGATGCTG
This sequence comes from Betaproteobacteria bacterium, assembly GCA_016717855.1. Taxonomy (GTDB): domain Bacteria; phylum Pseudomonadota; class Gammaproteobacteria; order Burkholderiales; family Casimicrobiaceae; genus PALSA-1005. The sequence goes on from JADKEV010000047.1 coordinate 23,123, forward strand.
ATCGACCAGACCGTGTCGCTGGACACGCTGATCGCCGAGAAAGGACTGGCCGGCGTGCGCGACCAGGCGAAGGCGCTGACGCCGCTTTCGAAGGTATTCCTCGCCGGCATCACCCAGCAGTTGTCGCCGCGCTGGCAGGTGGGTTTCGACTTCCGGGCGGCGAGCCTGACCGGCACGCCGGCCATCGGCATCCTGCCGGCGACGCCGGGCACCGGCACCGTCTATGCCTATACGCTGCAGGCGATCGGCAACGGCCTCACGCCCTTGCAGGACATACTGGTGGTCAGCGCCAGCCACCTCAACGGCAAACTCAACGATGCGCAGCAGGCCAGCATCGACTACCGTTTCGTGATCTTCAAGGATCTGGTCGTCGAGCCCATCCTGCGCTGGTACCGGCAAACGGACTCGCTGGGAGTGCGCCTGACGCGGACGACGCCGAGCCTCAAGCTCGTGTACCGGATCAAGGACCGCTTTTCCATCGAGGCGGAGGCCGACATGGAGTTCTCGCGCACGGTCGGCCCGCTGATCGACGAAGACATCACCCGGCGCTTCTACTACATAGGCTGGCGCTGGGATTTCTGACCCTGAAGGATTACCGATGACAACGAACAAGATGCGCAACCTTGCCGTGATCGCGATCATCGCGGCCGGCGTGGCCGGCAGCGGCGTGCTCCTCTACCGCAATCTGGACTCGCGTCCTCCGGCCGGCGCAGGCATGTCCGCGCCGCCTGCGGCGATGGGCGCCGGTCCCGGCGCGAAGGCCGGCGAATCCGCGATGGCAGCGGCGACGATGCGCGAACTGGCCGCGGCAGTTGGTGCGGGCGCACCCAAGGCGCCTGCAGCATCGGCGGAGCCGTTGCCGACCATCGATGTTGCCGCCGAACGGATGGCGAAACGGCTGCAGGCAAGCGGCGGGACCGGCGACGAATGGGCGCTGCTCGCACGCACGTATGTGGAGATGAAACGCTACCCGGACGCTGTCGGCGCCTACGCCCGCGCACTCGAGAAGATGCCCGGGAACGAGATGCTGTTGACGGAGCAGGCCTTCGCGCGCGCGGCGGGCGGCGTGGCGGCGCGCTGAGCAGAAGCCGGGACGCCCCCGGCCCCGGCAGCCGCGGCCAATCGCTGCGGTCTGCCGGGACGATTACGAATCCACTAGAGGTGCCGGACGTCCGAGAGCAGGCGGTTCAGTTCCTTCCTGACCACCGCGTAGCACTCGCAGGACCCGCTCTCCAGCCCGCTGCGCTGGAGCACCGAAATGTGGCCGCGACGGTAGCTGATGAGGCCGCCGCGCTGCAGGTTGCCGGCGGCCTCGGTGATGCCTTCGCGGCGCACGCCGAGGGCGTTGGCGATCAGTTCCTGGGTCATGACCAGTTCGTTGGTCGGCAGGCGGTCGATGGTCAGCAACAGCCATCGGCAGAGCTGCTGCTCGATCGAATGATGCCTGTTGCATGCGGCCGTCTGGAACATCAGCGTGACCAGCGCCTGGGTGTAGCGCAGCAGCAGGCGCTGGACCTCGCCCCCGCGCGCGAACTCCTGCTTGAGCACCTTCGCCGGCAACCGGTAGCCCTGGCCCGCGGTCTGCACCACCGCCGAACTCGGCGTGGTGTCGCCGCCCATGAACAGCGCGATGCCGAGGATGCCCTCGTTGCCCACGCCGGCGATCTCGGCTGACATGCCCGACTCGAGCACATAGAGCAGCGAGACGACCGAGGTCGTCGGAAAGTACACGTGCTGCAACTGCGTGCCGGGTTCATAGAGCGTGTCGCCGAGCCGCAGCGGAACCAGTTCCAGATGCGGGCTCAGGCGCGCGAATTCAGCGGCGGGCAGGGCGGCCAGAAGGTGGTTCTGGCTGGGCGTGTTGGGCGGGCTCATGGCGGACACTGCGATCTTCCCTCGCTATCTCTTGTCCGAAAGCTCGATGCCGATGCCGCGGTAGCCGATGAAGCCGCAGCCCTGGTTGAACATCGGTTCCCCGCTCACCTGGAAGCGCTGCCGCGTGCCGTCGGGATTGACGCGGCTGAACACGAAGTCCAGGAACGGCTCCCGGCCGGCGATCTTGGCGTGGAGCACCGCGCGCTCCTCTTCGTTCCAGCCGGGCATGCCATCCATCCCCGACTTGCCCGTAAAGCTGTCGACGCGGATGCCGAGCATTTCCAGGACCGGGCCGGAGACCTTGGTGAAGTCCCCCGCCGCGTCCTGCTCCCAATACCAATCGGAAGCCAGTTCGGCCAGGCTGCGATAGCGCGCTTCGCTTTCGCGCAGTTCGGCGGTCCGTTCGCGGACCGTCTCCTCGAGCACCTTGCTGTATTCCTCGAGCTTCTTGTGCAGCAGCCTGACTTCGAGCATGTTGCGGATCCTCGTCCTGACTTCGACCAGGTCGAAGGGCTTGCTGATGAAATCCTTGGCCCCGGACTGCAGCGCGCGCAGCTTGTGCCCCGGCTGCGCGGTGAGCACGATGACCGGCAGGTAGCTGTCCTCGTCGTTGGTCTTCAGGGCTTCCATCACGTGGAAGCCGTCCATGCCGGGCATCTGCAGATCGAGCAGGATCAGGTCGTAGCGGTTCTTCCGGTGCAGGGCGCAGACTTCGTGCGGGTTCATCGTCGAGGAAACGTGGCCGTATCCAGCCGCTTCGAGCAGTTCTTCGAGGAGCTTGACGTTGGCTTCCTGATCGTCGACGATCAGGATGTTCCCCTGGAGGATGTCGGATTCGCTTACCTGCATGGGTCGTTCTCCTTGCGCGCGGGCGCCTGTTCCGTCTTTGCGAACTCGAGCGCGACGTCCAGCGTCGCCATGAACTCGTTGACCTTGATGGGCTTGGTGAGGTAGCGGAAGAACCCGGCCTCCAGGCCCTTCTCGATATCGCGGGGCATCGCATTGGCGCTGAGCGCGATCACCGGGATGCGCGCAGTGACGGGATCCTCGGCCAGGATGCGCAGCGCCCGGATGCCGCTGATGCCGGGCAGGTTGATGTCCATCAGGACGACATCGGGCATGTCCGTGCGCGCGATCGCGATGCCCTGGATGCCGTCGCGCGCGGTCAGCAGCCTGATGTCAGGCCGGCGCGCGACGAGATCCTCGACCAGCATCAGGTTGGCCGGATTGTCCTCGACGTACAGCAGGGTGTGCAGGTGCGGGTCGGCCGGCGCCCGCACCGGGACGACCGCGATCGGCGGTGACGCCACGGGCAAAGGTTGCGGCTCGGTGGTGAGCTTGAGCTCGACCCAGAAGACGCTGCCCTCGCCGACGGTGCTTTCCACGCCGATGACGCCGCCCATCAATTCGATCAGCCGCTTGCTCACCACCAGGCCGATGCCCGTGCCTTCCTCGGCATTCGCCTCCTGGCCCAGGCGGTTGAACGGCTGGAACAGCTGCGCCAGCTGCTCCGGCGCCAGGCCCGCGCCGGTATCACGGACGCAAATGCGGATCGATCCTGCGGCGCGTTCGACGCACTCGACGACGACGGTGCCGCCGGCCTTGTTGTACTTGATCGCGTTGGACAGCAGGTTGATCAGCACCTGCTTGACCCGCGTCCGGTCGGCCCGGACGAAGTACGGGACCGAGAGCTGGGGGAAGGCCACGCTGATCCCGCGCTTTTGCGCCTGCGGCTCGATCATCGCCCGGCATTCGTGCATCACGACGGCGAGCGAGATGGGTTCCAGCGACAGCGACAGCTTGCCGGACTCGATCAGCGCGAGATCGAGGATTTCGTTGATCAGGTCCAGCAGGTACCAGCCGGCCTGGAGGATCTGGTCGACGCTGCGCTTCTGGGCGACCGTCGGCGCGGGCGACCCCGACTCGATGAACTGCGCGAAACCCAGGATCGCGCTGAGCGGCGTGCGCAGCTCGTGGCTCATGCTGGAGAGGAAGTCGGACTTCGCCAGGTTGGCCTTTTCGGCGACGGCCATCGCCTTCTGCAGCTCCAGCTCGACCTGCTTGCGCACCGAATTGTCGGCGCCGATCAGCAGGTAGCCGATGACGTCGCCGTAGTCGTCGCGCAGCGCGGTGATCGACACGATCGCCGGAAAGCGGCTGCCGTCCTTGCGCACGTAGGTGAGCTCGTAGCTGTCTTCGATGCCGCGCGAGGCCTTGAACGCCAGCGCCTCGAAGCCCGGCGAAATGGTCGTCGCGAGCTCGACGCTGAGCGCCTGCGCGCGCGCCGTGACCTCGTGCGGGTCGTGGATGTCGCTGGGGCTGATCTTGTTGACGACGTCGGCCGCCTGGTAGCCCAGCATGCGCTCGGCGCCGACGTTGAACAGCTGGATGATGCCCTTCTCGTCGGTGGCGATGATCGAGAAATTGGCGCTGGTGAGGATCGCGTTCTGCAAGGCGCCGGTCTTGAGCAGCGCGACCTGCCGCCGCACTTCGGTGATCCGTTCCGCGTGGGCGGCCGCTTCGGCCGCTACGGGTTCGCTTCCTGTTTCAAGCATGGACTGCCTTCGTGTGAGACGTGGTTGATGCGCAACCGGGAACCATCACATGGCTGGGCGAGCCGCGGTCTGTGCGCCAGCACACATGGCGGCGCCTCAAGGACCGCCGCCGCGTCCCCAGCGCGGCGCCGGCGGCGATCAGCGCCGCGAATGGCCAGGTTCGACCACGACCTGGCGCAGCTTGCCGCTGCGCAGGTCCGTCGCCGGCGGGTGTGCGTCCAGCGCGATGCGCGCGCCGGCGACACCCTGGCGGGCGAGGTAGCCGCGCAACGCCTGTTCGGCGTCCGCGAAGACCTCCTGCCGGCGCCGGGCGTCGGCGGTCTCGAACCGCAGCAGCAACTTGGCGCCGCCCGTGTGCACGATCTGGAAGCGATGCACGTCCGCCGCTTCCTCGACGATGGTCGTGAGCGCCAGCGGCAACAGGCGGACGCTGCGCCCGCCCGCTGCCGCCATCGTGATCACGTCGTCGCGCCGGCCCTCCACGCGGATGGCCGGCAGTGAATTGCCGCAGCGGCAAGGCTCGGGGTTCGCGACGACCGCGTCGCCGAGGTCGTAGCGGATCACCGGCTGGATGCGATTGGCCAGATTGGTCAGCAGCACGGTGTGCGAGGTCGCGCCCGGCGCGGTCGGCCGGTAGTCCGCATCGACCGGTTCGAGCAGCACCCAGTCGGCATTGACATGCAGCCAGCCCGCGCTGCAGCCAAAGGCGATGCTCATGCATTCCGACGTTCCGTATTCGTTGAGGACCGGACAGCCAAACGTTCGCTCGAGATCCCTGCGGGCCGGCTCGGCAAGAAATTCGCCGCCGGACCAGACCAGCGCGGGTGCGACGCGCAGCCGGCCTGCGGCGCGCTCCTCGGCCAGCAGCGTGAGCATGGTCGGGTAGCTTGCCAGGTATGCGGGCGCGAACGCATTGAGTTCGGCGACCAGCAGATCGAGCGGCTCCATCACGGAGAACTCGCGTGCCGCGAGTCCCGGAGCGGACCTGCACACGCGCTCCCAGGAAGCGACGCTGGCGAAGTGATCGCCCGTAGCAGCGATCAGCGCGGCGCGGCCGCCGTGGAACAGGCCGGCGGCGCACCCGGCGGCAAGATCGGGCGCGGCCAGTTGCACGGCGACCAGCGCGTCGTAGACGGCGAGCGCCGCGTCGTCCTGCAGGTAGATGCCCGGCTCGCCGGTCGAGCCCGAACTCTTCCAGACGATGTAGCGGCCGAGATAGCGCTCGCCGATGTGCGTCCGGTCGGCGAGGAAGGCGTCGACACCGCGCCGGCGGATCGCCTGGTCGGTGACCCAGTCGTCGAAGCGCGCCATCAGTGCGCGCTTGGTCGCGACGGGGAGCGACTCCGCGGCCGCCAGGTCCGCGGGTTGCCCGCGGTACAGTTCGCGATAGAAAGGCGAATGCGCGCGCGCGTGGCGCAGCAGCGCCGCGCAGCGCTCACGGCGCGCGGCCGCGACCGCCCGCTCGCCCGCGGCGCGCGTCCACCAGATCTGCCAGAAGTTCGACCACCACCGCGCGTAGCCGGCCGACGCCGCGAGCAGCGGCAACCCCGGGCCGCCCGGTCCCTCACCCAGCGTGCGGGGTGTCATCGCGAGTCCGCCTGGTCGGGCCGCGCGCCTGCGGCGCGGCGGCCGCCGGTTACTTGCGCGTCTCGGCCTCGTGGCGCACTTCCCGAATCGCGAGCCCCGAGAGTTCGGACAGCGGTATCCCCAACTGGTGGAACAAGTCGTCGAAACTGACGATCCCGACCAGCACGCCCGCCTTGTTCACCACCGGCATGCGCCTGACGCCCCGGTTCGACATCAAACGTATCGTCTCGGCATAGCCCGTGTCCTCGTCGACGGTGACGAGAGGCTGGGTCAACAGGTCACCAAGCTTGACCAGCCCGGGATCGAGGCCGACGGACACGACTTCGACGACGATGTCGCGATCGGTCACGATGCCGACCGGCCGCCGCTCCGCGCCCAGCGTGTCGACGACGATCAGGTCTCCGATATGATTGCGCCGCATCAGTTGCGCGGCATCGACGATGGTGGTGTCGGGGACTGCGCAAACGACGTTGCGCCTGCAGAACTTGCCGATGCTCATGATCGTTCCTTCCCTGGGAGTTGCCGGGTGGCCAAGCTGCCCCGCCGGCATCCGGGGTGCCGGCAGCGCGCGCCCGCGCGCTGCGCCGGACGATTTCATCATAGGCGGCGGCCCGTGGCGCGTGTTTGATCCCGCTCAACATGCGCGCAGCAGTCACGCCTAGAGTGGCGCCATGTGCAGCCGATTGCAGGTAACGAGGACAGAGGAGCGCAGATGATCTTTCGCGATCGCGCCGAGGCGGGCGCAGCGCTTGCGGACTCGCTGGCGAAGTGGCGCGGCAGGAACCCGCTGGTCGTGGCGATACCGCGCGGCGCGGTGCCGATGGGCAGCATCATCGCGCGGCGCCTCGATGGGGAACTCGATCTCGTGCTCGTGCGCAAGCTGCACGCGCCGGGCAATCCGGAATTCGCCATCGGCGCGGTCGACGAAACGGGGTGGACCTACATCGCGGAGCACGCCGCCGCGAGCGGCGCGTTGCGCGAGTACATCGACGGGGAAATCGCGGCCGAAACAGCAACGATACGCAGGCGGAGGGCGCTCTATACGCCCGGCCGCGAGCCGGTGGCCGCAACCGGGCGGGTGGTCATCGTCGTCGACGACGGGCTGGCGACCGGGGCGACGATGATCGCGGCGCTGCATGCGATGCGCGCGCGCGGGCCGCAGTGGCTGGTGTGCGCGGCGCCGGTCGCCTCGCCGCATGCGCTGGAAATGGTGCGGCCTTACGCCGACGAGATCGCATGCCTCGCGGCGCCGGAGAATTTCTACGCGGTCGGCCAGTTCTACCGCGACTTTCCGCAAGTCGGCGATGACGAGGTCGTCGCGCTGCTGCATCCCCGCGCCGCCGACGCTGCCGGCGGGCGCGGAATCTGAACCGCCAGCCTGGCGGCGCTAGCGGCGCCAGTGCAGCCGGACGCTGTATTCGTCCTTTGCGTACTTGACGTCCAGTTCGCCGTGATGCGCGCTCTTCAGGGCCTCGCCGATGCGCTGCGGCAGGTGGATGTCGGTCGTCGTTATTTCGATCCGGCCGCCGTGCGCGTCGATCTGCATGATGCGGTTCAGCGCGTGTTCGGGGCGTTCACGTTCGGCCATGTTGCGGGCGATAGCGATCAACTCATCCCCATGGGTGGCGACGTACGGCCGTCGAGGACCAGGATGCCGGCCGGCAGTTTGTCATGGATGCGCCGGCAGGCGGGACACGTTGCGGCGTGCGCACCGGCCGGAGCGTCGCCCCACTGCCAGCGGCCGCCTTGATAGACCGCGCCGCAGCGTCGCAGCGCGTGGGTTCGGAATACTTGCGAGCCCGTTGATAGGGATCGTGCGCCTGGTCGTCGAAAATCGCGCTGCCGTAGCGTTCGACATGGGCCGTGGCCGTCTGGGGTGTGGGGGTCGCTGAACGTCGCGTCATGATCGTGCTCCTCATTCGAATGTGGCATCCGCCATGGTTTCAATGTTGGGCCGGCGCCATGTTGGTTGCGTCAGATGCGGGCCTCCCTACTTCGCCAGCGCGTGCCCGGTTCGGGAATGGCCGTGGCGTTGATGCCGGTCAATGCCGCGCGGCAAAGGACGCCAACAATGGGAAGCGGCACCCCCGGGCAATCGGGCGCGCATCCCCGGCGGGCAGGAGATCGGGTGCACGCGCGAGAGCGAGGGATGATGTGGGCTGGGAACATTTCACGCACGGCGCCGACATCGGCGTGCGCGGCAGCGGTGCGTCGCCCGGCGCGGCGTTCGAGCAGGCGGCGCTCGCGCTGACGGCGGTGATCGCCGACCCCGCTCGCGTCGCGCCGCGCACCGCGTTCGACTTCGCGTGCGCGGCGCCGGACCTGGAATTGCTGCTCGCGGACTGGCTCAATGCGCTGATCTACGCGATGGCGACGCGCGGCGTGCTGTTCGGCCGCTTCGAAGTGCGGATCGACGGCGGTTCGCTGAAGGCGAAGGCGTGGGGCGAGCCGCTCGATCGCGCGCGCCACCAGCCCGCGATCGAGGTGAAGGCGGCCACCTACACCGCGCTGTCGGTCGCGCGTCGCGACGATGGATCCTGGGTCGCGCAGTGCGTGGTGGACGTATGATCAATGCGCGCACCGCTGCCGCGGCGCCGGGCGCGCGATTGAGGAGACACGACTATGAATCCGGACCGGTTCGAGCGCATCGACGAGTGCATGTGGCAGCTGCCGCGGACCGGGGCGATGCGCGTGCCCGGCGTCATCTACGCCGATGAGCCGCTGCTGCGCGCGATGGACGACAAGGTCCTGGAACAGGTCACCAACGTCGCCGCGCTGCCGGGGATCGTCAAGGCCTCGTTCGCGATGCCGGACGCGCACTGGGGATACGGCTTTCCGATCGGC
>JADKEV010000048.1 GCA_016717855.1 Betaproteobacteria bacterium
GGACTCGCCGCATCCGGTGGCGGCCCGCTGGACGTTCGCCAGGCCACCAGGCGCTACCTCGCCGCCTGGATCGGGCCCGCTGCCGGCTTCGCGGCGTATGGCGCTATTGGCGTATGGGGACTGGTCGTACTGCCGCTAAACTACTATTGGGGGTGGCTGGATCGCGAACGGCAGTTCCTGCATGATCGGCTTGCAGGAACCCGGGTCATTCTGGATTGATGCCTGTCTGGTCCGCTGCCCGGGGCCGCGCGGGCAGAGGTGGCTTGGCCAGCATGACGCCCGCGGCGATCAACGCCATTCCAGCCACCGCCAGAACGGTGATCGGCTCGTCAAAGAGCAATTGAGCCATTACCGCGGTCACGGCGGGCACCAAGTAGAACAGACGCGCCACGTCGGCAGCGGCACCCCGGCGCAGCAGCCAGTACAACAAGCTGATTGCGCCGACCGAAAGTACCAGAACCGACCACGCGAGCGCGAACTGGAATTGCCAAGTCCAGTCGATGCGCAGGGATTCGAACCAGGGTGCGAGCAATCCGTAGACGATGGCGCAGGCGCCGAACTGGATGGCGCTCCCAGCGCGCAAGTCGACACCTCCGCAGAACCGCTTCTGGTAGAGCGTCCCAATGCTGATCGCAATCAAAGCCACCAGAACTGACGCCGAACTCACCCAGTCAAGTCCAGTCAGCCGGATCTTGTGCTCCACGACAAAGTAAACGCCGACGAGCCCCAGCGCCAGCCCCCACCACTGCCGCGCGGCCGTCCGCTCGCCGAACCACGAGCGCGCCAGAAACACTGTCAGGATAGGCTGCATGCCGACCAGCATCGAGGCAGTGCCGGCTGGCATGCCGCGGGAGATCGCGACAAACACGCCGCCCAGGTAAAGTCCGTGCACCATAAGGCCGGCAACAGTCAGGTGAAGCCAGGTAACAGGCCTACCCGGCCAGGCGGCCCCCGCCGCCAGCGCAACAACGGCCATCAAGGCGGAGACAAGTGCTAGGCGATACAAGAGATAGGTCAATGGGCCCGCGTACGGCAAGCCGAACTTTGCGGAAATGAAGCCCGTGCTCCATAGCACGACGAACAGGGTTGGCGCAAGGCCGATCGGAGCATTCATCGAGACCCGCAGCGATGATCGGGGTTGGATGCGCACATCAGTGGCGGCACTTTGGTTGGGCGCGATCTGGTTGGCCGCCGCCACGCCAGCGACCGGCGCTTGTCGCGTTCGCCTCGACTGCATGCCGGTCGCGGGTCCGGCCGGACATGCAGGAGCCACAATTCTGCTACAGTTCGACGCCATAAAGCCGGGATGGCCCGGTTATCCAAGGAAAATCAACATGCGCCTTCTCATTGTGCCAGCCCTGGCGGCCGTTTTGCTCGCCGGATGCGCAACGACCGATAGCAACGTCGAACCCCAGCAGGAAAGGGAGTTCGTGACCGGCAGCAACATTCCGAGAAAGGACCGCTCCGCCGCGGGGGTTTCAGTTCTCAGCAAGGATGCGCTGGAAAGGATGCAGAACTCGAGCGGCGGTCCGACCACGCGTGGTTCCGAGATCCCCCGATAACGATTTCGGGGCGCCAGCCCGCAACGGCTGCCCGCCCCGCACTCGCGGACAATCCTCCCGGGACCGGAACACCCGGCTAGTGCCCGACGGCGGAATACCGCGCAGCGCCATCCAGAATCTCGGCCTTGGCCTCTTCCGGCCCCACCCATCCGATCACTCGGACCCACTTCCCGGGCTCCAGGTCCTTGTAATGCGCGAAAAAGTGCTCGATCTGCCGGGTCGTGATGTCCGGCAGGTCGCGTATTGACTGCATCGTCCGGTACGTGCTTGACAGCTTGTCGATCGGCACCGCGAGGATCTTGGCGTCGCCACCGGCCTCGTCATCCATCTTCAGCATTCCCAGTGGACGGCAGCGCACCACGACGCCAGTGATCAGCGGAAACGGGCACAACACGAGCACGTCGACTGGATCACCGTCGTCCGACAGCGTGTGCGGAATGTAACCATAGTTGCAGGGATAATGCATGGCTGTCGACATGAACCGATCGACGAACACTGCGCCGGTTTCCTTGTCTACTTCATACTTCACGGGATCCGCATTCATCGGAATTTCGATGATCACGTTGAAGTCGTTCGGCAAGTCCTTGCCGGCGGGCACGCGGTCTAGGCTCATGAAAGATCATCGAGGAGGAAACCAGAAATTATAGCCGACCCTGCCCGCGCAACCCCCGCCGCGGCAGCGCTTGCCGCGGATTCGATCCTGTAGTTCAATTCGGCATCACTCCGCCGAATTGACCGTTGCAAACAACTGGAGCTAGACATGCGCCTGCAATCCCTGATGCTCGCATCCGCGGCGATACTACTCAACGGATGCGCGACAACCGCCGAGCGGGCCGCGCAGATGCAGGCCGAGGTCGATGAAATGGTCGCGGTTTATGGTCCCGCGTGCGACAAGCTGGGATTTCAGAACGGCAGCGACCCCTGGCGAAACTGCGTACTGGGACTAAGCGCGCAGAAAACCCGCGAACGCTACCTGACCGGTCCGCGCATGACGTCCTGCTGGGGACATCGGGGCTTTTACAGCTGCTCGGGATTCTGAGGCGCGAGATCCTCGCCAAGATCGATCCGCTCGTCGAACACAAAACAGGCGCCCTCGAAGTAATCCGGCCCCACGTGTTCCAGGTACGCGAGAATCCCGCCCGAGAGTTGAAACACATCGCGGTGACCCAGTTGAAGCAGGAGAGGGGCCGCCTTCTCGCATCGTATGCCGCCGGTGCAGAACGTCACCACCGGCGTGCCCGGCCGGGATGGGGGGAACGCGCGGGCAGCCGCGGCGAACTCCCGGAACGTGTGGTTGCCAAGCTGGACCGCGCCCGCGAATGAACCGTGCTCGACCTCGAACGCATTACGCGTATCGAGCAGGATCATGTCCCTCCCCTCGTCCAGCCACGCTTTGAGCATCGCGGGTTCGAGCGCCGGCGCTGGCGCGCCCGCGGGATCGATCCCTGATACGCCGAACGCGATGATCTCGGCCTTTATCCTGACTTTGAGCCGCTTGAACGGCATGGCGGAGGACCAGCTTTGCTTGAAACCCAAACCAGCCAATCGATGGTCGGCGTCGAGTGCCGCGCGCAATGCCGCGACGCCCGCAGCGGATCCGGCAACGGCCAGGTTGATGCCTTCCGCGGCAAGCAGCACCGTTCCGCGGAGACCCTCCGCGTTGCAGACAGTGTCGAGCCGCCGGCGCAACGCCGGCAGATCGGCCAGCGCCACGAAGCGGTAGGCGGCGATGTTGAGTATGTCCGGGCGTCGGTTCAAGGCGGCGTTTGAATTTCCATGTGACAGGGTGGCGGCGAATCCGTATTATAGGTTCTGCCCACACCCGTCCCGGACCTGTTAATGCTGCACTCGCTAGGCGATCGCATTCCCCAACTCATCGGCGAGGATCATTTCGTCGCCCCGAACGCCAGCGTCATAGGATCGGTGATCCTGCATCCACAGGCCAGCGTGTGGTTCAATGTCGTGATCCGCGGCGACAACGAGTTGATGGTCATCGGGGAGCGCACGAATGTCCAGGACGGCGCGGTGTTGCATACCGACGCCGGCGTCCCATTCGCGCTGGGACGAGGTGTGACCATCGGTCACCAGGCGATGCTGCATGGTTGCATGGTGGGCGACAATTCGCTGATCGGCATCCAGGCGGTGGTGCTGAACCGCGCGGTCATCGGCAAGAACTGCCTCATCGGGTCCGGCGCGCTGATCACAGAGGGCAAGGTGATCCCTGACGGGTCGGTCGTGATTGGCTCCCCGGGAAAAGTGGTGCGCCGCATCACCGACGGGGAACTAGCCTGGATGCAGTCGAACGCCGACCTCTACGTCACGAATGCGCGCCGCTACCTGCAGGAACTGCACGCACTTCAGTGAAGGGACGCGGAATCTGCGGCGCCGGGCGCGTCCGCCCGGAACAGCAACGTCGATCCTGTCTCTGGATCCCGGTCGGGATGAACCTGCGCAAGCGACTTGATGTCCCGTATCCGGCAGGCACGCAGTAAATCGACGATTGTGTTCAGCACATCCTCGAGGCTGTCGAACGGGTAGAGCGGGCAGCGGAAGCCTTCGGCGTCGCGCTCCCCAAAGGGGCTGGACAGGCTGAGCCTGAGTTCTCCGCCGGCATCTGTCCGATGGGAGCTGATCACCGCGGATGGCTCCCCGAAGTCGGCCCGCAGCTTCCGGATCGCGCTGCTTGCGAACAGCTGCAAGGCAACCTCGCGTTGCGCTAGGCGTCCCTGGCGCACGGCGTCCAGGGGATCAGCTGGCGCGCGTGGAAGAGCGAGCAGTTGCGCGCCCTCCGCCGCCAGTTGCCGGCTCAGGTCTTGCGCCAACGGCATGCCCCAGGCGCCGGGCGACCTCTCCCCAAGAAGCACCGCGCGCGGCGCCGCCAACGCGGTGCCAACCAGGAACCGCAAATGGGCGCCCTCTTGACCTGCCGCAATGGCGATGGGACTCGGCCTGACGTCCGGCAGGATCGTCCGGCGATCGGACGCGCGGCGCCAGTCCAGCCAGCGGGACATTGCACCAGGGCCGAGCGCATCGGCGCCCGCGAGAACGTTGGCAAGCCCGAAGTTCCGGTTACCTGCCAGCGCGCCGTGCGCCTGCAGCAGGTCGACGATTCGGGTAATGTCGCTCAGCACGCCGGACAATTCCATGGCCTCCGCGGCGGCAGCGACGACGACCACGGGGAGCGCGAAGGCATGGGCCACCAATCGCTCGTCGGCGCCAGCGCCAACTTCCTGCCATGCTGCACCCAAGGCCCGCCACAGATGGCGGTAGACTGCGGCCGTTGCTGCGGCATTCAGCGTTGTCTCGATGACCGCCGCCTGCCCGCCGCGCAGCGCATCGACCATCGCTGCGCGCAACCGCGAATCCGCCGCTTCGCGTTCCTGGCCTGTCGCCGCCTCTTGGCTTTGTTCCGCCCAGCGTTGCCAATCAGGAAAGAATTCAGCGGAAGGGACTGCATGCGGTGGGAACGGGCGGGGATCGGCGATCGCATGCACGGGTGGGACCAGTCCAGCTTCAGGGAAAGCCGGAGAGTATAGGGCACCGCACCGGGACGGCGTCCGGATTCCCGGGTGTTAACCGGCGCCCGGCCAGCACAAGGCAAGCAGCCGGCCCGGATCGTCAATCCCGGCTGTTCGAGCCAGACCCGCGATCCCGAACCCGACCAGCAGGGCCGCCATCGCAAATCGCGCAAGCCGCGGCCAGGCGAATCGTCGCGCCTGCCGTATGACCCAATGCGCAGCCAGAAGATTGGGCAGTGTCCCCAGTCCGAACGCGAGCAGCAACAACGCGCCTTCCACAGGGTCCGCAGCCAGCGCTGCGGCAGCCAGCGCCGCATAGATGAGTCCGCACGGCACTAGCCCCCATAACAGACCGAGCACGAATGGCCTGGCCGAACCGCGGAACGGAATTCGAGCCAGCAGCGCCTGCGCGCGGGTATAGACCACGAATCCGAACGCCTCGACCTGCCGGGTCCCCACCTCTCGGCCGGCCAAGCCGAGGCCAAAACCGACGAGTAACAAGTTCGCAGCGACGAACATCACGACCTGCAGGGGCAACCAGCCGGGCGCCCATCGTCCGGCCGCAGTCATGGCGCCGACCAGTGCCCCGAGCGTGGCGTAAGTCGCCAGCCGTCCCGCGTGCTGCCAGACGATTGCCGGAACGGTCCATCGAGCGTCGAAACGCCGTACTGGCTGCCAGTCCGCCTGTGCGGCCGCCGAGGCAAACCCGCCGCACATCGCCGCGCAATGCAACCCGCCGGCCAGTCCCATCGTCAGCATTGCCAGGTAAGTTGCCAGAGGCACAGGAGTGGCCTGTTCAGGTTGCGCGTAGCGCCCGGCGTCCGCCGCGGACACGCCATTTCCGTCCTTCGGTAAGGCGTGTTAACATCTCCGGCGATCCAGACGCTTGATTTTGCTCAACAACCGAGATGGATATTCCGCTGTGTCCAGCCAGACCCAATCCATAGATTTTCAGCGACTCAAGACGGCTTGTTCGACTTGCAGCCTTCGGGACTTGTGCATGCCGATGGGATTGACGGCGGACGAACTGCGGCAACTGGACTCCTTCGTCGACGAACGCCGGCGCATCAAGCGCGGCGAGAGGCTCTATGCGGCGGGATCCACGTTCGACGCGCTTTTCACGGTGCGTCTTGGATCGCTCAAGACTGCGGTGCTGTTCGAGGACGGGCGCGAACAAGTGACCGGCTTCCACATGCTCGGCGAACTGATCGGCCTCGACGGCATCAGCACGGAGGCGCATACCTGTTCCGCCCACGCGCTGGAGGACAGCGAAGTCTGCCTGCTCCCCTTTTCGCGGCTCGAGGACTTCTCGAGGCGGATTCCCGCTTTGCAGCATCATGTGCACCGCTTGTTGAGCAGCGAGATCGTGCGCGAGCAGCACAACATGCTGCTGCTGGGAACCATGCGCGCGGAAGAAAAACTCGCGTCGTTTCTGCTCGATCTCTCCGACCGGTATCTCAGGCGCGGTTATTCCGCCTCCGAGTTTGTCCTGCGCATGACCCGCGAGGAAATCGGCAGCTTCCTCGGACTCAAGCTGGAAACCGTCAGCCGCCTGTTTTCGCGTTTTCAGGAAGCGGGTCTGATCATCGCGCAGCAAAAGTATATCAAGATCCTCGACGCGAACGGGCTGCGGCAGCTGATCGGGCCGCCCGACTGAACTGCGGGCGGCGCCGGTGGGGAGCGCGGCCAGCCGCGATGCGTCAGCAGCAGCCGTCGGTGGCATCGGACCCCTCGCGCTTGGGGCAGCCGACCGGGCGCGCCTCCGGCTTCAAATGGCAGTAATTCGTCTCGAACGGCGAGCGCTGCAGCAGGCACGTCAGAGCGCTGGTCCCCGACATCAGCGCCCAGAAGCAGAAGAAACCGAAGCTGTAAATCGCCGTTCGAGACAGTTCGAGCGGCTGGCCCAGGAAGTGCAAGTCCTGCGGGTCCACCACTGAGAAGAAAACGAGTTCTGCCAGGCAGGCCATGACAAAGCCGGGCCACAATATCCACATCAGTCGTTGTGCCATTCCAGTTCTCCCAGTCGGCGCTGCTCCACGGATTGATCCACCCGGAACGGGCACCTGCGAGTCATGCGCCTACCCCGCCCGGCAGGTCGGGCGCGGCGAACGATCGGCGTTGCGCACCCGCACGAATAGATTGCCACGCGCTGCCCATAACGCGCCGCGCTCACGGATTGGCGGCAACGAAGCGCACGGCGCCACCCGCCGCCCCGTCCAGCATGGTCAGCCGCCAGTCGTCCGCTTCGAGCACGGCCCGCCACCGCTCGTCCTCGGGCCGGGCCCAGGCCGTTTCGTACCAGCCCCCGCCGATGGCGCGCAGGCGGAGCGTCTGTTCTACCCCACTGCGGTCGAAGATCACGCGCAAGACAGGTTCAGCAGGCACCTTGTCGAGCCCGCTGACATGGATGCTCAGCGATCGACCGTCGGCGCTCCAAGCACCCTGCGCGGAGATCGCCCGCGCGGCCGCGTTGTGATCGCGCTGCAGGGTCTTGTTAATCAGGAGGCCGCGCTTGTAATAGTCGCGCGCCACGAGTCCGTCGTCGGAACTGTACGCCAGCCAGATCGTGTAGGCACCCGCAACCAGAACCAGTGCGGGACCCAGCATCAGGAACCAGGGCCAGCGCTCGCGATACCATGGGCCGGATGGGGCAATCGGCATTGTCGCCATCGTACTTTCCTAACGTGGAATGATAAACGTGGATTTCTCGACGACCGCCAGCTGCGGATCGTCTACGGCGCCAACGGTGAACTCGATCTTGTTGACACCTGGCTGGCCCGCCGACTCGGCGACCCGCACTCGCAACGGCACGGATTGGGTCGTGGCTCCGGGAATCTCCACCGGTCCTTCAACTCCCACGACCGCTGCGCCGGGAAGGCCCGTAACACCGATGCGATAGCTGTGCGGCGTCTCGCCGGTGTTCATGATCTGCAACCGGTACACGTTCTCGATGATGCCGGGCGCCGCCTCGCGCGCCAGCGAAGCGCGGTCGCGCAGCACGTCGACCTTGAGCGTCTTGCGCAGCGCCAGGCTGGTGACCAACGCGGCGGCAATCGCCAGCAGCAAGCCCGCGTAGAACAGCGTGCGCGGGCGCAGCACGCGCTTCGCCTTCTGCCGGAACGACAAGTGCTGCTCGAGCCCTGCCGACGTGTCGTAGCGGATCAGCCCCTTCGGATACCCCATGCGGTCCATCACCTGATCGCAGCCGTCGATGCAGGCGGCGCACCCGATGCATTCGTACTGCAGTCCATTGCGGATGTCGATGCCCGTCGGGCAAACCTGCACGCAAATGCCGCAATCGACGCAGTCGCCCAGACCCAGCGTTCGCGCATCGCTCTTCTTGTTGCGGGAGCCGCGCGGTTCCCCGCGTTCGGCATCGTAGGTGATGACCAGCGTATCGCGATCGAACATCACGCTTTGGAAGCGGGCATAGGGGCACATGTACTTGCACACCTGTTCGCGCATCCAGCCGGCGTTGCCGTAGGTCGCGAAGCCGTAGAACAGGATCCAGAACGTCTGCCACGGCCCGAGCGTCGCGGTGAAGAACTCCATCCCCAGGGTCTTGATCGGCGTGAAGTACCCGACGAAGGTGAACCCGGTCCACAGCGCCAGCGTGCCCCAGGCCGTGTGCTTGAGCGCCTTGATCACGAACTTCTCGAGCGACATTTCCGCCGCGTCGAGCCGGATCCGCGCCAGCCTTTCGCCTTCGATCTTGCGCTCGATCCACAGGAAGATCTCGGTATAGACGGTCTGCGGGCAGGAATAGCCGCACCACAACCGCCCGGCGACCGCTGTGAACAGGAACAGGGACAGCGCCGAAAGCACCAGCAACACGGTCAGGTAGATCACGTCCTGCGGCCAGAGCACCGCCCCGAACAGGTAGAACTTCCGTGCCGCGAGGTCGAACAGGACCGCCTGGCGCCCGTTCCAGGTGACCCATGGCAGGCCGTAGAACACGACCTGCGTGATCAGCATGATGGTCCAGCGCCACCGCGCGAAGATGCCGCTTACCGCGCGGGGGTAGATCTTCTTCCGGACCTCGTACAGAGCCTGCTCGACCTCGTCGCCCTTGGTCGGCGCCGGGGCGGGAACGATCCGGATCTTGGCCAGCGTCATCGATCAGGGCGTTTTCGCGGGTGCCGGCGTGGCGGTGGGAGCCGCGGTACCGCGCCGGGACAAGCCATACACATACGCCGTCAACAGGTGGATCTTCTCGGGTTCGAGCAGCTCCTTGTGCGCCGGCATCGCGTTGGTCCGGCCCCTGGTTATCGTCTCGATGATCGTCTTCTCGCTGCCGCCGTACAACCAGATGCTGTCAGTAAGGTTGGGCGCGCCCACCGCGGGGTTACCCTTGCCTTCGGGGCCGTGACAAGCCGCGCAGATCGTTTGAAACGTTGCTTTGCCCTTGTCCGCGCGCTCGGCATTGTGCAGTTGTTGGGACAATGACAGGACATAGTGCGCGGCATTCCAGATTTCCTGCTCGGACAACGCTGCGCCCAATGGCGGCATCACGCCGCGGCGCCCGTCTGTGATGGAGGCCTTGATGGTCTCCGGCTCGCCGCCGTAGAGCCAGTCGCCGTCGCGCAGGCTGGGGAATCCCTTGCTGCCGCCCGCGTCGGAACCATGGCATTGCCCGCAGGACGTCTGGAACAGCCGCTCGCCGATGGCCTGCGCCTGCGGGTCACCCACGAGCGCCTTGGGATCCTGGCCGGCGAACTTCGCGTACAGCGGCGCGATCTCGGCCTGCACCTTCGCCCGTTCCTCGTCGTACTGTCCCCTGGAAGTCCACCCGGCCATGCCGGCATACTTGCCGGCCCCCGGGTACAGCACCAGGTATCCGGCGCCGAAGAACAGCGTGATGTAGAACAGCCACATCCACCAGCGCGGCAGCGGGTTGTTCAGCTCGGACAGATCCTCGTCCCAGACGTGGCCGGTCGTGATGGTCTTCCCCTGTGCGTCCTTCTTCACGGTCTGCTTGCTCATGCTCAGCAACAGCGCCCCGCACGCGAGGATGGAAACGATCGTCAGAACCCCGACATAGAGGCTCCAGAAACCCGAGGTAAAGTCGCTCATCTCCCCTCTCCATTCTTGTTCAGATTCGGTTGGCTGGCCGCGGTCTCGTCGGGGATGGCGAACGGCAATCGCGCCGCCGCTGCGAAGCGCGCGCTCTGGCGGCCGCTCATCGCCCAGACGACGATGCCGGCAAAGGTGACGACGGCCAGCACGGTGATGATGCTCGACAACGTTGCGAAGTCCATCATGGCCTCACGTTCCGCAGAGTGGTGCCGAGCCCTTGCAAATACGCGACCATCGCGTCGAGCTCGGTCTTGCCGGTGACTGCCGCGGCGCGGCGGCGATTTCCTGGTCGGAGTAGGGCACGCCGAGCCGGCGCAGGGCGCGCATCTTTGCCGCGATGTCCTCCGGCGCCAGCGCGCTGGCGGCAAGCCACGAATAGGCGGGCATGTTCGATTCGGGCACGACTTCGCGCGGATTGTTCAGATGCACCCGATGCCATTCGTCCGAGTAGCGCCCGCCGACGCGATGCAGGTCGGGTCCCGTGCGCTTGCTGCCCCACTGGAACGGATGATCGTAGACGAACTCGCCGGCGACCGAGTAATGACCGTAACGCTCGGTCTCCGCGCGGAACGGCCGGATCATCTGCGAGTGGCAGTTGTAGCAGCCTTCGCGGATGTAGATGTCGCGCCCCGACAGCTGCAGCGCCGTGTACGGTTTCAGGCCGGCCACCGGCTCGGTGGTCGACTTCTGGAAGTAGAGCGGGACGATCTCCACCAGCCCGCCCACGCTGACCGTCAGGACGATCAGGATCACCATCCAGACCAGGTTGCGCTCGAGCCAATCATGCGAAAATTTCATGCGAATTCTCCCTTATGCGTGCGCACTGGCGGGCGCGAGAGCCGGAATCGGCGCTTCGACGGCGCGGCCCGCCGCAATGGTCCGGGCCACGTTGTAGGCCATCACCAGCATCCCGGCCAGGAACATCGTGCCGCCGACCAGCCGGATCGCGTAGAACGGAAAGGTCGACTTGACGCTCTCGACGAACGAATAGGTCAGCGTTCCGTCGGCGTTGGTGGCGCGCCACATCAGGCCCTGCATGACGCCGGCGATCCACATCGCGGTGATGTAGAGCACGACGCCGAGGGTTGCCACCCAGAAGTGCAGCGTGATCAGCCGTATGCTGTGCATCTGCGGCCGCCCGAACAGGCGCGGGATCAGGTAATAAATGCAGCCGAAGGTGATGAACGCGACCCAGCCCAGCGCGCCGGAGTGCACGTGGCCCACGGTCCAGTCCGTGTAATGCGACAGGGCGTTGACGGTCTTGATCGACATCATCGGCCCTTCGAACGTGGACATCCCGTAGAAGGAAAGCGAGACGATCAGGAACTTCAGGATCGGGTCCTCGCGCAGTTTGTGCCAGGCGCCGGACAGGGTCATGATGCCGTTGATCATCCCGCCCCACGAGGGCGCGAGCAGGATCAGCGAAAACACCATGCCGATGCTCTGGGTCCAGTCGGGCAGCGCGGTGAAATGCAGGTGGTGCGGGCCGGCCCACATGTAGGTGAAGATCAACGCCCAGAAGTGCACGACCGACAGCCGGTACGAGTAGATCGGCCGCTCCGCCTGCTTGGGCACGAAGTAGTACATCATGCCCAGGAAACCCGCGGTCAGGAAAAAGCCGACCGCATTGTGGCCGTACCACCACTGGACCATCGCGTCCTGCACCCCGGCGTACGCCGAGTAGGATTTCCACAGGGACGCCGGCATCGCCGCGCTGTTGACAATGTGCAGCAGCGCCACGGTCAGGATGAAGCCGCCGAAGAACCAGTTCGCGACGTAGATGTGCTCGACCTTGCGCTTGGCGAGCGTGCCGAAGAAGACCACCGCGTACGACACCCAGACCACGGCGATCAGCAGGTCGATCGGCCACTCGAGCTCGGCGTACTCCTTGCCGGAGGTGATGCCCAGCGGCAGCGTGATCGCCGCCAGCACGATCACGATCTGCCAGCCCCAGAACGTGACCGCCGCCAGCGGGCCGCAGAACAGCCGCACCTGGCAGGTCCGCTGCGCGCAATAGTAGGAGGTCGCGAACAGCGCACAGCCGCCGAACGCGAAGATCACCGCGTTCGTATGCAGCGGGCGCAGGCGGCCGTAGGATAGCCAGGGGATGCCCTGGAGCAGGTCCGGCCACAGGAGCTCGGCGGCGATGATGACGCCGACGAGCATGCCGACGACGCCCCACACCACGGTCATCACGGCAAATTGCCGGACCACCTTGTAATTGAATGTCCCTTGATTGTCCATTTCTCCTGCCTTTGCTCGAAAAAGATGGGCACTACCCGGCCGCCTTGCTTGACCGCGTGTCGAGAGTAACGGCGATGCAAAGGGCGGGTTTTGATATGGATCAACAGTAGCGGAAGGCTGCCACCGCGTGCCGGCGTGATCCCGCGGCTCGCGCCGAACTCGCGGTCGCTCCCGTGGCTTGCGGGCGCACGCGCCCCGGCCGCTAGCCGGCTCAACCGGGTTTCTCCGGATGATCGTCGTCGTCCAGTATTTGCCGGCCCGGACGGTCGAGGTCGTCGAACTGGCCGCGGCTGATTCCCCACCAGAACAGCGCCCCGATCAGGAACACCAGCAGGACCGAGACCGGGATCAGCAGGTACAGGGTTTCCATCAGGAGTGGCTCCGGACGGGTTCCCCGGGGTGGCGCCGGCGATGCGGCGCTTGGCGCCAGGTCCGGCACATTGTCGCTCTCGCGCAGCAGCCGCAGCGCATTGAGCACCACCAGCAGGGAACTGATCGACATGCCCAGCCCCGCGATCAGCGGACCTATCGTTCCGGTAACCGCCAGAGGTATCGCTGTCATGTTGTAGCCGAACGCCCACCAAAGATTCTGCCGGATGATCCGCATGGCCTTGCGCGACTTGTGGATGGCCCAGTCGAGATGACCGAGGTCGTCGCCGAGCCAGACCATGTCGGCGCCCTGCTGGGCAAGGCGTGCGCCACTGCCGACGGCGATCGATGCGTGCGCGACGCCCAGCGCGGCGGTGTCGTTGGCGCCATCGCCGACCATTACGACGACAGCGCCGGCGTGCTGCAGATCCTGGATGACCTGGCGCTTGCGCAGAGGTGACGCGCCGCCCTCCACCGCCGCGATGCCCAGCTGCGCGGCCCAGTATTGCGCGGTCGCGGGCCGGTCGCCGGACAGCAGCATGACCTGCACGCCGAGGCCGTGCAGGTCGTCGACCAGTTCCCGCGCCCCCGGACGCAATGCGTCAGCGAGCAGGAAGTGCGCGACCCAACCCGCCTCGTCCGCAAGCGCGACCAGGGTCTGGTCGGGGCGCGCACCCGCAAAGGCGGCCGGCAACGGTTGGCCATGCATTGCCTGCGCATACGCAGGCTGTCCCAACCGGTAGCGCCGTCCCGCCACCACCCCTTCGACGCCCGAGCCCGGCACGCGCGTAACCCCATGGGCGGCGACGCCGGGCCGCGCGGCAAGACGGATGGCCTGGCCGGCCGGATGCTGCGAGCCCGCCTCGAGCGCCGCAGCGACCGCGGCGCAGTCTTCCGCCGGCATGTCCCGGAACGCCTCGACGCGCTGCATCGTGATCCGGCCCGAGGTGAGCGTGCCGGTCTTGTCGAACACGACGTGCGTGGCGCCGGCCAGCGTCTCCAGAGCGCGACCGCGCAGCACCAGCAAGCCGCGCCGCGCCAGGACTCCGGTCGCCGCGGCCACGGCGGAAGGCGTCGCGAGCGACAGCGCGCAAGGGCAGCTGACCACCAGCACGGCGACCGTGACGGCGATGATCCGCGACGGATCGATCAGCCACCAGGCGAGCGCGGTCAATGCGGCGAGCAGCAACAGACCGCCGGTGAACCACACCGCGACGCGATCAGCGATCAACGCAAGCCGGGGCTTGTCGAGCAGCGCCCGGTCGAGCAGTCTGACCATCTCGCCGAGTCGGGTGTTCTCGCCCGTCGCCTCCACCACCACATGCAACTGGTCATCGGGCTCGGCGGAGTAAAGCGTGGAACCGGCAAGCACCGGCGCGCCCTCGGCCCGGACGACCGGGCTCGACTCTCCGGTCAACATGCTCTCGGCGAGAGTGCCATGACCCTGCACGACGCGCCCGTCGACCGGCACGACTTCTCCCGGCCTGACCAGCACGCGATCCCCGACCCGAATGGCAGCAACGGGCACCGTCTCCGGTCGGGCGCCCTGCCCGGCGCCGGCGTCCGCCAGCCGCACCGCGATTTCCGGTTGCTGCCGCGCCAGCGCATCCGCCGCCCCCGATGCCTTCTGACGCGCGCGCAACTCGAAATAGCGGCTCGCGAGAAGCAAAAAGACGAACATGGTCACGGAGTCGAAATACACCTCGCCATGGTCGATCCAGGTGGCCCACGCGCTGGCGGTGAACGCCGTGCCGATTCCGAGCGCCACCGGCACGTCCATGCCCGGCCGGCCGTTGCGCAGATCCCGCCATGCGCCGGCAAAGAACGGCCATGCCGAGTACAGCACGACGGGAATCGCCAGGACCAGGCTGGCCCAGCGCAACAACGTTGCATGCTCCTCGCCGATGCCATCTTCGGTGACATAGGCCGGGACGGCATACATCATCACCTGCATCATGCCGAACCCGGCGATGAACAGCCGCAGCAAGGCGCGCCGCGCCTCCCGCCGGCGCGCGGCCGCTGCCGCCAGCGCGTCGACCGGCGCCGCCTTGTAGCCCAGCCGGGCGATCGCTTCGAGTATGGCGCCGAGTCTCTGGCGCAGCGGATCCCATGCGAGGCGCGCCCGCTCGCCCGGCAACTGCACGTCGATCTGGTAAACGCCGTCCATGGCGCCGATCCGGCTCCTGATCGTCTCCACGCACGCCGCGCAATGCACGCCTTCAAGTACAAGGGCAACTTCCGCCCGCCGCGCGCCGGCGCGCACGACCCAGGACCGCTGCCGCGATGGATCGTCAAACAACGCCCACGGACCGGCCACCCCCGCCGGGACCGCGCTGGCCGCTTGCGGCCCGACCTGCGCCAGCGCCAGGCACCCATGACAACAGTACCGGCGGACGTGGCCTGCGTGCGTCGCCTGGATGTCCACGCCGGCAGGCAACGGCAATCCGCAATGCGCGCATTGGACGGCCGACGCCGCTGCCCCGAGCGGGGAGGATGCCGGCAAACGGGCTGGCGCGGTGGGGATCGTTGCAGGCATGGCATTCGCTCGGGAGCGGAAATGTACTCTAGTCGATGCGCAACACCGCTTTCTTGATCTGCGTCAATTCAGTCAATATTGGACAGCGTAGCATTGGTCTGGATGTTCGGGAGTTGGTTGGGGATTGCGTGAAAGCGCACTGGTCTGACGAATGGGGACTGGCCCCGTTCGTCCACATCAAGGAGAAATCATGTACACGAATTTGCTCGTTGCAACGGACGGATCCAAGCTCTCGGAAAGGGCCGTCATGCACGCCATCGGGCTGGCCGGAAAGCTCGGCGCGAGGGTGACCGCGTTCTATGCCGCGCCCGACTATCCCGAACCCGTGTATTCCGAGGGCATCATCTATGAAATGATGTCGAAGAAGGACTATGCCGCCCTGGCGGCAGCCGACGCCGAAGCGATCCTCAGCAAGATCGCGAAAAAGGCCGAAGCGGCCGGCGTCAAATGCGAAACCCGGCACGCGCTCAGCCGCGCGCCGTGGGAAGCGATCCTGTCCGCCGCCAAGAAGTACAAGTGCGATGCGATCGTGATGGGCTCGCATGGCCGCGGCGGTCTGGCGGCGTTGTTCCTCGGCAGCGAAACCCAGAAAGTGCTGGCGCATTCGAAGTTGCCGGTGATCGTCGCCCGCTAGGCTTGCGGCGGTTGACGACGCAGCCGGTTTGCACGCCATTGACCAGACGCCGCTCCGGCGGCGTAAGATTCGTTCCATGGCCCCGGTTGCCGGGCGCACTGCCATCGGGCAGGCGCCCCGACCCGGCAGGCTTGGTTCGCGGGTCTCACGCCATCGGGGGAGTTGGCCATGTATCGACACTTGCTTGCGGCAACTGACGGGTCGGAGCTTTCCACCCTCGCCGTCGATCACGCCATCACCCTGGCGCAGCAGTTGGGGGCGAAGCTCACCCTCCTTCACGTCGCCGGCCAGTACCCGCCGCCGATGCTGGTCGACGGAACGGTGTTTCCAACCTTGCCCCAGGACGAGCATGAAGCGGCGGCTGCCAAGCAGTCACGGCAAATCCTCGACCCCTGCGTGGCCAGGGCCGCGGCCGCGGGTGTCTCCTGCACCGCACTGCACGAGTCCGACAGCGCGGCGTGGCACGCCATCATCGAAGCCGCCGCACGCGTCGGCTGCGACGTGATCGTGATGGGATCGCACGGCCGGGGCGGCCTTGCGTCGCTGCTCATGGGCAGCCAGACACGGAAGGTGCTGCACCATACGAACCTGCCGGTGCTGGTGGTGCGGCAGCCTCGCTGAGAGGGGGCCGGGCGCGACCCGGCGCGCCATGGCATTCGCCGGAGGCGCACGCGTCCGGGGGCGCCAGGGCGCCATTCACGCTAAAATGCGCGATTCCCTTGTCACCGGCCACGTCATGCGCGCCTCGCAATTCTTCATTTCCACCCTCAAGGAAGCACCCGCGGAAGCCGAACTCGCCAGCCACCGGCTGATGCTGCGCGCCGGCCTGATCAAGAAGCTCGGCAGCGGCCTCTACAGCTGGATGCCCATGGGCCTGCGCGTGCTGCGCAAGGTCGAGAACATCGTGCGCGAGGAAATGAACCGCGCCGGCGCCATCGAACTGCTGATGCCGTTGATCAACCCGGCCGAACTCTGGCAGGAGACAGGGCGCTGGGAAAAGTACGGCCCCAACATGCTGCGCATGAAGGACCGCCACGACCGGGACTTCCTGTTCGCGCCGACGCACGAGGAGGTCATCACCGACATCGTGCGCAAGGAAATCGGCAGCTATCGGCAGCTGCCGGTCAATTTCTACCATATCGGCGACAAATTCCGTGACGAAGTGCGCCCCCGTTTCGGCGTCATGCGCGCGCGCGAGTTCATCATGAAGGATGCGTACTCGTTCGACCGCGACAAGGACGGGCTGATGGCCAGCTATCGCGCGATGTACGATGCGTACACGAAGATCTTCACGCGGCTGGGCCTCGAATTCAGGCCGGTCGATGCCGACAACGGGGAAATCGGCGGCGCCTCGTCCCACGAATTCCAGGTGCTGGCCGATTCCGGCGAAGACGTGATCGCGTTCTGTCCGACTTCGACCTACGCCGCCAACATCGAGAAGGCCGAGGCCGTGGCGCCCGGCGCGCCGCGCGCGCAACCCGGCGGGCCCATGCAGAAGGTCGCGACGCCGGGCATGAAGACCTGCGAGGCGGTCGCGGAGTTTCTCGGCGTGCCTTTGCAACTGAACGTGAAGTCCGTGATGTTCTTCAGCGATGCGGGCTTTTGCCTGCTGCTGGTGCGCGGGGACCACAGCGTCAATGAAGTCAAGATCGCCAAGCTGCCGCAACTCAAGAACTTCCGCGCTGCCACGCCCGGGGAAATCGAGGCGCATCTGGGCACGGACCCCGGCTATTGCGGACCGGTGCCTGTCCGCGGCGCGCACGCCGGCCCGGTGCTGGTCATCGCCGATCGCACCGTCGCCGCGATGAGCGACTTCGTCTGCGGCGCCAACGAATCGGGCCATCATCTGACCGGCGTGAACTGGGGGCGTGACCTTCCCGAACCGGACCTCGTCGCGGACCTGCGCAGCGTCGTCGCGGGTGATCCGTCGCCGGACGGCCAGGGCGTGCTGGAACTCTGCCGCGGGATCGAGGTCGGACACGTGTTCGCGCTGGGGACGGTCTATTCGGAAGCAATGCGGGCGACAGTCCTGGACGAGCAGGGCCATGCCCAGGTGATGCACATGGGGTGCTACGGAATCGGTGTCACCCGGGTCGTCGCAGCCGCGATCGAGCAACACTTCGACGAGAAGGGGATCGTGTGGCCGTTGCCCATGGCGCCCTTCGCAGTCGTGATTGCGCCGATCGGCTACGGGCGCAACCCGCAGGTCAAGGAAGCGGCAATCTGTCTGCACGACGAGCTGGCGGCACTCGGCGTAGAAGTCCTGCTCGATGACCGGGACGTGCGCCCCGGCGTGATGTTCGCCGACCTCGAACTGATCGGCATCCCGCACCGGGTGACGATCGGCGATCGCGGACTGAAGGAAGGCAAGGTCGAGTATCAGGCCAGGACCGACGCCGCGGCGACCGGCGTGCCGTTCGAGGGCATTGTTGCATTTCTGCAGGCCCGCATGGCCGCTCGACGGTGATGCGATGGCGGCGCCGGCATTTTGTGCTAGTGTTTGAACGAGGAATGATGATTCATGCAATGCCGTAGCCCATTCGACTTCTTTCCGCGCGCCGCCGCCGCGCTCTTGGCGCTGTGCGCCGTCGCGCTCGCGCCGCTGGCCTGGGCCGGCGCCCAAGTCGAAGAACAGCTCTCAGCATCGGTGCAGGCGTCGTTGCAGGCGGCGATCAGCGACCGCGCGGCCCCGCGCATGGTCTTCAATTCCGAGTCCGAAGGCAGCACGTGGATACTCGACATGTCGAACCGGCTGGCCCGGAAAATTCCCGACCCGACCACGCGGCGCGAGTTCCTCACGACAGTGCACTATGAGGCCTCGCGCGCGGGCCTCGACCCGCAGATCGTGCTGGGCCTGATCCAGGTCGAGAGCAATTTCCGCAAGTACGCCGTCTCCTCGGCGGCGCGCGCGGCTACATGCAGGTCATGCCCTTCTGGGTCAAGCTGATCGGCACCAAGGACCAGAACCTGTTTCATCTGCGCACCAACCTGCGGTATGGCTGCACGATACTGCGCCATTACCTGGACATCGAGAACGGCGACTACTACCGCGCGCTCGGGCGCTACAACGGCAGCCTCGGCAAGCCGGAGTATCCCAACCTCGTGCTCGTCAGCTGGCACGGCTCCTGGAAGTACAACCAGCCGATGGAACGTTTCGCACGCAGCGCTCCCGTGCGGTGAGCGCCGCGGTCCCGCGGCCGTACACGGGGCGCTTCGCCCCCTCGCCCACCGGACCGCTGCACTTCGGTTCCCTGGTCGCCGCGGTCGCCAGCTACGCCGACGCCAGGTCGCGCGCAGGCCGGTGGCTGTTGCGGATCGAGGACCTCGACCCGCCGCGCGAGCAGCCCGGCGCCGCCGCTTCGTTCCCCCGCGTACTCGAGCGCTACGGATTCGCCTGGGATGGTCCGCTTCTCCACCAAAGTACGCGCAATGCCGCGTACCGCGCCGCGCTCGAGCAGTTGCGCGGCGAGGAAAAGGTCTTCCCCTGCGCCTGCTCGCGCGCGCAGCTCGAGAAGGCGCCGATGGGCGCCGCCAGCGAGCGGGTCTACCCTGGCACTTGCCGCGCCGGACTGCCGCCGGGCCGCGCGGCGCGCTCCTGGCGCATGCGGGTGGACGCGGTGACCGTCGCCTTCATCGATCGCGTGCAAGGCCCGCAGCATCAGGATCTGCTGCGCGATGTCGGCGACTTCGTCGTCCGCCGCGCGGACGGCCTCTGGGCCTACCAGCTTGCGGTCGTGGTCGACGACCGCGATCAGGGCGTCACCGACGTCGTGCGCGGCGCCGACCTGTTGTCATCGACGCCACGCCAGATCTTCCTGCAGCGGCAGCTGGGCGCGCCTCTTCCCCGGTATGCGCATGTGCCCGTTGCCGTGAATACCGCGGGCGAAAAGCTATCCAAGCAGACACGGGCGGCACCGCTGCCGATGGACGACCCGCAGGCCGTGCTGCGCGCCGCGTGGCGCTTCCTGGGCCAGGAGGAACCGATGGAGGACTTCACGACGCCCGCGGAGTTCTGGGCGTGGGCGATTCCGCGCTGGGACATGCGGCGCGTTCAGTGCGGCACAGCCTGGCGCGCGGAGCCGGGCGTGGCGCTTGGGCTATAATCGTCGACCTCCGCCTGAACCCTCCAGCAGCAAGAAAGCACGCATGACCACTCTAGTAGTTGTACGAAAGGGCAATCTGGCCTGCATTGCCGCCGACTCCCTCACCACGTTTGGCGATACCCGATTGTCCGCGCAATTCGACAAGTCTCCCGAAAAGATCCTGCATCACCGCGATACCTACCTCGGTTTCTGCGGCAGCGCCGCGCACCAGCTCGTGTTCGAGAGCCTCCTCTCCAGCCACGGCGAGCTCGACTTCGCCGGCAAGACCGCGGTGTTCGAGACCTTTCGCAAGCTCCACCCGATTCTCAAGGACCAGCACTTCCTGAACCCCAAGGAAGAGGACGATGACCCGTACGAATCGACGCAGATCACCGCGCTGATCGCCAACAAGTACGGCATTTTCGGCATCTACTCGATGCGCGAAGTGTTCGAGTACAACAAGTTCTGGGCGGCCGGCTCCGGACGCGAGTTCGCGCTGGGCGCGATGCAGTCGATGTACGACAAGCTCGACACCGCCGAGGCGATCGCGCGCCTGGGCGTCGAGATCGGCTCGACGTTCGACAAGAATTCCGCGCTGCCGATGTCGGTGTACACGGTCCCCCTGAACGGCGCATCGAAATAAGGGCCGCCGTGCCGGAAGGACATCAGTGACGGACACGCATCACCGCTTCCTGTTCGACGACATGCCGGTGCGGGGCGGGTGGGTGCGCCTCGGCGCCGCGTATCGCGAAATGCTGGCGCAGCATGACTATCCGCCGGTCCTGCGCCGCATGCTCGGCGAGATGCTCGCGGCGACGGCGCTGCTGGCCGCCAATCTCAAGTTCAAGGGCAGCCTGATCGTCCAGGTGCAGTCGCCCGGACCGCTGCAGTTGTTGGTGGTCGAGAGCACGGATGAACTCGGGCTGCGCGCGATCGCGAAGTGGCGGGGTGACCTGCCCGATGACGCCGACCTGCTGCGGCTCGCGAGCAATGGCCGTTGCGTGATGACGCTGGACCCGCGCGACGGCGCCCAGATGTACCAGGGCATCGTGGCGATGGAGAGCGGAACGGTCGCGGAAGTACTCGAGCATCACATGCAGAGCTCCGAGCAGCTTGCGACCCGGATGTGGCTTGCCGCGGACGGGGAACACGCCGCGGGACTGCTGCTGCAGAGGCTCCCTGGTGCCGGGACCGGGAGCGGAGCCCCCAGCGAGGACTGGGACCGCGTCACGCTGGTCGGGTCCACCGTGCGTCCGGGCGAGCTGCTCGCCCTCGACGGCGGGGAACTCCTGAACCGGCTGTTCTCCCAGGAAGCCGTGCGGTTGTTTGCCGGCCATCCGGTCCGTTTCGAATGCGGATGCTCCGAGATACGCGTGGCCAATGCGTTGCTGCTGCTCGGACGCGGCGAGATCGAGCAGGTGCTGGCCGAACAGGGGCGCATCGAAGTGGCATGCGAGTTCTGCAACCGCAAGTACGCCTTCGACCGCGCGCGGGCGCTCGCGCTGTTCGCGCAGCCGGAGCCGGCGGGGACGCTGCACTGATGGGCCACTACAACCCGCGGCATTTCGCCAACGCGGATGATGCGGCTGTCCTGCGCGTGCTCGCGGAATACGGGTTCGCCACGTTGATCACCACGGCGGACGACGCGGTCTCGGTCAGCCACGTGCCGGTCTTGTTCGAGCGGGATGCGGGCGCACGCGGCGCCGTGATCGGCCATGTCGCAGCGGCGAATCCGCACGCCGAAGCGATGACTCGCGGCGCCACCTTCATGATCTTCCAGGGGCCGTATGGCTACGTCTCGCCGAACTGGTACGCGGACCCCGTCGGCGCGGTGCCAACCTGGAACTTCGTTGCCGTCCACGTCCACGGGACCATCGAGCGCATCGACGGGACCCAGGATAAGCGGGCGATAGTCGACGCGCTGTCCGCCTGGCACGAGGTGCAGTTCGCGCACCCCTGGACCAGCGGCAAGATGGCTCCGGCGCTCCTCGAAAAAATGCTCGGCGCGATCGTCGGGTTTCGCCTGACGGTCGAGCGGATCGACGCCAAGTTCAAATTGAGCCAGAACCGCAGCGAGGCCGACCGGTGCGGCGTGATCACGGGCCTGGAGAGGCGCGGCACGCCTGCGGCCGACCTCCTCGCGGCGTGGATGCGCGATTACGGCGGGTCCTGAGATGCCCACCCACAGGGAGCGCCACGCCAGGCGCGCCGCGGAGGGCGCACGGACTGCCGGACGCGCCGCCCTGGCGGACGATGCGCCACGAGGGATGCGGCTGGACAAGTGGTTGTGGGCGGCGCGCTTTTTCAAGACGCGCGCGCTGGCGCAGGACGCGATCGAATCCGGCAAGGTCAAGCACGATGGCGAGCGCTGCAAGCCTGCGCATACCGTGCGCGTCGGTGACGTTTACGCGATCGTCCGCGAGAGCCTGGTCTGGAATGTCGAGGTCGCGGCGCTGTCCGACGTGCGGGGATCGGCGACGCTCGCAGCGCAGCTCTTTGCCGAGGCGGAATCCAGCGTGGCCGCACGCGCCGAACTGGTCGCACAGCGCAAGCTCGCGATGATCAACGCGCCGCAACTGAAGGGCCGGCCGACCAAGCGGCAGCGCCGCAAGATCGAGGACTTCCTGGCCGAGCCCTGAGCGCGGCGCGCTGCCGCGGGTCAATGATTGAGGATCTTGCTCAGGAAGTCCCGGGTCCGGTCGCTCTTCGGGTTGTTGAAGAACTCGTGCGGGGTGTTCTGCTCGATGATCTGGCCCTGGTCCATGAAGATCACCCGGTCGGCCACGGACTTCGCGAACCCCATCTCGTGGGTGACGCAAAGCATGGTGATGCCCAGGTTGGCCAATTCGATCATGACGTCCAGCACTTCCTTGATCATTTCCGGATCGAGCGCCGACGTGGGTTCGTCGAACAGCATGATCTTCGGCGTCAGGCACAGCGCGCGGGCGATGGCCACCCGCTGCTGCTGGCCGCCGGACAACTGCAGCGGGTACTTCATCGCCTGCTCGGCGATGCGCACGCGGTTCAGCTGGGCCATCGCGCGCTCCTCCGCCTCCTTCTTGGGGATCTTGCCCACCCACATCGGGGCCAGCGTCAGGTTCTCGAGCACGGTCAGGTGCGGAAACAGGTTGAACTGCTGGAAGACCATGCCGACGTTCTTGCGTATCGCCTCGATCGCCTTGACGTCGTCGCTGAGTTCCACGCCGTCGACCTTGAGCACGCCCTCCTGGTGCTCCTCGAGCCGGTTGATGCAGCGGATCATCGTCGACTTGCCCGACCCCGACGGCCCGCAGATAACGATCCGCTCGCCCTTCCGGACGGACAGGTCGATGTCGCGCAGCACGTGGAACTGGCCGTACCACTTGTTGACCTTCTCGAAGCTGATGATGATTTCTTCGCTCATGTTCGTTCCGTCAGGTTGGCGTTCAGGCGGGTTCGGTTAGCGTGTATTGCTCACGTTCAGCTGCCGCTCGATCCACTGGCTGTACCGCGACATCGCGAAGCAGCCAACCCAGTAGATGGCGGCGATGAAGAAGTAGCCCTCGAGATAGAACTGCCGCCAGTTCGCGTCGCCCCCCAGCGCGAGCGCCAGCGATCCGGTCAGGTCATAGAGGCTCACGATGGTAACCAGCGACGTGTCCTTGAACGTGCTGATGAAGCTGTTCATGATCGAGGGCACGACCAGGCGCAGCGCCTGCGGGAGGACGATCTTGCGCTGCGTCTGCCAGTACGACAGCCCGAGGGAGGCGGCCGCCTCCACCTGCCCCTTGGGAATCGCCTGCAATCCGCCCCGCACGACCTCCGCGAGATACGCCGCCGCGAACAGCGTGATGCCGACGAACACGCGCAGCAGCACGTCTATCTGCGTCCCCTGCGGCATGAACAGCGGAAACATGAACGATGCCATGAACAGCACCGAGATCAGCGGCACGCCGCGGATCAGTTCGACGTAGACGATGCACAGCGAGCGGATCGCGGGCAGGTGTGACCGCCGCCCCAGGGCGACCAGGATCGCCAGCGGAAACGCGCAGGCGATGCCCAGCGTGGAGAGCATCATGGTCAGCGGCAGCCCGCCCCAGCGCGAGGTTTCGACCGGCGTCAACCCGAACAGGCCGCCGCGCATCAGCACGAAGAACACCACGAGGACCACGACCCAGGCCACGATCAGCCACTTGCTCCATAGCGGGCGCGTGCAGCTCGCGACCAGCAGCGTGACCATCAGCAGGGTCGCGATCAGGGGCCGCCATTGCTGCTCGAATGGATAGCGCCCGAAGATGATGAGCCGGTACTTTTCCGCGATCACGCCCCAGCAGGCGCCGGTGCCGGCGACCTCGCGGCACGCTTCGTTGTCCGGCCTGAACACGGCGTGAACCAGGCCCCATTCGACGATGCCCGGCAGGACCCAGGCGAAGAGTCCGACGATCGCCAGCGTGGCGATCGAGCTGGTCCAGTCGGCGAACAGGTTGCGGCGCAGCCACGCCAGCGTGCCCGTCAGCTTTTCGGGGGCGGGGCGCGATGCGATCGGCGTAAAGGTCTGGGCGGCACCCATGGGGCTGCTCCTCTCACCGTTCCTTGATCGCAGCGCGGGAGTTGTACCAGTTCATCAGCGCGGCGGTGGTCAGCGACAGCGTCAGGTAGACCGCCATGATGATGGCGATGCACTCGACCGCGCGTCCGGTCTGGTTCAGTGTCGTGTTGGAAATCGACACCAGGTCCGGATAGCCGATCGCCACCGCCAGCGAAGAATTCTTGGTCAGGTTGAGGTACTGGTTGGTCATCGGCGGAATGATCACGCGCAAGGCCTGCGGCAACAGCACGAGCTTGAGCTGCTGCCCCCGCGAGAGCCCCAGTGCGCTGCCGGCCTCGGTCTGCCCCCAGGCGACCGCCTGGATGCCGGAACGGACGATCTCGGCGACGAACGCCGCGGTGTAGATGGTCAGGCCGATCACCACCGCGAGAAATTCGGGCGTGACCGCGCCCCCGCCCGAAACGTTCATCTCGGTCTTCTCCGGAAAGTCCAGCGCCGTCGGCGCGCCGCCCGCGGCCCAGCCGATCAAGCCGAATCCGATCACGATCGCCAGCGACGGCAGGAACGTGGGCCGCGGAATGCCGGTGCGTTCGAACTGCGCCCGCGCCCAGCGACGGTAGAGCCAGCTCACGACCAGGCCCACGGCCATCCCGGCCGCCGCCAGCGCCTGGCCGAAGCCCCATTCGGGAATCGGGAACGACATCCCGCTCTTGCTCACGTACATGCCCGGCCGAGGTGCAGCGCCTCCGCCACCGGCGGCAGCACCGTGGTGAGGACGAAGTACCACATCAAAAGCTGGATCAGCACGGGGATGTTGCGGATCAACTCGACGTACCAGGTGCACACGCCGCGCAGCAGGAAGTTCTTGGACAGCCTGCCGATGCCGATCAGGGTGCCGAGTATCGTGGTGAAGAAGATCCCGATGATCGCGACGCGCAACGTGTTCGACAGCCCGACCAGGAAGGCCTTCCAGTACGGGTTGGCGGAATCGAACTCGATGATCGACTCGCCGATGTCGAACCCGGCGGGCTGGGCGAGGAATCCGAACCCGCTCTGGATGCCCCGGATGCGCATGTTCTCGAGCGTGTTGGTGGCCAGCCACCAGCCCGCGAAACCGAGCAGCCCGACAGCGATCAACTGGTAGACGATGCCGCGGAAGGCCTGGCTGCGCCAGGACCAGTCGCGCTTCTTCGGGGCGAGTTTTTCAGCCATGTGCGAGCCTCATCCTGGAGCTTGGGGAGGAAACATCCGTTGCGCGTCGCAAATCCGATCCGCCTGCAATCTCGTCAGCACAGCGGCGCGAGGCGTGCAGCCGCGCGGGTGACACACTGCCATCCCGCCCCGCGGACGGGGCAGGTCTGGCGGCCAGCGGTCTATTTCAACGGATCGGCATCGCGTACTGAATGCCGCCCTTGCTCCACAGGTTGTTCAGGCCGCGCGGCAGCTTGAGCGCGGACTTGGGACCCACGTTGCGCTCGAAGATCTCGCCGTAGTTGCCCACGGCCTTGATCGCCCGGTACGCCCAGTCCTTGTCCAGCCCCAGCAGCTTGCCGGTGTCTTCCGACGTGCCGAGAATGCGCGCGATCGCCGGATCGGTGCTGGTCTTCATCATGTCCACGTTTTCCTGCGTGATGCCATACTCTTCGGCTTCCAGCAGCGCGTAGACGACCCACTTGACGATAGCGTAGAACTCTTCGTCGCCGCGGCGGACCATCGGGCCCAGCGGTTCCTTGGAGATCAGTTCGGGCAGGATCACGAAGTCTTCGGGGTTCTTGGCTTCCTTGTTGCGGATCGAGGCGAGGCCCGAGGCGTCGGTGGTGTAGGCCTGGCAGCGGCCGGAGAAGAACGCCTTGACCGACGCTTCGAAGCCCTCGAACACCACGGACTTGATCTTGATGTTCTGGCCCTTGAAGTAGTCGTTCAGGTTCTTTTCCGTGGTCGTTCCCGACTGTACGCAGATCTCGGCATTCTTCAACTGCTTCGCGCTGGTGATCTTGGACTTCTTGGTCACCATGAACCCCTGCCCGTCATAGTACGTCGGTGTCGTCGACAACAGGCCTAGCGATGCGTCGCGGGTCAGCGTGAACGTCGTATTGCGCGAGAGCACGTCGACTTCGCCCGACTGCAGAGCGGTGAAGCGTTGCTGTGCATTCAGCGGCGCCCACTTGATCTTGGTTGCGTCCGACAGCAGCGTCGCGGCGATGGCCTTGCAGAAGTCAACGTCGAGCCCGGACCAGTTGCCCTGGCTATCGGCGGCCGAGAACCCGGCCAAGCCGGTGTTGACCCCGCAGACCAGCTGGCCGCGGGCCTTGATTGCATCGATGGTCTTGCCGGCGAGTGCGGGCGTCGCGATGGCCAGCGAAAGCAGACCGGCCATGGCGCCGGCGAGAGTTACGGATGTACGAAATTGCATGATTCCTCCAAACGAACGTGATTAAACGAATCCTGGGACCGGCCGCCCGTTGCGGGCGCCTCAATGTGGTGGCTCTGGCGGCCTGTTGCTCCGCATTCTAACCCAAACGTCGACTGTTGCAAGCCGTGGCCGCCGATTACAATTCCGCTCTCAATAACGACCATAAGCACGATTCGTTCCGGGAGCAAGACAGCAATGATTGTCGATCGGTATGCGGAAATCTACGGCGCGTTTCGCTGGGAGGTTCCGCGCGAATTCAACATCGGCCAGGCTTGCTGCGGACGCTGGTCGCGCGACCGCCACCGCTTCGCGCTTTACTATGAGGACGAGGCCGGCCAGACCGCCAAGTACACGTATTGGGACCTCCAGCAGGACGCCAACCGGCTGTCGAATGCGCTGGCGGCGCTGGGCATCGCGCGCGGCGACAAGGTTGCGATCATGCTGCCGCAGCGCCCCGAAACGGTGATTGCTCACGTGGCCGTGTACCAGATGGGGGCGGTGGCGCTGCCGTTGTCGTTCCTGTTCGGCCCCGATGCGCTGGAGTACCGGCTGAACGACTCCGATACCAGGCTGGCGATCGTCGACGAGGCGTCGCTGCCCAACCTGATTCCAGTGCGCGGCCGCTGCCCGCAGTTGCAGCACGTGATCGGCGTCGATGGCGCGCGCGAATCGTTCACGGTGCCGTGGGAAGAACTGCTCGCCCGCGCCTCGCGCCGCTTCGACCCCGTGCCCACGCTGGCCACTGACCCGGCGCTGCTCATCTACACCAGCGGCACCACCGGCCCGCCCAAGGGCGCGCTGATGCCGCAGTCGTGCCTTCTCGGCAACATGCCCGGGTTCACGTATTCGCATGATCTCTTTCCGCAGGAAGGCGATCTGTTCTGGTCGCCCGCCGACTGGGCCTGGACCGGCGGGCTGCTGGACGCATTGCTGCCCACGCTCTACTGCGGCTACCCGATACTCGGCTATCGCGGGCGCTTCGATCCGGAAAAGGCGTTGTGGTTGATGCAGAAGTACCAGGTGACGAGCAGCTTCCTGTTTCCGACCGCCCTCAAGATGATGATGAAAGCCGTCCCGGAACCGCGCGCCAAGTATGACCTCGGCCTGCGCTCGATCATGAGCGCCGGCGAGGCGGTCGGCACGGCGGTGTTCGAGTGGGCGCGCGAGCATCTTGGCGTCACCATCAACGAGATGTTCGGGCAGACCGAGATGAACTATGTGGTCGGCAATTCGCACACCCTGTGGCCGGCCAAGCCGGGGTCGATCGGCCGGCCGTATCCGGGGCACCGGGTTGCGTTGATCGACGACGACGGGAACGAAATGCCGCCAGGCGGCGTCGGCGAGGTCGCGGTGCACAGGGTCGCTCCGGACGGCACGCCCGATCCGGTCTTTTTCATCGAGTACTTCAAGAATCCCGAGGGCACGCGCAACAAGTTCGCCGGCGCCGATGGCGGCTGGTCGCGCACCGGCGACGAGGCGCGAATGGACGCGGACGGCTACCTCTGGTACCAGGGCCGCGCCGACGACATGTTCAAGGCCGCCGGCTACCGCATCGGCCCGTCGGAGATCGAGAACTGCCTGGTCAAGCATCCGGCGGTGGTGAACGCCGCGGTGGTCCCCTCTCCCGACGAGACACGCGGCAACGTGGTCAAGGCCTTCATCGTCCTGACGCCCGGGCGCGCCGGGGATCAGGCGTTGATCGACGACTTGCAGCGGCACGTGCGCAAGTACCTCGCGCCCTACGAGTATCCGCGGGAGATCGAGTTCATCGACCAGCTGCCGATGACGACCACGGGAAAGGTACAGCGACGGGTGCTGCG
Source organism: Betaproteobacteria bacterium (assembly GCA_016717855.1). Lineage (GTDB taxonomy): Bacteria > Pseudomonadota > Gammaproteobacteria > Burkholderiales > Casimicrobiaceae > PALSA-1005. The sequence continues at coordinate 28,783 of JADKEV010000048.1, forward strand.
GGAGATGGAAAGGAAACGGAAGTCGCAGCCGGCGTCCACGCCGCCGTAGGCCGCCTGTCTACTTCCCCGTCCGCGCCAGGTCCGCGCTCATCTGCTCGAGGAATGGGCGCTGGGTCAGCACCCAGACGATGGCCGGGATGACGGTGGGCAGGATCAGCGTTCCGAACTGGTAGGCAAAGGCGATCACCTCGCGCTGGAACGCCGAGAATCCCGTCTGCGACGAGATCGCCGGTCCCATCGTGATCGCCAGCTGCTTGAGCGCGTCGGCGAACACGCCCCAGGTCTGGAACGGCAGCAGCGCGACGTAGCCAATGGCCAGGACCTTGGCCAGGCGCGCCCCATTCCCGAGTCCCGTCGCCGCCAGCGTCAACGCGGCGAACAGCGGCAATCCGTACGTGTAGAGAAGCGCGCGGGAATCCACGACGACCGCCGACTTCCCGCCGGTGAAGCTCGTGGCGGCAGCCGGGCGCAGGTTGGTGACGAACGAAAACAGCGACCCCGACTTTTCGACGTCGAGGATGATGTCGCTGAAGCCGAGCTTGGCAATCCCCAGCGCCAGCCACTGCACGGGCAAGGTGAGAAGTGGGGACGAGAAGTACCAGACCACGAAGCACACCGGCAGCCAGGCTAGAACGATGACGACGAAACGGGCCAGCGGATGCCGCATGTTCAGCCCGTCCTTCGGTTGCTGCGCAAGACGATCATGCGTTTTGCCTCCCCGGCGCAAGTGCCGCTACGCGGCCGCGGGCGCCGGCGCGGCCGGCGGGCCGCCGCCCCCCCCGCGCTCGATCTTCGGCAGCGTGCGCACCCACAGCAGCCACACGATCAGCACGTCGAGCATGATCAGCGCCTGCCACACATACAGGTGCGCCCATTCGAACACGTCGTAGTTCCATTGCCCGAGATAGAACAGGCTGATGATGCGCACGATGTTCAGCCCCTGCACCGCGATGATGCCGGCGATCAGGCCGATGATCTTGTTTTTCCAGGGCGCGGGAAAGGCGAGCATCGCGGCGACCAGCACGATCGTCGCCTCGACCCCGTTGCATCCGGCCTCGATCGACACGGCGAAGCCGTTGGTGGTGCTCTGCAGGATCTTGCCGGTCACCAGCACGTTCGGATCGAACCACTTGACCAGGCCGGCACTGAGGGTCGCGAGGAAGTTGGTCCAGGGCACGACAAAGTATTGCTGGGCGGGCTCGGTCAGTTCGGCGCCGAACAGCACGCCCTGGATGACGAGAAAGAGTATGAAGAATTTGATCATGGCGCCGGATTATAGCGCGGCGCCCGCTGCCGTACAGCGCGGCTGACGCCGCCTCAGCTGCGCGCGAGCGGCGGGTTCTGCGCGAAATAGCGGCGGATGCCCTCGAGCATCGAGTCGGCGAGCCGGTGCTGGTAGCCGCTGTCGCGCAGGCGTTTCTCTTCGTCGGGATTGGAAATGAACGCGGTCTCGATCAGGATCGAGGGCACATCGGGCGCCTTGAGCACGGCGAACCCGGCCTGCTCGACGTAGTTCTTGTGCAGGGCGTTCACTTCGCCGATCTGCTCGAGCATGAAGCGGCCGAGCTTGAGGGAGTCGTTGATCGATGCGGTCTGCGAGAGGTCGAGCAGCGTGCGCGCCAGGATCGGATCGCCGACGTCGAGGTTGACCCCGCCGATCAGGTCGGCGCGGTTCTCGCTTTGCGCCAGCCAGCGCGCCGCCGCGCTGGTGGCGCCGCGCTCGGACAGCGCGAATACGCTGGAGCCGCGCACGTCGCGGTTGCCGAACGCGTCGGCGTGAATGGAGATGAACAGGTCCGCCTTGACCGCGCGCGCCTTCGCGACGCGCATCTGCAGCGGCACGAAGTAATCGTCGTCGCGGGTGAGCAGCACGCGCATGTTCCGTTCGCGGTCGATGCGCTTGCCCAGCTTCTTTGCGACCGCCAGCACGATGTCCTTCTCGTAGGTGCCGCGCTTGCCGATCGCGCCGGGATCCTCGCCGCCATGGCCGGGGTCGAGCACCACGATCAGCGGGCGCCGGCCCCTGGTGGGGCTGGTCATCGGCCTGGATTTTTCCATCCCGGGCTTCATCGCGTCGGTGCGGCTCTCCGCGCCTTCGCGTTCCTCGAGCAGCGCCATCAGCGGATCGACCGCCTGCATCGGATAGAGGTCGAGCACCAGCCGGTTTCCGTACTCGGCGACCGGCGGCAGCGAGAACAATTGCGGCTTGACCTCCGCCTTCAGATCGAGCACCAGGCGGGTCACGCCGGGCCGGTTGACGGCCAGGCGTATGCCCTGGATGTAGGGGTCTGCCGCGCTGACCTTTTCCGCGAGCTGCTGCAGTTCGGCCGTGATGTCGACTGCTTCCAGGTCGAGCACCAGCCGTTCCGGGTTCTTCACGGCCAGCAACTGGTGGACGATGGGCGCCGACGATTCGATCGTGACCCGCGTGTATTCCCTGGCCGGCCACAAGCGCGCGGACTGCACGGCGCGCGCCTGCGCCGCGCCGGGCAGCAGCCCGGCCAGCGCCGGCGCGCCGATCCAGCCCAGGAACTGGCGGCGCTCGAACGAAATCAGCGCGCGGCCGTTCCCTGGTGGGCGATCGCGGTCAGGCATGCCTCAGCCCGTGCGCTCAGTGCGGTCACCGTACAGCGGCGGCCATCGTCCGTGATTTCGAGCCCGATCTGCAGGTCGGCCGCAGGCAGGAATGCACCCGCGCGCTCCGGCCATTCGATCAGGCAGATCGCATCGTCGCGAAAGTATTCCCGGAATCCTGCCGCTTCCCATTCTTCTGATTCGCCGAGTCGATAAAAATCAAAGTGATACAAGTATAAACTCGAAATGGCGTAAGGTTCAACCAAAGTGTAGGTGGGGCTCTTGACCGGGCCGGAAATGTCCAACCCGCGCAACACTCCGCGCACCAGCGTAGTCTTGCCGGCCCCGAGATCGCCGGAAAGCGTGACAACCATGCCGGGAACGAGCGCCGGTGCGCATGCCCGCCCCACCGCTTCGGTGGCGGCAGCATCGGGGAGTTCTAGAATGAGCGTATGCACAAAGGACCTCGGCAACAACGGGTGGCGTCCGCGGTGATCCCCGCGGACGCAGCCGGCCGCATCGCCGCATGGGCCGCCGAACTCGGATTCCAGGAAAGCGGCATCGCCGACACCGACCTGTCGGCGACCGAAGCGGGATTGCTGCAATGGCTGGCCGCCGGCTGCCACGGCGCAATGGATTATATGGCACGGCACGGACTCAAACGGGCCCGGCCGGCCGAACTGACGCCGGGCACGCTGCGCATCATCTCCGTCCGGATGAACTACTGGCCGCCGGACGCCACCGCCGCGGATGCGGTCCTTGCCGACCCGGAACTGGGCTACGTGTCCCGCTACGCGCTGGGCCGCGACTATCACAAGGTGCTGCGCAACCGGCTGCAGCAACTGATCGACCGCATGCGTGCGGCCTTCGGCGACTACGCGTTCCGCGCGTTCAGCGACAGCGCGCCCGTGCTCGAAGTGGCGCTGGCCGAGAAGGCCGGGCTGGGCTGGCGCGGCAAGCACACGCTGCTCCTCGACCGCGCCGCCGGGTCCTATTTTTTTCTGGGGGAGATCTACACCGATCTGCCGCTGCCCGCGACCTCCGCGACGAGCGCGCATTGCGGAACCTGCTCGCGCTGTATCGAAGCCTGCCCTACCGGCGCCATCGTCGCTCCGTATCGCGTCGACGCCAGGCTTTGCATTTCGTATCTGACGATCGAACATCCTGGCAGCATTCCCGAAGCGCTGCGCCCGGCACTGGGCAACCGGATCTACGGCTGCGACGATTGCCAGCTGGTCTGCCCGTGGAACCAGTACGCGCACGCCAGCGCCGAGCCCGATTTCGCGGCGAGGAACGGGCTCGATGGCGCGCGCCTTGCCGACTTGTTCGCGTGGAGCGCCGAAGAATTCGACGCGCGGCTGGCGGGCAGCGCGATCCGCCGCATCGGCCATGAACGCTGGTTGCGCAATATCGCGGTGGCGCTGGGGAACGCGCCGGCGACGGCAGCGGTCACAGCGGCGCTGCGCGCCCGCGCGGCCGATGCCTCGCCGCTGGTGCGCGAACACGTGGCGTGGGCGCTCGCGCGGCACGACCGTTGACGGCGGCGCGCGCCTGGATCAATTCAGCAGGGAGGAACGAAAATGAAATTGCTGGTGCTGGGCGGAACGCTCTTTCTGGGCCGTCACGTGGTCGAGCATGCGCTCGAACGGGGACACGCGGTGACGCTGCTCACGCGCGGCCGCACCAACCCGGAGCTGTTCCCGGAGGCCGAGCGGCTCATCGGCGACCGGGACGGCGATCTTGCCGCGCTGCGTGGCCGGACCTGGGACGCCGTGATCGACACGTGCGGGTATGTGCCGCGGATCGCCGGCGCGTCGGCGGCTGCGCTGAAGGATGCGGTGGGGCATTACACGTTCATTTCCAGCATCAGCGTCTACGCCGAACTGAATGCGCCGGGCGTCACCGAGGAGGCGCCGGTCAGCGTCCTTGCCGAGCCCACCGAGGAGATCGGCCCTGACTCCTATGGGCCGCTCAAGGCGTTGTGCGAAGCCGCCGTCGAGGCGCAGATGCCGGGGCGCGTGCTCAACGTCCGGCCCGGCCTGCTGGTCGGCCCCCACGATCCGTCGGGACGCTTCACTTACTGGGTCAGGCGGGTCGCGGTGGGCGGCGATGTGCTCGCGCCCGGCAACCCCGCAGCGCCGGTGCAGGTCATCGATGCGCGCGACGCCGCGGCATGGCTCGTGCGGTGCGCGGAAACGCAGGTCACCGGGGTGATCAACATGACCGGCCCCGGGGCTCCGATGCCGATGAACGCCGTGCTCGATGCGTGCCGCCGCACGCTGCAGCCCGGCGCGCGGTTTACCTGGGTCGGCGAAGAGTTCCTGCTCGAGTACAAGGTCGCGCCATGGACCGAACTGCCGCTGTGGCTGCCGACCGCCGAAGGGGGCGTCATGTCGGTTGCCATCGACCGCGCGCTGGCGACCGGCCTCGCTTTCCGGCCACTCGCGGACACGATACGCGACACGTTCGACTGGCAGGCGCAACTCGGGGCGAATCCGCCGCCGGCGCTCAGCATCGGCGCCAAGCCCAGGCCGCAGATCGGCCTGGCGCCCGAACGGGAACAGGAACTCCTGCGGGCTTGGCGGGCGCATGCGCCCGCCGGCCAGCCGGCGTAGCGGCGGAGCGCCCGACCACTCAGCCTTCGGCCCGACGGCAATGCGTGACTATCTCGTCGGCGATGCGCGGCAACAGCGGCACTGGAAAATCGTGCCCCATCCCGGCGACGACGGATAGCGCCGCGGCGCCGCCGCCCGCGCGTATCGCCTGCGCCGTGTCCTGACCGCAAGCCGGCGGTATCAGCGGATCCTCGTCGCCGTGGATGACCAGCGTCGGCGTCCTGATCCGGCTGACGATAGCGCTCCGGTCGTCGCTCGCCGCGACGGCCAGCAGCTGGCGCATGCCGCCCTCCGGATGGTTGGAGCGCAGGACGTGGCGCTCGCAGATTTCACGCAATGCCTTCGGATCCGGCGGATAAGTCCTGCTGCCGATGATCCGCAGCACGGTCATCATCCGCTCGATCGCGCCTTCCACGTCGCCCGGCTTCGCCGGCGGCCGCAGCAGTGCGCGCCGGGTCTTCCACTTCGGTTGCGGCAGGCTGCGGCGGCCGGTGGTGGACATGATCGACGTCAGGCTCGCCGCGTTGCCCGGAAACTGCGCCGCCACGTTCTGGGCAATCATCCCACCCATCGACGCGCCGACCAGATGCGGGCGCCGCAGGCCCAGCGCCTCGATCAGCCCCGCCGTGTCGCGCGCCATGTCGTCGATCCGGTACGGCGCGCGCACGGGGAGGCGCGCCATGAACCGCAGGAACTGGACCGGGATGTTCGGCACGCCGAAGTGATCGAGATGGCTCGACAACCCGATGTCGCGATTGTCGAAACGGATCACGCGGAAGCCGCGAGCGACCAGCAGCTCGCACAACGCGTCGGGCCACATGATCATCTGCATCGACAGGCCCATCACCAGCAGGATGGGCGGATGCTCGTCGTGGCCCAGCGATTCGTAATGCAGGGACAGGCCGTTGGCCTGGACGTCGGGCATCGAGGTCCCGGTCAGAAAAAGCGGTGGGCCGGCCGCGCGGGATCCTGGTAAAGCAACTGCCGCCAGCCCGCCCGGTGAAACTTCGACCACGCGCCTTCCGGCTGTGCCAGGCGATCAGCCATCGCATAGAGAGCCGCCGGGTTCATCCCCAGTCCGATATGGCTGGCCTGCACTTCGATGTTCTCCGCATGCGTGGCTTCTTCCTGGAGCGACAGCGGCCAGGCGACGACGCCGTCGCTGCGGCTGAATATCGACGTCGTGGGGACCGGCGGCGCTTCGCGCAGATGCGCGAGCAGTTCGGGGTCGTCGAGCTTGTGGCCGCTGGCGAATTCGTAGAGCCGCCACGCATTGGTCGCCTTCGGATCGCCGGTGAACGGCGTGCCCAGCGTGATCACCGCGCGCACGGCATCCGGCAGCGCCTTCGCGAACTCCCGCGCGTAGACGCCGCCCAGGCTCCAGCCGATCAGGCTCACCTTGCGGCCGGTGTCCCGATGGATCTGCAGCACCCGCTCGACGCTCTTGCGGACCACGCCTTCGCGCGGACCGAAGTTCAGGCCGAGATCCCAGCCGTACGTGTCGTAGCCCTGCGCCTTCAGGAAGTTGCGCAGCAGGACGGTCGACAGATCGCCGGCAGCGAGTCCCGGGAAGACGATTACCGCGTGGCCGTCGCCTGCCGGCGCCATCCGGAGCATGGGCCACGCGGCGAGCGCGGCGCCCCATTCCAGCGGGGCGCGCCACTCCATCGCCAACAAGAAGACGCCGGGGGGCTTGAGCACCCCGAGCGGGTCGGCATTGTTCATCCATCCTCCTGCAACTCGTTCGTGTTCCGCCGGCCTGGTCCGGCCGGTCGTTGCTGCGCTGACTTTGCTCCGGTGCCGATTATGCACGTTTTTTCCGCGCTGCCGGCTTTACGCGCAGCGGCTTGTCCGCTTGCGCCGTGTCGGACTCGACAATCGCCAGCAACTCCCGGTGCGCGGCCTGCAAGTGTTCCGCGAACTCCGGCAGCCTGGTCACCGCCTTCGGGCACGCGACCAGTCCATAGTCCATCGAGCCGTTGTAGCTGACGATCGTGATGTTGAGCGCGAGCCCGTGGATGACGATGGAAACAGGATAGTAGGCGCGCATCGTCGCGCCGGCCATGTACATCGGCACCTGCGGGCCGGGAACGTTGGACAGGAGCATGTTCGCGATCACCGGAATGCGCTCGGTGGCCACCGCAGTCCGGTACAGCGGGGTGATCACGCTCATCAACCATGGCACCCCGAGCGATGGCATGTCGGTCGGAATCATGCTCTTGACGCCGCCGGTGATCGCCTTTGCCTTCGCGCTCGAGGCGACGATCGCGGCCAGGCGCATGCGCGGGTCCTTGATATGGGTGGCCATGTTCACCAGCATCATCGTCACCAGGTTGCCGTGCGCGTCGTCGCCCGGCGCGCGCAGGCTGGCCGGCACGGCGCAGATCATGGGCTTGGCGAACAGGGACTTGTCGCCGGCGAAATAGCGCCGCATCGCCGCGGCGCAGGTGGCCAGCGCGACATCGTTGAGCTTGGCGCCGAAGTGCCGCGCGATGGCCTTGGCTTCCGCCAGCGGAATGCGCATGCCGACGAAATTCCGCGCGGGGCCGATGGTCACATTGAACGGCGTCCGCGGTCCGAACGCGATGCCGCCGGGAATCTTCTCCAGCAGCGACTTGGCGATGCTCTCCAGCGAGTCCCCGGGCTTGTGCCCGGCCACGCGGGGAATGCTGGTGCCCTGCTCCGAGGGCGCGCCGGCCTTCTTCGCCTCCGATGGACTGAGCAATGCGACGCCGGCGCCGCGCGCCAGCCGGAGCACGCCGGGGACGGCCTTGATGATCTGCCCGTACTGCGCCACCGTGTGGCGAAAGGCGGCGCCGAGCAGCTTCGCGGTCGATGGGGCGCGCCGTGCCGCCGCGCGCCGTCCGGGCGCGGGAACGACGCGCGGGACGGGCCCGGGATCGAGCGTCGCCTGCGCCAGCGCGACGCCGCCCTGGCCATCGAGCGCCGCGTGGTGAATCTTGGCGTAGAACCCGACCAGGCCGCCCTGCACGCCTTCGATGACCGTGAACTCCCACAGCGGCCGATCGCGATCGAGCATCCCCTCGTGCAGCCTGGCCACGGCGGCCTCGAGTTGCGCCTGCGTGCCCGGCCGGGGCAGCACCAGCCGCTTGATGTGATGGCCGAGGTCGGGCCGCTCGTCCTTGACCCACACCGGATTCGCGATGTCGAGCGGCATGAACGCGAGCTTGCGCGAAAACAGCGGCGCCATGTGCATGCGCCCCTCGATGTGCGCGCGGATGTTGTTGAAGAAGCTGCCGCGGTGGCCCTTGGGCTTTTCGAACAACATCAGGCTGCCCACGTGCATGGGCATCTCCGGCGTTTCCAGATACAGGAACAGTGCGTCGAGCGCGCTCAGGTGTTGCATGCGGGTTCCTCCGTGCCGGCGCCGGACTCCGGCACCGAGCGGCATTCTGGCACGATCCCCGGTGCGGCGACGTACTGGGTCGAAACTGGTGCCGCGCGCTTGCTGGTGGTCGCGGCAGTGGTGCTGTTTTCGCAACGCCGGCGCGGCCTTCACCCTCATGCGCACGCAGCCGCCGCGCTTTGCGGGCATCGTCTGCTATGATCGACGCCAGAAAAAAGAGGACGGCCGTATTGCCTGGCCGAATGCAACCTGAGCTTGTTGGTGCCCGTTCTTGGCACGCTGGACGAAATAGCCTGCGTCGGCTCGACTGGAAGGAGATACTCATGCGCCTGCGATCAAGATTCAACCTCTGGCTGGGCGCCGTGCTCGCGCTGGGCGTCGCGGCCGCCGGGACGGTCACCTACGGCCTGTTGCATCGCGACGCGCGCGACCAGGTCGTGCAGACGGCGAGCCTGCTGATGGCGGCCGCGGAGGCCACCCGCTCCTACACCACGGAGTTCATCAAGCCCCACCTCGACCAGCGCCTGGATGTCGAATTTCTGCCGCAGACCGTTCCCGCATTCGCCGCGACCGAGACGATCATCGCCTTGCGCAAGCAGTTTCCCGAGTTCACGTACAAGGAGGCGGTGCTCAATCCGACCAACCCGCGTGACCGCACCAGCGACTGGGAGGCGGACATCGTGAACATCTTCCGCGCCGACACGGCGCGGACCCAGATCGTCGGCGAACGCTCGCAAGGCCCGATGCAGGCACTGTACTTCGCCAAGCCGATCAAGATCAGCAATCCGACATGCCTGACTTGTCACAGCACCGCGGCGACGGCACCCGCGTCGATGATCAAGCTCTACGGCGAAGCAAACGGCTTCGGCTGGAAGCAGGACGAAATCATCGGCGCGCAGATTGTGACAGTCCCGTTGTCGTTCGCCGACAAGGCCGCCGACCGCACCTTCGCGATCCTGCTGGGCGCATTCGTCCTGCTTGCCCTGCTGGCGCTGGGCACGGGCAACCTGCTGCTCGGCAAAACCGGCCCGAGCGCAGCGCGTTGAGCGCGGCGGCACAAAGTGCGGGCCGGTTCCTGCCTGGCGGCAAGCGCAGCCAGGTGGTTGCCGGCATCGACGCCGCAGGCCGGACCGGCAACCGCGGCGGGCGTTCGCGTTTTCTTTCCTACGTGCTCGCCCTGCTGGCGACCGTGCTGCAGGTCATCTCCCCGGTCGGGGCTGCCCAGACTCCGGTCGACGGAACGGCAGCCGACGCGCGCTTCGCCGGCGAGCACCGCGTCGCGCTGGTGATCGGCAATGGCCGCTACGCGGCGTCGCCGCTGATCAACCCGGTCAATGACGCCCGCGCGATGGGCCAGACGCTGCGGGCGCTTGGTTTCCACGTCAGCCTGCTCGAAGACGCCACGATGAAACAGATGACGGACGCGGCGCGGGAGTTTGGCGACACGCTGCAGCGGGGCGGCGTGGGACTGTTTTTCTACGCCGGCCACGGCATGCAGATCAAAGGCCGCAATTACCTGATCCCGATCGGCGCCGATATCCAGCGCGAAGACGAAGTTTCGTTCAACGCG
>JADKEV010000049.1 GCA_016717855.1 Betaproteobacteria bacterium
CCTGGTTCGTTCGGATTGCGCGCCTTGCCGGGGTGGATGATCGACACCTGGCAGCTCTCGGCCGCCTCGACCAGCTGCGCGTAGGTGCCGGCGTCCGACGTCGGCGATGTATGCCTGCTTGTTCTCGTCGTAGGCGAACATCCTGTCGTTGATCTTCGTGCACTCGTTGCAGGTCGTGCAGCGGGCGGTCTCGATGTAGGCTTCGTCGGGCGAAGGCTCGGGCGCCGCTTCGGGGGCCGCAGCCGCCTTGGCGGCCGCGGCGGCCGCCGCGGCGGCGGGCGGCACGCCGGCCGGGCTGCGCGCACTCGGCGATCGCCTGTTCCCGCGCGTCCTGCGCCTTGCGCTCGCGCGCCAGCACCCGCTCGGCGTGCGAGTTGTGCACGCCGGCGAGCTCCTGCAGGCTGTGCCACATCTCGCGGCAGCGGCGCGCCTCGCGGATCAGCTTGTCGTCGACGAGCACCTTCTGCAGCCGTTGTCAGCGTCGACCATCAGCAGCGTCGGGATCGTCTCCGGCAGCCCCTTCTGCTCGCGGGCGAGGCTTTCGCCGACCGGAACCATCTTGGCGTTCCAGTCGCCGACCGGGACGCGCGCGAAGTGGCGCGCGTAGCGGCGGTCGCAGGCGACGAAATGGACCAGCGTGAAGGCGACTTCCTCGCCGGCCCGCTGGCGCTCCTGCGTCCTCGTAGGTGAACCCCTGGACCGGGCCAGTCCCTGTCCACCTGCGGATTGCCGACGAGCGAGAAGCGCGCCGCCCAGGTCGCGCCTGGCGGACGGATCGAACGTGAACGCGGGAAACGCGCGGGATTCCATCGCGGCGGCGGCGACGAGGTACGGCGGCAGGTCCCCGGCGTTGGCGGTCGCGCCCGAGAACACGCTGAACAGCGCCGGGCCGGCGAACGCGAAGCCCTGCCGGACGCGCTCGCGGAACCGGCACGATGTTGGATGCCGCCGACTGAAGGACGAAGACCTCGGACAGGCCGAGCGCCATGTTGGCGAGCTGCCTGCGCGCGAGCCGAAGTTGAGGTGCCCGTCGGACCGCGGCGTCGCCTCGAGGATGTCGTCGAGTCTGCACCAGGACCTTGATCGGCACGCCGCGGAGAGCAGCTCGAGCAGCCGCGCTGCTCGACGGCGTCGAGCGCGGCCGGCGTCGACGCAGACCAGGTAGTCGGGGAACTGCGCCAAGCTCCTCGGGGGGCGAGGCCGCGGGTGCCGAAGTCGGCGAAGTAGTCGTCGTGCACGCCTTCCTTGTACTCGCCCCTCGATCTCGAGCTCGGCGACCGCGATGGCGCGTGCGAGGTCCGCCATCTTCGGGACCGCGCTCGCGGTACGCGGCCACCGCATCGGCGCAGCTGTCGAACGAACGAAGGCGTGTACGGCGCTGCCTGCCTGCCCGGGCGTCGTCGCGGGCGACGAACGCCTGCGCCTCGAGGACCGCCAGCAGCGAGTCGCGATGCGCTTCTGTCGGCTTGGGCCGGCATGCCGGTCGTGGCGCGCCGACCGCGTGAGGAGGCGCGACATCGCGTCGAAGTCGAAGGACCCGCCGTGCGCGGTGCCGATCGACGCCTGCAGGTCGGCGGCGCTGCGCCCCGCGTCCGGAGCGGACGAAATCGGACCGCAGGATGTCGGCGAGAGCTTCAGGGCGAGCCGGCGAATGTCGCCGGCGCAAAGGCGGGCCGGCTTCTTCTGCTGGGCCGCCCGCCACGCGTGGGTCAGCAGGACCGCAGGGCATCGCCGCGTCGCAGTCGACGACTTCGCCGTCGACCTTGAGCGCGGCGCGCGCGCGCGTCAGGCTGTCCGGCTGCGCGTCGGCACCTCGCTCAGCCGTCGCCGCGGCGTCCCACAGCGACGACAGGCTGCCGCGGACGCCCTCGGCCAGGAGCGCCCGAATCGCGCGTTCCAGCCGCAGCACGTGGCGGCTCACCCGCGCGCCGTCGTCGCCTTCGGCAAAATCCAGCAGCACGCCGTCGAGCAGGCCGGAGAGCGGCTGGACGCAGGACCCCGTCGCCGGGTTCCGGACGAGAACCACGGGAAAGTCGTAGCGCAGCTGCGAGAGATCGCGGTACCGCGCGAGCAGCGCCGGGCGCAGCTCGAGCGCGTCGACCGCGTCGAGCCCCGTGGCGGGCCGGCGTCCGGTGAGGTGAAACGCTACATGCGTCTGAAGTTCGGCTTCCATCGTCGTCTCGCAGTGCCTTGCGGTTTGGCTTGTCGGGTGACGCGCTTGCGGGCGCGGTCGTCGTGCGTTCGCTCCGGCTCGGGGCCCATCCCCTGCGGCCAGATCGTGTACTTGTCGAATTCCGGCTTCGAGGCCGGCTCTTGATCATCTCGGGCGTGCGCAGCTCGCCGGTGGCCGCATCTCCTCGTAGCACGGCACCTCGGGGTTGCGGGTACAGGATGCCGACCGGGATCGGTCGTTGCCCGACGCGATCTCGCGCGCGCGGTTGATGTTCGCCGGGTCGTGCTCGTGCTGGTTCTTGTAGACCTTGGCGAGGCCGGCGCTGACTTGAGGCCGTTCTCGTGGTGCAGCAGCCGGATCTTCGAGGGATCCTGCAGCCATGGCTCGAACAGCTTGGGCAGCCATTCCGGGCAGCGCTGGACGATGCGCACGAACGAGAGCCCCTTGTGATGATACGCCGCCTTGATGATCGAGTCGAGCGCATCCGGGATCCAGTCGACCGCCTGCGCCACGAACGAGGCGTTCTGCACCCGAGGGTCACGGTCAGTGGGTTCAACGCATCCAGATAACTTCCGCGCGGCGTCGTGTTGCTCTTCGTGCCAATCGGCGACGTTGGCGAGGCCTGCTTCTTGGTCAGGCCGTAGATCTGGTTGTCGTGCAGAATCACCGTCATGTTCATGTTGTAGCGGATGGCGTGGATCCAGTGCGCCGCGCCGATGCTGCAGCAGTCGCCGTCGCCGGTGTTGACGAACACCTTGAGGTCGGGCCGCGCCATCTTGATGCCCTCGGCCACCGGCAGCGCCCGGCCGTGGATGCCGTGGAAGCCGTAGGAGTTCATGTAGTACGGGAAGCGGCTCGAGCAGCCGATGCCCGACACGAACACCGTCTTCTCGGGGCGCAGCTGCTCGTCGCGGCACAGCCGCTGGACCGCGGCCAGAATGGCGTTGTCGCCGCAGCCGTTGCACCAGCGCGGGACGCCGCTCTGGTACTCCTCGAGCTCGTGGTGCTCGTCGTACAGCTTGAGCACGCAGTCGGTGGCGGCAGCGCTCGGTGGTCCTCCTCGGGTTCTGGTCCAGCTTCCAGGATCACCTGGCAGATGGTGCCGGGCTTGATCGGCTGGCCGCGGGCCTCGCTCCAGCAGTCGACGTCGACCAGGAAACGTGCGCGCAGCAGCATCGCCAGCGAGGAATAGCGGCGATTGGACTCGTCGATGATCGCGTCCTCCGGCCGGTCGCTCCAGTTGCCCTCGATGGTCATGACCTTGCCGAAGCGCTGCATGATCTCCTTGATTCCCGGCTGCATCGGCTGCAGGAACCGCAGGTGAATCGACGAGACTTTTCGGCCCTCGGCGCGCAGGGATGCAACGGCTTCCTCGATGGCGCCCTTGGTGCTGCCCCAGCCGACGACCAGCAGGTCGCCCTCGTCGTCGCCGAAGATCGGCGGCGGCGCCAGCGTCCGCTGCAGCGCGGCGAGCTTGAGGCTGCGCGCGCAGCGTCCTCGTTGATGCCCGGGTCGTACGCGACGTGGCTGTCCCGGTCGTGGGCGAGGCCCGTCACCGTGTGCATGCCGCCGGGCTGGCCGGGGATGAAGCGGCGCGCGAGCCCGGTGTCGGGATCCCAGTCGTAGGGCTTCGCGCCCGGGGGGATCGGGCTCTGGGCGATCGGCGGCGCGAGCCAGGCCTCGTTGAACGTCGGCCGCGTGAACAGCGTCTGCGACGTCGCGAGCGCGGCGTCGGTCAGCACCACCACGACCATGTTGAACGTCTCGGCGATCTTGCGCGCGGTGATCACCGCGTGGAAGCAGTCCTCGATGCTGCACGCCGCCAGCACGACCTTGGGCGCGTCGCCGTGGCTGCCGTAGATGGCGGTCAGCAGGTCGCCCTGCTCGACCTTGGTCGGCTGGCCGGTGCTCGGGCCGCCGCGCTGCACGTTGACCACCACCAGCGGGATCTCGGCCATGACCGCCAGGCCGATCGCCTCCTGCTTGAGCGAATAGCCCGGGCCGGAAGTGATGGTGATCGTGCATTTGCTGGCATACGAGGCGCCGATGGCAAACGCGCAGGCGGCGATCTCGTCCTCGGCCTGGTGGACGATGCCGCCGACGCTCTCGAAGACCTCGGACAGGTAGTGCGACGCCGACGTGGCCGGCGTGATCGGGTACATCGCGCAGATCTCCATGCCCGAGGCCAGACCCCGAGCGCGATCGCGGTGTTGCCGTTGACGACGATCTGCGGCTCCGGTCGAGCTTGGCGGGGATGCTGAAGCTGAAGTCGAGATTGGCCTCGGCCCACGGTGGCCGGCGTCGAGCAGCCTGACGTTGCTCTCCCTCGTCGCCGCCGTTGGCGATGCGGCGGGCGCCGAGCCGGACCCGGTTGCCGCTGGCGCCGGCGACGCTGCGGGCCGGCGGCTGGATCTCGGCGGGGATGATCTCGACGGTCCAGATGCCGTTGCCCATGCGGGCGGCGATCGCACCCAGCGCCTGGCCGCAGCGCTGGGCGCCCTCGCCGGAATCGCTGATGATCTCGACCATGTGCTCCTTGAGCGGACGCGGCGCTCTTGCCGCCCGCGGGCCGCGCGGTCCCGGCGGGGCTGGCATCCCTTGACCGTCCATGGTCAGCAGGGCCGGGGGGTGCGGGGACCGGGTCCGGGCAGGCCGGCGGCAGGGCCGCCGGACGCGGGCGAAATTCCGCTCGCGGGCGTCGATGCCGAACAGCTTCCGTCCCCGCCGTCATAGGGCGGCTCGGTGTCGCGGATGCCGAGGTAGGCCTTCATGCTGGCGCGCGGCCCTGCGTCCGGCGCCCATGGCCTCGATCACGGTGGCCGCGCCGGTGACGATGTCGCCGCCGGCGAAGACGCCGGCCATTGACGTGGCCAGACTGTCGCCGGTCTGGATGTAACCCCACTTGTTCAGCTCAAGCTTCGAGGTCTGGCCCATGATCGGGTTGGCGTTGGTGCCGATGGCGAAGACCACCTGGTCGCATTCGAACTCGAAGCGCGAGCGACGGTAAATGCAATACACCTTCTCGGCGCCCAGTCGGAGAGAGACGCGCATCGCATCCATCGCCGTGTTGCCGGCGCCGACCACCGCGACCCGCTTGCCAATTGGCTGCGGCGTGTCAAAACTCGGAAATTCCTTGGCCCGCATCAGATTGCAGCGGGTCAGCAGTTCGTTGGCCGACAGCACGCCGTTGAGCGAATCGCCGGGGATGCCCAGCATGGTCGGATAGCCGGCGCCGGTGCCGACAAAGACGGAGTCATAACCCAGCTCGGTAATCATCTGCTCGATCGTGAACAGGCGGCCGACCAGCGTGTTGCATTCGAACCTGACGCCAAGCTTTTCGAGGTTCCCGATCTCGGCGTCGATCACGGTGTTGGGCAGGCCGGAAGTCGGGGATGCCGTAGCGCAGCACGCCGCCCGGCAGGTGGAAGGCCTCGTAGACGGTGACGTCGCAGCCGGCCTTGGCCATGTCGGCGGCGCAGGCCATGCCGGCGGGGCCCGAGCCGACGATGCCGACCTTGAAGCGGTTGGGCTCGATGTAGGGGATGTTGGCCCAGCCCTGCGCGATCGCCATGTCGCCGACGAAGCGCTCCAGGCGCCCGATGGCCACCGGCTCCAGGGTTTCGCCGACCGTGCACACGCCCTCGCACTGGTTCTCCTGCGGGCAGACGCGGCCGCAGATGGCGGGCAGCAGACTGGTTTCGGTCAGGATGTCATAGGCGCCGCGCAGATCCTTCTCGCCGATCTTCTTGATGAAGCCGGGGATGTCGATGCCCACCGGGCAGCCCGAGATGCAGGGCTGGTCGGGGCACATCAGGCAGCGCTCGGATTCGCGCATGGCATCATCGGGATGATAGCCGCAGGCAACTTCTTCGAAATTCTTTGCGCGCTCGACAGGGTCCTGCTCGCGCATCGGCGTGCGCTCCTGTGGAATCGTCCGGATCGTCTTCTTCTTGGCCATGGTCCGCCCCCGCCGTCGGTGGGCCGCGGGGGGGCCGGGGCCCGCCGCGCGCCGCCGCGGAAGCGGCCTTCTCCCAGCGCCGGGCGCTCTCTCGCTTTGGTATAGCGCGAAAGACGCAGCATCAGGTCGTCGAAGTCAACCAGATGGCCGTCGAAGTCCGGCCCATCGACACAGGCAAATTTCACCTGATCGCCGATCTTGACCCGGCAGCCGCCGCACATTCCGGTTCCGTCGACCATCACCGGGTTGAGGCTGACCATGGTCTTGATCTTGTAGGGTCGGGTCGTATCGGCACAGCCTTTCATCATGATCGGCGGGCCGATGGCGATCACCTGCTCGATGTCGGGGTGTTCCCGATGGCGCGCCTGATCCCCGTCGGTGACCAGGCCCATGATCCCGGCCGAACCGTCGTCGGTGCACAGGATCAGCTCGTCGCAACGGCCCGGAACTTCTCCTCCCAGAAGACCAGCTCCTTGCTGCGGAAGCCGACGACGCCGATCACGTAGGCGCCGGCCTGCTTGAACGCGCGCGCCTGCGGGAAGATCGGCGCGACGCCGAGGCCGCCGCCCACGCACATCACCTTCTTCGCGTTGCCGATCGGGCTGGGGATGCCCATCGGGCCGACCACGCCGTAGAGCGAGGTGCCGACCTGGCATGCCTGCTGCATCTGCCGGGTGGTCTTGCCGACCGCCTGGATCACCAGGGTGATCGTCCCCTTGTCGCAGTCAAAATCGGCGATCGTCAGCGGAATCCGCTCGCCTTGCTCGTTCAGCATGACGATCACGAACTGACCGGGTTTCGCCGCCCTGGCCATCATCGGATGACGTATTTCAAGCAGATAGGTCACGTCGGAGAAATCCTCGCGCGTCACGATCTCGAAGTTGGCCATTGCAAGCGGATCCTTCCCTGTCGGGTCAGCCAGCATCGGTCGGGCTGCCGGAGTATCGTTGTATCTGGCAAACGATGGGCCGCGGTTCCCGGCAGACGCGGGCATACCGCTTCCAGGCACGAGGCGCTCCCTTCAACGAGGCAGCGGACAAGCTGATGGTGCGAGTGTCCGCCGGGCGCGTCCGGCCAGCTTGATTTGCATCAGACATTCCGGCTTTTTGATTCGCGTCAGGCAATCAATATCCGCTAGACTTCCGCGGGACCGGGCGGCCTGCGGCCGGCGGTAGTCTCCCGTTCAATCGCCCGCGGGCCTGCGCCAGTTGCCGGACGTGCCGACGGTAGCCGAAGCGGGGCTGGCTGATTTCAACGTCAGCGACTGGGTCGGCGTCATCGTGCCCAAGGGAACACCGGTCGACGTGCGCGACCGGCTGCATGCGACGTTGAGCGCGGTGTTCGCCGAGCCGGACGTGCAGGAACGCCTGCGCGGCTCGGCGAACGTGCCTGCCGCGAAGCCGCTCAACCCGGCCGAGTTCGCGGCGTTCCTGAAGAGCGAAGTCGACAAGTGGGCCAAGGTCGTCGCCGAGGCGAAGATTTCGCAGAACTGACGGCGGGCGTCGTTATGCTTGACGTAATGGATAATTCATTGCTATTCTCCCGCGATGATCGTCAGCTTCCGGGACAAACGAACACGGATTTCTGCAGACGGGAGATCGTCGTCAAGGCGCATTCTCCGGTTTTTCAGGCAAGCGGAAATGAAGCTCGACCAGCCTTCGATGCCGCGGTTTCGCTGAAGGACCCCGCGGTACGGGCAGGAAACCGGTTTGAAGCACTGAAAGGCGATCGCAAAGCGCAGTACAGCATCCGCATCAACGATCAGTGGCGCAACGCTTCGCGCGGACTGACGGCTCACCCTGTCCGGTCGATGTCGAGATCGTGGGACTACCACTGAGGACTTTAGGAACCGCCGTACCGGCCCGGCCGCCGAGGTATTGGCCATCGAGGAAATGCCGGCGCCGCTGCCGGGACCGCACGAGGTTCGCGTCAAGGTGTCCTGGTCGGGCGTGAATCCGTCGGACGTCAAGTCGCGCGCCGGAATGCGCACGAAGAGCGCTGCCCTTCCCGGCGATCATCCCCACAGCGACGGCGCCGGCGTGATCGACCGGGTGGGCGAGGGCGTCGACCGCGCGCGGCTGGGCGAGCGTGTCTGGTTGTGGAACGCCGCGTGGGGCCGCGCCAGCGGCACGGCCGCCGAGCATGTCGTGCTGCCTGCAGCGCAGGCGGTCGCCCTGCCGGATGGCATCGGCTGAGCCGCGGGCGCGTGCGCCGGGAATTCGCGCTGACCGCGTACCACGCGGTGATGGTCGACGGCGGCGTCGCGGGCAAGAGCGTGCTGGTCGCCGGCGGCGCCGGAGCGGTGGGCCACTACGCGATCCAGCTGGCGAAGTTGCGCGGGGCGCGGCAGGTCGTCGCCACGGTCAGCAGCGAGGCCAAGGCGGCGCTCGCGCGCGCCGCGGGAGCCGACCTCGTGGTGAACTACAAGACCGAAGACGTGGTGCGCAAGTGCCTGACTTCACCGGCGGCGCGGGGTCGAGCGCATCATCGAGGTCGACCTGGCCGCGAACGCGGCCGCCGACCTCGCGATCCTGCGGCCGGAAGAGATATCGTCGTCTTATGGCAGCGGGGCCGCCGACATGTCCATTCCTTTCTTCCCGGCCACCGTCAAGCACGCCTGCCTGCGGTTCTTCATCGTCTACAACCTGAATCCCGGCGACCGGGCGCGTGCGATCGCGGATCTCACGCACCTGCTCGCGACCAACAGCCTGCAACACAACATCGCCGCCCGCCTGCCGCTGGCGCGTATCGCCGACGCGCACGAACTCGTCGAACGCGGCCGGGCTGTGGGGAACGTGGTGCTGGAAGTCGGCCAGGCGGGCGGCACCTGACCAGCGCGCGCAGCGCACAGCGCCTGGCGAAGCCGGCGCCGGGGCCGGGTCAACAGGATGTTGACCTGCATCAACGCACGAATTGCCACGGAATGCAGGATGGCACCATGGGTACTTGGTGTTATCGAAGCAGGCCAGTGCATGCCGGTGAAGTCGTCCAGCTGCAGGATCCGGATTCGGAATGAAATGACGAAAATGAACGAACCGACCAGTTTTCTCGCCTACACTCCCGCGCGGCCCGGGCCTGATGTGCGCCGTGATGAGCATCGTCGCCGGCAACGATGTCTACGGCTGGTTCACCGGGTCGGCCAGCGGCGAGTTTCCCGCCGCCTTCTTCATGCTGGAGCACTACTACTCGACGCACGAGACCGCGTTCTATCGCAGCGTGGAAGGACGACGTCTATGGCGACTGGGTGCTGGCGTATCCGCCACTCGCCATCGACACCGGCTGTTCGCCGCCGGTGCCGGAGCCGATGTGCCACGAACTCATGCGCGCGCAGGATGCTTTTATCGCGGAGTGGCTTTTCTACGCGGACGACCCCGCCGCCGCGAAGGAGGTCGAGTGGTACCACGAACACGAGCTCGCGCTGGGCAGCGTCGCGGTACGGCACGCCCGGATCAACCGGCTGGATCACCGCGATGTCGTGTGGACCTACGCCTCGCCGGCATTGGACTTGAACATCATCGACCTCTTGCGCGAGCGCTGGCCGGCTGATTACTCGCCTATGAGGCGCCGGAAGCACCAGTGAACAAGGAGACTGCCGTGGACCACCTGAACCCGACCCAACGAAAAACGCTGCAGCGACTGCTGCACGAGCGCGACGAAGCGGCACGCGCCGAGATTCGCGCCAAGGCAGCGGAGCGCGCCGAGGCGCCGTACGCCGAACTCGCCGGCGGCGTAACGGACGAAGCCGACGAGGCGGCGGCCGACCTGATCGTCGATGTCGATAACGCGATGATCGGCATGGATCTGGCCGAAGTGCGCGAGATCACGGCGGCGCTCGAGAGGATGAAGAATCATAGCTATGGCCTCTGCGCCGGCTGCGGGGAGCCCATCGCCTACGCGCGCCTGCACGCCTATCCGGTGGCGACGCGCTGTACCCGCTGCCAGAGCGTGCATGAACGGACTTTCGCCTCGGGACCGCACTCCACGCTCTAGCGGAGAGAGGGCGGCCGGCTCCGCCTCGACCGGCAAGGAGGTATTCAATGATCATCGTGGCTGCCGCGCCGGCCGCGACCGTACCCGGACCCACCATCGCCGCGGTCGTCCGCGAACAGACGGGAGTCTCGTGGTCGCGCGCGCGCCGGTTGTGCGCCGAGGGCCGCGTTACTGTCGATGGCCAGCGTTGCCTCGACCCCGCGGCGCGGGTGCTTCCCGGGGCGGTGGTTGCCATCGACCAGGAAGGGCCCAAGCTGCGCACGCTGCCGCTGGCCGAGAGCGCGATCGTGTACCGCGACCGCGATGTCGTCGTCGTCGACAAGCCGGCAGGCGTGCTCAGCGTGGCCGACGAGCCGGGGAACAAGGACACGCTCGCCGACTACACGCGGACGTCGCTGCGGCGGACGGGTGAAGCCGGCCTCGACGCCCCGCTCGGCGTCGTGCACCGGTTGGACAAGGAGACGAGCGGCCTGATGATCTTCGCGCGCACATCCCTGGCGAAGCGCTCGCTCGCGGCGCAGTTCCGCGAGCACACCACCGAACGTGTCTACCATGCGATCGCGCACGGCGCGGTCACGGCGCGGCGTGTGGACACGTATCTCGTCCTGAATCGCGGCGACGGCTTGCGCGGCTCGCATGGACACTTCCGGCGCGCGAGCGGCGCCGCCCCGGCCGAGGCGCGGCAGGCGATCACGCACATCGCGCCGATCGCCGCGCTCGCGGGCGCCACGCTGGTCGAGTGCCGCCTCGAAACCGGGCGCCAGCATCAGATCCGCATCCACCTTTCCGAGCTCGGCCATCCGCTGGTCGGCGAACGCGTCTACATCCGCGACCACGCCGGCCCGAAGATCGATGCGCCGCGGCCGATGCTCCACGCGCGGACACTCGGCTTCGCGCATCCGAGAACCGGCGAGCCCATGTTGTTCCAGAGCGAGCCGCCCGCGGACTTCCAGGCTATGGTCGAACTATTGCGACCCTGACTCGACAGTCTCTAACTGTTTGTACAGGCTGATGTTCGTCGGCTGATAGCCGAGCCTGGCATAGAGGGCCCGGGCTCCTGTGTTGTGCCCGAAGACGTGCAAGGCGATTCCGGCGAGGCCCAGCTTGCGGACCTCATCTTCGAGAGCCGCAAAAGCGCGCAGCGCGTGGCCCTCGCGCTGGCGCTCTGGCCGGACGCCGACATCGTATACATAAGCGATGCGCGCGTTGAACCTGGTCTGGACGGCGAACCAGAGCATCCCCACGGGCGCGGATCGAGCGTCGAGGATGGTGAAGAAGTGGTTGTCAGGGGTTGCCATCCCCTGCGGCAGCAGCGCATCGTGTTCCTTCCAGGAAAGCTCGAGCGAAGCTTCCGCCGACCACTGCCCGGATGTGACCTTGTCCGCTGCGTAGTCCGGGATTGCCGCCGCGACCCACGCCGCGTACTCGGACTCCGCCATGGGGCGAAGGGTCGACTCGGTGGATCCATTCATGGCGAGGCCATGTCCTTCGCCATGCAGCACTTCTTGTACTTCTTGCCGCTGCCGCAGGGGCAGGGGTCGTTCCGTCCCACCTTCGGCGCAGTCCGCATGGCAGGCTCGTGCGGCGCGCCGCCGACATCGTAGGCGGCCTCCGGCACGCGGCCGGGCTGCGCGGCGCGCGCGTCGGCCCAATGGGCATGGATCTTCGCCAGCGCCGGCACGATCTCGGCTATCCAGCGCTCCGCGTCGTCGTCCTCCAGGATCCGGTCGATGCCCGCTTCGGTGCCCAGCCGCTCGAACGCCGCGATCCAGTCCGGATGCGCGGCGCCCAGCCGGTCCCGACTGTCTTCGTCCAGCGTGGTGCCGAGCAGGAATCCTTCGCACCACTCCGTCGTGCCCCACCGGTCGCCGCGCTCGTAGAGCGGCATGAAGCCCGCAGGGTTGTCGAGGAGGCTGCCCACGACGGCGTTGTAGCGCCGCAGCACGAGAGTCGACATCCGCATCCCATCGTCTGCGTTCTCGAACTCGGGTTCGACCTCTCCAAGGACGGCGTCCCAGACCCAGGGCAGCCATTCGGACGGCGGCACCATCCGCGGCCCAAGAGCCAGCGCCGCGAAGAACCCTTCCATCGTCGACAAGTCCATCCCGCACTCGCCGACTTCGGGACCGGCGAGGAAATCGTCGAGGGCGTTAAGTTCGGCTTCGGTGAGATCGGAATTCAGGTTGGCGTTCACGTCGCGTGGGCGGAAAGGTCGATGCCGGCAGCGTAACGTGTGCCACCCGCTCGCGCAAGCTTCGACGCGCCCTGGGCCTTCAACGCGGGCGGCAACGCGTGAAGTCGAGATCATCCTGGCGCTCGCCTTCGCGCACGTTCTCGAAGTGGCCGGCACGCGGGTTCCAGCACTCCCGCGGCACGTTGCTGCGGAGCTCGCTCCCGCGTTGCGCGATCGGCCGGCAGCGGTTGAAATCGAGGTCGTCCTGGCGTTCTCCTTCGCGCACATTCTCGTAATGCCGGGCGCCCGGGTTCCAGCACTCCCGCGCCACGTTGCCACGGCGCTCGGACCCACGCTGGGCGATCGGGCGGCAGCGGTTCAAGTCGAGGTCGTCCTGGCGCTCGCCGACGCAGCCCTCGTAATGCCGCGCGCGCGGATTCCAGCACTCCTGCGGCACTCGCGCCCGCGGTCATGGAAGTCGCCGCCCATCGGCCGGCAGCGGTTGAAATCCAGGTTGTTCTGACTTCGCCGCGCACCGAAGTGGCCCGCCCCCGGGTTCCAGCACTCCTGGCCGCGGTCATATTGGGCTGGGCTGGCGCCGTCATGTACGCCAACAGAGCGATGAGCAGCGAGAACTTCGACATGGCAATTCCTCCTGGCAAGCGGAAGCAAATCGTACAACCAGGCCGATACCCGGTCTGCGCGGTAGGATACATATTCAGGAAAAGGGGTCAGGCTGGACCACGGCGGGCGCGCCGGGCTCGGCCGCCGCTCGCGGGCGTTGCGGCCGGGACGGAGCGCGCGCGCGCTATTCCGCTTTCACGCCGGAGCTCCTGACGACGCGCGCGAACGCCTCGGTCTCCTCCTTCACGATTCGGGCCGAACGCTCGGGATCGGCGGCAAGTATCTCGTAGGCCAGCTCCTCGATCTGCCTGGCCACCCGGGCGAGGCGAGCGCCTTCGCGAGCGTGATCAGTAGCGTCGCGATGACCGCCTTTCGGTCTTCGCCGGCGCCGTGAAGCCGATGATGACCGATCCTTCCCTCGCCGGTCACGCCCTGTTCGGCGAAGGTCGGGACGTTGGGCAGGCTGGCGAAGCGGCGGGCGCCGAGGATGGCCAGCGCGCGCATCTTGCCCGAGGCGATGAGTCCCTGACCGTGCCCGCACGGGAGAACATCATCGGTACCTGTCCGCCCAGTACATCGGTGACGGCCGGCCCGGCCCCCTTGTACGGCACGTGGACGATGTCGAGCCCGGCAGTGGTCTTGAACATCTCGGCGGCCAGGTGGACCGGCGTGCCGCTGCCCGCCGAGGCATACGACAGCGACCCCGGCTTCGCGCGCGCCAGCGCGAGCAGTTCCGCCAGCGTCGTGGCGGCAAAGGACGGATTCACCACAAGAACCAGCGGTCCCTTGCCGACCACCATGATCGGCGTCAGGTCGCGCTGCGCGTCGTAAGGCAATTTCGCGTAGAGCGTTGCGTTGATCGCCAGCGCGCTGTCGAACAGGCCGATCGTATAGCCATCGGGCGCGGCTTTCGCGACGTAGTCGAGGCCGATGTTGCTGCCCGCGCCGCCGCGGTTTTCCACGACGATCGGCTGCTTGAGCAGCTCGCTCCAGGCGGGGACGAGCAACCTGGCCACGATGTCGCCGGTGCCGCCGGGCGGGTAGGGCACGACCAAGTGGACAGGCTTGTTGGGATAGGCGTCCTGCGCCGCCGCCATCCCGCACGAGGCGACGGCCAGCAAGGCTCCCAGGAAAAGACGTCGCCGGTGGGCCAGGGCATCCGCCACCCCAGGCACCGATACCAGCACAGATCCAATTGCATTCATCAAGTTCTCCTTGTCGTTGTTTTCAACAGGTTCAGCCCGCGCTGGCAGCGGCCTGGTAGATCATGTCCTGCAACTCGACCGCGCGCACGCAGGCGGCCACGGGCACCGGCGGCGGGCTGCCGGACTCGAAGGCATCCAGCGCCGCATTGGCCATGGCTGCATAGGCATCGTGCGGCGCGGGCACCGCGCGCTCCTCCAGCGCCGCGCCGCGGCGGTGGATGCGCAGCCTGCCGTTGCACTCGTGCAGGTAGGCGCCCGTCGCGGCGATGCGCCACTCGTAGTCTCCGCCTTCCTGCATGTTGGCATACGTGTAGCCCGCCTCCATGGTCGCCGTGAAGCCATCGGCGGTCGCGAAGATCGCGGCGGCGAAGTCCTCGGCGGCGCCGTGGTAGCCGATGAAACTGGTGCGGCCGCCGGCCAGGGTCAGCACGCGGTCACCGGCGAGGGCCGCAATGGCGTCGGTCGCATGGACGCCAAGGTTGCGTAGGGCGCCGCCGCCCGAAATCGCCGGGTCGAGCATCCACGGCACGCCATACTCGACGTAGCGGGCCGGCGGGCCGTTGATGGTGCGGAAGTGGGCGTGCATCACCGTTCCGAGCGCGTCGTGCGCGACGAGTTCGCGATACGCATCCCAGATCCCGAGATACCGGTTGGGAAAGCAGACCGAGGCGAAGACGCCCGCGCGGCGAATGGCGTCCGCGGCAGTGCGCGCTTCGACCGCATTGCGTCCCATCGGCTTCTCGACCAGCATGGGAATGCCGTGCGCGGCAACGATGCCGATCTCCATGCTGGCGCGATCTTGACGCGGCAGCACCACGGCAAGATCCGGTCGCGCCGTCCGCAGCAGCGCCGCGGTGTCGGGCAGGAACGGGATGCCTTCGCGCGCGGCCACGCCGGCGCCGGCTGCCGCGTCGGCATCGGAGGCGCCCACTACGCGAGCCCCCCGTGCGGCCAGCATGCGCAGGTAGCGCGGCGCATGCCAGTGGGTGATGCCGACGATGACGACTGCAAGGGCCAAGGTGGTTGTTCCTGTCGAAATTGCAGGGCGATCACGCGCCGCGGGACGCGCGCAACGAAGCCGCGACGATGTTTCGGCTCACGCGCTTTTTTCGCTCTCGTAGCGCAACAGATTCTCCGCGTCGGGCGGGTAAAGGCCCGGCAGCCGCTCTCCGGCGACAACCTTGTCCATGATCCAGGTTTCGAGCCGCTCCTGCTCGAGGGCGAGATGGACAACCGGCTCGAGCAGCGCCGCGGGTATCACGACCGCGCCATCCTCGTCCGCGACGATCACGTCGTTCGGGAATATCGCCACGCCGCCGCAATCGATCGGCTCCTGCCAGTTCACGAACGTCAGGCCGGTCACCGAAGCGGGCGCCGCGGCGCCCTGGCACCACACCGGCAGGCCGGTCGACAGGACGCCGGAGACATCCCTTACCACGCCGTCGGTGACCAGGGCCGCCACGCCGATCTTGCGCATCCGGGCGCAGAGGATGTCGCCGAAGATGCCGGCATCGGTGACGCCCATGGCGCCGGCGACGCAGATGCACCCGGGCGGCATCGCCTCGACCGCGGTGCGCGTGGAAATCGGGGACGACCAGGCGGCGGGCGTCGCGAGATCTTCGCGCGCGGAGATGAAGCGCAAGGTGAAGGCGCGCCCGACCGCGCGGGGCTGCCCCGGCGCCAGCGGTTTTGTCCCCCGCAGCCAGACGTTGCGCAGCCCCTTCTTGAGCAGGACCGTGGTCAAGGTCGCCGAGGACACGCTCCCGAGCGCATGCGCCAGCGTTTGATCGATAGCCTGCACTTCGATGCCCATCTCCATGTCCTTTCCTGTCGCTGCGCCGCACATTCTTCGCACCCGGCGTCCGCTGCGCTGCCTGCACTTCGTGCAAGTCACGTCCTGCCGGACGGCGCTCACAGCAATCCGGTTCGCGCGCACAATGACGTTTCCCGAGATCTCCGGCTCACGCCTCCATGACCATTCGCAACCGACCGGATTACGCGCCCGGCGGACTCGTCTACTCGACCGACGGCGGCCGGATGTGCCCCAAGTGCCGCCTGCCTCTCACGCAGTGCCGGTGCACGGGTGTGCCGGCCGCTCCCGCCGGCGACGGCGTCGTGCGCGTCACGCGCGAAGCCAAGGGGCGTGGCGGAAAAATCGTCACAGTCATCCGGGGGCTCGGACTCGATCCGGCCGCGCTGAGCGCGCTCGGCAAGTCGCTGAAGACTGCGTGCGGCACCGGCGGCACCGTGAAGGACGGGACGATCGAACTGCAGGGCGACCATTGCGAACGCGCGATCGCGGCGCTGAGGGACCAGGGCCACGCGGTCAAGCGGGCCGGCGGCTAGGCGGCGCGGCGCAGCCACGCGCGTTCAGCCCGCCGGCTTCGCCTTCGCGACGGCGGCTTCCGTTGCGGCCTTGCGATCGTCGTTGACCTTTCTGAAGTGCGGACGCTCGCCCAGCATCTTCAGGTAGGGCTTGAGCTGCGGAACGGAGTCCAGCGCATCCTTGCCGAATGCCAGTTTGGAGGTCATCGAGATCAGCGGCAGGCTCACGAAGGCGACGCAATCGGCGAGCGTGAATTCCTTGCCGGCGATGTACGGATCGAACTTCGCCACCTTTGAAAAGGCGCGCACGCCCTTGGCGAGGTCGCGCTCGACTTCTTTCTTCGTTTCCTCCGACACCTGGCCGCCGAAGTACAGCGCGCCGTAGAGGCGCCGCGCGACGAGTTCCATATGCAGCTCGATCACGGCGATCAGTTCCCTGACCTTCGCCCTGGCCAGCGGATCCTTCGGGTACAGCGGCACCTGCGGATAGGCGTCCTCCAGGTACTCGCAGATCGCCTGCGATTCGGCCAGGGCCGTGCCGTCCACCTCGATCACGGGCACTTTGCCCATGGGCGAGCGCGCCAGCCACTCGTCCTTCTGCGAGGGACGGCAGTTGGCGTCCTCCTCGAACGCGATGCCCTTCTCGAGCAGCGCGAGGCGCACCTTGTTGTGATAGTTGCTGACATGAAACCCGCTGAGCTTGAGCATGGAACCTCCTCCGATTGACGCGGCAGTATAGACGACGCGGCCGGCCCGTTCCCCGGTTCGTCGCGGCTGAACCAAGGACGGGGCGGCCGATCTGCAGGGTGACCATTGCGAGCGCGCCATCGCGGCGCTAAAGGACCGGGGTCATCCGGTCAAGCGCGCGGACGGGTAGGCAGGCCCCGTTCGCGCTCAAGCACGGCAACTGGCGAGCGAACGCCGCCGCTTGGTCGTATATGATTTGCCGTGGCCGCCGTGCGCCGGCACACTGGCGCCTGTTTTTCACCCGCCCCGGGATTCCTGATGGCAGACCTCGACGATTACCCGCCCGGCACGCCCGACCGCGAGATCGCGATACGGCGCCGCGTGCACCGCATCGCCGAGTTCTACCGGCACCTGCTGGTCTACGTGATCGTGATGTCCCTCGTGTGGATCCTGAATGTCATCGTGATCAGCACCTCGACGCGGCCGATCAAGTGGAGTTCGTTGTGGGCGATCTGGCCGACGCTGGGCTGGGGCGTCGGCGTGCTCGTGCACGGCATCACGGTGCTTCCGGCCTGGCGCTTCTTTTCGCAGGAGTGGGAAGATCGCAAGGTGAAGGAGCTCATGGAGAAGGAGCGCCAGTGAGCGGACCCGCGAACGCGGCAGCAGTGCCGCACGCCGACCCGGACCGCCAGGAGGCCCTGCACCGCGCGCGCAAGCGGGTGCGCGACATGCGCTCGTTCTACGTCTCCGCGTCGATGTACGCGGTCATCATCCCGTCGCTCTGGATCGTCAACCTGAGCGCCGGCGGCCCGGTATGGGCCGTGTGGCCGACCTTCGGCTGGGGCGCCGGGCTGATCATCCACGGCCTCTCCGTGTTTGCCGGCCGTTCCTTCTTTGGCGCCGAGTGGCAGGCGAAGAAGGTCGAGGAGCTGATGGCGCGCGAAAACCTCAAGGTCGTGTCTCGCGAGAAGCAACTCGTGCAGGCGCAGATGCGGATGCTCCAGGCGCAGATCGAGCCGCACTTCCTGTTCAACACGCTGGCCAACATCCAGAGCCTGATCGGCCGCGCGCCGGACAAGGCCAGCCTGATGATGGACAATTTCATCGCCTACCTGCGCGAGACGCTCTCCGCCAGCCGGGCGCAGGAAGGGACGGTGCAGCAGGAGTTCGCGCTCTTGCGCCACTATCTCGACCTGATCAAGATCCGCATGGCCGACCGCCTCCAGTACACGCTCAGCCTGGCCCCCGGACTGGAAACGGCGCCGATGGCGCCGATGCTGCTGCAGCCGCTGGTGGAAAACGCGATCAAGCACGGGCTGGAACCCAAGGTCGAGGGCGGCGCGGTCAGCGTCGACGTGCAGCGCGCCGGCGACGCGGGCAACGAGCGGATGCTGATCACCGTGGAAGACAACGGCCTCGGGTTCTCCGATGACGCCGACAGCAAGGGCACCGGGGTGGGACTCGCCAACCTGCGCGAGCGGCTGGCCGTGCTCTACGACGGGCGCGCGAGCCTCGACATCGCCGATGCCCGTCCGGGCACGCGGATCCGGATTGCCGTGCCGCTGCTCCAGAAGCCCACAGCCTGACAACGGGGACCTGGCCATGACCACTGCGCTGCTTGCCGACGACGAACCGCTGCTGCGCGAGCACTTGCGCGAGAAGCTGGCGGCGCTCTGGCCGGAACTGACCATCGTCGCCGAGGCCGGCAACGGCCACGAGGCGGCGGAGATGATCGCCCGGCTCGCACCGGACATCGCCTTCCTCGACATCAAGATGCCGGGCCAGACCGGCATCGAAGTCGCGCAAGGCATCGAGACCGAGACCCGCGTCGTCTTCGTCACCGCGTTCGACCAGTACGCGGTCGATGCCTTCGCCAGCGAAGCGGTCGACTATGTGTTGAAGCCGGTCGCCGACGCGCGCCTCGCGCAAACGGTCACGCGCCTGCGCAAGGCGCTATCCGAAAAGTCCCCCGCGCCGGACATGGCGCAGCTGATGAAGCTGCTGTCGCAGGCACACGCGGGCGTGGCTGGGGCACCCGGTGGCAACACGCTGCGCTGGATACGCGCCAATCGCGGCGATACCACCTATCAGATCGCCGTCGACGAAGTATTGTTCTTCCAGAGCGCCGACAAGTACACCGTGGTGCAGACCGCCAACGGTGAGCACCTGATCCTCAAGCCGCTGGCGGAACTGCTGCGCGTGCTCGACGCCCAGTCTTTCTGGCAGATTCACCGAGGGATCATCGTGAATGTCCGTTTCGTCGTCTCCACCCGCCGCGAGGAAGACGGCCGGATGAGCGTCAAGCTGAAAGGGCACGACAAGCCGTTGCCGGTCTCGCGGACTTATCACCATTTGTTCAAGCATATGTAGTTTGAGACTAACGGCGCTCCCTCGAGCGAGTCGCTAGTGACGACAAACGCTGACTCAGAGGTTGACTTGTCGGACGGCGTTGTCCGTCCACGACACAACCCTGCCTGCTCAGGTGGGTGATGCCCAGATAGCATTCGGCGATCGTCCGCGTTCCATACCGACGAAGCTGCAGTCGAGCGGAGGGACGGACATTCACGGCGAATTCAATCTTCGGGCAGGCCGAAACCATGCGTCACTCCGCATTGACCATATATGCCACTAAGTGGCATACTGTCGATTCTGCACGAGTATTCACGACCCGCCACTTCAGCCGGTGGTTGCGAAAGACAGACCTTGCTGAAACGGCATTGTGTCGGGCCGTGTCGGAGATGGCGCAAGGCTTGATCGACGCTGATCTGGGTGGTTGCGTCGTGAAGAAGCGGGTTGGACTTGCCGGGCGCGGCAAGCGTGGCGGAGCCAGGACACTCGTTGCCACGAACCGGGGAAGCAGGTGGTTCTTCCTCTACGGGTTCGAGAAAACCGAGCGGGCCAACATTGCAGACGATGAACTAGAGGCGCTGAAGGACATCGCTGAACAGTTGTTGACCAGAACAAGCCGGCAGCTCGACGCTGCAGTGCAGGATGGTTCGTTAAAGGAGATCTGCCATGACGACAAGAGCCAAGGCGAAGACCGGAATTCATGAGGCGGTGTACGAGACAGCCAGTGACCTGCATCGCCTTGGCTTCATCGACAAGCGCAAGATGAGCAGGTTCGACGTCCTCTGTCTTGACCCAGTCCCGCAATATGACGCCAGCAAGATCCGCGCGCTGCGCGATCACCTGCAGCTGAGTCAATCGGTGTTCGCCGCCGTCCTGAACACCAGTCTGTCGACCGTGCGCAAGTGGGAAGTGGGTGACAAGCATCCCAGCGGGCCGTCGCTGAAGTTGCTGAATCTGCTCGATCGCAAAGGGCTAGAAGCGCTGACTTGATTCGCGGGATGGATTGGTTCGGAGACGACGATGACCAGGTATCCGATTGAAGTATTCGGGAGCGAAGAGGATGACGGCTTTATCGCTGTCGTTCCCGACCTCGCGGGTTGCAGCGCCTGGGGCAAGACCGAAGTCGAGGCAATTCACGAGGCGCATGACGCCATTGCGGCGTGGATCAAGGCCGCAAGGAGCATGAAGCGGCCGGTTCCCGCGCTGTCCCGGCGGGGGGCGTAGCTGCCCCGTGCAATCGGGTTACCGCGCCGCAAACCGCCTTGCCAGCGGCTCCAGCAACAGCCTCTCTCCCGCCACGAACAGCGCGACGATCGCGAAGCACGCGGCGATGACGGTCGTCATGTCGGCCGAGCCCTGCGCGCGCAGCATCAGATAGCCCAGGCCCGAAGTCGAGCCGAGCAGTTCCGCGACCAAGGCGATCTTCCATGCGATGCCGTAGGAGATGCGCAGCGCACCCAGCAGATAGGGCGCGAGCAAAGGCATGCCGACCAGCCACGCGATGCGACGGCGGCGGCGCGTGAAGCTCAACGCCATTTCCAGCGCTTCGCGGTCAATTTGGCGCAAGCCCTCGCCGACGTTGATCAGGCAGAACGGGATCAGGATCGCCACCTGGACGAAGATGATCGAGCCGTGGCCGGGCGTGAACCAGATCGCGGCGAGGATAGCCCAGCCGATCGACGGAAACGAATTCAGGAAGGGCTGGACGCCACCGCGCAGCACCCAGTCGAGCGCAGGCCACGCGCGCTGGATCAGCGCCAGGCCGCTGCCGATGACCAGCGCCAGCAGCACGGATGCCAGCACGCGCACGGTCGAGGCCAGCGTGTGGACGAGGAAGTCGGCGTCGGTGAACAACGCCAGCAGGCGCTTCGCTACCGCGAAGGGACCGGGGAGGACGAATTCCGGGAGGGTGCTCGCGGCGACGCCCCAGACGAGCAGCGCCGTGAGCGTCAGCCCGTCGGCCAGCCACAGCGCGCCCGGCCGGCGCAGGAGGCTCATCGCGCCCCGTCGCGGCAGAGCCGCCGCAACGATGGGCAAGGCAGTCCACGCGTAGCGGGCCGGTTGTTCATCGCGCCTTGGCCCGCCCGAAGTGCCGCGACGTGTACCGCTCCAGCGGCGCGAACGCCAGCCGGTCGGCCAGGTAGACCGCGAGGATGATGAACAGGATCACCGTGAAGATGGTCGCGGTGTCGTAATCCTGCCGCGCGATGTTGATCATGTACCCCAGCCCGCGGCTGCCACCGAAGAGTTCCGCCGTGAGCGCCACCTTCCAGGCGACGCCGAACATGATGCGCAGCGTCGCGGCGCCGAACGGCAGCAGCGCGGGGACCACGATCGCGGCGAAGTGGCGCAGCCGGCTGCGGCCGAAGCTGCGGCCCATTTCCAGCAGTTCGCGGTCCAGCGCTTCGAGTCCCTCGCGCAGGTTTACCAGCGCGAACGGCAGCAGCACGATAGTGATGGTGAAGACCACGGTCGCGCTGGACACGCCGAACCAGATCACGGCCAGCAGCGTCCAGCCTATGCCCGAGAACGCGTTGAGGAAGGGCGAGAGTCGCCGGTGGATCGCGGGCGCGGACCATGCGGCGTAGTGCGCCAGCAGCGCGAGCAGCGCGCCCAGCACGAACGCGATCGCGATCGACGCGCCGATGTGCCCGAGCGTCGCGCCCAGGTGCGCGAGCTGCCGGGCCGAGCCGAAGAACGCCAGCGCCGCCTTGCCCACGTCGGCGGGCGCGGGCAGGATGTAGGGCGGCACCCGGCCGGCCGCCAGGCTCCAGGCGAGCGCGAGCGTCGCGGCGAACGCCAGCGCGACCAGCGCCTTGGTGCGGGTCGACGCGTCGGGTGCGGCGGCGCCGTGCCGTGCCGTGGCAGCGGTCACGCCTTGAGCGCTTGGTCCCAGGTGAGCGCGGCCACGTCGGGGACGCTCTGGATCATGCCCAGCGAGACCGATGTTCCAGGCCGTGGTCACCGCCTTCGCGTGCGCGTCGCCGAACACGGCGGGCACCGTCGACGTGCGGTCGAACCACCAGTCGAAGAACTTGCGGTCGATGTTGGCCTGCTTGGCGACGGCGCCGAACACCTCGTCGCGATTGGCCAGCGCGTAGTCGGACGACGCCTTGAGCATGCGGCTGAATTCCTTGAACGCGTCGGGCCGGGCCGCGAGCTTCTCCGGATACGAAACGTTGACCGCGCTGACCAGCCGGCCGTGGATCTCGTTGAGGATCACGCCGGTTTCGCAGATGTTGACGAAGTCGCCGGTCTGCAGCGCGCGCCACGCCTGGCTGTGGATCAGCGCGGCGGCGTCGGCCTGGCCGGTGGCCAGCGCCGCGGGCAGGTTGGGCGCCTGCACTTCGACCTGGCGGATGTCGCCGCCTTCGAGCGCCATGTTGAGGCCGAACTTCTTCGCCATCGCTTCGCGGACGAACATGTAGCCGGTGGCGCGCAAACCGTACGACGCAAGGGTCTTGCCCTTCAGGTCGGTGGCGGTCTTGAACGGACTGCCCTTCTTGACCCAGACGCCCCCGCCTTCGCCGGCGGGCGACGAATACAACCCGGCCGACAGGATGCGCAGTTCCAGCCCGCGGGCGGCCGCGGCGGGGACGCCGATCACCGCGGTCATCACCACGTCGAACTGCTTGGTCGAAGTCGCCTGCAGCAGCGTGGGAATGGTGACGCCGGTGGTCTCGACGTCGATGACGTCGGACTTGACGCGGCCGTTCTTGATCGCCCAGACGACGGCGTCGTAGCAGGGGTCGAGCAGGTGGGCGTAGGTGACCTTCTGCTTGGCCTGCGCGTGCACATAGGGCGCGGCGAAGAGCGCCGGCGCGGCGGCGTACTTGAGGAACTGGCGGCGTTTCATGATGGGGAATCCTCCGTGGTTGCGGGTTCGAGAGAGTGGAACAGGTCCTGCAGGCGCGTCTTGATCGCGGCCAGCGCGTGGTCGTCATTCAGGTTGCGCGGCCGCGGCGCCGCAATGCGGATGTCTTCGAGCACCCGCGTCGGTTTGTTCGACATCAGCACGATGCGGTCGGCGAGCGTCAGCGCCTCGTCGATGTCGTGGGTGACGAACAGGATGGTCTTCTTCGTCTCCAGCCAGATGCGCTCGATCTCGGCGCGCAGGCGCCCGCGCGTGTTGGGGTCGAGTGCCGAGAACGGTTCGTCGAACAAGATGATCGCGGGGTCGACCGCCAGCGCCCGCGCGATGGCGACGCGCTGCCGCTCGCCGCCCGAGAGCATCAGCGGATACTTGGCGGCCGAATCGAGCAGGCCCACAAGCGCGAGCAACTCGCGCGCCTTGTCCGTGCTGCGTCTGGCGGCCGCCTTGCCGAAGCGCAATTCGACGCCCAGCAGCACGTTGGCGAGCGCGTTGCGCCATGGCGCCAGGCGCGGCGACTGGAACACGAACGCGATCTCGCTCCAGCCCTCGGCGGGCGCGCGACCGTTGACCAGCACGCGCCCGTTGTCCGGTCGCAGCAGGTCGCCGATGATGCGCAACGATGTCGACTTGCCGCATCCGGAAGGTCCCAGCAGGCAGACGAACTCGCCTTCCCCGACCGTGAAGTCGACGCTGTCGTAGATCCGCTCGCCGCCAAGCGCGAGGCCGACGTTTTCGAAGGCGATCGCGGTGTTCATGCGTGCGCAGGCGCGGCGGGCGCGGCGCCGGAAACGCCCGCGTTCATGGCCAGTGCGGCCAGCGCGCGCGGCCGGCGGGATCGGCTTCCACGCGGCTGGGCGTGTCGAACAGCATCGTCTGCCGTTCCCTGGCGAAGCGCGGCCAGGCCGGCAATCCGGGATGCGCCGGGTCGCCGGTGCGCGCGAACGCGATCCACGCATCCTGCATCTGCTGCGCCAGCACCTGCATCGCGCCGGGGTCGCCGCCGGTCAGCATCGGCGCCTGCCAGCTTCCGAGATTGTTGAACACGAACGGAATCTCGCTGCAATGGCAGGCGCCGAACGCATTGCCCGGCGCCGTCCAGTCGAAACGGAAGACGTGGGCGGGCCGGCCCAGCGCGGCGACGCGCTCGGCGAAGGCGAACGTGCCGCCGGCGAACAACGCGTCGCCGGTGAGTTCGCCCAGCAGTTGCGCGGGCGCCGGACCGCGGGCGCGCGACCGGTATTCGGCCATCGCCTCGCCGGCGGCGGCGCCGAAGTAGTCGCGAAAGCGTCCGGCGATCGCCTCCGGCGATGCAGTCTTGACCCGCTCGTCGATGGAAAAGAAGGCGGCCATCTCGTCGCGCGTGTGGCCGACCATCACATCGCGTTCCGCGGCGCCGGCCAGCGCCGCGGGCACCAGTTCGTCGCCGAACAGTTCGTGGTCGGCCACCGGCGTGAACGGCGGCACCGCGTTGGCGAACTGCGCCGTGGCCATGGTCAGCTTGCTTTGCGCCGCGACGATGTCGGTGGCCGGCACGCGCAACCATTGTTCGGGGCTGGTGATCACGAGCAGTTCGGCCAGCTTGTTACCGTTGTCGGCGGCCGCGCTCGTCGAGCGCAGCATCCGGCCGAACGGCGCGCTCTGCGCGATCGCGCGGCGGAACAACGCCCGCGACCTGGGGACGGCGAGCATGGCCAGCACCGAAAAGCCGCCGGCCGACTGTCCCGCCACGGTGACGTTGTCCGGGTCGCCGCCGAACGCGGCGATCTGGCCGTGCACCCACTCGAGCGCCGCGAACTGGTCGAGGATGCCCAGGTTGGCCTGGCTCACGCCGGGCAGATGCATGAAGCCCAGCGCGCCCAGCCGGTAGTTCACACCGACGACGACCATGTCGCCGCGCCGCGCCATCGTGGCGCCCGAGTACCAGGGCAGCGAGCCGGCGCCGCTCATGAACGCGCCGCCGTGAAACCAGATCAGCACCGGACGCCGCGCCGCATCGGCGGCCGGCGTCCAGATCGTCAGCGTCAGGCAATCTTCGGACTGCGGGCAGGAGAAGTCGCCCATCGCCATGCGCAGCCGCGACGGCGGCTGCGGCGCGATCGGCCCGTGCGCGCTCGCGTCGCGTTCCCCGGTCCACGCGGCGGGCGGCGCGGGCGGCTGGAAGCGCAATGCGCCGGCGGGGGGCGCGGCGTACGGGACGGCGCGGAAGACCGTCACGCCGTCTTCGGTCGTGCCGCGCAGGATGCCGCAACGGGTGGTGGCGAGAGGCTGGACGGGGGACGCGGCGCTGGGGTCGGGCATGGCGGTCTCGGCGGTTGGTGGCGGGTGGCGCCGGCTATGTTGCCGGTGCGATCAGTGTTGCCGGCTCTTCGATGAGGGCGGCCTCAGGCCAGCGCGGCCTTCAGGTCATCCAGTTGCCGCCGCGCGCCGGCGACCATCGACTGCAGGTCGGAGGTCAGCATCACCAGGTCGAAGCCGCGCTTGATCGCGCCGGCGGCGAAGGCGGCGCTGCCGCAGTGCATGCACGCCTTCTTGCCGTGCCGCTGCGCCGCCTCGCGGATCTTGTCGCAGGTGGCCATGTGCAACGGGTCGGGATTGTCCAGCCTGGGTGGCAGGCCCAGCGCGAACGACAGGTCGGCCGGGCCGATGTAGATCGCGTCGAGTCCCGGCGTCGCGCAGATCGCCTCCAGGTTGTCCAGGCCTTCCTTCGTCTCGATCATCGCCATGACGATGATCTCGCCATCGGCCTTGGCGACATAGTCGGCGCCGCCGTAGTGGATCGCGCGCACCGGGCCGGAAGAGCGCGTGCCCGTCGGCGGATAGCGGCACGCGGACACGGCCTTCGCCGCGTCAGCCGCGGTGTTGACCAGCGGCACGATGATCGCGTACGCGCCAAGGTCCAGCGCCTTCATGATCACCGCCTCGTCGTTCCACGGCACCCGGACCACCGGCGTGGCGTCGGTCTGCGATACCGCCTGCAGCATCGGTAGCAGGTCGCTCATCCCGGTGGCGCCGTGCTGCAGGTCGATGCACAACGCGTCGAATCCCTGCCGCGCCATCACCTCGGTGGTGAAGGTGTTGGCGACGGACACCCAGCCCATCGTGGCGGTCTTGCCTTCGTTCCATATCTGCTTGAGCTTGCTGGGGCGCATGAAGAGTCCTCTTTGGTTGAAAGGCGGTCGCGACGTCTTACGCTATGGAGTAGCCGCCGTCGACCGGAATCGTCACGCCGTTGATCAGCGCCGAAGCGGGCGACGCCAGGAAGATCGCGGTCCCCGCGAGTTCGTCGGGTTGCGCCCAGCGCTTTTCCGGCAGGCGCTGCATCAGGCGGGCGTTGAACTCGGGGTTCTCGCGGCCGGGGCGGCTGATCTCGGTCTCGATCCAGCCCGGGGCGATCGCGTTGACGCGGATGCCGTCCTCGACGTAGGCGAGCGCTAGCGACCGGGTCAGCCCGACGACGCCGGTTTTCGCCGCCGCATAGGCCGGGACGTGCGCGGCGCCGAAGTAGCTGAACATCGACGCGATGTTGATCAGGCAGCCGCGACTGGCCTTCAGGTGCGGCCGGAACGCGGCGGCCAGCCGGACGTTGCCGAACAAATGGATGTCGACGATCTGCCGGAAGACTTCGGGCTTGTGCTCTTCCCACCGGATCAGTTTTCCGGCGCAATGGATCACCACGTTCAACCGGTCGATCTTTGCGGCCAGCGCGTTGACCGCGTCGTCGCTGGTCACGTCGAGCAGCTCGAACCGGGCGCCGGCATCGAGCAGCGCCTGCGCCGGCGGATGCAGGTCGGTCACGGTCACGCTCGCCCCGTTGGCGAGGAACGCGCGGGCAAAGGCCGAGCCGATGCCGCCGCATCCGCCGCTGATCAACACGTGCTGGCCTTCAACAGAAAAACTGGGAATCGCCATGTTTTCTCCTGCCGCCGGAGGGCGGTTTGCGTGCGCCTACTTTAACACCGGCCCATCGAAGTCGCGCCGTTCCAACAGCCACGAAACCGCGAAGCCGACCACCAGCCCCCAGAATGCCGCGCCGATGTTCAGCAGCGGCAGGTCGGCCACCGTCACCAGGAAGCTGACCAGCGCGCCCAGCGTGAAGCGATCCTTGAACGAGGCGTTGAACGCCACCTGCAGCACGCGCAGCATGGCCAGCCCGGCCAGCGCCATGATGAAGGCCTTGGGCGCATTGAGCAGCAAGCGCGTGAAGGCCGGCGCCATGAGTCCGAAGGCGACCGCGAGCACGCCGGTGAACATGCCGGCGGCGTACTGGCGCGAGCGCTCGCCGGAGGACGTGAGGATCGCGTTGGTGGGCCCGGTCAGGCAGGTGCTCGCGGCGCCGACAACGGCGCTCAAGAGCGCGCCCACGCCGCAGGCCACGGTGATGGCGTCGATTGGCGGCTCGTGGCCGGCCGCCTTCACCACGGCGATGCCCTGCCCGTTCTGCACGACCAGCACGGTGATCGCGAGCGGCACGACGAGCTCGATCATCGCGGCCCACGACCACGCCGGCATCTGGACGACCGGCCGCACCAGTTCGATGGCGCCCAGCGTCGCGGTGTCGAAGCGGCCGAGCACGGCCGTCGCGATCGCGCCCGCCAGCAGCGCGCCGATCAGCGGCGGCAGGCGCCGGCCCAGCGCCGGCAGCGCGCTCAGCAACAGGAAGGCGATGACCATCGGCGCGGCGATCGCGAGGTCGGCGTGCAGCGCGCGCACCAGGTCGAGCCCGAAGCGCAGGAACACCCCGGCCACCATGCCCATCACGATCGGCATCGGCACCGCCAGCATCGCGCGCCGCACCCAGCCGGTGGCGCCCAGCGCGAGCATCAGCAAGCCCGTCGCGTAGTACGCGCCGATGACCTCGGCGAAGCTCAGATGCGTCAAGGCCGGCCCGACCAGCACCGTGCCCGGTATGGTCCAGAAGAACGCGAGCGGCTGCCGGTACAGCGAGCACATCAGGATGCTGATCAGGCCGTTGATGAAAAAGACGCCGAAGATCCACGACGACAATTCGGCCTCGGACAGGCCGCCGCCGGTGCCGACCGCCAGGATGATCGCCACCGGCGCCGTCGCGGCGAACACGAAGCCGATCAGGCCGTTCGCGGCATAGGTGGGCCCGAAGTCGGCGAGCAGCTGGCGCCAGCCGGGACGCGGCAAGGTCGGTCGTTCGAGGTGCGAGAACATGAATCCCTTCGGAGATGGCGCGAACCGCCCGCGTCACCGGCGAATGTTACCCGTTGTTGCGCGTCCGGCGGCACGAGTTGCCACGAGCCGCCTGTCGGAAACGGCGACGGGTCGCTTGACACGAGGGGAGTGCGGCCAAGATACTGGCTCGAAGGCGGCTGCACTCTCCGGTGCCGCATCCACGGCACACCTATCGAGGAGCACACATGTCGACAACTGTCCGTCCACGCGTTCGGAGAAGCGCCATGCCGCGGTTTCTGCGTCACGTGGCGCTCCTGCTGGTAAGCCTCGCGGCCGCGGCGCCGATGGTCGCCCAGGCGCTTACGGCGAGTTACTTTCCGGTGCCGGCGACGTGCCCGATCCAGGGCGGCCGGGGCATCAGCGGCGCGGCGATCCATCCCGATGGCACCATCTATCTTTCCTGCGGCGACGGGCTGCTCAAGATCGTGTACAACCCGCCCGCGGCGCCGGTCGAGACCTTCATCAGCCAGATCGGCGGCGTTTCGCTGTACGCCGTCGATGCGGCCTTCGACAACAACGGCATCCTCTGGCTGGTGGGCAACAGCCAGATCACACGGGTCGATGTCGGCGCCAATGCGGCGCTGGCGTATCCGCTGACGGCGGCGCAGGGAAGCCCGTCGCGGCTGTTGATCGGTGCCGACAACCAGGTCTGGTACCTCAACAACGGCAACGCCACCTTCGGCCGCTTCAACCCCGCGACCGGGGCGATCGCGGTCCTGCAGTCGCCATCGGGGGCCAAGCTGACGGACTTCGCGCTGGCCCCGGACGGGCATGTCTGGTACGGGTCGTACGACAGCATGGTTGGGGAGGTGCTTCCGGACAACACCATTCGCGAATGGCCCGTGTCGGGCGGGAATTACATACCCTCGCTGGTGTTCGACGCGACCGGGCAGTTGTGGGGATCCTCCGGTGGCGGGGTCGCCCGTTGGGTGAACAACGACTGGGAGAATGCGCCTGCGGCCACGCCAGCGCTGTCGACATTCGTCATCGGCCTCACGCGCGCCCCGGATGGTGTCGTATGGCAATACGGCTTCGTGTATGGGCCTGGCAACGACGAGAACCAGCAGCGCTGGATGGTCGGCACGGTGGCGGTGGACGGCGGGCAGACGCAGACAACCGTGGTCCCGCCGGCCGGCCGCGGCACCATTGCCTGGGC
Organism: Betaproteobacteria bacterium; assembly: GCA_016717855.1. Taxonomy (GTDB): domain Bacteria; phylum Pseudomonadota; class Gammaproteobacteria; order Burkholderiales; family Casimicrobiaceae; genus PALSA-1005. The sequence goes on from JADKEV010000049.1 coordinate 29,714, forward strand.
ACGCTTCCGGCCCAATGACGGTGGCCTGGTGTTTTTCGACACCAACGGTTTCGTCAAGCTCTACGGCTTCGTGCAACCGTATGCGCGCACCCCGACCAACACCACGGTGACCGAGTTCTACAACGTCGACCTCGATCACTATTTCATCACCGCGAATGTCGACGAGGCCACCGCGATCGACACAGGCTCCGCAGGCCCCGGCTGGTCGCGCACGGGCATGAGTTTCAAAGCCTGGCTGGGCGGCCCGATCCCGGGCGCCGCCGAAGTGTGCCGCTTCTACGGGACGCCGGGGAGCGGCCCGAACTCGCATTTCTACACCACCATCCGCGAGGAGTGCGTGCTGGTCAAGCAGGATGCCGGATGGACGTACGAAGCGCTCGGACGGTTCTGGCTGGTGCGGGCAATCGGCAGCACGCCGGCCGGCTGTCCGGCCGGCACGCAGCCGATCTATCGCGCGTACAACAACCGCTTCGCGCAAAACGACTCGAATCACCGCTACGCGACCGACGTCGCGGTCTACAACCAGATGGTGGCGCTGGGCTGGTCGGGCGAGGGCGTGGTGATGTGCGCGCCGGTGTGAGGCTCAACGGATCGGCGCGCCACTTTGTAGTTGGACGCCCACAAACACAGGAAGCGCAGCATGAAGATCACCATCGAGAAACTGGTCAAGGCGCCGATCGAGGCAGTCTGGCGCGCCTGGACGACACCGAACGACATCAAGCAATGGAATGCCGCGTCTGCCGACTGGCATACCACAACGGCATCCGTCGATCTGCGCGTCGGCGGCGATTTCTCGTCCCGCATGGAAGCCAAGGACGGAAGCATGGGATTCGACTTCGCCGGAACGTACACCAAGGTGCAGGAGCATCGGCTGATTGAAGCCTCGCTCGGCGATCGAGTCCTACTGGTCGAGTTCGATGTCGGCCCCGATGGCGTCATCGTTCGCGAGACCTTCGATGCGGAGTCTACGCACTCCATCGAGCAGCAGCGCGACGGTTGGCAGTCCATCCTCGACAACTTTGCGCGTCACGTCGAGAGCATCCGATGAGAGCCTGGCATTGAAGGCACGGGAGACAGCTGTGAGCACTTCCTCAACATTTGTAGCGGCGGACGGCGACGGATACGAGTTGAACATGGGACGGTGGAGCCGGATCCTGGCTCCCCGGTTTCTCGACTTTGTCGGACTTCCCGGCCGCGAGCGTGTCCTCGATGTGGGATGCGGCACGGGTCACCTGGCTGCCGCTGTGGCCATTGCATCGGACGCGGCGGAGATTCAGGGAATAGACCTGGCTCCGGAGTACATCGCCTACGCGAGGAGCCGGAACACCGATCCGCGAATTACCTTTGGGGTCGGCGATGCCTGCGCGCTGGAGTTTCCTGATGGCGCCTTCGACCGGGTGCTGTCCCTGTTGGTCCTGCACTTCGTGCCTCGAGTAGAGCAGGCCATCGCCGAGATCAAGAGAGTCACCAGGCCCGGTGGAATCGCTGGTGCGGCCGTCTGGGACGCTCGCGGCGGATGGGTCGCGAATCGTCTGTTCTTTGACACGGCAGCGGTGTTGGATCCCAAGGCAGGAGAGCGGCGAGCCCGCAACTACACGCGACCTCTCACGCGGCCGGGAGAGTTGGCAGCGGCATGGCACAGAGCCGGCTTCTGCGATGTTTCAGAGACGACGTTGCTCATCCGGATGGAGTTCGAGTCCTTTGCCGACTACTGGGCACCGTACCTTGGGCGCGACGGCCCCGGAGCCGAGTACGTCCGAACCCTGGATGCGAGCCAGCGACTTCGCCTTGAAGAGGCTGTCCGCGCGGCCTACATCGATGGCGAAGCCGATGGGCCTCGGTCCTTCGCCGCGCTGGCCCACGCTGTCAAGGGTCGCCGGCCGGAGTGACGTCTGACACCTCGGGCGTTAGCTCGAACATTGAGGTTGTAGAAATCGAACAGGTGATTCAGCGCGGGCTGGTATCGATGCGCTTGTGGCGGGCCATCCGGATTCCCCCAGTGCGCACTCTCCAACCTTGCTGCCCACTTTCGTTCTGTGTAGGCTGGGGTTTTCTACAGCGTCGTTAGACATCACCCCGCGATTCAAGACTCGACCGAGTCACATCCACTGCGTGGCCGGTTTCCAGATGGAAGTGTATTGCACACTTTACAAATTCGTACTTGGCGCCAACGCAACCCTGATCGTAGTGCCCTGTCGGAAGGCGCTCTGAATGAAAAGGACGGCCCCGATCAAGCGCGCCTGCTCACGCAGACCTGCGAGGCCGTAATGTCCCGGGTGCGGCGCATCTGCGTCGAAACCGACGCCATCGTCGGCAATAGTCAGGGTCAGTCCGTTGCCTTCGGGAGATGCACGCAGCGAGATGTTGACGCGCGTCGCCCCGGCATGATGCTCGACATTGCGCAAAGCTTCTTCGGCGATGCGGAACAGTGTCTCGGCCCGTCCGTCGGCAATTGCGCCTGCCTGCGCATCGCTCGTGTAATCGACTGGAATACCGGTGCGCTCGATAAAGCGTTCAACAAGATCGCCCAGCGCCGCGGCAAGCCCCGCATCGCGTACAGGATTGAAACGCATCTGGGCAATCGCGTCGCGCGCTTCCTTCAATCCTTGATGGGCGGTTTCCTCGGCGCGCATCAATTTCCTCCCCAATGCCCCGGGGTTGGTGGCGGAAATCCTCTTCAGTAGCCGAATCTCGGTGAGCATCGCCATCATCGAATGTGCCAGCGTGTCATGCAGATCGCGCGCGATCTTCAGGCGCTCGCGCACGACAACGTCGTAGCGACCCTGTTCCGCCAGTCGCTCGATCTCCCGGGTCCGCGCTGCCACGCGTTGATCCAGTTCGGCATTCAGCGTCTGCAATGCGCTGCGCTCACGCTGCAGCGAAGTGAGCAACTCGTCCAGTGCACGTCCCAGCCGTGCCGCCTCATTCCGGCCAGGAGGAACGGCGATGCGTTGTGTTGCGCCGGTTCGGACGGCATCGGCCGAACGTGCGATAGCTTCGAGGTCACGTGCGACGCGGCGTGCCAGTAGCGCGCCGAGCAACGCAACGAGCAAACCCAATCCAACCAGCACGGCAGCGATCTGGCGCTGTAGGGCTCGCGCGCCCTCAGTGGCATCCCGGAGCGGCTGCAGCACCACCACGCGCCAGCCCATGACGTGCAGGGCGTCGGACACTGTGGGCTTCGCGCGCGCGACCAGGTATCGACTGCCATCAGCGAGACGTTCGACATGCGATTCCCATTCGACGCTGGCACTGGTCACATTGCCAGCGGCGGTCGGTGTGGAACCATCGGTCGTTTCAGAAGTGCTCTCCCAACGCTGGCCTGTCCGGCTTGCCGGCCCGATCAGCACCGTGCCATGCTCATCCAGCAACAGCGCTTCGGTACCAGCCGATCCTGGCTCCACACCGCGGAGAACGCTTGCGAGATCAACCAGCCAGCGAGCGCCCAGTTGCACCCCAATTAGCCCGACGAAATCTCCTTTGGTATCGCTTACCAACGCGGCCAGGTATGCGACGGGCTGAGTAGCTCCGCTGGTTGCGCCTGACGGGGTACTCGTCGGTATTGGCGCCAGGCGCACATCGCCGACCATCGAGGTATCCCGACCTAACTTGAACCACGACTGATCGGCAACGCTGGCGCCCTCCGCCACGCCATGGGTAGCGACAAGTACCCGACCTCGCGGGTTCGCCACACCGATCCACTCGAATTCGGGGGACGCTTGTTGCAGGTTATCGAGAATGTTCTGCAGGGTAGCTTTGTTTTCGTCGCGGAGTTCAGTGGCCAGCATTGCCGCCAACACGCGTACCGATTGCAGTCGGAGCGCTATATTGAGATTCAGTTCGGCAGTGATACGATCGGCCATCCGGTCCAATTGTCGGTCGCGCTGGTCGAGCAGGTTGGTGCGCACGATCGCTCCAACCCACAAGCTGGCAACCAGCACGAGACCCAGCGACAATGCAAACATCAGCCAGCCGATGGCGGAGGCCAGGCTGCGGCGAGGGTCGAGGTAGCGCGCCAGCGGATGCATGAAGGAGATCATGAAAATATCACACCAAGGTCACAAGTGACGAAAGTAACATCGAACTCGTGACCTGTGGCCCTCGCGAGCGGTGGAGGCATTCGGTAACGTATCGCCATGGAGGACGTTGTTGATCGCGTCCGTGCAAGCTTCCGGCGCTGGGATAATGCGAAGTGGATGAATTGGTAAAAATGGTTGCCCAACGGGGTGGCATTTCCTCAGCCCAGGCAGAGCTTGCGGTCTCGGCGATGCTGGACTACCTGACGGCGCGGCTACCGTCGCCGCTGGTCGGGCGCATACGCGAGCAATTGGGCGAGGTGCCGGGTGCGCGCCCACCGGACGTCGGTAAATGGGGAGTCAAATGACAGTGGAAATCCCGGACGACGGTCCTCGCATCCGGGTGCTGGTAGTCGACGATCAGGCCCTGATTCGGCGGGGGATGACACTGATGCTCGAGGTCGAGCCGGACATCGAGGTAGTGGGTCAGGCATCCGACGGCATGGAAGCCGTCACTATGGCGGAGCGTTTGCGCCCGGATGTCGTGCTGATGGACTTGCATATGCCGCGCAAGGGCGGCGTTGCCGCCACGCGCGAGATCACGCGGTCGTTGCCCAACACGCATGTGCTGGTGCTGACGACGCTGGACGCGGATGAAATGGTGTTCGACGCAGTCCGCGCGGGAGCACACGCCTACCTGCTCAAGGACGCAAGCGAAGACGAGGTGCTCGAAACGGTACGCGCGGTACATCGTGGTGAGTCCCGGATGACCCCGCAGATTGCACGCAAGGTAATGGATCAGTTTCGGCGCCTGGCATCCCCAGTTCAGGCCATTTCCTCGGCCACTACTCAGCACAATCCTGCGGCGTCGAGGTCGGATTCGGGGATCGCCGAGGCCAAGGTCGTCGATGCATTGGCCGACGCGCTCAGTGACAAGGAGGAGAAGATCCTGAGCCTTATCGCTGAGGGCAAGAGCAACAAACAGATCGCAGCCGCCGTATTCCTCGCCGAGGGCACCGTCAAGAACTATGTCAGCCGCATCATGGAGAAGCTCCACGCCAACACGCGTACCGAACTCGCCGTGATGTCGGTGCGTCAACGGCGGGGCGACTGAGCGGGCGACTGGGTGATCAATTCCACAAATACTCCACTGTCAAGGTAGCGGCCGACTGCGAATCGGGCACCGCTGCACCGTCCATACCACTGGGTGCGCCCGCATAACGTGGGTATTGGCTACGCTGGTGACGCCGCGCAGCTGCTTTTCTTCAGTGCGCGCACAGCAAAACCCGATCTTTGAACGGCGCTTCTGCCCTGGTTAGCGCCGTTCCGCACCATCGTGACCTTGGTCACTTGCAGATCGTGACTTCCTGCATTCCCAGATCGTGACCTTCAGCAGCTTACATCGGGTAGGCCGATGGCTAGAGTGCAGGCAAGGACGCGCCAATGCAGAAGCTAACACGGCGACGTTCGATTCCGAGAGTAATCGAAAGCGACGTTCTTTTCTAGAGGAGCACTCCATGAACTTCACACCCAAATCCATGGCGTTGGCAATGCTTGTGGCAACAACTGAACTCGCAGGTGTGGCCTGCGCGCAGGCCCCAAAGGCACCTGTCGCACCGGTCACCCAGGCTGCAATGCAGTCTGCGCCGGCGGTGACCAAGGCACCGATCACTACCAAAACGCCGGAAGACTGGATCATCTATGACGACACTACTTATACGCCCGTGGTCGATAACGTCAGCGAGCATCTGGAGTCGGCCCGCAAGGCCCTCGAAATGAAGGACGACAAGAAGGCGGCCGCCGAGTTGCGTGCCGTAGCCGACGTCCTGAATCAGCAGGCTGCTCGCGCCGGCAAAGCGGACCAGGCACTGGTCGTGGCGGACAAGGCGCTCGTGGCGGAGGACACGAAGATCGCACGGGACGCTATGAGGCGCTTGAACGCCAGCGCGCTGAAGGTCAGTTCGGCCGCCGCAGCGATCGAGCGCGGCAAGATCAAGACCCAGGCGGATCTTGACAAAACGATCGACAAGGCTGCGCGCGCCGACATGGAGCGTCGCTGGCTGGTCACTGACGTGACCACGTGGTACCCGGTCAGTGAGGAACCGCAGCGCCACTTCATAGACGCAGTCGCGGCCTATACCAAGAAGGAGTACAGCGCAGCGGCCACTGACATCCGCAAGGCCACCAGCTACCTGCGCCTTGAGACCCACCGCGCCACCGGAGCGGCCAAGCAGGAGCTGGAAAGATCGGTCGCGCAACTCGACATGCTCGCCGCGTCCGTCGAAAAGGGTGCGGTGAAGGACGAGCAATCGATGACCAAAGAGTTTGCAAGAGCTGGCCACGCGCTCGCCTTGGGACACCGTTCGAAGGCGGCCGAATCCTGGGCGCGCAAGGAGTACGACAAGGCCGGATACGAACTCAAGGCGGCTGCCCAGGGACTGGAAAGCACCGCCAGCTGGATTGGCGGAGAAGCGAAGGCTGGTGCGTCAGCGACAGTGACGGACACCCGAGCACTGGGTGACAAACTCGCCGCTGGTGGCACCTGGACGCGCGACGAAATCACCGCGGGCTTCGAATCGCTTGGTAATGGCATCAATGCTCTTGGCCGGAAGATCGGCAGGACAAAGAAGGCGTCACCGTTTAACGCTCATGCCTGACGCCTGCGCTTTTCGCACACTGAATTCTCAACAGACTGAACGGACTTGCATCATGAAGAGACGCATGGGCATTGCTGCCGAGCGTGTCGTCAAGACAACAAGGTTTTTTTCTGCTCGTTCGTGAAATTCGCAATCGTCAGCCACGGCACGTAAGGCAAAAATGAAATCACCCACCAAGTCCGCAACGTTGCGAGCCAGGGAAGAACGGATCCTCGTGCTCCAGGGCGGTGGGGCGCTGGGGGCCTATCAGGCGGGCGTCTATGAGGTACTGGCGGCGACGGAACAGACGCCAGAATGGGTGGCTGGCATCTCGATCGGAGCAATCAACGCCGCGTTGATCGTCGGCAATCCGCCTGAACGGCGCGTGCGGCGACTGCGCGAGTTCTGGGACATGGTGACCTCCTCATCCGCCATGTTGAATCCTCCGGTCGCGCCGGGCGTCGAGCTTCGAGGAGTGCTCAACGAGGCCAACGCGACGGTCGGGGCCGCGTTCGGGCTTCCCGGCTTCTTCGTGCCGCGGTTTCCCGCAGCGCCGTTCCAGTTGCCGGGCACGGCAGGCGCGATCAGTTACTACGACACCGAACCGCTTCGAGCGACTCTGGAGCAACTGGTGGACTTCGACCTGTTGAACAGCCGGTCCATGCGCATGTCGGTTGGCGCCGTCAACGTGCGCACCGGCAATTTCGCGTACTTCGATACCACGGACCTGCGACTGGATGCACGACACGTCATGGCCAGCGGCGCATTGCCGCCCGGGTTTCCACCCATCGCGATCGATGGCGAGTGGTATTGGGACGGTGGCCTGGTTTCGAACACACCACTGCAGTACGTGCTCGACCAGCCCCAAGCCCATTGCCGGTTGGTGTTCCAGGTGGACTTGTTTGTGGCCGAGGGACCGATGCCCACCAACCTGCTGGAAGTGAGCGAGCGCGAGAAGGACATTCGATTCTCCAGCCGCACGCGGCTCAACACCACCAATGTCCTGACCCGCCATGCCCTGGCGCAGGCTGCGCGCAACCTGATAGCCAAGCTGCCGTCCAAACTGGCGGACGACCCCGACGTGCAAGCCCTGAACGCGGCCAGCCGCCGAACGGCCGTCACAGTGGTGCACCTGATCCATCGGCGCAAACGCTACGAAACGCAATCGAAAGACTACGAATTCTCGCGCGTTTCGATGCTGGAGCACTGGCAGGCAGGGCACGCCGATACGGCGCACACGCTCAACCACCCGGATTGGCAGACGAGATCCCTGCCCGAGGACGGAGTTTACGTCTTCGACCTGACACGCACGCAACCGCACCGCGCATTGAAGGACCATCCATGAAGATCGACGACGTTCTCAGGACCGCGTTCGCCATGCCACTCACCAGCCCGTCGTTTCCGCCGGGTCCCTACCGGTTCAAGAACCGCGAGTTCCTCATCGTCACCTATCGCACTGATCTCGACGCGCTTCGGGCGGTGGTTCCCGAACCGCTGCAGATCCAAGATCCAATTGTCAAGTGCGAGTTCATCCGGATGCCGGACTCCACGGGGTTTGGTGACTACACCGAATCGGGGCAGGTGATCCCGGTCGTATTCAACGGCCAGCGGGGTGGCTATGTGCATTCGATGTATCTGAACGACGACGCGCCGATTGCAGGCGGCAGGGAACTGTGGGGATTCCCGAAGAAACTCGCGTCACCGGCGCTCGGCGTCGAGAAGGACACGTTGCTTGGCACGCTCGACTATGGGTCGGTGCGGGTGGCCACGGCCACCATGGGTTACAAACACCGGGCTCTCGACCCGAAGCCCGTACGTGACGCCCTGTCGGCGCCGGGCTTTCTGCTCAAGATCATCCCGCACGTCGATGGCACTGCGCATCTGCGAGCTGGTTCGCTATTGCCTCGAGGACGTGGTAGTCAAAGGCGCGTGGACCGGCCCGGCGGCGCTGGAACTCGCACACCACGCACTTGCGCCGGTAGCGCAATTGCCAGTGCTGGAAATCATCTCCGGCACACATATCCTGACCGACCTCTCCCTCGGCTTGGGCACCGTGGTGTTTGACTACCTCGTCCAAACTCAAGGAAACACGGTATGAAACTCAAAGGCAAGGTCTGCATAATCACTGGCGCCGCCAGCGGCATCGGCAGGGAGATTGCGCTGACGTTCGCCCGAGAGGGCGGCAAGATCGTCATCGCTGATCTCAACGGCGACGCGGCGCATGCCACGGCAGCGGAGATCGCTGCGACAGGCGCATCGGCAATGGGCATCGTGATGAATGTCGTCGATGAGGAACAGGTCAATACCGGCATCGACGAGGTCGTGGGCGCCTGGGGAGGAGTCGATGTGCTGGTGAGCAATGCCGGCATCCAGATCATTCACCCGCTGGAAGCGTTTCCATTCGCCGAATGAAGCGCCTACTGGCGATACACCTCGATAGCTTTTCTCCGACCTGGGCTTGCCTGCCGCACGCCAGCCGCGCTTCCGGCCGTGGCGGTGGTGTCATCTATATGGGATCAGTTCACTCAAAGGAAGCCTCCGGTGCTGAAGTCGGCGTACGTCACTGCCAAACGTGGCCTCGTCGGTTTGGCGGAGGTCGTCGCCAAGGAGGGCGCCCCGCATGGCGTGCGCGCCAATGTCATTTGTCCCGGTTTCGTGCGCACGCCCCTGGTAGATAAGCAGATCCCCGAGCAGGCGCGGGCCCTCGGCATTACCGAAGCGGAAGTCATCAGAACGCAATGCTGAAGGACACAGTGGATGGAGAGTTCACGACGGTCGAGGACGTGGCCGCAGTCGCGCTGATGTTCGCGAGCTTTCCGTCCAACGCGTTGACCGGGCAGTCGCTGGTGGTGAGCCATGGCTGGTTCATGCAATAGGAGACCCAAGGGTGAGCTTCCACATCGCTTGCAAGACGGCGCTGCCCGTTTGACGCCGCGCTCGCCCGCGTCGGGAGACGCTGGCCACCGGGGCTTT
>JADKEV010000050.1 GCA_016717855.1 Betaproteobacteria bacterium
GAGCATGGTTGTCTGGCGCCATCCGAGTTGCTTCAGGCGCGAAACATCGAGCAGCTTCCGCGGCGTGCCGTCAGGCTTGCTGAACGGTCCCAGAGAATCTCCGCGTCGCTCCCCACCACCTCGCGAACCAGGAGCGCCAGTTCCCGGATCGTCACGTCCTCGCCGCAGCCGATGTTCACCAGCGGCGCCTGGTCTTCCGGAAACAGCAGCGCCAGCATGTCCTCGGGGCATTCGAGCAGTTGCACGCAGGCTTCCGCCATGTCGTCGCTGTAGAGGAACTCCCGCCGGGGCGTGCCCGTGCCCCATAGCGTCACGGACTTGTCGCCGCGCGCCTTCGCTTCGTGGAACCGGCGGATCAGCGCCGGCAGCACGTGGCTGGTCTCCAGGTCGTAGTTGTCGCCGGGGCCGTACAGGTTGGTCGGCATCGCGCAGAGGTACTGCGTCCCGTACTGCCGGTTGTACGCCCAGCACATTTCCAGGCCGGCCAGCTTGGCCATCGCGTACGGGCGATTGGTGGGCTCGAGCGGGCCGGTCATCACGTAGTCCTCGCGGATCGGCTGCGGGCAGTCGCGCGGATAGATGCAGGACGAGCCGAGGAAGAGCAGCCGCTGCACGCCGGCGCGCCGGGCTTCGTCGATCACGTTGTTCTGGATCGCCAGGTTCTCCTGGATGAACTCGGCCGGGTAGGTGTTGTTGGCCATGATCCCGCCCACCTTCGCGGCGGCCAGGCAGACGACTTCGGGGCGCTCGGCGGCGAAGAACGCCTTCACCGCCTGCTGGTCGGTGAGATCGAGTTCGGCGTGCGTGCGGGCGATGATGCTCGTGTAGCCACGGCCGCGCAGCGCGCGGACGAGCGCGGAGCCGACCAGGCCGCGGTGGCCGGCGACGTAGAGGCGGGTGGCGGAGGTCATCATTCAGGTTGGGCGGTGCGTCAGCGGCCGGCCCGGGGCCCTTCAAGCCGCCGCAGGCTTGCTGCCGGCCGACCCGCTTGCCCTTGGGGCATCGGTGAGTCCCAGGTGCCGGCAGTCGGCAAGCCAGTCCCATCAGCCCACGGCTCGAGTTGCCCGATTCGTCCTGGACTACGCCGGCTGGCCGGGTATCAAAGTCTGTCCTTCGTGGGGCACCTGCCGGCCAGGGTGGCAGTGACGCCAGGTGGCGGCCGGAGGATCCCCGCGCTCCGGGTCGGCGGGCATTGCCGACACGGGTGGCGCGGGGCCAAGCTTCTGTCGTTCCCGTCATGCTTCTCAGCGGGCCGGCGGTGGCGGACCGCCTGGCGCAGCAGCCTCAGGCTCCGCGCCTTCGGTGCCCGAATTGGCTGGCCCCGAAGGTTCACCAACTCCACGGACCAGGTGGACGGTGGCCGGCCGCTCCGTCCTGGTCTGGGGGCCCCCGTCCACACTTTCCCCCCGGGGCCGAACAGAATTGCCGCCCGAATCTGTGGCGCCAAGCGGGAATTGGGGTCATCAGGCGTTGCCGGAAGCTCCGGGGAAAGTCGGCATCAAGCCGTTGGCAGCGCCTGCGTCGGCTGCCGGCATGCGCAATGCAAACCTGCGGGACCCACGCTTGGCGGGCGTCGCACTAACATGCCGTCCGCTCGGCGTCAGGCGTGGCGGCGCTCGTCGCGCCGGAGTGCGCCGCGCGCAGGTCGCAGCTGCGAGTGCTCCACTCGTGGTTCATATCCCCGTGCGGGGGGTAGCCTGCTGGTCGGCAGCAGCCGTGGGCTGTTAGGCCTCCGACGAACGGCAGCTTGCCGCATGCGCTTCGCCGTCACCGGGCCCCATGTGACCGGGCTGAAACGGGTGGAAATCGACTGCCGCCGCCCTACTCGGTCGGGTTGTGGACCACGTGCCCGTGCCGCTGCACCAGTTCGTCGCGCTGGGCTTGCCTCAGATCTTCCGCGACCATTTCGCGCACGAGTTCATCGAATGACACCTCAGGCTGCCAGCCGAGCCTGGCCTTGGCCTTGCTCGCGTCGCCCAGCAATGTGTTGACTTCCGCCGGCCGGAAGTAGCGCTTGTCGACCTGGACGATGACGCGGCCCGGCGCCAGACCCGGCGCGCGGGCCGGGTCCGCGCTGGCGACGCGGCCGGTCTCGCTGTCGCCTGCGCCTTCCCACACCATTGTCACGCCCAGCTCGCGCGCCGCGGCTGTGACGAAATCGCGGACGCTGTACTGCGCGCCGGTGGCGATGACGAAATCCTCGGGCGCCGCCTGCTGCAGCATCAGCCACATCGCGCGGACGAAGTCCCGGGCATGGCCCCAGTCGCGGCGCGCGTCGAGGTTGCCCAGGAACAGGCAGTCCTGCAGGCCGAGCACGATGCGCGCCAGCGCGCGGGTGATCTTGCGCGTGACGAAGGTCTCCCCGCGGATCGGCGACTCGTGATTGAACAGGATCCCGTTGCAAGCGTAGATCCCGTACGACTCGCGGTAATTGACGGTGATCCAGTAGCCGTAGAGCTTGGCCACGCCGTACGGGGAGCGCGGATGGAACGGCGTGGTTTCCTTCTGCGGGGTTTCCTGCACCAGGCCGAACATTTCCGACGTCGACGCCTGGTAGAAACGGGTCTTCTTCGCGAGGCCCAGGATGCGGATCGCCTCCAGCAGCCGCAAGGCGCCCATCGCATCCGAGTTCGCCGTGTACTCCGGCTCCTCGAACGACACCGCGACATGACTCTGCGCGCCCAGGTTGTAGACCTCGTCGGGCTGCACCTGCTGCATCACGTGGACCAGGCTGGAGGAGTCGGTCAGGTCGCCGTAGTGCAGGATGAAGCGGCGGTTGTCGACGTGCGGGTCTTCGTACAAATGATCGATGCGCGCCGTGTTGAACAGCGACGTGCGCCGCTTGATGCCATGGACGATGTAGCCCTTGCCGAGCAGGAACTCGGCAAGGTAGGCGCCATCCTGGCCGGTGATGCCGGTGATCAGTGCGGTTTTGGGCATGGAGGAGTTTTCCGGGGGGACTCGAAGGAAATGGGAGGAAAGGCGCAGACCATCAGGCCTCCACCGCAGCCCGTGGAGCGCAGCGAAACCAAGTGCCAGGCTCGAAAGCACTCGCCTGTCCCGTAGTGTGGATCCGGCGAAGCCGGTCGCGGACAATTCCACGAGATGGGTATCGCTGCGCTCCACCCATCCTACGGCGTCTTGCGCTCCGAATCGCCCCGATGGGTATCGCTGCGCTCCACCCATCCTACGTCCTGACGATCGTCAGCTCCCGCCCCTCGACCAGCCGCTCGAGATAGCGGGCCAGCAGGTCGACTTCGAGGTTGACGGCGTGGCCGATGCGCAATGCCCCAAGCGTCGTGACGGCGAGCGTATGGGGGATCAGGTTGACCAGGAACCGCGCGCCATCGACTTGGTTGACGGTCAGGCTGACGCCGTCGACCGTGATCGAGCCTTTCACCGCGATGTAGCGCGCGAGGTCGGCGGGGGCCTCGATTTCGAGCGCATGGCTCTCGCCCACCGGATGGAATCGCCGGACCGTGCCGACGCCGTCGACATGGCCCGAGACGAGATGGCCGCCCAGCCGGTCGCCGAAGCGCAAGGCCTTTTCCAGGTTGACCGGCCCCGGCAGCGCCAGTCCCGCCGTGCAGCGCAGCGATTCGGCCGACACGTCGAACGCGAGTTCCGCGTGCGACCGCGCGACGACCGTCAGGCAGGCGCCGCTCACGGCCACGCTGTCGCCGATGGCGATGTCCGCGCAGTCCAGCGGCCCCGCGTCGACGGTCAGCCGCACCCCCGCCGCGTCGCCGCCCAGCGGCGTTACCGTCGTGATCTTTCCAATTGCCTGGATGATTCCCGTGAACATCAGTCCTCCCATTTCTTCAAGCGCGCGACGAGGCGCCAGTCGTCGCCCAGGCGCGTCCATTCGCGGATGTCGAGCGCGATGCGCGCGTCGAGGCTGGCTAGCGGTGGCAGGGCGAACATGCCGCGCGCGTCGTCGCCCAGCAGGCAGGGCGCGAAGTAGAGCAGCAACTCGTCGGCCAGGCCTTGCGCGAGCAGCGCGCCGGCCAGCTTCGCGCCGGCCTCGACGTGCAGTTCGTTGATCTGCCGGCGGCCCAGTTCGTCGAGCATCGCCGCCAGATCGACCCGGCGCCGCGCGTCGGGCAGGCTGATCGCCTCGACGTGCGGGGGAAACGGCGTCGGCGGCGGATCGCCGGTGAAGATCCATACCGGGTCGCCTTGCAGGATCTTCGCGCCATGCGGCGTCTGCGCGTGACGGTCGACGACGATCCGCCGCGGCTGGCGCGGCGTCGCCACCGCGCGCACCGTCATCTCCGGATCGTCCTGCAGCACGGTGCCGATGCCGGTCAACACGGCGCACGCCCGCGCCCGCCACGCGTGGCCGTCGGCGCGCGCTTCGGGCCCGGTGATCCACTGGCTGGCGCCGTCGGCCAGCGCGGTCCTGCCGTCGAGGCTGGCCGCCATCTTGACGCGCACCCAGGGGCGGCCGTGCGTCATCCGGCGGATAAAGCCGATGTTGAGCTCGCGCGCTTCGTGCTCGCACACGCCCGAGTCCACCGCGACGCCCGCGGCGCGCAGTGCCGCGAGCGACTCGCCCGCCATCCGGGGATTGGGATCGGCGGTGGCCGCGACCACGCGTCCGATCTTCGCGCGCAGCAGCGAGGCCACGCACGACTCGGCGCGGCCCGAGGCGCCGACGTGATTGCAGGGTTCCAGCGTCACATAGGCGGTGGCCCCGGCCGGATCTTCGGTGCAGCCGGCGAGCGCATGCTGCTCCGCGTGGTGGCCGCCGTATGGCTGGGTCCAGCCGGCGCCGATCACCCGCCCGTCGCGGACGATGACGCAGCCGACCCGCGGGTTCGGCGTCGCGGTGTACAACGCGTTGTGCGCGAGCGCCAGCGCCTGGCGCATGAACCCGGCGTCCGATCCGCATCACTTCGCATCCGGCTTGGGCGCCTTCTTCTTGACCTGCTTGGGTTCGACTTCGCGGATGACCTCCCGGAAGTCGGAGACGTCCTGGAAGCTCTTGTACACCGACGCGAAGCGGATATAGGCGACCTTGTCGAGCTTGTAGAGCTCGCCCATCACCATTTCGCCGATCGCCACCGACGGTATCTCGCGCTCGCCGAGCGAGAGCACCTGCTGGGTGATGCGATTGAGCGCGGCGTCGACGTACTCGGTGGGCACCAGCCGCTTGTGCAGCGCGCGGGCGAAGCCGTTGCGGATCTTCTCGACGTCGAACTCGACGCGCATCCCGTTCTGCTTGACCACCTGCGGCATGCGCAACTCGACCGTCTCGTACGTGGTGAAGCGCTTCTGGCAATTCTGGCAGCGCCGCCGGCGGCGGATCGAATCGCCCGCGTCCGACACGCGCGAGTCGACGACCTGGGTGTCGAAGCTGCCGCAGAAGGGGCATTTCATCGCCGGTCACCTGCGTTACGATCGGGCAGCATCTCAACTGTAAACCGGAAACTTCGACGTCAGCGTCTTGACCCGGCCGATGGCGCGCGACAGATTGGCTTCGTCGGCAGGCGCTTCGAGCACGTCGACGATCAGGTGCGCGACTTCTTCGGCTTCGGTTTCCTGGAAACCGCGGGAAGTCATTGCCGGCGATCCGATCCGGATGCCGCTGGTGACGAACGGCTTCTCCGGGTCGTTGGGGATGGCGTTCTTGTTCACCGTGATGTGCGCGCGGCCCAGCGCCGCTTCGGCGTCCTTGCCGGTGATGCCTTTCTGGCGCAGGTCGACGAGCATCATGTGCGAATCGGTCCCGCCGGAGACGACGCGCAGTCCGCGCTCCTGCACCACCTTGGACATCACCCGCGCATTGTCGATCACCCGTTCCTGGTAGCGGACGAAATCGCTGCGCAGCGCTTCGCCGAACGCCACGGCCTTGGCGGCGATCACGTGCATCAGCGGGCCGCCCTGCAGAAACGGGAAGATCGCCGAATTGAGCATCTTCTCGTGCTCGGCCGCGGCCAGGATGAAGCCGCCGCGCGGGCCGCGCAGCGTCTTGTGGGTGGTGCTGGTCACGAAGTCGGCGATGCCCACCGGGCTCGGATACAGGCCCGCGGCGATCAGGCCGGCGTAGTGCGCGATGTCGGCCATCAGGTAGGCGCCCACGCTGTCGGCGATGGCACGGAAGCGCTTCCAGTCGATCACGCGCGAATACGCCGAGGCGCCGGTGACGATGAGCTTGGGCTTGTGCTTCTTGGCCATGAACTCGGCTTCGTCGTAGTCGATCAGTTCGGTGTCGCCGGTCAGGCCGTAGCTGACGACGTTGAACAACTTGCCCGAGACGTTGACCGGCGAGCCGTGGGTCAGGTGGCCGCCGTGCGCGAGCGACATCCCGAGGATGGTGTCGCCCGGCTTGAGCACCGCGAAGTACACGGCCTGGTTGGCCTGCGAGCCGGAGTGCGGCTGGACGTTCGCGTACTCGGCCTTGAACAGCTTCTTCACGCGATCCAGCGCGAAGGTCTCGGCGATGTCGACGAACTCGCAGCCGCCGTAATAGCGCTTGCCGGGATAGCCTTCGGCATACTTGTTGGTCAGCTGCGAGCCCTGCGCTTCCATCACCGCGGTGCTCACGTAGTTCTCCGAGGCGATCAGCTCGATGTGATCCTCCTGGCGGCGATTCTCGGCGGTGATCGCCTGCCAGAGGTGCGGATCGGTGCGGGCAAGGGTGGAGGCACGGGAAAACATGGCGGATCCGGTCGGGTGGGCGAACGGGGATTTTAGCATTGCCGTGCGGTTGGGCAGAGGTCGACTATGTGGGTACAATCCAGACGACTCGCCCACCTTTCAGGAACCCGACATGCCCGGCCTCTACTACGAACAATTCACTGTCGGCATGGTCTTCGACCATCCGTGGACGCGCACCGTCACCGAGACAGACAACGTCCTGTTCTCGACGATGACCATGAATCCGCAGCCGCTGCACCTGGACGCGCACTTCGCGGCGACGACCGAGTTCGGCCGCCCGCTGGTCAACAGCCTGTTCACGCTCGGATTGATGATAGGCATGTCGGTCAACGACACAACGCTGGGCACGACGGTCGCCAACCTGGGGATGACCGACGTCGGCTTCCCGAAGCCGGTTTTTCACGGCGACACGCTACATGTGCGCACGAAGGTCATCGCGCTGCGCGAATCACGGTCGCGGCCGGAGGTCGGCATCGTCGAGTTCGAGCACGCGGCGTTCAACCAGAACAACGACATGGTCGCGATCTGCAAGCGCCACGCGATGATGAAACGCCTGCCCGCCAAATAGGGAACTTCCATCATGCCCCGCTCCTATCTGTTCGTCCCCGGCGATTCCGGGAAGAAGCTCGCCAAAGGACTGGCCGGTGCGGCGGATGCGCTGATCATCGACCTGGAGGATGCGGTCGCGCCGTCGAACAAGGACGCCGGCCGTGCACTGACGGCGCGCTTCCTGGAGGAGCAGGCGCAGGCACGGCCGCGGCTGTGGGTCAGGGTGAACGCGTTCGCCACCGGCCTGACCGAGGCCGATCTGGACGCGATCGTCCCGCGGCAGCCGGTGGGCGTCGTGCTGCCCAAGTGCGACGGGATCGAGCATGTGGCGCGGCTCGCCCAGTTGCTGGGCGCGCTGGAGGCCCGGCATGGGTTGCCCGACGGCGCGATCCGGATCATGGGCATCGTGACCGAGACCGCCGCGTCGGTGCTCAATCTCCCCAGCCTGCGTGTGGGCCATCCGCGCCTGGCCGCGATGATGTGGGGCGGGGAGGATCTGGCCGTGGATCTGGCCGCCGCCAGCAATCGCGATGCGACCGGGGCTTTTTCCGACCCGTTCCGCCTGGCGCGCAGCATGTGCCTGCTCGCCGCCAAGGCCGCCGGCGCCGAGGCGATCGACACCGTGTTCACCGACATCCGCGACCTGGCCAGGCTCGAGGCCGAAACCGTGGCCGCACGCGAGATGGGTTTCGACGCGAAGGCCGCGATCCATCCGGACCAGATCGCGGTCATCAACCGCGTCTACACGCCGGCGGAAGCGGAACTGGCATGGGCGCGGCGGGTCGTTGCCGCGTTCGACGCCCAGCCCGGGGTCGGCGTGGTCCGGATCGACGACGAGATGGTGGATCAGCCGCATCTGAAACATGCGAAGCGGTTGCTGGGGGCGTCGTAAAGGCACCCGCCGTCCGACGGTGTCAACGGCACTCGCGGCCGCTTCCGCCCGGGGAAAAGGCCCTATAATGCGCGGGGAAAATTGGTTGCCGCGCCGCCGGGCCATCGTAGTCGTGTTCGAGGAGGAACTTCGTGAATGCTCTGCTGAAACTATCCGGGGCGATCGACCGGATCAATGAGTTCGTCGGCAAGTGGGTCGCCTGGCTGATACTGGCGGCCGTGGTCGTCAGCGCCACCAATGCCGTGATCCGCAAGGCCTTCAACGCGAGTTCGAATGCCTTCCTGGAAATCCAGTGGTATTTCTTCGCCGCCGTGTTCCTGCTCTGCGCCGGCTACACGCTGTTGCGCAACGAGCATGTGAAGATCGACGTGATTCTGCACATGTATTCCAAGCGCAAGCAGATCTGGGTGGACATCATCGGGATCATCTTCTTCCTGTTCCCGTTCGTCGTCGCAGTGGTCGTGCTGTCATGGCCGCTCTTCGTCGACGCGTTCAAGACCGGCGAGATGTCGCAGAACGCCGGGGGCCTGGTGCGCTGGCCGGTGTTCATGCTGGTGCCGATCGGCTTCACGCTGCTCGGCATCCAGGGCGTCTCCGAGCTGATCAAGCGCTTCGCGTTCCTGAAGGGCATGATCGAGGATCCGACCCGGAAAAAACAACAAAAGACCGCCGAGCAGGAACTGGCTGAAGCCATCCTTGCGCAGACCCAGGGAGCGCAAAAATGATGGCCTTCATCGCAGCCAACCTGGCGCCGATCATGTTCGCCTCGCTGGTGATCTTCCTGCTGTTCGGGTATCCGGTCGCCTTCGGGCTGGCCGCCTGCGGGATCTTCTATGCGCTGGTGGGCATCGAGGTCGGCGCCCTGCCCGCGTCGCTGTTCCAGGCGCTGCCGCTGCGGATTTTCGCGGTGATGGGCAACGACACGCTGCTGGCGATCCCGTTCTTCACCTTCATGGGGCTGATCCTGGAACGAAGCGGGATGGCCGAGGACCTGCTGGAGACGATCGGCCAGATTTTCGGGCCGATCCGCGGCGGCCTGGCCTACGCGGTGATTTTCGTCGGCGCGATGCTGGCGGCCACCACCGGCGTGGTCGCCGCGTCGGTCATTTCGATGGGCCTGATCTCGCTGCCCATCATGCTGCGCTACGGCTACGACCGGCGCGTCGCCTCGGGCGTCATCGCCGCCTCGGGGACCGCTGGCGCAGATCATCCCGCCCTCGCTGGTGCTGATCGTGCTCGCCGACCAGCTCGGCAAGTCGGTGGGCGACATGTACAAGGGCGCGTTCATTCCCGGCTTCGTGCTGACCGCCATGTATGCGGGCTACGTGCTGATGGTGAGCCTGGCCAAGCCGCAGTGGGCCCCCGCACTGCCGCCGGAAGCGCGCACGATCCGCGAAGCCGACGGCTCCAGCGGCATGCGCTCGCTGCTGGTGCTGCTGGCCATCAGCGTCGCCTCCAGTGTCGTCCTGGCCAAGCTCTATCCGCCGTCGCCCTTCGACGAAATGCTGGTGTCCTCGATGTTCTTCGGCGTCCTGGTCGCGTTCGTGCTGGCGGTGGCGAACAAGCTGCTCAAGCTGAACCTGCTCTCGCACGTCGCCGAGCGCGTCACGTTCGTGATGATCCCGCCGCTGGCGCTGATCTTCCTGGTGCTGGGCACGATCTTCCTGGGCATCGCGACACCCACCGAAGGCGGCGCCATGGGCGCCTCCGGCGCGCTGATCATGGCGATGATCCGCAAGCGCCTCACCTGGCGCCTGCTCAAGCAGGGGATGGACACAACCGCCAAGCTGTCGTGCTTCGTGCTCTTCATTCTGCTGGGCTCGACGACATTCAACCTGGTCTTCCAGGGCGTCGACGGTTCGAAGTGGGTGGAGCATCTGTTGACCGGCCTGCCGGGCGGCCAGCTTGGCTTCCTGATCGTGGTCAACGTCCTGGTGTTCCTGCTGGCGTTCTTCCTCGACTTCTTCGAGCTGGCGTTCATCGTCATTCCGCTGGTCGGGCCGGTCGCGGAAAAGCTCGGCATCGACCTGATCTGGTTCGGCGTGCTGCTGGGCGTGAACATGCAGACCTCGTTCATGCACCCGCCGTTCGGCTTCGCGCTGTTCTACCTGCGCAGCGTCGCGGCGATCGAGCCCTACAAGGACCGGCTCACCGGCAAGATGATGGAACCGGTGACGACCGGGCAGATCTACTGGGGCGCGGTGCCGTTCGTGGTCATCCAGGTCATCATGGTGGGCCTGGTGATCGCGTTCCCCGGCATGGTCAGCGGCGGCCTCGACAAGCAGAAGGAGGTCGATCTGTCCAAGTTCCGGATCGAAATGCCGATCCAGAAGCAGGACGCCGCGCCCGCCCCCAATCTGAACGACCTGTTCAAGATCGAGCCCAAGAGCGACGCGGGCGGTGTGCCCGCCGCGGCGCCACCGGCAGGCGGCGAGAGCAAGGCGAACGATCCGATGCAGTCCATTCTCGACGCCGTGAAGAAGGAGGCCGAGCAGAAGAAGTAGGACGTGGGCGTAGGATGGGTGGAGCGGCGATCCATCAAAGAACCGCCCCTCACCCACCTCCCAAGCGGGGCGAGGGCACAAAAAACCCGGCACGCGGCCGGGTTTTTCCTGCCCGATGAACGGGCGGCAATCAACTTACCACTTCTGCCCCTGCATGTAGCGATCCATCGTGGATTCGGTGAACTGGAACCACAGGTTCGCGTCGCCGCGGAACCGCGCGTAGTCCTCGTACACCTTTTTCCACTTCGGGTTCTTGGCGGAAAGCTCGGAATAGAGTTCCAGCGAGTTCTTGAGCGCGCTGTCCATCACGTCCTTGGGGAACGCGAACAGCTTGGCGCCGCCCGTCGCCACCAGGCGCTTCAACGCCGCCGGATTGCGGGCATCGTACTTGGCGACCATGTCCACGCCCGCGTGGGCGCATGCGCTTTCGACGATCGCCTTGTAGTCGGCCGGCAGCGCTTCCCATGCCTTGGTGTTGACGTAGAACGACAGGCCGGGGCCGTATTCCCACCAGCCCGGATACGCGTAGTACGGCGCGACCTTGTTGAAGCCCAGCTTTTCGTCGTCGTACGGACCCACCCACTCGGCCGCGTCGATCGTGCCCTTTTCCAGCGCCGGATAGATGTCGCCGCCCGGGATGTTCTGCGGCACGCCGCCCATGCGCTCGACGACCTTGCCGGCGAAGCCGCCGACGCGGAACTTGAGGCCCTTGAAATCGGCGGCCGACTTTATTTCCTTGCGGAACCAGCCGCCCATCTGCGCGCCGGTGTTGCCGCCGGGAAAGTTGATGATGTTGTAGCCCGCGAAAAACTCGCGCAGCAGCTTCACGCCGTTGCCCTCGTACAGCCAGCCGTTCATCTGGCGGGCATTGAGGCCGAACGGAATCGCGCAGTCGAGCGCGAAGGTGTCGTCCTTGCCGAAGTAGTAGTACGACGCGGTATGCGCGCACTCGACGGTGCCCTTGTCGATCGCGTCGACGATGCCCGGGGTGGGGACCAGTTCGCCGGGGCCGTGCACCGAGATCTGGAACTTGCCGCCCGTCATCGCGCTGACGTGCTTGGCGAAGACTTCGGAGACGCCGTACAGCGTATCCAGCGACTTGGGGAAGGCCGACGTCAGACGCCAGCGCACGGCCGGGGTCTGGCCGATGACCGCGGGGGCGCCCAGAATTGCCGCGCTGCCTGCCGCGCCGACGGCGGCCTTTTTCAGAAAAGATCGTTTATCCACAAAAACCCTCCTAAATGGGAATCGAAAGAAAACCCGAACTGCCGGGCCGGATTATAGTTCAAAAAAATGAGAATCTGCCTGACCGCGAGACTACCACGTTCATGAACCGGCGACAGTCATGTTGTCGACCAGGATCGAGCCCGTTTGCCGCGCGCCGCGCCGGTCAACATCGTTGCCGACAGCCACAATTCCCCGGTAGATGTCCCGCAGGTTGCCGGCGATGGTGATCTCCTCGACCGGATAGGCGATCTTGCCGTTTTCGATCCAGTAGCCGGCAGCGCCGCGCGAGTAGTCGCCGGTCACCGGGTTGACGCCCTGGCCGAGCAGTTCGGTCACCAGCAGGCCAGTGCCCATCCGGCGCAACAGCGCCGCGAAGTCGTCGTCGCCGTGGCTGACCACCAGGTTGTGCGAGCCGCCGGCGTTGCCGGTGGTCGCCAGCCCGAGCTTGCGCGCCGAGTAACTGCCCAGGAAATAACCCTGGACGACGCCGTCCTTGACCACGTCCCGGGTCAGGGTGGCGACGCCTTCGTCGTCGAACGGCGCGCTCGCCACGCCGCGCGGCAGGTGCGGCATTTCGCGGATCCGGATGTGCGGGGCGAACACCGTCTGGCCGACGCTGTCGAGGAGGAACGACGACTTGCGGTACAGGCTGCCGCCACTGACCGCGCCGACGAAATGACCGATCAGGCCCGAGGCGACCGGCGCCTCAAAGACGACCGGCGCCGCGCGCGTGGTGAGCTTGCGCGCATTGAGCCGGCGGATGGTGCGCACGCCGGCGGCGCGGCCCACCGCTTCGGCCGCTTCCAGTTCGCCGGGCAAGCGGGCCGACGTGTACCAGTAGTCGCGCTGCATCGCGCCGCGGTCCTCGGCGATCATCGAGCAACTGATGCCGTGGCGCGAGCTGCGGTAGCCGCCCGAGAAGCCCAGCGTGTTGGCGTAGATGAACTCGCCCTCGTGCGCGGACACCGTGGCGCCCTCGGAGTTGGTGATCCGCGGGTCGACGGCCAGCGCGGCGGCTTCGCAGCGCTGCGCGATCTCGATGGAATCCGCGACCGTCACGCCCCACGGGTGGTACAGATCCAGTTCCGGTATGTCCCGCGCCAGGCGCTCGGGGTCGGCCAGCCCGGCGCAGTCGTCTTCCTCGGTGAACCGGGCGATGGTGAGCGCCTTGTCGACCGCCGCTGCCAGCGCGACCGGCGAAGTGTCGACGGTGCTGGCATGGCCGCGCCGCTTGCCCACGAAAACCGTGACGGTGACGCCCTTGTCGCGGTTGTACTCGATGGTCTCGACTTCCCCCTTGCGCACCGTGACGCTCTGGCCGAAGCCCTGGGAAACTTCGGTTTCGGCGGCGCTCGCGCCCTGTTCCCGCGCGCGCGCCAACACCACCTCGCTGATCTGGCGCAGCGCTGCGGTGGGCAGCGGAAATCGGGTCTCGTCGTTTGTCATCGCCATCGTGGGGGCCGGTCCGGGCAAATCGGCTATGATAGCGCACTTGATTCGGCAATCCTGAACACCCATCCCATGCCGCGCATCTGGCACAAAGATCCCCCGCCGCCGGAAGACGACGGCATCCCGTCGAAGACGCAGCGCAAGCACGAAATGCACGCGCTGCAGGACCTGGGCGAACGCCTGGCGGAACTCACGCCCGACCGGCTCGGGCAACTCGAGCTGCCCGACCGGCTGGCGACCGCCATCACCGAATACCGGCGCTTCAACAAATGGGAGGCCAAGCGCCGGCAGATGCAGTACATCGGCAAGCTGATGCGCGACATCGACGCCGCGCCGATCGTCGCCCAACTCGACATCTGGGCCGGCACCTCGCGCGCCGCCGTCGCGGGGTTTCATGCGGTCGAGGAATGGCGCGACAAGCTGCTGGCCGACAACGCCGCGCTCGACGCGTTGGCCACCGCGCACCCCGGCGCCGACCGCGCGCGCTTCGCGTTGCTGATCGACCGCGCCCGGACCGAGCGCGCCGGCGGCAAGCCGCCGGCAAACTTCCGCCTGCTGTTCCGCGAACTGGCCAAGCTGCTGGATGCGGAGCGGCGCACGGCGCTTCCGGCGAAGCAGCCTGAAGAGTCACGACCCGTAGGATGGGTGGAGCCAGGACCATCGTGTCGGGGCCTCCGAGTCAAGGCAATGCCGGTGGAATTCGGTGATGCAACGCCATTTCTTTTCAATCTCTCGCCGATGGGTATCGCTTCGCTCCACCCGCCATTGATGGGTATCGCTTCGCTCCACCCTGCTGACTGCTACTCGCGGCATGCGCATCCACGCCGCCGCCGGCCCCCTCCACCGGCCCGGCCCCCGGACACTGGCAACTGGTGATCGAAGTCGAAGACATGCCGGGGACGGGCAAGGTGCCGCCGCAGACGATGACGCTGTGCTCGACGGCCGAGGACAAGAAGCAGTGGCAGGACATGGTCGGCGGCAAGACCGCGGCCGGTTGCACGGTGAAAGACTACGAGGCGCGGGGAGCGACGATCAGTTACGCGATGCAATGCCAGGGCGGCATCGAAGGCGCGACGCTGATCACGGTCGCGGACGAAAACAACTATCGCGGCGAGTCACGGTTGAGCCTGAAGGTCGGCGACAAGCCGGCGACGATCCGCAGCAAGGTCACGGCCAAACGCCTGTCGCCGGAGTGCAGGAAATGAGCGCCATCCCGGGCGAGTTGCTGATCGGGCTGGTCTCCATCAGCGACCGCGCCGCCGCCGGCGTCTACGAGGACAAGGGCATCCCGGCGCTGCGCGAGTGGTTCGGCGCCGCGCTCAAGTCGCCATGGCGAATGGAGACGCGGCTGATTCCGGACGAGCGCCCGGTCATCGAGGCGACCTTGATCGAACTGGTCGATGCCGCCGGCTGCGACCTGGTGCTCACGACCGGCGGCACCGGCCCCGCGCCGCGCGACGTCACGCCCGAGGCGACACTGGCGGTGGCCGACCGCGTGATGCCCGGCTTCGGCGAGCAGATGCGCCAGATCAGCCTGCACTTCGTGCCGACGGCGATCCTGTCCCGGCAGGTCGGGGTGATCCGCGGCAAGGCGCTGCTGCTGAATCTGCCGGGGCAGCCGAAGTCGATCCGCGAGACGCTGGAAGGGCTGAAGGACGGCGAGGGCAAGCCGGTCGTGCCCGGCATCTTCGCCGCGGTTCCGTATTGCCTCGACCTCATCGGCGGCCCGTACGTCGAGACCAACGATTCCGTGTGCAAGGCCTTCCGGCCGAAGAGCGCCATCCGCCCGCCCGCCGCGTAGGATGGGTGGAGCGCAGCGATACCCATCTCGTTCCGCATTCGTAGGATGGGTGGAGCGCAGCGATACCCATCTGGCCGCGGGGGCTCTTCGAATTCCATGATGGGTATCGCTGCGCTCCACCCATCCTACGACATCTACAACTTCCTGGGCCATGAGGTAGAGTCGTCCGCAGCGCCGGTGTACAATCCGCGCGCCTACCGCCACCAGGTCACGACCATGCCAACCAGCCCTCCGCTTCAATCGCGCGCTGGTGCAGCGGCCCGCCGCTGCGCCGAACTCAACGAGATTTTCACGTTGCACCGGCTGTTCCTGCTGCGTTTGCTGATATGCCTGTTCGGTGTCGCGCTCGCGGGAGCGCGGACGAGCCACGCGCAGGCGCAGAACTACCCGACGAAACCGATCAAGCTGATCGTTCCCTTTCCGCCCGGCGCCGGCACCGATGCCGTCGCGCGGCTGGTCGCGCAAAAGCTCGGCGAGCAGATGAACGGTACCCTGGTCGTCGACAACAAGACCGGGGCCGGCGGCGCGATCGGCGCCGAATTCGTCGCGCATGCGGACGCCGACGGCTACACGCTGCTGTTCGTCGCCTCGCCGTTCACGACCGTCGCGGCCGCGAGCAAGACCCCGGGCTACGATCCGGTGCAGCAATACGCGGGCGTCGCGCTGATCGCGACCGGACCGCTGGTCTACGTCTCCGGGCCGGGCGTGCCCGCGGCCTCGATGCGCGAACTCATCGCGCTGGCGAAGTCCAGGCCCGGAATGCTCAACTACGGCTCGGCGGGGACCGCGGGGATCAATCACCTGGCGCTGGAACTGCTGAACGTGCGCGCCGGGACGAAGATCGTGCACGTGCCCTACAAGGGCATCGGCCCGGCGACGATCGACCTGCTCTCGGGGCAGATCCAGCTGCTCACCGGCACCATCCCCGCCGTCCTTCCCTTCGTCACCCAGGGCAAGGTCAAGGCGCTCGCGGTCACCGGCGCGAAGCGCTCGCCGCTGCTGCCCGAGGCCCAGACGATGCAGGAAGCGGGCGTCGCCGATTACGAGGTGTACAACTACTGGGGCATCGTCGCGCCCGCCGGCACGCCGCGCGAAATCGTCGTCCGCCTCAACGCCGAAGTCCAGAAGATGCTCGCCAACCCGGAAATCAGGGAGCGGCTGGAGAAGGACGGCGTCGAACTCACGCCCGGCGGCCCCGAAAGGATGCAGGCCTTCATCGCCAGCGACCTCGCGGCGTGGAAGAAACTGATCGTCGACGCGAAGCTGGTGCTGGAGTAGGCAGCGCCGAGCCTAGACCATATGGACGTAGGATGGGTGGAGCGTAGCGATACCCATCATCTGCGACGACCGACCTTGTCCGGGTGTCGCCTTGATCCTGGGACCCGCGCGAGCGGCGGGCGTTGATCGACCCTCGCGATGATGGGTATCGCTGCGCTCCACCCATCCTACGAAATTCCTGCAGGACTGAAGCATCGCCGCGCGCAGCGAGGTCCTGGCCGTAGTACGCGGCGAGTTGCGCATGGTATTCGGGATAGGCGTCCCGCAGCACTTCCGGCGCGGCGAAGAAGACTTCCGAGCAGACGGCGAAGAACTCCTCCGGCGCATCCGCCGCGTACGGGTCGATCAGCGGCGCGTCCGCTTCCGGCTCGCCCGCGGCTTCCCACGCTTCGACCCGCCGCACGAAGTCGGTGTAGGCGGCTTCCGCCACGCGCTGCCAGGCACGCGCGCTCATGCCCGGGCGCAGCCCCGGGATGCCGTCGGGGGCGCCGTTCTTCATGTCGAGCTTGTGGGCGAATTCATGGATGACCAGGTTCATGCCGGCGGCGGAGAAGTCGCGCGAGCGCTCGACGTCGGCCCACGAAAGCAGCACCGGGCCGCCCTCCCACGCCTCGCCGGCGATCTCGTGGTCGCGGACATGCACGACGCCGGCCTCGTCCTCGTATTCGATGCGCGGCCGGAACTCGTCGGGATAGACGACGACGTTGCTCCACCCGGCGTAGGCGTCGGGCTCGAGATAGAGCACGAGCACACAGGCCTGGATCGCGATCACCACCCGCATCAGCGGCGTGACGGTGAATTCCTGCGCTCCGACGATGGACTTGTCCTGCAGGAACAGCACGACCCGGTCGCGTAGCGCCTGTACTTCGTCGTCGCGATAGAGCGCCAGGAAGTCCAGCATCCCGATCGCTTCGTCCCAGAGCTCATCGGGCAGCGCGTGGGTGGCGAGGATGCGGCGGCGGCGCCAGGCGAGGAACCGTTCCCACATGGTCAGGGCAGCGCCGGCGGACCGGCCTCCGGCGAGGGT
This sequence comes from Betaproteobacteria bacterium, assembly GCA_016717855.1. GTDB lineage: Bacteria > Pseudomonadota > Gammaproteobacteria > Burkholderiales > Casimicrobiaceae > PALSA-1005. The sequence continues at coordinate 17,391 of JADKEV010000050.1, forward strand.
CCCGGCCGGCTATCTGCCGCCGGGCCGGCCGCCGGATCGCCCGCGGTCGGCGGCGCCGGCTGAGCAACCGCCGGACCCGCATCGAGCGCGTCGGGCGGCAGCTCGACGCGCTCGATTTCGCGGAAGCGCGTGCTGATCTTGCGGCTGGAAATGTGCACCTGCTCGACATCCTCGTGCGCCTGCCGGATGTGCGTGGCCAGCTTGCCCATCCGCTCTTCGAAGAGCCCGAAGTCCTTCGCCAGGCGCCCGAGTTCCTGCTGGATCACATGCACCTGCTTGCGCGTCTCGACATCCTTGAGCACCGCGCGCGCAGTGTTCAGCACCGCCATCAAGGTCGTCGGGGACACGATCCACACCCGCCGCTGCTGGGCGAACGCGACCAGTTCCGGATGGTAGGCGTGGATCTCGGCGAACACGGCCTCGGCTGGCAGGAACATCACCGCGCCGTCGGCGGTCTTGCCCGGGATGATGTACTTCCGCGCGATGTCGTCGATGTGCCGCCGGACGTCGGCGCGAAAGAGCGCCTGGATGGCGTTGCGCTCGACCGGGGCGAGCGCGCTGTCCTGCAGCCGCTGGTAGTTCTCCAGCGGAAACTTGGAATCCACCGGTACGTTGCCCGTAGGCGCGGGCAGCTTCAGCAAGCAATCGACACGCAGCAGCGGCGTCAGCTGCGCCTGGAATTCGTACGCGTCCGGCGGCAGCAGGTTGCGCACCAGGCCCTCCAGCTGCACTTCGCCGAACGCCCCGCGCGAGCGCTTGTCGCCCAGCAGTTCCTGCAGGCTCACCACGTTGGTGGTCAGCCCGTCGATCTTCTTCTGCGCCTCGTCGATCGTCGCCAGCCGCGCCATCACGCTGGCGAAGGTCTCGTTGGTCTTCCTGAAACCCTCCTCGAGCCGCTCGTTGACCTTGCCCGAGATCTGCTCCAGCCGCGTGTCGACGGTCCTGGTCATCGCGTCGGCGCGCTCGGCGAGCTGCTGGGTGATCGTGCGCAGCGTCGTCTGCAGCAACTCCTGTTCGGCGCGCGCCTGTTCGCCCATCCGCGCGAGCAGCGTCTCCCGGTTCCCGGCCAGGCTCTCCGCCAGCGCCAGTTGCAGCAGGCCGATGCGGTCGCGCTGCTTCGTGAGGCCCTCGTTCAGGTCGGCGAGCATGGCCCGGTGCTTGTCTTCCAGATCCTGCCGCGACTGCGCGAGGCCGTCGCGCAGCGCGCCGAGTAGTTCCTGCTGCCTGGCATCCAGATCCTCGCGCGACACGGCGCCGCGCCCACGCAGCCAGCCGGCAATGGCAAATACCAGCAACGCCGCCCCCACCAGCGCCAGCGCGCCGAGCGCCACCCACTGCAGCGTCGGCTCCGTCATCAGGAAACCGCCTTCAGCTTTTTCGAGAGCAGGATCGCCAGCAAGGTCATGCCGGCGGCGAACCAGCCGACGTTGCCGTACCCCACCAGCTCCCCCTGCGCGTTCGTCGACAGGAACGCGCTCCCTATCATCGTCGCCAGCCCCATCGCCAACGACTGCAGCGACGAGCTGACGGACAGGAAGCTGCCGCGCAGCCGGGGCACGGCGCTGCCGTTCATCATCGCCATCGCCGGCACGAATCGACCGGACACCAGGACGAAGAAGAGCGTCGAGAAGGGAAGGATCCACAACAACGAGGCGCGCGGAAAATGCGTCGTGATCAGGATCGGGACCAGCGAAAGCAACGCGATGATCGTGAACATGCGCCGCTTGCCGTGGCGGTCCGCGAGCCGGCCGATCCAGCGCGAGGTGAAGAACGTCGTGCCCCCGCCCGCGAGGTAGAGCCAGGCCAGTTCGCTGTCCGTGATCCCCACGTTGGCCACCTGGTACGGGCTGATGTACGGGATGACGGTGAAGCCGCTCAGAACCAGCAGGGCGCCGAACAGGAACGAGATCTGGTGGCTGCGCACGCTCAGCATCTCGTGCAGGTTGCGCAGCGGCGAGGCGGGATCATCGAGAACGTGGCCGGTGATGTCGGGCACCACCCGCCGCGCGAGCAGCCACACGGGGATGCACAGGACCGCCAGCAGCAGGAACGGATACTGCCAGTGTCCCGCGGAGGCAATCAGGATCGCGAGCGGCACACCTAGAACAGAGGCCAGCGCGAACGCCGAGGCCACCACGCCGGTGGCCATGCCGCGCCGCTGCGGCGGGAACACGTCGCCGACGATGGACTGCACGATCGCGTTCAGCGAGCCGCCGAACGCCCCCGCGACCGACCGCGCGATCAGCAGCAGCGCATAGCCGGGCGCCAGTCCGCAGGCCAGCGTCGCCAGCGCGAACAGCGCGAAGAACGCCAGCAGCACGGTCTTGCGATTCATCCGGTCGACGAACAGCGCATTGATGAAGCCGAAGATCGCGGCGGTGAAGCTGTACGCCGAGACGAGGACGCCGAACTCCGCCGGCGTGATCCCGTACAGGCGCATCAGCTGCGGCCCCAGCGGCATGATCAGCATGAAGTCGACGATGTGGCTGAACTGCACCGCCGAGAGCACGCCCAGCAGCCCGCGTTCCTGCCAGCGCGTCAGGTGAAAGGCATGGGCGGGCGCAGGCGCCGCGTTCGAAGCGCTCGGGTCAGGCATGGATGGGGCCAGGGCAAGGGTCGCGCAGCAGCGCCGTCACGTCACGAAGTCCCAAAATACACAGGCATGGGCGGGCGCGAAGCGATACCATCTCACGCCGCCGTAGGATGGGTGGAGCGAAGCGATACCCATCCAACGACCATAGGATGGGGGGGGGAGCGATACCATCTCCGCCTATCCCCACACAGGGGACTGTCACAAGACTCGCTAGACTCTGTCTCCCAACTCTCCGATGACCAACTATCGCCGCTTGGAGGGCGGCCTTTTACGTGCTGGCGCCGGTCGCTTGACCGACCGGATGACGTGTTGGGCCGCATTTCGATACGCCCAGCGCGCATCCTCAGCGGGAGGGGTGGTCTTCCGGACCACGCGCTCGGATAGCCCCGGCGATGACGACCTCGCGGGGCTGATCAAGACTTTTCCGCATGCCCGCGGGAGAGGATCGAACGGCCAGCGCGCGGCAAGGGGCGAACGCGGATCTGGCAACGGCTCCGGGCGATTCGGGACGCGGACTTCGCGCGGCATGTCGATCAGCCACTCCATCCGGTCGCTGGGCATGCCCAACGGGTCGCCACTCGTCGTTTCACCGGTATGCAGATCTGGGCCGGTTGATTGGGGGCGGCGCCGCGGGCAAGCGGCGTCGGGTTCAGCCACTCCGGATGGCCCGCATCGGGATGCCGGCCAGCGCCGATGATGTCGAAATTTCCGATGGGTGTCGCCGACCCATCACCGCCTGGTCCACGTCGAGCGTGTGGGGGGTGCCCATCCCCAGGCGCTCGAGCGCGGCCGAGGCTCGAACGACGCGACCTCGGTCGCCATCGCGGGATCGGGGCACGCCGCGCCGTGGCGGTTCAGCCAGATCGCCCGCATCCGGCCTGCCGAGGTGACGCCTCCTCCCAGGAATCACCGACCATCACCGCCTCGTCCACGCCGACGCCCAGGCGCTCGAGGGCGCTGATGAAGATCGCGGAGGGGCCGGGGCGCCGCCCCCCGGGGGACCAGGGCGCGCGGGCGGCCCCGGGGGGAACGTCGAGCAGCTTTTCATCCTGCTCGATCACGGTATTGTTGGTGACGACCGCGGTGCGCGCGTGCTGGCGGACGATCTCCATCAGGGCCACCGCGCCGGGGACGATGCGCCGGTTGCTCATGTAGGTCTGCATGTGGTCCGCCGCGATCTCTTCTGCCTCGGCGCGGTCGACCGGCGCGCCGGCGAGGTCATAGAAGTGGCGGTAGCGGATGATCCGCGACTCGTGGATGGGAATCCGGCCGACGGCGACGTCGTCGTGCATCGCCTCGAGCACCCGCTGCCATTCGGCCAGCAGGAAGTCGAAGCCCAGCGCCTGCAGCCGCGGGTCCTTGTCGTGCAGCACGCGCAACGCCGAGCGCATCGCGTGCTGATGATCGACCAGCGTGTCGTCGAGGTCGATCAGGACGGCACGGATCATGGCGGACTCGCCGGCAATCAGGCGGCGACGGGTTCCGAATCGCGCGAGGCGCGCTTGCGCTCGTGTTCCTTGAGGAAGCGTTTCCTCAGCCGGATGGTCTTGGGCGTGACTTCGACCAGCTCGTCGTCGGCGATGAATTCGACCGCGTTCTCGAGGGTCAGGATGATCGGCGGCACCAGGCGCACGGCTTCGTCGGTGCCCGAGGAGCGCACGTTGGTCAGCTGCTTGCCCTTGATCGGATTGACGACCAGGTCGTTGTCGCGCGAATGGATGCCGATGATCATGCCCTCGTACAGCTTGTCGCCCGGCGAGACGAACATGCGGCCGCGGTCCTGCAGCTTCCACAGCGCATAGGCGACGGCGGGGCCGTCCTCGGCGCTGATGAGCACGCCGTTCCTGCGGTCCGGAATGTCGCCCTTCACCGGCGCGTAGCCGTCGAAGACGTGGCTCATCAGGCCGGTGCCGCGCGTCAGGTTCAGGAATTCGCCCTGGAAGCCGATCAGGCCGCGGGCCGGCACCCGGTATTCGAGCCGCGTGCGGCCCTTGCCGTCGGATTCCATGTTGACCAGCTCGGCCCGGCGGGTGCCGAGGGCTTCCATCACCCCACCCTGGTTCGCGTCTTCGACGTCGACGGAAAGGACTTCGTACGGCTCGTTCTGCACGCCGTCGATGGTCTTCATCAGCACGCGCGGGCGCGACACGGCCAGCTCGTAGCCTTCACGGCGCATGTTCTCGATCAGGATCGTCAGGTGCAACTCGCCCCGGCCCGCGACGACGAACACGTCGGTGTCCTGCGTCTCTTCGACGCGCAGCGCCACGTTGACCAGCAACTCCTTGTTCAACCGGTCGCGGATGTTGCGGCTGGTCACGTACTTGCCTTCGGTGCCCGCCAGCGGCGAGGTGTTGACCTGGAAATTCATCGTCAGCGTCGGCTCGTCGACCGAAATCATCGGCAGCGCTTCGGGATTCTCGATGTCGGCAATGGTGGTGCCGATGGTGATGTCCTCGATACCAGTGATGGCGACGATGTCGCCCGCTTCGGCGGCGTCGAAGGGCACGCGCTCGAGGCCCTGGAAGCCGAGGACCTGGGCGATCTTGGCGGTGTGCTGCTGGTCGCCGTGGATGACCGTCACCTGCTGGCCGGGGCGCAGCTTGCCGCGGCGGATGCGGCCGATGGCGATCCGGCCCACGTAGCTCGAATAGTCCAGCGCGGCGATTTGCAGTTGCAGCGGCATGTCGACGTCGACGTCGGGCGGCGGCACGTACGAGAGGATGGTGTCGAACAGCGGTTTCAGCGTGCCTTCGCGCGCGGTCGGATCGAGTGACGCATAGCCATTCAGCGCGGAGGCGTAGACCACCGGGAAGTCGAGCTGGGCGTCAGTCGCGCCGAGCTTGTCGAACAGGTCGAACGTCTGGTCGACGACCCAGTCGGCGCGCGAACCCGGACGGTCGACCTTGTTGATCACGACGATGGGCCGCAGGCCCAGCGCCAGCGCCTTCTTGAGCACGAAACGGGTCTGCGGCATCGGACCGTCGACGGCGTCGACCAGCAGCAGCACCGAGTCGACCATCGACAGCACGCGCTCGACCTCGCCGCCGAAGTCCGCGTGGCCCGGGGTGTCGACGATGTTGATGTGGGTGCCGTTGTATTCGATCGCGCAATTCTTGGCCAGGATCGTGATCCCGCGCTCGCGCTCGATGTCGTTGCTGTCCATCACCCGTTCGGCGACGTGCTGGTAGGCCTGGAAGGTGCCCGCCTGTTGCAGCAGTTTGTCGACCAGCGTGGTCTTGCCGTGGTCGACGTGGGCAATGATGGCGATATTGCGGAGGGGCCGGGACATGGATGGCTCGCGATTCTGGGTTAAGGGGCCGTTTCCGGCCGATGCTGCAATGCAGCAAAGCCAAACATTATAGCAGCCAAACCCCGGATTCCAGTCAACTATTCGGAATTGTCAGCGATGGAGCAAGCGGATCGGACGACTCCCAAGAACCGTAGGATGGGTGGGCACAGCGGTCCCATCGCGTGATCGAGTCGTGGATGGGTGGCGGCGTCGCGCGGCCGAGTCGTGGGGGTGGAGCGCAGCGGGCGGTCGGAGGCGGGGCTACGCCGGCATTCGGTTTCGTTCGCCTCGCGAGTGGGTTCGCTGGCTGACGACCAATCCTACGACGTCGGTTGGCGTTCAGGCGGCGCGCGCCGGGCGGGCGCAGTAGAGAACGTCAGCCGGGAGCCTTGATTTCGGTGACGACCACCGGTCCGGCCTCGGTGCCTCCCGCTTCACCCTCGGCGCCGGGTTCGCCCGGCTCTCCGGGCAGCGCCTTTTTCAGCTTTTTCTGTTCTTTTTTCTGTTTCTTTGCCAAGTCGCGTTGACGTTTTGCGAATTGATAGTTTGGTTTGGCCAATTTGATCCCCCGTCCCGATGTTTCATGTGAGCAAGACTGCAAGCGTACTCGATTTCCCGTCCGCGCGCACCCATCCGGGGCGGTAGGATTTGAAAGCCGCCACGGATCCGGCGGTATCCGCGGCGACCGGGCGCCGCGCCGCGCGGCCCCGCGGCCGGCGGCGCCCGCCTCACTTGTCGCGCTTGTACGGCTCGTGCAATTCCACCGGACGCGCGGCCCTCTTGCGCATCCGTAAGTTGAGCACTTCGACGAAGACCGAGAACGCCATCGCGAAGTAGACGTAGCCCTTGGGCACGTGGTTGCCCATCCCGTCGGCGATGAGGACGACGCCGATGACCAGGAGGAACGCCAGCGCCAGCATCTTGACCGTCGGATGCGACGACACGAAGCGCCCGATGGGCCCGGCGAAGAACATCATCAGGCCGACCGACGTGATCACCGCTGCGATCATGATCGTGACGTCGCTGACCATCCCTACGGCGGTGATGATCGAATCGAGCGAAAACACGATGTCGATGATCACGATCTGCATGATGATCTGCGTGAACGTCGCGGCGACGGCGCCGGACGCCTCGCCTTCCGCGCCTTCGAGCAGCTGGTGGATTTCCTTGGTGCTCTTCCAGATCAGGAACAGGCCGCCCAGGATCAGGATCAGGTCCCGCCCCGAGATCTTGAACTGCAGGACGGTGAACAGCGGCTCGGTCAGCCCGACGATCCAGGCGAGCACCAGCAGGAGCCCCACCCGCATGAACATCGCCAGGAACAGGCCGATCCGGCGCGCCAGGTCGCGCTGCGCGGGCGGCAGCTTGTCGACCAGGATGGAAATGAAAATGATGTTGTCGATGCCCAGCACCAGTTCCAGCCCGGTCAGGGTGAGAAAGGCGATCCATGCCTGGGGGTCTGACAGTAGTTCGATCATTGGCCGTCCTTGTCCTGGGCGTTGGCCGCGAAAGGCAGTCCGAGCATCGCGGAAAACAAACCCGGATCATGCCACGGCGCGTCAGTGGGCAGCGAGCGCAGCCACGCGCTTTCCACGTCGCGGTACCACTCCTGCGGGAATAGCGCCAGGCGCAACCCCGGGCCGGGCGGCAGGTCCTTCGGCCCGGTCCAGTCGTCGCCGGCGGCCACGGCGAACAGCGCGGCCGCGAGGTCGATCCCGACCAGCGCGCCCGCATGGGATGCCGGCAACATGCGCCGGTTGACCTCGATCAGGTACGGGATCCCTGTCGCGGCGTCGATGATGTACTGCGTCCCGACCAGGCCGTGCATGCCGACGAGGCCGAACAGCCGGTCTGTCGCCGCCGTCACCGCGGGTATGCCGGCGAACTCGACGACCGAGGCCGGTCCCAACGGGCCGGGATGCGTGGCGAGCCGGCCGCGGGTGAAGCCAGCAATCTCCCGGCCGTACCACGCGACCGATGCGCGATTGACCACGTCGCCCGCGATCCAGCGCTGGAGCACGAAGCGCTGCCCGCCGTGCGGGCTCCATGCGTCGGGTTCGGCGAAATTGCGCAGCGCCGCGCGGATCGCGGCCGCAGAGTCGCAGCGCGCGGCGCCCCGCCCGGCTGAGCCGAACATCTGGCGCAGGATGACCGGATAGCCGATACGCGCGGCGATGGCGACCGCGCTCTCCTCGTCGCCGGCGACTTCGCCGTCGGCCACGGCGATGCCGTGGCGCCGGGCGAGCTCGAACAGCCGCGACTTGTCGATCGAATCCAGCCAGCCCGCGGGATCGCCCAGCGAGCGCCGGATCAGCGCATCGAGTTCGATCCGGATGTCTTCGCGCAAGCCCTCCGGCGGGTCCAGCACCAGGCGCATCAGCGTGCGCACCGTGATGTCGTCGCCCGGGAGCAGCAGCACCGGATTCACCGCCCGCACCGCGCCGGCGAGGATGCCGACCCAGTCGTGGAATTTCACGCCTGGGGGAAAGTAGCCGATCTGGTCGACGAATTCGGTGCGGGCGGCGAACGCCTCGCGCGGCGCCAGCATGGCCACGCGAAAGCCCGCGCGCTGCAGTTCGAACGGCATCCGCGCCGGCGCGATGTAGTCGGTGCCCATGGTCACCACCAGCACGCGCGGGCGGGTGTCGGCCTTGGTGCTCATCGGCGTGCCCGCTTCGGCGCGATGGGCCAATGCGCCAGCGACAATGTGGCGTGCCGACGCACCCGCTTCGGCGCGGCTGTCCGGCGCGCCGGCCCCCGGTCGCGAGCGCGGCCGGGCTTCGGGTCAATGGCGGAGACAGCGCTCCGTGGCGCGGGCTGCATCCTAATCGGGCCGCAACTTCAGGCGCCGGATCGCGACACCCCAGCGCTCATAGTCGGCGGCGAGCGTGGCGGCGAACGCGGCGGGCGAGCCGCCCGTGATCTCCATGCCCTGGCGGTCGGCCCAGGCCTTCGCCTCGGCCGACCCCAGTATCTGCGCCAGTTCGGCATTGAGCCGGACGATGACCGCCTCCGGCGTGCCGGCGGGCGCCAACAGGCCGATCCACGCGCTCAGGTCGACCGCCCCGAGTCCCTGCTCGCCAGCAGTCGGCACCGCGGGCAATTGCGGCGAACGCCTGCCGCCGAACACAGCCAGCGGCCGGACCTTGCCGCTCTGCGCGAGCGGCAGGCCGGTGCCCACCGAGACGATCATCGCCTGCGCATCGCCAGTGGCGACGGCGGCGATCGCGGCAGCGGGGCCGTTGTACGGGACGTGCACCATGTCGAGTCCCATAGCCGTGCGCACGAGTTCCATGTCGACGTGATTGGACGAGCCGACGCCGCCGCTCGCGAAGTTGAGCGCGCCGGGCCGGCTGCGCACGTAGCGCAGCCATTCGCCGGCCGTGGTTGCCGGCAGCGCCGGATGGACCCACAGCACCTTGATCGAGCGGAACAGGTTGGCCACCGGTGCGAAGTCGCGGACCGGATCGTAGGTCACGTTGGCGCTGGCATGGGGCACCAGCGCGTGCGTGGAGAGCGTGCCAATCAGCAGGGTATAGCCGTCGGGCGCGGCCTGCGCCGCCGCGCTGACGCCGATGATGCCGCTCGCGCCCGGCCGGTTCTCGACCACGACCGGGACGCCCAGGGCCCGGCCGAGCGGCTCCGCGACGAAGCGCGCGATCAGGTCCGGCGGTCCGCCCGGTGCCTGGGCGACGATGATGCGCACCGCGCGTGAGGGCCAAGTGGCATCGGCGGCCGGCGCCGGCCGCGAAACGACGAGCAGCAAAGCAACCAGGCCGGCGATCAGGGCGAATGCAGAGTGCGAGCGGGAACGGACGTGAGAGGCGCGATGGGGCATGGCACGCATTATAGGCAAGGCGCGCCGATCTCCCTCACCCTCGGTCCCTCTCCCCGAGGGAGAGGGAAGAAAACCT
>JADKEV010000051.1 GCA_016717855.1 Betaproteobacteria bacterium
GAGCGCTTGTCGATTCCCGGCTTCCTGCGCGGTTCGCGCTGGATCGCATCGCAGGGGCAGCCGCGCTATTTCGTGATGTACGAGGTCGAGGCGCTCGCCACGCTGACCTCCGCCGCGTACCTGGAGCGGCTGAACAATCCGTCGCCGCGGACAGCGAAGATGATGGCGCACTATCGCGGCATGACCAGGGGCTTTTGCACGATCACCCACAGCGGCGGCGTGGGCCTGGGTCACGCGGCGCTCTTCCTCCGCTTCAAGCCCGATCCGGCAAACGATGCGGCCCTGCGCGACTGGCTGATCGGGGACGTGCTGCCCGGGCTGCCGACGACGCCGGGCCTGGCCTGCGCCCATCTGTTCGAAGCGGCGCAGACGCCGCCGGGCACGAACGAGCAGCGCATTCGCGGCCAGGATGCTGGGGTGGACTGCGCGTTGCTGGTCACCGGATACAGCGCCGAACGCGTGACGGAGTTGTTCCAGACCGCGCTTGGGTCCGGGCAACTCGAGCAGCGCGGCGCCACCGGCATTTCGGGAGGTGTCTACCAGTTGGCGTACACGCTGAGCGGGCGGCCTGCGTCCACGACGATCTTCCCGGCATAGCGGATGCCTTTGCGGAGCAGGTCATGATCCACCGCATCGCGCCAACCTGCATGCTGGCGGCCATCGTTGCGGGCAATGTACATGCGCAAGTGGCACCACGACGCATGATGCCCGTCACCGCCCCGCCCGGTTACACGGTGCCCGGGGCGCAATGGTTCAAGCTCGAAGCGTCCAGCGGCCGCAAGTACCTGACTTCCATTTCGCGCCCCGCGGGCGTCGGACCATTTCCCGTTGTCGTGGTGTTGCATGGTGCCGGGGGCTTGTCCAACGACCAGCTGGCGTTCGCGCCGGACCTGGCCAGTGCCGGCTTTCTCGTCGTGGCCGGGTGCTGGCAAGCCAGCTCGCCATCGTCACCGGACGGCGGGCCTTGCGCGGAGGCGCCCACGCAGGCTGAATGGGTGGCCGATCCGGCGGCGAATCCAGTCCGGGAGTTGATTGCGCTGGCCAGGACGCTGCCCGATGCGCGCGCGGATCGCGTCGGGTTGTACGGGATGTCGTTCGGCGGCTACGCGGCGTTTTGGTCGGCATCGACCGGCGCCGGCGTGCAGGCGGTGGTCGTCGACGCCGCGGGGCATGGGCCGCCCTTCACGCCGGTCATGCCCAGCGCGCTGACGGTGGTCGCGGGCTTGAGCGCGCCGCTGCTATTGATGCATGGGACCATGGATCCTGTGATCCCGGTCGCGGAGTCGCGCAAGTACGAACGGGCGGGCCGCGCCCTCGGCAAGTCCATCGATACCGCCTACTTCAAAGGAACCGGCCACGTCGCCAGCCTGCAACCAGGCTCGCGAGCGGAGGCGCGCCGGCGCGCGATTGCGTTCCTCAAGAAAGCGCTCCGGTGATACTGTTAAAGGGGGCACTGCTCGAGACGCTCAGCGATCGAACGGCTCGGCTCTACGTGCGCTTCGGCCATAATTCAGTCAAACTGGGGACAGACCACGTTCATTTGCCGAATGGGGTCAGACCTCATCTTCCGTGCACTCAATGACCCTGCCTTCCTGGACATGAACAGCCTCCCGACCAGCAGCGCAAACGGCGCCATCGCCTACCTCGACTGCTCACCGCTGATGAGCGATCTGCTCGCCGGCAGCGGCCCGTTGGCCGACGGCATCGTCGTCCATTGTGGCGATCCGACGCCGGCGGCGCTGCGGCGCCTGGTGCAGGATGCGCAGATCGTCTTGAACGGCCACACGGCGATGGATGCGGAGCTCCTCGCCGCGGCGCCGAACCTGAAGTCGATCGTCTATCTGGGCACTGGAGCATCGAGCTACGTCGACATGGGGGAAGCGGCCGCGCGCGGCATCGTGGTGCGCGTAGTGCGCAATTACGGCGACCGCACGATCGCCGAACACGCGTTCGGGCTCCTGCTGGCGGCGGCGCGGGATTGCGCGCGAATGGATCGCGACATCCGCGCGGGCGTGTGGGCTGCGCGCGAAGGGATCGAACTGCACGGCAAGACGCTCGGCGTCGTCGGCACCGGGCCGATCGGCGCGCAGATGGTGCGCATCGCCGCCGGCTTCGGCATGCGCGTCGTCGCCTGGAACCGCTCCGGCGTCGATCCGGCCCTGCCGTGCGAAGAGCTGGAGCTTGATCGCCTGCTGGCCGGCGCCGATGCCGTGTCGATCCATCTCGCCCTGACGCCGGAGACGCGCGGCTTCTTCGATGCCGGGCGCATCCGCCGCCTGAAGCGCGGCGCCCTCCTCGTCAATGTCGCGCGCGGCGCCCTGTTCGACGAGGGTGCGCTGCTCGCTGCGCTCGCCGACGGTCACGTCGGCCACGCCGCACTGGACGTCTTCGCGACCGAGCCGCTGCCGCCGGGGCATCCCTTCACGACGCTGCAGAATGTCACGCTGTCGGCGCATGCCGCGTGGAAGTCGCGCGAAGCGAGCGACAGGCTGCTGCGCGCGGGCCTTGCCCTCGCGCGCGCCGACGCGGAACGCCTGGCCACCGGCGGGGCCCTGACGGCGTAGCGCGATGAACGACATCGCGGATGTGCTCGGGCGCTGGGCGGCGGGGTTGTCGCTCGCCGCCGTTCCTCCCGCCGCGCAGCAGCAGGCGCTGCGCTGCATCACGGACGTCGTCGGCGTCACGCTGGCCGGGTCGACAACGCAACTGGCCGGGCGCGTGCGCGATCACGTCGCCCGCGAGCACGCGGTGGGAGCCTGCCGGGTGATCGGCGGCACGATGACCAGCTCCCTGCTGGGCGCGGCACTGGCAAATGGCGCGGCCGCGCACGTGCTGGACTTCGACGACACCTGCTACGCCGGCATCGTCCATGGCTCGGCGGCGGTCTGGCCCGCAGTGCTGGCGGCCGGAGAGGACGGGAAGATCGCCGGCGACGAACTGATCGCTGCGTACATCGCCGGTTGCGAGGTCGAATATGCGCTGGGCCGGGTGCTGGGCGGTGGCGTCTACCGCTGGTGGACCACCGCGCTGCTCGGCATCATCGGCGCCGCTGCCGGCGCCGCGCGGGCGCTCGGGCTCGATGCAGAAGCGGCGTCGCACGCGCTGCGCCTCGCCGCCGGCCAGGGTAGCGGCCTGCGCCCGGTGTTCGGCACGACGGCCAAGCCCTATCTTTGCGGGCGCGCGGCCCAGGCCGGGCTCGACGCGGCGCTGGCGGCCCGCGCCGGGATCGCCGGTCCCGTCGGCATCTTCGAATCCAGCGGTGGGTTCTTCGCGCTGTTCGGCGATGGCGGCGTCGGCCCAGGCGACTTCGCGACCCTTGGAGAACGCTACGCGCTGGTCGATCCCGGGATCGCATTCAAGCTCTTCCCGGTGTGTTCGGCGGCGCAGGCGGCGATCGAGGCGACACTGGGCCTGCTGGCGGCGCATGGCGTTACCGGCGGCAAGGTAGAGCACGTGCGCTGCGAAGTCACGCCGTTCGTCCAGGGCTGCCTGACCTACGCGCGCCCGCGCACCGTCGCCGAGGCGCAATTCAGCATGCCATTCGCCATCGGCTGCATCCTCGCCCATGGCGCGCTGGATCTCGACTGTCTGACGCCCGAGCGACTGATCGACCCGCGGCTCGAACAGGCAATGGCGAAGATCGAGATGGTCCCTTCCACAGCGTTGTTCCGCGCCGGCGAGGATGATCGCGACCAACTCGAAGCCGCCCGCGTGACGCTGCAACTTGCCGACGGGCGCACGGTCGGCAAGCATGTGCCGGTCGCCTCCGGCATGCCGGCCAATCCGGTGTCCGAAGCTCGCCTGCATGAGAAGTTCCGCGCCTGCGCGGCGCGCGCGCCGGGAGGCGGCGAGGCCGAGGCGCTGCTGCGCCGCATCACCAGCCTGCGCGAACTCCCATCGGCAATGCTGTTGTTCCACTGATGCAAACCCTTTCCGGCAACCGGTGCGGCCACCGGCCGCGACATCCACCCGGCCGCGTGCGGCGCAGCACCCTGCGCGACGGGCGCCACCACTGGAGACCACGATGCAATTGACCGACTTCAACACGTTGACCTTCGACTGCTACGGCACGCTGATCGATTGGGAGAGCGGCATCTTCACCGCCCTGCAGCCGCTGCTTGCGAACGGCGGCAACGCTTTGGCGCGCGATGCGGCACTGGAAGCGTTCGCGCGTCATGAAGCCGCGCAGGAGCGCGAGACGCCGGACATGGTCTATTCCGACCTGCTCGCCCGGGTGCATGCCCGCCTGGCGCGCGAATGGGGCGTGGCGGCGGATGCCGGGGCCGATCTGCGCTTTGGCGCGTCGGTCCCGGATTGGCCGGCCTTCCCGGATTCGGCCGCCGCGCTCGCGTATCTCAAGCAGCACTACAAGCTGGTGATTCTCTCCAACGTCGATCGCGTCAGCTTCGCCGGCAGCAACCGGCGCCTGGGGGTCGAGTTCGACGCCATCTATACCGCGCAGGATATCGGCTCCTACAAGCCCGATCCGCGCAATTTCGCGTACATGCTGGATCGCCTGCAAGAGCGCGGCATCGGGCCGGCGCAGATCCTGCACACCGCGCAAAGCCTGTTCCACGATCACGCGCCGGCGAAGAAGGCCGGGCTCGCCACCTGCTGGATCGACCGCCGCCATGCGGCCGCAGGCTGGGGCGCCACGCCGCCTCCGCCCGCGGGCGCCGGCTACGATTTCCGCTTCACCAGCATGGCCGCCATGGCCGATGCGCATCGCGCAGCGATCGGGCACTGAGCAGGCCGGGCATGCAGCACTCGCGCGCGGCCTTGATAACCCATGCACGCCCATGTAAGCTTTGCCGGGACTACAGAGGCGTGCCGCACACTTGATGCGGGTCAACAAAATCGAAGAGGAGATAGACATGTCGATCAAAGGAACGGACTTCACCCGGCGCGAAGTGCTCAAGCTTGCGGCGGGCGCCGCAACCGCTGGGTTCGCGCTGCCCTGGACCGTTGGCGGCGCCTTTGCGCAACCAGCCGCGGGGACGCTCCGGGCCGGCATCGCCGGCTTCAACGTGATCAACATCCTCGATCCGGCGAAAGCGACGCTGATCCCGGAGTTCTACGTGATCTACGGCGCGTTCAACGCGCTGCTGAAGTTCAACGCAAAAATGGAGCTGGTGCCCGACCTCGCCGAGAGCTTCAAGGTGCTGAATTCCACGACGCTTGAATTCAAGCTGCGCCGCGGTGTGAAGTTCCAGGACGGCAGCGACTTCAGCGCCGACGACGTGAAGTTCACGATCGAGCGCGTTGCCGACGAGAAGACCGCCGCGCCAAACCGCAGCAAGGTGGCCGCGATCCAGTCCATCCAGATCGCCGATCCGCTGACAGTGCGCATAGTCACCAAGGCGCCCTTCGCGCCCCTGCTCAACTACCTGACCAATACCCGCACCGGGACGCAGATCGTCTCGCGCACGTCCTTGAACGCGATGGGCGAAGCAGCCTTCGGCCGCAAGCCGGTAGGCACCGGGCCTTTCATCATCAAGGACTGGAAGTCGGGCGAGAGCATCGAACTCACGGCTTTCCCGGGCGCCTTCTCCGGCGCACCGAAGGTCGGCCGCGTGCTGTGCCCGTTGATCGCCGAGGAATCGAGCGGCATGACCGCGATCCTCGGCAACCAGGTCGACCTGACCAGCACGGCTCCGTTCGCCGACATCGGCTCGCTCGAAAAGCGCCCCGAGGTCAAGGTGCTCAAGCAGGCGGGGCTGAATACGCGCTACATCGCGGTCAACAACAAGAAGGGCCCGTTCTCCGACGTGCATTTCCGCCGCGCCGTCTCGATGGCGTTCGACCGCGAAGTGCTGGTCAAGGCGGTGCTGTTCGGCGAAGGCGTCGCCATCCCCGGCGTGCTGCCGCCCGCACTCTGGGCCGATCCCAAGCCGGTGTGGGGCGAGTACGTCACGTTCAACCCGGAAAAGGCCCGCGCCGAACTGGCCAAGTCGGCGTTCAGGGCGGGCACCGAAGCGACGCTGCTGGTGTGGGGCTCCAACTGGTGGCGGCGGATGGGCGAGATCGTCGCGGGCCAGGCCAACCAGGTCCTCGGCACCAAGATCACGCTGCAGGCGACCGACTTCAACACCGCCTATTCGCGCGCCAAGGCAGGCGACTACGACGCGATGGTCATGGGCTGGCTCGGTTTCGTCGATCCCGACGAGTACCTGGGCGAGATCGTCGGCTCCAAGGGCTTTCGCAACGTCCATTTCTACGGGAGCCAGAAGATGGACGACCTGCTCGAGCGCGGGCGCACCGAGATCGATCCCGTCAAGCGCAAGGCAGTCTATGCGGAGGCCGAGCGGCTGGTTGCCGAGGACTTGCCCGTGCTGCCCTGCTTCTGCTCGAACATCCACAATCTGCTGCGCCCGAACGTGAAGGGTTTCGTGCAGCTGCCGTATTCGAACTTCGCGGACCAGTTCGGGACGATCGAACTCGGCTGAGTTGCCGGCCGTGGCGGCGATCGCAATCGACCTCGCGCCGGCGGCGCGCCGGCTCGGGGGGATGGTCCTTATCGCCTTTCTCGGCGCGGCGCTGGTGTTCTTCGTCATGCGTGCCGGGCACGGCGACCCGGCGCTCAGCGCGCTGGGCGACCAGGCGACCCCCGAGGCGATCGCCGCATTCCGCAAACTCTGGGGGCTCGATGCGCCGCTGATCGTCCAGTTCTGGAACTGGCTGTCGGGAGCGCTGACGGGCAATTTCGGCAAGTCGATGACGGTGGCCGGCGGCGTGCCGATCGCGACCCTCGTGGGCTCGCGCCTGCCCAACACGCTGTTCATCGGCCTCTATGCGATGGCGATCGCGGTCGTGATTTCGCTGGTGGCGGGCACCGTGTCGGCGCTGCGCCACGGGCGGATGATAGACAGCGTTGCCACGGGGTTGGCGGTGCTCGGGATCTCGATGCCGGACTTCTGGCTGTCCTACGTCCTGGTCTACGCACTCGCGCTTGGCGCGGGCATTTTCCCCTCCTATGGCTTCATATCGCCGGCGGAGTCGCTGAGCGGCGCGTTCTACAGCGGCTTCCTGCCGGCGCTGGCCGTCGCGGCGCCGATGGCGGCTGCGTTCACGCGCATGCTGCGCACCGCGCTGATCGAGACACTGTACCGGGACCATGTCCGGGTCGCCCGCTCGCTCGGCTACAGCGGGGCCTTCATCTTCCTGCACTACGTGTTCCGCAACGCGCTGATCCCCTATGTCACCGTGATCGGACTGCAGGTGCGCTACCTGCTTGGCGGCACGGTCGTCGTCGAGCGCATCTTCGGCATTCCGGGCATCGGCGCGCTGATGGTGGACGCCGCGTTCGGCCGCGACTACGGGCTGGTGCAGGCTTGCGCGCTGACCTTCCTGGTCTGCGTGCTGATCGTGAACTTCCTCGTGGACTCGCTCTGCGCGGCGCTGAACCCGCGCGCGACCTGAAGCAGGAACGGATGCGCGCCTTCTTCGCCAACAAGCTAGCCCTGATCGGCGCCGCCATCACCGGCTTCGTGCTGCTCATGGTCATCGCCGGCCCGTGGGTGTCGCCCTACTCGCCGACCGATGCGGACTTCCTCGCGCTGCTCACGCCGCCGAGCGCCGCGCACCCGTTCGGCACCGATTCGTTCGGGCGCGACGTGCTCACGCGCATCCTGTACGGCGCCCGCGTCTCGCTTGCGGTGAGCGTAGCCGGCGTGCTCGTCGCGGCGCTGCTGGGCGGGACGGCCGGGCTGGTCTCGGCATATGTGGGCGGCTGGAGCGCGGCGGTGATGATGCGCATCGCCGACCTGCTGTTCTCGTTTCCGAGCTTCGTGCTGGCCCTGTTCCTGATGGTCGTGCTCGGCTTCGGGGTCGCCAATATCGCGGCGTCGATCGCGCTGATCTACCTGCCGCTGTTCGCCCGCCTTGCGCGCAACATGGCGCTGGTGGTCAAGGAGGAGCCCTGGGTGCAGGCGGCGCAGTTGATGGGCCAGTCGACTTTCAGCATCCTCTCCCGCGAGATCCTGCCGAACATCGCCGCGCCGCTGTTTGTTCAAATCGCACTGGGCATCGCCTTCGGGATCGTCATCGAGGCGGGTCTCAGCTTTCTCGGCCTGGGTGTGCAGCCGCCCGCGCCGTCGCTGGGCACCATCATGGCTGACGGGCGGGAGTATTTCCAGCGCGCGCCGTGGGTGCTGACGCTGTCGGGCGTCACGATTTCCATCGCCTTGCTCGGGTTGAACCTGCTCTCCGACGGCATCCGCGACGTGATGGACCCCAAGCTGCGGGCGCGGCTGTGAGCGAAGCGGCGCTTATCGAGGTCGAGAACCTGCGCACGTCGTTCGCGGTCGGCAGCCAGCGGGTGGAAGCGGTGCGCGGGGTGAGCTTCTCCATCGCGGCGGGCGAAGTGTTCGGGCTGATCGGAGAGTCCGGCTCGGGCAAGACCGTGACGGGACTGTCGCTGCTGCGGCTGTTGCCGCCGCACGCCGCGGTCGCGGCCGACGCGATGCGCTTTCGCGGCGAGGAACTGGGGCGGCTGTCGGACGCGGAGTTCCGCGCCCTCCAGGGCGTGCAGCTGGCGATGATCTTCCAGGATCCGGTCGGCTCCTTCAACCCGGCCAAGACGGTCGCCTGGCATTTGCAGCACGCGATCGCACGCCGCCGCGCGTGCTCGGGCTCAGCGTCTGGATCAGGCGGTGGCGACTGGGCGGAAGAGGCTGCGCAGGACCTCCGCAACGTCGGCATCCGGGCGCCCGAACGCGTGCTCGCCTCCTATCCGCACCAGCTGAGCGGCGGCATGCTGCAGCGCGCGCTGATCGCGATGGTGATCGCGCTGCGCCCGGCGCTGATCATCGCCGACGAGCCGACGACCAACCTGGACAACCTGGTCGAGCGGCAGATCCTCGAGCTGATCCGGGCGCAGCAGAAGAAGCTCGGCGCCTCGGTGCTGTACGTGACTCACGACCTGGGCGTCGCCGGCGAGATCTGCGACCGCATCGCGGTGATGTATGCGGGTGAGATCGTCGAGATGGGGCCGGCCCGCGACGTGCTGGAGCGGCCGCGCCATCCGTATGCGCAGGGGTTGCTGCAAACCTCCGCCTCGCTCGAGCGGCGCGACGAGTACCTGTACGAACTGCAGGGCGAACCCGGCGGGCGTGGCGACGCGACGGGGTGCGCCTTCGCCGCGCGCTGTCCGCAGGCGATGGCGCAATGCCGGACCACGCAGCCCCGGCTGGTCGAAGTCGGCGCCGGCCACGTCTCGAGGTGCCTGCTCCATGAACAGTGAACCGCGCACCAGCGCGGCCGCCGGCGCCACGATGCAGGTGCGCGAGCTCGTGCTCGATTTCGGCGCCCCGCAGCGGTTCCGGAAGGCGCGCCCGCTGCGCGCGCTCGACCAAGTCAGCCTCGACATCGCCCCGGGCGAGATTCTCGGCCTGGTGGGCGAGTCCGGCAGCGGCAAGACCACGCTGGGGAAGACCATCCTCGGCGCCTTCAAGCCGACCGCAGGGCGGATTCTTTTTGAGGGACAGGACCTGGCCGCGCTGCCGGCCGGCCGCTGGGGCTTGTTGCGCCGCGACCTGCAGATGATCTTCCAGGATCCGCTGTCCTCGTTCAATCCGCGCTTCACCATCGAGAGCTCGCTCTCCCTGCCGCTGCGGCTCCATGGCATCTGCCCGAACGCGCGCATCCCCGGCGAAGTGGCCGCATTGCTCAAGCGCGTCGGTCTCGGCCCGGAGCACGCCGGCCGCTATCCGCACGAGCTCTCGGGTGGCCAGCTCCAGCGGGTGGCCGTCGCGCGCGCCATCAGCGTGCAACCGCGCATCATCGTCGCCGACGAACCGGTCTCCAAGCTCGACGTCTCGGTGCGTGCGCAAGTCCTGAACCTGCTCAAGCGGATGAACCGCGAGACGGGCGTGAGCCTCGTGTTCATCACCCACGACCTGGGCGTCGCGCGCTTCCTGTGCGACCGGATCGCGGTGATGTACTTCGGCCGCATCGTCGAGATCGGGACGACCGACCAGGTCTTCGATAATCCCCGGCATCCGTACACGCTGAGCCTGCTGCGCGCCCGGAGCGCCGCGCCCCGGCGCGGTGATCACCGACGCCGACGAAGTCCCGCTGGCGATTGCCGATCCCGCGCACGCCTGCAATTACGCGCCCCGCTGCGCGCGGCGCATCGATGCCTGCATCCAGGGGCGGCCGGCGCTCGCGGCGCAGGCCGATGGCCACGCGAGCGCGTGTTTCGTGCCGGTCGACGTGCACGCGGTGGAGCGCACCGAAGGCAGCCGGCCCTGATTCCTTTTGAACGACCACCCACCCTCATGCGTCGCACGTGGGGGCAACTGGCACCAAGGAGAGACCATGCGCTTGACCGATTTCGACGTACTCACCTTCGACATGATAGGCACCCTGATCGACTTCGAGCGGGGCCTGCTCGATTTCATGCGCCCGCGGCTGCTGCGCGTGAAACACGATATCGACGATACCGACATCCTGGAAACCTATGCGCGGTCGCAGGGAGAGGTACGGGCGCGCGCGCCCATGCTCAACTTCAGTGGCCGGCTGCCACAGATCTGGGAAGGTGTCGCGGCGCATTACGGCGTCGCTGTCGATCCTGCTGACGCCGCAGCGATCGTCCGCTCGGCGCGGCAATGGCCCGCGTTTCCCGACTCCGCCGCGGCGCTCGCCGAGCTCAAGCGGCACTTTCGTTTCCTGGTCGTGGTCACCAACGGCGATCGCGTCTCGGCCCGCGTGATGGCGAACAACCTGGGCTCGCCGTTTTCCGAGATCATCACCGAAGAGGACATGGGTGTGGCCAAACCGGACCCGCGCGCCTTCGAATACTTCATCGCGCACCTGGAGCGGCTCGGGGTGAAGAAGGAGCGCATCCTGCACGTTGCGCAGAGCCAGTATCACGACATCGGGACCGCGCGCGACGTGGGGCTTGCGACCGCCTGGATCTACCGCCGCCACGGCCAGCCGGGCTACGGCGGCACGCAGGCGCCGCCGCGTTTCACCGCGCCGGACTTCCTGGCCGTGAGTCTCGAGGACCTGGTGCGCCAGTACCAGCTCGACCTCGGGGCCTGAACGATGCCGGACGACCCTGCAGGCGCCCCTGCGATGACCCGCCTCGGCATCATCGGCACCGGCAGGCTGGGCGCCACGCTGCTGCGCGCCGCGGCGATTCATGCGCCGGCGATCGGGCTGGCGGCGGCTAGCCGCGATCCGGCGCGGGTCGCGGCTTTGCAGCGCGAGATCCCGCGGCTCGCCGCCGCCTCGCCGGAAGACCTGGCGCGCGCGTGCGACCTGGTCGTGCTCTGCGTTCCGAATGACGCCTGCCTGCCGCTGGCCGAGCGCATCGCCGGGCATCTCGGACCGGGCGCGATCGTGATCAGCGTCTCCAACACGGTGCCCCTTGCGGCAATTGCCGAGCGCGTGCGCGTGCCGGTGGTGAAAGTGATCCCGACCCTGGCCCACGTGGTCGGGCGCGGGGTCGCGCTGCTCGTCGCCGGTCCGGGCGCGGGACCCGCGCACGTGGAGGCTGTGCGCGGCGTGTTCGCCCACTTCAGCCTGCCGCTGTTGATCGATGAACGCGACGCGCGCGTGGCGTCCAACGTAGGCGGCTCGGCGCTCGCCCTGTTCGCGGCACTCTGCGACATGTTCGTCGCGGCCAATGCGGCGCGCGCACAGACGCTCGAGCGCGCAACGCTCGACGCGATGATGGCCGAGACCGCCGCGGCCGTCGCCGCGCTCGCGCAGGCGGGACATGGGTGGAACGACATCGTCGGCGCGACGGCGACCCCCGGGGGCATGACGCACGCGGCACTCGAGATACTGGCCAGTGGCTTTCCCCGGATCGCCGAAGACATGGTCGAGGCGACGTTCGCGACGCAGGCGGCGCTGGCAAAGCGCGCGGGGGGCGCGCCGTGAAGCCATTGAGGCTCGCACAAATGAGCGAGCAGTACGCCGTCGTCCCCGCGACCGCCATTCCCTGATCAGCCCGACCGGCAGCGCGTGACACCTGATCCCCGCTGCCCCACCACAGGAGTAGAGACATGTCCACGTCCGCAGCACCGATGACCCTTTCCCCCGCGGCAGCGCGCGATCCGCTGCTGCAGCCGCTCCGGATCAAGTCGCTGGTACTCAAGAACCGGGTGATGAGCACTAGCCACGCCAGCGGGCTGGAAGTGGGCGGCCTGCCGACGGAGCCCTACCAGATCTATCACGAAGAGAAAGCCAGGGGTGGCATCGCGCTGACGATGTTCGGCGGGTCGTCCAACGTGGACTTGGATTCGCCCAACATCTTCCGGCAGTTGAATGTGGGCACTGATGCCATCATTCCCCACCTGCAGCAATTCTCCGAACGCATCCACGCCCATGGCGCCGCGCTGATGGTGCAGATCACCCACCTGGGCCGGCGCGGCGAGCCGTACGCGACGAACTGGCTGCCGACCATCGCTCCCTCGGCGATACGCGAGACGCTGCACCGCAGCTTTCCGAAGGAGATGGACGAGCACGACATAGTCCGCGTGGCGAGAGCCTACGGCGCGGCGGCCCGCCGCTGCCGCGACGGCGGGCTCGACGGCATCGAAGTGCTCGCCCGCGGGCACCTGATCGGCCAGTTCCTCTCCCCCACCACCAACCGGCGCACCGACGGCTTCGGCGGCTCGCGCGAGAATCGGTGCCGCTTTGCCTTGATGGTGCTCGAGGAGATCCGTCGCCAGGCTGGCGACGCGTTCATCGCCGGCATGCGCTATGTGGTCGACGAGGGAAACCCGGAGGGGCTTTCGCTGGAGGAAGGCATCGAGATCGCGCAGCTGTTCGAGCGCTCCGGCATGCTCGACTTCTTCAATGCCATCTATGGCGGGATGGACACCGAGCGCGCGCTGGCGGTCGACAACATGCCCGGCATGGCCTCCCCGATCGCGCCATGGCTGGCGCGCGTCGGCGAATTCAAGCGCGCGATGCGCCTGCCGGTGTTCCACGCCGCGCGCATTTCCGACATCGCCACCGCCCGCTACGCCATCCGCGAGGGGCTGCTCGACATGGTGGCGATGACCCGCGCCCACATCGCCGACCCGCACATCGTGAAGAAGATCGAGGCGGGCCAGGAAGACCGGATCCGGCCGTGCGTGGGCGCCACGCACTGCCAGTCGCAGTATCGCCCGCACTGTCTGCACAATCCATCGAGCGGCAGGGAAACCACGCTGCCGCACGTGATCGCGCGCGCCGAAGGGACGGGCCGCAAGGTCGTGGTGGTCGGCGGCGGACCCGCGGGCCTGGAAGCGGCGCGGGTGTGCGCCGAGCGCGGCCACAAGGTGGTGCTATTCGAGGCGGCGGACCGTCTGGGCGGGCAATTGCTGCTTGGGGCGCGGGCAAGCTGGCGCAAGGATCTCCTGGGCATCGTCGACTGGCGCGCCGCGGAACTTGCGCGGCTCGGCGTCGAGGTGCGCTTGAACGCCTATGCCGAGGCCGCCGACGTGCACGCCGAGGCGCCCGACATCGTGATCATCGCCACCGGCGGCGTGCCGGATATCGAGTGGATCGCCGGCGCCGAACACTGCACCAGTGTGTGGGACGCCATCGGCGGTTCGGTCGCGCTAGGGCCCGAGGTGCTCGTCTACGATGGCACCGGCCGCCATCCCGCCCCGCAGGCGGCGGAGCTGGCGGTGAAGGAGGGCCGTAGGGTGTCGCTGGTCTCCATCGACGCCCAGGTCGCCCAGGAACTCACGTACGCCGAGCGCGTGATCTGGAAAAAGCGGATGTACGAACTCGCCGTGCCGATGACCTTCGATCACCAGATCGTCAAGGTCGGGAAGAAGGACAACCGGATCGTCGCCACCTTCAGGAACCTCGCCACCGAGGCGCTGATCGAGCGCACCACGGACCAGATCATCGTCGAGCACGGGACCCGGCCGGCCGATGAGCTGTATCGGGAACTGCGGGGCGCGTCGGCGAACGACGGCGTCACCGATCTACCGGCGCTGCTCGAGCGCGCGCCGCAGCCGCGCAGCTTCAGGCCGGAGGCGCGGTTTGAACTGCACCGGGTCGGCGATGCGGTGGCGAGCCGCAACGTGCATTCTGCCGTGCTCGACTCGCTGCGGCTGTGCTTGGCGTTCTAGGGAGGCGTATTCCGTAGGATGGGTGGAGCGGAGCGATACCCATCTTGTTGGTGTGCCGAAGGCCGTTCCAACGCGTTTACTCTGGATCGCTGCAATTGGTCCGTGGCGCTCTTCGATTGCGATGATGGGTATCGCTTCGCTCCACCCATCCTACGACATGCGATGGGTGTCGCTGCGCTCGACTCAGCCTGCGGGATGGTCTCGTGGCGCTGGCTAGTCGAGCGGGCGCAGTGGCGGGCGCGGGTCGAACAGCAGGGCGGCCTCGGCCTGAAATGCCTGGATTTCCTGTTGTTTCCGCGCCTCGCTCCAGCCGAGTTCGCCGCCGATCACGTCGGCGGCGCGCGTGAGTTCGTACGGCGTGAAGGCGCAGCGCCAGCCTAGTCCCACGCGGCGGTATAGCGCATCCATCAGCGTGCGGGCATGCTGCGCGCGCACGGCGTGGCGGAGGTCGGACAGCTTGACCGATGCGTCGGGGAGCAGCGGCGCCGAATCCTGTTCGTCCGGAAATCGCGTGGGTGTGTAATCGGGATTGCTGCGTGGTCGCGAAGGCGGAATGCGCCGACTGATGACGCCGGTCAACTCCCGGCCGGCGGAGCGATGCGTCATCACCGGCCCCGCGGTCATCGCGTAGACGCCGGGCAAGCCATCGGACGCCAGGTCGTGGATCACGCGCGAGCGGTTGCCGAACGGGACATTCTCGTCGTACGTCAGCGGACGGACGCCCGCCCATGTCATCAGGACATCGGATTCGGCCAGCCTGAGTTGCGGCAGCAGCCGGTTGGCCTCGCCGACCAGCCACGCGCGTTCCTCGGCGGTGACCCGGATGCGATCCTTGTCGCCTTCGTACACGGTCTCGGTGGGGCCGAAGAAGTGATAGCCGCGGTACGGAATGCAGTAGAACGGCTCCAGCTTGCTGTTCAGCGTGGCGATGCCGATGTTCGCGCAATCGGCTGGCAGCTTGACCACGATATGGCAGCCCTTGGTGCCCAGGATGCGCTGCCGCGCCCGGGGCAGCGCGGCGCGGTTCACGTCGTCGATCCAGATGCCGGCCATGTTGAGCACGACCTTCGCCTGCACACGCACCGGCAGTTCGGCCGCAGCGGGAGCCGGCACATCGGCGTGCGCAATTTCGAGCGACCAGCCGTCGGTGTCGCGGGATACGATGCGCGCCTCGGTGTAGTTGCGCACGACCGCGCCCAGCCGTTCGGCGTCGAGGACGGCGTCGATGCAGACCCGCTCCGGCCAGTCGAACTGGTATTCGCGATACATCGCCACCGATTCGAGCGATTGAGGATCGCGGATCCAGCGCAGGAGCGGCATGCGCTGCGCGGCCTCGGCCGGCACGCGCTCGTAGTCGAGCGGCAGGCCGCCCGGCCCCAGGCGATCGAGCAATCCGAACGCCAGGTCGATCTGCCAGCCGCGATACGGACCCCCTTGAATATCGGAAAGCAGAAGCGCATCGCCGGCGCCTGTTCCGGCGGAAGTGCCCACGAATTCGGCCCGCGCCTCCATCCCCTTCCTGGCCATGCGCAGCGCGGCGGCCAGCCGGCTCGGATGGCGAACGAAGTCGAACAGCGACCGCCCTGGCGCAAGATAGCGCAAGCCGAATGGAGGAGGCGGCTCGACCGGCCGCTCGATCCCGACCCGAAATCGCCCTTGTCGACCAGCAGCACCGAATAGCCCGCGGCGGCGAGTGCTGTGCCGCTGCTTTCGCCGTTGATCCCGCCGCCAATGACGGCGACATCGAATGCCGCACCTGACAATGCGGCCAGCGATTCAGAGGATGGGAAATCCGACGGCGACCCCGAGAGTATCCGCAGCCGCTGCACCTGCGTAAACAGCGTGTCACGGCAGTCGAATACGGACAGAAATTCCGCTGCCGCGCGCAGCTGTCGACTCCATGAGTGCGGCGAACCGGGCGTTGCTGACCGAGGGAGGCCGCGTTTGATCGCGCGCTCATCAGGCGTAGCCATGGTTTCAGCCAGCGGCGGGCGGCAGCGGCGATTGGCTGATTACCTGATCCATGTCAAATACAGGTAAGAGTGCCGCAGCGGCCGATGAAGAGGTCATGTTGGGCGGTTTGGCGGCCGTTTCCGCGGTAGCGCCAGGGAATGCGCCACCGTGACCGCCGACGCAGGTCACTCGAGCTCCAGCTCCGCAGACCCGGCACCGACGACGGAGAGCGATGACGACATGGCCGCGTCCAGGAACCAGCGCGTCAGGCTGGCAGGCGTTGGTGGCAACCATGCGCGCGTAGACGGCAACCCGCCGCAGCGACTCGCGCATCCGCGAAGACAGGATCCAGCGAGCGCCAGGCGGCCTCGGTATGCTCCAGAGCCTGCTCCGGCCCCGCAAGCAAGGCTTCATTGCCAGCCCAGATCGACTGCGGTTCGAAGCGGAACGCATAGCGCTCCAGCCCGGCCATGCCCCGGCGGGAAAAGCATTGGGTCCGCCACCGGCACCCCGTTGGCGGCCGGCGCGAAAAAGCTGCGGTCGTGCACGGATTCATCGATCGGGGATTGGTGGGGACGAGCATTGCGGGTATCCGGGCGGCAGCGTGGTCATGCGATTCCAGTCGGCCAGTCACCCATAAGCCGCCGATCCCCGCTCCAGTCGATGTGAACCCAGCCAGCGCCCTTTACGACGTATCCACGCAGGTACCGCAGCACCGCGTCCACCCCGAGGCTTGCGCGGCGAAATCTGACATAGGTATCAACCTCGCGGATCAGGTTCAGGGTGAGCTCTGTATTACCCGTCGAGCAGCCAAGCCGTGCTGCGGCTCAAGCCAGAGGCGCCCCAACCTTTTCGAGGAAGTCTGCCGTGCTGCCCGGTGAAGTAGAGTTCCTCGGCCGCTACTGATGAAAACTCGCTGACCGCAGGACAAGAGAAAGCTGCCATAGCGTGCCTCGATATTTTCTGTTGGTGTCGGCGCCGCTCTTGGTGAACACGATGCGACCACGTTGCGCGCTCGCGCCGGCAGCGCCGAGCAAAAAAATACGCCGCGGCGGAATGCCCCGTAATGCGGGAAGCACGCGGACCCGTTGGCATTGAAGTGCCGCATCGCATAACGC
>JADKEV010000052.1 GCA_016717855.1 Betaproteobacteria bacterium
TGACGCCCGCGCGAAAGCGGATGCCGATGCGCTCCGCGGCGCCGAGGAACGCAAAGACCTCCCTGGCCGCCGCGTGCGATTGTTGGGAACCCAGCGGATTGGCCCAGAGATCGCCCAGCGCCTCGGTGCTGAGCAGCGCGCGCGGCGCGATCAGCGCCTTCACCGTGTGCTGGTCGAACGGGAGTCGCTTGACCTTGCCGACGAATTCCTTGAAGCGCGGGTGGAACCAGTAGGGAAATTCGCTGGTGATGGACGCGATGTCCTCGCTCCCCGGCGCCTGGAGGCGGAAGCAGCCGGCGCCGCCGCAGCCGGAGTTGTTCGGCGCCGTCAGCGCGATCCTCTCGTCGGTCGCGCCGGCGAGGAGTGCGGACTTGCCGCCGCGCGAGTGCCCCGTCGCCGCGATGCGGGTGCGGTCGACGATGTCCAGCGTATCCAGGTAGTCGACGACGCGATGGAAGCCCCAGGCCCAGGCCGCGATCCGGCCGCCGTCGTAGCCGGGATAGGCCAGGTAGACGCCATCCTCTTTCGCGCTGTCATCGGCGATCTGGACACGATTGAATTCCGCGAGGATGTAGCCGCGTTGCACCACCGCGGCGGCGATACTCGTCTTGACGCGTCCCCAGCAGAGATCGCCACGGATGATCGCGGGGAATGGGCCCGCGCCCGGCGGGATGGTGAGGATCAGGTCCGTCGCGATCGCGTGACCCGGGCCCATCTTCAGGCGCAGCTTGTGCTCGGTCGCGCCGGTCGCCTTGACGTGCCTGGTGCGGCGAGTGCCGGCGATGACGTTGCCCGGCGCCGGCGGCAGGTCGCCGTATTCGTAGTGGAGCACGCGGCGCAGCAGTTCCATCCGCTGTCGCCGCCACTGCTGCTTCGTCGTGACGCGCTTGCCGTCAGGTCCGAGAAACGGGTCGGGCAACTCCGCGATGACCGGCAACTGCCTGACGCCCGGAAACCGCATGGCCCCAACGATAGCCTGCTTTCGCTTCACGCTGTCATCCACTCGAGTAGCGGGGAATGATCACCTAGTTCCGCCTGCGCTCGCCGGCCAGCATCGCCTCGCCCGCGACGGTGACCACCATCTCGCTGCTGCCGGCGGAGACTGCCACCGGGTCCGCCGCCATCGTCGCCATGGCCGCACGCCGCGGGCGCGCGGTCCGCTGTCGCCGGCGTTGATCGTGAGGCGCCCCGGCGCGTAGCCGGCGTATCCCATGCTCGCGGCCGCCTGCTTGGCGAGCGATTGCCACTCCACCAGCGCATCGTGCTGCAACTGGGCCACGGCCTTGCGGCGGGCCTCGGGGCTGACGCTGAAGGTGAGCGAGGAGAGGAGCAGGCCCTCGTCCTGCAGCTTCGTGGCGAGGTTCGCACCGGCCGCGAAGTCGGCCGTCTCGATTTGGAGGAGCTGGGTGACGCGCCAGCGCACCATCCTGCCCTTCTCCATGACCTGATCGGTGCTGTAGTTGAGCGTCTTCGCAGTGACGCTGGACACAGCCTTGGCCAGCGCCAGTGCCTTCGCCATCTTGCTGTTCACTTCAGCCGACGCCACCCCGGCATTGGGTTTCTCCGATTCTGCCTGCAGCAGGACCGTCATCCGGTCGTTGTCGACCTGCATGTTCGCGGAGGCTGTCAGCGAGACCGCCGACACCTCGGCCGGCGCCGGGGCGATGGTCTGGGCGGTGGTGGTCGTGGCGAACAGCAGCGGCAGCAGGAAAGCGGATCGCGTCTTCATTCGGTCTGATCCTTCTTTGGGTTGCGTCAAGACGGCTATTCTACGGCTCCGCGCACAGGCATCAATGTTTTCGTCTGTTCGTTTTCGGCTATTCTCTGCCCCTCACATCAAGCATCAAGGAATTTTCGTGCCTACCCCACTCACTTCGACCCAGATTGCCGCCGGGATCCAGACCTGGATACGCTGCGAATCGCCTTCGAGCTCGCCACAGGGTATTGCGGCGATGGTGGCTATCGTGGAACAGCACGCCAAGGCCGCCGGGCTCTCCGCGCAGGTGAGTTCGCTGGGCGAGACGACCGGCCCGCTGCTGCACATCAGCAACCGCGCCGCCGGCGACAGCCGCGCCGGCATCCTCTTCCTGGGCCACCTGGATACGGTGCACCCCTTCGGCACGCTGGAACAGAATGCGTGCCGCATCGAAGGCGACCGCTTGTATGGCCCCGGCTGCTACGACATGAAGGGCGGCATCTACCTGGCGCTGACCGCGCTGGGCCAGTTGGCTGCGCCCGGGTCCACCGCGTTGCCGGTCGATTTCCTGCTGGTGCCCGACGAGGAGACCGGCAGTCACCAGTCCCGCGCGGCGATCGAACGCTACGCCGCACAAGCCCGCTACGCGCTGGTCGGGGAGCCCGCGCGCGCCGATGCGGGCAAGTGCGTGACCGCCCGCAAAGGCACCGGCATGCTGCGCCTGAAGGTCCAGGGCCGGCCCGCCCATGCCGGCGTGGATCACGCCAGGGGCCGCAGCGCGATCCGCGAAATGGCCCATCAGGTGCTGGCGCTGGAGGCGATGACCGACTATGCGCGCGGCGTCACTGTCAGCGTCGGCACGATCAAGGGCGGCACCGTCACCAACACCGTGCCCTCGCAATGCCAGGCCATGGTCGACTTCCGCGTGCCCGACATGGAGGCCGCCGACGACATCGTGGCGCGGATGCGCGCGCTGCGACCGGTGGGCCCGGACGTGACGCTGGACATCGACGTCGAGCTCAACCGCCCGCCGATGGTCAGGACCCCTGCGGTCGCCGCCCTGCTGGCGCGGGCGCAGGGCTGGGCGGCGGAAGCCGGGTTCGCGCTGGAGGAGGCGCCGATGACGGGCGGCGGCAGCGACGCCAATTTCACCGCGGCGCTGGGCGTTCCGACCCTGGACGGGCTGGGCGCCGACGGCGACGGCGCGCATACGCTGAACGAATACATCCTCGTCTCGACGCTGGCGCGCCGGCTGGCCTTCTGGCACCTGTTGTTGAAGAACCTGGACTGAGCCAGCATGGTCGAGATTACCTATTTCTCCGACGTGTTGTGCATCTGGGCATACGCCTCGCAGGCTCGCATCGATGCCGTCAAGGACACCTTCGGCGACGCCGTCCGCATCGAACACCGGTTCTGTTCCGTCTTCGCCGACACGACAGGAAAGATCGCCACGGCCTGGAAGGACAAGGGCGGCTATGCGGGGTTCAACGCGCATTTGCGGGAGGTTGCCGGGAAGTTCCCGCACCTCGACGTTCACCCCGAGATCTGGTTGAAGACGCGTCCCTTGACCTCGGCCAGCGCGCATCTCTTCATGAAAGCCGTCCAGCAATGGGATCGCAATGCCGCAGGGAAGGAAGCTCCATCCGCTCCGGGCATGTTCGATCAGGTGATGTGGGCCCTCCGTTGTGCGTTCTTCCGCGACAATCGGGACATCGCCCGCTGGGATGTCCAATGCGAAGTAGCCGAGGCCCATGGCGTGGACATCGGCGCCATCGAGGAAGCCATTCACAGCGGGAGCGCATTTGCCCGCCTGGCCGCGGACTACCAGGATGCCGACAAAATGCGGATCGAAGGCAGCCCGAGCTTCGTGTTGAACGAGGGACGCCAGAAGCTCTACGGGAACATCGGGTTCCGCCTGCTGGAAGCGAATATTCAGGAACTCTTGCGGGCGCCGCGCAGCGACGAAGCAAGCTGGTGCTGATTCCGGGCCTGTTTCCTGGCCAGCGTGTAGAAGAGCGTGCCGTCGTAGAACGACCTGATTCGGGCAACGCTCAACGCAGGGACCGCCTTGTCGTCCTCGACAACTTCCGTGTCGGCCGCCAGCAAGAGGAGCAGTTGCCACTCAGCCAGAGCAACCAGCGAACCAAGCAGCGACTCGCGGTTGACGTTGACCATCCTGGTGATCTCGGTCGCGGTGAATGCCTTGTCGCCATTGCGGTCGACCGTGGACCGCGCGCCGAACGCCTTCTCGAAGCGCCCGGCATTGAACCGGCCGCGTTTGTCCAGGATGCCGGTGTCGCTGTCGTGCGTGCCCTTCTGAATGTTCTCGATGTCGATGTTCATCGCCAGCAGGGAACCTCGCGTCAGGATGCTCAGAGGCGCGACGATGGCGAGCGCGGCCGCCTCGGCGACGCCGAACGGCATGCCGACGGCCTTGAGCCCGCGCGTGCATTCCGCCACATCGATGCCGCGGTCGCCATTGTCATCGAAGAAGGACGCGTGCCGTTGCAGCGTGGTGTCGCCGGGCCGGCTGCGCGCCTTCAATGTGCGCGGCAACGCTCCGCGCTCCTGCCCTGCAACGCAGCGACGTGCAGGCGGCGACGGGAGCGGTCTCGGGGCGGCTTTGGCTGATGTCACGGTGAATCGATTCCAGGCAATGGCGAGCGGCGATGGAGAACCGGGAACTGACCCTTGGCACCGCCAGGATCGAACGCGCCAGCTGCTCTCATGCACATGATCATGTTACGCCGCACGACGCCCAGCCTCCGTGCGCTGGGGCACATACGGCGTGTCACCAGCCAGGACGCCGATCCGGCCGGTACCGAAACCTCCGGCCGGCCACCGCCTACTGAATGCGCGCGGTGCCCCCGATGGCCATCAACCGCACCGCGGTGCCCGCGCCGACGATCTTCCATCCCAAACCTGGAATCGGAGGCCGGTGCTGTCGTATACGCGATTCGCGCCGGAGGCGTCGGTCAGGACAACGGAATTCCTGGACGCCAATTCGGTCGTGGTATACGCGATTCGCGGCCAGGAAGTCCGCCGCGATCGCGAGCTGGGCGCGGGCCTCGCCTTGCATGCGCAGCGCCAGCACTTCGGCCTTGTTCGGCAGCCGCGTGTCGAGCAGGGGCACGCCGAACATCAGGCGGTCGCTGGCAAAATATTCGTGATAGGCCGCCCCCTCGGCGTAATCGCGCTGATGCCCCGTGTCGAGCGAGAGCACCGTGGTGCCGGGATGCCGCTTCTTCCATTCGCCCCAGGTGGTCGTCACTACGGGCAACGTGCGCAATTCGATGCCCTGGCCCACCAGCGGTCCACGACCGGCGTGCGTGCCGGTGAGCGTCGACCAGAGCGACTTGGTGGCGTGGTCGTACATCAGCTTGTTGGAGCGGTACAGGAAGCCGCTGGTACCGAGCTCGTGGTGCACGCCTGCGACCGTGGCGTCATACAAGATCAGTACTCCGCACAGCGTGCAGTAAACGCCGTTCAGCTCGCGGCCGGCCATCCGGTCCTTGACCATCTCGTGCCACGCCAGGATGCGCTTGGGGTAGGCGCGGAGGTCGCCATCGACGGCAACTCAAACACGATGTTGTCCTCGGCCAGGTAGGTTGCCTGCTGCGCCGGGATCATCTTCGGGTTCTTGAGCGGCGGATGCCATCGCGCCAGACCCCGCCCCCACCGGATTTCGTCGAGGCGAATGATCGACTTGCGCGACTTGCCGAAGATTCGCGAAAGCGCGGATCGAGATCTTCGTAGAGCGAGGCCTTGAAGTCGGCGTAGTCCGGATGCTCGCCGGGCTTGCGTTCCCAGACCCATCGGTACCAGTGGGTCAGGTCGCCGCCGAAGCGCTGGCCCGGGTTCTGCTCCAGCAGCGCGAGCACTTCGTAACGCACCTCGCGCACCGGAACGAGTCCCACCAACTCGAGCATGGGTGCCACAGGCGTCGCGCCAGCCGGCGCGAATCCGGTCGAGAGCCAGTCTTGCCGCCGCTGCATTGCTGTTCAGCACGCCGTGGAACGCTTGGATCGGCACCGTCTCCGCGGACGGGCCGGACGGAAGGGCGGCGGCGGGCGATTGGGCCGACGCCAGCCGCGCGACCGCAAGCGTCGCGGCAAGAATGATGATGAGCTGCCTGGAAAAATTGCGGACCATCATCGCGCACCCGGAAAACGAATCCAGGAGATCTGTCGCTCTGCGCGCCGGAATCTTACAAGTTGGTCCGCGGGCACGCGAAGGATGAATAGCGATTTCAATCGTCCTGCTCCAGGTTTCGAGGAGCCGCACCCTTGTCAAGCGCGCGTCTCGCATGGTCGGACGCCCGCAACGCCCAAGACTGTCCCGCTCGAGCCACGCACGGGCGCATCGTGGCCGGCGGTGATCGCCGCGGCACCAAAAACTCGCGACAACCCGCGACGATGGACGCGACGCACCCGTGACTGGACGCCGATCGCTGCGGTCACGCTCAACCCGGAACGCGAATCCGTGGTCAACGCGGCATCAGGGAGCAAACGCATAGAGAAAAAAGTTGCATGATTCAGCCGACAAGCCCCTTGACTGACGCGCCGCCGCTCCACCATCGACCTTCGAAATCTATCCATGCGTCCGTCCACCGCCCGCATATTCGGCACTGGGCGATGAACGATGCGCGCGAGAAACTGGAGCGTCAAGTCAGCGGCGGGCAGCCTCCAGGAGAATTACAGCTGATTGAATATGTTAAGGACATACAAGAACTCGTAAGTTGGCGCAGACATATGGTCTGGATGCGCATACAGTGCCCTCGTCTTGGGGCTAACCGGCGACACCACCCAAAGATTATTCTGATCTACCTTTATGGCTGACCTTATCTTGTCAGGATATCGCCTTAACAACAGGATCAAAATTGTTTGGACTGACAATTGAGTCCTCATTGAGGCTGACAATTGAGACGGCCCGGCCCGGCACATGAGTCAAATCTCATCAGCGTCTTTCAGCGTCTGATTCAACGCCAAGTCATTTTGGCAAATCGATAGCCGCTGACAGAGCTGTGACGCTATTGTCCGTAGATGTTGACATCGATAGTTCACGCGGATAAGTGTAGGTACCTGTAGTCTTGCCATATGCACTATTGAGTACCTGGGTCGCTGGAACGACCGACTCAAATCTGAGGGCTTGAGCCAAATTCAGTTTGGTCATGGCACCAGACACGTCGAATTCGCACTTGCTTTGATCAGATGCAATGGAATCACCACAAGTCATGGCATAGAAGTCCGGATTGATCACCTTCCCGAAATCGGAATTAAGCGAATAGGTAGCAAATGACACAAGTGCGTCAGCGTATAACAAATGGTTTCACCATGTTGGTCGTTGCCTGCGTTTGAATTTGATAGGTATTGCCATTGCTCTTACCTACGTTATCAATATAGACATAAAACCATAGTGAGTAAGCGCCGCCTTCGGAATAACCAGTTGAAAACAATTTCAATCTATCGGCATCGGTAGTTGCGTAGTGATTCTGAATTCTTGGTTTGACAGCAGTCAACATATCCACAGCAGTTTGCGCCGTGGCCTTGGGATAGAGCACATAGGGATGCACACTCTTATAGTCAACGCCTTGGCCTATATAATCGGAAGGACCACAATATAGCCTTGCGAAGCAAATACCGAGACGACCAATAGCGTCTCAGAGCCGGGAGCGAGATTTGACCCGACGCTTGGTTATCGAACTGGGTGCCATGAAAATAGACGACGACGCCTTTGATTTGCGATTTGTTGATCCCTAAAGGCATGGCCAGTCCGCCGAAACCGAGAATGTCCGGTTGCCACCCGGTAATGGAACGGTCGTTGAATAGACCAAGGACTCAAAACTAACCCCAGTTACGCGCAATGGATTGTTCAGAATCGGTTGACGAGCTAAATCAAAGTAGTTGGTGCCCGCCTGTGCGGCAACATAAGCAATGTTTGACTGGCATTTGGGCGACTGTAAGGTAACGCCGCGATCAGAATCAAGCTGGCAGAAGGCTTTTTTTCATAGGCATCTTCCAAATCGCCAATCGGAATTGTGGTTGGACCGCCAGGGACGACGTTGCTAGCCGTCAATAGCTGCCCGGACGGCAAAATGCCCAGGCCCAATGCTGGATTTCCCAATGTTGCGGTGGCGATTGCTTGAGAGTCATCGGTATCTATTGAAGATGTAGAGCTGCCACCGCCACAAGCGCTTAAAAACAATCCCAGTAACCCGGTTAAAGCTAAGCGCGCAATTAGTTGTTTCATGATGTCCGGCCCTCACAGATGAATTGTTACCGCTTCTACCAGGCGTTAACGCCCAAACATTCTCATGTAGCCGGCGAGTTTCTTTCGTCCCTCGGCATCCGAGGCCGCCACCCCGCCCGTCATGCGCCGAGCCCCCGGGCGCGCAAGGGGTCGACCCTTCCCGTCCGTTTACCTTCTCGTAATCTCCTGCCGCAGCCCCGGTTCCGCCTCGGGTTGCGCTAGCGGATCGATTTGCCGGGCGGCGCGCAGGCCAGATTCGATCGCGCCTTCAACCCAACCGGACTTCATCGTCGTGAAGTCGCCGGCAAAGTGGATGCGTCCTCGGGCCTGTCCACTGGCGATCATCCAGGCGCCGCCGACCGGCGGGCCGCCGAACGATCCGCGAATCCAGGGCTGCTCGGACCACGCGAACTCGCGGACCAGGACGACC
This sequence comes from Betaproteobacteria bacterium, assembly GCA_016717855.1. Lineage (GTDB taxonomy): Bacteria > Pseudomonadota > Gammaproteobacteria > Burkholderiales > Casimicrobiaceae > PALSA-1005. The sequence goes on from JADKEV010000052.1 coordinate 8,376, forward strand.
TCGTCGAAAAGATCGGGCATGTCTTTTCGAAACCGGTCCACGATGTCCTGGGCCCGGGTTTCGCGCGGGCGCTTCAGAAGCGCTTCCGCGTTGGCGCCATTGAGATAGAAAAAGGTGTTTCCGAATCCGCCAGGCTCGTTGCCGGTAATGTCGATCAGTCTTTCCCATGGCTGGTCCGAGCCCGCCATCGGCCAGCCGTGAACACCTTTGGCGAGCCATGACGGAGACTTCGTCTGCACGATCACCTTCACGGTCTTGTCCCATTCCATCTTTTCGAACATCGCCTTCTTGCGCGGCGACCAGGCCGGCGCGACGGCAACGTCCTGCAGCACGGTGAATGGAATCGTGGAGATCACGACGTCGCCGGTGAATTCGCGGCCATCCTTGACCGTCACCTTCACGTTCCTGCCGCTCTGGCGAATGGCAACGACAGGTGCCCCGAGAACGATATTGTTTCCCAGCACCTTCGCCATTGCGGAGGGGAGCTTGTCGTTGCCGCCGCGAATCCGGAACAGGTTCTGATCGCCGAAATGGTAGGCGAGATCGGGTATCGGACCGAGCGCGGCCGAACTGCTGGTGAAGGTCCCACCGTGGGCGTCGAGGAGTCGCAGGAATGCGTCGGAACCGCCGACACGCTTGATCATGTCTCCGACGGTCAGGCTGTCGAGCCGCGCCATCGTGGCCGGATCGGGCCAGCCGGCCGCGAGGACAGTATCCGTGTCCAGTCCGTTGAGGAAAAGATAGCGGTTGAGCGTCGATGCAACGCTGACGTTGCGCTCCTCCGTCGTCAACGCCCACGGCCAACCCGAGAGCTTGGCCGCCTCGGCGAATTTGCCGTCGTACATGTAGCGGGGCGCACCGTCGTTGAGGCTCAGCAACGGCAGGCCGAACCGACGAAGATAGCTCAGCACGTAGGGCATGTTCGAGCGAAAGTGCCCGCCCCCGGCTTACTCAAGTGACCGCCGTCGAGGGGGACGGACAGCAATCGTCCACCCACGCGGTCCTGATACTCGATGACGGTGACGCTGTGTCCGCGGCGTGAAAGGGCAAGGGCGGCCGTCAGCCCGGCCATTCCGGCGCCGAGAATGAGGACGTTCCTGGAACCGCGGTCCTGGGGTGTCGGCAACGCCTTTCGACGGCTTGCGATGCCAAGGCACCGGCAATGGGAGCAAGCGTCAGTGCGCCGAGTGAATTGCGGATGAAGTGCGCCGACTCGATCCAGCCATGTCTGGTGGGGGACTTTTGTTCCGCGGGAATTCCCTGGCGGCACTTCTGATCGGGCGCGATTGTACATTGCCGTGTCACTGACTGCGCGGAAACAATCTCGGAGGATGGCCAATTCAACGGCCCCACTTTCCTTCGTGCAGACAGCGTTCCACCGCGCGCGCCAGAATCCGCAGGACGACTCCCTGCTGGTCCGCGTCGTCCTGCAGGATCCTTAGCGCGATCAGCATCGCGGCAAGCCGGGCGCTGGCGGGGCCGCCGCTTCTTCGGCGGCCGGGTCCAGACTCCGACCAGGCGAGGCAACAACTCGAGGCCGGCTTGCCGAAGCGGTCCATCAGGAACACCTTGCCGGTGGCCGCTTCGTCGTTGATCGCCAACTGCGCACCGCGCGCGGGGATGCGATGCTGTAGACGCCAGCGGACCGTCCATCACGCTGCGCGGCACGGCAGAAATAGGCTCAAAAGCAGCAACGGAATGTCGAGTATCCCCGACCAGGCAGCCTCAACAATGATGCACGTCAAACCATGATGGCGATGAACAGACGACCCGGCCTCTACACGAGAAAGCAGTGCGGGTAACCAGGATGGGCGAAGGCATAGATGTACCGTAGCCAGCCGCGCCCGGCTCAGTCCGGCGGCCGAACCCACCCGAGCAGGCGGTATTCACGCCCGCTCGTCCATGTCAATGAGCAGACGCAGCCGGGACTTGTTTTCTGAATGCGTCGAATGGCGGTGCTCGACGCCGTCGGCTTGGCCGCGTTCACCGTGGTCGGCGCGAAAGCCGCGCCGATTGCCAATCTGGATGGAGAAACCGCGGGCCATCCCCGGTCCCATATGCTACTCTCGGCTAGAAGCCGGATTTGATGGTTGCTGACTCTGCCTTGTCGTTGGGTTGTGCGGTTCGCGAAACCCCGGAAATATTGATATGGACTCGGCAATGGGAAGTGGTCAAAAGGGTACCTATGATGTCGCCGCGATAAGCTGCGGGCGCGATCACACGCTGGCCTTGCTCGAATCCGGCAAGGCGATGGGATGGGGCGGCAATGGCAGCGGCCGCCTTCCAGCCGACATACCGGAGCTGTGCAGCGTTGCAGCAGCGCCTACCCAGCCGGTCGAAGTCTCGATGCAACAAAAATTGCGCTCGATCGCCGCCGGCCACGGCATCAGCCTGGGGCTGACCGAGCGCAACGAGGTCGCGATCTGGGGGCTGCGCCGCCGGCGTTGGTGGCCGGCTCGAGTCGGTGCGGCGGCCATGCCGCAGCGCGTGGCCGCGCTCCCGCTGGCGATGGAAGTGACTGCCGGCGAGTTTCATTTCGCGGCCATCGACGAGCCGGTATCGTCCACTCATGGGGCCTGAACATCGACGGGGCGCTGGGGCGATCGAGCGCAGTGCTCAATGCCCAGCCAGGTCCGATTGCACTGCTGCCGCCGGTTCGCCGCGTGGCCATCGGCCAGGGCTACATGCTGGCGATCACCCGTGATGGCGGCCTTCGTGCCTGGGGTAGCAATACTGCGGGACAGTTGGGACTGGGCCACCTGCGAACTGTAACGGCGCCGGCGCTCGTGCCACTGCGCGCGCGGATCGAAGCCGTCGCGGCCGGTGCGACGCACGCGCTCGCCGTATCACGCGCCGGCACGATCCGCCTGGGGGCAGCAATCATCGCGGACAGCTCGGCATCGGCACGCCAGCCTATTCGACGACGCCGGTTGCGCTCGACCTGCCCGAACGCATCAAGGCGGTGGCTGCCGGCATGCACTTTTCGCTCGCTCTCGCGGTTTCCGGCAATGTCTATGCCTGGGGCTGGAACGGACTCGGCCAACTGGGCGAGGACGATCCCACGGACCGTGGCGCCTGCCGGCCCGCATTCCAGGCCTGTCCGGCGTGCGCTCGATCGCGGCCGGACACACGCATGCGGTGGCCGCGGCCCCAGGTCATCTCTACGGCTGGGGCAGCAATGCGTCCGGCCAGATCGGCGCCGCCGATGGCCGGCAAACACGGCCGTTTTCCTTCCTTGCGATCTCTTGAAGCGTGGCCCCGATGACCCGACTCGTGGATGACCCCTGCTCGCGCCGCGACTTCCTGCGTCTCGGTATAACCGTGACCAGCGGGCTGGTATTGCCGCCCCTGCTGGCCGCGTGCAATGGCGCTGACGATGGCCCCGACGGACCCAAGCAGACGTTTGTGCAGCCGCGAGTCATTCAATCGGTCAAC
>JADKEV010000053.1 GCA_016717855.1 Betaproteobacteria bacterium
GCGAATGGTTCAGCGACTGGGCGCGAAGGAAGATCCGGTGAGCACGGCAACGCCCCGCGGCCATCCCGACATCTGGCGCCGGCATACGGCGCGCGAGATGCTGGTGCAATGGCTGTGGCTGGCGGGCTCGGCCGCGGCCGCCGTGTGGTCGGTGTCCGCGCTCGACATCGAATGGTCCTACTTCAAGGATGCGCACGAGCAGGCTGCGGATCTTGCATCCCGAATGTGGCCGCCGCAGTGGTCGTACCTGCCGCTGATCGTCCGGCCGCTGATCGACACGCTGCACATCGCGACGCTGGGCACGATGATCGCCGTCGTGCTGGCAATTCCCGTCGCGTTCCTCGCCGCGCGCAACACGACCGCCAATCAGTTCACCTGGCTGATCGGCCGCGGAATGCTGGTCGGCTCGCGCTCGATCAACACGGTGATCTGGGGCCTGCTGTTCGTGGCGATCTTCAGCCCCGGCGCGGTCGCCGGCATCTGCGCCGTCGCGGCGCGCTCGGTCGGCTTCATCGCCAAGCTGATCGCCGAGGCGATCGAGGAAGTCGACGCCGGCCAGATCGAAGCGGTGCAGGCGACCGGCGCCGGCACGCTGCAGACGTATTGGGTCGCGATCCTGCCGCAAGTCATGCCGGTGCTGATCGGCACCACGATCTACCGCTGGGACATCAACGTGCGCGAATCCAGCGTGCTCGGGTTTGTCGGCGCAGGCGGGATCGGGCTGTACCTGTATGCGTCGATCAACTCCTTCGCCTGGCCGCAGGTGCTCGTCATCCTCATCGCGATCCTGGTGATCGTGTTGCTGAGCGAGGCGTTGTCGGCCGCGATCCGGTCCCGCATCACAGCCAGGGCGGGGAATGGACGGACTAGGGTCTGACTCCCATTCGCTACGCCAACGGCAGTTCTTCGCCGCTCCGCCGGCGCTCGTCGTGCAGCAGATAGACCCCGGCGGCAAGCAGCAACGCGATCCCGCCCCAGGCCAGCGCCGTCGGCACCTCGCCCCAGACGATGAAGCCAGTGACCAGCGCGACCAGCAACCCGGCGTAGCGAAACGGGGCGACCATCGACATTTCGCCGTGACGCATGCTGTTGACGAGCAGGTAGTAGCCGGTGGCCAGCAGCGCGGCGGCGACGGCCAGCAGTCCGATCTCGAACGGGCCGAGCGGCTGCCAGCCCTGGATCACGGTGAGGCCGCTGGCGATCACGGTGACGAATCCGACGCTGGCGAGGGCGATCAGGATGGCGGGGACGTCGGCGGCGATGCGGCGCGTCAGCAGGTCGCGGGTGGACTGGAACACGGTGGCCACCAGGCACACCAGCGCCCAGGCATTGAAGTCGTCCAGGCGCGGCTGGATCACCAGGATGACGCCGGCAAACCCCGCGCCGATTGCGAGCCAGCGCCGGAAACCCGGATGCTCGCCCAGGAAGAACACGGCGAGCAGCGCCATGATCAGCGGCGCGGCGAGGTTGATCGCGGTCGCGTTGCCGATCGGCAGGTGCATCAGCGCGCCGAGGTAGAGGATCGTGCCCAGGCTGTCGATCACCGCGCGCGTGGCGACATTGCGGTCCAGCACCGTGCGCAGCCGCGTGGTCGCCCCCAGCGCATGGGCGACGGCCAGCATCATCAACACCGCCAGGACGCCGCGCACGCAGATCAGCTGGGCCACGCCCAGGGACTGGCCCGCGTACTTCATCAGCGTGTCGTTGAGCACCAGGCAGGCCATCCCGGACGCCATGTAGAGGATGCCGCGCCGGTTGGCCGCGGCGCGCGCCGTCATGGTTTGTCGTGCCTCAAGCGGAACGAAGGACGGTCACTTGCGTCTGCCGCAACAGGGGACGATGGGTACCCTCTGCGGCCCTGCTCCCTGCTCCCGTCATCGCGACCCGCGCAGGAGGCCGAACAACCCCGCCGCACTCAGTATCGCGCCGCCCACCAGGAACCAGATGGCCCTGTCGGTGGGCGAGCCGGTGAACATCCGGGACAGGTCCGAGCCGAGCGAGTTCGATGCGTTGAAACCGAGGATCAGCAGGACGATGCCGCCTGCCAGGAGTCCGGCGGAGATGAGCTTGTTCATGGTGTTCCTTGTTGGTGACGCGGCGTTGGCGAGCGTCGGCTGAGAAAACGTGGTGTCCCCTATTGCAATGGTACGCCACGATGCGCTGCCGCTGGCCCCGATTCGGCGCGCTACAATGGCGCTCCGATCAAACGCCGCGCCAAGCCGGCGACCGAGGATCTTCCCCATGACCACAGCGCTCCCCGACACGTTCGAACTGCGCCCGTTGCACGGCGACTTCGGCGTCGAGGCGCTGGGGATCGACATCGCGCAGCCGCTCGCACCGGCCGTCGCCGACGCGTTGCGCGAAGCCTTCGGCCGCCATCGGCTGCTGGTCATCCGCGGCCAGTCGCTCTCGCCGGCGGCGCACATCGCCTTCACCCGCCAGTTCGGCGAACCCGAGGTGCACGTCCTCAACGAGTATCACAAGGCCGAACATCCCGAGATCTTCGAGCTCTCCAACATTGGTCCGGACGGCAAGCCCAATGCCGTCCATCCCGACCTGGGCACGCTCTTCTGGCACAGCGACGGCTCGTTCCAGAAACTGCCGGCGCTCGCGACGCTGCTCTACGCCGAGCAGGCGCCGGCCAGCGGCGGACACACGCTGTTCGCCGACCTGATCGGCGCCTGGGAGGCGCTGGGCGCGGCGGAGCGCGAGCGCTTCCGGACGCTGCGCGTGCTGCACGACCTGCATGTCTCGCGGCTCAAGGCAGGCTATGCCGGGATGACCGACGCGCAGCGCGCCGCGGCGCCTCCGGTGGAGCAGCCGCTGGTCCGCGTGCACCCGCCCACCGGCCGCAACGCGCTGTACCTCGGCAGCCACGGCCAGGAGTTCGTCGGGCTGGCGCCGCTGGCCAGCCGCGGGCTGTTCGAACGCCTCATGAACCACTGCACCGAGCCGCGGTTCGTCTACGAGCACGTCTGGCGGGCCGGCGACCTGGTGATGTGGGACAACCGCGCGACGGTACATCGCGGGACTGAATACGATACCGCGGCGGAGCCGCGGGTGGTCCGGCGCACGGTGCTCAAGGGCGAAGCGCCGATTCCAGCGTGAGGCGGCGCGCCGTGGCGTCGCAGCGCAGATCGTTTCAGTAAGTGAAATACAGCCGGCGGGCTGTCAACACGGCGTGGACGGGATGAACCCGAAATCGCTGGTTTCCTCGTCCCGGGCGCCGGTGCCGGTCACCTTGCCGTCGGGCGCGACGTACGCAAAGAAGCAGCGGCGCCACAACGTCTCGACGAAGCGCCAGGCCCACGCCGTTTGCCCGTTCAACGGGTAGGTCACGCGACTGTAGGGACGGCCCAGCAGGTGCTCGACTTCAGTGATCGGCATCCCCACGGTGATGCGCGCAAAAGTATCCCAGCCCAGCACCTGATCGACGCCGCTGACGCGGCCGTCCGCCCCGACGCGGACCATGTACGTGTAGTGGCCCATGGGTCCGTACGGATACTCCCACGACGTGCCGCCACCCGTTTCCGGCCAGACGCGGAACGGCTTGCCGCGGCTGGCTTCCACGGCCGAAGCCGCGGTGCCCGGCGCGATACTGGTCATGTTGGCGCAGCCGGTGGCGAAGAGGCAGCCGGCCAGGCACACGCATTGCAGAATCCGGGTATGCATCGATGTCTCCTGTCATGGACGGCGTTGGGTTTGATTGCCGCGCCCGCCCGGTGTTCCCTGCCGATGGAATAGTCTAACCCCAGCCCAGAAAGCCCAGGACCGGCAGTGTCGCCGCCCCGGCCAGGACGCCTACTCCCAGGTTCCTGCGCGCGATCCGGAACACGAGCACCGCGACAGCCACGCCTGCGAGCCTTTGTGCCAGCGAGGTATGCGCCAGCTCGCCCACCGGCAGCAGGATCACGCGGGCCATCAGCCCCGCGATCATCGCGAACGCGACGCAAGTGATCCAGCGGAACCAGTTGCTCTCGACATCGATCCGGTCGGCAACCCAGACGCCCAGCCCGCGCCAGACGTACGAACCCGCGGCACAGGCCAGCACCAGCGCGGTCAGGACCCAGGCGTTGTCAGTCATGGCGATCGCGGGTCAGGAAAAAGGCGGCCGTGCCGCCGGCCAGTCCGCCGAAGATGACGCTCCACGCCGGCAGGACGAGATGGACCAGCGGCCCGGCGACGGCGCCCAAGGCCAGCGCCAGCGGGACCATCCGTCCGCGCAGGTCGGCGGTCAGGATCAGGACGAAGTACAGCGGGTTGGCGAAGATGAACGCGAGTCGCACCGGACCCGGCAACGATCCCGCCAGCGCGTAACCCGCGATGGTGCAGAGGAGCGCCACGATCCACATCGTGAGGGCGAACCCAAGGAAGAACGGCAGCCGCTCCGGCCGCTCCTGGGTCGGAAAGCGGCGCATCGCCACCGCCCATGACGTCATCGCCAGCACCTGGCCGGCGGCGTAGTAGCGCCACGCCGGAACGCCCGGCACGCGCAGGTGCGGCATCAGCGTCACCGCAAGCGGCAGAAAGCGCGAACTGGAGAATGTGACCGCGAGCAGGATCGCCACGAACGGCGCGCCCACGGTGTGCATTTCCACCAGCAGCAGCTGTCCCGGCAGCGCCCAGATGGTCACCGTCGAGAGCGCCGCGTGCAACAGCGAAAAACCCAGGCTTTGCGCCAGCGATCCGAAACCGATGAAGCCGATGCCCAGCAGCCAGGAGGGCGCCCCGATGGCTTCGCGGAAGCCGGCGCGCCACGCTTCGCGAGGGGTCATACGGACGCCATGGCATTGTGTTCCGGCAAGGGGGACGGCATCGACCGCGTCGGGAGTGGTGCAGCAGGGACAAATGTTAGCACGGGCCGTGCGCACGGCAGGCCGCCGCGCCGGCACCCGACTTCGCTACAATGACCGGACTCAACCCGCTGCATCGGCTCCCGCATGTTCCCCATCATCGCCATCTCCGGCACGCCGCATGAACGCGGCCGGCAGTACGGCGCGCAGGCGCGCGGCCTGGTTCAGCTCAGCATCGCCAGCTACGCGCGACTGTTCGCGTATTGCGGGCTCGGTTGGGACGAGGCGCAGGCGCGCGCGGCGCGCTATCGCGGCGCGATCGCGGCGGCCGCGCCCGCTTTGCTTGAGGAGATGGCCGGCATCGCCGAAGGCGCGGGCGTGGCCGAAGCGGAGATCCTGGCGCTCAACGCGCGCACCGAGATCCTGCCGCCCACCTATCCGGCAGAGCCGTCGGGGGCGTGGCCGGCCGCGCGTGAACGAAACCGCGACGCCGGCATCGCCGACTGGGGCGAGTGCACGGCCCTTGCCGTGCAGCCGGCGGCCAGCCGCGACGGCAAGACGTGGCTGGCGCAGAACTGGGACTGGATCGGCGCGCAGCGCTCGGCGATGGTGCTGCTGCGCGTCACCGGCGAGGACGGCCGCTGCCTGCTCACGCTGACCGAAGCGGGAATGCTGGCCAAGATCGGCCTGAACGAACGCGGCTTAGGCGTCTGCCTGAACATCCTGCGCTCGGTCGACGACGGCTTGGCGCCCGGCATGCCGGTGCATGTGCTGCTGCGGCACCTGCTCGGCTGCGACGATGTCGCGGCCGCCATCGCCGCGGCCCGTTCGCTCCACCATGGCGCCTCGTCGAACATCCTGGTCGCCGACCGTGGCGGCAACGCGGGAAGCATCGAGGTCTCGCCGCGTGGCGTCGCGGTGCTGCGCCCGGCGAACGGGACGCTGGCGCATACCAATCATTTCCTCGATGCGGAGCAGGCGATCCACGCGGCGACGCTCAATCCGCTGGCTTCGACCGAGCAGCGGCTGGCGTGCGCGACGGACCACGCGCGGCGCGGGCCGTTGGGCCGGGACGAGATCTTCGGGCTGCTGCGCGACACGTCCGGCGGCGAACTCGCGGTCAGCCGGTTTCCCGACCCGGCGCTGGCGCCGGAAGTGCGCATCGAAACCGTCGCCGGCGTCGCGATGGACCTGACGGAAGGCGTCATGTGGGTCGCGCCCGACGTGCCGGCGCGCGTGGCGTTCGCGGCGGTTCCGCTCTGACCGGGCCGCGCCCGCCGGCCGGCCCACCAGGCGCGCGCACGTCCGCCACGCGGCCGAAACCGGCAGCGCCTCGGACCGCCGTGGCACTCAGCGGCCGGTGAACCTGGGCTTGCGCTTTCCGGCGAACGCCTTGGTGGCCTCGGCGTGGTCGTCGGTCGTGAACGTCACCGCCTCCAGCGCCATCGAAGTTTCCAGAACCAGGTTGACGCGCTCCTTGAGCGCCTTGTTGATCGACAGCTTGGTCCACCGGATCGCCCACGTCGCGCCCTGCGCGAGTTCCAGCGCGATCGCATGCGCCTTGGGGACCACCTCGTCCTGCGGCACCGCGTAGTTGAGCAGGCCGATCCGTTCGGCCTCCTTGCAGTTGAGCATGGTCCCGCGCATCAGAAATTCCTTCGCGCGGGAAATGCCGACAAGCAGCGGCCAGATCGCAGCGCCGCCGTCGCCGGCAACCAGGCCGACCTTGACGTGCGGATCGCCGATGCGCGCGGTTTCCGCCGCGACGGTCACGTCGCAGAGCAGCGCGATGGTCGCGGCCAGGCCGGCGGCGTCGCCGTTGATCGCGCAGACGATGGGCTTGTCCAGCTCCAGCAACCGGTTGACGATGCGGCGCATCACCATCGGATCGTGGACTTCGCCTTCTTCGAGGACATCGCCGCCCGGGCGTTCCGACATGGCCTTGACGTCCCCGCCAACGCTGAAGTACTTGCCGGCGCCGGTGAGGAGGACGGCATTCACGTCATGATCGTCCGCCAGGTCGACCCAGATCTCCCGCAATTCGTGGATGAAGCGCTGGTTGATCGCGTTCCGCGCCTCCGGCCGGTTCAGCGTGACCGTGGCGAGTTTGTCTTGCACTTCGACCTTCAGGTACTGGTATTCGGCGTAGCGGGACATCCGTGTCTCCTGGGTGTTGGCGGTGGGGCCGTTCCGGCGGGTGGTGGCGCCGCGGCCGCCCTTACAGATCGAGCAGATGCCGCGCGATCACGATGCGCTGGATCTGGTTGGTGCCTTCGTAGATCTGGAGAATCTTGGCATCGCGCATCATGCGCTCGACCGGATAGTCCTTCATGTACCCGTAGCCGCCGAAGATCTGGACGGCGTCGGTGGTCACTTTCATCGCCATGTCGCTGGCGAAGCACTTCGCCATCGAGGACATCTTCGCGATGTTGTCCAGCTGCCCCGAGTCGACCAGCCGCGTGCACTCGTACGTGAGCTCGCGCGCCGCTTCGACCTGCATCGCCATGTCGGCGACCATGAACTGCAGGCCCTGGAACTCGGCGATCAGCCGGCCGAACTGCTTGCGTTCCTTCATGTACTCCAGGGACACGTCCAGAGCGCCCTGCGCCAGGCCGACCGCGGTCGCCGCGACGGTCGGGCGATTGATATCGAGGATGCGCATCGCGGCGATGAAGCCGGCGCCCTCTTCGCCGATCATGTCCTCGGCGGGCACGCGGACGTTGTCGAGATAGACCGGGCAGTTGGGAATTCCGTTCATGCCCATTTTCTTGTCGCCCTTGCCGGCGCTAAACCCCGGTGTCCTCGTGTCGACCAGGAAGCAGCTGATGTTGTCGATGCCGCGGCGGGCGATGTCGCCGGTCTTGGCGAAGACCAGGATCTTGTGGGCGACACTGCCGAAGGTGATGAACACCTTCTGTCCGTTCAGCACGTAGCTGTCGCCGTCACGGATGGCGGAAGTGCTGATCGAGGACACGTCGGATCCCGCGTGCGGCTCGGTGATGGCCACGGCGGTCAGCGTGCGCCCCTTGGCGATCTCCGGGAGGATCCGCTGCCGTTGTTCCTCGGTGCCGAAGTGCAGCAGGGGCAGGATCCCGGCGATCGAGTTCTGGCCGGCGAACATCGAGCACGCCTGCGAGACCCTGGCGATCTCTTCCTTCACCAGGCACAGCGTCGTCAGGTCCCCGCCCGGGCCGCCGTATTTCTCCGGCACCCAGAGCTGCATCAGCCCCATGTCGCCGAAGATCTCGGTCAACTCTTCGGGAAAGCGCTCGGTCGCGTCGATCTCGGATGCGATCGGCCGGATTTCCTTGTCGACCATGTTGCGGACGGCATCGCGAATGGCCAGTTGCGTTTCGTTGTAGTGCGGCATGAGGAGTTCCTTTGAGGACTTGCTGTGGCGGGCGCGACCGGCGGAGCGCAGTGCGAGGCGCGTGGCGCGGCAACCGGGGCAATGCGCCGGCACGCCCGCGATCGCGGTCGCGGGAGCCGCGCTGCGTCCGGTCTATTCCGCCTTGATTCCTTGTGCCTTGATCAGCTCCGCCCAGCGCGCGGAATCGCGCACCATGAGCTGCCGGAATTCCTCTGCAGATGCGCTCTCGGCATCGAAGCCCTGCGCGCCCAGCGACTTCTCTTCCGCGCGCATCACGTCCCCGATCTCCTTGTTCAGCCGTGTCACCATTTCGGGGGCCATGTCCTTCGGGCCGAACACGCCGTACCAGATGTCGCCCTCGACGCCGGGGATGCCGACCTCGGAGAGCGCGGGCACGTCGGGCAGGAGCCGCGAGCGCTTGCTGCCGGTGATCGCCAGTGCAACCAGCTTGCCCGCGCGCACATGCGGCTCCGCCGCGATGACGGTCAACGGCGCCATGTCGATCTGGCCGCCCAGGATATCGGTGATCTGCGGCCCCGAGCCGCGATAGGGAACGTGGGTGATGGACACGCCCGTCTTCACCTTGAACAACTCGGCGGTCAGATGGTTGGGCGTCCCGATGCCGGGCGACCCGTAGTTGAGCTTGCCCGGTGCGGCGCGCGCGGCGGTCGCAAGGTCGGCCGCCGTCTTGAATCCCGTCTTCGGGTGGGTCACCAGCGCCAGCCGGTTCCAGCCCAGCAACGCGATTGGCGTCAGGTCGCGCACGGCGTCGAACGGCGTCTTCTGCAGGCTCGCGCCGGTGGCCAGCGTGCTCGCCGCGAGCAGCAGTGTCGCGCCGTTGGGCGCGGCCCGCACCACGGCCTCGGCGCCGATCGCGCCGGACGCGCCGACCTTGTTTTCCACGACGATGTTGCGATCCAGCGCCTTCGAGAGCTTGGGCGCGATGTTGCGGGCGAGCAGGTCGGGCGTCGAGCCCGGCGTGGTCGGCACGATGATGCGCAGCACGCCTTCAGGCAGCGCCGCGGGCTGGGCGACTGCGCCGCCGGCCATGAGTGCTGCCGCGCCGGCAGCAAGCAGATGCCGGATCAGCGTATGGGTGGGGGTCATGGGTGTGGTCTCCTGGGAAGTGCGGTTTGATTGGGTCACCCTTTAATGTTCGCAGAGTGAGGACGGGTTGTCAACCGGAAATTCGCGAAAGTTTTTGCCTGGTTCGGCAGCGCTGCGGCTGCGCCGCGCCACGCGCGCGGCGACGACTGGCGCGGCTAGTCCGCTGCCGCGCGCGCGCGGGGGGCAGCACCGGCCACCGCGCCCGGGCTGGATCCGGCGTGCTTGAGGTAGTGGCGCTGCACGCGCAGCAGATGGTCATGCATCTCCGCGGCGGCGGCGGCTGTGTCGCGCGCGCGCAGGTGCGCCAGCAACCGGCGCCGCAGCGGCATCACCGACCGGTCCGACATCGGAACCATGCCCTTGCTGACTTGCGCCGTCACGACCGTCACCGCGTTGGTCAGCGTGACCATGAGCGGATTGTGGGTCATCCGCGCCAGCATCCGGTGGAATTCGAGGTTGAGCTCGGTCCGCAGCGGAGTGTTGCCGCTGCGGACCGCCGCCTCGGCCGCGACGATGTTCGCCTCGAGCGCATCGATTTCCCGGTCGCTCGCGCGCAGGCACGCCAGGCGCGCGACCTCGACCCCGAGCAGCACGCGCACTTCGGTCAGGTCGGCCGGCTGTATCGTTCCCAGGTTGAACAGGTCGCTGAACGCGAGGCCGACCATGTCGCTGCCGCCGCTGATCACGAACGCGCCGCCCGACACGCCCTTGCGCATCTCCAGCAGGCCCATGTTCGCGAGCGACTTCAGCGCCTGGCGGATGCTGTTGCGGCTGACCTGGAACTGCTGCTCGAGTTCGCGCTCCGACGGCAATTTGTCGCCCACCCTGACCACTTGCGAGGAAAGCCGCGCCCGGATTTGTGCGACGATTTCGTCGGACGGGCGGCCGCTGGCCACGCGCTTGAATTGCCACACGTTGTCGGTCCTGCGCGGTGTTATGGGTTCGGCCATGGCGGTTTTCTGTTCTTTGATGGACGGTGGTGCGTAGCATAGCAGTGCCGTGCCGCGGCGCGATGCCGCGGCGGGACTGCCCGACTGCACGGGATGGGAATGATGGACGGGCACCTCAGTACGAAGGGAAGGACAGGCCGCCGTTGATGCTCATCGTCGCCCCCGAGATCTGGTCCGACGCGGGACTGGCGAGGAAGAGCACGTAGTCGGCGATGTCCTGCGGCGTGTTGATGCGAAAGCTCGCCTTGGCGTGCGCCTTGGTGAAGGCCTTGACCAGCACCTCGTCGGAGTTCGCTGCCTTGGCCGCGAGGTACGCGTCGTACGGCGGGGTGCCCGAGGTGATGGTGGTGGCCACCGCATTGACGCGGATGCCATGGCCCGCCAACTCCTTGGCAAGCGCCCGCGTCAGGAAGATCACCACCGCGCCCGCGGCGCCGATCATCGATTCGCTCGGCGTCGGCGTACGCGCCGCATCGGTGGTCAGCAGAACGATCTTGCCGTAGCCCTGTTCGCGCATCCGCGGCACGGCGGCGTGCAGCCCGTTCAGGCGTGGCAGCAGGCGGCTCTCGATCATTGCCAGGCTGTCCCCAGGCGTCGCCATGTCGGTGAACAGGCGTGGCGACGGCTCCCGCGGTCCGCCGCTGGAGACATAGACATCCAGCCGGCCGCAACGCGCGCAGGCCGCGGCGACCAGCGCCTGCGCGTCGGCGAACGAACCCACGTCGCCGGCAACGAAGAACGCTTCGCCGGGCCCGCCCGCGCACTCCTCGATCAGCGTGGCTGCCGCGTCCGCGTCGCGGCCCTGGAACGCGACTCGCGCGCCGCGCGCGGCCAGCGTCCTGACAACCGCCCGGCCGATGCCCTTGGTGCCGCCGGTCACCGCGACCGAAAGTCCAGCCAGTTCTCCCGCCGGCGCGCTCATGGCTTCCCCGCTTCCGGCTCCGGCGCTGGCCCGCTCTTGCCCTCGTAGCGCCCTTCCCTCTGATGCGCCGCGCTGCGCACGCCTTCGTCGCGCCGCTTCTTCATGAAGTTGTCCTCGTCCGCTTCGTAGCGGATGTTGGTGCTAAGCGCGTGCATCACGTAGCCGTGGGCGAACTGGCTGGTCATGCCCAGCGAATCGAGGGCGAGGCCGACCGCGGCCTTGCCCAGCGCGATGGCGTCACGCGGCAGCTTGGCGATGCGATTGGCCCACTCTTCGCCGGCCGCTTCGAGTTCGGCGTCGGGCACCACCTTGTTGACCAGGCCCATCTGCACCGCGTGTTCCGGCGTGAGCATGTCGGCGATCAGCAGCAGTTCGCGGGCCTTCTTCGGACCGGCGGCAAGGATGTTCCATGCCGTCATGTAGGCGGCGCCGGCCAGCCCCGCCTTCTGCTCCGGATGGCCCATCTTCGCCGCGTCGCTGGCGATCGCCAGGTCGCACGTCTCGACGATGTGCAGGCCGGCGCCCACGCAGTAGCCGCGCACCAGCGCCAGCGTCGGCTTGCTGCAATAGAAGAGGTCGCGAAACTGGTTCAGGTGCTTGCGATCGAAGTCGAGCCGTGCGCGCTGGCTGGGGCGGCGGCCCTTGCCCGAGGGATCGAAGCCGTACTCGGAGCCGATCTCGCCCAGGTCGTGACCTGCGCAGAAGTGCTCGCCCGCGCCCTGGAACACGATGACGCGGACGTCATCGTCGGCTTCGGCGTCGGCCACGCAGGCCATCATCCGGTCGAACGCGGCATAGGTCACCGCGTTGCGCTTCGCCGGGCGGTTGAACGTGATGTACGCCTTGCCGTCGCGCTTCTCGAAGATCAGGGTGTCGTCGTCGGGGATGCTCATGGTGTCCTCTGCTGGATGGTCAGGTGGCGGCGAGTTCGGCGCGGATCTGCGCCGCATGCTCGCCAGGCCGGGGTGGCGAGCCGGCGGGCTTGAACCGGGCGCCGTCGAACGCCGCGGGATAGCGCACCGCGCGCATCGTCCCCGCCGGCGTCTCCACCTCGTGGTACAGCGCGTTGTGCAGGACCTGCGGATCCTGCAGATGCTCCTCCAGGCGGCGCACCGGCGCCACCGGCAGGTCGAAGGATTCGAACAGCGCCAGCCAGTGCGCGCTGGTCCGGGTCACGAGGACTTCAGCGATGCGCTTGTAGAACGTGTCGACCATCCGCACCGGATCCTTGATGACCAGCAGCTCGGCCTTGATGTCCGGCCGCTCCAGCGCCTTCAGCGTCGCTGACATCTGCGCGCCGCTCACGGGCGTGATCACGATGTGGCCATCGGCGGTGCGGACGACGGGCGAGAACGGCGGCGACCAGGGCGTCTGGTCCGCCACGAAGGCGCGATGCTGGAACATGTCCGGAAAGTTGAAGTACGTCATCACGTCGAGCATGGGCAGCGAGACCTGGCTGCCCACGCCGGTGCGCTCCCGCTGGTACAGCGCGGCCAGCACCGCCTGGGCGCCGAACGCGGCGACCACCTTGTCGACCACCCAGTAGGGCGCGACGTCCGGGCGGCCGCTCGCGCTCAGCAGGTCGACCATGCCGGTGTGGCCCTGGATCAGCGAGTCGAAGGCCGGTGCGCCGGACAACGGCCCGGTCGCGCCGAAGCCCGTGATCGACAGCCGCACCAGCCGCGGGTTGATCGCGGTGACGACGTCCTCGCCGAGGCCGAGCCGCGCCGCGACCTGCGGCCGCCAGTTCTCCACCAGCACGTCGGCGGCGGCGACGAGCTGCTTCATCGTCGCCAGATCGTCGGGGTCCTTCAGGTTGAGGACGATGCTGCGCTTGCCGCGATTGCTGCTGGTCCACAGCGCGCTCCACCCCTGCTGCTGGTGGCCGAAGGCGCGGAAGCCGTCGCCCCCCGGCGGCTCGACCTTGATGATCTCCGCGCCGAGGTCGGCCAGCATCATCGACGCGTAGGGTCCGGTGAGGTAGCTGGACGACTCGACGACTTTCACTCCCTCCAGCGGCCGGCGCGCGGCGGCCGGCGCGCGCCGTGGCCGCTTCCGGCAGGTCCCGTTGCTGACATGGGCGATGTCTCCTTGTGCCCGATGCCGGACTGCGGCCGGCGGGCTTCTATTGGTTAATGGGTGATCCATTGTCGCAGACGCGCGATCGCCCTGTCAAGGGCAATGCTGCGATTTTTCCGGTTGACATGGCTTAATGGGTCACCCATAATGCCAACCGCCACCCGAACAGGTGACCCATTCCATAGACACCGGAGACCAATGTGAACAGATTCCTGAGTTGCGCCCTGCTCGCCCTGGCCGCCGCGGGCGCCGCATCGCCCGCCGCCGCGCAGGGCGAAGCCTATCCGTCCAGGCCCATCGCGCTCGTCGTCCCGTTCGCCGCGGGCAACGGCATCGACCAGCTCGCGCGCGAGCTGGCCGAAGTCCTGCGCGTGCAGATGAACACGACCATCGTCGTGGAGAACCGCGAGGGCGCCGGCGGCCTGATCGGCGGCACGATGGTGTCGAACGCCGCGGCCAACGGCTACACGGTGATGATCGCGGCGCATCCGCCGTTCGCCATTGCGCCGCAGGTGCAGAAGGTGGCGGCGTACGACCCGGTCTCGAGTTTCACGCCGGTCGTGCGCCTGGGCTCCGTTCCGCTGGTGGCGGTCACGGCCAGCGCCTCCCCGTTCAAAACCTGGCAGGAGATGGCGGCGTATTTCAAGGCCAATCCGGACAAAGCCAACTACGCGGCCTCGGGCGTAGGGTCCCCGGGCCAGCTCTTTACGCAGATGATCAAGCAGGCCACCGGCCTGCCGATGACGGAAATCTCTTACAAGAGTACGGCGCAGGCGATGACGGACGTGATCGC
>JADKEV010000054.1 GCA_016717855.1 Betaproteobacteria bacterium
GGTGTTGAGCCGTCGCGGTGCCGACGTCAGCGGCAACCTGCTGTTGGGCAACGTCGCCTGTGAACTTTGGCTGCAGGACAAGCTGCTGGACGCGACGCCGCACCCGGCCCGCACCTTGCCTAACCACTATGCACGCCAGGCTGAACAAGCCGTCGCCCTCGGCGGCGGCGGTGGGTCGAGCGTGGCTGGAGAGTTTCCCAAGTTCACCGCCCTGCGCGAACTGAAAGGCGCGGCCAATGCCGCATGTGCTGGTCCGGGTTCTCCGGCGCCGGCGGTTCGGCCCGCGGAGAAACGCGCTGGGCCGACCGCTGCTTTGTGTGCAAACACCTCGCCCTCGAACCGCGACCATGCTGCCGGGCATCACCGCCGCCCATTCGCGAATCCTGACCTGCGCCGGCCGGACGTTCCTCGAGGTCGAGCGCTTCGACCGCATCGGCCAGCATGGCCGACTATCACTCTGCGGACTCGATGTACTTCAGCACGCCTTCATCGGCGCCCGCTCCACCGAGTGGCCGGAACTTGCCCGACGACTGGAGGGCCTGGACCTCCTCGACGCCACCGGCGTCACTGCGATCGAACATCTCTGGTGGTTTGGCCGGCTCATCGCCAACACCGACATGCACTTGGGCAACCTGTCCTTCCACGTCGACCACACGTTTCGGCTGGCCCCCACCTACGACATGCTGCCCATGGCCTACGCGCCGCTCGCGGGTGGCGAAGTGCCGCCGCGTGAGTTCATGCCTCCGCTGCCGCTGCCATCCCAGCGACCAACCTGGACGATCGCAGCCACCACGGCCATCGGCTTTTGGAGCACTGCGGCTGCCGACAAGCGCATCAGCGAGCAATTTCGTAGTATCTGTCGCGCCAACGCGACGCGCTTGCGTGACACCATCGATAGAGTCTGACCGCTGTGGATCAAGTTCTGCTATCGCCCGGTACGTCGGGGTACCTTCCGGTCGCTATGCAAGGGTGTTCCGGATATCGACCTTCATCCCGAAATACACGGGTACCTGCAGGAAACACATCTCGAATATCCTCCGTGGCAATGCCAGGCGACCGCCTCCAAAGCCATGGTATTCTGAATCGTGCAGGGCGAACATGGAGCGTGGAAGAGTGCGCGAGCTGAGCCAGCTACTCCGTTCGAATACGAAATTCAAACACCTCCAGTTGGTGGTTGCGGTCAGCGATCGCCTGCATATCGGGAAAGTGGCAGAGCAGATGCATCTGTCGCAACCGACGGTTTCCAAGACATTGGCCGAGATCGAATCCCTGGTAGGCGTGCGGCTCTTCGAGCGCACGCCGGCGGGTCTGGTGGAAACTCCGCAAGGCAAGGCCTTCACGCAGTTCGCCCGCGAGATGCTCGTTCGCATCGGCAGGATGGGAGAAGGCGTCTCTGCGGCGCAGCTTGGCTATGCGGGAACGGTGACCGTGGGAGCTCAGATTTCCGGCACGGCAGTGCTGGTGCCGATGGCGGTCAAATTACTCAAGCAGAAGTCACCGGGCACCACGGTGCGACTCGACGATGGGCTCATTGAGCCGCTGATGGAGAAGCTCCGCTTTGGCGAGTCGGATCTGGTGATAGGCCGGGTGGACGCGATTCAGGATACAACGGGTATCGCGGTCGAGACGCTTTATCAGGACGTCGTCGTCGCCGTTGCAGCACCCAAGGCGGCAGTCGCCCGAAAGCGCCGGCTCGAGTGGCTTGACCTGGCGGACTGCCCATGGATACTGCCGCCGCCGGAAAGCTCGGCGCGCCGGCGCATCGATGATGAGGCACGCCAATTGGGACTGCCGATCCCCAAGGATCTGGTCGAGACAGGCTCGTTCCTCGCGATGCTCATGCTGTTGCGCGAACGGGATTGCGTGTGTCTCTTTCCAGAGCACCTGGCGAAGTACTGCGAGGCAGCTTTGCTCGTGAAGGTGCTTCCGCTTCCTCCGATTCACATGGGAAGCCCGATTGGAATCGCACGCCTCGAGGGCCGCCGTCCAAGGCCCGCCATCGCCTTGTTCATGGAGTGCCTGCGCGAGGCCAGCAAGCTCACGCGTAGCGGCAGCAGTTCGTCCCGGTAGACTCGCACCCCGCCTTTGGGCGAGCAAGCGGTGTCGTCCGGTCATGCAGCGCAAGAATGTACTGATTCTCATTTGGAATTGGCCTGCGCTCCATTCCCGCCACTACACTCGCTCTACTCTTCCAGGCGCCGTGCCTCCAATCCCGAGTGCGGGTGTTCGGAGCGCCCCGCGCTACAGCAAAGGCACCCCCATGCAGGTCATTTCCGCAGACAGCCACATCGATACCCATTGGCTTCCGTTCGATCTCTTCACCTCCAATGCGACGCCTCCAATGAAAGACCGGATGCCTTACGTGGCGGATACGCCACAAGGCTTGAAGTGGGTCACGCACGCCGGCGTCAGTTTCGGCTTTGCGGGTGGCGTCGGCTCGACGGGCAAGCCCTACATCAAAGGATCGTCCCATCGGGCGGATCGAATGGCGGAGCATGGACTGTACACACCGGACTCCCGCAAGGCGCATCGGCTGTCGGACGCGCAGATGCGGATCGAAGACCAGGACACAGACGGCGTAACTGCCGAAGTGCTCTACGGCATGCTGGGGGCGTCGATCTGGTTGCGCGACCCGGAGGCCGCGTGGGAGATGGCGCGCATCTACAACGACTGGCTTGTTGAATTTTGCGCCCATTCTCCGAACCGCCTGCTCGGCCTCTCATCCATTCCTACGCATGATCCGAAGCGGGCAGCAGACGAGATCCGCCGTGTCGCGAGGCAGGGCGGAATCAAGGGCCTGGACGTATCAGGTGGCGAAGGTCGTGGCATGCCTCTGTATCACCAGGACTGGGCCGACTTCTGGAATGCGGTCGACGAGTCGGGTTTGCCCGTGCGCTTCCACACTGGGGCCGACGAACGCGCGTGACATGAAGGGATTCTCGGATCTGGACGTCCTTCGCCACCGCGCTGAGGGTCTCGCCAATTGCCAGTACGACCGCGCCTGTCTTGTAATGCGGGAAACGATCCTCGGGGGAGTGTTGCACGCGCATCCTTCGATTCGCCTCGTGTTGTCCGAGTCGGGGATAGGCCGGATTCCGTACATGCTCGAGCGCATGGACCTGGGCTGGGAAGATCAGTTTCGCCCGTTTCTCGAACTTGACCGGAAGCCTTCCGAGTATTGGTTCTCGCAGTGCCATGCAACGTACCAAACCGAAATGTTCGGAAGTCGCGTCATCGATGCCATCGGCGAAGACAATGTGATGTGGGCATCCGATTTTCCGCATCCTGACGGCTTGTGGCCGGATTCGATGTTAGCACATCGAACAACAGTTCAAGGACGTGGTTCCGTCGGTCCGCAACAAGGTCATCGGCGGGAATGCCGCGAAGCTCTACGGGCTCGTCGAAGACCCCCGGTCTGCCCTCCAGGCGGCGGAGCCGGTTTTCAATTGATGCAATCCGTGTCTCAAACGCCGGCCTGAAGGAAGGAGCTTCAATGCGGCACTATTCCAGGATTATTGCGGATCCCAGTGCCTGGACGCGCGACTCCCTGTTGAAGAGCGATCACTGGGTCTTACGGCTCGAGGATGCCCACCGGCAGGAACTGGACTCGGCTTTGGCAACCTGGCGCCGCTGTGGCGGCATGAAGCATCAGGCGAACCCGGAATCGTTTCCGCTGCCGGCCTGGCAAAGCGTGATCGCGAAGGCGAGGCGGAGCATTCTCGACAGAGGGCTGGCATTGATCAAAGGGATTTCCCGTCGAAGGCCGTTCCGACGACGACTGCACGATATGTATTGGGGACTGGGCACGCATCAGGGTCGCTGTCACGCAAACCAACACGGGCGACCTGCTCGTGCCGGTCTACGACCGCAAGTTTCGGGGCGAGACGACAGCGAAATCCTTCGGATACGCTTCGGACCAGGAACTCGAGTTCCACGTCGATCCGACCGACGCGTTCGGCTTGCTGTGCATTCGCAAGGCGAAGTACGGAGGGGAGAGTCGCCTGGTGAGCGCGACCAGCATTCATAACGAGATGCTCAAGTCGCGGCCGGATCTCCTCGAGGCCCTCTACGACGGCTTCGTCTGGATGCGCAGGTACCGGGGACGGGCGGTTCAGCGCACCGATACCCGTCTTTGCAACCGTGAACGGCAAGGTCGCTTCACGGTTCCACCGCCGCTATATCGACACCGGCGCCGACCTGGCAGGCATCGAGTTGTCGCCCCTGCAGCGTGAAGCGCTGGATTGCTTCGCGTCGATGTTCGACAGGACGGACCTGGTTGCGGAACTCGTGCTCGAACCCGGCGACGTCCTGCTCTTTAACAACTACCTCGTGCTGCACGCGAAGAAGACGCAGCGCGACGAGGGCGATCCCCGGAAGGGGCGGCTGCTGCAGCGCATGTGGCTGTACATGCAGGAGTTTTCCCGATACGACCCGCAACTGCGCGAGGGCGCCGTGCGGTACGGGAACGTGGGTCTGAGCAGCGCCGAATGGTGGGGCCGGCAGGAAGAGGCCAGGCTGCGTTCAGCGGTCGGGCTGCCTCCTGACGAGAACGAGGCAGCGTTTACGGCCGACTGGCCGGAACTGCAGTTTGCCTCGGCACGGGCGAGCTACCAGGCACTCGGATGAAGCCGTTGATCATCTGCGCGGCCGTGACGGGCGGGGCTTCGGCGAAGTCGGCGCACCACCCGGTCACGCCAGAGAGCGTGGCGACTGCCGCGGTGGAGGCGTGGCGCGCCGGCGCGGCGATGGTGCACATCCACGCGCGGCGTGACGATGGCGCAAGTTCGGCGGACGTTGGGGACTATCGGGCAATCATCGACCGGATCCTCGCGGCGGGCTGCGACGCTATCATCAATGTCAGCGCCGGCGACAACGGCGGTCGCGCAAGCCACGCCGAACGACTCCAGGTGATCGAGACGAACGCCGAGGTCGTTTCACTGGGCGCAGGCTCGTTAAACATCGGCAACAGGCTCTATGACAACTCGCCGGCGTTTGTGCGGGAGATGGCGGCGCGAACGAAGGCGAAGGGCAGCGTCCCGGAGATCGAGGTGTTCGATCTCGGGCATCTCGATCTCGTCGGCGCGCTGGTCGCGGAGGATTTGATCCGCGCACCGGCGCTCGTCGAGTTCGTTTTTGGACTTCCAGGCGGTCTACCTTCGGATCCGCGCCTGCTTCCCTATCTGTTAGAACGTCTCCCGGCGGGAGCCGAGTGGGCGATATCAAGTCATGCAACGACGACGGAAAGGTACCTGCCGCTGTCGATGTTGGCGTTCACGCAGGGCGGTCACGTACGGACGGGAATGGAAGACACGATCTATCTGAGGCCGGGAGAGCTTGCCAGAACGAATGCGGAGATGGTCGAGCAATGGGTGTCGACGGCGCGCATCTGGGGGCGCCCGGTGGCCTCCCCGGCCGAGGCGCGCCGCATCCTCGGGTTGGTCCACTCCTGAGCCCATCGACGCGTAGCAGGTTCGACGCTGGTCCAGAGTCCGTTCGAAGCGGAAACCCTGGAGTCAGCGGCGGACTCAGCGGAACAGCATTCATGCGGCAAGTCAACTCAACAAGGTCTTGAAGGAGTTTCTATGAACTGGTGGCGAGTCGGCGTAGTTGTTCTGGGTCTTTTCGCACAGGGGACCGCCCTGGCGCAGTTTCCGACACGGTCGGTAAAGATAGTGGTGCCGTATGCAGCGGGCGGCACGGCCGACCTCAGCACCCGCATCGTCGCGCAAAAATTGACCGAGCTCACCGGTCAGTCGTGGATTATCGAGAACAAGGGTGGCGCATCGGGCCAGCTGGGTTATCAAACCGTGGCCGCCGCCGCGCCCGATGGATACACGCTGGTTTCGGCAGATAGCGCGTACACGATGCTGCCCCTGCAATACTCGAAGCTCGGGTGGAACTGGGAGGCTGACCTGATCCCCGTGACCATGTACTCGAGCACGTCCTACATCATCATTGCCTCGCAGGCTTCCGGCATCAAGTCGCTGCAGGACCTGATCGCCGTGGCGAAGGCGAATCCCGGCAAGCTGAACTACGGCTCGGGCGGCGTGGGGAACGCCAATCACGTGGTCACCGAGGACTTTGCGAAGAAGGCGGGCATCAAGATGACGCACGTACCCTTCAGAGGGAGGTGCCGATGCGATGAACGCGCTACTGGGCGGTTCGATCGATGTGCTCTTTACCGGCGTCGCGGCAACCTCAGGGTCAGGTCAAGTCAGGCAAGCTCGTCGCGCTCGCCGTGACGTCGAGCAAGCGTGCCAACGTTCTGCCGGAAGTGCCAACCGTCACTGAAGCGGGCCTGGCATTCGAAGCGGGCAACTGGTACAGCCTGATGGCGCCCAAGGGTACGCCCAAGCCGGTCGTCGATTACCTCCAGCAGCAAGTCGCCAAGGCACTCGCCTCGAGCGACGTCAAGGAAGGCCTGCTTGCCAGAGGTGCCGAGGCAGCCGGAGGCATGCCGCCGGACGAGTTTGCGCGGGTTATTGCCAGCGAAGCGGAGCATTGGGGTGGAGTGTTTCGCTCGCTCGGCCTCAAGGCACAGTGATTCCCGGGGTTCAGCCGGATTCAGCGCGAGACGCGGGCAATACCAACAAGGCTGGCGGACGAGCGACCGGCACGGGAATTGCAGCCCGCTGCCTCACATTCCCCGCCCCAGCAACCCCCGCCCAATCACCTGCGCCTGAATCTCCGCCGCGCCCTCGAAGATGCTCAGGATGCGCGCGTCGCACAGCACGCGGCTGATCTCGAACTCGAGCGCGTAGCCGTTGCCGCCATGGATCTGTAGCGACGTGTCGGCATTGCTCCACGCCACGCGCGCGGCGAGGAGCTTGGCCATGCCGGCTTCGATGTCGCAGCGATGTCCCTTCTCCTTTTCCGCCGCCGCGAAGTACGTCAGTTCGCGCGCGAGCACCGTCTCGGCGATCATCAGCGCGAGCTTGTCGGCGACGCGCGGGAACAGGACGATGGCGCGTCCGAACTGCTTGCGCTCGCCGGCATAGCGCCAGCCGAGATCGAACGCGCGCCAGGCGACGCCGACGGCACGGGCCGCGGTCTGGATCCTGGCCCCTTCGAAGGTCTGCATCAGCTGGCGGAATCCCTGCCCGCGCACCCCGCCGAGCACCCCGTCCACGCTCACTTCGAATCCGTCGAACGCGATCTCGTATTCCTTCATCCCGCGATAGCCGAGCACCTTGATGTCGCCGCCGCTCATGCCGGGCGCGGGGAAGGGCTGCTGGTCCGTGCCGCGCGGCTTCGCGGCCAGGAACATGCTCAGGCCCGCATGCCCATCGACACCTGCTTCGGAACGGGCCATCAGCGTCATCAGGTCGCTGCGGGCCCCATGCGTGATCCATGTCTTGTTGCCGTCGATGCGCCAGCCGCCGCCGGGCAGTGGCGTGGCGCGGGTCCGCATCGAGGCCAGGTCCGACCCGGCGTCCGGTTCGGTGAACACGGCGGTGGGGATGACCTCGCCGGATGCGATCCTGGGCAGCCATTGCCGCTTCTGTTCGGCCGTGCCCGCGCCGGCGATCAGTTCTCCCGCGATCTCCGAGCGCGTGCCGAGCGAACCGGCGGCGATCCAGGCGCGGCTCAACTCTTCGGTGACGATGCACATCGCGCGCTTGACCAGCCCCATGCCGCCGAATTCTTCCGGGATGCAGATGCCGAACACGCCCAGGTCCGCC
Organism: Betaproteobacteria bacterium; assembly: GCA_016717855.1. Taxonomy (GTDB): domain Bacteria; phylum Pseudomonadota; class Gammaproteobacteria; order Burkholderiales; family Casimicrobiaceae; genus PALSA-1005. The sequence goes on from JADKEV010000054.1 coordinate 7,683, forward strand.
AGTTTCGCCACGAGTTCGTCGGGGATGAGTTCGTCCGCGAGATGCCACGCCTGCGCGCGCGGCGTGATTTCCTTGTCCGCGAAGCGGCGGAACTGATCCCGTATGGCGTCCAGGTCCTCGTCGAACGCGGTCTCCGCCACGACGGAGCCCTCGCGGTAGCTCTCGACCAGCGCCTTGCGCGCGTCCGGCGAGCCGCCGGTGGCCAGCAGCCAGCGAACGTCCGCAGCCGCAGCCAGATCGGCTGCCGCCGCTTCAAGCCCCAGTTCGCGCGGCCGGAAGATTTCGTTCTGCGACATCGGGATTCCGCCTGCGAGCTGGGCGACGTACTCGCTCAGTCCCACCGCAAGCGCGAGTCGCTCGACCGTGCCCAGCCTCTGCGCCTCGGCGAGCCGCTGCGCCCACTGCGCGGCGCAGGCGACGGCCTCCACCGTGGTGGCGATCCATGCCAGTCCGTGCAGTGCGCGTTGATGGCGGTCGAGCAGGGTCGCGTCGGCACGGCCATCGACGCAGCACAGCGCCGTCGTGGCGCGCTGCGCGGCGGCGCCATAGGCGCGAACCGCCGCGACCACGCCGCCCAGATGTTCGAGGAGAGTAGATGAGGAGGAGGAAGGCACAAGCAGGTCCTTTGGTCTTGACGTCACGGGGGCAAGCTACGCTGCGGCGCCAGCCACCACGCCGGCCTCGTGCAATGCGCCGATCTGCGCGTCGGACAGCCGGAGCACGTCGGCCAGTACCTGGTCCGTATGCTCGCCCAGATGCGGGGCGCGCACAGGCTGCTGCCGCTCGGCGCCGGTGAACGTGGCGGCCGCGCCGGCCGCGGGATAGGTGTGGCCGCTCGGATGTTCGATCGTGCCGAACAGCGGCTGCTCGGCGGAAAAGCGCGGCTCCTCTTTCAGCGCGGCCGCCAGCGTCCGGTACGGCGCCCAGCAGACCCCCTTGGCTGCGAAGCCGGCCTTCAAGCTCGTGAGCGAGTGCGCCGCGATCGCCTGCTCCACGATCGTGAACAGCGCTTCCCGGTGACGAAACCGCAGCCCCTCGTCGCGCGCGAACGAGACGTTCAGCGCCTGCTCCAGTTGCGCGATGCGCCCGTCGATCTGCAGGACCTCGACCAGTCCGGTCCACTGCCGGGCGGTGATCGCGACGATCATCACGCGCTGCCCGTCCGCGGTGACGAAATCGCGGCCGAAGGCGCCGAACAGCGCATTGCCCATGCGCGGCCGATCGCCGCCGGTAAGCACCTCGGCGATCTGCCCCAGGTTGCCCAGCGTGGCGATGGCGATATCCGAAAGCGGCACCAGCACCTCCTGGCCGTTGCCGGTGTCCCGCCGGTAGCGCTCGGCTGCCAGCGTGGCAAATGCGGCGTGGGCGCCGGTCAGCAGGTCCCAGGCCGGGAGCACATGGTTGACGGGCTTGTCGCCGTTCTCCGCGGCCCCCGTCATGAACGGCACGCCGATCGCCGCGTTGATCGTGTAGTCCACGGCGGATTCGCCGTCGCTCCACCCGGCCACGCGCACCGTGATCAGGTCGTCGCGCCGCGCGCGGAGCCGATCGTGCGCGAGGAAGCCGTCGCGCGGAAAGTTGGTCACGAAGATGCCGCCATCCTGGCCCGGCGCGGTGATGATCTCGGCCGCGAGCTCGCGCCCCTGTGGCCGGGACAGGTCGATCGCGATCGACCGCTTTCCCTTGTTCAACCCTTCCCAGTAGAAGCTGTCACCCTGGTCCGACACGGGCCAGCGGCGATAGTCCGGACCGCCGCCGAGCGGATCGATCCGGATGACCTCGGCGCCGAGCTGGTGCAGGTGCAGCGCGCACGAAGGTGCCGCGATGAACGACGCGCACTCGACGACTCGCATCCCTCGCAATAGCTGGTACATGGTTCAGTAACCCCGTGGCAGGCGCCGCCTAGGCGACACGTTCGAACACGGCAGCCAGTCCCTGCCCCCCGCCTATGCACATCGTTTCCAGCCCATAGCGGGCCTGCCGGCGATCCAGCTCGCGCAGCATCGTCGCCAGGATGCGCGCGCCGGTCGCGCCCACCGGATGTCCCAATGAGATGCCGGAGCCATTGACGTTCACGCGCTCGAAGTCGTCGGCTTTCAGCGACCACGCGGCGGTGCATGCGAGCACCTGCGCGGCGAACGCCTCGTTCAGCTCGATCAGGTCGATATCCTTCAGCGTCAGGCCGGCTCGCTGCAATGCGCGTTCCACCGCGGGAACCGGGCCGATGCCCATGCGTTCTGGTTCGACGCCGGCCGCGGCCCAGCTCACGAGACGGCCAAGCGGGCGCAGCCCGAACGCCTCCGCCTTCTCCCGCGTGGTGACGATGCACGCCGCGGCGCCGTCGTTCTGGCCGCTGGCGTTGCCGGCGGTGACGGTAGCCTGCGGATCCACGCCCAGCCGCACGGCCTTGAGCGCCGCCATGCTTTCCAGCGTAGCGTCCGCGCGCGGATGTTCGTCGACGACCACCTGGGTGACACCGCCGCGCGCCTTCACCGGCACCGGCACGATCTCGTCGGCAAAGCGGCCGTCCTTCTGCGCCGCGATGGCGCGGGCGTGGGACTGCACCGCAAACCGGTCCTGGGATTCGCGCGTGATGCCGTACTCGCGGCGCAGGTTCTCCGCGGTTTCGAGCATTCCCCCCGGCACCGGATGATGTTTGCCGCCCGACGTGATGCGCCCTCTGGCAATCCGGTCCCAGAACGGCGTCGAGTCCCCGCGCACGCCCCAGCGCGCGCCCAGCACGTAATGCTCGGCCTGGCTCATGCTCTCGGCGCCTCCGGCAATCACCACGTCGGCGACGCCGGTCTGCACGCGCATGGCCGCGTCGATAACCGCCTGCAGGCCCGACCCGCAGCGCCGATCAAGCTGCAAGCCCGGTATGCCCACGCCCAGGCCGGCATCGAGCGCGGCAATCCTGCCGATGGCGGGCGCTTCGCCATTGGGGTAGCACTGGCCGAAGATGACGTCGTCGATGCATGACGGGTCGATGCCCGTGCGCCGCATCAACTCACGAACCACCGTCTCCGCCAGTTGCACCGCCGGAATGTCGCGGAAGATCCCGCCGTACTTGCCGACCGGTGTCCGGATCGGCTCGCAAATCACTGCATCTCTCATGGCGCATTGTCTCCCGATTGGCCGCGATCCGATTGTGACATCGTGTACAGCAACCTGTAGCGATCCAGCGTCGCGGCAGCGCCAAGTCCTAGTGCCCGCCAGGATGCGACGTCGTCCAGGCGGGCCATCGCCCCTGCAATGTCCGATTCGTGGCCGCCCTCGATCAGCACTGCCCAGTCCGCGGAGCCGTCCTGGTGGCCGGTGACCCGGACCGCGTCCATCCGCGCGCGCAACGCAGGATCGCTTTCGATCAACCAGGCCGCGCCGATGCGCGGCACGCGCGCGAGCGCCGGCACGACCTCATCGGCCAGACACCGGCGGACATCTGCGGCCTTGGCCTTCGCGCCCGCTATGCGGATCACGCCCAGTACGCTGCCGGTCCCTTTGCCGATCCGTGCACTGACACGGCAGGTGACTCGAATGGTGTTCGAGTACCAGCCCCGGCGCTGCCGGTCCGCGTCGCTGACCTGCCTGAGCAGCGCCATGTAAGAAGGTGCCAGCAGCGCCTCGGGCTCGGTCGTCTCGAAGAGGACCATGTGGCTCGCGGCGGCATGCAAAGCCTCATAACAGCGGCCGGAAACGAACGTGGTTCCGACGCGGCTGGGCATGTGGTCGTGCTGGTACCAATCGAGCCACTCTTCCCTGACTTCCGGCGCGATGTCGAACCAATAGGCGAGCGCGCCTCGCTCGTTCACTGCTTCCGTACCTGCGGGCACTGGGGACTCCCGGATGACGATGGCGCTAGCTTGCGGCACTGCCGCGACCGGCGCAATTTTGGTTTGCATGAGGGGTGCTTCGCGCCTGCCGAAGCCCCGCATTGGAGACGTGGATCGAGTGCGGCGCGCGAGGTGCGGGTCAGCGCTTGCCGAGTGCGTGCGCAATGTGTTCGGCAGCGCGCATCCC
>JADKEV010000055.1 GCA_016717855.1 Betaproteobacteria bacterium
TCGCTGCGCCGCCGGAAAGATGGTTTTGCACCGATAACGCCGATGACCAATCCGGACCCGACCACGAACACTGAACGCCGGGAACATTTTGCGCATGAAGCCGACATCGGCGTGCGCGGATTCCGGGCCCGATCACTTGCGACTGCGTTCGCGCAGGCCGCCATCGCGTTGACCGCGGTGGTCTGCGATCCAGTCGACGTCCAGCGCACTGAAAGCGCGAAGCTTCGAGTGCGAGGCGCCGGATCGCGAGGATCTGTTGCTGGTTGAATGGCTGGACGCGCTGGCGAACCGGCGAATTCTGACGCACCTGACGCCGTTGGCTTTTCGCGAGGTGTTGCCGCAGGCGGACTTGGCCACTGCTCCCCGAGCTGTCGCACCACACCTGCAAGGTCGAAACCCGACGACCCGGACGGACGCCGCAGGGCGTTGTTTGTCCACCGCAGGGAGCAGCTGACTTTCAGGCCGGGTCATCCGGACTTGCCGGACGGCCTGCGTGCGGCCGGCCGGTGCTGATCGGCAGCAGCATGAGCACAAGATCCCATGTTCCCGCCGGCACCGCTACCGGCATGGAACGGGCGTTCAGTTCGGCATGCCACGGCGCTTCAGCCGCGCCATGACCCGCCATGAGGCCACCCGCAAGTGGCAGGGCAGAGACGTGGTCCGCGAACTGGCCAGGAGGAGAATCCTGATCCGCAGCCCGTCGTTGCGCGGCGGCGTCGCCCATAGCGGGGCGCTGGGCGCCTACCAGAACCTGAGCGCGGTGGTCGACGCCGCCGAAGAGGCGCGACCTGCGAAGAAAGTCCAACGGCTCGGACCGATGGTCTGCATCAAGGGTTGGCGTTTGTGTGCCGCCGGAGATGGCAGGAGAACCACTGTCCGGCAAGCTGCGCCACCCTGATCCAGCGTGCCCGGTTCCTCGAACAGGTGCGTGGCGCCCCTGGCAATCACTGATTCCCGCGCTGGCGGTGGGTCGGCGCCGTCGCGCCAATTCGTTCAGCAATATGACTTCACGGTCAGATCCACCGACGATCAGCAACGTCGGCGCAATAACGCGTCGGAGCAGTTCGTACGCGGCGAGGTCGGGCCAGCCACCACGCGAGACCACCGCGTTAATGTGTCTTTCGGCATGCTGGCGGCGACACGCAGCGCCGAGGCCGCGCCGAGTGCTGGCACCGAAAAGACCGATGGGCGGTGCGCGCGTCGAAGACTGCCCGCGCACGACGCGCACCGCCTGCCCCGGGCGGGCGGTCCAGCGAGCGGATGTCGAAGCGCTTCTCCCCGGTCCAGATCCTCGTCAGCCGTGAGCAGGTCCAGCAGCAGCGTGCCCAGTCCGAGCTGTCACCGCTCGGAAAGCCACATAACGGTTGCGCCTTGACGGGCAAGCCAGAGCCGCTGCCATGCCGGAGCTTACCACCACGCCGTCTGCCCGCGGCGGCAGTTCGAGCACGCCTTCGCGCGTGACCTTGTCCGCCGGAATCGACACCGCAGGCTGACCGCCGGCGACACTCATGGATTGGCCCCGCTATGCCGGACCTGTACCCCTCCTGAGAATGGCGGTGTGACCTGCATCCTCCACCTGCGCGAACTCGCCGGTAAAACTGTCCGACCGCATAGAACTGGTTCGGGGCCGCGAAGACTACCCTTCGTCGGCTAATGACTGGACGCGTTCGAGGCTGTCCGGGGCGGCGACGGGTATAGCGCAGATCAGGCGCTGCGGCTTTCCAGGCGCGCACCGCGTGCAATGCGGCAATCATGCTGGCACGGGTCGCGGAAGCCCGTCGTCGACCCCGATCACGATCCTGCCTTTAGGGTCGAAGCGGCGGACAAACGAGGGTGTATTAGGCGCAGCGCTTGCACCCAGCGTTTTCCATTGCGCCTGCTTTTCCCGCCCTGTCGGTGGTGATATCGGCACCGGCCGAGGCAGCGTGCTTGGCGATATAGGCCATCACAGATTCATCGACCGCGCCCACCGCAAATTCCGGATGGAACAGCGCCCAGTTTGCAGGATCGGGGATTCTGGCCGCGGTAACGACAACGCCTTGGCGAGTTGCCGCGCTGCGTCCATCCGGGATTGGAAGAGATGTCATTACCGCCGCATCGTGCGCCGGTTGCCGCCGCGGACTTTGCACCGGTCAAAGACCGCGGCTCTCGCGGCCTGCCCGAGGAGTTCGGCGGCCGGGCGCTGCGATACATGGGACTCCAGCCGGACAGCCCATCGCAGGCGTGCCCGATCGAGGCGGCGCTACATGGGTTCCTACGGACAGCCGCCTGTCGGACCTGCGCATGCGCCGAAGAAGGGTGCTGCCAGGGGCCGGAAATTAGCGCCGGGCGTGCTGGCCATCTTAGTCCCCGGATCGGTGAAGGTGCGTTGATGCCGCCGCCGGGGCCGAGGTTGGACCGCATCTTCATCGAGGCCGGTTTCCCAACCGAATAGCGCGTGAGCGGTTGCTCTCCACCTGAGTCTACAGCTTAGCTCCGGACGGCTTTCAGGGTGCCAAGCGCGTGATCAGCACGACGAACCGGAATTTCGGGAACAGGCGGGGCCTGGCGTGCAAACGCACCTGGCCAGCCAGCCACGGTCGCGGCTCCTCGGCGGTCAGGGGTGCATCAACGACCCGCGTCCGCTGCTCAGGTGGGGGACGCCATGGAGGCTTCAGAAAGCATCAGGGGAGCGGCGCCGCTCTATCTCGCGAACATCGATACCGACACCCCTGATCCGTCCTTGATCCGCTAACGCTTCGCGCGAAGGCTACGGGCCCAAGCTGCTCACCGGCTGGCGATACGCGGCCGACGGCAAGGCCGGAAGTGGCCGACTTCCATCCTGAACCGGCCGCCGTGGCGCGACAGCTGCATCCCTGATCGCCGGCGGGAACTTCGGCTGGCTCGTGGACAGGGAAATGGCGGTGTAGGCGGTGCGGCAATTTCGGGTTCCGCTGCGTCGTTGCCCTTCATTCGCGCCGATCTTCCGGCGGAACTACCTGCCCAATGGGGTTCTGCACCAATCACGTTTGGCTGCCGAGGCTCGTCGAGCAACTGGCGCAGAATGCCGAGGCCAGCCCGCGGGACTGGATTGTGGACCTGCGACGGCTGCGTGACCGATCCACTCGGGCCGGCGGCAGTTCGGCAACAGCGGGAGCTGGCGCATCGGCGTGCGCAATTTCGAGCGACCAGCCATCGGTGTCGCGGGATACGATGCGCGCCCCGGTGGTTGCGCACGACCGCGCCCAGCCGTTCGGCGTCGAGGACGGCGTCGATGCAGACCCGCTCCGGCCAGTCAAACTGTTATTCGCGATACCATCGCCACCGATTCGAGCGATTGAGGATCGCGGATCCAGCGCATGAACGGCATGCGCTGCGCGGCCTCGCGGGCACGCGCTAGCGGATCGAGCAGCGGCCGCCCGGCCCCAGGCGATCGAGCAATCGAAACGCCAGGTCGGTCTGCCAGCCGCGATACGGACCCCAGGAATATCGGAAAGCAGAAGCGCATCGCCGGCGCCTGCTTCCGCGGAAGTGCCCACGAATTCGGCCCGCGCCTCCATTCCCTTCCTGGCCGCGTAGGGCGGCGGCCAGCCGGCTCGGATAACGAACGAAATCCGAACGGCGACCGCCCCGGCGCGGTAGCATAACCGCAATGGAGGCGGCTCGACCGGCCACTCGGTCCCGACCGAAATCACCTTATCGACCAGCAGCACAGAATAGCCCCGCGGCGGCTGGGTGCTTGTGCCGCCTCGCGCCGTTGATCCACGCCGCCAATGACGGCGACAGATACCGCACCTGACAATGACGGCCAGCGATTTCAGAGGATGGGAAATCCGACGGCACGACCCCAGTATCCGCGGCCGCTGCACCTCGTCAACAGCGTGTCACGGCAGTCGAATACGGACGAAATTCCGCTGCCGCGCAGCTGTCGACTCCGCAAGTGCGGCAGACCGGGCGTTGACCGAGGGGGCCGCGTTTGATCGGCGCTCATCGGGCGCCATGGTTTTTCAGCCAGCGGCGGGCGCACAGCAGCGATTGGCTGGATGCCTGATCCATGTCGAAATACAGGTCAGGTGCCCGCAGCGCCGATGAAGGTCATGTTGGGCGGTTTGGCGGCCGTTTCGCCGGTAACGCCGGGGGAATGGCCTGACCACGCCGGCGCGCAGTTCCTCCTGCTCCCGCGAACCCGGCGCCGACGACGAGCAATGGCCGCTTCCGGGACCGGCGCGTCAGGGCGCGCAGCGGGCGTTGGTGGCAACCATGCGCGCGTAGACGGCAAGCCGCCGCAGCGACTCGCGCATCGCGAAGACGGGGTCCAGCGCGCGCCAGGCGGCCTCGGTGTGCTCCAGAGCCTGCTCCGGCCCCGCCAGCAAGGCTTCGACCGCGGCCCGGATCGACTGCGGTTCGAAGCGGAACGCATAACGCTCCAGCCCGGCCATGTGTCGGCGGGAAAAGGCATTGGAGTCCGCCACCGGCACCACGTTGGCGGCCAGCGCAAAGAAGCTGCGGTCGTGCACGGATTCATCGATCAGGGGATTGGTGGACAGGCAGCCCAGGTATCCGGGCAGCAGCGTGGTCATCCGATTCCAGTCGGCAGGTCCCTTGTAAGCCGCCGATCCCCCGCTCCAGTCGATGTGTTCCCAGCCCGTGCCGTAGACATCCACCGGGTACCGCAGCACCGTGTCCACCACGAGGCTTGCGCGGCGAAATCTGACATAGGTATCAACCTCGCGGATCAGGTTCAGGGTGAGCTCGCTGTTACCGTCGAGCAACAAGCCGTGCGGCTCGGCCAGGCGCCCCAACACCTCGAGGAAGTCTGCCGTGCTGCGGTGATAGAGTTCCTCGGCCGCTGCGAACACGAGCTCGCGCAGCGGCGGGACAAAGCTGCGCCAGCGTGCCTCGATGCTGTTGGTGTCGGCGCCGCTCTTGGTGAACACAATGCGACCGTTGCGCGCTCGCGCCGGCAGCGGTGCGCCGGCAAAAATGCGCCGCGGCGGAATGCCCATGTGCAGGAAGCACGCGGACCCGTTGGCATTGAAGTGCCGCATCGCATAACGCGCGTGGTCGGGAAACACGTAGCCGTGCAGCAGATAGCGATTGCGGATCGCGTGCCGGTTGGGGAAGTAGCAGGGATGGTCGCAGTTCCAGTCAAAAAACGGGATCTTGACCGCCTCCCAAAGCAGGTGTTTGTCCCCCGTGGTCAGATCCGCCCCCACCCCCGACATGCCCAGCGCGAACAGCGCGCCGCCGCCCACGGCGGCGTTCAGTTTGTCCTGCCAGCCGGGGTGATCGATCACGACGGTGTGGACCTCATGGCCGTCGGCGGCAAACTCTTCTCCGGCCAGCCGCAAAAAGCCGCGGAGCGAGTCGTAGGCGCTGCCGGACCACTGCAACAGGAGAATTCGTCCGGGCTTGTTTGCGGTCTCGGGCACTCACATTTCCTTTCGGATTGGGTCGGACCGTCACGCCGTTCCTACCGCAGGTTTTCCTCAGTGTACAAGGTCAGCTCCAGCAGTTGATCGGGGTGAATGCCGATGAAGTTCTTGATGCCCGGAAGGATGCCTCTACCAATACTTCGGTGCCCGCTTCGGCGAACAGCGTCGCCCGCTGCGAGATGCGATAAGTCGGGTCACCCTTTTCAGGTGTATTTGCCAAGTGCGCCCATCGTCGCTGACCCCTCACTGAATCACCTCGTCGGCGCGCTGTAACAGCGACTGCGGAATCAATCGCCGAGAGCCTTCGCGGTCTTAAGATTGATCACCAGCTCGAACTTGGTCGGCTGCTCCACGGGCAGGTCGCCGGGCTTTGCACCCTTCAGGATCTTGTCCACGTACACGGCGCTGCGCCGGTAGAGATCAAGAAAGCTCGCCCCGTAAGACATGAGACCCCCGGCCTCCACACTCTCCCTGACGCCGTATGCTGCCGGCAGGCGGCTCCTGGCTGCGAGGTCTGCGAGTCGTGTTCGGTGGAGGTTGAACACCGTATCTGCCACCACGAGGAGTGCTCCCACGCGCTCTTTGGCCATCGCCGCGAATGCGCCGTCGAACTCGTTCGGGGCTCGGGCTTCAGGAGTTGAAGCTCCACTCCCAACGACCGGCCGCGACGTTCACTTCTCTTATCGCGAGCTGGTGGTACGCATTGGCCGGGTTCGAGAGGATGGCCACACGGCGGATCTTAGGGACGGTCTCCTTGAGCAGCTCCAGTTGTTTTGGCGACGATTTCCAGGCCGGCGCTTTGCCCGCACCCCTGTGACGTTCCCGCCTGGGCGCGCGAGGCTCGCGATGGGCCCGGTGCCAACAGGATCGCGAACGGTAATCATGACGATGGGGATCGTCTCGGTGGCGTTCCTG
>JADKEV010000056.1 GCA_016717855.1 Betaproteobacteria bacterium
TAGACCGTAGGATGGGTCGAGCGAAGCGACACCCATCATCGCGATTCAGGAAGATCAGTGCGGGTGTCACGACACCACAATCGCGCCCAATCACGGACTTTCGTGCGGACCAACGAGATGGGTATCGCTGCGCTCCACCCATCCTACACCATCTCGGGGTGCGCTTGCTCGACCCTCGCCTACCGCCGCCCTCCCGTTATCCTCTGCCACAACCCCGGTTTCCACGGCTTCTGCCCATTCGGCAGCAGCGCCGGAACCGGCGGCACCTTGGCCGGTGCGATGTCGTCCAGTATCGCCCGCGGACGTTCGAAGACCAGCCGATGCGCCTCTTCGTTGCCGACGTACTTTTCCGCGACGCGCACGCCCTCCGCCAGCAGCGGTGCCCGGCGCTTGATGCTGTGCGCGTCGGTGGCCAGGATATGGACCAGCCCTTCGTCGAGCAGGCGCTCTGCCCAATACTTGGCGCCGTCGCCGAAGCGGCCGGTCAGGCTGCCCGAGGTCACTTGCATCCACGCACCCCGCAGGGCGACGCGCTTGAAGACTTCGTAGTTCGCTTCGATCCAGGTCAGCCTTTCGGGGTGGGTGATGACCGGGACGTAGCCCGCGACCAGGAAGTTGAACACCGATTCCTCGAACCGGGGCGGGGCGACGTGGTGCGGCGGCTCGAGCAGGAAGTAGCGGCCGCCGTTGAGCGTGGGCGCGGTGCCGGTCTTCAGGCGGTCCATGAGTTCCGGCGTCAGGTGGGCGTCGGCGCCGGAGGTCAGGCGCAGCACGATGCCTTCGGCGTCGAGCTTCTTCTGCAACTCGCCGACCCGCTGGCGGATCAGCCGCGTGTTGTTCTCATAGAGGCCGGGATAGATATGCGGCGTGCATGCGGTGAACGTGATCCCGTCCTGCACCGCGATCCGCGCCATCGCCAGCGCCGTCGCCTCGTCGGGCGCGCCGTCGTCGATGCCGGGCAACATGTGGCAGTGGAGGTCGATCATGGGCGGTCATCTCGCGAAGGTGCGGCGCATGCTGGCGATGATACGCGAGGCGCGGGGAGGGGATCGAGCGGTCCTCTCAATCCAGGACGGGTCAATCGATCAGTCCGGGGCCAATCAGTCCGGGATTATCGCGACTATTATGATTGATGTAGCAAAATAGTCGCGACTAAAGTGCTACAAATGTTATATTAGTCGGAATGAAGCGCTATCTCGACGACCCGGTGCCGCGGGACCACCCGGCGCCCCCGCGGGCGCGGCGCGCCGGGCGGGCGGGCGCGCCCCGGCCGCGGGTCCGCGCCCACGGCCCCCCGGCGGCTGCCCGGGGCGCCCTCCCGGGGGGGGGGGGCGGCCCCCCCCCCCGGCGGTCTCGGCCCCACCCCGCCCACGGGCGCGGGGCGGCGCCAACAGCCGCACCCCCCCCCAAGGGGCGGCGGGCGGGCAGGGGCAACCAAGCCGCAGGGCCGGCCGTTTGCGGCGCAGTTCGCCGGCGTCGAAGCCGTGCAGGTTGTCCGCGACCTGCGGCAGGAAGAGTTTCGCAGCGGAATCACAATCACGGATGCAGCGAGTTGGCTCGGGCGGCTGGCGGCGTAGGAACTCACCAGCGCAGTTGCTCGACATTCAGTGCCATGGCCGCGGCGACCTTTTCCAGCGTGGCCTTCCGAGGGCGCTTGACGCGCTCCATCTGCGCGTAGGCCGCCTGCGTGATTCCGATACGAGATGCAACTTCAGCTTGCGTGAGATCCTGATGCTCGCGCCAGGCCGCCATCGGGGAAAGGCCCTTCTCGTACGCGAGGTTGACTACTTCGTTTGGGACGGTGCCGCGCGCTAGGCCGCTCTGCAGCGCGCGAAACTGCGCGTAGGGGATGACGACAAACGCGGGCTTGCCATCTGCGCCGACGATCACTTGAAACTCAGTACGAGCGTTCATTGCGCTTCCGGACCTCCTCGATGGATACGATGTGGACGGCACCGTCGAAGTTGAAAAAGACACGATAGTTTCCGACGCGGAGTCGATAACCGTACTCGTGATTGACCAAGGCGCTCACGTTGCGGGCAGTGCCCAAGTCAGAGAGTTCGTTCGTCACCGCGCCACGGATTTGCTTGTTCGCGCGCGATTCGATCTTGCGCAGTTGGCGCAGCGCTTTCGGCCGCCAGAAGATCGAGTTCAATTTGGAATAATAAGTGAAATATAAGTATTGTCAATGCACCGCCGCACGCGGCCGCACGCATGGCCCCATCACCCAAAGACTACTTTCAGGCGTCCTGCCCGGCCGGGCCGGATCGGATTGCATCCCCGCCCCAACCCCCGCACAATCCGCCGATGCCTCCCGCGCCCGACTACGCCGGCAACTCCATCCTCCACGCCAAGCCCGTGGCGATCGCCATCCTCGCCCTGTGCGAAGTCGCGGCGATGGCGTTGTGGTTTTCCGCCTCGGCGGTGGTGCCGGCGCTGCTGGCCGAGTACAAGCTGTCGCCGTTCCTGCAGGCGGCGCTGACCAGCGGCGTGCAGGCGGGGTTCGTCGCGGGCAGCCTGCTCAGCGCGACCTTCGGCCTCGCGGACCGGCTCGAGCCGCGCCGGTATTTCATGATCGCGGCGACGGTGGCGTCGATGGCCAACGCGCTGATCCTGGTCGTCGATCCGGGCGGGCCGCTGGTCCCCGTGCTGCGCTTCGTCACCGGCATGTGCATGGCGGGGATTTATCCGGTCGGGATGAAGCTGGCCGCGACCTGGGCGAAGGGCGACATGGGATTGATGGTCGGGCTGCTCGTGGGCGCGCTGACGCTGGGCTCGGCTTCGCCGCACCTGTTCAATGCGCTGGGCGGCGTCGACTGGCGCTTCACCGTGGCGGCCGCGTCGGCGTCGGCGCTGGTGGCGGCGGCGCTGATCCATCTGGTGCAACTGGGTCCCAACCGGGTGTCGGCGCCGCGCTTCGATCCGCGCGTGATCCTGGCGGCGTGGCGGGTGCGCTCGCTGCGGCTGGCCAACTTCGGCTACTTCGGCCACATGTGGGAGCTCTACGCGATGTGGGCGTGGATCGGCGTCTTTCTGCAGGCGAGTTTCGCGCTGCAACTCGCGCCGGAGGTGGCAGGGACCGCGGCCAAGCTGGTCACCTTCGCGACGGTGGGCATCGGCGCCGTCGGCTGCGTGGCGGGCGGGCTGTTCGCCGACCGCCTGGGCCGCACGACGCTGACCATGCTGGCGATGGGCGTCAGCGGCGCTTGCGCGGCGACGGTGGGGCTGCTCTTTGGCGGCGATCCCTGGCTGCTCACGGCGGTGTGCCTGCTCTGGGGAATTTCCATCGTCGCGGATTCGGCGCAGTTCTCGGCGTCGGTCGCCGAACTCTCCGATCGCGCCTACGTCGGGACCATGCTCACCGTGCAGACCGCGATCGGCTTCACGCTGACCCTGGTCACCATCCACCTGATGCCGGTCTTCGTCGCCGCGCTGGGCTGGCGTTACGCGTTCCTGCCGCTCGCGATCGGCCCCTTCCTCGGCGTCTGGGCCATGGCCCGCCTGCGCGCCGATCCCGACGCCACCAAGCTCGCCGGCGGCCGACGGTAGCCGGCGGTAGGACGTAGGATGGGTGGAGCGAAGCGATACCCATCGTCGGTTCGCCGGAAAACGCCAAACACGCCTCGATCCCGGTCCGCGCGACACAAGGACAGCAGTTCCCGACACGGCGTGATGGGTATCGCTGCGCTCCACCCATCCTACGGAATCTGCCCGTACGCCACTCTACGTACACCCGCCTGTAGACACCGGAATCGCCGCGGCGTAATCTTGCACCGCCCCCGATCCGGTACGCCCGTACCGGCAGTGCAACTCCCGTTACCGCGTGACGTGGATCGCCGGCCGTGTCTGTCCAATTCTCAGGGAGAAAGACTCATGGCTTATCAACTGGAAGGGCGTTTACTCGAAGTCTGCAATTGCCGCGTGCTGTGTCCATGCTGGATCGGCGAGGATCCGGACTTCGGCACCTGCGACACCATCGTCTCGTGGCACTTCGACAAGGGAACGATAGAAGGGGTCGATGTTTCCGGGCTTGACGCTGGCGTGCGTCGCGCACGTCCCGGGCAACATCCTGGAAGGCAACTGGCGGGCGGCGATCTTCGTCGACGAGAAGGCCTCCAAGGCGCAGGAAGACGCGCTGCTCAAGGTCTACACAGGCAAGGCCGGCGGTCCGGTGGCGGACCTGGCGGCGCTGATCGGCGAGGTGGTGTCGGTCGAGCGGGCGCCGATCATGTTCACGGTCCAGGGCGGCAAGGGCACGCTCAAGATCGGCAGCGACTACTACGCTGAACTCGAGCCGTATGTCAGCGCGTCGGGCAGGACGACGACACTGGCGGACACGGTGTTTTCGACGGTGCCGGGCGCGCCGGTGTTCGTCGGCAAGGCGCCCACTTATCGTGCGAAGAACGCGAAGCTGGGCATCAATATCGACATGAAGGATCACAACGCGCTGCAGAGCACGTTCGTCTTCCAGGGTTGACCGGGTTACCGGGGCTTGGTCAGGCGTGCGATTCGCGCGGGGCGGCGTTCGAAGATCCAGCCTGCCTCCGCCCAGGGGGGGGGGGGGGGGGGGGGGGGGGGGGGGGGGGCCCCGGGGGGGGGGGGGGGGGGGGGGGGGGGGGGGCCCGGGGGGGGGGGGGGGGGGGGGGGGGGGGGGGGGGGGTCCGCCGCGCGCCACCGCAACTTCTTCCTCCCGCTCCTGGGCGGGCTGATCGCGTTCACCTGGTTCGCGCTGTGGGCGTGGTCGGCGAGCCCGTACGGCAAGTATCTGCAGCACGGCAACTGGTTCGATCTCGGTCCGGCGGCGTTCCTTTGCCGCGCCGTGCCCGGGGGCGAGGTGGTCGTGCCGGCGCTCATCCACACCGCGGGGTGGGTGCTGATGACGGTGGCGATGATGCTGCCGACGACGTTGCCGCTGCTCGACCAGTTCCGGCGGATGACCGCGCGGCGGCCGGACGGCGTCCGGCTCGTGCTGCTGGTGATCGTCGGCTACCTGGGCGTGTGGACGCTGTTCGGGCTGGCGGCGCACGGGCTGGACTGGCTGGTCATCGAGGCGGCGTCGCGCCAGCCATGGCTGGGGTTTCACGCCTGGGCGCTCGGCGCCGTGGTGATCGGCGGCGCCGGGTTATTCCAGTTCACCTCGCTCAAGCATCGCTGCCTGGAAAAGTGCCGGACGCCGCTCAGCTTCATCATGGAGCACTGGAGCGGCCGCGCGCCGGGCCGGGAGGCGTTCCGGCTGGGCGCGCATCACGGCGCGTTCTGCGTGGGCTGCTGCTGGGCGCTGATGCTGCTGATGTTCGTCGTCGGCACCGGTAGCATCGCATGGATGCTGGTGCTCGGCGCCATCATGGCCATCGAAAAGAACATGCCCTGGGGCCGGCGCCTGAGCACGCCGCTCGGCGTCGCGCTGCTCGCCGTCGCCGGCGCGACGGTGCTGCTCAATATCGCCGTAGAGTACTCCGATGGTGGGCGATACCGCGTGGTCCGAAATCCGGATCCGGCGGGGGCGCGCGCCCACGGACCCATGGCGGAACCCATCGACGGAACCCTTCCCCCCCGCAATGTATTTGACAACTAAACAATTCAGGTTGAAAATGTCCGCAAGGAGGGTGGGCGTCCATGCGTATCGTTTGCATTGGGGGCGGACCGGCGGGGCTTTATTTCGCGCTGCTGATGAAGCGCGCGAATCCGCAGCACGAAGTCACGGTGATCGAGCGCAACCGGCCGTACGACACGTTCGGCTGGGGCGTGGTGTTCTCGGACCAGACGCTGGGCAACCTCAAGGCGGCTGACCAGACGACGTACCTGCAGATCCTCGACAGCTTCAATCACTGGGACGACATCGACGTCCACTTCCGCGGGCGGACGATACGCTCGGGCGGCCACGGCTTCTGCGGCATCGGCCGCAAGCGCCTCCTCAACATCCTGCAGGCGCGCTGCGAGGAACTGGGCGTCAAGCTGGTGTTCCAGACCGAGATCGGCCAACGCGCCGAGTTCACCGACGCCGACCTGGTGATCGCCTCCGACGGCCTCAACAGCCGGGTCCGCGAACAGTTCACGAAAGTGTTCCGGCCCCAGGTCGACGTGGGCAAGTGCCGCTTCGTCTGGCTGGGCACCAACAGGCTGTTCGACGCCTTCACCTTCGCTTTCGAGGAAACCGAACACGGCTGGTTCCAGGCGCACGCGTACAAGTACGACGACAAGACGTCGACGTTCATCGTCGAGACGCCCGAGGAAGTGTGGCTGAAGGCCGGTCTCGACAAGATGGAGCAGAACGAGTCGATCGCCTTCTGCGAGAAGCTGTTCGCGAAATACCTGGACGGCTTTCCGCTGCTGTCGAACTCTGCGCACCTGCGCGGCTCGGCGATGTGGATCAAGTTCCCGCGCGTCGTCTGCGCCGAATGGGTGCATTGGCACGACGGCTGGGGCCGGCGCACGCCCATCGTGTTGATGGGCGATGCGGCGCACACCGCGCATTTTTCAGTGGGCTCCGGCACCAAGCTGGCGCTCGAGGACGCGATCGCGCTGGCGCGCGCCATCACGGGCCGCCAGGACCTGGCCGCCGCGCTCGAGGCGTATCAGAAGGAGCGCCACCTCGAGGTGCTCAAGATCCAGAACGCGGCGCGCAATTCCACCGAGTGGTTCGAGAACGTCAACCGCTACACGGCGATGGAGGCGGAGCAGTTCACGTACAGCCTGCTCACCCGCTCGCAGCGCATCTCGCATGAAAACCTGCGCCAGCGCGACCACGGCTACGTCGAGGGCATCGAAGCGTGGATCGCCGCGGGCAGCGGCCTGCCGCCCGCGCCGCGGCCGCCGATGTTCACGCCGTTCCGCGTGCGCGGCCTGACGCTGCAGAACCGCGTCGTGATGTCGCCGATGGCGATGTACTCGTGCAACGACGGCACGCCCGACGAGTTCTACCTGGTCCACCTGGGCAGCCGCGCCCACGGCGGCGCCGCGATGGTGTTCACGGAAATGACGTGCGTGACGGCGCAGGGGCGGATCTCGCCGCGCTGCGCGGGCATGTACAAGGCGCAGCACAAGCTGGCCTGGCAGTGGATCGTCAACTACATCCACACCCGGACCGGCGCCAAGGCCGCGATGCAGCTCGGGCACTCGGGTCCGAAGGGCTCGACGCAGATCGGCTGGGAGGACGCCGACGCGCCGCTGCCCGCGGGCAACTGGCCGCTGCTCGCGGCCTCGCCGATTCCCTACGGGCCGCAGAACCAGACGCCGAAGGCGATGACGCGCGCCGACATGGACGAAGTCACCGCCGAGTTCGTGCGCGCCGCGGAGTGGGCGAACGAGTGCGGCTTCGACTGGCTGGAGCTGCATTGCGCGCACGGCTACCTGCTCTCCAGCTTCATCTGCCCGCTGACCAACCAGCGCGGCGACGAGTACGGCGGGACGCTGGAGAGCCGCTGCCGCTATCCGCTCGAAGTGTTCCGCGCCATCCGCGCGGCCTGGCCGCAGGACAAGCCGATGTCGGTTCGCATCTCGGCCCACGACTGGGCGCCCGGCGGCAACACGCCGGACGACGCGGTGCGCATCGGCCGGATGTTCAAGGATGCCGGCTGCGACGTGATCGACGTGTCGTCCGGGCAGACCACGCGGGCCGCGCGGCCCGTGTACGGCAGGATGTACCAGACGCCGTTCGCCGACCGGATCCGCCAGGAAGCCGGGATCGCCACGATGGCGGTCGGGGCGATCTTCGAGCCGGATCACGTCAACAGCATCATCGCCTCCGGCCGCGCCGACCTGTGCGCGCTCGCCCGGCCGCACCTGGCCGACCCGTACTGGACGCTGCACGCTGCCGCGCAGCTGACGTATCCCGGGGACGGGCCGGCGCCGGGCGTCGAGTGGCCGCCGCAGTACCTGGCGGGCAAGACCCAGCTCGAGCGCAACCTGGAGCGGGCCGCGCAAATACAGGATGCGCCTGATGCCAATGGATAGCGACCTCGAATCGCGCGCGCACGGCGCGCAGCACGACAGCCTGCGCCTCTGGCTGCGGCTGCTCACCTGCACGCTGCTGATCGAGACGGAGGTGCGCGCGCGGCTGCGCCGCGACTTCTCGGTCACGCTGCCGCGCTTCGACCTGCTGGCGCAGCTGGAGCGCCATCCGCAGGGGCTGAAGATGGGCGAGCTCTCGCGGCGGATGATGGTCACCGGCGGCAGCGTCACCGGCCTCACCGACCAGCTCGTTGCCGAAGGCTGGGTCCGGCGTACCGCGGCGCCCGCCGACCGCCGCGCTTACGTCGTCAAGCTGACGGCCGCGGGCAAGCGGGCGTTCGACAAGATGGCCGCGGCGCACGAGGGGTGGGTGGTCGAACTGCTCGGCGGCCTGTCGGCGAAGGAACGCGGGGAGCTGGGCGGCCTCCTCGCCAAACTGAAATCACACGTGAACGGATCGACATCATGAGCATGCAGGCACAACGGCGCTCCTATGCCGGCTATCAGTCCCGGCACTTCCTGTGGCAGGTCGACGGCCGGAGTCCCAAGGTCGCGCTGCTGACGCTGAACAGGCCGGAGAAAAAGAATCCGCTGACCTTCGAGTCCTACGCCGAACTGCGCGATTTGTTTCGCGGACTGGTCTACGCCGACGACATCAAGGCCGTGGTCGTCTGCGGCGCCGGCGGCAACTTCTGCTCGGGCGGCGACGTGCACGAGATCATCGGGCCGCTGACGCAGATGACGATGCCCGACCTGCTCGCGTTCACGCGGATGACCGGCGACCTGGTCAAGGCGATGCGCGCCTGCCCGCAGCCCATCGTCGCCGCCGTCGACGGCATCTGCGCGGGCGCCGGCGCGATGGTCGCGCTGGCGGCGGACCTGCGCTTCGGCGCGCCGGACGCGAAGACCGCATTCCTGTTCACCCGCGTCGGACTGGCCGGCGCCGACATGGGCGCATGCACGCTGCTGCCGCGGATGATCGGGCAGGGCCGTGCGGCCGAGCTGCTCTACACGGGCAGGGCGATGACCGCCACCGAAGGGCTGGCGTGGGGGTTCTTCAATGCGCTGGCGCCAGAGGGTGACGCGCTCGCGCTGGCGCTGGACTGCGCGCGTCGTCTCGCCGACGGCCCGACCTTTGCCCACGGCGTAACCAAGAAGCTGCTCCATCAGGAATGGGCGATGGGCCTGGACGAGGCGATCGAGCACGAAGCCGAAGCCCAGGCGATCTGCATGCAGACCGAAGATTTCCGCCGCGCCTACCGCGCTTTCGTCGCCAAGGAAAAGCCGGTGTTCGAGGGCAACTGGGCGGGGGGGGGGGCGCGGGGGGGGGGGGGGGGGGGGGGGGGGCCCGGGGGGGGGGGGGGGGGGGGGGGGGGGGGGGGGGGGGGGGGGGGGGGGGGGATGAACCTCGCCCACGTAGACTGGCCGTTCTTCGACGACAGCCACCGGAAACTCGCCGAGGCCATCGGCCAGTGGGCGCGGACCAGCCTGGCCGGACTCGACCACCACGACGTCGACGCCACCTGCCGCGAACTCGTCCGCCGCCTGGGCGCGGCGGGTTGGCTGCAGTACTGCGTGCCGGCCGCGGCCGGCGGCGCTCTCCCGCGACTCGATTCGCGCGCGCTGTGCATCCTGCGCGAGACGCTCGCCTTCCACGATGGCCTGGCCGACTTTGCGTTCGCGATGCAGGGGTTGGGCTCCGGCGCGATCACGTTGGCCGGCGACGCCGCGCAGCAGTCCCGTTACCTGCCGCGCGTGGCGCGCGGGGAGGCGATCGCTGCCTTCGCGCTGTCGGAAGCCGATGCGGGATCGGACGTGGCGGCGCTGCGCGCCACCGCGCGGGCGGACGGCGACGGCTACATCCTCGACGGCGAGAAGACCTGGATCTCCAACGGCGGGATAGCGGACTTCTATGTCGTGTTCGCGCGGACATCGGCTCCGGCCGCCTCGACCAAGCCCACTGCCGGCATCAGCGCCTTCATCGTCGACGCCGGCACGCCGGGCTTCGCGATCAAGGAACGCATCGCCATCATCGCCCCGCACCCGCTCGCGACGCTGCGTTTCGAAAACTGCCGGGTGCCGCGCGCGCAGCGGCTGGGAGCCGAAGGCGAAGGCTTCAAACTGGCGATGCGCACCCTCGACATCTTCCGCGCGTCAGTCGCCGCCGCCGCGCTGGGTTTCGCACGCCGCGCGCTGGCCGAAGCGGTGGCGCATGCGCGCTCGCGGCAGCTATTCGGCCAGCCGCTGGCGGCGCTGCAGCTTACGCAGGCGAAGCTGGCCGACATGGCGACCGCGATCGACGCGGCGGCGCTCCTGACCTACCGCGCCGCCTGGCTGCGCGACGTCAAGGGCGCGCGCACAACCAGCGAGGCAGCGATGGCCAAGATGACCGCCACCGAATCCGCGCAACAGGTCATCGACGCCGCCGTCCAGATGTTCGGCGGCCGTGGAGTGAAGTCGGGCGAGATCGTCGAGCGCCTGTACCGCGAGATCCGGTCGCTGCGCATCTACGAAGGCGCGACCGAAGTGCAGAAGCTGATCATCGCCAGGGAGCTTCTGGCGACGCCAGCCGCGAGGGAATCGCAGGATGGAAGGTCGTGGGATGGGAACTCGAAGGATGGGAACTCGTAG
>JADKEV010000057.1 GCA_016717855.1 Betaproteobacteria bacterium
CTGCGGCCGCCAGTTGCTGATTCATCCGCCTCGAAGGCGGACAACGATTCGCCGAAGGCACCGTCCTTCGCCCGTGTCGCCACGAATGCCGCCGCAGTGAATCCATCGGATGCTCCTCTGACTCAACCGCGACGAAGGCGGCCCGAACCTCTTCACGGTCACGCCCGGCCCGCCGAGCGCCCACAACTCAATTCCCAGCGCCGCGCCGCAGCACGGTGGCTGCACGACGAAAGTGGTCACTGGAATGGCTTTGCCGAAACAGGCCCGCAGGATTTTGCGGCACGCCGCCTCGTCGGCACCGTCGCGCAGGAAAACCATCATCGTGGTCGGAGTGAGTTCAGTCGCCTGCCGGCTGACGATGCATTTGACCTGGGCGAACAACTCCTGCGCCTGCTCCCAGAAACTTCCCCGGCTGCCCGGCACCGCCATGATCGCGAGACGCGCGAGGCTGCCGAGTTCGAGCACCGCATGACGTTCCGGTCCCAGTTTCATTCGCACGGCATGCCGCAGGGAGCCGGGTGGCTGCACGACGTGGGAAGAGTCATCCGGCAATGATGCGCCGGGGACTGGTTCGCAACGGAAGCGCGGCTCGCGGCCGATGGTGTCGATTCGTGCGCCGCCAACAACGAAGTCTTGGTGGGCTTCAATGTGGTCATTGGGAGGTCGGACGAGGGCCGATGCTCGATAATCTTGATTTAAGTCAAGAAAGCGCCAACTCGCCATGCGTCGCACCATGCAGCCTTTGATCTGAAAACTTATGCAAACGACATCTCGTCGGCTGATTTTGTGGGAGCCGCTGTTCAGCGCGCTGCTCGCCTTTCTCTTAGCGCTGCTGATGTTCGCGATGAACGCCCTTGGTGCGCCGGCACCGGCCAAGCCGCCGCCTGACACCGGGGGCTTGCTCGAGAAGTTCCTCGACGGCCCGATGCTCGGCGTGGAATCGGTCGTCTTCGCGGCGCGCGCGCTCAATCCGACCGACGGCCACTGGTACGCGAACTTTGGCTACTACTCGCACGACCCGGACCGCAAGGCGTGGGTCGAGGGCGCGAAGCTCTACCGCCTGAACCTTCGCACGCGCGAACTGACGACGCTCCTAGCTGACAAGACCGGCGGCGTGCGCGATCCGCAGGTCAGTTACGACGGGAAGAAAATTCTCTTCAGCTACCGGCCCGGCGGGACGGAGCAGTATCACCTTTACGAAATCAACTGTGACGGGAGCGACCTGAAGCAATTGACCAGCGGCCCCTTCGACGACATTGAAGCCGCCTACCTGCCCGACGGCGGCATCGTCTTCGTCAGCAGCCGGTGCAAGCGCTGGGTGAATTGCTGGCTCACGCAGGTCGCCGTGCTGCATCGCTGCGACGCCGACGGCTCGAACATCCGCGCGCTCTCCAGCAACATCGAACACGACAACACGCCGTGGCCGCTGCCCGACGGCCGCGTGCTGTTCACGCGCTGGGAATATGTGGACCGCAGCCAGGTTCACTTCCACCACCTCTGGGCCGCAAATCCCGACGGCACCTCGCAGATGACGTGGTTTGGCAATCTCCATCCCGGCATCACGATGATCGATGCCAGGCCCATCGCCGGCACGGACAAGATTGTTGCCAGCTTCAGCCCCGGCCACGGCCAGCGCGAACACGACGGCATGATCACGGTGGTGGACCCGAAGGGCGGTCCCGACGCGAAGGAGTTCGCGAAGACCATCAGCAAGGGAGCGCACTTCCGCGATCCGTGGGCTTTCAGCGAAGATTGCTTCCTTGCCGCCAGCCGCGGCGCGCTCGTCATCATGGACGGAACCGGCCGAACCGAGGAACTCGTCAAGCTGCCCGCCGAAGATCTCGCCGCCAAACTCGAATGTCACGAACCGCGCCCCCTCGCGTCGCGCCCACGTGAGCCAGTCATCCAGCCGCGTGTCAAACCCGAGGAGACCAACGGGCGCATGTTGCTCGCCGACGTGAATCACGGCCGCAACATGACCGGCGTGAAGGAGGGCGACATCAAGAAGCTCCTCGTCCTCGAAACACTGCCCATGCCCGTCCACTACACCGGCGGTATGGAACCGATCAGCTACGGCGGCACGTTCACGCTGGAACGCATCCTCGGCACCGTGCCGGTCGAGAAGGATGGCTCCGCCTACTTCGAGGTGCCCGCGATGCGCAGCGTGTTCTTCGTCGCGCTCGACGAAAACGACATGGCCGTGAAACGGATGCAAAGCTTCAGCAGCGTGCAGCCCGGCGAGACCATGAGCTGTGTCGGCTGTCACGAACATCGTTCGCAAACGCCTCGTTCCGAATTTCACTCCACGCTCGCCGTCCGCAAAGCCGCCGCGAAGATTCAGCCGATTCACGACGCGCCCGACGTGTTCGATTTCCCGCGCGACGTCCAGCCCGTGCTCAATGCGCTCTGCACCGATTGCCACGGCTACGAGAAAACCGCGCGCGGCGGCCCCCGTGCCGGACGCCTGCTGCTCACCGGCGACCGCGGCCCGATCTACAGCCACAGCTACTACATGCTCACCATCGCGCGGCTCTTTGCCGATGGCCGCAACCAGCCCAAGAGCAATTACGACCCGCGCACCCTCGGCAGCAGCGCGAGCCGCCTGCTCACGATGCTCGACGGCTCGCACCACGGCGTGCGGGCCACCGATCAGCAAAAGAAACTTCTTCGCCTCTGGATCGAGACCGGCGCCGCCTATCCCGGCACCTACGCCGCGCTCGGTTGCGGCATGATTGGCAATTACGCTGAGAACAACCAGGTAAACACCGGCGCGGACTGGCCCGCCACGAAAGCCGCCGCGAACGTGATTCAAGAGCGTTGCTCCAGTTGCCACGACAAACCCGCGCGACTCCTCCCGCGCAACCTTGCTGATGAGCGCGGCGTGAGTTTCTGGCAGCCGAGCCTCGATGATCCGCGCCTGCTCACCAGCCGCCACATTGTCTTCAATGTCTCACGTCCGGAGAAATCCCTGATGCTCCTCGCGCCGCTGGCGAAAGAAGCCGGCGGGTGGGATCTCTGCAAGAAGTCGGCGCCGCAGTCTTTCCTCCGCCACGGACCCCGGCTACCAGGCAATCCGCGCGATGATCGTCGCCGGCCAGGAATTTCTCGACCGCAACAAGCGCTTCGACATGACCGGCTTCGTCCCGCGCACCGACTGGTTCCGCGAGATGAAGCGCTACGGGATGGTGCCGCAGTGCGTGAAGCCGGAGGAGGCGACGGACGTTTACGCCATCGAGCAGGATTACTGGCGCTCGCTGTGGCACCAAACCGAACCCGCCGCCACCGCGAAGGCAAAGCAGAGCGTCACGCCGTAGGAGCAGGACCAATCGTCAACCATGAGAACTCTTCTTTTTTGCATCCTGACTGCGGGGCTGACTTGGCCCGCGCTGGCGGCGGACGGATTCACCTCGCTCTTCAACGGCCGCGACCTCACCGGCTGGGACGGCAAGCCGGGCTGGTGGCGCGTCGAGGACGGCACCATCACGGCCGAGAGCACGGCGGAGAAACCCTGCACGAAGCACAACTATCTCATCTGGCGCGGCGGCGAACCGGCGGACTTCGAGCTGCGTTTCGAGTATCGCATCACGGGCGGCAATTCGGGCGTGCAGATTCGCAGCCGCGAGGTTCCCGACTGGGACATGCGCGGCTATCAGGCGGACATCGAGGACGGGGCGCAGTGGACGGGCGCGCTGTTCGAGCACGAACGCGGCGGCATCGCGCTGCGCGGTGAGAAGGCGGTTATTGCGGCGGACGGCACGCGGCAGGTCACGCGGTTCGCCGATGCGGCGGCGTTGCAAAAGAGTTTTCACTCGAACGATTGGAATGATTACCGCGTCGTCGCGCGCGGGCCGGAGATTCAGCTCTTCATCAACGGCGTGAAGACCGCGCATGCGGTGGATCGGCAGTCGGGCAAAGCCGCGGCGCGCGGATTCATCGGGTTGCAGATGCATCCGGGGCCGCCGATGAAAGTGCAGTTCCGCAATCTGCGCCTGAAGGAATTCGCTCCGGCTGCGGCGGCGACGCCCGCCGAGAAGCTCACGGTGCCGCCGGGGTTCAAGGTCGAACTGCTCTCCTCGCCCGCGCCGGACTCGGAAGGCTCGTGGGTCAGCCTGTGCGTGGATGCGAAGGGCCGCTTCTTCGCCTCGGGTCAGTATGACGAAGGGCTGTTCCGCATCACCCCGCCGCCCGCCGGAGCCGACGCGGGCCTGACGCGCATCGAAAAGGTGCCGGTGGCACTGAGCAGCGCGCAGGGCTTGTGCTGGGCGTTCGACAGCCTCTACGCGCTGGTGACGAAGAACGCGAAAACGCCCAGCGGCTTGTATCGCGTGCGCGACACCGACGGCGATGACGTGCTGGACAAGGTGGAACTGCTCCGCGCGCTCGAAGGCGGCGGAGACCACGGCTGGCACGCGCTGCTCCCGGGCCCAGATGGAAGGTCGCTCTACGCCGTCGCGGGCAACAACACGACCTCGCCCACGCTTGCCGCGTCGCGCGTGCCGCCGCACTGGAGCGAGGATCATCTGCTGCCGCGCCTGCCGGACGCGGGCGGACACATGGTGGGCGTGCTTGCGCCGGGCGGAGTGATTTATCGCGTCAGCCCGGACGGACGCGACTGGGAGATGATGGCGCATGGTTTCCGCAACACCTACGACGCGGCGTTCAATGCCGCCGGCGAACTTTTCACCTACGACGCGGACATGGAATGGGATCTGGGCACGCCGTGGTATCGGCCCACGCGCATCTGTCACGTCACGAGCGGCGCGGAATTCGGCTGGCGCAACGGCGCCGGCAAATGGCCGGTCCACACGCCCGACAGCCTGCCGGCCGCGCTCGACATCGGGCCCGGATCGCCGACGGGCGTCACGTTCGGCCACGGGGCGAAGTTTCCCGCGCGGTATCGCGACGCGCTGTTCGCGGCGGACTGGACCTTCGGCCGCATCTACGCCGTGCATCTGCGGCCCGACGGCGCGTCCTTTCGCGGCGAGAGCGAGGTGTTCGTCTCCGGCGTTCCGCTGCCGGTCGTCGATGTCGTCGTGCATCCGGCGGATGGCGCGCTCTACTTCATCACCGGCGGCTGGCGGATTCCGACCGGGCTGTATCGCGTGACGTGGACCGGATCGAAAGAAGATGAAGTTTCCCCTGGCGCACCCTGTGGCACGGATCCGCACGCACTACGGCGGCAACTGGAATCCTTCCACGGACGGCGTGACCCGGCGGCGGTTGAAATCGCGTGGCCGCATCTGGGCAGTGAAGATCGTTTTCTAAATTTCGCCGCCCGCGTCGCGCTGGAATGGCAGGACCCGGCGACGTGGCGCGAACGGGCGCTGACCGAACGCAGGCGGCCACCGCGCTGGCCGCGTTGACGGCGCTGCTCCGGGTGAGCGCGCAGGATGAGTTCCATCGCAAGCCCACGGACGCGGCGCCCAGTTCCAGCTTGCAAGCCCGCGTGCTGGCGGCGCTGGAACGATTCGCTGGTCCGCGCTTTCACGCCCGCACCGCGCTGCTCCGCGCCTGCACGCTCTGCTTCACGCGGCTCGGCTCGCCCGACGAACTTACGCGCACCCGGCTGCTCGCGCGGGTTGAGCGGTGGTTCCCGGCGACGGACCGCGCACTGAACAGCGAGCTGTGTCAGTTGCTCGTTTACCTCCAATCGCCGCGCGTGGCGGCGGCGGCGCTCGGACTCATTCGCAACGCACCCACGCAGGAGGAGCAGCTCGATTACATCAGGTCACTGCGCATGCTGCGCGCCGGATGGACGCCCGAACTGCGCCGCGACTACTTCGCGTGGTTCAACCGCGCGGCGGGCTATCGCGGTGGTTCGAGCTTCGCGGGTTTTCTCAAGATGATTAGGGCCGACGCGCTGACCACGTTGACCGAACCGGAACGCGCCGCCCTGAAAGACGTGCTCGACGCTCCGCCCCGACCTCGCCGATGGCTGCCTTCAGCGCCGCGCTGGCCGGGCGTACGAACACCACCGAGTGGACCGTGGCCGGGTTGTCGCCCGGTCTGGAGCGGGGTCTGCAGGGGCGCGACTTGGAGAGCGGCCGCCGGATGTTCGGCGCGACGGGTTGCTTCCAGTGTCATCGCTTCGCCGGCGAAGGTGGCGCGGTGGGCCCAGACCTTACGCAAGTAGCCGGGCGCTTCAGTCCGCGCGATTTGCTCGAAGCCATCATCGAGCCGAGCAAGACCGTGAGCGACCTCTACGGCAATGTCGTCATCACCCGCCGAGATGGCGAGAGCCTGACCGGACGGATTGTTTATCATCTGCAAGATGACTCGGTGATGGTCGGCCCGGATATGTTCAATCCCGCCGAGACGGTGACGGTGGACCGGAAGGATATCCTTTCCATCGAACCTCGAAGATCTCGCCCATGCCGGACGGATTGCTGTCGTCGCTCACGCAGGACGAAGTGCTCGACCTGCTCGCGTATCTCGCTTCCGGCGGGCGGGTCGGGACAGATGCCCGCACGGCGCTAAGTGAAGCAACCCGTTTATGAACGCGGGGCCAACGAATCGGTGTCCTGCCGACCCAAAGTTTCGGCTTATCCGAAGCGCGTTTGACCATCCGGGCATCTTGTTACGTCTGCTTTCCGTGATTCAGAGTTTGAGGGTGAATGGGATGGCCTGGCTCTGTGCCGCGGCAGCGGTTCTGTCCTGGCAGGAGTTGTCCGCTGAGGGCGCCGGCGGGCAGTGGCCGCAATTCCGCGGGCCGGGCGGCTCCGGCATTGGGGTCACGGATTTCCCAACGCACTTCGGGCCGCAGTCGAACGTGGTGTGGAAAACAGCGCTGCCCTCCGGCCACTCATCGCCGTGCATCCGGGGCGGGCGGATCTTCCTGACCGGATTTGCGGAAGGGAAACTGGAAACCCTCTGCTTGAATCAGCGCGACGGCGCGGTGCTCTGGCGACGCCATGTCGAGCCGGGCAACATCGAGCGCGGTGCGCAATCGAGTAATCCGGCGACCGCCACGCGGACGACGGACGGCGGCGCGAGTGTGTGTTTACTTTGGCGCGTTCGGCCTGGTGACCTACGACTTCGACGGAACGAGCTGTGGCGCAAAACCGCTTTCCATTCCAGTCACGCAACACGGCGCCGGCACGTCGCCAGTGCTGGCCGGAGACTTGTTGATCCTGAACAGCGACCAGGATGTTGATTCCCATTTGCTGGCGGTGGACAAGCGCGACGGACGGACGGTGTGGCGGACCGGGCGCCCGGGCTTTCATCGTGGGTTCGCGACGCCGCTGCCTTGGCCGATTGAAAAGCCGGAACAAATCATCGTGCCGGGAACCTTGCGGCTGGTCGCCTACAACTTGAGCGACGGCACCGAACGCTGGAGCGTGCGCGGGCTGCCCAACGAAATGGTTTCGTCGCCGGTCGCCGGGGACGGATTGATCCACATCGCGGGCTGGACCCACGGCTCGGGTGTGGGCCGGATGCCCGACTTCGACCGGCTGCTCGAGCAGGGCGACGCGAACCAGGACGGCC
>JADKEV010000058.1 GCA_016717855.1 Betaproteobacteria bacterium
GCCCTCGGTCGGAATTCCCACCGGTCGCCGGTCCGGTAGCGCCGGCGCCGCACAACTCAACTTCAATCGCTTGGATATACTAGCGGGCGAGCCGAAACAAGACGGTCGCCCGAAGTCGTGCAAGACAATTCATTTTGTCGAAGCGCGAACAAATCCAGATGTCACAGACACAATGTGGAGAACTGCAATGAAACTAGCCAGCGCAATCGCGTTTTGCGCCGTGGCGGCGTTGATATCCGGTGCCGCATATTCACAGGCATTTCCCAACAAGGCGGTGCGCATCGTTGTCGCCTACCCGCCAGGAGGCACGACGGACATCACTGCGCGCGTTCTCGCCAAGGCCCTCAACGCGAAATGGGGCAACCCGGTAATCGTGGAGAACCGGCCCTGCATCGGGATGATCGGCGCCGAGGCGGTGGTGAAGTCCGCGCCGGACGGATATACCCTGCTGGTCGGTTATACGCCGGAAGTCAGCCTCAACAAGCTCTTCTTCCGCAACATGAGCTATGACCCGGACCGCGACTTGCTTCCGATAACGCTCCTGACATCGAGTCCGCTGGTGCTGGCGGTTCATCCCTCGGTCGGGGTAAAGTCGGTTGGCGAGTTGATCGCCTTGGCGAAGTCGAACCCCGGAAGCGTCAATTACGCTTCTCCCGGCATCGGCGGCCAGCAGCACCTCGCGGGCGAAAGCCTCGCATTGGCAACCAAGACCAAGCTCATGCACGTACCGTACAAGGGCACGGGCCCGGCAACAACCGACCTTCTTGGCGGGCAGGTGCAGATGATGTTTGCCTCGATCGCGCCCCTGCTTCCGCACCTGCGCGCCGGCAAATTGGTCCCGGTCGGGATCGCGGACACGAGGCGTTCTCCGCTGCTTCCCGATGTGCTACGTTCATCGAGTCCGGGGTCGCCTGGATTCGAATTCGTCAATTGGCTTGGCCTGTTCGCGCCCGCAGGAACGTCAATGGCCGTGGCTGAGCAGTTGAACCGCGATGTCATTGTGGTCATGCGCCAGGACGATACCAAGCACGCGCCAGCGCAGGGCCTGGATGTAGCACTGGCATCGTTGAAGGAGTTCGCCGATTTCATTAAGGAGGAAATGGCGAAGTACAGTCGCATTACGCGCGAGGCGAACGTCAAGATCGAGCAACAAGAGCGCATGCCGCACCACGAACCGCGGCGGCGCGCGAAATGGCCGGTGTGGAAAACGACAGGCGCGAATGTCGCGACAGGATGCGGGACCAACCGGCCCTGCGGTTCTCGCATGGAATGCTGCGGTTGGCCGGCGCCCTGATCTCATTCAGCGCCAGGCCAGTTCAACGATAAAGGAGCGGAGTTGATGGGAAGGGTCGTTCAATTGACTGGAATCAGGAACTGCGGGGCGCGTGAGCCGTCCGGCAAAAAGGCTGTTTTCGTTCGCAGTCATTGCTGATACGCATGTAAACGAACACG
Source organism: Betaproteobacteria bacterium (assembly GCA_016717855.1). Taxonomy (GTDB): domain Bacteria; phylum Pseudomonadota; class Gammaproteobacteria; order Burkholderiales; family Casimicrobiaceae; genus PALSA-1005. The sequence continues at coordinate 1,453 of JADKEV010000058.1, forward strand.
AGGAACGTTCCGCCTCGCCGTTTGAAACCAACGCGCGCGCCAACGGCCGGGCGCGCTACGCTTTCGCAGGACTCGCGGCGCTCGACCCTGCACCGGGGTTTGTGGTGCACCTGGGTGACATCGTGCACCCCATGCCCGGGCTGCCGGTGTACGCAGAGGCAGCGCGCCGGGTCAAGGAGCTTTCCGCGTCTTTGCGCGGCCCTTCACCTCGTGCCGGGCAACCACGACGTGGGTGACAAGGCGGTGGACTGGATGCCGGCGGACATTGTCACCTCCGACTACGTTTCCCAGTATTGCGCGACATTCGGCAGGGATTACTATGCTTTCGATTGCGGCCCTCTGCGCGGCATAGCGATAGACGCGCACCGTTGAATCTGGGGTTGCGCAGGAAGCCGAACAGCGCGTCTGGCTCGAGGCGGAGTTTACGCCAACGCCGGCCGGCGCATATTGTATTTATCCATTACCCGCCCTACGTGCTCACGCCGGAGGAGCGCAGCACCTACGATAACATCGATCAGCCCGCGCGCCAGTGGCTGCTCGAACTGCTGCGCGACAACCGCGCCGAAGCGATGTTTGCCGGCCACGTGCACAACTTCTGGTACGACGTGCACGGCGGCACTGAATTGTATCTGCTGCCCTCGACCGCGTTCCTGAGGCATGATTACAGCGAGTTTTACCGCATCAACCCCGGCAACGAATTCGGCCGCGGGGACGCCGGCAAATTCGGCTACTGCGTGGTCGATGTGCACGAGCGCGGGCACGTGATGCGCCTGGTCCGCACCGACGGGCGCACGCTGCCGCCCGAGGCGACCTACACGCCGCGTCGCACGCCCCCGCCTGCGAACGTGAAGAACGCTCCGTTCACCGGCGTCGGTGTCGAACTGAGGCATCCTTGGGCGGAAATTCTCGATATACCGTCAACCGGCGGCGTGCAGGAGTTCGGCCGCAAGCCCGCGCGCAACGACTACCCGGTGATGGCGCTGTGGGAAATGGGCGCCAGATTGCTGAAGGTCCCCGACACACGACATCACGCAGGGTGCCGTGCGGGAGCGGATGAAGCTGATGCAAGCCGTGGGCCATCGCTTCATCGCCACGTCTTTCGGCGTCCCGCGTGACGAATTCGTTGCCGCTCTGAACGACGCGCGGGAAGTGCTCGACGCGGTCGAGGTCAACGTCAGCCGGGCGGCGCTGGAGCGCGAAGCAGCACGCCTCGCCGCTTTCAGGGAGAAAGCGGCGGTTCCGATCTACTGGGCGAAGCTCAGGATGCACGAGGACGCGCGCTACGACGGCCAGCACGTCAGCCATTTCATCAAAACCGGCCTGACACCGCCAGAGCTCGACACGCGAGGCGGTCATGGAGGCGGCGGGCGTGCGCGCGCTCTTCGACGGCGTGGTCGTTCGCATCGACCGCGAGATCGACCTGCTTGCCATTGCGCCCGGGCTGGCGCAGTTCGCCGGGCGCACGGGCCTGGCGGTGCTCGGTGCGATCAAGCTCACCGACGCGAGCATTGCGCGTTGCCGCGACGACGACGTGGACACTGCGCGCCTGACCGCGGAGGCGCTCCTCGCCGCCCGGCTTTCGACCCGCGTGCGCTACGTGTTCGATACGTTCATGGACGTCGACCGCGGCTACTTCCGCGGAACGGCTTTATCAGATCGCATGTTCAATAATCCGCGCCCGGCGCTGCGCGCGTATGCCGCCATGGCCCATCTGCTCGGCAGCGACAACACTGTCACCGTTGAGCCGGCGGTCCGTGAAGGCGCTGCACGACGCGTCCGCTTTTGCGTGGGCGGCGCCCCGCACATTCTCGTGTCCGGCGTGGACCGGGCAGCCGCCGGCGCATTGGCGAGAGAAGCCCGCTGGAGCGGTGCTCGATCTCTGCACCGGCGAGTTCACGCCGCTCGAGGCCGGAAGCGGGGAGGCAAAGCCCGGCGTCCGGGTGTTGACGAATATCGCGAATTTCGCCCCGATCGTTCGTTGCGCCAAGTGGCCAGGCTTCCTGAGAATCTCCAATGTCCTTTTTAGAACATGCCGCTTCGCCGCCCTGTCGGCGACGCTTTGCCATTCTTGTCGGCCCGGCCGTTGCTCAAATCTACCTGACAAGCCGGTGAAAATGGTCGTGCCGTTTCCAGCGGGCGGGCCTACGGACGTTGGCGCCGCTTTCGCTCGCGCAGAAGCTTGCAGAAAAGCGGGAAGCAGCCGGTGCTGGTGGACAACGCCCGGGCGCCGGGGCACAATATCGGGGCCGAGATTGTTGCAAAGTCGAAGCCGGACGGATATACGCCGCTGATGACGACATCGGCGCTCGCGGTCGCGCCGAGCCTGTATTCGAAGCTGAACTACGACCCGCTCAAAGACCTCTCGCCGGTGGTCAACGCCGCCTATGCGCCCTTTCTCCTGGTGGTTCGCCCTGCTATGCCTGCAAAGTCGGTGCAGGAACTGATCGACTTCGCCAAGAGTCAACCCGGGCAGATCATGTTCGCCTCGACCGGAAGCGGCACCCCCGCATCTTGCCGACGAGCTATTCAAGACCATGGCGGGAATTGACATCGTGCACGTGCCGTACAAGGAAGCGCGCGCTGGCGCTCACCGATCTGCTCGAGGGCAGGTGCAAATGATGTTCGACTCTCCGATCACTTCCTTGCCGCTCGTGCGCAGCGGCAAGCTGCGGGTTGGGGATATCCAGTGCCACGCGCTCGCTCGTGGCGCCCGAAATTCCAACCATTACCGATGCGGGCGTGCCCGGGTACGAGGGAGCGCTTTGGTACGGCTTGCTCGTGCCCACTGGCGTCGACAGCTCGATTGTGAACCGATAAATCGAGATGTCGTGGCGATAATCGGGCAACGGGAGGTGCGCGCCCGTATTGTCGAACTGGGCGCCGATCCGGTGGGAAATCAGGTAGAACAGTTCAAATCCGAAATCGAACGCGACGCGCGCAAGTGGGCGACAATCGTGCGCAAGTCCGGCGCAACAGTGCAATAGCAGGATCCATTCCATCATGTCCTGGCGCGAATATTCCGCCGATGCGGAATTGCACCGATCCACAGGCAAACCTGGCGATAGACGCGAAAGCCGAGTTTGCCAAGCGGGATGAATTGAGCGTGTCCGCCCGCACGCGCATGCGTGGCGAGTTGACGTTCGTTACGGCTCCGGGGCGCGACAGTTATTGATATTTTTCCCGCGGGCGATGGGCGCGGACCCATCCACATATACATACACGGTGGCTATTGGCGCATGGGCGACAAGG
>JADKEV010000059.1 GCA_016717855.1 Betaproteobacteria bacterium
GATGGCCATCGCGACCATCAGGCTGAAGCTCACGATCACCGCCGCGAGCCCGACCGTGACCTGGCCGACGCCGCCGCGCAGCTGCGCGAGTCCGGCATCGAGGGCAATGTGACCGGTGCGCGGGGCCAGCGCGAGCAGGGCGGCCGTGACCCGGGGCACCAGCAGCACGCCGCCGAACAGCAGCGCCGCTACCGCGCCGTAACCGAACACCGGGATCCCGCCGATCGGTGGCAGGAATGCCAGCACCGCGCCGAGCAGCAGCAGCGCAGCCCCCGTGCACCCCGCGCAGCGGGTGCCAGCGCCAGCTCCGCATCGCCGGATTTCAGTGCGCGCGCCGGTTCGCGTCGTGCCGCTTCGCGGGCGGGGGACCCAGACGCCTGCGCTTGCGACCACTGTGCCCAGCACGAGAAGAAGCCGAGCGCTGCCATCGGTTGGGGTGCGAGCGCGGCTTTTGTGACGGACAGTTGTCCGCCTCCGAAATCCCCGCCCAGTCGTTGCAGCAGCCAGCTGGCCACGAGGTGTCCGGCAATGACGCCGAGCAGCGCGCCGAGCGCACCCAGCGCGAGCCCCTCGCCGAACAGCGCTCGCTGCAGCTGACCGCGGGTGAGCCCGAGCGCGCGGAGCAGCGCCAGACTGCTGCGCCGGCGTAGCACCGACAGCGACTGCGTCGAGAACACGGAAGGCCCCGGTCAGCAACGACACCAGCGCCAGCATATTCAGGTTCACGCGATAGGCACGGGTGACCGACACCGCGCGCTCGCGCTCGTTCTCCAGCGCCACGGCGAGCACACCGGGCGGAAGCTTCGATGCGAGTTGCGCCCGGAAGATCTCTGGCTGCGTGCGGCTGCCAGCCGCAGATCGATGCGATTCAGCACGCCGAGACGATCGAGCGTCCACTGCGCCGAGGCGATGTCCATGATGCCGAGACGCTGCGGATAGGCCTCGGGTGCGAGCAGTCCGAGGACGCGCAGGCTGCGAGGCTGCGTGCCGACGAGTATGTCGAAGCGGTCGCCCTTGGCTACGCCGAGCTCGGCCGCAGCCGCGCTGCTGAGGAAAATGCCGTCGCGTGCGAACAGCCCGAAGAAGTTGCCGGCCAGTTCGGCGAACAGGGCTGGCTGGATCAGGCCGGCGCGGAACGGATCGACGCCGAGCACGCGCAGCGACCCGCGTCGACCCGCGAGCGCAACCTCGAGTTCGAGCGCGGGGCTTGCCACTTCGACGCCGGGCAGTGTGGCGAGCCGTGCATGAGAGCTGTTCGGGAAAACCGCTGCGCGCGGGTCCACGGACGATCACGTCGCTCTCGCCGACCAGTCGTCGCGTTGCCTGTCCGAACTCCTCGAGCGCGCCGGAGTTCACGAACCACACCGCGGAGGCGAGCGCGACACCGACCGCGATCGCGAGCAGCGTGACGAGCGTGCGCAGTGGCTGATCCCGCCACTGGGCGAGCGTCAGCATCGCCCAGAGCCAGGCGCTCAACCCGGATTGCCCGAGTCAGTGAACACCGATGCTTCGGACTTGCCGGCGCTCGCAGTCGCTGCGAGCGGTACGAGGCTGTGCCCGTCGAGCACCAGGATCCGATCCGCGGTTTCTGCAGCGGCGAGCGAATGCGTGATCAGCACGCCCGCGCCGGCATGGGCCTTGACCTGCGCCCGCAGCAGCGCCAGCACCTGCTGCGCGGTGCGCGGATCCAGATTGCCCGTTGGCTCGTCCGCCAGCAGCAGCCGGGGACGATGTACCAGTGCGCGGGCGATCGCGACCCGCTGCAGTTCGCCTCCGGAGAGCTCGCGCGGCAGGCGTTCACCGAACTCGCCGAGCCCGACAGCGGCGAGCATGGCCGCCACCTGTTCACGCTGGGGGGCCGGGTCGATGTCCAGCAGTTGCAGCGGCAGCGCGACGTTCTGGGCCACGCTGAGGTAGGGCAGGACGTGGAAGGCCTGGAACACGAACCCCATCTGGCGACGCCGCAGCAGCGTGGCGGCGTCATCGTCGAGGGTGCTGGAATTCGACGTCGTCGAACGGATCCGGCCCGCGTCCGGCCGGTCGAGCCCCGCGAGCAGGTTCAGCAGCGTCGACTTGCCGACGCCGGACTCGCCCAGGATCGCGACGTAGTCGCCCTCGCGCAGCCGTAGCGAAATACCGTCGAGCACGGCCGGGCGGTCCGGCCGGAATCGCTTGACGAGGTTCTCAATCTGGAGGATGACGCGTGCGTTGGCGTCCATTCGTGTATAGTAGCTGGACAAAATCAGGGTCGCGCGGTCAGCGCCCCTTTGTTCGTGAGTCAGCGCCGCAGCCTGCGGCCACGTACCTCGACCACTCATCTCCTCGCTTCTGACCGCTGCGGAACCCAGAGTTCCGTGTTGCGAGTTCACGTTCGAAGGAAATTAAACGATGTCATTCAATGATCTCGGGCTAGAGCCCGAGTTGCTCCGTGCTCGTGGCCGACAAGGGCTACACCACGCCGACCCCCCATCCAGAAGCAGGCGATCCCGGCCGTGCTGTCCGGCCGCGACGTGCTCGCGGGTGCCCAGACGGGCACCGGCAAGACCGCCGGCTTCACGCTGCCGCTGTTGCAGAAGCTCGGCAGCGCGCAGGGCACCGCACCGCGCGTGCTGGTGCTGACACCCACCCGCGAGCTCGCGGCGCAGATCGCGCAGAGTGCCCACGACTACGGCGCGCACAAAAAGCTGCGCACCCGCGTGATCTTCGGCGGCGTCGGCGAGCGGCCGCAGATCGACGGCCTGCGCGTCGGCTGCGACATCCTCATCGCGACGCCGGGCCGGCTGCTCGACCTGGCGGAGCGCGGCCTCGTCGACCTTTCCAAGGTGCAGCACTTCGTTCTCGACGAGGCCGACCGCATGCTCGACATGGGCTTCATCCAGCCGATCCGCCGCATCCTGCCGGATGCTGCCGCCGCAGCGCCAGAACCTGATGTTCTCCGCAACTTTTTCGGAAGACATTCGCCAGCTGGCGGAAAAGATGCTGCGCAACCCGGTCGCGATCGAGGTTGCCTCGCGCAACAAGACCGCGGATCGCGTCGAGCAGCTCGCCTACCGCGTCGCCAAGGAGCAGAAGCGCCACCTGCTGGTGCACCTGTTCGAGCACGGCGCGACCGACGAAGGCCCCTGGCAGCAGGCGCTGGTGTTCACGCGCACCAAGCACGGCGCGAACCGGCTTGCCGAGCAGCTGGACGACGCCGGCGTGCGCGCCGCGGCGATCCACGGCAATAAGAGTCAGGCGGCGCGCGTGCGCGCGCTCGAGGACTTCAAGGCCGGGCGCATCCGTGCGCTGGTGGCCACCGAAGTCGCCTCGCGCGGCCTCGACATCAAGGAACTGCCGCAGGTCGTGAACTACGAACTGCCGAACGTGCCCGAAGACTACGTGCATCGCATCGGCCGCACCGCCCGCGCGGGTTCAACCGGCCACGCGGTCTCGCTGGTGGCGCCCGACGAGGGCCAGCTGCTGCGCGACATCGAGCGCACGATGCGCCAGCAGGTGCCGTTCGCGCCGACGCCGGAGTTCAGATCTCGAATCGCGTCCGCAGGTTCCGCGCCCGGCGCAGCAGGGCCAAGGGCAAGGGCGGAGTCAGGGTCAAAGTCAGGGACATCGGCAGGATCATCGCGGGCACGGCCAGGGCCGCAGCCACGGCGGTGGCGCATCGTCCTCCGGACGGAGCGGCGGCAACGCCGGTCGTCCGGTTCCCGACCGCAGCGGTTCGGTTTGGCGGGACGGCCGCACCGCTCACTGAGGTCTGGCCGACAGCGAGGGCGGCACGCACTCGGGGCGTCCTCAGGGACGCCCGCAGGCGTGTCCCAGCGCGTCAGCCGCCCGAGCGCTTGGCCGAATAGCCGCGCTGGATCAGCTCCTGCACCAGGCGATCGCGATGATCGCCTTGGATCTCGATCGTCCCGTTGCGGACCGTGCCGCCGCAGCCGCAGCGTTTGCGCAGTTCCGAGGCGAGCGCCTCGAGTTCGGCTGGCGGCAGCGGCAACCCGGTGATGACCGAGACGCCCTTGCCACCGCGGCCCGAAACCTGGGCGTTCGACGCGCACCGGTGCGGCCTCTTCACCGCATCGGTGGCGCCGGCACCAGCGGGCCAGCGAGGGCGCGACGCTTGGCATCGATGTTCCCGCCGGAAACTTAGCCGACCCGGGGGGGGGGGGGGGGGGGCCCGGCGCAGCGCGACGCCATCGCCGGGCAACAATGGCGCCGCGGCTGCCAGAATCAGCGCCATCGTCGAGTGCTGGCGACCGGGGGCGCGCGGGGGGCCGGGCGGGGGGGGGGGGGGGGGGGGGGGGGGGGGGGGGGGCCGGGGTCCCGGACAGCCCGGCCCCCCGAGGGGCTTGTTTGGGAGGGGGGGGGGGGGGGGCCCCCCGGGGGGGAGGAGGGGGCCGCCGGGGAGGGGGGGGCGCCTGGATGACGAGACGGGGGCTGCGGATCTCCGCAGCGAGTCTGCTGCTGGGCGTCGCGCAGGACGGGCGGTCCCGGGGGAGGGGAAAAAGTTCCCCCGCCGCGGGGGGGAGCCCGCCCCCGGCGCCCCCGGGGGCGGGGCGGGGGGGGGGGACCCGACCCGGCGCCCCCTTCCGCGCGCGTTTCTCGACCGCCCGGGTCCCTGTTTTTCCGGGGGGGGGGGGGGGGGGCGCCCCCCCGAATCCGGGGGGGGGGGCTTTTCCCTTTTTTTCCCGGGCCCCGGGGCCCGCGGCCCCCCTTTCCCGGTCCCCGGCGGGCGGGGGGGAGCCTGCTTTTGATCGGCGCCTGCGCCGCGACTTGGGGGCGCCCGTCACCGGCGGTCCGCCCGCTCGACGCCGAGCTCGCGGAACTCCTCGCACTGCTGCCCGGCCGTTACGAGGGTCCGGCGAGCGGTAGCCGACTGTTCCACAAGATCGTGCCGATCGCCGCCGTCCAACTTCGGCGACGCGGCGGTGTTCTACCACCAGATTTCGCGCGATGGCTTCGATTCGGCCACGCCGTTCCAGCAGAAGATCTACGTCTTTCGACCGCGATCCTGCGCGCGCCTTCCAACCGCATGCGTTCCTGGGTGTTCTTCCCGAAGCAGGGCTACGCAAACCTCGAGCGGGACGCCCGGGCGCTTCGCACGCTGCAGCCCGCGCAGCTGATGAACTTCCCGCTTGAGTGCGCGATCCGCTGGGCGCGTGGCGGCTCGCCGGGCCGCTTCGTCGCGCGCGTTCGCCGCCAGGATTGCACCTACGACAGCGCCGGATTCAAGCAGAAGATCTCGCCCGACATGATCTACGAGCTGGACCGCGAGTCGTTCGCACTCGAGGACATTCTGTACGGCGAGAGTGGCCAGCCGCTGTTTCCGTCCGCGGGCCTGCTGCGCGCCGCGCGAGAGGCGCCATGAAGGACTCGAACGTCATCGTCGTCGGCGCCGGCATCGGCGGGCGCGCCGCGGCGCTTTGCGTGCTGCGCGCAGGCCAGCGGGTGCGGGTGTTCGAGCAGGTGTCCGAGCTCGGCGAGGTCGGCGCGGGGCTCACGCATCACGCCCAACGCCGGCAAGGCGCTGGTGGCGCTGGGTCTGGGCGAGACCCTGCAGCACATCGCAGTCGGCCGCCGGCAGGCGCCATCCGTCACTTCGGGACCGGCGAGGTGCTGGTCACGCTGGCCCAGGACCAGACGGGCGAGCGCTACGGCTTGCCGCTCTACCATGTGCACCGTGCGGACCTGCACGATGCGCTGGCAGCTGCCGTGCGCGCGCTCGATCCCGCCTGCCTGGTCACCGGTCAGGCGCTGGCCGGGCTCGAGACCCGCGCCGACGGCGTCGCGGCCCGGCTGCAGGACGGCAGCGTCGCGACGGCCGACTGGCTGGTCGGCGCCGATGGCATCCACTCCGCGACCCGCGTCGCGTTGTTCGGCCCGGATCTCCCGAACTTCACCGGCTACCTCGCCTACCGCGGGCTGGTGCCCGGCGAGCGAGTGCCACCCGCGCTGCTGTCGCCGCCACTGTGCATGACGGTCGGGCCACGCCGCCTGCTGATGCGCTACCCGCTGCGCGGCGGCGCTCGATCAACATCGTCGCGATCGCGCAGCGCAGCGCGTGGACCGAGAGGGCTGGTCGGTGCGGGCGACCCGCGACGAGCTGCTGGCGGAGTTCGCCGACTTCGAGCCGCACGCGCGCGAACTGCTCGAACTCGTGTCGCCGGAGCGGCTCTTCAAGTGGGGCCTGTTCGACCGCGACCCGCTACCGACCTGGACACGCGGCCGTGCAACCTTGCTGGGCGACGCGGCGCATGCGATGCCGCCGTTCACGGGGCAGGGCGCGGTGATGGCGCTGGAGGACGCGGTGCTGGCTCGCGGCCGCGGCGGCAGCGGCCACCCGGACGAGGCACTGGCGCGCTACGAGGCGGCGCGGCACCGCGGGTGACCGCGGCGCTGGTGATGTCGCGGGCCCGCTCGCTGACCTACTTCGCCGACGATCCGGCGCAGCAGGTGCGCGCTCGGGGCGGGCATGGCGGAGTTGCGGACGCTGTACGACTACGATGCCGGCTGCGTAGCGCTCTGATTCGCTGCGATGCCGGCGCTTGCCGGCGTCACGATCCGGCCATCGACGATTTCGATCACCCGGTCGGCCACGCTAGCGAAGTGCACATCGTGCGTGACGGCGACGACGCTGCGATTCTGCTTGCTGGCAAGATCGCGCAGGATGCCACGGACATTCTCGCTCGACTTGGTGTCGAGCGATGCCGTCGGCTCGTCGGCGAGCACGATGACCGGATCATTGGCGAGGGCGCGGGCAATCGCGACGCGCTGCCGCTGGCCACCGGAGAGCTGCGAGGGCCGCTTGCGCTCATGGCCCTCTAGGCCCAGATCGCCAAGTAGCTGCAATCCGCGGGCGCGACGCGCGGCGGCATCCAGCCGTGCCAGCCGGCGCATCGGCAGCACCACATTGTCGAGCGCGGAGAACTCCGGCAGCAGGAAGTGGAACTGGAACACGAAGCCGAGCTTCTCCAGCCGCATCTCGACCAGGATGGCAGCGGGCGGCGCCTCTGGGTTCATGCGGCCCCGCGCAGGATATCCACCGGATCCACCCGGCCGCCCTTGCGCGCGGGCAGCCAGGCAGCGATTACGGCCGAGAGAATCGCGAAGCATGCCGCCAGCGCAAACTGGTCCCAGCCCCAGTAGATCGGCAGTGCGATCGCCTCGGTCGATCCGGGCGGCTTGAACTCCACATGCTCGACCGCGCGCATCATCGCGCTGCCCATGGCCATGCCGAGCAGGCTGCCGCCGATTCCGATCACCGCGCCCTCGATCACGAAGATCAGGCGGATGTCCCGCGCATGGAAGCCCATGGATTTCAGGATCGCGATATCACGGGTCTTTTCCAGCACGACCGTGGAGATCACGTTGTAGATGCCGAAGCAGGCGACCAGCAGGATCGCGCCGACCACGGTGTACATGATCACGTTGCGGATCGTCAGCGCATCGAGCAGATCCTTGTTCGCCTCCTGCCAGGAGACGGCCTTGTAGCCGACCGCGCGCTCGATGAAGCTCGCGTTGCGCCGCGCGGCGAAGGCATCGTCCAGTTTGACGATGATCCGGTTGGCGACGTTGGGCCGGTTCATCAGCGCCTGCACACGCGTCAGCTGAGCGAAGGTCTGGCTCTCGTCATAGCTCGAGTTGCCCGTCTCGGAACAGTGCCACGATCTTCATCGCCCGGACGTTTCGTCTCGCCGGCGGAGACCACCGAGACCAGGGGTCGCCCATGGACAGGCTGAGCTTCTTCGCCAGCGCGCGACCGATGATGATGCCGCTCGGGTTCACGTCGATCGCATCCAGACTGCCGGCGACGATGTCCTCGTCGATCGTGCTGACGCCCATCATCCGTGCCGGAATGATGCCCGACAGTGTCACGCAGCCTCGTCGCGGCCGGCAAAGCTGAAGATTGCCTGCGATGCGAGCACCGGCGCCGCGCGCGTGCCGGGAATCGCATCGATGGTCTGCAGCTTCTGGCGATACTGGCGGATGCCGCGCCGCTCCGCCCGGGGCTTCACCCCGTTGATCTGCACTGCGCCATCGGGGTAGCGCAGGCGCGCCGGCTGCGGCTG
>JADKEV010000060.1 GCA_016717855.1 Betaproteobacteria bacterium
GATTGCGAGGCACGAATGCTGCTCCGTGATCGGGGCACAGCCCGCAGTCGAACGGGCATCCGGCCTCGGTGCGGGTCTGCGCGGCCAGCGGCCGGTCGCCGGGCTTGAGCCAAAGTTTCTGCGCGCCATGCATTCGAGATCGTCGGAAATCAGCGTCCTTTTGCACGCCATGACGCAGGCATCGCTTGAGGTAGAAGACCTGCTCATCCTCGATGATAACCTTGGTTGCGACAGGCTCAAGACAGGTTTCGCACAGCGAGGTCGTCTGGCCGTGGAACACATAGGGCGCGGCCTTGCGGACATGGGCGTCAGCCAGCGGCGGGCCTTGCGCCACGTTCTCCCCGACGCCACCAGACAACTCCATAGATCACCAGCCCCGCCATCAGCATGTGAAAGACGTTCAGCCCCCCCACCAGCGGCGGATAGGGCTTGAGGAATTCCCATGCGAACCGCTGCGCAGCATAGAAGATAATCAGGGCATGGAAAGCGTGGTTTGTGCTCCACGCCGCACCGGCCTGCCGCGCGCGGACCAGCACCCGCGGCGAATAGCGCCATCGCCAACGCCTCGTAAAGCTGGACGGGATGGCGCGCTCACGCCGTCGCCGATGTCGACAGCCCACGCGGCGCCGCTCGGCGAACCGTATGTGTAATCGGGCAATCCCGAGAAGAAGCACCCCAGCCGCCCGATGGCGATGCCGGTGGCCAGCGGCAGGGCAAAGGCGCCGCCGGTCGATTGCGTCACGCCCTTGCGCCATTTCCACAGCTCTACCGCGATGATCCCGCCCGCCAGCGCCCCGCCGATACTGTGCGAGGGCGCGGGCCTAACGCGCGCGCAGGGAATTGGCCGAGCCGAAAGCCATGCGCCCATGAGCGCGCCCAGCGCCAACGCGACATGATAGGAGGGCGTGTGATCTCCGCGCCAGATCCTGAAGCTCGCCGGGCTGGCGGCGGCGCTGCCAGCGCGACCAGCGCGGCGCCGGTCCACGCGGCCAGATCGAACAGGTAATGCGCCCACCAGGCAGTGGGAACGGCGATCACGGGGCCGGGGTTGGCGAAGGCAAGGAGCAGATGACGGGCGGGCAAGGGCGACGCTACCGGCGCTTGCACCCGGCGCACGCTGAGGATGCGGATTTCGGGTTCGAGCATCTGGCCCTTGAGCACTCCTTCGCCCTTGGTCGGCGAAAGTGGTGCGGCGTGGATCGCGCGGACCACGTCCATGCCGGCAACAACCTCGCCAAAAGCGGCAAAGCCGGCGCGGGTCTCGGGGTCGGTCGACTCCGGAACGGCATCGAGCCCGGACAGTTCGGATACCAGTATCGAGAAGTCGCCCGTGGCCGTGCCCGGCGCAAAGCGCGCCATCGAGATTGCGCCGGCCTTGTGCAGCACGCCGGTCTGACCGGTTGGCTCCGTGCGCGATGGGTTTCAGCACGCGGCGGATCGCCGCGCGTGCCGCCCTGGATCAGCCCATTGGGCTGCTCGCCCCAGGCGAGGCGCATGGCGCGATAGAATACGGTGCCATCAAACCGCTTCTGGTCAACGTATTTCAGGAAGTTCGCGGTCGTGATCGGCGCGTGCCCGGCATCGAGTGCCAGCGTGATCGTGCCGAGCGCGGTGGTGATCGCGACATGCTGGACCTGCGGCAGCGCCGACGCCGGCGGCGGCGTTGTCGACGGCGGCGTTTCCGCGCGGGCGCGGCGGCGGCCAGCAGCATCAGTAGCGGCGCGGCCAGCGCCGCGAGGGCAGTACGCATCGTTGTGACGCCCTTGTGTCTGCCAGCCTGTAACCGGTCCGCTATCAGCGCACGCGCGGGCCGCCGAACGGCAACGGCGGCGGCGGGCGACGGTGGCCGCGCGGCAGCTGCGCCTGATAGGCTCGGCCGCAATGCTCGACGCAATAGGGAAAGCCGGGGTTCACTTTCTCGCCGCAGAAATGGAAGTCCGGCTCGCCGGGATGGCCCATTGGCCAGCGGCAGATGCGGTCGTTGAGGTCGAGCAGGCTGGTCTTGTCGGCGATCTCCGGGCTCGGCTTGGCTGGCACCAGGCGGCGCGGCGGCGCCGGCGGGATCGGTGCCTGCTGATCGCCGGGGCCCTGGCGCAGGAAACCGCCGGGGCCGACCGAGACGATGCGCGGCCGGTGTCGGCGCCGGGCACGTGGCCGGCGCGGGCGCGGCAGTGGCAGGGCCTTGCGGCGAAACCTGCGGGCGGCAGGAACGGAGTCTGCCAAAGCGGGGCGCGGCCCGGCGCGGAGCCGGCTTTCCGCCCGGGGTTCTCGGCCTTCGCCGCGCGTGCGCGGGTTCGGGCGCGGCGTCGGGCTTGTCGTTGGGCTTGACCGGAGAGGGGCGCGCCTTGAGCCCGAGCCGGTGCGCCTTGCCAATCACGGCATTGCGGCTGACACCGCCCAGCTCCTCGGCGATCTGGCTGGCAGTGGCGCCGCCTTCCCACATCTTGGTCAGCTGTTCGATCCGTTCTTCGGTCCAGCTCATCTTTGTCCATTGTCGGCGATCCGCCTTGCCGTGCGGCCCGCCCTGAATGATATCCCGCCGCATGCCAACATCGGCCGATCATTCGGCCTCGTCGCTTGCAACGCGCAACGCCAGCCGATAGGCGCCATGCCATGGCCGTGCAACCCGATCTCCCCCAGCAGCAACCCGTCCCGTCGGCTGCCGCGCCTGCCGGGCGGAACGCCGAAACTTTCCGGCGCGGGGTGAACCCGTGATCCATCAGGTCAACTGGCTGGGGCTGTGGACGCTCTATATGAAGGAGGTGCGCCGATTCTTCAAGGTGCAGACCCAGACGATCTGGGCGCCGGCGATCACCACGCTGCTGTTTCTGGTGATCTTCACCGTGGCGATGGGGCGGGGTGGGCGCGAGGTGCTGGGCGTCAATTTCGCCACGTTCGTCGCGCCGGGGCTGATCGTCATGGGCATGATGCAGAACGCGTTCCAGAACGCCAGCTTCTCGTTCCTGGCCGGCAAGATCCAGGGCACGATCATCGATTACCTGATGCCGCCGTTATCCGAAGGCGAACTGATGTTGGCGATGACCGCGGCGGCGGTGACCCGCGCGGTACTGGTCGGGCTCGCGGTCTCGCTGGCGATGCTGCTGTGGCCGGGGGTCAGCCTGACAGTCGTCCATCCCTGGGCGGTGGTGTGGTTCGGCCTGATGGGATCGGTGTTCCTGGCGTTGCTGGGACTGCTGACGTCGATATGGGCGGAGAAGTTCGATCACAACGCGGCCGTCACCAACTTCGTCATCGCGCCGCTCTCGCTGCTGTCGGGCACGTTCTATGTGATCGACAATCTTGCGCCGGCGTTCCAGACGGTGAGCCGCGCCAATCCGTTCTTTTATGTGATTTCGGGTTTCCGCTTCGGCTTTCTGGGACGCAGCGACATCGGCAGCACCAATGCCGCCGTGCTGCACGGCGCGATCGGGCTTGGCGTGCTCAACGCCGCGCTCGCCGCCGTGACATATGCGGTGCTGCGTTCAGGCTGGCGGCTGAAGAACTGAGGCTGGTGCGCAGCGGACGCCGCGCTCAGTGCGCCAGCCCGCGCCGCAACCGATACCGTCCGCTGTCAAAATTCTCGAACATGTCGTGGACCGAAGGATGGTCGACCGGGCCTGCTTGCCCGTCTGCCGTCAGGTTCTGCTGGCTGACATAGGCGACATAGCTTGATTCCTCGTTCTCGGCGAGGAGGTGGTAATAAGGCTGGTCGCGGTGCGGCCGGATTTCGGCGGGGATCGATTCGTACCATTCCTCGCTGTTGGCGAAGACCGGATCGATATCGAAAACGACGCCGCGAAAGTCGTAAAGCCTTTGGCGCACGACATCGCCGATGGCAAATCGGGCTTTCGTCTTGAGGGGGGCTTCGATCAGCCGACCGGCCTGGGGAGAGAAGAAACTCGCACGGTTCATGGACGCATTATAGGATTGTGCGGTTGCGAAACAAGCGATGGTATTCAAAGTTCCCCGGAAATCGCTACCGCAAGGGCTTGGCAAGCGCCGCGAGTTTCGCTACCGGGCGCTTCCCGACTTGGCCCGCCCTCGTGCAGGCCACTAGCGATCTCGC
>JADKEV010000061.1 GCA_016717855.1 Betaproteobacteria bacterium
TGCGCGAGCGCTTCGACTTCCGCCAGCGTCCGCGCGCCGATCCACGCATCGAGGATGGCGTACAGCGGCGTCATGTTGCGGAAGCGGGTTGCCGGCGAGTCGAACCGCGGGTCCTGCGCCAGCGCGTCCCCTCCGATCATCCGCAGCAGCCGGTACGCGACAGCCTGGTTGGCCGCGGAAATGGCGACGAACCGGCCGTCCGCCGTGCGATGCATGTTGGATACGCCGGCATTCATCGGAAAGTTGTTGCCGTTCCGCGGTTCGGCGCGCCCGTAGAGACTCGCCACCGGCACCTGCCACTCAATCATGCGCTGCACTGCCTCATGCAGCGCAACCGGCAGCCGCCATGACTGGGCCTTGCCGGCGAGGGCGCAATGGAGCTTCGCCAAGGCGCCTGAGGCGAGGGTCCCGCCCAAGTATTCGGCCAGGGGAACCCGGCCGCCAGGACCGGGGTCCGTCGCCCCAGCCAGTCAGGCTCATCATCCCGGTCGCCGCACCGGTCAGTTCCGGGGCGACGCTGCCCGCCCAGAGCTGCGGCAGGTCCGCTCCGGTCGGGAAGATCTCGGCGACCAGCGGCGGGCGATTCAGGCGCAGGATGCGGCTCAGCCAGGGATTGTCCCGCCACTGCGCACGGACCCGATCCGTGACCACGAGCGCCGCGCGCGCAAACAGGCGGTCGATGACTTCCGCCGCGCCGTCATTGGCTGGCTCGAGTGCGAGCGAGTACTTGTTCCTGGCAAGCGTGCTCCACCAAATGTCCCCGGGCACGCCCGGCCGCAGATGCCGCGCCGGTGTGCCTGCACCGGTGTTCTCGCAGACGACGACCGTGGCCCCGAAATCGGCCAGCAGGCTCCCGGCAAAGCAGGCGCCCGGCGAGGACGCAAGTTCCAGCACGAGCAAGCCGTCGAGCGGGGCACCCTGTCCCGGGAGGGATCCTGCTGCGCCTGCCGCGCTCATACAAGGACCCGTCGGCAGTCGCCGCTGCCGACGGCGGGCAACTTTGGCGGCCCCAGGGCAGGCGTTGCGCATCGTCCTCGATATATCCAGTTATATAGATAACTGGTTCAGGCTACTGACACTCTGGTAAAGTGTCAAGCTCGCGCATGGGGCATCGGGCCCAAGCCCGCGCCAAGCCGGCCCGCGTCATCACGGACGCGAAGGCCGCAAGCAGACGGAGGTCCGGAAATCAAGTCGACCACTGACACTTCCCTCGCGCCCGGCGACGCTCCGGTGCCCGTCGCCGATCGCGATCGGGGCGTGCCTCGGTATCGATGGATACGCGAGCAGTTGCTGCAGCGCATTCTCTACGGAAAGCTGCGGCGAGGCGACGCCTTCGACACCGAGGGACGCCTGGCGGCGCAATTCGGCGTTTCTCTGGGCACGGTGCGCAAGGCGGTCGACGAACTGGTCGCCCAAAATGTCCTGGTGAGGCATCAGGGCCGCGGGACATTCATCGCCACGCATGACTCGACCGCGGCGGCACGACTGCACTTCCACGTCGTGGGGAGAGGACGAACACCCGGAGTTGCCGTCTTTCGACAAGCTGTTGAGCGTCGAAACCAGGCTGGCGAATCGAAACAGGGCAAGAACCTTAAGTTGAGTCTGCGCGCCAGCGTCATCGAAATGCGCAGGACGAAGAGCTGGGCCGACGAATCGATCATGTTCGAGCGGGTTTATCTGCCGGCCAGGCTGTTTCCCAATTTCAAACGGCGCCTCGGCCAGGCGCGACCCGTGCTCCTCTACGAGTTCTATGAGCAGGAGTTTGGCGTCAGCGTGATGAACTTCGATGAGCGCATCCGGGCAGTCGCGGCCACGAAGGCCGATTCGGAGCTGATCGACTGCGCTCCGGGATGCGCGCTGCTGGAAATCGAACGCACGGCCTACGGTTACGACGGCACGCCGGTGGAATTTCGGATCAGCCGCTGCGAGACCCGGCGCCGGTACTATCTCCATTCCCGTCGCTAGGGGTCCGCGGCCAATGCCGGGGCCTCGCGGCACCGGCGTGACGCCAGTCGCTCCTCGCAAACACGAACACCACAGCCTGGAGCGCCATGAGCGTGATCGGAAGGCAGGCGCCCACTCCCCCGCTCTGGACATCCTGCTTGTGGGGCAGGCCAGTGAGGGTGAACGCGTCCCGGCCGGCCGGCAACCCGATCGTCACGCCGCCGCCGTGCCCGTCAAAGCCGGCTGTTACAGGACAATCTCCCGCGCCGCCCCCCGCACGTCCATCTCGAACTCCGAGATCGACGACCGGCGGCCGCATGTAGTACCAGACCACACCGCCCTCGGCCGCCCCGCGCGCCGCGAGCATCTCGCCGACCAGGTGCCCCACGTTCTGCACCGTGTAGATCTGCGCGGTCACCGCGTCCTTCCAGCCGAACCCGAGGAGGCTCATCCGCCGCTCCACCTCGGCGATGACGAACGCTACCTTTTCGCGCAGTCCCTCCGGCGACGTGTCGCCCACGCGCACGATGCGCTCGCGATACGAGGCCGCTCTCCCCTCGCGTCGCCGCCGCCGGAGATAATGAACGAGCCGCGCCTGGACTGCGGCGCCGGCACGGTGTACGAGAACGCGTACATCGACGGTCCGGCGGGCTTGTCGTACATCGGGCAGACGTTGGTGCGCGCGACCGGTTGAGCAGCGGATCGCCTTCGGTGTAGATGCCCCAGCGCGCGAGCGTGCTCACGTAGATCTTGTTGAACTCGAAGAAGCCCTGGTCGGTGAACGGCGCGGGCGAACGCAGTTCGCACGCCGCGAACGCCGCCGTCGGCCGCCCCAGCGCCTTCAAGTGCGCCTCGACAGCGGCGAACGCCTCCGCCATGGGCAGCGGTTGCATGAAGCGCGCGCGCTCGACTTCGTAGCCGGGCAGGGCGGCGACGCCGCCGGAGTACTGGAACACCGCCTTGATGTAGCGGTAGCCGCCGGGCTGGAATACGGGGACATCGGACATGGGACATTCCTTTGCGGACAGGGGCTCGGAAGCCGGGTCACGCACAGCCTGGGCTGCGGCTCGGACCCGCTCGTGCAGTACGCGTAGTGTACGAGAAGATTGGGCCACGGCCGGGCAGCGCAACGAATGCGGTCAGGAGAAGTTCGGCCCCGCCCTGGAGCCGGTTGGCGCCTGCGGGGACCACACTGACATTGCAACGGCCAGTTGTGTCCCTCCGCCGCCAGGCGCGTGGTGCGACGCACGACTCGGCGCGCACGTTGTCGCGCAATGGCGGTGTATTCGCCGCGTCGGTCGTGGACTCGCGCCGCGAGCCACGATGAAGCCCTATAACTGGCTCATTGAAGCGGGATACCTGTTTCCTTGATCACACGCCCCCACAAAGCCACTTCGTTCTTCAACAGAGTCGAGAGTTCCGCTGCAGTGCCCGGCCGCGGCTCGGCGCCCTGTGCACGAAACTTCGCCTGCAAGTCCGGCGTGTTGACGAGGCGGATGATTTCACTCTGCAATCGTTCGACAACGGCCGGAGGCATGCCTGGCGGTCCGATGATCGCGGTGAACTGCTCGGCATGAAATCCCGGCACCCCGGCCTGCGCAAGCGGTGGCACGTCCGGAAGGCTGTCGAGGCGATCTCGCGTCGACACCGCGAGGGCGCGAAGCCGCTTGTCGACAAGATACGGCATGGCAATCACGGAACTGAACCAACTCAGCGAAATGCGGCCTGCCAACAGGTCCGGCATGAACTGAGATCCGCCCTTGTATGGAATTTCGGTGATCTTGGTGCCCGCCATGTTGTTCAACATCTCGGCGAACAGATGCTGGGGCGATCCGGTTCCCGAAGAGCCGTAGGTGAGGGTTCCCGGCGCCGCCTTTGCGGCCTTGATCAATTCTTCCGCATTCGCCACCGGCAGTCCCGGGGAAGCAACCAGCACGTAGGGCACGGATGCGACGATAGCGATCGGCGTGAAGTCCTTCACCGGGTCGTAGTCCGGCTGCTTCTTGAGCAGTGGATTCGTTACAAATGACGAGATTGCCACCATCAGCGTATAGCCGGTCCGGCGCAGATTTCGCCAGATCAAGCGTTGCGATGAGACCGTTTGCACCCGGCTTGTTGTCGACCACGATGCTCTGGCCGAGTGCCTCGCCGAGCGGTACCGAGAATGTGCGGGCCAATTTGTCGGTTCCCCCCCGCGGTGAATCCGTTGAGCAGCCGGATCGGCTTGGTCGGGTACGGCTCGGCGGCCCACCCACGGCTCCGGCCGGTCGCGACCGCAAGAAACGAGATGATCTTCAGAAACGTCTGCAACTGCCGGATCGTCGAATTCATTGAGCCTCCGTGTTGTTCCAGGGATTCGTCCCAGGCATCACATAAGTGCACCGACTGGCATGAATGAGCGTTCATTCACTATCATGATGCTAAACAGAGATTCGTGCGCTGTCAAGCCTGCCATGCGGCTGCTGCGCTATCGCACACCAATGCGGTCTCCAGGCGCGGGACCTGAATGTTCATTCATCACAAAGAAAGGGCTGCGTCCCGTCGGTCCGCCGGTCGACGAGGTGA
>JADKEV010000062.1 GCA_016717855.1 Betaproteobacteria bacterium
GTTGCGGCACAAATCAGCCAGCGGCGCGGGCGCAACCATCAGGTTGCGTGTGATCGGGTCGCGTTCCAAAGCGAGATCGGCGAAATGCAGGGTGTCAGGAATCTTCAGTTCCGCCATCATCGGCTCCCGCCGGGCACTGCCCAATCCGGGGTTCGATCATCGCCCCTGTGACAGGTCCCAGAAGGAATCCTGCCAGTTTGAGATTCGTCCCTGTTCCCCGCACTGCGCACTCCCACTCGATCGCATCGTCGTCAGCAATCGTGGTGGCGATCGGCCACTTACACTTCCGGTGACGACACAACACCGGTTCGGTTTCGGCACCGCGTTCCTGGGCGCTGGTCGAAGCCACCACCCTACCCAGGAATTCGCCGAGTCGGCGAGCTGGGCCGGATTTCGGGCCGATTGCGCCTTTCTCGTCCAGGAAGTGATTGAGGTCAGTAATGAACATGGCGCGGGGAATTCTACTTCACTGGAAACCGCGAGTCGGTATCCGCAGTGAAAGGCCCGCACAGCCGTTCCCGTCAGATGTATTCGTGTTGGGGGTCAAGAGCGGGCTCCTCGTTGGTGCTTGGAACCCGCAGTCAAGTAGTGAGGGTCTTTTCGATGCCCGCTGACTCGTACTGCATGACCGAGGGTCCTTACCGGCAACGCCGCGGCAACTTCGTGCGCTTCAGCAGCCAGTGAGCCAAGTCATTGACAACAGCATAATTCATTGTTGCTTGACAACTACCAATTGACGCTATAATATATGCATTACAGCTATAAGTCAAGTGTTTTATATGCCGTTTTCTACGTTTACCAAAGCATACTGTCGAGAATTGAAGGTGGCTCTAAATTTTCGATGGTCCCGTTAATCTGTAGTCTGCTCGTATAGCTAGCGCGAAGAATCGGGGGGCTTGCCACCGAGTCCTAGAACCGAATGGTAGCGATTTGCTTGATTCGCTCGTTAAGAAACATCGGCGTCAGTTTGACGGTGAAGAACCGTTGTCGGAGGGTGAAGAGGACGTAGGCGCGTCGGGTTGGCCCTGTGGGCGGACGCGGCCGCCTCATTTGCGCACTTGGTAAAGTGCAGCGAAGCCATAGCGCGACAGGTGCCACCGAGGCACCGTGGCGGTAACTGTGGCGGTAACTCGATGCTGGGCCTATGCTGTAGCCTCGCAATGTGACTGCCGCCCTCTCCGCCATCTTGCGATGCTCCGCTGTCCTCACTCACCCGCGCGTAGCGACAGGGACTTCAGTATCGCCCCACGCAACTCCAGCAACGGGGTGGTCAGCGCCTCCACCACCGCCTCGATCTTCTCTCCGGTCGACACGCTCACGTTCAGCGAATAAGAAAAGTCGGCCGATTGCAGCGGCGTCGCCAGCGCGACAACCTCCGGCTGCCACGACGCGGCACAGCACCCCGACTCACGCACGCACCGGAGGGACTGCTCGATCTCCGCCAGCAGCGATGACCACTGCCGTCCTCGCCGTGCCTTGAAGATCGCATACAGCGCCTTGCGCCGCGTCGGAGGAATCGTCGCGAGATAGGCGCGGCCGAGAGAGGTCAGTTCCATCGGTACGCGCTGACCGGATACGACGTTACGGAACGCCACCCGCCGGCTGTAGCGGATGGACTCCAGATAGACCATCTCATCGCGATCGGCTGCCGCCAGCCCGACGTTGATGTGCTTGCTCTCGGCCAGCGCACGCATCAGCGGCGCGGCGACCTGAAGCACGGCCGATCCGGACCGCATCGCGTGAGCCAGGCTGAGCACCGCCGGCGCCAGCCGGTATCCCTTGCGCAGCGGCTCCTGCTGCAGCATGCCCATGCCCACCAGTGTCTGCGTCAGGCGACTGACCGTCGCCTTGGACAACCCGGCGCGTTCCGCCAGCTCACCGTTGCCCAGGAGATCGGACCCGGGTCGAAACGCTCGAAGGATCTCGATCCCTCGCTCGAGAGAGCGATTGGCGGGAGACACGCCTGGCTTTTCGGACGAAATTGCCTTTGCCCACCGCTGGCCATCGGAACCTCCGAAATGAGTCCATGGAGCGGGATTACACCATCGTTCTGGCCCCGCAGAAGTTCCATTGTATGGAAATCGAATGCTGACGTGCGGGACATTGACGCCTACTCTTCGAATCAACGCGGACGAGACCCGAGCGAAGTGCATCGAGCACTCGGCAACTGCGCAGTTCATCTACATCAGGAGACAACGTGATTGCACACACCACGTTCGGCGGCTGCTCGCCGCATTCATTGGCGCACGACGGCGCTCGCTTCCATGTACGCGCCGCGGCCTATCCGGACAAGTTCATCCGCCTCGTCGTGCCATTCGCCCCGGCGGCGGCACGGACACATCGCGCGCACCCTCGCGTCAGGCATGTCGACCGAGCTGGGCCAGCAGGTCATCATCGACAACAAGCCGGGCGCGGGCACCATCATCGGTACCGACGCGGTCGCCAAGAGCGCTCCGGACGGCTACAACATCGTCATCGCGACCTTCGCGCACGCGGTCAACCCCAGCCTTCAGCCGAAGCTGCCCTATGCCCAGGACAAGGCTTTCGCGCCGGTCACTCTGATTGCCAAGGGGCCCAACGTCCTGGTCGTCCGCGCGGACAGCCCCTTCAAGAGGGTCAAGGACATCATCGACGCGGCCCGCACGAAGCCCGGCAAGCTGAACTACGCGTCCCAAGGCAACGGCACGTCGGCGCACCTGGCCGGCGAGATGTTCACCAACCTGGCCAAGGTGGAGATGATTCACGTGCCGTACCGAGGCGCCGGCCCGGCCATCACCGATCTGCTGGGCGGCCAGGTCGACATGATCTTCGGTACGGCCGCGGCGGTGTCGCCCTTTGTCCAGAGCGGCAAGTTGCGGGCGATCGCAGTGACGTCGCCGCAACCGTCCCCTCCCTGAAAGGCATCCCGACGATTGCCGCGACCGTCCCGGGATACGCCGTCGAAAGCTGGTACGGCCTGTATGTCCCCGCCGGAACGCCGCCCGATGTCATTCAAAAGCTCAACGCCGCCGCGAAGAAGGCCGCGCGCAGCCCCGAGTTCGCCAAGCGGATCGAGCAGGAAGGACTGGAAGTCACGGCGAGCGATCCTGCCGAACTCGACCGCTACGTCAAGGCCGAGGAAGTGCGGTGGCGAAAGATCGTCAAGGAAAACAACATCAAGCCCGAATGACCGGTCCTTTCGCCACACCCATCGGAGACACATCATGAATTTCAAGCTGATCGATTTCAAGGTCGATGCCTCGATCGCCACGATCACGTTCAACCGCCCGGACAAGCGCAACGCGATGAGCGACGACATGCGCAGCGAGTTCATCGTCGCGCTCGAACGCGTCGCCGCCGACAAGGCCATCAAGGCGCTGGTGCTCACCGGTGCCGGCAAGGGCTTCTGCGCCGGGGGCGACATCTCCGGCATGCAGCGCCGCATGAATGCGCCGGCCGGCGAAGTCGGCTTCAACGGCTGGCACCGCCAGCAGCGCGTACACCACACGCAGGCGCTGCTGCACACCATGCCCAAGCCGGTGATCGCGGCCGTCAACGGCGCCGCCTCCGGCCTGGGCGCCGACACCGCGCTGGCCTGCGACTTCATCATCGCCAGCGAGTGGGCGAACTTCACCTGGTCGTACATCCACCGCGGCATCATCCCCGACGGCGGCGGCATGTACTTCCTGCCGCGACGCGTCGGCCTGTCCAGGGCCAAGGAACTCATCTTCACGGGCCGCAAGGTCGATGTCGACGAAGCACTGGCCCTGGGCATCGTCGATCGCAAGACATCAGCGGACACGCTGGTGGCCGACGCGCAGGCCTGGGCCGCAGAACTCGGCAAGGGCTCGTCCACCGCGCTGGCGCTGACCAAGACGATCCTGAACCAGACCTTCGAGCTTTCTGCGCAGAACGTCTTCGCGCAAGGCAGCCAGGCGCAGGGCATCTGCTACACGAGCGCCGAGCACCGCGAGTCGGTGATGGCTTTCCGCGCCAAGTCCTCCGCACCTGCACGCAAGGAGTAACCAGATGGATGCAATCTCCCGACTTCTGAAGCCACGCAGCGTTGCCGTGATCGGGCCTTCGGCCGATGCCACCAAGACCGCCGGCCGCCCGGTGGCGTACCTGCAGAAGCACGGCTTCGCCGGCCAGATCCTTCCGGTCAACCCCAAGGTGGACCGCATCGGCGACCTGGCCTGCTACAAGGACGTGGCGTCCCTCCCGGCCACGCCCGACGTGGGCATCGTCCTGCTCGGCGCGGAACGCGCCCACCTGGCGGTACGCGACCTGGCCGCCCGCGGCACGGCCGCGGCGATCGTGCTCGCCAGCGGCTACACGGAGACCGGCGAGGAAGGCGCGCGCCGCCAGCGCAGCTGATCGAAGCGGCAGGATCGATGCGCATCCTCGGCCCCAACACCATCGGCCTGGTGAACCTGACCGACAACATCGTGCTGTCGGCCACCGGCGCGCTGGAGATGGACCACTTCCCGGTCGGCGGCATCGGCGTGGTGTCGCAAAGCGGCGGCATCCTGGGCTCGCTGCTGTCGCGTGCATCGGCCCGCGGCATCGGCTTGTCCAAGCTGATCTCCACCAGCAATGAAGTCGATCTGGAACTGGCCGACTTCATCGACCACCTGGCCGACGACGAAGCCACCAAGGTCATCGCGCTGTACATCGAGACGGTGCGCAACCCGCAGAAGTTTCGCGCGGCGGCCTTGAAGGCCGCGCGCAACGGCAAGCCGGTCGTGGCGTTCAAGATCGGCCGCTCCGAGGCGGGCGCCAAGGCCGCGGTATCCCACACCGGTGCCCTCGCCGGCGCGGACCGGATGTACGACGCGCTGTTCAAGCAGGTGGGTGTCATCCGGGCGCAGACGTTTGGGGACCTGCTCGACATTCCGGCGGCGCTCGTCACCGGAAGAAAGCTTCGCGGCAACCGTGTCGCGATCCTCACCTCGACCGGCGGTGCGGGTACACTCGTCTCCGACGACCTGGGAATGGCCGGCTTCGACACGCCGCCGCCGGATGCCGCGACCGCCGAGGCACTGCGCGCGTTGCAGACGGGAGCTCCCGCCGTGCTCGATCGCAACCCGATCGATGTGACGCTCGCCGGCCTGAAGCCCGAGCTGTTGCGCGGCGCGATCAATGTCCTGCTCCAGAGCCCGACGTACGACGCGTTGACCATCATCGTCGGCTCTTCGAGCCTCGCCATGCCCGAGCTGATGGCCGGGGCGATCCAGGACTGCCTGCCGAATTCGGACAAGCCGATCATCGCCTACGTCAGCCCGCACGCACCGGAGGTCGGTGCGTTGCTGACCGAACGCGGTGTCCCGGCGTTTGCCGCGGCCGAGAGCTGCACCGCGGCGTTGCGCGCCATGCTCAACGCCGGACGCTTCCAGGCGCCGGCCGAAGCGGTGTCGAAGGCCACGCCCGTGGCGGTCGATGACTTGCCTTCCGGTTCGCTCGACGAAGCTCAGGCCAAGCAGTTGTTCACGCGTTTCGGCGTGACCTGCGCGGCGGAGCGCATCGTGACCTCGCCGGCGCAGGCGGAAGCAGCGGCACGCGAGCTCGGTGGCCGCGTGGTGCTCAAGATCCTCTCGTCCGAGATCACGCACAAGACCGAAGTCGGCGGGGTAGCCGTCAACCTGACGCCGGAGACCGTCGGCGCGCGTCTGACGACGATGGCGGCCGATGTCGAAGCGAGGGCCGGGGTGCGCCCGCAGCGATTCCTCGTCCAGGAAATGGTCGGTGCGGGCACCGAGCTGATCCTCGGCATGCACCGCGACGCGCTGGGCACCGCCATTCTTCTCGGGATGGGCGGGGTGACCGCCGAGCTGTTCAAGGACACAACGATGCGATTGCTGCCGCCGATGCCAAGGGTGGGCTCAGCCGCGCCGACGCGCTGAGCATGGCGCAGGAGCTGAAGACCTGGCCGCTGCTGGACGGCTTCCGCGGCCGACCGAAGGCCGATGTAGAGGCCCTTGTAACCGCGATCGTCGCCTTCTCGCAGATGGCCGCACAACTCGGCGACCGGCTCGTCGAGGCTGAGGCGAATCCGGTGTTCGTGCTGGCGCAAGGGCAGGGTGTTCGCGCCGCCGACGGCGTCGTCGTGTTGGCCTGAAGGAGAACGTCATGACCGCACCTGCACGTCCGGAGCGCGCTGGCGATGTCGCCGCGAGCGTGATCGATAACCCGCCGATCGACGCCGAACATCTGCGCGTGTCGCGCGAAGCCGCGGCGCTTCAACACCTGTCCTTCGCGGAAGGCGAAAGCGCGAAGCACCCCGCTCTCGAGAGCGAGACGCCGCGCAAGGTGGATGACATCGCTGTCATCGGGGCGGGGACCATGGGCTCGGGTATCGCGATCGCTGCTCTCGATGCCGGCTACCACGTGCTGCTGCTGGAACAGGATGGTGCGGCGCTGGAGCGTGGGGCGAACCGGATCCGCGAGCACTACGCCAAACGCGTGCGCTCCGGAAAGACGGAGACGTCCGTAGCCGCGGAGCGCGAAGCGCGGCTGCGCACCAGCCTCGACTGGGGAAGAACTCGCGACCGCGGACCTCGTCATCGAAGCGGTGTTCGAGGATCTCGAGGTCAAGAAGCAGGTCTTCCGGCGCATCGATGCACTGGCGAAGTCCGGGGCGATTCTCGCCAGCAACACGTCTTATCTCGACCTCGACGCCATCGCCGATGCCACCTCGCGTCCTGCGGACCTGATCGGGCTGCACTTCTTCTCGCCCGCCAACGTGATGAAGCTGATGGAGGTCGTGCGGGGCCGCGCCAGCGCGCCCGATGTGCTGGCGACCGCCCTCGATTTCGGCAGGAAGCTGAAGAAGTTGCCGCTTCTGACGGGCAACGCCTTTGGTTTCGTCGGCAATCGCCTCTATGCCGCCTATCGCCGGCAGTGCGAGTTCATGGTCGAGGAAGGCGCGTGGCCCGAGCAGGTCGATGCCGCGCTCGAAGCCTTCGGCTTTGCGATGGGGCCGTTCACCGTGGCCGACCTGTCGGGGCTGGATATCGCCTGGCGCATGCGCCAGGCGCAGGCGGCGACGCGTGGTCCGTCCACACGGTACGTGCAGTTTGCCGACCGGCTGTGCGAGGCGGGGCGTTTCGGTCGCAAGACGAACGCCGGCTACTACCGGTACGACGAAAGTGGCAAGGCACAGGTCGACGAAACCGTTCATGGCTTGATCGCCGGGGCGCGGGCCGACAAAGGCATCGTGCCGCGAGCGCTCGCGAACGACGAGATCTGCCGTCGGGTGATGCTCTCGCTGGTCAACGAAGCGGCGCTGCTGCTGGCCGAAGGCGTCGCCGGACACGCCACCGATGTCGATGTCGCACTCGTCAACGGCTACGGCTTTCCCCGATCGGAAGGCGGGCCGGTATTCTGGGCCTGCGAGCGAGGTGAAGTCGCGCTCGGCGCGGATCTGGACTGGCTGGCGCAGTGCAGCGGCGCGGGCTTCGTCCGCGGCGACATGCGCCACGTCCTCGCCTGAGGGAGCCTCGCATGTACGTGACAGAGATCTTCGCACGCTACGCCGCAGTGTCTCGTGGCCAATCGCTCGATGCCGATGCGCTGCATCACGCCAGGCGGGCGGTGATGGATTGGTACGCGTCGCTCCATGCGGGTCTCGATGCGCCCGCTGTTCAAGCACTCGAAGCCGTCCTCTCCGACGATCTGGATCGAGGTTCGGCGCGGCTGGCCCGCGGTCGCGCTGCGACGCCGCGTGCTGCGGCACTCATCAACGGGACATCGGCTCACGCGGCAGAAGTCGATGACAGCTTCCGCGAAGCGATGTACCACCCGGGTGCGGCGACGATCGCCGCGGCGCTCGCCGCTGCGCAAAGCTGCGGATCGGATGGGTCGGCGTTTCTGCGCGGCGTGGTGCTCGGGTACGAGATCTCGACCCGCATCGGCGTGGCGCTGGGGCGCGCGCACTACAAGTATTGGCACAACACCGGCACCGTGGGGGCGTTCGGCGCCGCCGCCGCGGCCGGTTCGCTGTTGCGCCTGGACGAGGCGGCGTTCGCCAATGCGCTCGCGCTGGTCGGCACTTTCTCGGCCGGTCTGCAGCAGGCGTTCCGCCTCGAGACCATGGCCAAGCCGCTGCACGCGGGCCGGGCTGCCGAAGCAGGCCTTCTGGCGGCGCAGCTGGCAGCGCGCGGCGTACGCAGTTCGCTGGACGTACTCGACGGCGATGTCGGCATCGGGCAGGCCATGAGTACCGGGCCCGACTGGTCGGAGGTCGGTGCATCGCTCGGCCGCGACTTCCACATCGCGCGGCTGACCTTCAAGAACCACGTCGGCTGCGGCCACACGTTTCAGGCCATCGACGGGGCGCTGGAACTGCAACGCCTGAACCGGTTCACGCACGGACAGATCGAGCGCCTGCATGTGGCCACTTACAAGCCGGCGCTCGACATCGCCTGCTACGTCGACCCGCGCAACGGCGCCGAGGCGCGATTCAGCGTGGCCTACGTAGTGGCGACCGCACTGGTGCACGGCAGCGTTCGAATGGCCGCCTACGAGCCGGCGCGGCTCTTCGACCCCGCCACGCGCGCGTTGATGACACGGATCACGACTTCTGTCGATCCGGAGATCGACGCCGGATTCCCCGGTCGACGTGCCGCACGCGTGGACGTGGAGCTCACCGATGGCCGCCGCTTCACCCATCTGCAGCCGGACCGCAAGGGCGACCCCGAGCTGCCGCTGTCCGACGCCGAACTCGGCGACAAGTTGATCGAACTATCCGCACCGGCGATCGGTGAACCCGCAGCCCGCGCGCTGCTTGCCCGCCTCTGGACCCTGGACACCAGCACGGACTTGCCATGACACGCCACGCCTTCATTTGCGACGCGATTCGCACTCCCTTCGGCCGTTACGGCGGCGCACTCTCGGGCGTTCGCGCCGACGACCTCGGGGCGATTCCGCTGGCGGCCTTGATGGCCCGCAACCTGAACGTCGACTGGCAGGCCATCAACGACGTGATCTTCGGCTGCGCCAACCAGGCCGGCGAGGACAACCGGAACGTGGCGCGCATGGCGGCCCTGCTCGCGGGCCTGCCGCTCGAGGTGCCGGGCTCGACCGTCAACCGGCTCTGCGGGTCCGGCCTCGACGCAGTCGGCACCGCCGCTCGCGCGATCCGGTCGGGCGATGCAGAGCTGATGATCGCGGGCGGCGTCGAGAGCATGTCGCGCGCGCCGTTCGTGTCGCCCAAGGCCGAGACCGCCTTCTCGCGCGCCAACCGGATCGAGGACACCACCATCGGCTGGCGCTTCGTCAACCGGCTGATGAAGGCGCAGTACGGCGTGGACTCCATGCCCGAGACGGCCGAGAACGTGGCCACCGAGTTCAGGATCGAACGCGAGGCGCAGGACCGCATGGCGCTGGCTTCGCAGCAACGGGCGCTGGCAGCGCAGAAGCGCGGCTTCTTCGACGCCGAGATCGTGCCGGTCTCGATTCCGCAGAAGAAGGGTGTGCCAACGATCGTCGCGAAGGACGAGCATCCGCGCGACACCAGCCTCGAGACGCTCGCCAGGCTCAAGGGCATCGTCCGTCCTGACGGGACCGTGACCGCGGGCAACGCCTCCGGTGTCAACGACGGCGCGTGCGCGCTGCTGCTCTGCAGCGATGCTGCCGCGATGACGCACGGGTTGACGCCGCGTGCCCGCGTCGTGGGCATGGCCACCGCCGGCGTGCCGCCGCGCATCATGGGCATGGGGCCCGCACCCGCGACCCGCAAGGTGCTCGCGCTGACGGGATTGTCGCTCGCGCAACTCGACGTGATCGAGCTGAACGAGGCGTTCGCCGCGCAGGGCCTCGCGGTGCTGCGCGACCTCGGCCTTCGCGACGACGACCCGCGCGTGAACCCGAACGGCGGCGCGATCGCCCTCGGCCATCCGCTCGGCGCGTCAGGCGCGCGGTTGGCGACGACGGCGGTGAACCAACTCCACGCGACCGGCGGACGCTACGCACTGGCGACGATGTGCATCGGCGTCGGACAGGGCATCGCCGTTGTGCTCGAGCGCGTTTGAGCCAGCTTGACCGAGAGGGTCATGGAAGGCAACCACTACCTCGAGATGACGGTGCTGATGACGCCGGACATGGCGAACTTCTCCGGCAACGTGCACGGCGGCACGCTGTTGAAGCTGCTCGATCAGGTGTCGTATGCCTGCGCATGCCGGTACGCCGGCAGCTATGTGGTGACCCTGTCGGTCGACCAGGTGCTCTTCAGGCAACCGATCCATGTCGGCGAACTGGTGACGTTTCTGGCGTCGATCAATCACACCGGTCGTTCGTCGATGGAAGTCGGAATCAAGGTGCTGGCCGAGGACATCCGGACGCGTCAACAACGTCATGTCAACAGCTGCTATTTCACGATGGTCGCGGTCGACGGTGGCAGGCCGGTGGCAGTGCCCGAGTTGGTGCCGGCGACTGAAGTGCAAGTGCGGCGCCACCGCGAAGCCGGCCTGCGCAAAGACGCACGCCTGGAACTCAGCAAGCAATTCGCTGTGGCGAGCGCGTAGCGCGCGCCCGACACGAGGCGCCAGAGCGCCCCGGCCAACGGCACCTGGAGACAGTCAATGTCCGACCTCACAGTTCATGCGATCCCGAGCAGCGGCGAGACCCGCAATCTCGTATTCGTGGCGGCAGGCCTCGCAATGATGGCGGCGACCATGCTGATGCCGACCCCTGCGGGCTTGTCTCTCGTCGGCCAGCGAGTCATCGCGGTCATGGCTTTCACGGTGTTCATGTGGATCACCGAAGCCATACCTTTGCGGCGCGAGTGCCGTGGCGCTGAATTCCTGCTGATCGTCAGCCTGGGTGGCTCGCCGGCATCCGGACTCACGGGCGCGGCGGTCGGCACGGACAAGGCCATTCCGATGGCGCTCAGCGAATTCTCCAACAGCGGCTGGCTGTTCGTCGCCGCCGGCCTGGCAATGGCCGCAGCCATCACGAGCACGGGGCGCGAGACGCGCGTGGTCTTCCTCATCCTGCGTCTCGTCGGGACCCGAGTCAACGCCATGATGCTCGGCATCATCCCCACCTCCTTCGCGCTGACGTTCCTGATCCTGTCGGTGATCGCGCGGGCCGCCACGATCGTACCGATCGTGATCGGCCTGATCGAAGCGTTCGGTCTTCCTCGGACCAGCCAGGTAGGCAAGGCGATGCTGCTCCTGGCGGGCATCCTGCCTTCGGTCGTCACCGGTGTCGGCGCTGAATAGCGCGCCGTTCGGGGCGGCGCGCTCATGGTCGGGTCATTGAGACAGTCGACCCGCGCCGGGCTAAGTGAGCGGTTGCTCCGTGAAGAAGGTCGCATGACGGTTACGGTTGCCGCAACGCGACGATACGGCTGACCATCATTCAACCCATCATTCCGGCTGCGATGCAGTGGCGTTGTAGTGCTCCGCAGCGAAACGATTGAGTTCAGGGCCTTCCCGGACTCTGATGCACTTGGCATGCGATGACACGTTGTGACAAGCTATCTTGGAGGCCGCCCTCTCTGCCAGCGGTCCTTGTCCCGCTCAAGAACCAGTACCGTCGGCGCCAGTCGCGCCCGCTTAACGCAGTGGCTGTACGTATCGGCGTTATGGCGTGGGCCACGCATCAATCAGAACGTATTGCTCCACCAGTCCCCAGTGTCGTTCAATTCGCGGCCCGATTGACCCGGGGCCAGACCACGTTTGCCATGAGTTCCATCGAGCGGCGGGCGAGCGCTGGATCGGCCCAGTCGTGGCCCGTGTACAGCAGGGTGCCGAATCCGCCGACTTCGTTTCGAAATGTCAGGATCTGGTCCGCGACGCTCTCCGCGGTTCCCGCGATTACGAGACGCTCGATGCACCGCCTCGTAGAGAGCTCGGAATCCGGCTGGCCGGGAAAGTCGCGCATCACGTCGAGCGCGCCGGCCCTTGCGAGCTTGCTCCTCATCACGTGGAAGTAGAAGCCGTGCGCGCCGTCCTCGCGATGCGCATAGCGGTGCGCCGTGGCCTCGTCATCTGCCACGAAGACGCTGCGCGCCACCCGCCAGCCGGAGGGATCGGCGGAGAGGCCCGCCGATCGCCGACCTTCCAGGTAGTTCTCGATCTGGGCCCGGACGACGTACGCACCCACATACGTCGCCGAGATCCCTGTCCAGCCGCGGGCTCCCGCCGCGTGCGGCCCCCGCCCGTCCGGCCGGATCGACGTGATCGCGATCGGCGGATGTGGCCTTTGCAGCGGGCGGACTGCGACACCCACTCCGATGGATCGATCGAGCGATCGCTCCGTGGTG
>JADKEV010000063.1 GCA_016717855.1 Betaproteobacteria bacterium
GCGGCCTGCGCATCGTCTCGGACGCACCGAGTCGCATGTCTTCCTGGTCGATTTGCAAGCCAAGAACCTCACCGGCAAGGAAGCCGAAGCCGCCCTGGGCCGCGCCCACATCACGGTCAACAAGAACGCCATCCCGAACGATCCCCAGAAACCCATGGTCACCTCCGGCATTCGCATCGGCACCCCGGCCATGACCACGCGCGGCTTGCGAAATCCAGGCCGAGCGCCTGGCCCACCTGGTCGCCGACATCCTCGATGCCCCGGAACGACGAAAAGGTCACCGAGCGGGTCAAGGCCGAGGTTGCCAAGCTCACGGCGGCGTTTCCCGTTTATGGAAAGTGACATGGTTACGAGTGACAACGTGACCGAGAGCTACGCCTTGTCACTGAAATGAAGTGTCCCTTCTGCGCTGCTCGACACCCAGGTGATCGAAACCCGCCTGGCGGAAGACGGCCTGTCCATCCGCCGCCGCCGGCGTTGTCAGAGCTGCGACAAGCGTTTCACGACCTATGAAACCGCCGACGTCCGCCTGCCCCAGGTGGTCAAGAGCAACGGCACGCGCGAGGAGTTTTCCGAAACCAAGCTGCGCGAAGGCTTCAAGCGTGCCTTGCATAAGCGTCCGGTATCCGCGCCCCTGGTCGAAGCCGTCTCGGAAACATTCGCCAGCGCCTGCTGACCTGGGCGAACGCGAAATCCCGGCGGCGACCTCGGCGACATGGTCATGCACGCCCTGAAGAAGCCGACAAGGTCGCCTACATCCGCTTCTGCCCCGGTTTACCGCAGCTTCCCCAGGACATCGACGACTTCCGCGACGCAATCCGCGAAGTGGACGAAGGCGTCCCGGTTGTCATTCGACTCCCTAGCCATTTTGCCCCCTTTGCAAAAGGCGGGCTGGGGGATTGGCGGCGCATCCACGGATGAGACGCCCAGTTCAGGACTACACGCTAATCATGTTCACCTTGCCGCTGACCATGCCCACATGGCCCGCGCCCTGCGCCTGGCAGGTTGCGGCCTTCTGGACGACGACGCCTAACCCACGTGTCGGCTGCGTAATCGTCCGGCGAAGGCGAAATCGTCGGTGAAGGGCTGGCACGTCCGTGCCGGTGAGCCCCATGCCGAGGTCCACGCCCTGCGCGCCGCCGGTGACCGGGCGCGCGGCGCCACTGCTTATGTCACCCTGAGCCTTGCAGCCACCACGGTCGCGTACCCCGCCCTGCGCCGAAGCACTGATCGACGCCGGCCTCGCCCGGGTCGTCGCTGCCATGACCGACCCGAACCCGCAGGTCGCCGGCCAGGGCATGCAACTGCTGACGCTGGCCGGCCTCCGCGCCGAGGTCGGCCTGCTCGAAGCCGAGGCGTGCGAGCTGAATATCGGTTTCATCAGCCGCATGACCCGGCATCGCCCCTGGTTGCGCCTGAAGACGGCTTCCTCGCTGGATGGCCGGACGGCGCTCGCGCCAACGGCGCCTCGCAGTGGATCACCGGGCCGGCGGCGCGCGCCGACGGGCAGCGCTGGCGCGCCCGCGCCTGCGCCATCCTGACCGGAGTGGGCACGGTGCGGGCCGACGATCCGCAAATGAACGTGCGCGAGCTCAACACGCCGCGCCAGCCGCTCCGGGTGATCGTCGACAGTGGCTTGAACACGCCGCCCGGGTCGCGCATCCTCGGCGCCAACACCCTGGTGGTCGGCATCGATCCGCAACGGCGCGCCGCCATCGAGGCCAGCGGCGCCGAAGTCCTGCTTATGGCGCCGGGCCCGAAGGGCCGCATCGACCTGCCCCTGCTGCTCGCCGAAGTCGCCCGGCGCGGCTACAACGAAATCCACGCCGAAGCTGGCGCCACCCTGAACGGCGCCCTGCTTCGCGCCGGTCTGGTCGACGAATGGCTCGCCTACCTGGCGCCCGTGGCCATGGGCAATCCGGCGCGGGGCCTGTTCGACGTACCTGAACTCAGCGCCATGGCGGCCTGCCCGCGCTTCAAGACTCACGGAACCCGCGCCAGCTCGGCGACGACATCCGGCCGACCTTGCGGCCGGCATGAGCGGGTTCAAGGACCACTTCTCCGCCAACCCGGCGGGCTATGCCGATTACCGGCCGCGCTACCCGAGGCCCTGTTCGACTGGCTCGCCGCAGTGCGCCGCGCACGACTGGTTTGGGACTGCGCCACCGGCAGCGGCCAGGCGGCGGTGGCCTGGCGGGGCGTTTCCGGCGAGGGTGATCGGCAGCGACGCCAGCGCGGCGCAGATCGAGCACGCCCAGGCGCATCCCGGTGTCGACTACCGGGTGGCGCCGCCGAGGCGAGCGGGCCGGCCGGCGGCCAGCGTCGATCCGCTGACTGTGGCCCAGGCGGCGCACTGGTTCGATCTCGATGCCTTTTGCGGCGAGGTCCGCCGGGTGCTGAAACCGGGCGGCGTGATCGCCCTGTGGGGCTACGAAAGCTGCGCCTGGAGCCGGCGCTGGCGCGTGTCGTCGGCCGGTTCCACCACGATGAGCTGGACGGTTTCTGGCCGCCGGAGCGTGTCCTGGTGGAGTCGGGCTACCGCGACCCTGGCATTTCCTTTCGCCACCGTCGATCCCCCCTGAATTCGCCATGACGACGGACTGGAGCCTGGACCAATTGATCGGCTATTTCGGCACCTGGTCGGCGGTAAAAGAACTACCGGCAAACGCGCGGAGAGGACCCGTTGCCGGCAGTGCGCTGCCGCCTTGGAACCGCTTTGGGGTTCTCCGGACACCGCGTAAAAACATGCAATGGCCGCTTTTCCCTGCGCGTCGGTCGAATCTGACGGCGCGTTTTCAAGGTCACGGAATCCTCATCATGTTTACAGGCATCATCCAGGCGGTCGGCCATATCAGTCACTCGTCGAGAACAAGGGGGCGGCGATGCGCGCGTCAGCGTCGCCGCGACCGGCCTGGACATGGGCGACGTCAAGCTGGCGGGACTCGATCGCCTGCAACGGCGTCTGCCTGACCGTGGTGGAACTGACGCCGGGCGGCTTCGGCGTCGATGTCTCGGGCGAAACCTCTCAATTGCACCATCGGCTTCGCGCCCGGCGAGCGCATCAACATGGAAAAGGCGATGCGTCTGCGCTCCGACCGGCCTGGGCGGCCATCTGGTCTCCGGGCACGTCGACGGGGTCGGCGAGGTGATCCATTTCGCGCCGGTGGCGAGCGGCGGCGACGACATGAGCTGGCGCCTGGACATCCGCGCACCGGGCCATCTGGCGCGCTACCTGGCGCCGAAAGGCTCGATCGCCGTGAACGGCGTGTCTCTGACCGTGAATCGAGTGGACGGCGCCGATTTTCCATCAATCTGATCCCGCATACTCTGAGCAGACCATGCTCAAGGACCTCAAGCCGGGCACCCGGGTAAACTCGAAGCCGACATGCTGGCGCGCTACGCCGACCGTCTGATGGCTTCATATGAAGCGAACGACAAAGATCTGACATGAGCCTCGCCCCATTACCGAAATCGTCGCGGAGCTGAAGGCTGGCCGCATGGTCATCCTGGTCGACGAAGAAGATCGCGAGAACGAAGGCGACCTGGTCATGGCCGCCGAGCACGTCACGCCGGAGGCGATCAACTTCATGGTCAAGCACGCCCGTGGCCTGGTCTGCCTGACGCTCACCGATGCCCGCTGCCGGCAACTCGGCTTGAAGCAGATGGTCAGCGACAACCAGACGCCGCACGGCACCGCCTTCACCGTCTCCATCGAGGCGGCGAGCGGCGTCACGACGGGCATTTCCGCCGCCGACCGGGCGATCACCATCCAGGCGGCCGTGGCGAAGCGCGCCCTGCCAGACGACATCATTCAGCCCGGCCATATCTTTCCCCTGCGCGCCCAGCCCGGCGGCGTGCTGGTGCGGGCCGGACACACGGAAGCCGGCTGCGACCTGGTGGGCATGGCCGGCCTGGAACCCGCCTCGGTGATCTGCGAGATCCTCAAGGAGGACGGCACCATGGCGCGTCTGCCGGACCTGATGGCGTTCAGCCAGGAACACGGCCTCAAGATCGGCGCCATCGCCGACCTGATCCACTACCGCGCCGCCAACGAGCGCCTGGTGGAGCGCGAAGGGAGCGCGACATCGCCACACCCTACGGTAACTTCCGCCTGGCGGTGTTCCGCGACAAGATCAGCCGGGCAACGCATCTGGCGCTCACCTGCGGGACGATCAGCGCCGACCGGGAAACCTGGTGCGCGTCCACGAGCCGGTGTCGCTGATGGATGTCCTCGATGTCAGCGGCCCGGGCCATGCCTATTCCATGCCGGCGGCGTTGAAAATTCTCGCCGAGGCCGCGAAGCTGGCGCCGGGGCCATCGTCCTGCTGCATCGTCCAGAAACCGCCGACGATCTGGCTGGAACGCCCTGCCCGCGGGCCTGCGTCCCGGCGGCACGCAAATTCGACCTGCGCAACACGGCACGGGTGCGCAAATCCTGCGTGACCTGGCGTCGGCAAGATGAAACTCCTCGCCACGCCCCGCAAGATGCCCGCCATGGACGGCTTCGGGCCTGAAGTCACCGGCTATCTGGAACAAGGAGAACACTGATGGGACGCTTCAACAATATCGCCGAAATCGAACCCAACCTGGACGGTACCGGGCTACGCATCGGCATGGCCATGAGCCGCTTCAACATCGACATCTGCGAGGGCTTGCTGTCCGCCGCCGTCACTGCGCGTTGATCAAGGCCGGCGTGAAGACCCAGGACATGACCCTGACCACCGTACCGGGCGCGCTGGAACTGCCTCTGCTGCTGAAGAAATGGCCGAGACTGGTAAATTCGACGCGCTGATCGCCTTGGGGCGCGCGGTGGTGCGCGGCGATACCTACCACTTCGAGATCGTCTCCAACGAGATGGCCAGCGGCATTACGCGCGTCGCACTGGATACCGGCGTGCCCATCGCCAATGCCGTGCTCACGACCAACACCGATCACCAGGCGACCGCGCGTATGTCCGAGAAGGGCAATGACGCCGCGCTTTGCGCCATCGAAATGGCGCGTCTGTTGCAGGCCCTATGAGCAAGACACGGGTAGCCGCCGCACCTCCCCGCGAGCTTGCGCTGCGCGGCACTGTACCAATGGTTCATGGCCGGCGGCGATCCTGGCAGCCTGATCGTCATGGCGGAAGAGGGCCGACCACTATGCCACCGCCAATGCCGAGTATTTCCATACCTTGATGGAGGGCTTGCTGAAGGAACGCGAAAAACTCGATGCCGCCTCGCGCCGCACTCGGACCGCGCCGTCAGCGAACTGTCGCCCATAGGCGGCGCCTGCCGCCCTGCTGGTCGGCGCCTACGAGCTGACGCACTGCCTGGACGTTCCCTACAAGGTGGCAATCAACGAGTCCGTCGAGCTCGCCAAGAAATATGGCGGCACCGATGGCCACAAATACATCAACGGCGTCCTCGACAAGTTGCCAAGCTGGCACGCCCGGTCGAGATGCAGGCCGCCGCACGGCGCGGATAATCGTCTCCGGGCACGCGCATGCCCTCCGAATTCGATCTCATCGCCCGTTTCTTCACCCGCCCCAGCCGACATGCCGTGCTTGGCGTAGGCGATGACGCCGCGCTGATCGAGCCGACACCGGGCAGGCAACTGGCGATTTCCGCCGACATGCTGGTTGCTGGCCGGCACTTCCATGCCGGCGCCGATCCAGAAACACTCGGCCACAAGGCGCTCGCCGCCGGCCCTCTCCGACATGGCCGCGATGGGCGCCGTGCCGCGCTGGGCGCTGCTGGCCCTGGCCCTTCCCGAGGCCGACGAAGCCTGGCTGGCGGCATTCTCTCGGGGGTTTCTCGACCTGGCCGAAGCGCACGGCGTCGAGCTGATCGGCGGCGACACGACCGCGGACCGCTGAACCTGAGCGTCACCATTCTCGGCGAGGTCGAACCGGGAAGGCACTGCGTCGCGATGCCGCGCAAGTTGGCGACGATATCTGGGTCTCTGGAGAACTGGGGGCGGCTCTGGCTTGCGCCACCCGAGCGGCGCGGGCCTGCATCCTGGAGCGTTCCGGTGTCGGCGCGCGCCTGGAACTGGCAAGGATTCCCAGCACGCCGGCACTGGCCAGACACGCCGGCTTGATTGTCGACTGCGCCCTGAATGGCGGCGATGATTACGAGCTTTGTTTCACGGCGCCCGGAACACGCCGCGAGGCGGTACTCGATGCCGCCCGCGCGCTAGCCATACCCATCAGCCTGGTCGGCGAAATCGTCCATGCCGGCGGTCTGACCGTGGTCGACGCACACGGTGCCACCCGCAACATCCAGGCCAAGGGATACGACCACTTCGGCCCGGGCAGCCAGCCCGTCTAACGGATGTTCGTCGTGGCGCTGATCGCCACGCCAGACTTCGACTTCGGTTTTGACCTTGTCTTCGCCTTCGGCTTTTTCGCGCGCGGTCCCGGCGGCGGCGGATCGGTTTCGATCTCGGCGAAATTCACGGGCGACGCCACCGGCCGTAGCAAGCCCATCATGCGCCAGGTGCTGTAACACACGCCGAGCCAGCGCGGCACGTTATCGGGATCAAGTTGCCCGAACTCGACCAGACCGACATGTCGGGTAGCGCGCCAGTGCGCCAGGTGCCTATCGTTGAGGGCGAGCGTAGGGCGAAACTCGCTGGGGTCTCGTCGGTCATCGCCGTGTCGCGCAACGGATCGACAAGGAAGTGGTGTTGCCGGGTCCGCAGAAGCTCCAGCATGATATGCGGCACCGGCTCCTCGAGGTGCGTATCCTGCCGAAAACATGCGCATGTCGTCGGGCGGGACGCCCATGCCGCGCAAAGTGAAGTTTAGTAGGCCGTGACCAGATCAGGCAGATCGCCACCCTTCCTGAGCAATTCGGCGGGCGTCGCCCAGTGGCCATCCGGGTTGGTGTCCGGGCTCCAGGCGACATTCGTGAACAGGATGCGGGTACGCATGACTTTGCTCGGCAAGCTGAGCGTCTGACCCGCGTGCATGGCGTGCAGCCATTCGGCCTGACTGGGCAGTTCCGGCGCGGCGATCGCCCACACCCGCGACGCCAGCACGACGCAGACGAGGCCCAGCAGCAGCCGTATCAACGCGAAAATCCCGTCACGCGCCGCGTCGCAGGAAGGTCAAGGGCAATCCATGCATTCGGCGTCTCCCCCGTTCGGGTGGTTGTTTTCCGGGCAGATTAAGACGATCGCCGAGCAGGTTAAACACCAGCGCACGATTTCGCAATATTTTCAGCACTCAGGGCAGGGCCAGCCCGCAAGTTGCCGGAGCGTTGTAACAATTCTGCAATATACTTGCCGTTTATGCACATGGGCCCAGGGCGACTCAAATGAGTGAGTTCCTGCATGCCATGTTCGCCGATCTGGAAGGGTCTTGGATGTTCAGCATGATGCCTCAGCGCCGGGAGTTCTACGATCTGCTGGCCTCGCACTCCGACCGGGTGATGGCTGCGTCGAATGCCGTGCTTCGACTGGTTAACGCGCTCGGCACCGATTTTGGCGAGACCAGCGAGCTGATCAAGGAAGTCGATCTGAACGAGCTGAGCGGCGACAAGATCAAGGCCGATCTGATCGCCTTGCTGCACAAATCATTCATCACCCCGATCAGTCGCGACGACATCCATACCCTGACCGTCGAGCTGGACAAGATCCTCGACGCTTTTACGGGATGTCGCCACGGCCGTGGGCATGTATCACATCAGGATGCCACGCCCGAAGCGCGAGAACTTGCCTCGCTCGGCGCCGATGCATGCCAGCGTCTGAATCGGGCGGTGATCGCGCTCTCCCAAGGACCGCAAGAAGGACGCCCTGGTCTATTGCCAGGAAGTCGACAGCATCGAGACGAAGGCAGACAAGGTATTCAAGAAGGCGATCACCCGGCTATTCGCCAATGAGAGCGACATCTGGGCGGCCATGAAACTGAAAGAGTTCTACTTCCTATTGGAAAGCGTGCTCAACTACTGTGAAGACGCCGCCAAGACCATCGAAGGTATCCTGATCGAGAACGCCTGATATGGAAGGCTTGACCATCAGCCTGTGGATATTGGCCTGCTGATCGCCGTTGCCCTGGCGTTCGACTTCATGAACGGTTTTCACGACGGCGCGAACTCGATCTCGTCCATCGTCGCCACTGGCGTATTGACCCCGAAACAGGCCGTCCTTTTCGCCTCGTTCTTCAATTTCGCGGCGCTCTGGGTATTCCACCTGAAGGTGGCCGCGACCATCGGCAAGGGCACGGTCGACCCCAGCTTCGTCGATCATTACGTCATCTTCGGCGCCCTCTGCGGCGCCCTGGCCCTGGAAACATCATCACCTGGTTCTACGGCATACCCTCGTCACCGTCGCATGCCTTGGTCGGGGTCTGGTCGGCGCCACCGTCGCCAAGGCGGGCGGCATCGCGCCCCGTCATCTGGAGCGGTTTCGGAAGATATGCTTTTCATCCTCAACTCACCGTTCGTCGGTTTCATGCTCGGCGGCTTGCTGATGGTTCTGGTCGCCTGGCTATTCCGGCACAAGACACCCGGACAAGTGAACCACTGGTTTAGATATGGCCAACTGTTCGCCTCCGGGGGGCCTACAGTCTGGCCCACGGCGGCAACGACGCGCAGAAGACCATCGGCATCACCTGGCT
>JADKEV010000064.1 GCA_016717855.1 Betaproteobacteria bacterium
GCAGCACGTGCACCGGCGGGCGGCATGCCCGTCAGGCGAACCCACACGCCGCCGCCGGACGGATTCGGAAACACCACGAGTCTCGGCGCGGCAACACGCGCCGCTTCCGGAAACGTCCGACGTGCCGGTCACGCCGGCCACGTGGCCGTCCGCGCCCAGCTCGAAGTGCACGTGGTGGCCCTGGTGCCACAGGTCGGTGATGCGGCCCTGGCCATCGCGGCCCACGGGCGCGCGCTCGACCGTGAAATGTCCCTGCGTGTCGTTGTGGTAGAAGCGCGTGAACGGCTCGCCGTTCGAGTACGCGGTCACGAACAGGTATGCCTGGTCGATCGGCCACGGGCATCCGCCTGCAAAGCGCGCGCGAGACCGAGCCGCACCGTGAGCCAGCTGTCGGTGAACCACTGTCCTGACGTGCCGGCGAAGAACTCCTGCGGCGAGTCCACGAACCCGCCCCAGTTGCCCATGCTGCGCAGGTAGTGCATCGGGTCCACCCCGCGCGCGGGTCGATGCACCGTCGCGAAACGCGCGGAACTCCGGCCGCGTGCTCGCGAGGCATGCGTCCACCACGTGGTTGACCTCGTGCGCGGTCACGACACAGAACAGGTCGGCCCAGCCGGGCTCCGGTGAGTCCGCGAGGAACTGGTCTTCCGAACCCGCACCGATGGGGCGCGGGGAACACGTTGACGCTGCCCGCGCCGACGCCGTCGAGCGACACGGCGGGGCTGGTGCTGCCGAGAAGGTCCCGCACCATGATCGAGCGCAGGTCGTGCACCGCGGCCGGGATCGCGCCCATGAGCGAGTCGAGGTAGGCCAGCTGCGCCGCATCGAGCCCGAGGTTGTCCAGCACGAGCAGGTGATGCGCCGTCCACAGGTGCGCGTAGGCGCCCCACAGCCCGAGCGTCGTGGCGATCTCGGCCGTGCGCGCGGACGTGAGCGGCGCGGCGTCCGCCAGCGTGCGCGCGCCCCGCTCGCGCAGCCAGCCCATCGCGGGATACAGCGTGCGATCGAACGGCGCGGTGCGATGGAACCACGAGCCCGACGCGTCCAGCGCCTCGCGGAACGCGGTGTACAACTCCACACGCTGCGGCGCCTCGAGCGCGAACGCGCGCTCGGCTGCCGGCAGGAACTGGTGCGCACGCACGTAGAGCCTGCGCATATCCGCGTCGGACTCCAGCGCCGTGGCGAGGTCGGACACGTGCGCGGCGTTCGTGGACCGCACGATCTCGAGCGCTTCGGCCGTGGTCGTGGGCGGCGGCAGGGCTGGGATAGAAGTGGTGAAAGCGCGTGACGCCGTCGAAAGAGGTCCCGTCGGATCGTCGATGCTGCCCTCGATCCAGCGGATGCCGAACATCGCCCCGATCTGGTTCATCGGGTACTCGTCGAGAACCATGCCCGGGTGGTAGGCGGCCCAGCCCCAGCCGAGGCCCTGCAGGAACACGCCCCCGCCCGCCTGGACGAACGCGAGCAGCGCGCCGCGCGCTCGGCCGCGGTGGGAGGGAACGTGCTGGGCACCGGCGTGTCCTCGTCGCCGGAGACGATCGCCACCACGCCGGGCGCGGTCGCGAACAGCGGCCCCGGAGCGCCGCCCGAAACGAGCTGCTGGATGCCGGCCACGATCGGCGCGGGATCGGGGCAGTCGACGGCGGCGCTTGCTTGCGACGGCGGCGTCGGCCCGAGCGCGGCCGCGACCAACGCAATGCGGGCCAGGCTTCCGAGGGTGCTCATG
Source organism: Betaproteobacteria bacterium (assembly GCA_016717855.1). GTDB lineage: Bacteria > Pseudomonadota > Gammaproteobacteria > Burkholderiales > Casimicrobiaceae > PALSA-1005. Next base: position 1,727 of record JADKEV010000064.1, read on the forward strand.
ACGCGCTCCCCTCCCGTGGCGTCCCGGCGAACGTCCGAATCGCGGGAGCGACGGACGCACTCCGTGCGTCACACGCCAGCGTCCAGGCTCGCCACGGTCGTTGTGTCCCGAAGGCCGTGCCTTCGGCCCGCGTCACGTCGCGGGGCGCCGCCGCCTCGCCGGCAAGCGGCGCGTCAGGTGCGAGATCTCCCGACCCGGGAAGACCTAGGTCCGGCACCGGGACGCTGCAATGAGTGGATCGCGTTGCTCGCCCGCCGCCCCCGCATAAACGCCCCGGCAGTTCTCCCTGCCGGGGCGTTTTGCCTGTCGTCGTCTTCGGAAGTCGCGCGCACGCGCGGCTGCCCTACCTACGCCTCGCGTCGGCGCCTGCGCCGCGTACGCCGCGGCGTCCGCCCTTCGCCTTGGCCACGCGACGGCGAAGATGAACGCGGTCTCGGCCAGCGCGATGACCGCCATGACGGTCACCAGGTTCGAGCTGCCGAAGCCGTAGGAGTGGAGCCCGGCGGCGAGCACGTAGTTCACCCCGAGGTAGGTCATCAGGATCATCCAGAAGGCGGCGATCGAGCCGACGGCGACGCCGAAGTCCTCGATCTGCTTGTCGAAGCGGGCGTGCAGGATCGCCATGTAGGCGAGGAACGCCACCAGCGACCAGACCTCCTTCGGATCCCAGCCCCAGTAGCGACCCCACGACGAGGCGGCCCAGATCGAGCCGGTCAGGATGCCGGCGATGAGCAGGATCGAGCCGACGTGGATGTACCAGTAGGCGAGCTGGCTCCAGCGGTGCGCCATCTCGCGGCGCTGGGGGGCGAAGATCTCCACCGCGACCACGACGTGGGCGAAGAGCGTCACGATCGCGAGCGTGGCGTAGCTCACCATGATGATCGGCACGTGGATCGCGAGCCACGGCGTACCCGAGAGCACCGGCTGCATCGGGTGGATGAACGGATCCATCGGCAGGCGATCGACCAGCACCATGGCGAGCGCCGACATCGCCGCCGAGTTGAAGATCAGGATGCGGTTGCCGAGGAGCAGCGAGATCACCGCGAAGAGCCCGACGCCCCAGGCGAGGAAGAGCATCGACTCGTACATGTTCGAGGCCGGGATGCGCCCCGCCACCAGCCAGCGCTGGGCGATCCCCCAGGTCATCACCGCGAAACCGCCGAGGATGCCGACACGCGCGATCCACAGGAGCAGTTTGCGGTCACGGGTGAGCGTGAAGCCGGCGGCAAGCGCCGCCGGGACGAGCAGCCACCAGGCGAGCTGGGAGGAGTGCACGCGGGTGTAGCGGAGCTCGCGGGCGATGGCCTCGCGGGTCGGATAGTGCGCCGGGGCGCGGCCGCGGATCTGCTCGGCGGCGGCGAGGAGCGCCGCGGCGGAGGGCGGCCGGACGGCGGCTCCCAGGCGTCGCGCGCTGGCGCCCGGCTCGATGCGCAGCATCTCGCCGCGCAGGAAGCCGTGCAGCATGGCGAGGCGGTCCGGACGAGCTTGAGCAGATGCTCGTCCGGGCGCCGGCTTCTCCTCGGAGGCTGCGCTCCTCGGCGGCGCCCACCGCCTCCATCAGCGCCGGTTCCGAGACCAGGTCGCGGAGCAGGCGTAAGGCGGGCCCGGCGGGCAGGCCCGCGACCGCGGCGACGTCGCGTCGCAGCCGGATGATCGGCTCGTTCTGCCAGCCCTGCGGATCGATCACCCAGCCGGCGACCATGGCGACCGGCGGGACGCCGGGCCAGGAACGCATCCGGGTGACCGTCCAGACGGCGTTGCGCGCCTGGGTGTCGAACGGCATCGTGCGACCGTCGAACTGCACCGGCATGGCGGCGAGCGCCTGGATCGCGCGCCTCCGGCGGCAGCTCGGGCCGCCAGCGACGGCGCGCGGCCGGCGAGCGCCGCGAGCGCCGTCGCGGCGGCGCGACCGCCATGCCTGGCGCCTGGCGCGGCGCCCGCGCGGCCTCAGGCGTCGTCTCGCGGTGCTGCAAGAGGCGGGTGACCAACACCACGATCATGCCGAGGACCAGCAGGTAGTAGCCGAAGAACACGACGTCCTGCCCGGATCGCTGCGACACCGCGAGGACCGACATCTCGCGCCGCCCTCGGATCTGGTAGCTCGACTGGAAGAAGGTGCCAGCCGCCGCGCGCGTCGGCCGGTTCATCTCGATCACCCCGGGCTGCTCGCGGCCGGCCGCGTCGACCACGACCCGGCTGCGGAACATCGCCGGGCGCTGCGTGCCCGGGATAGGGTCGATCTCGAACGCGTTCAGGCGCACCCTGAACGGCATCGCTCCTGGTGAGCCTGATGGCCTCCGGCCACCTCCTGCAAGAACTCGGGCGCTTCTCGCCCTCCCCAGCGGCAGCTGTCCCTGCACCGCGGACTCCACGTGACCAGTGCGCCGGCGAGGATGATGAGCATCGAGGCGTGCGTGATCACGAAGCCGATGCGCTGGCGGTTGCGCGGCCAGCGCTCCCACACAGCGCGGCGACCACG
>JADKEV010000065.1 GCA_016717855.1 Betaproteobacteria bacterium
GCGTCGATCAGCTCGCGCATGAAGCGGCCGCGGTTCTACACCGAGCCACCGTACTCCGTGGGCTGCTGGTTGGTGAAGCGCGGAAGTTGAGATTGGCCAAGAGATACCCCATGAAACTGGTGAGTTCGGTGGCATCGAAGCCGGCGGGATGGCGCGCTTGGCGGCATCGGCGACCCGCTTGACCGTGACCGCGATCTGCTCCTTGGTCATCTCGCGCGGCGGGCGAAAATGCGGCAGGGTCTAGGGCACCACGGAAGGCTGGATGCTGGAGCCGAGGTCGATGCCGCCGTAGCGGCCGGCGTGCAGGATCTGCTGCATGGCCATGGCGCCATCGTGGATGTAGCGCGCGGTCATCTCGAACTGCGGCAGGAACTTGTCGTCGTGGATCTGCCAGGGGCGGTAGGAGGCCTTGCCCTCGCCCGGGGTCAGGATGGAAGCGCCCCTGGTTGGTGATCAGGCCGCAGCCGGTGCCGACGATGACGCGCACCCGCGCCAGCTCGCGCAGGGTGATGGTGCCGTCGCGACCGTTGGTGGAACGCAGCAGGCGCCGTAACGATACGGTTCTTGACCTCGAACTTGCCGACCTTACCCCGGCTTGAACAAATCCTTGATACGCTTCCCCGGTCGTTTCACGGCGATTGTTGTCACGGCTTAACTCCTCCTTGTGGCCCGGACTTGGCTGGCGATGGGTATCTTAGTGGATGCACCATCGAACTGGCTCAAAAACAGAGCGCGTCAATACGACGCCCCAAAGATTTCCGGGATGGCTGTGCTCCCATGCCATCGCCAGCCGGGGGCACGGCGCGTCATCTCACGTAATTCGACGCGGCGGTGCGCGTCTGTAGCTGCAGGCGGAAATCCACTGGGCTGAGTTCACGCACGGTGGTCCATCGCCCGTACCAGCGGAGGCTGGCGATAACACGCGTCCAAGATCTTTTTCTCGGCGGCGAGCGGCGTTGCTGGTAAAACGATAGGGCCTCCGGCACGGCTGCCCGGTTCGCGGACAGGGCCTTCCACAGCGCCACGGAATCCTCCATGGCGAGCAGCGTTGCCCGGAGCCGATCGAAAAATGCGCCGTTCGCAGTGCATCGCCCAGCAGCACCACGTTGTCAAAGCTCCACTGGCGGTTGGTGACCGCCGGGAACTGCCGCCAGTAGGAGTTAGTTGGAAAGGATCGGGGGGCCCCTGGAGGTCGGCTTGGCAAACACCCGCTGGCAATGGCGGATGGTGTCCGCCTCGCTCATGCCGGCGAAGCCGGCGCGGCGCCAGGTGGCCTCATTGACCTCGACCAGGAAAGTGCTCGGCGCCCGGGGTATGGCGTAGTGGTGGGCGCAGAAGACGCCGTGCTCCATTCTGCGAAAGGTCGGCAGCACGGGCTGTCTGAGGCCTTTGCTGGTGCACGGAACCAGATGAAGCGGTTGCTGCGCAGTCGACCGTCGTGCCGAAGCGGGCCTCGTTGGTTGCGCAAACCAGGAGAACGCACCGTTGGCGGCGACGATGAGGTCCGCGCCCGGCCGCGCCACTCGTCAAACGCGGTGATCTCCCTTGCGACCGGTTCGATCATGACGCCCAGCGATCGGCTAGGCGTAAAGCAGGCCCAACAGTTCGAGGCGGCCGATGGACGCGAAGCCGTTGCCGGCAATCGGAATCCCACGTCGCTGCGTGCCTGATGGTGAGGTCGGGCCAGTTCTCCAGTCGCGGGGTGAGCAGGCTGGTACAGCGGCCTCATCATCCGCGCGAGAATTCCACGCGCGGTCGGAGAAGACCACGCCAAACCCCAGGTGGCGGCGCGCGGGCCGCGCTCGTACACCACGATGTCGTGCGAGGGCATCTTCGCGCTTCATCAGGGCCGCGAAATGAGGCCCGCCGGGCCGCCGCCGATGATGCGAATCTTCATGCCCAGGCGCCCGCGGCACAAGCGTTCCATCTGGCGCGATCATCTGCGCAATTGCCCGCTTGAGGATCTTGCCCACCGGGCTCAGGAAATTCAGTGACCACTTCAGGCGCTCCGGCGGCAGGCTGGCGATCTTCTGCGCGCAGGAAGGCGATCAGTTCCTCGAAGCCCAGGGTCTCATGTCCCACCCCCGGCGATGACGAAGGCGAGCCTTCTCGCCGAACACCGGATCGGGCATCGCGACAATTTTCACGGCCTTGACCTTGGGATGGCCGATGATCAGGATTCTCGACTTCCTCGCAGCTGATCCGCTCGCCGCCGCGATTGATCGAGTCCTTGCGCCGGCCCTCGGTGGACACGTGAAGACCGACTTTCCGCCCGATGTCGCCCATGCGGTAGAAGCCGTCGGAGGTGAAGGCCTCGGCCTGCTTTTCCGGTGCGTTGTAGTAGCCCTGGATGGTATAGGGCCCGCGCGTCACCAGTTCGCCGGGCTCGCCATCGGGCACCTCGGCCCCGCCGTCGTCGTCCCTTTTTCGCCTTGATCTCGTCGTCCTCGCCCACCGGCACGCCGGAGCTGGTGAGCAGCATGTCGTCCGGGCGCCGTACCATGTTGATCAGGCCCTCCGCCGTGCCAGGGATTTCCTGCGGCAGGCAGCCAAACGCTCGCGCATCCGCCCGCGCAGCTCGGGCGCCAGGCGCGCGCCGCCGTTCTGGATACCTGTCCGAAAAGACAAATCGTAGTTGTCGGGAACCGGAGAATTCAGCCAGTTGGAGATCAGCGGCACCACGGCGGCGACCACGCTGACCTTCCCACGCCGCACCAGCGCGAACACCTCGGCCGCGTCGCCCGGGGCGCCAGCACCACCGTGCCGCCGCAGTAGAAGCAGCCGAGCATGCCGGGCGACGCCAGGTTGTAGTTGTGCCCCAGCGGCAGGATGGCCAGCGAACACCGTAGCCTCGTCAAGCCACCGGCACGGCCTGAAGGCGGGCATTCAGCACGTAATCCTCGTGGGTGCGCGGGATCAGTTGGAAAGCGAGGTCGTGCCGCCGGAAAGCAGCATGAGGGTGACCTCCCCGGATCGGGCTCGTGGCCGGCCAGCCGCGCCGCGTACGGCGGCCTCCGCGGCGGCGCGGCGAGCAGCGCGCGCAGGTCGATCTGCCCGCGCCCGGCCCGCCGGCGACGAAGACACGGCGCAGGGCCGGCGCCTCAGGCCCGACTTCGCGCCATCGCGCGGTAGTCAAGCTGCCGACGCGATCGGGGATGGCGTAAGCGTGAGGCGCCGGAAGCCGTGAGAAGTGACGGACTCACTGCGGCGATGGGCGCAATGCCATCACCGGGATCGCGCCGATCCGCGCCAGGGCGAAGTAGGCGAAGACGAATTCAGGGCCGTTGGGAAGTTGCAGCACCACGGATCCCGCGCCCCGACGCCGGCATCGAGGAAGCCGCAGGCCAGGCGCCGCGAACCGGCGACCAGGTCGGCGTAACTCAGGCGCAGATCGCCGCTGACAAGCGCCGTCTTGTCCGGAAGCCGCGCGGCAGTACGCTCCAGCAGTTGCGCAATCGTGATGCCTTGCCACCAGCCTTGGCGGCGGTAGCGCCGCCACGTCGGCGGGCCAGGGTACGCAGCCTTCGAGCATGTTTGCCTCCTCGTCTTGGCCGGGTGATCCCGGTCTGTGATGGGCGGACTCTAGGACAAATTTCGCATTGCGAATAGTGAATGACATGAATACAATCAATTCACGCCATGAATATCAAGGACTTCGACCTCAACCTGCTGGTGGTGTTCGACGCGGTGCTCGGCGAAGGCTCGATCAGCCGCGCCGCCGCCCGCCTCGACCTCTCGCAGCCGGCGGTAAGCAACGCCCTGGCGCGCCTGCGCAAGGCCACCGGCGACCGACTGTTCGTGCGCCTCGGCAACGGCGTGGCGCCTACCCCTTACGCGGAAAGCATCGCCGCCCCGATCCGCGCCGCGCTGGCAGCGATCGGCGCCTCGCTGGCCGGCCGCCAGGAATTCGACGCCGCCACCTCGCAACGCGATTTCGCCATCCACATCACCGACCTCGGCGAGGCCTACTTCCTGCCGCGCCTGCTGCGCGCCTCAACCGCAGCGCGCCGCACGTGCGCCTGCGCAACCTCGCCTTGTCCACCGACGAGGCGCGCGAGCCCCTGCGCAACGCACGGCGGACCTGACCATCGGCAACCTGCCGGATTTCCGAGGCCGGCTTCTACCAGCAGCGGCTGTTCCGCGACCGCTACGTCTGCATCCTCAGCCGCGACCACCCGAGCATAGGCGCGCGCCTCACGGCGCGCCAGTTCGCCGCCGCCAGCCATGCCATCGCCATGCCGGGTGGCACCGGCCACGGCGTCATCGAGCGCGCCCTGGTCGCCCACGCACCGGAAAGCCGCATCGCGCTGCGGGTACAGAACTCCTGGTGCTGCCCAGCACCGTCGCCGCCTCCGATCCCGATCGCCATCGTCCCGCACAGCGTCGGCAGCCAGATCTCGCCGAAGAGACGCGGTCAAGTTGCTGCCGCTGCCGGTGGACATCCCCGCCTTCGACATCCGCCAGTGCTGGCACGAGCGCTACCACACGACCCGGCCACCGCTGGCTGCGGCAGCCAGTTCATGGAGTTGTTTTCGGCGTGACCGGAAAGTCGGCGCCGGCGGACGGCGATGAATGCAGGAATCGGAAAGGCTGGCGTCGGTCTTTGGTGGCTGGCTCAGTTCGGCTACAAAGAGCCACTGGACATCAGCCTCCATCCGAAACCGTTGTACGGCGATTGGACACACGATATACTGTGCTTCCGCTATCCCCAGAGGTGACACCATGCGCTCGCTTCCTCGAAGACACAACGGGTCGATTTGCGTTCCGCCTGCCGCCAGGAGATGATCCGGGCGGCTGCTCGAGCCCAGGACAAAACAGTCAGCGAATTTCTGCCAGACAGTGGCTTGACGTCTGCCGCCGGAGACCCTGGCGGACCGGCGCTTGTTCATTCTCGATGACGCCCAATGGCAGGCATTTCAGGCCGCATAGCGGACGCCGCCGCGCGCCCGGCCGGCTTTCCGCCTGATGAAAACGGGCAAGTAATGGTGGCACGGAATGCCGGTTGGAGCATTCAGAAGCTGATCGCACCCACGTGGTCGAGAATTTTGACTGTGCGACGATCTCAATCGTTTCCATTTCCCGTTTCACTCTCAACAGCCAGTCTGCCGGTAGCGCACAGACCTATGTGGCGCTAACCGACGAAAACGGTCGTCGGCTATTACAGCCTGGCAGTCGGTGCGGTTACGCCCATTCTCAGGCACCGCGCGAATGGTGAAAGGTTTGGCCCGCCATCCTGTCCCGGTAATGTTGCTCGCCAGGCTGGCTGTCGACACCGGGCCAAACGGGAAAAGGGAGGGCGTGGCCCTGCTGCACGATGCTCTTGCCAGAACTCTTCAGGCTGCCGATATTGCCGGTATCCGCGCGGTCATTGTTCATGCCAAGGACGACGAGGCCCGCGCTTCTATGAGCATTTCGATTTTGATCCAAGCCCGGACCGACCCGTACCACCTGCACTTGTTGATCAAAGATCTGCGAAAAGCAACTCAGGGCGTGACATCGATTCCACGACAGCATGAGTCGCCGTGCCGCCAGCGCCGACTTTTGCTGTCAGGGTGGTTTTGGTGAAACCTGGCGGTCTCAGTTCGGCCAG
>JADKEV010000066.1 GCA_016717855.1 Betaproteobacteria bacterium
GCGACATCCTCGCGGCGATCTGTGACGGTCTCCAGCAATTCGTAGATCGCCCGGAGCTTGATCACCTGCCGCACGTCGGGCTCGTCGCGGAACAGCTTCGCCATCGCCGCCCGCATCACATGATCGGCCTCGACTCCAGCTTGTCGATTTCCCGGCAGACCTCGCGGATCTTCGGCGTATTGTCCATGTTGGGCAGCAGCGACACGGCTTCTCTCACCTTCTCGCCGCAGGTCACTCAGATCTCGGCCAGGCGCACCGCTTCCGGCGTGATCGTCCGCAGGTCATACAAGTAAATGGACTGCGCGACGTCCTCGGTAAGGTCGAGAATGTCGTCCATCCGCGTGATCAACTGGTGGATATCCTCGCGGTCGATCGGCGTGATGAAGGTCTTGTGCAGCAGTTCGATCACTTCGCGCGCAACCTTGTCGCCGCGCTTTTCGCAGGACTCGATGTTGTAGATCCGGGACTGCCCATCGGCCACGTTCGACATCAGCGCGACCAGTTCGCGGGTGCCGTCCGATGATGTGCCCGGCATGCTGGAGGAACAGGTCGAAGAAGCGGCCCTCTTGGGGCATCAGGCGGCCGAACATGGGGGCCTCGGGAAGTGTGCTGCGGTAGGCCAACATTCTAACCGATGCGTCACTGCTTTCTCCTCTTGTGCGGCGCGTCCGAGGGAAAGTGCCTGGAGTGTGCCGCCGACCGCCGCCGGCAAAGCAGTTGAGGCCGATCGTCCGAGTTTGTTATAATCCGCCGCTTGTGGCCAAGTAGCTCAGTTGGTAGAGCAGAGGACTGAAAATCCTTGTGTCGGTGGTTCAATTCCGCCCTTGGCCACCAGAGATCACAGACGGTTGGCGGATGGCGTCCGCGACCCGTTTTCATTGGTCCCGCCGGCGCCGAGAGCATGCCAGCACTTCTGCAGGGTGGCGGCGCCCATCGTTTGCAGGCGCGTGAAGGTCACTTCCCCAGCGTCGCCAGGTTTTTCTCCACGGTTCGCAGCAGCCCCTGGTAGGCGGCGGGCGCGACGACGGCGAAGCGGTCGAATATTTCGCGCGCCGCCTCGAACGCCTGGCGCGCGTCGGCCTGCCGGTTTTCGTCGCGGTGGAGGATGCCGAGGTTGTTCAGCGTGATGGCGAGGTCGGGCAGGTACACATCCTCGCTGCGCCGCGCCAGCACGCGGTAGGCGCGCACGGCCTCTTCGTAGGCGGCGCGCGCTTCTACCTGTTGCCTGCCGTCGCGGTGCAGCGTGCCCAGGTTGTTGAGCGTCGCGGCAACGGCGGGCAAATACACTTCCGGGTTCTTTCGGCAAGCGCGCGGCGTATGCGCAGCGCTTCCTCGTAGACTTCTCGCGCATCGTGCCGACGGTCCTCGTCCTGGTGCAGCACGCCCAGGTTGTTGAGGGTCATCGCCACGTTGGGCAGGTACACGTCGGCGTTCTTCCGCGCGAGGCCGCGGTAGATGCCCAGCGCTTCCTCGTAGGCCGCGCGCGCCGGCCGGATCGTTATCGTCGCGCTGCAGCACGCCGAGGTTGTTGAGGGTCATGCCCATGTAGGGCAGATAGGCGTCCGGGTTTTTCTGCGCCATCGTCCGGTAGGTGTCCAGCGCCTCCTCGTAGGCCTGGCGCGCGTCGCCATTGCGGTTCTCGAGGCGGTGCAGGGCACCCAGGTTGTTGAGGGTCAGCGCGGCGTCCGGCAGATAGGTATCGGGGTCCTTCTGCGCCAGCTCGCGACGTATGCGCAACGCTTCCTCATACGCCTCTCGGGCGGCGGCCGGCCGGTTCGACTGCCGGTGCAGGTTTCCCAGGTTGTTCAGCGTGATCGCGACGTCGGGCAGATACGCTTCCCGCTTCACCAGCGCCAGCGCGCGGCGAATGCGCAGCGCCTCCTCGTAGGCCTGCAGCGACTCGGCCTGCCGGTTCTCGACACGATGGAGCACCCCCAGGTTCGTGAGCGTCGCCGCGAGTTCCGGCAAGTGGGCGCCGGGGTCCTTCTGCGCCAGCGCGCGGCGCAGGCGCAGGGCCTCCTCGTGCGCCTGTCGCGCCTCCGCTCTACGGTTCTCGTCGCCGTGCAGCATGCCCAGGTTGTTGAGGATTCTGGCGATCGCCGCGTCGTCCCCCGCGGCGCGCGCCAGCGCAAGGGCGCGTTCGTAACCCAGCCGCGCCTCGCGATGGCGGTTCTGCTGCTGATGGAAAATGCCGTGCTGGAACCAAGCGTCGAACAGGTCGGGTGCGACGCTCACCGCCTCGCCGTAGGCACGGGCGGCGCCGGCGAATTCGTGCCGCAGCGCCAGCAGCTTCCCCCGCAGCAGCCAGCCGCGCGCGGCGGCCTCGAAGTCCTGCCGGGGCGGCGCGGCGTCGCGCCGCAGTGCGTCCTCGCTCAGCCGCTCCAGCGCCGCATCGGGATAGCCGTCCCGGTAACGTTGCAGCGCCTCCAGGTAGCTGGTGCCGTCGTCGCCCCAGAGGCCGGCGGCCCGTTGCCGCTCCCATTCGTCGGCTTCGATCCGCGCTTGGCTGTGCTCCCGCAGCAACCGTTCGTGCTCCCGCGCCAGGGCCGTGCGGCGCACGTCGCCGGCGGCTGGCTGCCCCCGGCAATGAACGTCGATCAGTTCGCTGCCCTGCGCGAGGTAGTGGTCGGCTGCCTGAACAACAGCCGCCGCCGTCAGGGCCGGGAGGACCCAGAGCGAGGCGCGAACCCGATTGGCGGATACCCAGGCCATGTTCAGCTCCCGTGGCGCGGCGCCCGGACCGGCGGCGCCGCTGGCAATCGATCCGTCATTCGACCGAATGTGTCTGGAAAGGTTGCGGTGCGGCAGCATCGCCCCGCTCGATGCGTTCGTATTCCGAGATGACCTGCGCGCCGAACAGCAGCAGCGCGGCGGCAACCTCGAGGCTGAGCAGCACGACGATCGCGGTCGTCAGCGAACCGTAGACCATGCTCACCTGCGACAGGGTGGAAAAATACCAGAGCAGGACGTGGCGCGTCAGTTCCCACAACAGCGCGGCCGTCACGCCGCCGATCAACGCGTGCCGCCACTGCGGACGACCGACCGGCATCACCAGGTAGATCGAAGTCAGCACGAATATCTCGCCTGCCACCCCCAGGAGGTACAGCAGCACCCCCGACACACCGCCCAGCGACCAGTCCCGCCCGAACAACTCGACGGACTCCCCCCCCATCGTTTGCAGGCTGCCGGCGACCAGCGTCACCAGCAACAAGCCGACGCCCAGGGACAGGATGTAGAGATACGGCAGCAACGCGGAGACCAGGAAGCGCCGCCGCCGGATCGCGACGCGATGCACGAAAATCACCGACATCGCGTTCTCGAGCACGGTGAAGGCGAGCGAGCTGAAGAACAGCATCGTCGCCAGCAGCACCCAACCCGCGACCTCGCGATGTTCCAGGAAGGCCGCGAGTTCGCCGACGATCGCCTTCGACTGCCCAGGGACCAGCCAGCCGAGGTAGCGGCCGATGGTGCGCAGCAGTTCGTGCTGATCGATGATGTGGGAAAGCGTGATCACGGCCAGGATCAGCAACGGCACGATCGATAACAGAGCGTAGTAAGCCACGGCACCCGCGAGCAGCATGCCCTGATTGGCGCGAAAGCCGCGCAGCACGGACCACGCAAAGCCGGCCGGATTTTTTAGAACCTGCTGCGCGGGTGCGCTGAGTATCCGCATGAGGGGAAGGTTTCCTTGTAATGCTTGGGCTTGGTTGGCTCCCCGACGTGCGAGCCGCGAGCCGCACTCATGCGTGCAGCGACTTCGCGGCGTTCACGGCCGTCCACAAGTATAGCCCTCGCCAGGCCGACAGCGTCGCCGGCGCCCGACACATCCCCCGTCCCTGCGCCTGCACCTTGGTCGTGCAGGAACTTCTGCCGGATCGCCCGGTCGCTAAGTTGGTAGTTGGGTCACGCGCCGGGTCCGTGTGCCTGATGACCAGACTTCGCTTCAGTTGACTCCGTTGCGTCACATGCGACTGCCACACTCCAGGCAGCAGCTTCTGCAATCCGCTTCATGCAAGGAGAATTGCCCATGGAAACACCGAATGAACTCCCATTGCCTCTTTCGTCCGCCCCGATCGAGGCGGTGCATCCTGAATCGGTCGAGAGTCTGGTGCGGAATGAAACGATAGTCCCCGCCATCGTCGCGCGCGCATTCACCGCGGCCGGTGTTGGACTGCGCGCCCGCGTGCTGAGCCGGTTGCTGCCTTCGGTCGGACCGCTGGCGCTGTCGGTGCTCGCTGGCGGGGCGTTCGCCAAGTATGTCCAGCAGGCGCGGTGGTCGGCATTGTCGGTGTCCTTTTCCGACGCCGCGCGTGTGACCACCACGCAGATCTACGAACTGGCGACCTACGTGCAGCAAAGCAACCCGGAAGTCGCGCGGCAGATCCTGAGCGTACTTTCGCGCGACGTGTCGACGATGACGGCGCTCGGCGCGACACTGGGCGCGATCATGCTGAGCTATCTGTCGGGCAAGACGGCGCGGGCGGGGGAGTAACCATCATCTCCCTTCTCCCTCGGGGAGAAGTCGACCGTAGGATGGGTGGAGCGCAGCGATACCCATCTGGTGGAAACGCACGTTGGAATATCTGACGCCGGGAAATTCCGCCTCGGCGACACCCGGTCTTTCCTCTTCGACTTGCCATGATGGGTATCGCTGCGCTCCACCCATCCTGCGAACTCTCCCTAAGGGAGAGGGAAGTGAGTCAAGCCACCGGCGCGACCTCTTCGACCTTTGCCGGCGTCATGAAGTCGAAATCGCATCCGGCGTCGGCCTGCAGCACATGTCCTAAATAGAGGCGGCGGTAGCCCGACACGTCCGCCCCCGCGACCGGCGGCGCGAGCTGCGCGCGGCGCCGTTCCAGTTCCTCCGGCGCCACCAGCAATTCCAGTGCGCGTGCGGGCACGTCGAGCCGGATCATGTCGCCGGTTTGCACCAGCGCCAGCGGCCCGCCCATCGCCGCCTCGGGCACGACGTGCAGGACGATGGCGCCGAACGCGGTGCCGCTCATCCGCGCGTCGGAAATGCGCACCATGTCCTTGACGCCTTGCGCGCCCAGTTTCTTGGGGATCGGCAGGTAGCCCGCCTCGGGCATCCCCGGTGCGCCTTTCGGGCCCGCGTTGCGCAGGACGAGCACGTCATCCTTCGTCACGTCCAGGTCCGGCGCATCGACGCGCGCGGCGAGGTCCGCCAGCGAGTCGAAGACGACGGCGCGGCCGGTGTGCCGCAGCAACGCGGGCGTGGCCGACGAATGCTTGATCACCGCCCCGCCGGGCGCCAGGTTGCCGCGCAGCACCGCGATGCCGCCGCTGGGATAGATCGGGTTGCCCAGCGGGCGCACAACATCCTGCTTCGGAAAGACTTCGGCCGCGGCGATGTTCTCGCCCAGCGTCCTGCCCGACACCGTCGGCACGTCGAGATGCAGCAACGGCCGCAATTCGCGCAGCACCGCGTTCAGGCCGCCCGCCTCGTGCAGATGCTCCATGTAGTGCTGGCCCGACGGCTTCAGGTCGACCAGCACCGGCACCTTGCGCCCGAGCGCGTCGAACCCGTCGAGATCGATCCGCACGCCGCGCCGCGCGGCGATCGCCGTCAGGTGAATCAGCGCGTTGGTCGAGCCGCCGATCGCGTGCAGCACGACCAGCGCGTTGGTGAACGCCTTGGCGCTCATGATCGCGTCGGGGCGCACCTCGTTCTTCACCATCGCCACCGCGGTCGACCCGGTCGCCTCGGCCAGCCGGAAGCGCTCCGAATGCACGGCGGGAATCGCCGCCGCATCGGGCAGGCTCATGCCCAGCACTTCGGTGATGCAGGCCATCGTGCTCGCGGTGCCCATCACCATGCACGTGCCGGCGGTCGGAGCGAGGCGCGAATTGACCGCGTCGATTTCCTGCTGGTCGATGTCGCCCGCGCGAAAGCGCGCCCAGAAGCGGCGACAGTCGGTGCACGCGCCCAGGCGTTCGCCGTGGTGCGTGCGCGTGAGCATCGGCCCGGTCGGGATGACGATCGCCGGCACGTTCGCCGACGCCGCCGCCATCAGCTGCGCGGGTATCGTCTTGTCGCAGCCGCCGATCAGCACCACCGCATCGACCGGCTGCGCGCGGATCATCTCCTCGGTGTCCAGCGCCATCAGGTTGCGCTGATACATGCTGGTCGGATACGCGAACGACTCGTGGATCGAGATCGTCGGGAACTCCATGGGCAGGCCGCCCGCCAGCATCACGCCGCGCTTCACCGCGGCGATGAGCTGCGGCACGGTCGCATGGCAGGGATTGAAGTCGCTGTAGGTGTTGGTGATGCCGACGATCGGACGCGCCAGCGCGTCGTCCGAATAACCCATCGCCTTGATGAAGGCCTTGCGCAGGAACAGCGAGAACGCGTCGTCGCCGTAGCTGGTGAGCCCGCGACGGATGCCGCTGCTCATGCCGTCGCAGCCGTCGCGTCCAATTCGAAACCAAGTGCCTCGACGGCGCCGAACAACTGGTCTTGCGCCTCGCGCGTCAGGGCAGTCAGCGGCGGGCGCACGACGTTCCAGCCGGCGGCGCCCTGCAACCGCGCCAGGATCGCCTTGTTGGCCGGCACCAGCGGATACCTCTGCACCGCCGCGCGCAACGCGGTGAGCCGCTGCTGCTTCGCATCGGCGTCCGGTCCGGTCCAGTTGTCGATCAGTTCCCGCATCGCCCCGACGTTGATGTTCGCGGTCGCCGAGATGCAACCCGTGCCGCCGTTGCGCAGGCCGTCGAGCAGGAAGGTCTCGCTGCCGGGAAAGACCTCGAATCCGGGAAACTCCCGCAGCATCGCCGCGGTGTTCTTCCAGTCGCCGGAACTGTCCTTGACCCCGACGACGGTTCCCGGAAAGTCCTTGAGCAGGCGCGCGATCAACGCCAGCGAAAAACCGACGCTGGCCATCGGCGGGATGTGATACAGGTACACGCGCAGCCGCCGGTCGCCGACGCGCTGGATCAGCTCGGCAATGCCCGCGTAGAGCCCGTCGTCGCTGACGCCCTTGTAGTAGAACGGCGGCAGCAGCAGCACGCCCATGCAGCCCTGCCCGACCGCGTGCCGCGTCAACGCCACGGTATCGGGCAACGCGCAGCAGCCGGTGCCTGGCATCAGCAACGCGGGGCTGATTCCGGCGGCGATCAACTGCTCGAGCGCTTCGGTGCGCTCGCCGGCGGACAGCGAATTCGCTTCGCTGGTCGTACCGAACACCGCAAGCCCGTTGGCGCCTTCATTGAGGAGCCACTTGCAGTGCGCGACGAAGAGCTTGCTGTCGACGGACAGGTCGGCCTGAAAAGGCGTGCAGGCGGGGACGAAAACACCGCGCGGCGATGGCTTGGCAGTCATGGGGATTTGCTCCTGAAATGCGAGCGCCCATTATAGGGGACGGACCGTGTTTCCTCCAGCCACGTCTGCACCTTGCAGTCGTTAGCTTCCATTTGACCGGCGCAAGGCACTCGGGGATACTGCGGGGCGCGTCAAACAAAGGCAAACTTCTGGAGGATCACGTCATGAAAACTGTCCGGCTGCTCGCTGCCGCCGCTGCGCTTGCCTGCCTCGGCCAGCTTGCGCTCGCCCAGTCCTGGCCTGCCAAGCCCATCCACTTCATCGTCCCCTTCGCGCCCGGCGGCCAGTCCGATATCGTCGCGCGCACCATCGCCGAGAAGCTGGCCGGGCGGCTGGGCCAGCCGGTCGTGGTCGAGAACAAGGCGGGCGCCGCGACGACCATCGGCGCCGATTACGTCGCCAAGTCGGCGCCCGACGGCTACACCATCCTGCTCGCCCCGGCGCCGTTCGTGATCACCCAGTACGCTTATCCGAAGCTGCCCTACGACTCGCGCAAGGACTTCACGCCGGTGACGCTGCTGGTGACCAACCCGATGGTGGTGACGGTCAACGCGAGCGTGCCGGCGAAGAACTTCGCGGAGTTCGTCGCGCTGATGAAGGCGCAGCCGGGCAAGCTGAACTACGGCTCACCCGGCAACGGCAGCCTGCCGCATGTCGCGACCGAGATGTTCAAGCAGCGCGCGGGCCTCGATGCCGTGCACATCCCTACAAGGGCGGCGGGCCGGCGGTCATCGACCTGGTCGGCGGACAGATCTCGTTCATGTTCGCCAGCCCGCTGGAAGTGATGCAGCACGTCAAGAGCGGCAAGTTGCGCGTGCTGGCCGCGACCTCGCCGGGCCGCCTGTCGTACTGGCCCGAAGTGCCGACGGTGATCGAGAGCGGCTATCCCGACTACGAGGCGCTGGCCTGGTTCGGCGTGGTCGCGCCGGCCGCGACGCCGCGCGACATCGTCGCCAGGCTCGCCACCGAGATCGGCGCGATCCTGGCCACGCCGGAAGTCAAGGAGCGCCTCGCCGCGCAGGGCGCCGAAGCCGCGACCGCCACGCCGGAAGAGTTCGGCCGTTTCCTCGACCGCGAGCACGCGCGCTGGTCGGTGGCCGTAAAGGCGGCCAACGTCAAGATCGAATAGCGCAGCACAACTGCCCCGAATTGCGACCGTAGGATGGGTCGAGCGCAGCGACACCCATCTCGCGGATCCGCACCAACTCGTTCCGCATCACGCACAATTAACCCCGGGAGCAACGGTTGAAGGAACTCAAGACGTATCCGGAAGGCACGCCGTTCACCGGCATCATCGGGCGCACGGCCGGCGAATCGGAGGCCGCGTGGCCGGTGCCGCCGAAGGCGAAGCCCGGCGCGCCCAACGTGCTGGTGCTGCTGCTCGACGACGTCGGCTTCGCGCAACTCGGCTGCTACGGCTCCGACATCCGCACCCCGAACATGGACCGGCTGGCAGCGGGCGGGCTGCGTTACCGCGATTTCCACACGACCGCCATCTGCTCGCCGACACGCGCCTGCCTGCTGACCGGCCGCAACCACCACTCCAACGGCGTGGGCATCATCCAGGAAATGGCCACCGGCTTTCCGGGCTACAACGGCATGGTGCCGCGCGAAAACGGCTTCCTCTCCGAGATCCTGCTGCAGCAGGGCTACGCCACCTTCGCCATCGGGAAGTGGCACCTGACCCTGGCCAGCGAATACGCGTCCGGCGCGTCGAAGGCGCGCTGGCCGCTGTCGCGCGGGTTCGAGCGCTTCTACGGCTTCATCGCCGGCAAGACCAACCAGTGGGTGCCCACGCTGGTGCACGACAACCACTACGTCGAGCCGCCGCGCACGCCCGGAGGACGGCTACCACCTGAACGCGGATCTCGCCGACCACGCGATGGAGTACCTGACCGACCTGCGCGGCATCGCGCCGGACAAGCCGTTCTTCATGTACTACTGCCTGGGCGCCGGCCACGCGCCGCACCACGTCGAGCCGGAGTGGAGCGAGCGCTACCGCGGCCAGTTCGACCTGGGCTGGGACCGCTGGCGCGAAACGGTCTTCGCGCGCCAGGTGGCGACGGGCATCATGCCGCCGGGAACAAGCTCTCGCCGCGCCGCCGTGGGTCAAAGAGTGGGATTCGCTGTCCGCCGACGCGCGCCGCCTGTACGCGCGGCAGATGGAGGTCTTCGCCGGATTCCTGGAGCAGACCGACCATCACATCGGGCGCGTCATCGATTTCCTGGCGACGCTGGGCGAGCTCGACAACACGATCGTCGTGCTGGCCTCGGACAACGGCGCCAGCGCCGAAGGCGGCGAGCACGGCTCGTTCAACGAATTGCCAGTTTCCCAACCGCGTCGAGCCGAGCATCGAGCAGAACCTCGAGCACCTCGACGAATGGGGCAGCGTCCAGTCGTACCCGAACTACTCGTGGGGCTGGGCCTGGGCCGGGCAACACGCCGCTGCGGCGCTGGAAGCGCTACCTGCACCAGGGCGGGATGAGCGATCCGCTGATCGTCCACTGGCCCAAAGGCATTGCCGCGCGCGGCGAGGTGCGCGGACAGTACGTGCACGTGGTCGACCTGGCGCCGACGATCCTCGATGCGCTCGCGCTCCAGCCGCCGCAACTGCTCAACGGCGTCGCGCAGCGGCCGCTGGAAGGCGTGAGCTTCGCGCACACCTTCGCCGACGGCGCCACGCCGACGAACAAGCACGTCCAGTATTACGAGATGATCGGCTCGCGCGCGCTGTGGGCCGACGGCTGGAAGGCGGTCGTCGAGCAGCCGCAGGGAGGGCCGCTGACCGAGGCCCTCCTCGCGCAGCAGCGCTGGGAGCTCTATCACGTGGCCGAGGATTTCTCCGAATGCGAGGACCTGGCGCGACGCATCCGGACAAGCTCGCCGAGCTGATCGAGCGCTGGTGGGTCGAGGCCGGCAAGTACAACGTGCTGCCGCTGGATTCGCGGATGCAGACGCGGATGTCGGAGCGCAAGCCCATCGCCGGCAGCGACCAGAGCCGCTACGTCTACTATCCCAACGGCGCGCCGCTGTTCGAATACACCGCGGTGAACCTGAAGAACCGCTCGCACGCGATCACCGCAGAAGTCGAGATCCCCGCCGCCGGCGGCGGAAGGCGTGCTGCTCGCGCACGGCAGCTGGTTCGCCGGCTATGCGCTGTACATGAAGGACCGGCGCCTGCACTACGTGCACAACTACCTCGGGCTGGCCGAGTACCGGGTCAGCTCGACCGAAGAGATCAGGCCGGGGCAAGGCGACGCTGCAGTTCCGCTTCACCCGGACCGGCCGGCACCACCAGGGCACCGCGCGCGCTCTACCTGGGCGGCCGGCTGATCGGCGAGGGGGAGATTCCGCACACCGTGCCGGCCGTGATCGAGACCTCGGGCGAAGGCCTGTGCTGCGGCTACGACAGCGGGCTGCCGGTCACCGATCATTACCGCGCGCCGTTCCGCTTCACCGGCAAGATCGCGCGCGTCGTGGTCGATGTCGGCGACGCTGCCGTAGTGGACGCGGTGGCGCAGCTGCGCTCCGCGATGACCGATCATTGAACCAGGAGAAAGCAATGAACAAGACGCTAGTCTGGTTGCTCGCCCTCGTCGTGTGCGCATGGACCCCGCTGGCGGCCGCGCAGGCGTATCCATCAAAGCCGATCAAGCTGATCGTGCCGTACCCGCCCGGCGGCAACACCGACATCGTCGCGCGGATTTTCGGCGCGAAGCTCTCTGAGCGGCTGGGACAGCCGATCGTCTACGACAACCGTGGCGGCGCGGCGGGCCGCATCGGCGCCGGCGTGGCCGCCAAGTCGCCGGCCGACGGCTACACGCTGGTCATCGGCGATCTTGGCACGCTGGTCATCGCTTCGTTCGCCGACCCGAACCTGCAATACAGTCCCATGAAGGATTTCGCGCCGATCTCGCTGGTGACGTCGGTCTCGATCGTGGTCACCGCCAATCCGGACTTTCCGGTCAACACGTTCCCTGAGTTCCTGGCGCGGGCGCGCGCGAACCCGGGCAAGCTGACGTACGCCACCGGCGGCGCGGGCGGCCCCGGCCACCTGGCGTTCGAGATGCTGCGCTCGATGGCGAAGATCGACATCGTCCACGTCCCCTACAAGGGCGGCGCGCCGGCCATCGTCGACACGATCGGCGGCCGCGTCGACGTCCTGGTCGACGGCTCGGCGTTCGGCCAGTTGAAGGGCGGCAAGCTCAAGGCGCTGGCCGTCACCGGCCCGCGGCTGCCGGCGCTGCCGGACGTGCCGGGCATCGGCGATCGGTGCCGGGCTTCAATTTCACCAACTGGTGGGGCTTCCTCGCGCCCGCCGGCACGCCGCCCGAGGCCGTGGCGCGCCTGAACGAGGAGTTCACGCAGATCGCCGCGCTGCCGGAAATCCGCGAGCGCCTCTCCACGCTGGGACTGGCGGCGCAAAGCGGCACGCCCCAGCAACTGGGCGACCTGATCCGCACCGAGACCGAGAAGGTCGCCCGGATCGTCAAGGAAGCCGGCGTCAAGTTCGAATAGGCCATGACACGACAACCCAACATCCTCTGGTATTGCACCGATCAGCAGCGCTGGGACACGATCCGCGCGGTGGGGCAGCCGCACATCGAGACGCCGACGCTGGACTGGCTGTGCGCCAACGGCGTCGCCTTCGACCGCGCATATTCGCAAAGCCAGATCTGCACGCCGGCGCGGGCGAGTTTCCTCACCGGGCGCTATCCGGCCTCGCACCACGTGTATCGCAACGGCAACGCGTATTTTCCGGCGCACGAGAAGCTGGTGACGCGAATCTTTGCCGACGCCGGCTATGACTGCGGGCTGGTCGGCAAGCTGCACCTGACCGCGGCGAAGTATTACGAGAGCGCCCCGACGACGGCTACCGGTCGTTCCTGTGGAGCCATCATCCGCATCCCGACTTCACGCGCGGCCACGACTACGAGACGTGGCTGCGTAACGAGAAGCACGTCGACCCGGTCGAGCTCTACGCGCCGCACAACCACTTCTGCGGCCCCGGCGTCGCGGCGGAGTACCACCAGACGACGTGGGTCAGCGAAATGGCGATCCGCTTCATCAACGAAAAGCGCGACACGCCGTGGCTGCTGTCGCTCAATCCGTTCGATCCGCACGCACCGTTCGACGCGCCGCCCGAGTACCTGGCGAAGCTGGATCCGGCGAAGCTGCCGATGCCGCTGTTCCGCGATTCCGACATCGAACACCAGAAGCTGTTTCTCGGGATCGACCAGCAGACCAAGGTGGCGATCGATCCGCGCCTGCGGCGGAAGTCGGGCCCGTGGTCGAGCGCGAGCACGACCTGGTCGCCTCGGCGCCGCCGAACCAGTACGACGCGCTGGAGGTCAAGGCGAACTACTACGCGATGATCATGCTGATCGACGACCAGTTGAAACGCATCGTCGACGCTGCTGAAGGACACCAGCCAGCTCGACAACACCATCATCGTCTACATGAGCGACCACGGCGAACTGCTGGGCGACCACGGGCTGATCCTCAAGGGCTGCCGCTTTTTCGAAGGCCTGGTGCATATCCCGCTGATTTTTCTCGTGGCCGGAGCGCTACGCGAAGGGCGTGCGCAGCGAGGCGCTGGTCGAAGCGGTCGACGTCGCGCCGACGCTGCTCGAAGCGGCGGGGCTGCCGGTGCCGGAGTCGATGCAGGGGCGCTCGCTCGTGTCGCTGCTGGAAGGCCGGGCGGACGCGGACCGGCACAAGCCCTGCGTGGTCACCGAGTTCCACGATTCGATCGGCGGACCGAAGCACGCCGATCACACCCACGGCTCGATGGTGTTCGACGGCCGCTACAAGAGCGTCGTCTATCACGGCCACCGGATCGGCGAGCTCTACGACCTGCAGGACGACCCGGGCGAGTTCGACAACCTGTGGGACGAAAGCAGCGCGCGCGACCTGAAGCTCGAGCGCCTGAAGGCCCACCTCGACGCGTTGGCCGGCACCATCAGCGCCGGTCCGCCGCGGGCGGTCGACTATTGAACGCGCTCGCCGACGAAGACGACTCGGCGCTCGTCGCGCGCTGCCGGCGCAGTGAAGCTGCGGCGTGGGAGGCGCTGGTCCGGCGCTACCAGCGGCTGGTCTACGCGATCGTGCGCCGGGCCGGGCTGGATGAGCACGCCGCCGCGGACGTGTTCCAGACTGTCTTCACCCGACTCGTGGAACACCTGCCGCGGATCGCGGATCCCCAGCGACTGCAGGCCTGGATCGTCACCACGGCCAGGCGCGAGGTCATCCTCGCGCTCCGCCGGGGCCAGCGCACCGTATCGATGACGCGCGCGGACGACGACGGCGACGATGCCGCGGAGTTCGACGTCGCCGACGAGGCGCTGCTGCCCGAGGAAGCGCTGGACGAACTGCAGCAGCTCGACAGCTTGCGGCGCGCGCTGGACAAGCTGGACCAGCGCTGCCGCGAACTGCTGCAGCTCCTGTTCCGCGACGAGGACGACAAGGTGCCCTACGAGGAAGTGGCACAGCGCCTGGGCGTGTCGGTTGGCAG
>JADKEV010000067.1 GCA_016717855.1 Betaproteobacteria bacterium
GCCGAACGCGGTGCCGCTCATCCGCGCGTCGGAGATGCCGGACCATGTCCTTGACGCCTGGCGCGCCCAGCTTCGCGGGGATCGGCAAGTACCCTTGCCTCCGGGCATCCCCGCTGCGCCTAATCGGGCCGGCGTTCGCTGCAGGACCAGGAAATCATCCGGGCACGGCGTCCAGGTCCGGCGCGGTCGATGCGTGCGGCGAGGTCCGCGAGCGACGCGGAACACCACGGCGCGGCCCGTGCTTCGCCGAACGCCGGGAGTCGGCCGACGAATGCGTCGGCGAGGACCGCTCCGCGCGGGCGCGCAGGCCGAGCAGCACGGCCCGGCCACCGCCGATCGACGGGATGCCCAGTGGCGGCGCAGATAACACCCTGCGGTCAGCCCGGCCCCGCTCCGCGGCGATGCTCTCGCCCAGCGTCCCGCCGGACACCGTAGGCACGTCGATGCAGCAACGGCGCGAGCTCGCGCAGCACCGCCGACAGGCCGCCCGCCTCGCGGAAGATGCTCCATGTAGTGCTGGCCGGAGGGCTTCGAGGTCGACCAGCACCGGCACCTTGCGCTCGAGCGCGTTGAACTGGTCCAACGACACCGCGACGCCGACCCGGCGGCGATCGCGGTCAGGTGAATGAGCGCGTTGGTTGAGCCGCCGATCGCCAGCAGCAACCAGCGCATTCGCGAACGACTTTGCGGTTGCGATCCTCGCGTCGGGGCGACCGGCCGCGCGATTCACCACTGCCACGGCGGCCCCCGGTCGCCTCGCCAGCGCGAGGCCTGCAGCACGGGAATCGCCGCGGTGGCGGCGGCGCCATGCCGAGCACTTCGGACAGGGGACATGGTGCTCGCGGTGCCCATCACCCACGCGCACGTGCCGGCGGTGGGGGCGAGGCGTTGCGCTCGATCCGCTTTCGGTGTCGCTCACGTGCCCGCGCGAAAGCGCGCCCAGAAGCGGCGGCAGTCGGTGCAGGCGCCCGGGCGCTCGCCGCGGTGCGTGCGGGTGAGCATCGGCGCGGCGGGGATGACGATCGCCGGCACGTTTCGCGGACGCCGCCGCCATCAGCTGCGCCGGCACGGTCTTGTCGCGCCGCCGATCACACTCACCGCGTCGACCGGCTGCGCGCGGATCATCTCACGGCGTCCAGCGCCATCAGGTTGCGCTGATACGGCTGGTCGGATACGAGAACGACTCGCGAGCGAGATGGTCGGGAAATCCATCGGCAGGCCGCCCGCATCACGCCGCGCTTCACCGCGGCGATGAGCTGCGACGGCCGCATGGCAGGGATTGAAGTCGCTGCAGAAATTGGTGATGCCGACGACCGGACGCGCCAGCGTCGTCCGAATAACCCAACGCCTTGATGAAGGCCTTGCGCAGAACAGCGAGAACGCGTCGTCGCCGTAGCTGGCAGAGCCCGCGACGGATGCCGCTGCTCATGCCGTCGCAGCCGTCGCGTCCAGTTGAAACGCAAGCGCCTCGACGGCGCCTGAACACCCGGTCTTAAGCTCGCTCGCCAGCGCCGTAAGCGGCGGGCGCACGACGTTCCGCCGGTGGCGCCCGTGCCGCGAGAGGATCGCCTTGTTGGCCGGCACCAGCGATACTTCTCTGCAACGCCGCGCGCAGCGCGGTGCGCCGCTGCTGCGCGTCGGCGTCCGGTCCGGTCCAGTTGTCGATCAGTTCCCCGCATCGGCCTGACGTTGATGTTCGAGGTCGCCGAGATGAACCGGTGCCGCCGTTGCGCAGGCCGTCGAGCAGGAAGGTCTCGCTGCCGAAAGACTTCGAATCCCGGGGAACCCTGAAGCATCGCCGCGGTGTTCTTCCAGTCGCCGGAGCTGTCCTGACCCCCGACCACGGTTCCCGGAAAGTCCTTGAGCAAACGCGCGATCAGCGGCAGCGAAAAAGCCGACGCTGGCCATCGGCGGATGTGATAGGTTCAAGCGCAGCCGCCGGTCGCCGACGCGCTGGATCAGTTCGGCGATGCCCGCGTAGAGCCCGTCGTCGCTGACGCCCCGTTGGCGCCTTCATTGAGGAGCCACTTGCAGTGCGCGACGAAGAGCTTGCTGTCGACGGACAGGTCGGCATGAAAAGGCGTGCAGGCCGGGACGAAAACACCGCGCGGCGATGGTCTGGCAGTCATGGGGATTTGCTCCGGAAACGCGAGCGGTCATTATAGGGGACGGACTGCGTTTTCTCCAGCCGCGACTTCACCGTCAAATTCACCTTCCGTTTGACCGGCGTAAGACACTCGGGGACATTGCGGGGCGCGTCAAACAAAGACAAACCTCCGGAGGATCACGTCATGAAAACTGTCCGGCTGCTTCGCCGCCGCCGCTACACTTGCCTGCCCGGCCAGCTGCGCCTTCGCCCAGTCCCGGCCCGCCAAGCCCATCCACCTCACCGTCCCTTCGCGCCCGGCGGCCAGTCCGATATCGTCGCGCGCGCACCGTCGCCGAGAAGCTTCGCCCGACGGCTTGGCCGGCCGGTCGGTCGAGAACAGGCGGGGCGCGACGACCATCGGCCGACTTCGTCGCCAAGTCACCCGCCGACGGCTACACCCATCCGGGTCCCGCGCCCGCGCTGTTCCCGATCACCCAATACGCGTGTCCGAAGCCGCCCTACGACTCGCGCAAGGACTTCACGCCGGTGACGTTGCTGGTGACCAATCCGATGGTGGTGACGGTCAACGCGAACGTGCCCGCGAAGAACCCCTGCGGAGTTCGTAGCTGATGAAG
Source organism: Betaproteobacteria bacterium (assembly GCA_016717855.1). GTDB lineage: Bacteria > Pseudomonadota > Gammaproteobacteria > Burkholderiales > Casimicrobiaceae > PALSA-1005. Next base: position 2,725 of record JADKEV010000067.1, read on the forward strand.
GCGCAGCCGGCAAGCTAACGTCTACGGCTCCGCCCGGCAACGGCAGCCCTAGGCACGTCGCGACCGAGATGTTCAAGAAAGCGCGCGGGCTCGATGCCGTGCACATCCCTACAAAGGCGGCGGGCCGGCGGTCATCGACCTGGTCGGCGGACAGATCTCGTTCACGTTCGCCAGCCCGCTGAAGTGATGCAGCACGAAGAGCGAATGCTGCGCGTGCTGGTCACGACCTCGGGCCGGCTGTCGTACTGGCCCGAAGTGCCGATTTTGTGGTCGAGAGCGGTTATCCCGACTACGAAGCGTTGGAGCTGGTTTGGCGTGGTCGTTCTGGCCGGCAGACGCCGCGGGACATCGTCGCCAGGCTCGCCACCGAGATCAGCGCGATCCTGGCCACGCCGGAAGTCAAGGAGCGCCTCGCCGCGCAGGGCGCCGAAGCCGCGACCGCCACGCCGGAAGAGTTCGGCCGTTTCCTCGACCGCGAGCACGCGCGCTGGTCGGTGGCCGTGAAGGCGGCCAACGTCAAGATCGAATGGGACAGCTGTCGGCCGTTGCCGTAGGATGGGTGGAGCGAAGCGACACCCATCTCGGCAAGTGGGTCGCACAGACCCACTCGCGGATCCGAACTCGTTCCGCATCACGCACGGCCAACCCCGGAGAAACGGTCGAAAGAACCCAAGACGTATCCGGAAGGCACGCCGTTCACCGGCACCATCGGGCGCACGGCGGGCGAGTCCGAACCCGCGTGGCCGGTGCCCCCAAAGGCGAAGCCCGGCGCGCCAAACGTGCTGGTGCTGCTGCTCGACGACGTCGGCTTCGCGCAGCTCGGCTGCTACGGCTCCGACATCCGGACGCCCACCTTTGACCGCCTCGCCGCGGGCGGGCTGCGCTACCGCGACTTCCACACCACCGCGATCTGCTCACCGACCCGCGCGTGCCTGCTCACCGGACGCAACCATCACTCCAACGGCGTGGGCATCATCCAGGAAATGGCGACGGGCTTCCCCGGCTACAACGGATGGTCCCGCGCGAAAACGGTTTCCTCTCCGAGACGCTGCTGCAGCAGGGCTACGCGACGTTCGCGGTCGGCAAGTGGCACCTGACGCAGGCCGGCGAGTCGGCGTCGGGCGCGTCCAAGGCGCGGCTGGCCGCTCGCGCGGCTTCGAGCGCTATTACGGCTTCCTGGGCGGCAAGACCAACCAGTGGGCGCCCACGCTGGTCCACGACAGTCACTACATCGATCCGCCGCGAACGCCCGAGGAGGGCTATCACCTGAACGCGGATCTCGCCGATCACGCGATCGAGTTCCTGACCGACCTGCGGCACCGGCGCGCCGGACAAGCCGTTCTTCATGTACTACTGCCTGGGCGCGGGCACGCGCCGCATCACGTCGAGCCGGAGTGGGCCGACCCGCTACCCCGGGCCAATACGACAAGGGCTGGGACCACTGGCGCGAGGAGTCTTCGCGCGGCAGGCGGGCCGGGCATCGCGCCCCGGAACGCAGTCTCGCCGCGGCCGCCGTGGGTCAAGGAGGGATTCGCTGTCCGCCGACGCGCGCCGTCTGTACGCGCGGCAGCACGAAGTCTTCGCCGGATTCCTGGAACAGACGGACCATCACATCGGGCGCGTCATCGATTTCCTGGCGACGCTGGGCGAGCTCGACAACACGATTGTCGTGCTGGCATCGGACAACGGCGCCAGCGCCGAAGGCGGCGAACACGGCTCGTTCAACGAATTGGTCGGTTTCCCAACCGCGTCTCGCCGACCATCGAGCAGAACCGGGAGCGCCTCGACGAATGGGGCAGCGTGCGCTCGTACCCGAACCACTCGTGGGGCTGGGCGTGGGCGGGCAACACGCCGCTGCGGCGCTGGAAGCGCTACCTGCACCAGGGCGGGATGAGCGACCCGCTGATCGTCCACTGGCCAAAGGGAATTGCCGCGCGCGGCGAGGTGCGCGGACAGTACGTGCACGTCGTCGACCTGGCGCCGACGATCCTCGAAGCGCTCGCGCTCGAGCCGCCGCACTGACCAACGGCGTCACGCAGCGGCCGCTGGAAGGCGTGAGCTTCGCGCACACTTCGCCGACGGCGCCGCGCCGACGAACAAGCGCGTCCAATACTACGAGATGATCGGCTCGCGCGCGCTGTGGGCCGACGGCTGGAAGGCGGTCGTCGAGCAGCCGCAGGGCGGGCCGCTCGACGAAGCACTGCTCGCCAAACAGCGCTGGGAGCTCTATCACGTCGCCGAGGACTTTTCCGAATGCGCGGACCTGGCCGCGACGCATCCCGGCAAACTCGCCGAGCTGATCGAGCGCTGGTGGGTCGAGGCCGGCAAGTACAACGTGCTGCCGCTGATTCGCGGATGCGGACGCGATGTCGGAGCGCGTTCATCGCCGGCAGCGCCCAGAGCCGCTACGTCTACTATCCCAACGGTGCGCCGCTGTTCGAGTACACCGCGGTGAACCTGAAGGATCGCTCGCACGTGATCACAGCTGAAGTCGAGATCCCTCCCGGCGGCGCCGAAGGCGTGCTGCTGGCGCACGGCAGCTGGTTTGCCGGGTATTCGCTCTACATCAAGGACCGGCGCCTGCACTACGTGCACAACCACCTGGGTCTTGCCGAATACCGGATCAGCTCGACGGAAGAGATCGGGCCGGGCAAGGCGACGTTGCAGTTCCGCTTCACCCGCACCGGCCTTCATCGCGGCACCGGCGCGCTCTACCTGGGCAACCGGCTGATCGGCGAAGGCGAGATTCCGCACACCGTGCCGGCCGTGATCGAGACCTCGGGTGAAGGCCTGTGCTGCGGCTACGATAGCGGGCTGCCGGTCACCGATCACTACCGCGCGCCGTTCCGTTTCACGGGCAAGATCGCGCGCGTCGTGGTCGACGTGGGCGACGTAGCCGTAGTGGATGCGGAGGCTCAGCTGCGCTCCGCGATGACCGATCATTGAGTCCAGGGAATATTCCTGCGACCGGGATTTGAGATCCGAGATGGAACATAGGAGAAACGGATGAACAAGGCATCAGCATGGTTGTTGGCATTTGCAGTCGGCGCATGGTCGGCGTGCGCCGCGGCGCAGGGCTATCCGTCGAAGCCGATCAAGCTGATCGTGCCTTGCCCGCCGGGGCAACACCGACATCGTCGCGCGGATTTTCGGCGCGAAACTCTCCGAGCGGCTCGGGCAGCCAATCGTCTACGACAACCGTGGCGGCGCGGCAGGCAGGATCGGCGCGGCCGTCGCGGCCAAGTCGCCGGCTGACGGCTACACGCTGGTCATCGGCGATCTCGGCACGCTGGTCATCGCTTCGTTCGCAGACCCCAACCTCCAATACAGCCCCACCAAGGATTTCGCCCCGATCTCGCTGGTGACATCGGTTTCGATCGTGGTCACCGCCAATCCGGACTTTCCGGTCAACACGTTTCGAGTTCCTGGCGCGGGCGCGCGCGAACCCGGGCAAGTTGACTTACGCCACCGGCGGCGCGGGCGGGCCTGGCCACCTGGCGTTCGAGATGCTGCGCTCGATGGCCAAGATCGACATCGTCCACGTCCCCTACAAGGGCGGCGCGCCGGCCATCGTCGACACGATCGGCGGCCGCGTCGACGTGCTGGTCGACGGCTCGGCGTTCGGCCAGTTGAAGGGCGGCAAGCTCAAGGCGCTGGCCGTCACCGGTCCGCGGCTGCCGGCGCTGCCGGACGTGCCGGGCATCGGCGAGTCGGTGCCGGGATTCAATTTCACCAACTGGTGGGGCTTCCTCGCGCCCGCCGGCACACCGCCCGAGGCGGTGGCGCGCCTGAACGACGAGTTCACGCAGATCGCCGCGCTGCCGGAAATCCGCGAGCGCCTCTCCACGCTGGGCCTGGCGGCGCAAAGCGGCACGCCGCAACAACTGGGCGACCTGATCCGCACCGAGACCGAGAAGGTCGCCCGGATCGTCAGGGAAGCCGGCGTCAAGTTCGAATAGGCCATGACACGACAACCCAACATCCTCTGGTATTGCACCGATCAGCAGCGCTGGGACACCATCCGCGCATTGGGCCAGCCGCACATCGAGACGCCGACGCTCGACTGGCTGTGCGCCAACGGCGTCGCGTTCAACCGCGCGTACAGCCAGAGCCAGATCTGCACGCCGGCGCGGGCGAGCTTCCTCACGGGCGCTACCCGGCATCGCACCATGTGTATCGCAACGGCAACGCGTATTTTCCGGCGCACGAGAAGCTGGTGACGCGGCTGTTCGCCGACGCCGGCTACGACTGCGGGCTGGTCGGCAAGCTGCACCTGACCGCGGCGAAGTACGCCTACGAGCGTCCCGACGACGGCTACCGGTCGTTCCTGTGGAGCCATCATCCGCATCCTGACTTCACGCGCGGCCACGACTACGAGACGTGGCTGCGTTGCGAGAAAAACGTCGATCCGGTCGAGCTGTACGCGCCGCACAACCATTTCTGCGGCCCCGGCGTCGCGGCGGAATACCACCAGACGACGTGGGTCAGCGAGATGGCGATCCGATTCATCAACGAAAAGCGCGACACGCCGTGGCTGCTCTCGCTCAATCCGTTCGATCCGCACGCACCGTTCGACGCGCCGCCCGAGTACCTGGCGGCTGGATCCGGCAAAGCTGCCGATGCCGCTGTTCCGCGATTCCGACATCGAACAGCAGAAGCTGTTTCTCGGAATCGACCAGCAGACCAAGGTGGCGGTCGACCCGCGCCTGCGGCGGAAGTCCGGGCCGGTGGTCGAGCGCGAGCACGACCTCGTCGCCTCGGCGCCGCCGAACCAGTACGACGCGCTGGAGGTCAAGGCGAACTACTACGCGATGATCATGCTGATCGACGACCAGTTGAAGCGCATCGTCGACGCGCTGCGGACACCGGCCAGCTCGACAACACCATCATCGTCTTCCATGAGCGACCACGGCGAACTGCTGGGCGACCACGGGCTGATCTCAAGGCTGCCGCTTCTTCGAAGGCCTGGTGCACATCCCGCTGATTTTCTCGTGGCCGGAGCGTTACGCGAAAGGCGTGCGCAGCGAAGCGCTGGTCGAGGCGGTCGACGTCGCGCCGACGCTGCTCGAAGCGGCTGGGCTGCCGGTGCCGGAGTCGATGCAGGGACGTTCGCTCGGCTCCCTGCTGGAAGGCCGGGCGGACGCGCACCGGCACAAGTCGTACGTGGTCACCGAGTTCCACGATTCGATCGGCGGGCGAAGCACCGACCACACCCACGGCTCGATGGTGTTCGACGGCCTACAAGAGCGTCGTCTATCACGGCCACCGGATCGGCGAACTCTACGACCTGCAGGACGATCCCGGCGAGTTCGACAACCTGTGGGACGACAACGGCGCGCGGGACCTGAAGCTCGAGCGCTTGAAAGCCCACCTCGACGCGCTGGCCGGCACCATCAGCGCCGGACCGCCGCGGGCTGTCGACTATTGAACAACGAGGACCGCATCATGCCCGACACCCCCGCCACCACCCCCGTCTGGTTCATCACCGGCTGCTCGACCGGCCTCGGCCGCGCTCTTGCCGAACGTGTGCTGCAGGCCGGCGAGCGCTGCGTCGCGACCGCGCGCAACGTCGCGCAAATCGCCGACCTCGCCGCGACCTATCCGGACACCGCGCTCGCGCTGGCCCTGGACGTCAAGGATGGCACGCAAATCGAGGCGGCAGTGGGCAACGCGGTCGCCGCCTTCGGCCGCATCGACGTGCTCGTCAACAACGCCGGCCACGGTTATGCGGCCGCGGTCGAGGAAGGCGAGGATGCGGCGGTCCGGGCGATGTTCGAGACCAACTTCTTCGGCCTGGCGGCCGTGACCAGGCGCGTGCTGCCGCTGCTGCGCGCGCAGGGCGGCGGCCACATCATCAATGTGTCGTCGGTGGGCGGCATCGTCGGCAGCCAGTCCTCCGGCTACTACAACGCGTCCAAGTTCGCGGTGGAAGGACTGTCGCAGGCGCTGGCCCAGGAAGTCGCCCCGCTGGGCATCCGCGTGACGCTGGTCGAGCCCGGCCCGTTCCGCACCGACTTCATGGGACGCTCGATGACTTACCAGCGGAGCCCGATCGACGCCTACGCCGGCACCGCCGGCGCGCGGCGCGCGCAGATGAAGGCGAGCAGCGGCAAGCAGGCCGGCGATCCGGTGCGCGCGGCCGACGCGATCATCTTCGTCGCGAAATCCCCGAACCCGCCCCTGCACCTGGTGCTGGGGAAGAACGCGCTGGAACGCGTGCGCGCGAAGTGCGGCGAACTCCTGCGGACGATGGACCAGTGGGAGAAGGTGACGCTGGGCGCCGATTTTCCGGAGAGGTGAGCAAGCGGTGTTGCGGCCGGGTCCGCCAGTCCCTTCCCGGCCATATGTCCATCGAGCTTTCTGCTATTCTGCCCGTCGATCCGGCAGTTCTCGCAACGATCCTGGGGGGCATCATGCAATCCACTCGGCGCATGTGCTGGTTGTCCATGTGCATGTGCCTGTCCGCCCTGCTTCCCCAGGTGGCGCCCGCTGCCACGTTCACGCCGACGACCGTCGCCCAGCTCATTTCGGCGATCAACACCGCCAATGCCAACGGGGCGAGCGACATCATCGACCTGGGTGGGCTGACTTTCACCCTCACTGCCATCGACAATGGTGTCAACGGCCTTCCGGTGGTGCTTGCGGACGGCGGGAACACCCTCGCTACCCTCGCGATCGCCAACGGGACGCTCGTACGGGGAGTCGGTGCCCCCGTTTTCCGGCTGCTCGAAGTTGCTGTCGACGCCGCCCTGACACTGGATCGCGTGACGATCAGCAACGGCAGCGGTTCGGCACTGCTGAATAATGGTCTCCTGGTGATCGCCAACTCGACATTCTCGGGCAACGCCGGGACCGCGGGCGGCGCCGTGCAGAATGCAAACACGGGTAGCATCATCGGCATTGCCGGCAGCACCTTCTCGGACAACACGAGTACGGGCAGCGGTGGCGCGATCTTCAATGGTGGCACCATCGGCATTATTTCCAGCAGCACGTTTTCCGGAAATTCCGCCACCGCCAATGGCGGCGGGATTCACAACGAGGAACATAATCACAATTACGAATTGCACGTTCTTCGGCAATACCGCATTAAGCGGCGGAGGGATCTACAACTCCATCGTTGCTAAAATCTGGGAACTCGCGAGCAGCATCGTTGCAGGCAACCTGGCGGCTATGGGCCCGGACATCGACAATCAAGGCGCAATGTCGGCGGCGTCCTTCAATCTCATCGGCACCGACAGCGGACACGCAATCACGAACGGTGTCGACAACAACCAGGTCGGAACCGCAGTGACGCCCCTCAACCCGCTCCTCGGCCCCCTGGCCAGCAACGGCGGACCAACGCAAACGCGCGCGCTGCTGGCAGCGAGCCCGGCCATCAATGCCGGCGCCAACCCGTTCCCGCTGGCGTTCGACCAGCGCGGCGACCCTTATCTGCGCGACTTCGGCGGCCAACCCGACATCGGCGCCTACGAACTGCAGCCCGTGGCCGACATGAGCGTGACCAAGGTCGACACGCCCGATCCGGTGACTGCCGGCACCAACCTCGCGTATGCGATTACGATCGACAACGCCGGCCCTACCGACGCGGACTCGGTGTCGCTATCCGACACGCTGCCCGCCGGCACAACATTCGTTTCGCTGGCCGCGCCGGGCGGCTGGTTGTGCACGACGCCGGCGGTGGGCGCCGGGGGCACCGTGTCGTGCTCGATCGCCACGCTCGCGCCTGGCACGGCGGCCTTCACTCTGACTGTCGCCGTCGGTCCCGCGGTGAGCGCGGCAACGGTGCTGTCGAACACCGCGACCGTCACGTCCGCTGCAATCGACCCCAACCCCGGAAACGAGAGCGCCACCGCGATGACCACCGTCGCCGCATCGGCGAACCTGATCGTGGCCAAGTTCGATTCGCCCGATCCGGCGACCGCCGGAACCAACCTCACCTACGCGATCACGCTCGACAACGCCGGCCCCAGCAACGCGGCGTCGGTGTCGCTATCCGACACGCTGCCCGCCGGGACGACCTTCGTGTCGCTGAGCGCGCCGGGCGGGTGGACGTGCACGACGCCGCCGGTGGGCGCCGGCGGCAGCGTATCGTGCGGAAGCGCATCGTTTACGCCTGGCGGCACTGCGGTATTCACGCTGGTCGTCGCCGTCGGGCCGTCGGTGAGCGCGGGCACAGTACTGTCGAACACCGCAACGGTTACGTCCACGACGCCTGATCCCAACCAAGGCAACGAGAGCGGCACCGCATCGACGACAGTCGCCGCAGCGGCGAACCTGACCGTGGCCAAGGTCGACACGCCCGATCCGGTGACCGCCGGAGCCACCCTCACGTACACGATCACGCTCAACAACGCGGGCCCCAGCAACGCGGCCTCGACGGCAATGTCCGACACGCTGCCCGCCGGGACCACCTTCGTCTCGCTGGCGGCGCCAGGCGGTTGGTCGTGCGCGACGCCGCCGGTGAGCGCCGGCGGCACGGTTTCGTGCTCGATCGCATCGCTCGCGCCGGGCAACGCGGTGTTCACGCTGACGGTCGCGGTGGACGCGTTGTATCCCGCGGGGACCCAGCTGTCGAATACGGCCACCGCGTCGTCGTCGACGCCCGATCCCGGTCCCGGCAACGAGAGCGCGACCGCGACGACCGTTGTACTCTCGCCGTCGCTGGTCAGCGGCACCAAGGCCGTGGTCGGGACGCCGGTGGTGCGCGGCAACGTGACCTATACGGTGGTCCTCACCAACAACGGCGTCTCCGCGCAGCAGGACAACCCGGGCGATGAATTCACCGATGTCCTGCCGCCCGAACTGGCGCTGCTCTCGGCGACGGCCTCCAGCGGTGTCATCAGCACCGGCCCCAACACCGTGTACTGGAACGGCGCCATCCTTGCCGGCGACTCGGTGACGATAACCATCGTGGCGACGGTGACCATCGACGCCGCGGGCCAGGCGGTCGGCAATCAGGGCGGGATTCACTACGACGGGGACGGCAACGGGACCAATGAAACGGCGGACGTCACCGACGACCCGAACGGGCCCGGCGGCGCCGACGTCACCGTGTTCACGCCGGTCGGCTCGCCCTTTATCCCGACGCTCGACCGGACCGGCCTGCTGCTCCTGATACTCGCCCTCGCCGGGTTGACCTTCCGGCGCGTTCGGATGCAGCAGAAGCGCGCCTAACGCCGCCCAAGCGGCGGCGCGAGAGGCACTACTTGACCGCCGCCGTGATGATGACCTCGACCTTCAGGTCGGGGCTGCCGAGGTCGCACGCGCCGCACGCGCGCACCGGCGGGCTGTCCTGGTCCACCCAGGCGTCCCAGACCGCGTTCATTTCCGCGAAGTGGCGCATGTCGGAAATCATCAAGTGCGCCGCCAGGATGCGTGACTTGTCGCTGCCCGCCAGCGCCAGGCGCTCGTCGACGCGCTTGAGCATCTGTTGCGTCTGCACCGTCACCGACGCGCCCGGATCGAACGGCCGGTCCGGCGTCGCCGCGAAGTAGACGGTGCCGTTGTGCACCGAGATCTGGCTGCCGCGCGAGCGCGACGGGTCAGTGGCCGGATTGCGGCCGATGCGTTTGATGTCCATGCTGTTCTCCTTTGGTCAGTCTAAATGGGGTCAGACCCCGATTGAGTTGGTGGTAAATGCGGTAAACGTGGTCTGTCCCCGGTTTCGCTGTGTCGTCAGAAACGCGTGCACGAATACGGCGCCGGGTCGATGGCCGGGGTGGCGCCGTTGATCAGTTGCGCGACCAGCCGTCCGCTGGGCGGGCCGCCGGTCATGCCGAAGTGGCCGTGGCCGAAGGCGAGGAAGAGTCCCGGCTGGTTGGGGACGACGCCGAGCACCGGCAGGCTGTCCGGCGTCGACGGGCGGTGGCCCATCCAGTAGCGCGGCTCGCCGGTCTGCAGCGTCGGGAACACGCGCTTCACGTGCTCCATCAGGATCATCGCCCGCTTTTCGTTGGGCGCCGCGTGCAGGCTGTCGATCTCGACGGTGCCCCCGGCGCGCAGGCCGTCTTCCATCGACGTCAGGCCGAAGCCGCGATTCTTGATCGACATCGGAATCTTCAGCGTGATGTTGGGCGAGGGCATCATCGCGTGATAGCCGCGCTCGGTTTGCAGCGGCACGCGGATGCCCAGCGGATCGAGCAGCTCGCGCGTCCACGCGCCGGTGGCGACGACGACCCGCTGCGCGGTGCGGTTGGTAATGTTGTTCATCAGCAGGAAGCCGGCGGCGCCGCCCCGCGGAATGATCTTCTGCGTGCGCTCGGCGACGATCTCGCCCCCCGCGGCGACCAGCAGCTCGCCCAGCGTGCGCACCAGCCGCTGCGGGCTGACCGTGTACGCGTTGCCCGGGATCAGCAACCCGCGGGTGATGCCCGGCGCTATATCCGGATAGATCTGGCGCAGCGCGTCGGCGTCGAGGGGTTCGGCGCGAATGCCGTGCCGTTCGGCGATCGCCATTTCGATCGTCGACTCCGCGCCCCCGCCCTCCCACAGCCTGATCTGCCCCACCGGCAGGATCAGGTCGGCGAAGAGTTCCGGCCCGAGCATCTCGCGCCAGCATTTGAGGGACTCCTTGTGCAGCGCGCGCATCGCGTCCGAGATCTTCAGCACGCGCTCCATCCGGCTGGCCGCGATCCATCGCAGCAGCCACGGCAGCGCGCGCGGAAAATAGGACGGCCGCACGACCAGCGGCCCCATCGGATCGGCCAGCCATTTGGGCACCTTGCCCAACATGCCGGGCAGCGCGATGGGCACCGCGGTGTCGCTGCTGATCAGGCCCGAGTTGCCGTACGAGGCGCCGCCCGCGGGCGGCAGCGGGTCAACCACGGTCACGTTGTGGCCGGAGCGTTGCAGGTACAGAGCCGTCGAGAGTCCGACGACGCCGGCACCCAGCACTATCGTCGTGGGGCGGGTGGTGTCCATGGTTGGTTCTTCCTCAAGGATTGATGATCAAGGTGCGGGGCAGGCGCGTCAGGCGCTCGGGTCCCTTGGTGGTGACGAGCACGGTCTCGCTGTACGACGCGCCCTGCGCCGACGCGTACATGTGGAACACCATCTGCGGCTCCAGCCGCCAGGTCGCGCCGGGATGGAAGATCCGGGTGAAGTCGCTGGTCCGCGGTCCCGCCTGCGCATAGAAGCCCAGCGTGTAGCCGCTGATGTTGTCGAACGTCGTGCGCAGGCCGGAATCGATCACGCCCTGGCGCAGGATGGCGTCCACGTCGTGGGCGACGGCGCCGGGCTGCATCGCGGCGATCTGCCGGTCCTGTAGTTCGCGCAGGGTTTCCGCCGCACGCACGAGTTCCGCCGTTGGCGTTCCCACCACCGCGCAGCGCATCAACCGCGCGCTGTAACCCGCGATGCGCGGCGTCAACTCGATGTGCACGATGTCGCCGTCGGCGAGCGGCGTGTCCTCCATGTGGCCGTGCAGGAAGTCCCAGCCGCGGCCGGCCGAGATCGGGCCGACATGGCTGGGATCGGCGCCCAGCTCGATATACGTCGCGGCGGCCGCCTTCGCCGCGTCGCGCTGCGAACCGCCGCGCACGCAGGCCGCGGCGGCACGCACCATCGCGGCGTCCGCGATGCCGGACGCGCGGCGCAGCAGGTCGACCTCCGCCGGCGACTTGGCCAGTCGCAACTCCCACACCACGTTGCCCACGTCGACGAACTGCGCCTCGGGCAGCGCCGCGCGCAGGCGCTCGAACCGGGCGACAGGCATGCAGTACGAGCCGAAATCGAGGCCGATCCGGGCGCGCTGCAGCCCCCGCTTCGCCAGCGCCGCGGCGAGCACGGGCAGCGGGTCTTCCCAGTCGCGGAAAGTCGGCACGTCGGCGATCCACGTCCGTTGCCGGCAGGGGCTGGCGTCCAGCGCGCGGATCAGGAAGAACGGCTCGCCCTCGAGCGGGATGCCGACGCAGCGCCAGCGGTTCTCGGAATTGCCGAAGCCGGAGAGCCAGGTCATCGCCTCGATTTCGTCGAACAGCGCGATGTCGACGCCGCCGTGACGCAATCGCGACTTCAACCGGGCGACGCGGCCACCGAACTCGGCGGCGTCGAAATGCGGATGCCGGCCGGCGGGCATCGGCGCGCCCCGGTCAGCGCCCATTGGCCTGGCTCGCCAGCCGCGCCTGCCGCAATTGCCGCATCAGCGCATCGAGCAGCAGGACCACGCCGGTGACCGCGATCAGGAACGCGCTGACCGCGGCGATCACCGGCTCCACCTGCAGGTGCAGGCTGTTCCAGATGCGCACGGGCAGCGTCTCCGAACGGACGCCCGCCAGGAACAGCGAGATGATCAGCTCGTCGAACGACGCGAGGAACGCGAACAGCGCCGAGGAGAGGATGCCGGGGAAGGCGAGCGGGATCACGATCTTGGTGAACACGCCGAGCCGGCTGCTGCCCAGGCTCAGCGCCGCGCGCTCCAGGTTCACGTCGACGCCCTGCAGCGACGAGAGCAGGATCAGGAGCACGATGGGCAGCGCGACGGTCGCGTGGCACAGGCCGATCCAGAACACGTTGCCCACCAGCTTCAGCGGCCCCGACAGGAAGTACATCGCGATCGCCGTGATCACGTGCGGGATGATGATGGGCAGCAGCATGAAAGAGAGCAGCAGCTTCTTCGCGCGCAGGTCGCCGCGCACGAATGCATACGCGGCGAAGAAGCCGAGCACGGTCGCGATCACGCAGGCGATGGCGGCGATCAGCAGGCTGGACCACAGCGCGCGCTGCCAGCGCGGGTCGCCGAAAAAGACGCCGAACCACCGCAGCGAATACGAATCGGGCGGAAACTTGAGGTAACCGCCGTGGCCGAACGCGAGAATCAGCAGGATCACGATCGGCAGCATCAGCACCAGGCAGGCGACGACGACGTAGACGGAGAGGCTGCGCGTGTGTCCGGCGGTCATCGCTCAGGCTCGCATCATCCGGCGCACGTCGGTGACCCGGTAGTAGATGGCGTATAGCACCAGCGTGGCAAACAGCAGCAGCAGCGACATGATCGCCGCGCCCGACCAGTCGAACATGATCTCGACCGAGCGCTCGATCAGCATCGCGATCATCACGTCGGACGGGCCGCCCATCAGCGCCGGGGTGATGAAAAAGCCGATCGCCAGGATGAACACGATCAGCGAGCCGGAGATCACGCCGTGGATGCTGAGCGGAAAGTAGATCCGGGTGAACGCATAGAAGCCGGTGGCGCCCAGGCCGCGCGCCGCGCGCATCAGGCTGGGATCGATCGCCTTCATCGCCGCGAACAGCGTCAGGACCATGTAGGGCAGCAGCACGTACACCATGCCGATCAGCACGCCGGTCTTGGTGTAGAGCAGCGCCAGCGGCTCGTCGATGATTCCCAGATGTTGCAGCACCTGGTTGATGATGCCGTTGCGACCGAGCAGCACCATCCACGAGTAGGTGCGCACGATGATGCTGGTGAAGTACGGGACGACGATGCAGAACAGGACCAGCGTGAAGCGGAGCCCCTGGTTGTTCGCCAGGTAGTAGGCCAGCGGGTAGCTGATCAGGAGCACCAGCAGCGTGACCATCAGCGAAATCCAGTTGGTCGTCGAGAGCGCCGTCACCACCGCCTTGGACGTGATGATGGCCCAGGCGTGCGCGACGATCTCGGCCGGCGTCCCGATGCTGGCCAGCGCCTGGATGAAGAACCAGATCAGCGGGCCCACGAACACCAGCGCCAGCAACAGCACGGCGGGCATGACGAGCACCGCCGGGTCGTTGAATTTGCGCGGCTTGCTCATGGTCAGCGCAGCAGGATGACGCTGTCGGCCGCCGCCCAGGTCAGCGCGGCGGTCTCACGGGCCGTGCGGAACAGGCCGCTGCTCGCGTTCTGGACGTCGACGGTCACGCGCACGCCGGGCTCGATCTCGACCGCGTGCCGCAGGATGTTGCCCAGGAACGAGGTCTGCGCGAGTCGCCCGCTGACAAAGTTCAGCGCAGGTTCGGCGGCGGCGGCGCCTTCGGCCCGGGCGATCATCACCCGCTCCGGCCGCACGAACAGATTCGCCTGGACGCCGGATTGCACGCCTGGGTCCGCGCGGGCGCGCAGCCGCAGGCCGCCCGCGGTGCGCAGCACCGCCATCCCAGCGCCCACCTCCTCGATCGTCCCGGCGATCAGGTTGGCTTCGCCCAGGAACCGCGCGATGAAATTGCTGGCAGGGTTTTCGTAGATCTCGGCCGGCCGACCCACCTGCTCGATCCGGCCGCTGTCCATGATCGCGATCCGGTCGGACATGTTCATCGCCTCTTCCTGGTCGTGCGTGACATAGACGACGGTCATGCCGAGGCGCTGCTGGATTTCCTTGATCTCCACCTGCATCTGGTAGCGCAGGTTCTTGTCCAACGCCCCCAGCGGCTCGTCCATCAGCACGACGATGGGCTGGAAGACGATGGCGCGGGCGATCGCCACGCGCTGCTGCTGGCCGCCGGACAACTGGCGCGAAAAGCGGTCCGCGAAGCGTTCCAGCCGCACGAGTTCCAGTGCCTGCCCGACGCGCTCGCGGATCTCGGCGTCCGGCAGCTTGCGCGCGCGCAGCGGGAAGGCGACGTTGTCGTAGACGCTCAGGTGCGGAAAGATCGCGTAGTTCTGGAACACCATCCCGAAGCCGCGGCGCTGCGGCGGGATGGCAACGATGTCGGTGCCGTCGACCAGGATCTGCCCCTCGTCGACGTCGGCAAAGCCGGCGATCATCATCAGCGTCGTCGTCTTGCCCGAGCCGGAGGGCCCGAGCAGCGAGAAGAACTCGCCGGGCGCGATCGATGCACTGACCGAATCGACGACGCGTTCCTTCCCGTAGCGCTTGGTGACCAGCCTGAGCTCGATCGCGCCCTTGCCCTGCCCGGATTCAATGCTGGTCATGTGCGGACTTCAATCTGCGCCTCCCCTCTCCCGGGGGGGACAGGGGGGGTGGGGGCGGCGACTCCCCTCTCCCTGGGGGAGGGACCGGGGAGGCCTTCCCCCCGGGGAGAGGGGCGGTGCCCGGGGAGGGGATGCTGCGCTCCCCCCATCCTACGAAAGGGCGTTCCTCATCCCGGCCCGGAGCAGGGGCGCCTGCCCTCAGCTGATGATCCACTTGGACCAGTACTGGCCGACTTTCTGCCGGTTGTCCGCCCACCAGTTGATATCCAGCAGGAAGCCCTTGGACCGGGTCCATGGCGTGCCGGTCGCAGGGTCCATCAGATCCTTGGACGTCGCGCCGTAGGCCTTGGTGTTGACCGGGATCGCCTTGTACTTGGCCAGCCACCGGGCCTGCGCTTCCGGCGTCGAGCTCCAGTCGATGAACTTCTTGGCGTTCGCCAGGTTCTTCGCGCCCACCGGGATGCCATAAGCCTGTGCGAGCAGCGCGTTCTGGTTCCACATGATGCCCAGCGGCGCGCCCTGGTCGATCGCCACCGCCGCCCGGGTGCTCCAGATGGCGCCCATCGCGACTTCGTTGTCGGCCAGCATGGTCGAGGACAGCGCGCCGGTGTCCCAGAACTTCGGAATCGCCGAACGGATGCGCGACATCGACTTGAACGCGCGGTCGATATCCAGCGGGTAGAGCTTGTCCATCGGCACGCCATCGGCGATCAGCGCGAACTCCAGGCTGGGCGTCCCCGATGCCATGTCGGGCAGCGTGCGCCGTCCCGGAAACTTCTTCAGGTCCCAGAATTCGGCCCACGACTTGGGCTCGCTCCCCGGTTTGATCGCCTTGGTGTTGTAGCCGAGCACCATCGCATAGATGAAGCAGCCGACCTGGTATTTGCGCTTGACGACAGGGTCGATGTCCGCCGGATTGGTGTACTTGAATTCGTCGTAGTTGATCGCCTGCAGGTAGTTGCTCTTCTCGAGCTCGAGCAATGTGCTGTCGCCCGTGTCGATCAGGTCGAGCTCATTCTGCCCCGACTTCATCATCGCCATCAACTTCGCGGTCGTGGCCGCGACGGGAACGACCTCGATGCCCGTCTCCTTGCGGAATGGATCGTAGATGGTTTCCTTCTTGACGTCGTCGAACACGCCGCCCGGCGTGCGCACGACTACCTGCTCCGCTGCCCGCGCCTTGCCGATGAAGAACATGGTGGGCGCGACGGTGGCTACGGCGACGCCGGCCGTGAACTTGCGGCGGCCGGGACTGGCGGGTTTGGCTTGGTTCATGGTTGCCTCCTGAGCGTTGTACAGCGGCAGGGCCAGGGGGCAGGCGGCGCCCGGTGGACCGGAATCGTGGACTGGAGTGAATGCGCAGTCATATAATAGGACCGTCGGTTGTGCGCGTCAAGCAGGGCTATGGACGCGCGTATGCGGCGGCGGGAGCGCACCCTGCGCGTCCCGCGCGCACGGCTACGGGAGGACGGCGATGGCCAAGGCGGGACCGGGGGCGAAGGCGAACGCGCCGCGCGGCAAGCGCGCGACCTCATACGATGTCGCGCGCCTGGCCGCCGTGTCGCAGTCCGCCGTCTCGCGGGCGTTCACGCCCGATGCGTACATTTCGCCCTCCATGCGCAAGAAGGTGCTGGCGGCGGCGCGGCAGCTCGGCTACCAGCCGAACGCGATCGCGCGCGGCCTGACGACCAGCCGCTCGCGGGTGGTCGCGCTGTTCATGCCCAACATCGGCAATCCGATCTATCCGTTCGTGCTGCAGACCTTCAGCCACCGGCTGCGCAGCCATGGCCGGCAGATACTCCTTCTGCCGCTGGTCGAGAACGCGAACGAAGCGCTGGCGTGCATGCTGCAGTACCAGATCGACGGCCTCGTCATCACCGCGGCGTCGCCGCTGGCGCTGTCGAAGGCGATCGCGCGCAAGTGCCTTGCCGCCGGAATTCCCGTCGTGCTGTTCAATCGCTACTTTGCCGATCTCAAGGTCGCGTCGGTGAACTGCGACAACGCGCGGGGCGGCGCCCTCGCCGCGGAAATCCTGCACGGCGCCGGTCACCAGCGCTTTGCCTTCATCGGCGGTCCGGAAGAAACTTCCACCCACATCGATCGCTATCGTGGCTTCGCGGACCGCCTGCGCGCGTTCGGCGCGGCGGCGCCGCTGATCGAGACCGGACCCTACACGTATGACGGCGGACACGGCGCGGGCATGCGCCTGTTCGCCCGCCGCGACCGGCCCGATGCGATTTTCTGCGCGAACGACGTGCTGGCGATCGGCGCGCTGGACGCGGCGCGCGTCGGGCACGGGCTGCAGGTGCCGCGCGACGTCTCGATCATCGGTTTCGACGGGGCGCCGATGGCCGCATGGGCCGGCAACGACCTGACCACGATCGCGCTGCGGCTCGTGGCCATGGTCGAGAGCACGGTGGAGGTGCTGCTGCGCGCGATCGACGGGCAGCGCGCCGGATCCGAACCGATCAGGATCCCAGGGGATCTGGTGATCCGCAAGTCAGCCCGAATGCCTGGCGGGAGCCTGCCGGCGGCAAGTACCTAGCCGCGCGGGACCCCGCAAAAGGAAAGGGGCGCCCGGTAGGACGCCCGCTGTTTGCCCGCAGTGCCCCGGCCCGGACGCACCGGGCCGCCGCTCGCGTCTCTAGCGCCAGCCGCTGGCTTCGACAATAACTTCGTCGTTCGCGCTCTGCGTCGCGGAGCCTTGCGGCAGTTTCGGGTTGCTTTTCTTCACGCCGCCGCGCAGGCCGAGGACCGTCGCCGTGACCATGCTGCCGATGGCGGTGCCCAGGTCGAGGCCGAGCTGGTTGCGCGTCCGCCGCTGATCCTGGTCAAAACCGAAATTCTCGAGGTGATTCGTCACTTGCCGTTCCTTTACAGTCAACCCGTTGCGGGCAATGCATCGGCGCGCCGCAAGGCGCGGCGCGCCGTCCTGCCGGTTCAGACGTGCGCCGAAGCGCCGCCCTGCGACTTCGCGCCGCTCACGGCGGACCTGATCGCCTCCACGCCCCGGCCAATGCCCAGGAACACCATGCTCAACCCGCCGGCGATGGCATTGCCCAGGGCAACGCTGCGTTCCATGCGCGCTCTCGCGATGATGGCTTCCAGGTCGTCATATTCGAAGTGTTCAAGGTACTTGCTCATTTGTTGCTCCTTCAGTTGAGTCTCGCGGCAGCCTGCGGCGCAAGGGTAGGACAGCATTCTCTGGTACGTTCACAAGATAGCTGCCGGACCGCGGAAAATCCAATCGTATGTTTGAATGGCGCGCATCGCATTCGCTTATGCCCCCACGCCAGCCGTGCGCCCGGCGCCCGGATTGGTGCGCCACCGCCCATTCGAGTAAAGTAACGCGTTTGCCGCACACGAGACGCGAGTCGATGGAGCTCTACCAGCTACGCAGCTTTGCCGCGATTGCCGAAACCGGACAGCTCACCCGCGCCGCGGAAAAGCTGCATGTCAGCCAGCCGGCGGTGAGCGCGCAACTCAAGGCCCTCGAGGAGGAACTGGAGTTCTCGCTGTTCGACCGGACCCCGAGCGGCATGGTGCTGACTTCGGCCGGCAAGCGCCTGCTCGCCGACGCCGACAAGGTGCTCGCCGCCGTCCAGTCGATGCAAAACCATGCGCGCTCGCTCAAGGGCGAAGTCGTCGGCAAGGCGAGCATCGGCACGCTCAGCGATCCGAACTTCATCCGCGTGGGCGAATTCATCGGCGCGGCGACTATCCGCCATCCATTGATCGAACTGGAGCTGCACCAGGGTGTCACCGGCGAACTCCTGGCCAAGGTGCGCGATGGCGAACTCGATGCGAGCTTTTACTACGGTGAGCTCAGGTATCCGCAGGTCGCGGGGATCGCGCTGCGCGAGATCGTCTATCGCGTGGTGACGCCGGCGTCGTGGGGGGAGCGACTGAAGAATGCGGACTGGTTCGAAATCGCCGCCCAGCCGTGGGTCATCCCACCGGTGATCAGCACGCACAACCTGCTCGTGCACGCGCTGCTGCGCGAGCACGGCGTCGTGCCCACCCTCGTCGTCGAGGCCGACCAGGAAGCGGTCGTCGGCTCGCTGGTGGTGTCCGGCGTGGGCATGGCGCTGATGCGCGAGGACGTCGCGCTCGAGCGGCAGGCAGCCGGTGAAATCTCGCTGTGGCGCGACATCCGCATCACCAGCACGCTCTGGTTCGTCTACCAGCGCGAGCGCGAAGAAGACCCGGTGATCCGCGCGCTGATCGAGGTGGAAAAGGAAGTCTGGGGATTGGACGCGTAGCGGCGGACGGCATTGAGTAGCGTGGGGGCAATTCGCAATGCGCTTCGCACTGATCGGTTACGGGCTCTGGGGCAGGTATCACGCTGACGCAATCGTCAATGCGCCGGGCGCCGAGCTGGCCGCCATCGCCTGCGCGAGCGGGCAAACCGCCGCGGCCGCGCGCAAGGCGTTTCCGGATGTCGCGGTGTTCACCGACTACCAGGAGCTCCTCGCGCGCAAGCCGGAACTCGCGCTCGACGCCGCTGACATCGTCGTCCCCAATCACCTGCACGCGGAAATCGGCATCGCCGCTCTCGACGCGGGCCTCGACGTGCTGCTGGAGAAGCCGATGGCGCCCGCCGTCGCGGAATGCGACGCGCTGATCGCGGCGGCGCGGCGCAATGCGCGGGTGCTCACCATCGGCCACGAGTTTCGCCTGTCCGGCCAGTGGGGCGGGATGAAGAAGATCATCGACGCCGGCGAAATCGGCCGGCCGCGCTACGGCAACGTGAGCCTGTTCCGCTTCCCGTACCGGCCCGGCTCGTCGGCCTGGCGTTACGACCAGCGCCGCGTCGGCTCGTGGATACTGGAAGAGCCCGTCCATTTTTTCGACATGCTTATGTGGTATTTCGAGGGCCAGGGCGATCCCGTCGCGGTCCACGCGGCCGGCAATGCGAAGGATGGCGCACCGGGCATGTACGACAACTTCTCGACCCTGCTGCGCTGGCCCGGAGACCTGTACGCAACCGTCACGCAGACCCTCTCAGGGTTCGAACACCATCACGTGATGGAGGTCGTCGGCAGCGAGGGCGCGCTCCGCACGTGGTGGTCGGGCACGATGGACCGCGCCCGCGACCCGCGGTTCGAACTGAAGGTGCAGCGGCGCGGCGAAACGCAGTGCGCGATCGTGGGCGGACTGGGGCCGTCGGGAGAGGTGTTCGAACTGCAGGAAGAACTGCGGCTGGTGGTCGAGGCGTTCCAAGCCCGGCGCCCCCTGGTGGCACCCGAGGAAGCGCGCAAACGGATCATCGTGTGCCTGGAAGCGGAACGCTCGGTGCGGGAGAACCGCGTCGTGGACCTGCGCTACTGAGCCGGCATTCCGGCGGGCCGGGAGACCGGGATCAGCGCTGCGCCGGCGTGTCGTGCGCGGCGTCGCGGCGGACCAGGGTGGCGGACGACGTTCCGGTGATGCCGGCCCTGATGGCGCGGCCCACATAGGCCAGGCCGGACATGGTCGCGACGATCAGGCCGGCGATCGCGGCGCCGATGGCGGCACTGCGTTCCATGCGCGCGCGGCGAACGAGGGCGTCGAATTCGTCGTTGTTGAATTGGCTGGATGGGTCGTGCATGGCGTGCTCCTTCATGAGTATGTAGTCGGGCCCTTATCCAACGCGGGCGGCCAGCAGCAGCATGCCCAGCAGCAGCAGCGTGCCCACGACGATTTCGAGCAGGAAGGTGTTGACGCCCGTCGTGTCGCGGCCGGCGCCTTCCCCGATCTCGCGCTCGATCAGCTTGCGCTCCAGGTCGTCGGTGAGTTTGTGGTCGGCGTATTGCGTGTTCATCGTATTGCTCCTCGGTGGTTCGAACATCTGTTGCTCCTGCAGGATTGAAGATAGTGGCAGCGGCGCGCGAGTTCCAATCGCTTGTTTTGATGGCCGCGATCGGTTTGGCTTATGACGCCGGGCGCGCGGCGATCGCCCCGAAATGGGCGCACGGCGGCACCCGCGTCGCGGCGGGTCCCTCGCTCGCGGGAACGCTGCCGCCTTCGGGTCGCGACTCGAAATGGCGCATCCCGCACGCCGCGGATTGGTGCGGCAGGGCGGCGGCGATCGCCGAAGAAATATTTGTTGCAATCCGGTTCTCCGCCTAAACTTCCGCACTCCGCGTGCCCAAGGGAGCAAAAAATGAACGGAGGTCGCACATGCGTTTCGGACTGATAGGATTCGGCGCCTGGGGCAAGCAGCACGCGCAGGCGATTGCCGGATTGCCCGGGCTGGAGCTCGCGGCGATCGCCTGCAGCAGCGAAGACAGCGCGCTGGCGGCCGCGGCGGCGTACCCCGCGGCGCGCGTCACGCGCGACTGGCGCGAGGTGCTGGCCGATCCCGGCATCGCCACGATCGACGTGGCGACGCCCAATCACCTGCACGCCGAGGTCGCGATCGCCGCGCTCCACGCCGGCAAGGACGTGCTGCTGGAAAAGCCGCTGGCGACCACGCTCGCCGATTGCGACGCGCTGCTCGCCGCCGAGCGCGCGACGGGACGCCTCGTTTCAGTCGGGCACGAGCTGCGGCAATCGGCGCAGTGGGGACGGATCAAGGAGATGATCGACGGCGGCGCGATCGGCGATCCGCTGTTCCTCAACATCAACCTGTTCCGCAATTTCTACCGCTCGGGCGCGGCGGGCTGGCGCTATGACCGCGCGCGCGTCGGCTCGTGGCTGCTCGAGGAGGCGGTCCACTATTTCGACCTGGCGCTGTGGTACTGCGCGCGGCATGGCGACCCGGTGTCGCTGCGCGCGGTCGGCAACCAGCGCGCCGGCCGCGACGCGGGCATGTACGACAACGTCTCGGTGCTGCTGCGCTACGCCGGCGGCGCGTACGTGACCTTCAACCAGTGCGTCGCCGGGTTCGAGCATCATCTGGTCGTCGAGATCGCCGGCGCCGACGGCGCGATCCGGACCCACTGGTCGGGGACGATGGATCGCGATCACAGCGCGGCGTACGAACTGCGCGTGCAGGCGAAGGGCTTTCCGTTCGAGCGCGGCGTGCGTGAATGCGAGCTAGTGGCGATCGCGAAGTCGGGCGAAGTCTACGAACTGACCGAGCAGATCCGCCTCGCGGCCGCAGCCTTCGCCGAACGCCGCGCGCTGGTCCCGGCGGCGGAGGCGAGGAAGCGCGTGCTGATCTGCCTCGAAGCCGAGCGCTCGCTGCTGGAGAATCGCGAGATCGACTCGGCCCTTTCTGAGGGACGAGATCGTCAGAGTCGACGCGCCCTCACCCTCCCGTGGGTCCCTCCTGGCGGCGCCCGGCCTCAACCAGCCAGCGCACCCCGCCAAAGATCCCGCACTTCGCGCATCCCGATCGTCCGTATCCCCGCCTCGGCTGCCCAGCGCATCGGCGCGCCCGACCCGAACAGCCGGTACTCGTCGGTGCGGAAATGCGCGCGCGGGGGCACGATGTGCTCGATGTCGCCCGGCGCGTTGCAGTGGATGCCGAAAAAGGTCGCCCCCGGCGGCAGCGTCTCGATCATTTCCCGGTACTTCGTGTCGACATCCACGCCCGCCATGAAGGGCGTCATCCGGAACCGGTCGAACACCGGGAGCCCCGCCGCATCGAGCCGGGCGACGATGGGCGCATAGAGCCCGGCGTCGACCTCGCCCATCTTCAGCACGCCGGTGTACGAATCCAGTTCGCGCGGCAGCAGGATGGGCAGCCGGTAGTCGTGGCCCAGCCGCACGTAGATCTCGACCAGCTCGGGCACCACCGCCGCGCCCATGTGCGTGTCCAGATGCGTGACATCGATGCCGGCGGCCAGCGCGCGATCGATCTGCGCGCGGAACTCGGTCTCGGCCGCCGCAGGAACGAGGCGCGGCCGCAGTTCCAGGCAGTTGCGCGGGAAGTACCCCTGCTCGTCGACCAGCCCGGAGGCGCGCGACACGGTCGACAGTGGGCTCCAGCGATACTGCTGCCACTCCGAGGTGAGGGTCAGGTGCACGCCCAGGTCCAACGACGGGTCCGCAACCGCCGCGTCGGCGATTTCGCGGAACCACGGACACGGCACCATCACCGAGCCGCAGGTCACGCCGCCCGCGCGCGCAAGTTCGAGGAACGCCACATTGGCGCCGTGGCACATGCCGACGTCGTCGATGTGCACGACCAGCACACGGGCGCCGGCGTCGCCGGTGAGTCTCCGCGCCAGCGAATTCACAGCTTCGTCCCCGGCGCGTAGGTGCGGCCGGGCGGATTGCGCCAGCGGCCCACCGTCTCCGCGCGCGCCGGTTGCAGCCGCTGCGGCGGCAGGCCGTGCAGGATCAGCCCCAGGTCGTCGACGACCATTTCGCCGATCGCCGCCAGCGTCCTCGGCAGCGCGCCGGCACGATGCGCGGACAGCAAAAGGCCATCCACCTGCCGCGCGCGTGAGTCTGCCGGCGCGGGTTCCTCGGGAAACACGTCGGTGGCCGCGCGGAAGCGGCCGGCCGCGACCAGGTCCAGCAAGGAGTCGAAGTCGACCAGCCCGGCGCGCGACATCAGCAGGAAGACCGCGTCGCTGCGGATGGTCTCCAGCCGCGCGCGATTGAGCAGCCCGCGGTTCTCTTCGGTGACGCCTGCCAGCGCGAAGATCACGCGCGGCTTCCGCAATGCGTCGTCGAGCGACGCGGGTTCGGCGCCGAGCTCGCGGATCAGGCCGTCGGGCAGCCACGGGTCGTGGATCAGCAGGCGAGGGCGGAACGGCGCCAGCAGCGGCAGCAGCGCACGGCCCAGGTTGCCGCAGCCGATGAAGCTCATCAGCGCGCCGCGCAGGATGAAGCAATCGCGGGCGCCGGCGAGCCCGTACTGCTCGGCACCCTCGCGCATCTGCCGGTCGGCGCGGGTGATGCCGCGCGCCAGATCGAGCGCCATGCCCAGCGCCATCTCGGCCACCGGCTGCGCGAACACGGGCGCAATCGACAGCACCTGGATGCCACGCCGGAAGCACTCGGCGTAATCGACGTTCTGTGCGAAGTTGCCCTCGACGTTGATGATGGCCTTCAGCTTCGGCGCCCGCCCCAGACGGGCGGCGTCGAGATCGGTCTGCCCGACGATGGCGGTGGCCTCCGGCAGGGTGGCGTCGACCAGATCGGCCGCCAGCTTGCCGGTCTTGCTCTCCTCGATCCCGACCACGCGGCCGAGGGCTTCGAAGCGCTGCTGCATGTCGCCCGCGAAAATCAGCGGTGCGGTGCGCGGCGCGGGGTCGAACAGGATGACGGGTGGGTTCATCGGGGTCTCATTTTGGCGCCGGGAACCGCAGCGGCTCGGCGAGCTTCGCGTCCTGCGCGGCGAACCACAACCGCAGTATGTGCCGGTTGCTGCGGCCCAGGCCGGGCGCCTCGGCTTCGAGCTGGATCGAATGGCTGCGATTGTCGGTGAAGCGGAACACGCCTTCCGCGTCCGTGGTGGTGCGGCCGCGTTCCTGGTGCGTGACGAAGCCGCGCTCGAACAACTGCACCGCCGCCCCGGGCACGGGCTTGCCCGTGGCGTCGACGACGCGGCCCTCGACGAGGCCGTGGTTGTGGCTGTTCACGTACGCGAGCCAGCCCAGCGTGAACACGATCATCGCCCCCGGGACGATCACCCAACGCGACCGGAGCCATGGGACCAGGCTGGATCCGCCGCTCATCCCTTGGTCGCCCCCGAGGTCAGGCCGCGGATGAACTCCTTCTGCGCCATCAGGAACACCAGGATCGACGGCGCCAGCACCATCACCGCGAACGCGTACAGCGCGCCGGTCGTGTCTTCCATGTACGACAGGAAGCGCGCCAGGCCCAGCGGCAGCGTCTGCATGTTGGGGTCGCGCGTGATCAGCAGCGGCCACAGGAAGTTGTTCCACGACCAGATGAAGGTCAGGATCACGTTGGTCGCGATCGCCGGCTTCGACAAGGGCAGCAGCACGCGCACGATGATCCGCCACTCGGTCAGCCCGTCGATCCGCGCGGCGTCGATCAGCGACTTGGGCACGGCCTCGAACGCCGCCTTGAACACGAAGATGCAGACGATGGTCGAGAGCATCGGGAACGCGAGCCCGAAATACGTGTTCAGCAGGCCCATCTTGGCCGTGATCAGGTACGCCGGGATGATCGTCGCCTGGAACGGGATCAGCATGCACGACAGGAACAGCGCCAGCACCGCCCGCCGGCCGGTGAACTGGCGGGTCAGCGCGTAGCCGGCCATCGCGTTGAACACGACGTTGCCGATGACCGCGATTGCCGAGACGATGATGCTGTTCAGCAGGTAGCGCGGAAACGGGATCAGGTACCAGACGTCGACGAAGTTGAACAGGTGCGGGTCGCGCGGGAGGATGCCGGGCGGATAGGCATAGATGTTCTCGTTGGTGATCGCGGTCTTGATCACCCAGTAGAACGGCACCAGCATCGCGAACGAGATCACGACCAGCGTCAGGTGGCGCAGCGAGAGTGCCAGAGGCGATTGCCGGCTCATCGCCTAGTCCCGCTCCACCGCGCCGGCGTTGCCGCCCGCGCCTTTGTTGGCGGCCACCGTCAGCAGCAGCAGCAGGGCGAACTGCACCACCGTCAGTGCCGCCGCGTAGTCGAACTTGGTCTGCTCGAACGCGGACTTGTAGATGTGCGTGATCAGCAGCTCGGTCGCGTGGCCGGGCCCGCCGTTGGTCATGATGTAGACCAGGTCGAAGCTGGAAAACGAATTCAGGATGCCGACGACCACGCACAGGAAAAGCGAGGGCCGCAGCATCGGCAGCGTGATCCGGAAGAAACGGGCGACGGCGGGTGCCCCGTCGATGCGCGCGGCTTCGTACAGGTTCTGCGGAATGCTCTGCAGCCCGGTGAGCAGGATGATCATGTAGAAGCCGATCATCTGCCAGACCTCGGCGACGATCACCGAGGGCAGCGCCCAGCTGAAGTCCTGCAGGAAGCCGATTGGCTTGGCGATCAGGCCGGAGGAGCGCAGCGCAAAGTTGATGATGCCGCCCCGCTCGTCGTACATCCAGCGCCAGATGATGCCCACCGCGACGGCCATCAGCGGGTACGACAGGAAGACGATGGTGCGGTAGACGGTGGCGCCCTTCAAGTCCGAGTTCACCAGCAGCGCGACGCCCAGCGCAGCGGCGATCGCCAGCGGCGAGGCGGCGATGAAGATCAGCGTGTTCTTGAGCGCGATCCAGAACGTGTCGTCGTACGTCCACATCTCGGCGTAGTGCTCGAGCCCGATCCATACCGCGGGCTTGAGCGGCGACCAGGCCTGGAACGACAGGATGACGTTCCAGCCCAGCGGCAGCAGACGGTACAGGAAGAAGACGATCAGGGAAGGCAGCAGGAAGCAGACGATCAGCGCGAGCTGTCGATTGCGCCGCCGCCCCCACCAGCCGCCGTGCCCGCTCATGCGTGCGCGCCCGCGGCCCGGCGTGCGCCAGCGCACCGGGGGTGCCTAGGGTGCGCTGGCGCACGCGCGACGGCGCGGGCGCCTGCTCGCATGCGCGGGTGACGCCTCACGCGCGCGTGAGCTCGCGCGCCATCCTCCGCTCGGCGTCGGCCAGCGCGGTCTTCGCGTCCTTGCGGCCCAGCAGCGCGCTTTGCACTTCCGGCCAGAACGCTTCCTTGATCCGGCTGTCGTTGCCGAAGCGCCAGTTGCCGGTCATCTTGTCGGTGTGCTCGAGCTGGGTCTTGAGCACCTGGTAGACGGTCGGGTCGTCCTTGGCCAGCTTGGCCAGCGACGCCGTGTCGACGGCCACATTGCCGGTCACCAGCTTCCGGCGCTCGGCGAGTTCGCCCGCCTGGCCCGTGTCGGTGATGAACTTCAGGAAGTCCCACGCCAGTTCCGGATTCTTCGAGCCCTTCGAGATGCCCAGCCCGTGCGAATTCGGCGTTGCGAAATTGCCCGGCATGTGCGCCACACCCAGCGTGTCGGGCGTGACCCAGCTGCCCTGCCCTTTGAAGAAGAAGTACGCGGGCGAATGCGCGTGCAGCATCCCGATGTTGCCGGCGCCGAACGCGCCGTTGGGCTCGACCCAGCGGCCGGTCCACGAGATCTTGTTGATAGCGTTGCTCTGCGTGGCCTTCGCCAGCTTGTCCAGCACCTCGACCGCCTTCGGCGTGTTGAACACCGCCTTCTTCAGGTCGGGAGTGACCAGCTGCACGCCGTTCATCGCGAACAACGGCCAGTACAGCCAGTCGAAGTTCAGCGTCATGAAGCCGCTTGACGCTTCGCCGCTGGTCATCTTTTGCGCGAAGGCGAGGATCTCGTCGAAATTCTTCGGCGGCCCCGACAGGCCCGCCTTGGCGAACATCGGCTTGTTATAGAACAACAGCGTCTTGGTGATGTAGAAGGGCACCATGTAGTTCTTGCCCTCGAACATCCAGTTGCCCAGGTAATTCGCGTCGTAGCGGCTCTTGATCGCGGCCTCCTTCGCGAACAGCGGCGTCAGGTCCAGCAGCGCGCCCTGCGCCGCGTACTCGAGACCCAGCGCGCCCTGGGTGTTGATCACGTCGGGCGGCGTGCCGGCCGTGAGCTGGGTCTGGTAGAACGGGCCGAACTCGGGGCCCTTCTTGTCCAGCCACTCGACCTCGACGCCGGGGCGGGTGGACTGGAAGCGCTTGATCCAGCCATCGATCAGTTCCTTCTGGTCGATGATGTTCCAGGTCAGGAACGTGATCTTCTTCGAACTCTGGCCTATTGCCGGGGCGGAGATCACGCTGGTGGCGGCGGCGGCCGCGGCGGTTTTCAGCAGGGTACGGCGGGTGATCATGGTGTTTCCTCCTTGGGGTGGGGTCAGCGCAACACGGGTTCAGGCAACTGCGTCACCTCGGCGGTCAGCGTCACCCGGACGTCCGGGTGGCGCCGCACCAGCGACGCGGGTACGGCGGCGGTCACGGGACCGTGCAACAACTTGCGCACGATCGCGCACTGCCAGGAACGGTTGAGATAGAGGCGGATCTTGCGCGCTTCCAGGATTTCCTTCATCCCCACGGTCACGGCCGTGCGCGGGATGCGATCGATGTTGCCACGCGTCGCGGTCACCGCGTTGATGGTCCGGGTCTCGCGGTTGAGCGTGACGACGCGCGTGGGCAGGCTGGCAAATGCGTCGTTGTCCACGGGCTCGCCCGGCTCGGGCGGATCGTTGAACGCGAGATGGCCGGTGATGCCGACGCCGCCGAACGCGACATCGACACCGCCGCAACGCTCGATCAGCCGGTTGGTCGCCTGCGGGTCGCCGGGATCGGGGAAGTGGCGGTGTTCGACCGGGGGCGCCAGCGCGGGATCGAGCCGCGACCACAGCGCGCGCTCCATGTGGGCGCGGAAGGAGAGCGGATCGGCGAGCGGGATGTAATCCCCGTCGGACGCCAAGTACTCATCCATGTTGATCAGGACCAGTTCGGCGACGGACAAGCGCATCTCGTTGCAGTACTGCGCGAAGAGCTCGAACTGGCCGATCGGCCCCACGGGCACGATGAACACGACATAAGGCTGTGCGCGGGCCTTGGCTTCGCGCACCTCCTCGATCATGGTCGCGGCGAAGTGCCGGGTCAGCGCCTCGGCGTCCGCGACGACCTCGCAGCGGATTCCGCTGCCCGCGCCCAATTTCTCGGGCGCCACGGCCAGCGCGGCCTGGGTATCCATGCTCACAGCCGGCGCTCGGTCGCGGGGTCGAAGATATGGATCGATTCCGGCGCGATCGCGACGCGCACCGGATCGCCGCCGCGGCGCACCACGCGCGGCGGCAGGCGCGCCTGCAACTCATGCCCGGCGACGTCGAAAATCACCAGCGTGTCGGAGCCCAGCGGCTCGACCACGCGCGCGGCGCCGGCCAGCATGCTCGCGGCGCTGTCGCCCGCCCAGTGCAGATGCTCGGGACGCAGGCCCACGGTCACGCTCATGCCGACATGCGCATCGTAGCGCCCGGGCGGCAGCGCCAGGCGCGACTCGCCGCCCAGGTTGACGCCGCAGCCCTGCGCGCCGGTCTCGATGCGGCCGGCGACCAGGTTCATCGCCGACGCGCCGACGAAACCGGCGACGAACAGCGTCGCCGGCTCGTCGTAGACGTCCTCCGGCGTGCCGATCTGCTCGACCCGGCCGTTGTGCATCAGCACGATCCGGTCGGCCAGCGTCATCGCCTCGACCTGGTCGTGGGTGACATAGATCGCCGTGGTCCGCACGCGCTCCCGCAGCTTCTTGATCTCGGTGCGCATCTGCACGCGCAGCTTGGCGTCGAGATTGGACAGCGGCTCGTCGAACAGGAAGACCTTCGGCTCGCGGACGATCGCGCGGCCCATCGCCACGCGCTGCCGCTGGCCGCCCGACAACTGGCGCGGCTTCCGCTCCAACAGGGATTCGATGTCGAGGATCGCGGCAGCCTCGGCGACGCGGCGCGCGATCTCGGCCTTGCCCACGCCGCGGTACTGTAGCGAAAACGCGATGTTCTGGAACACGGTCAGGTGCGGATACAGCGCGTAGTCCTGGAAAACCATCGCCACGTCGCGATCCTTGGGGTCGATCTCGTTGACCACCCGTTCGCCGATCGCGATCTCGCCGCCGGAGATGTCCTCCAGCCCCGCGATCATCCGCAGCAGCGTGCTCTTGCCGCAGCCCGACGGCCCGACCAGCACGACAAACTCCTGGTCGGCGACTTCGAGATCGACGCCATGGACGACCTCCTGCGCATCGTAGGACTTGCGCACCTGGCGCAGGCTCACCGTGGCCAAGCAGCCTCCTCGTCAGCGCGAGTGCCGGCGCAGCTACCCGATGCTGAAGCCCGGATTGTCCCGTCCATGGTTCCTCTCAGAGTGCGGATGGGCGGGAGCAAATACAGAGCCCGGCCCGTTTTTTCCGCAGTCTAACATCGGGGAGCGGGAAACCGGCAAGGGGCCGCGTGGCACTTGCTCGCGGTCCCGTGGAATGGTCATGGCTACCGCAACTTCCGTAGGATGGGTGGAGCGCAGCGATACCCATCATGGCGGTTCGGGACGGATAACAGAAGAAGGGGGCAGGCTCGCGTGCCTGACCCCCTATTCCGAACTCAGACACGCCCGGTTTCCGTGCGTACTCGCCAGATGGGTACCGCTGCTCCACCCATCCTACGAAATGTGCGTACTCTCCAGACGGGTATCGCTGCGCTCCACCCATCCTACGAACCGACCCCTCTTGCTACTTCCAGGTTCAGGCCCCGGCGGCCGCGGGCACGCAGAACGCGATGCCCTCGTCCTTCCACCCGTTCGCCAGCAGCGGCGCGAGCAGGGCACGGTCGACGACGTAGCGATGGTTGGAGTCGACGCCGTGCGCAAAGCCGTCATTGTAGGCGCGGTAGATGGGGACCAATCCGCTGCGACACTTCCCCGCGTCGGGCAGGCTCACCTTGAACTCGTAGCCTTCGCTGTTCCAGCGCGGTTCGGAGACCGGCGTCGAGAGTTGCAGTCCGAGTAGCGACCGGCACTCGTCGGTCGAGGCGCTGTAGAAGTGGCTGTTGGGGCCCTTGACCGGGTCGCCGTAGAACCGGCAGACGAAGGCACTCTCCTCCAGCACGTTCGGTGTCCACGCCCAGAAATTCTGGCCGGTCTCCACCCAGCCCGCGCCGGCCGCACCGCTGCGAATCGCAGTCTTCTCGTTCTCGTCCGCGGTGATGAAGTAGTGATTGAGCGTCGTGTTATGAAACTCCGTCACCCGCGAAAAGTTCGCGCCCGATGTCGCCTGCTTGCCGAACGCAGGGCCGGCACAATCGAGCGCCCCGCACACGAACACGCCACCCCTGCCGTCGGCAACCACGCCGCCATTCACGGCACTGAGCACATACTGGTCGGCCGGCAGGCCGCGTCCGAATTCGCTCCACGTCTGTCCGCGATCGAGCGACAGATACACGCTGCCGCGCGCCGCGATCACCTGGCTGTCGGCGGAGTTGGGCGTCGGAAAGGCGATGTCGTCAACGAGGCCGCTGAAGGTCGCGCGCGACCACGATCTTCCGGAGTCGGTGCTGATGTACATGCCATCCGTGGCGAGTGCAACGGCGTAGCCGCCAGGGGCGTTCGCGTTGCCCTGCACCGTCCGGAATTGCAGGACGTCCGCCGGGAACGAGCCGTCGTCGACCCGCGACAAGCGCGTGAAGTCGAGTTGCGCGGACCCGCCCGCCGCGACCGGCGTCTGCCACAGCCCGGCTGTCGCCGGCCCGGGAATCACCCACACGCGCTGACCGTCAGCGCTGACGGCGAAGTTCGTGCGCCCGCCGTCCATCAGGATGTTCGCGGTCTGCATGGTGTCCGTCCGCCCTTCGTCGCGGCTGAGGTAGATGTACGGCGCCTGGCCTGGCAGGGTGAGGCCGCTGAACACCGTCGCGGGAGACGTCGCTCCAAAATACAGGGCCGGGCCCAGCGCGGTGGCGTGACTCTCGAAAATGACCTGGAATTCTATGCTGCTGTTGTGGTGCCCGTAGAGCAGGTTGCCGCCGGCGTCATAGGTGGTGAACCGCGGGCCGGATACGGCCAGATAGTTCCCCGACGGCGCGAGAATGGAAACGTCGCGCATCCCGGTGGTCACACCGGCAAGCGTGGTCGCGTCAACCCACTGGCTGGGCAGATCGGAGTTGTCGCCCGGCGACATCAACACCTTGCCGTTAGCGACGAAGGCCTGGCCGGCCGTCGCGCACAGTGCGCCATCCGGACAGAGGGGTTGCCAGAAGTTGCCGGCAAACGCGGGCGGGACGATGCTCGCCAACAGAAATGCCGCGGCGAGCAGCGGGCGGGGAGAACGCATCGCGGCGCTGAACTGCGAATGGCGCGGCGTGGGGGATTGCTGTTCCGCGGCTGACGGCAGCGCTTTGGTGCACGCGACGTTGGCGAAATTGGCAGGCGTGTTTCTCATGATCCGGGTCCAGTCCTGGTTGAAAGTGCGAGGACCCAAGATTGCGGCAATGGCTGTCATCACGCCATCCCGCATTGACGGGACAGGGCCTTGCTCACGATCAACGCATCGTCCGGATCCGTGGACCGCAGTCCGTCGACGGTCTGCACTGGTCCGGCTTCGATGCAGTCGTCCACGTCCGACCAGACCGCCTGCCCGTTCTGGAACAAGACATGGGTCAAACCGTTGCTGCCAGCGCAAATGCCGCGTCGGGTGATGGCGCACCTTGCCGGAACGGGCTGCCAACCCGATAATCCCGGCATGCTGCTCCCCTGCCAACGCGCACTCTTCGAGATCCCGGACCACGTCGCGTATTTCAACTGCGCGTACATGTCGCCGCTGCTGCGGAGCGTTCGCGAGGCAGGCGTCAGGGCCGTCGCGCTCAAGACGCGGCCCTGGGAACTGACACCGGCGATGTTCTTCGAATCGATGGAAACGGCGCGCGAAGGCTTCGCCACCCTTGCCGGGACAGCCGCCGACAACGTCGCCCTGATCCCTGCCGCCAGCTACGGCATGGCGGTCGCAGCACTCAATCTCCCGGTTGCGCGCGGGCAGCAAGTTCTGCTGCTGGATGAGGAATTTCCCTCGACCATCTACGCCTGGCAGGATCGCGCCAAGTCCGCGGGCGCCGAAGCGGTATTGCTCCGGCGTCCGGCGGACGACGACTGGACCCGTGTTGTGCTCGAGGCCATCAGCGCGCGCACCGCGGTCGCCGCGTTGCCGCACTGCCATTGGACCGATGGGGGCCTGCTCGACCTGGCCCGGATACGCACCGCGCTCGATGCGGTAGGCGCCACGCTGGCGCTCGATGTCACCCAATCTCTGGGCGCACTGCCGCTCGATCTCTCCGCGGTCCGGCCGGACATGATGGTCGCGGCGTGCTACAAGTGGCTGCTCGGGCCCTACAGCACCGGGTTCCTGTACGTGGCGCCCCGGTGGCACCAGGGAACGCCGCTCGAGCGCAGCTGGATTTCGCGGGAGGGATCCGAAGACTTCTCCAGGCTGGTGGACTATCGCGCCGGGTTCCGGCCCGGCGCGCGGCGCTACGACGTGGGAGAACCCTCCAACTTCGCCCTGTTGCCGATGGTGACCGAGGCGTTGCGCCAGCTTGGCGCCTGGACCATTCCGGCTATCCAGCAGACGCTCGCCGCGTACTGCCGGGAGTTGCTCGAGGCGGTCGAGCCGCTGGGCTTTACGGCAGTCCCGGCCGACCGCCGGGCGGGCCACTTCCTCGGCCTGCGCCGCGCGCGAGGCATGTCCCCGGACCTCGCCTTGCGGCTCGCCGCCGCAGGGGTATATGCAAGCGTGAGAGGCAACTCGCTGCGGGTCACCCCGCATCTCTACAACAACCGGCCCGATCTGGACCGGTTCGTCGCCGCGCTCACTGCCGCCACGGCCCCTGGCTGACGAAAGTGCCCGATCACTGCTCGGGCACGCAGAACACCGGCCCCTCGTCGCGCCAGCCCTGGGCGGCGAGCGCGATGACGTTGGTGCGGACGGTGTCGTACCGGTGATTGCTGTCCTTCACCGGGAAGCCCTGGTTGTAGGCGCGGTACACCACTTGCATGCCGACAGGACAGGTCTTGTCGGCGCTCAGCGGCGTCGCGTAGTAATCGTAACTCTCGAACTTCCACGATTTGGCTGTCGCGCTGTACTGCGCCTTGAGCGCATTGCACTCGGCGGCGTCGATCGTGTAGAAATGGCTCGCCGGACCGTAGATGGCGCCGGTGTCGGGGTTGGTATTGGTGTTGCCGTAGAAGCGGCAGATCTGCTCCGTGCCGCCGACCGGAAAGCGCATCAGGGTCTCCACCCACGGCCCCGCGGCGCCGCTGGCCACCGCGGTGGCTTCGGCGTTGTCGGCCGTCCGGAAGAAGATGTCGCGTTCGGCCAGATAGAACTCGCGCGCGTACTTGAAGCTGCCGATCAGCTGCGGCGCGCCCCAGTTGCCGATGAGCAGCGGCAGTGATTGGTTCGTGTGCGTGCCGTCGCCGATCTGGTCGGCGCTGCCGTCGCCCCACACATACAGTTCGCCATCGGCCTGGATGGCGACGTTCTGGTACCAGCCGGCGGCGAACGGCTGCCAGGTCGGATCGGCGCCCATCGGCGTGGGCGTGGTGACGATGGTGGACAGCGGCACGCCGGTACCCAGTGCGCCGTAGGTGTTCCAGCCCCAGGTCCACAATGTGCCGTCGGCCTTCCGCGCGATCGAATGCCGGATGCCCGCCGAGATGCCGACCCAGTTCGAGTCGGTGCCGATGCGCGTGGGCGACAGGACCGCGGTGGCCGTGGTGCCGACGCCGGCCTGGCCGCTGTCGTTGCGGCCCCAGCCCCACAGCGAGCCGTCGCGCTTGATCGCCAGCGAGTGTTCCTGCGCCGCGATCGCGATCCAGTCGGAGTCGGTCCCGACCCGGATCGGCGTGCTCTTGCTGGTATTCGTGCCGTCACCCAGGGCGCCGTAGAACGTGTTGCGGCCCCAGGCCCACAGCGTGCCATCGGTGCGCAGGCCAATCGTGTGCTCGAGTCCGCCGGCGACCGCGCGCCAGTTGTTCGCGGTCCCGACTTTCACCGGCTCCGTCGCATCGACTCCCGTGCCGTTGCCCAGGGTATTGTAGAAGTCCGATCCCCACGCCCACAGCGTGCCGTCGTCCTTGATCGCATAGCTGGAATTGCGCCCGGTCGAAATCGACCGCCAGTCGTTGGCGGTGCCCACTCGCACCGGGCTGTTCTGAATCGTCTTGTTGCCGACGCCGACTTCACCGGAAAGATTCCTCCCCCACGCCCAGATGCTGCCATCGCTCTTGAGCGCCAGCGTGTGATTCTCCCCGCTGGAGACCGCGCGCCAGTCTGTGGCGGCACCGATCTGCGTGGGCGTCCTGACACTGAGCGACGTGCCGTGGCTGCCGTTGCCGACTTCGCCGTAGGTGTTGTCGCCCCACGACCACAAGGTGCCATCGACCTTGACCGCCCGGGTCCCGTTCGAGCCGCCGGCGACGCGGGTGCCATAGGCTTGCGCCAAAGGCAGGCAGATGCAGATTCAGCAGCACCATCGGATCGAGCAACATGCCGACTCGGTCAATTGCACATTTTCGTCTTTGAATCGCTGGCCGAGGCGGTACGGCGCCGCGCCCGCTTGGCGGACGGCAAGAAGTGGTCGAGTCCACTGACCTTGTACAATGAGGAGAACCTGCGGTAGGAAAGGCGTGACGGTCCGACCCAATCCGAAAGGAAATGTGAGTGCCCGAGACCGCAAACAAGCCCGGACGAATTCTCCTGTTGCAGTGGTCCGGCAGCGCCTACGACTCGCTCCGCGGCTTTTTGCGGCTGGCCGGAGAAGAGTTTGCCGCCGACGGCCATGAGGTCCACACCGTCGTGATCGATCACCCTGGCTGGCAGGACAAACTGAACGCCGCCGCGGGCGGCGGCGCGCTGTTCGCGCTGGGCATGTCGGTGGCACGCGATCCGCAATCGCTATCTGCTGCACGGCTACGTGTTTCCCGACCACGCGCGTTATGCGATGCGGCACTTCAATGCCAACGGGTCCGCGTGCTTCCTGCACATGGGCATTCCGCCGCGGCGCATTTTTGCCGGCGCACCGCTGCCGGCGAGAGCGCGCAACGGTCGCATCGTGTTCACCAAGAGCGGCGCCGACACCACCAGCATCGAGGCACGCTGGCGCAGCTTTGTCCCGCCGCTGCGCGGCTCGTGTTCGCAGCGGCCGAGGAACTCTATCACCGCAGCACGGCAGACTTCCTCGGGGTGTTGGGGCGCCTGGCCGAGCCGCACGGCTTGTTGCTCGACGGTAACAGCGAGCTCACCTGAACCTGATCCGCGAGGTCGATACCTATGTCGGATTTCGCCGCGCAAACCTCGTGGTGGACGCGGTGCTGCGGTACCCAGTGGATGTCTACGGCACGGGCTGGGAACACATCGACTGGAGCGGGGATCGGCGGCTTACAAGGGACCGGCCGACTGGAATCGGATGACCACGCTGCTGCCCGGATACCTGGGCTGCCTGTCCACCAATCCCCTGATCGATGAATCCGTGCACGACCGCAGCTTCTTTGCGCTGGCCGCCAACGTGGTGCCGGTGGCGGACTCCAATGCCTTTTCCCGCCGGCACATGGCCGGGCTGGAGCGCTATGCGTTCCGCTTCGAACCGCAGTCGATCCGGGCCGCGGTCGAAGCCTTGCTTGCGGGGCCGGAGCAGGCTCTGGAGCACACCGAGGCCGCCTGGCGCGCGCTGGACCCCGTCTTCGCGATGCGCGAGTCGCTGCGGCGCCTTGCCGTCTACGCGCGCATGGTTGCCACCAACGCCCGCTGCGCGCCTGACGCGTCGGTCCTGGACGCGGCCATGTCGTCATTGCTCGTCGTCGGTGCCGGGTTCGCGGGAGCTGGAGCTCGAGGACCTGCGCGTCGGCGTGGTCAGGCGCATTCCCTCGGCGCTACCGCGAAACGGCCGCCAAACTGCCCAACATGACCTTCATCGGCCGCTGCGGCACCTACCTGTATTTCGACATGGATCAGGTAATCAGCCAATCGCTGCTGCGCGCCCGCCGCTGGCTGAAAAACCATGGCGCCCGATGAGCGCGATCAAACGCGGCCCTCCCTCGGTCAACGCCCGGTTCGCCGCACTCATGGAGTCGACAGCTGCGCGGCAGCGGAATTTCGTCCGTATTCGACTGCCGTGACACGCTGTTGACGAGGGTGCAGCGGCCGCGGATACTCGGGGTCGTGCCGTCGCATTTCCCATCCTCTGAATCGCTGGCCGCATTGTCAGGTGCGGCATTCGATGTCGCCGTCATTGGCGGCGGGATCAACGGCGCGAGCGCGGCACAGCACCTCGCCGCCGCGGGCTATTCGGTGCTGCTGGTCGACAAGGGCGATTTCGGGTCGGGATCGAGCGGCCGGTCGAGCCGCCTCCTCCATTGCGGCTTGCGTTATCTTGCGCCGGGGCGGTCGCTGTTCGACTTCGTTCGCCATCCGAGCCGGCTGGCCGCCGCGCTACGCATGGCCAGGAAGGGGATGGAGGCGCGGGCCGAATTCGTGGGCACTTCCGCGGAACAGGCGCCGGCGATGCGCTTCTGCTTTCCGATATTCAAGGGGGGTCCGTATCGCGGCTGGCAGATCGACCTGGCGTTTCGATTGCTCGATCGCCTGGGGCCGGGCGGCCTGCCGCTCGACTACGAGCGCGTGCCCGCGGAGGCCGCGCTGCGCATGCCGCTCCTGCGCTGGATCCGCGATCCCCAGTCGCTCGAGTCGGTGGCGATGTACCGCGAATACCAGTTCGACTGGCCGGAGCGGGTCTGCATCGACGCCGTCCTCGACGCCGAACGGCTGGGCGCGGTCGTGCGCAACTACACCGAGGCGCGCATCGTATCCCGCGACACCGACGGCTGGTCGCTCGAAATTGCGCACGCCGATGCGCCAGCTCCCGCTGCGGCCGAACTGCCGCTGGCCCGAGGGATCGGTCGCGCTACAGGTCGCGCAGGTCGACGACAACCGCGCCGGCTGCCCCGGCGGGCAGGCATCCTCGGCATCCAATGCGCCAGTTGCTCGGCTGCGAGCCGATTGCGGCCAACATGATTGCGCAGAACCGCATGCGGAGCAGTTCTGCACCGGAAGATCACTTCGGCGCGAATGAGACCGTGACGAAGGCGCAAGGACCGGATCCGCACCGCCCAGGCACCGCCATTTCGCGCGACGAGCCGCAGCCGCAATTCGCCGGCGAATCCGGGATGACATGGCTGTCCGCCGCCACACACGACGCGAAGTTCAGGATGGGAACGTCGCGCACCTCCACGCCTGCCGTGGGCCGCGTATCGCCAGACCGGCAAGCCAGCTGACGCATCGCTCCGTCGCGAGTCGACCGGCGTTGGTGATCCGCCTGGCGACCACGCAGAATCCGGAGTGTCACCCGGTATCGATGTTCGCACGAACCGGATGCGGCGCCGCGCTCCTGACGCATCGTCAAGTGCCGACCTCCGCCATGGCGTCTCGCGCAGCATGCCCGGACGCTGATGGGTCGCTGATACCGCCGCCTGGGACCAGGCTGGCGAGCGCCCCCACGCCGTACAGGCCAGCCGGCCGACGTGATGGCCGAGTGCGTCGACGCGCGGAAACAACAGGCAGTTCTCAATTCCGGGCCGTCGTGCTGTTTGAGCGCGCTTGGCACCGCGCTGTCGACCCGAGCCGTTGTCGCTGAAACACCACGCACAACCGCTCGCGCGCCATTCGAAACCCGCCTCGATGAAGGTGAACGGTCCAGCCAGCTTCGACGCCTCGGCGGCGGCACGCTGACCTGGATCGAGTCCCGGGCAGCCGCGATGAAGACCAAGCACGCCCAACGCCACTTTGCGGCCCAGCGCGACGAGACCATCAAGCGCCTGAATGAAACCCGCGAGGCCAGTCAGGCCGCTCTCGATCGGCACGCCAACCATGGGCTGAGCCAGCTGAAGTCCCACGATAGCTT
This sequence comes from Betaproteobacteria bacterium, assembly GCA_016717855.1. Classification (GTDB taxonomy): domain Bacteria; phylum Pseudomonadota; class Gammaproteobacteria; order Burkholderiales; family Casimicrobiaceae; genus PALSA-1005. The sequence goes on from JADKEV010000067.1 coordinate 40,915, forward strand.
CACAAGGCCGACGGAATTCCCGAAGAAGCCGCCGAACTCCCTGCGGCTGGCCGCGAAAGCTGCGGTCTTTGACCTTGCGCAAAGTCCGCGGCGGCAACTGGCGCACGATGCGCGGTAATGACGATCTCCTTCCAATCCCGGATGGACGCAGCGCGGCAACTCGCCAAGGCGCTGTCGCGTTACCGCGGCCAGAATCCTGATACTGGCGATTCCGCGCGGTGCCGTGGGCATGGGCAAGGTGCTCGCGGACGAACTGGGCGGGGAACTCGACGTGGTCCTGGTGCGCAAACTGGGCGCGCCGTTCAATCCGGAATTTGCGGTGGGCGCGGTCGATGAATCAGGATGGGCCTATATCGCCGGGCACGCTGCCTCGGCCGGTGCAGACACGGCCTCCCTGCAGCGGGAAAAGCAGGCGCAAAGGGAAACGCTGCGCACGCGCCGCGCCCAATACACGCCTGCACGTCCGCCGCTTGACCCCAAAGGCAGGATCGTGATCGTGGTCGACGACGGGCTCGCGACCGGTGCCAGCATGTTTGCCGCATTGCACGCGGTGCGCGCCCGGAAGCCGCAGCGCCTGATCTGCGCCATACCCGTCGCCGCCCCGGACAGCCTCGAACGCGTCAGGCCATTAGCCGACGAAGTGGTGTGCCTCGCGGCCCCGAACCAGTTCTATGCGGTCGGACAGTTTTATCGCGAGTTCGGGCAGGTGGAGGATGCGGAAGTCATCGCCATTCTCAGGGAGGGCACAGGTCCGCACAGCGGGGCCAATCCATGAGTGTCGCCGGCGGTCAGCTCGCGGTGTCGATTCCGGCGGACAAGGTCACGCTCGAAGGCGTGCTCGAACTGCCGCCGCAGCCAGACGGCGTGGTGGTGTTTTCGCATGGCAGCGGCTCCGGCCGTCTGTCGCCGCGCAACCGCTACGTGGCCTCCGAGTTGCGACAGCTCGGACTGGGCACGCTGCTGCTGGACCTGCTCACGGCTGACGAGGATCTGGACCGGGAGAAGCGCTTCGACATCCGCCTGCTGACCGCCCGCCTCGGGCAGGCGGTGCGCGTCGTGCGCGGGCAGCCTTCGACGCGCGCACTGCCCATCGGTCTTTTCGGTGCCAGCACCGGCGCGGCCTCGGCGCTGCGTGTCGCCGCCAGCATGCCGAAAGACATTGGCGCGGTGGTCTCGCGTGGTGGCCGGCCCGACCTTGCCGGAGACGAACTGCTCGGACGCGTTATTGCGCCGACGTTGCTGATCGTCGGTGGATTCGACCGTGAAGTCATATTGCTGAACGAATTGGCGCGCGACGCGCTGACCCACTGCCAGCGCGAACTGGTGATTGTTGCGGGCGCCACGCACCTGTTCGAGGAACCGGGCACGCTGGATCAGGTGGCGCAGCTTGCCGGACAGTGGTTCTCCCGCCATCTCCGGCGGCACACAAACGTCAACCCTTGATGCAGACCATCGGTTCGAGCCGTGCCACTTTCTTCGCAGGTCGCGCCTCTTCGGCGGCGTCGACCACCGCGCTCACGTTCTGGTAGGCGCCCAGCGCCTCCGCGGCGACGCCGCGCAACGACGGGCTGCGGATCAGGATTCCCCTCTCGGCCAGTTCGCGGACCACGTCTCTGCCCTGCCACTTGCGGGTGGCCTCATGGCGGCTCATGGCGCGGCCAGCGCCGTGGCATGCCGAACTGAACGCCCGTTCCATGCCGGTAGCGGTGCCGGCAAGAACATAAGAGCACGTTCCCATGCTGCCGCCGATCAGCACCGGCCGGCCGCACGCAGGCTGTCCGGCAAGTCCGGATGACCTGGCCCGAAAGCTCGGGTTGCTCCCTTGCGGTGGACAAACAACGCCCTGCGGCGTCCGTCCACGTCGTGGGTTTCGACCTTGCAGGTGTGGTGCGACAAGTCGTAGAGCAGCGGCATGTCCGCCTGCGGCAACACCTCGCGAAAAGCCTCCCGCGTCAGGTGCGTCAGAATCTGCCGGTTCGCCAGCGCGTCCAGCCATTCAACCAGCAACATCTCGCGATCCGGCGCCTCGCACTCGAAGCTTCGCGCTTTCAGCGGCTTGACGTCGACCGGATCGCAGACCACCGCGGTCAACGCGATGGCGGCCTGCGCGAACGCAGTCGCAAGATCGGGCCCGAATCCGCGCACGCCGATGTCGGCTTCATGCGCAAAATGTTCCCAGCGTGCCGCGTTCGTCGTCGGGTCCGGATCGGTCATCGGCGTTATCGGTGCAAAACCATCCCCTTCCGGCGGCGCAGCGATTGATCTGGCGCAACAAACGCGCGAGCAATCCGGCCTATGGATACAATCAGGCTGCCGCCCATGAGGGCGGAAAGTCAACCGGCAGTGCGGAACCGTTTTGCCGGCAACCGTATTTCCAAAGACCGTATTCCCGAGGACCGTATTCCCGAGGACCGTATTCCGGCCGTATTCCCGACGAAGCCGGCCGGAGGTTGCAAGCGATGCCTGCTGTTTCAGGGGGTGTAGGTGAGGATAAGATCGCGCCGGCGGAAGGTGACGCGCTGCTGCTTGTCGACATGCAAAAAGATTTCTTGCCCGGCGGCGCGCTTGCCGTGGCCGGCGGCGACGAGATCATTCCAGTCCTCAACTGCTACCTGGCGCGCTTCACCGCGCTGGGCCTGCCGATGATCGCCACGCGCGACTGGCACCCTGCCGATCACTGTTCCTTTACCGCCCAGGGCGGCCCCTGGCCGGTTCACTGCGTCGCCGGCTCGCCCGGCGCCGGGTTTGCAGAAGGGCTGCGGTTGCCCGCCAGCGCCCGGATCGTTTCGAAGGCGACCGGATCCGGGCAGGAGGCGTATTCCGGGTTTCCGGGACCGACCTCGACCGTTACCTGCGCGACCAGGGCGTCAAGCGCCTGTTCGTCGGCGGGCTGGCCACCGATTACTGCGTGCTTATACCGTTAGGACGCCCTGTCGCTCGGCTACCGGGTGATCCTGCTGCGCGACGCGATGCGCGCAGTCGATCTGCGACCGGGCGACGGCACCCGGGCCGAGGCGGGAATGCGCAGCGCAGGAGCCCTCGCCGCCGACCTGCGGGCGGTCGGTGCATGACAACGGCACGGTGGTCCGGAAAGGACGAAGCTCGGGTTCGTTCCGACCCGGGTTCGAGCGCACTGCTCACCGATCTTTACCAGCTCACCATGCTGCTCGCGTACCGCGAGCAGCACATGACCGATACCGCAGTCTTCGAATTCTTCGTGCGCAAGCTGCCCGGAAGCCGCAACTTCCTGATCGTGGCCGGTCTCGAGCAGGTGCTCGATTTCCTCGAGAACCTGCACTTCACCGAAGAGGACCTCGCCTGGCTCGAGCACAACCGCGGCTTTCCACCCGCGTTCCTGGACACGCTTCGCGTCCTGCGCTTCAGCGGCGAGGTGCACGCGGTTGCGGAGGGCACGATCGTCTTTCCCCATGAACCGATCCTTGCGTGTGATCGCGCCGCTTCCCGAGGCGCAACTGGTGGAAACACGCGTCATCAACATCCTGCAGTTGCAGACCATCGTCGCCAGCAAGGCCGCGCGCACCGTGCTCGCGGCGCCCGACAAGCTGCTGGTCGATTTCGGCCTGCGCCGCGCCCACGGCGCGAGGCGACTGTTCGCCGCCCGCGCCGCGTATCTGGCCGGCTTCGGCGGCACCGGTCCTCGCCGGACAACGCTACGGCATCCCGCCTCTACGGCACCATGGCGCACTCGTTCATCCAGGCGCATGCGGACGAGGCGCTCGCCTTCGAGCACTTCGCGCGGGCGCAGCCGCAGAACATCGTTCTGCTGATCGACACCTACGACACCGAAGCCGGCGCCGGCAAGGTGGTCGCGCTGGCGCGCAAACTGCGGCAGGAGGGCATCGCAGTGCGGGCGGTGCGGCTGGACAGCGGCGATCTCGGCGAGCACGCGCGCAAGGTGCGGCGCATCCTTGACGACGGCGGCTGTCCCGACGTCCGGATCTTTGCCAGCGGCGGACTGGACGAACGCCTGATCCGGGATTTGCTCGCGGGCGGCGCGCCGATCGATGGTTTCGGCGTCGGCACCAGCCTGGTGACGTCCGGAAGATGCGCCGGCGCTCGACTGCGCCTACAAGCTGCAGGAGTACGCCGGCGTGCCCCGGCGCAAGCGCTCCGAAGGCAAGGCCACCTGGCCGGGACGCAAGCAGGTCTATCGGCGCTACGACGACGGCGGCCGGATGGCGGCGGATGTGATCACGGTCGAAGGCGACGTCCTTCCGGGAGAGCCGCTGCTGGAGCCGGTGATGATCGGCGGCCGCCGCCTCGCAGCCCCGCCCGTCCTCGACCGGATCCGTAACCGCGCACTGGAGCAGATGGCCCGCCTGCCGGATGCGCTGCGCGCACTGGAACCGGCGGAACCGTTCCCGGTCACGATTTCCGTCCGGCTGGAAGCGCTCGCCGCGGAAACCGACCGCATCCAGGAACAGGGCCCGTGGCGATAGCGGCCGGTTCCCGGCTGCGGGCCCGCCGGCTTCAGCCGTGGTGCTTGCCGGCGCTGACCCGCTTTGCCTGCGCGCCTTCGGCGGCGATCTCCTCGATGAACTGGACTTCGGCCCCGGGCGTGAGCTGATCGAAGGTCGGGTGGACCACGTTTTCGCGACCGAAGTAGAGTTCCCGGCCGTCCGGCGTCTCGATGAATCCGTAGCCTTCCTCGAACATCAGGCGCGCGACTTTGCCGTGTTCGACCGGGCTGTGCGCTTTGACATCGCTGCGCATCTCGCGGGCCACTTCCTCGATCTGCCGCGTCGCCGAAGCGAAGGCGTCGCGCAACGCGACATACACGTCCTTTTGATGGTCGCGGTTGGCGACGATCTCCTTGCCGGGCACGCGCACGTCGTGCGAAAGCGGAACTGGCGCCCCTGTTAACCGTGTTTGCCCAGTTCCTCAACCGTCACGCAGCAACCGGTGATGCGCGGATGAAATGCTCCGAGCTTCCTGGCCTTCTCCCGGATCAACGCCTCGAGCGCGTCGGAACGGGGAATGTTATGGAACGTGATCTGAATCGGAACCTGCATCCGTTTGCGCCTCCTGGCGAAGTTGCTGAACCGCGACGGCGCTGCTGCGCCGCGGCCGTCGAATCGTTCTAGAATGTCCCCAACTTGCCGGCACCGCCGATTGCAACCTGAAGCGCCCGTGCAGCCCGGCATCCTGAAGCGGCGGGGAACCCATGGAAAAAGACGAGCTGGAGGCGCGCGCCCGGTCGCAGACCGAGGAGGTGCGGCGCCGCGCACAATCGCGCGGCAAGATCCAGATCATGCCGAAGTGCGACCTGCGCGGGCCGGAGGATTTCGCCGTCTGGTATACGCCCTGCGTGGTGGCGGTCTGCCGTGCCATTCAGGCCGAGCAGGCCCGCGTCTATGACCTGACCAACAAGGCCAACAGCGTGGCCATCGTCACCGACGGCACATGCGTGCTCGGACTGGGCGACATCGGGCCCGAGGCCGGCCTTCCGGTGATGGAAGGCAAGGCGCTGCTGTTCAAGTACCTCGGCGACGTGGACGCGATGCCGGTCTGGCTCGCCACCCGCGATGCGGACGAACTGGTGCGGACCGTGGCCCTGCTGGAGCCGCGTTTCGGCGGCGTCAACCTGGAAGACATCGCGCAGCAGAAATGCTTTCGCATCCTTGAGGCGGTGCGTGCGACGATGAAGATCCCGGTCTGGCACTACGACCAGCAGGGCTCGGCCACCGCGCTGCTTGCCGGTCTCGCCAATGCCCTGAAAGTGATGGGCAAGAGCCTGCCGCAGGTCCGCATTGCCATGATTGGCATGGGCGCGGTAATCGTGTCGGTGTACCGCCTGCTGACCGCAAGCGGCGCGAATCCGGGCGCGATCGTCGCCTGCGACAGCAAGGGCGTGCTGCATCCGGGGCGCGGCGACGTCGGGCGCCGCGGCGCCCGCGGGAGGGGGGGGGGGGCCCGGCGCGGGGCCGCGGGGGGCCGGCGCCCCGCCGGGGCCCCGCGCGGCGCCGGCGGGGGGCCCGCCCCCCCGGCCCGGGCCGGGGGGCCCGCGCGGGGGGGGGGCGGAGCGGGGCGCCCGGCGCCCCGCCCGCGCCCCCGGCGCCGGCACGGCCCGAGGCCCCCGGCGCCCCGGCCGCGCGTTCCCCGAACCAACTGAACAACTCCCTGATGTTTCCGGCGCTGTTCCGCGGCACGCTCGATGTGGGGGCGAGCACCATCAGCGATGAAATGGCGCTGGCGGCGGCCGGGGAAATCGCGCGCTGCGCAGACGAGCGCGGCTTGCGCGAAGATTTCATCCTGCCGCGGATGGACGATCCGGAACTGGTGCCGCGGGTGGCAGCCGCCACCGCCCTGAAGTCGCGGCAGCAGGGGATCGCGCGCGCGCCTTTCCGGGACCGGATTACCTGCGGCAAACCAGCGCCAGGATTGCCCGGACCCGCGACGCGGTGTCGCTATTGCAGCGCGCCGCGCTGCTCGGTTCGCCGGCGTAACACGGCGCCGCCCCGATCAGAGCCGGATCCCTTTGCCGAACCGCCCGACACTCCCGAGATGACGACCAGGACACCCGACAACGGCAACGCCATACGCGAGGCGGCGCTGGCGCTGCTGGGCCTCGGCTGGTCGGTGATCCCGGTCGAAGCGCGCGGCAAACGCCCGATTGTGCCCTGGCTCGAATTCCAATCCCAGTTGCCGACGCGCGATGAAGTCGAAAACTGGTTCAAGGCGCGGCGCGCGATCAATCTCGGAATCGTCACCGGGGCGGTGTCGAACCTGGTGGTCCTCGACGTCGACCCCGGGCATGGCGGCAACGCGGCGCTGGCCGCGCTCGAACGCGAGCACGGTCCGTTGCCGGAAACGGTCGAAGCCAGGAGCGGCGGCGGCGGGCGCCATTTCTACTTCACCCATCCCGGTACCGTAGTTCACAACCGTATCGGGCTGGCCGCCGGAATCGACCTGCGCGGCGACGGCGGCTGCATCGTTGCGCCGCCGTCCGAGCATGCGAGTGGCCAGCGC
>JADKEV010000068.1 GCA_016717855.1 Betaproteobacteria bacterium
TGACCATCGTCGACGGGAAGAACCGCGGCTACGCGCCTCTGGAGCGCCACCGACTACTATGGTCAAGCCGGTCGATCGCGAGCGGCCTTCAAAGGGGTGTTGAACAACATCTGCCGGAGCGCGGTCGGCCGCCAGGTGCTGCTGGTGGACGGCGACGACCTGATGCACCGGCGCGGGATGCGGCTGCGCGCTGGAAAAGGACGGCTGGGAGGTCAGCAGAGGCGGAGAGCGGCCGGTGGCGCTGGCGCGGATCGGGCGACGCGTCCGGACATCATCGGACTCGACCTGATGATGCCGGAGATGGATGCTTCGAGTTCCTAGTCGAGATGCGCGGGCGGGTCAAATAGCGGGACATCCCGGTGCTGGTGAAGTGACAGCCAAGGGCCTGGCGGCCGAGGGCGCAGTCGCCTGAACGGCGACGTGGCGCGCGTGCTGCGAAAAGGCGGCTCCGGGCTGGGCGGGCTGCTGGCGAAATCGCCCGCGTGCTGCGGGTCGATCGCACGCGAGCCGCGGCAGGAAAATCAGAAGAGAACGCAATGGGGATCCTGTACGTCCGAGAACAGCGAGGACAACATCTACATGCCTGGGCGGCAGCTCAAGCGCGCGCCGGTTTCGACGCGCTGATCGCCCGCGACAGCGCCGAAGAACGCATAGCCGCGACAAAGCGCGGAGCGGCCCGATCTGATCCTGATGGACAGACAGGACTGCCGGTGCTCGACGGGTAGGCGGCGACCAGCCAGATCAAGGCCACTCCAGCAGCGCAACACATCCCGGTAGTCGCGCTGACCGCCAACGCGATGTCCGGCGACCGGGAAAGCCACTTGGCCGCGGGTTGCGACGACTCGACACCAAGCCGGTGGAGCTGCCGCGCCTGCTCCGAGAAGATCCAGGCGCGCTGGCGCCCCGGGGAGCCAACCGGGAGCCCCGCCGAAACCGCACTGCTGGTGGTCCTGACGACAACGGGGACAACCGGTACGCTCACCCGGCCGGTTTGACGCGCAGAAGGCTATACGAACACGGCGACGACCAATGACCGGGCGGCAGGCGCTGGAGACTGCAGTCAGAAATTCGACCTGATGCTCACTCGACATCATGATGCACACCGAGATGAACGGCTACCAATTGCTCAGGCACCGGAAGGCCGATGCCGAGTTGCGGCACCTGCCGGTGATCATGATCTCGGCGGTCGGCGAGGTGGAGAGCGTGGTGCGCTGCATCGAGCTCAGCGCCGAGGAGTTACCTGGGCTCGTTCGATGCGACGCTGCTGCGCGCGGGGTGAGCGCCAGCCTGGAGAAGAAGGCGTTGCGCGACGAAATTGCGCAGAGTGGAACCGGAAACTCGAAGAGCGGGTGCAGGAGCAGGTCGCGCAGCTCTGCCAGCTGGGCCGGCTGAAGGCTTCTTCTCCCCGCCGCAGCTCGCCGAGTCGATCGTCAACGGCGGCGGCGAAGATCTGCTGAAGACGCACCGCCGCGAAGTGGTGGTCGGGTTCCTCGACCTGCGCGGGTTCACCGCCTCCACCGACAGCTCAGAGCCCGGGGAAGTCATGGGCGTGCTGGGCAGATATCACCGCGTGATGGGGCGGCTGATCCTGGCGCACGAGGGCACGCTCGAGCACTTTGCAGGCGAAGGCATCCTGATCTTCTTCAACGACCCGATCCGCGGGAGGCCGGCCGGGAACGCGATCAGCATGGCGCTGGCGATGCAGCAGGAGTTCGCGGCGCTCGCGCGCGGCGTGGAAGAAGCGCGGCTTCTCGCTGGACCTCGGCATCGGCATCGCGCAGGGCTACGCGACGCTCGGCGCGGTCGGCTTCGAGGGGGCGGTGGGAGTACGCGTGCATCGGCAGCGTCGCCAGCCTGGCCTCGCGCCACCAGTACAACGAAGGCCAGGGCAGGCAGATCCTGATCAACCAGAAGACCTTGAGCCGGGTTGAAGATGTGGTGCAGGCCGAGCCGCTGGGAGAAGCCACGCTGAAGGGCATCGCGCAGCCGGTGCCGGTGTTCAACATCACCGGCGTCAAAGTCTGAGCCGCATTCAACGCGCTACGACTGCGGCCGCTGAACTACTACGCGAAACGATCATACGGACCGGTGTCTGCAAGCGGCAATGCGCGGCAGTTCGCGGCCTTGACGCGTGCTACCCCGGCATGTAACCTGACCGCACAACGGTGATGCAGGAATATCCGGCACGATGTCACCGCCGATCGCTGGCAAGGTCCAATCGAGGAGGAAATATCATGTTTGCGCTGCGGGAACGCTCACGCTCCTGGTTGGTTCCCGCGGTCCTCGCGGTCGCCGCGCTGTTCGATCCGTCAGCAGCCGTGGCGCAGCAAAAGGTGCTGCGCGTGGCCATGCACGCCGACGTGCGCACGCTCGATCCGTTCTGGACCACCCAGACCATCGCGTCGATCCAGGCAGGATGATGGTCTACGACACGCTGTTCTCCAGCGATCACGAGCAGAACCCCAAGCCGCAGATGGTCGACACGTGGACCGTGTCGCCGGATCGCCTGGTCTACACCTTCAAATTGCGCGACGGGCTCAAGTTCCACGACGGAACCCCCGTCACCTCCAAAGATGTCGTTGCCTCGATGAATCGCTGGGGCAAACGCGACGGCGCGGGCAAGCAACTGATGGGCTATACCAAGTCGCTGGTAGCCAAGGATGGCAAGACTTTTGAATGGACGCTGACCGAGCCGTATGGTCTCTTGATCGACACGCTGGCCAAGACCGGCACCAGCATCCCGTTCGTGATGCGCGAAAAAGAGGCCATGGTCGACCCGTTCCAGCAGATCCAGGAAGTGGTCGGCTCCGGGCCTTTCCAGTTCAGCCGCGAGGAATGGGTGCCGGGCAGCAAGACCGTTTACCTCAAATTCAAGGACTACGTGCCGCGCAAGGAACCGGCCTCCGGTCATGCCGGCGGCAAGGTGGTGAAGGTCGACCGGGTGGAGTTCATCTGGCTGTCCGATCCGCAGACCGCGCAGTCGGCGTTGGTCACCGGTGAGATCGATTATCTGGAAAACCCGGCGATCGACTTTCTGCCGATGCTCAGGGCAACGCCGGGGATCAAGATCGAAGAGCATCCTGCGATGGGCACCATGGGCTTCATCCAGATGAACCATCTGCATCCACCCTTCAACAACGTGAAGGCCCGGCAGGCACTGCTGTACCTGCTCAACAATGCCGACTATGTGAACACGATCTCGCCCGACAAGAGCCTGCAGACACTGTGCTTCTCGTACTTCGGCTGCGGCGTCGCGATGGAAACCGATGCCGGCAGCGAGCCTTACAAAGGCGCCAAGGACATCGCGAAAGGCACAGCAGCTGTTCAAGGAGGCGGGCTACAACGGCGAGCCGATCACGATCCTGCAGGCCACCGACCATCAATACATCACGCCGGCGGGACATGTACTGACGCAGCAGCTGCGCCGCGCGGGCTTTCTGAAGCTGGACGTGCAATCGATGGACTGGGGTACCGTCGTTTCGCGGCGCGCGGAGAAGGAGCCGCCGGCCAGGGGGCTGGAACATTTTCATCACCGGCACCACCGTGCTGACCTCGTCGAATCCGATCACGCATACCGCGATCGGGATGGGCTGCGAAAAGGCGTGGTTCGGCTGGCCTTGCGACAAACTGTTCGAGGATCTGCGCAAGAAGTGGGCGTTCGCGCCCGACCAGGCGACGCGCAAACAGGTGGCGGTCGAATTGTCCCGGCGCGCGTACGAGCAGGTCCCCTACATTTCATTTGCCCAGTGGCGCAATCCGATCGCCTACCGCTCCGACCGGCTCTCCGGCGTGCTGGTTGTGCCATCGGTGCCGCCGATGTGGAACATCGATAAAAAGTGACCGACGTCGCGCGCAGCGCCGCGGCGTCATCCCGGCGCAGGCCGGGATCCAGACGTTCGTCGGAAGACACTAGTCCCGCCTCTGCGGGAACGACAAGCCGACCGTCCACCGACGTCCGCTCCTTGACCGCCTACATCCTCAAGCGCCTGCTGGCCACGATCCCGGTGATGGCGGTCGTGGCGCTGTTCGTCTTCCTGCTGCTGCACCTGTCCCCCGGCGACCCCGCGGCGATCATCGCCGGCGACGAGGCGACGCCGGCGGCGATCGAAAGCATCCGGCAGAAGCTCGGCCTGGACCGGCCGATCTGGGAACAGTTCGGGATCTACGTTGCGAACCTGCTGCGCGGGGACCTGGGCACGTCGATATTTTCCAACCTGCCGGTGCTGACCCTGGTGAAACAACGACTGGAGCCGACCGTCGTACTGGCGGTGTGCACGCTCCTCGTGGCCGTCACGTTCGCGGTCCCGATGGGCGTGCTGGCCGCGTGGAAGGCGCGTACCGCGATCGACCGCGTGATCATGGGCTTTTCGGTGCTCGGCTTCGCGGTTCCCGTCTTCCTGATCGGCTATCTGCTGATCTGGCTGTTCGCCATCGAGCTGCGCTGGCTGCCGGTCCAGGGCTATCGGCCGCTCGCGGAAGGCGTCGGCCAGACTGCCCGCTCGATCGTGCTGCCCGCGTTCGCCCTGGGCATGGTCTACATGGCGCTGATCGCGCGGATGACGCGGGCCAGCATGCTGGAGGTGCTGTCGGAGGACTACATCCGGACCGCGCGGGCCAAGGGGGCGACGACTACGGCGATGCTGCTGCACCACGCGCTGAGGAATGCGGCCGTGCCGATCGTCACGGTCATCGGCATCGGGCTGACGTTGCTGATATCGGGCGTGGTCATCACCGAGACAGTGTTCAACATCCCCGGCCTCGGACGGCTGACGGTCGATGCGATCCTGAAGCGCGACTATCCGATCATCCAGGGCCTGATCATCCTGTTCGCCATGGTCAAGGTGCTGCTGAACCTGATGATCGACATCAGCTATGTGTTCTTCGACCCGCGCATCCGGTACTGATGAGCTCGTCAGCCAATTGGGGTCAGACCCCATTTATCGCTGCCGATCGCCCTGGCGGGCGGGCGTTGGACTGGTTGCGGCGCAATCCGACCATCGTCGCCGGCAGTTCGATCCTCGTCTTCTTCGTCATGGTCGCGTTGTTCGCCCCGTGGATCGCCGGCGATCCGCTGGGCTTCGATCCGCTCTATCGCCTCAAACGCCCGTCGGCGGAATTCTGGTTCGGCACCGATCAGCTTGGACGTGACGTGTTCAGCCGGGTGGTGTACGGCACCCGTATCTCGCTGATCGTCGGCATCAGCGTCGCCGCGATCGCGACCGTGATCGGCCTTCTGATCGGCGTGCTATGCGGCTACTACCAGCGCGTCGACGAAATCGTCATGCGCGTCATGGACGGCATGATGGCGATCCCGGCGATCCTGCTGGCGATCGCGCTGATCACGCTGATGAAGGCCAGCCTGATCATCGTCATCGTCGCCATCTCCATTCCCGAGATTCCGCGCGTGGTCCGCCTGGTGCGCAGCGTCGTCCTCACGGTGCGCGGCCTGCCGTATATCGAGGCTGCCGTGTCCACCGGCACGCGGGGTTTGCGTATCATGTCCCGGCACATCCTGCCCAGCACCGTGGCGCCGTTGATCGTGCAGGCTACATATGTGTGCTCGGCGGCGGTGCTTACCGAGGCGGGGCTGTCGTTCCTGGGTGCCGGCACGCCACCGGAGATACCCAGCTGGGGGAACGTCATCGCCACCGGCCGCGCGTATTTCCAGCTCGCACCCTGGATTATTTTTTTCCCCGGACTGATGCTTGCGCTCGCAGTCCTGGCCATCAATCTGGTCGGCGATGGCTTGCGCGATTCGCTCGATCCGCGCATCGCGCGGCGGCTGTGACCACGATGACAGGCATTGCCGCACAGGCGTCAGCAACGGTCTCGGGGATGGCGCCTGCGTCCGTCCCGGCGACTGGCGCTGCGACCGGCTCTGTCACCGGCCCCGCTTCCGATCCGGACGTCGTGCTGTCGGTGCGCGACCTGAGCACCCGGTTCTTCACGCGCGATGGCATCGTCCGTGCGGTGGACGGCGTCTCTTTCGACGTGCGCCGCGGCGAGACCGTCGGCATCGTCGGCGAATCGGGCTGCGGGAAAAGCGTGACCGCGCTGTCGATCATGCGCCTCTTGCCGGAGGGCGTGGGCCGCATCGTGGGCGGATCGGTGCGCATTGGGGAGACCGACCTCTCGACGCTGTCCGAGGCGGAGATGCGCCGGATTCGCGGCAATCGCATTTCAATGATCTTCCAGGAGCCGATGACCTCGCTGAACCCGGTGTTGACGGTCGGCGAGCAGATCGCCGAGTCGGTGCGGATTCACCAGAAACTGAACCCGCGCAGCGCCCTGGAGCGGGCGATCGAGATGCTCGCGACCGTGCGCATCGCCGACCCTAAGCAACGGGCCGGGCAGTACCCGCACCAGCTCTCGGGCGGCATGCGGCAGCGGGTGATGATCGCCATGGCGCTGGCCTGCAATCCGGACGTGCTGATCGCCGACGAACCGACGACGGCGCTGGACGTGACGATCCAGGCGCAGATCCTCGACCTGATACTCGATCTGAAGCAACGCCTGGGCACAGCGGTGCTGCTGATCACCCACGACCTCGGCGTCATCGCCGAAACCGCGCAGCGCGCCATCGTCATGTATGCCGGCCGCAAGGTCGAGGAGGCGGACACGGGCACGCTGTTTCGCAACCCGTTGCATCCGTACACGCGCGGCCTGCTGCGCTCGATTCCGCGGCGCAATGCGCGGGGCCGGCGCAGCAACATCCGCGGCCGGCTCGAGGAGATCGCCGGCATCGTGCCATCGCTGCGCGAAGAAATCGCGGGCTGCCCGTTCGCGCCGCGCTGCTCGTTCGCGACACCGCGCTGTTCGCAGGATGGCCCGCCGCTCGAAGCGCACGGTGCGCGGCATCTGGTGGCATGCTGGGAGACCGGCAGTGTCGGGGCGGCGCCGCGATGAGCACGGCTGCTTCCGTCCAGGCGGCTCCCGTTGCCGCGGCGGCGGCCACGCCCGTCCTCGAAGTGACCGACCTGAAGAAGCACTTCCCGGTGCATCGCGGACTGCTCTCGCGCGTGGTCGCTCAGGTTTTCGCGGTCGACGGCGTGTCCTTTGCTATCGGCGCGGGCGAAACGCTTTGCCTGGTTGGCGAGTCGGGCTGCGGCAAGACCACGGTGGCCAAGACGGTGACGCGCTTGCTCGCGCCCACCGCGGGGACGGTCGTGCTGAACGGGGTCGACATCTCGCGCATGCAGGAATCGGAATTGCGCGCCTACCGCCAGCAAATGCAGATCGTGTTCCAGGACCCGTACTCGTCGCTGAACCCGCACCTCTCGGCGGGGGCGATCGTGCGCGAACCATTGACCAACTTCGGCCTCGCCAGCGGGTCCGAACTCGACGAGCGTGTTGCCCGGCTGTTCGAACGCGTGGGGCTCCGGGCCGAGGCCACCGCAAAGTTCCCGCACGAGTTCTCCGGCGGCCAACGGCAGCGTCTGGGCATTGCGCGCGCGCTGGCGGTGAACCCCGCGCTGATCGTGGCCGACGAGCCGGTGTCGGCGCTGGACGTCTCGGTGCAGGCGCAGGTGCTCAACCTGCTGATCGACCTCCAGGACGAACTCGGGCTGGCTTACCTCTTCGTTTCGCACGACCTTGGCGTGGTCGAACACATCGGTCACCGGATCGCGGTCATGTACCTCGGCCGGATTGTCGAGCTGGCCGACAACGACAGCCTGTTCAGCGAACCCCTGCATCCCTACAGCGAGGCGCTGCTGGCAGCGGCGCCGCTGCCTGATCCCGACGTGCGGCGCAAGCCATTCGTGTTGCAGGGCGATGTGCCCAGCCCGATGACGCCGCCGTCCGGCTGTCACTTCCACACCCGCTGTCCGCTGGTGCAACCCCGTTGCCGGGTCGAATCGCCCCCGCTGCTGGAAGTCCGGCCTGACCATTGGGTTGCCTGTCATCTGCGACAGCCCGGTACGAGCTGATCCAACCTGAACCGATCCGTCCCTTTCGCGACCCCGCCATCTCCACCTGACCACGTCACCACCATGCCGACCCTCCCTCCCCGCATCGCAATCCTGGGTTTCTCGATCGAATGCAACCGGTTTTCGCCGGTGACCACTGCCGCCGACTTCGGCAAGCGCGCGGACATCCGCGGCGACGAAATCGTGCGGCAGGCGCGCGGCGGTCCGTGCCGGGCATCGGCGGATCTGCCGGGATTTTTCGAGCAAATGGATCGCAGCGGTCCGTGGACACCGGTGCCGCTGCGCCTGGCCGTCGCGCAGCCGGGCGGCCCGGTCGAGCAGGCGTACTTCGACGCCTTTGTCGCCGAAATCGAGCAGGGACTGGCGGCGGCCCTGAGCGACGGGAGGCTCGACGGCGTGTTCATCGTCGCCCATGGCGCTGCGCTGAGCACCGGTTCCGATGATCCGGATGGCGACCTGTACGCAATGATCCGGCGCAGGGTCGGGCCGGGTGTTCCCGTGATCGGCACGTTCGACCTGCATGCGAATGTGTCGCGGAAGATGACCGACAATCTCGATGTCTTCGTCGGCTATCTGGAGAATCCGCATACCGATATCCGCGAGCGCGGCGTCGAGGCGGCGCGGCACATGCGCGCACTGCTCGGAGGCATGCGCACCGTGGTGGCCATGGTCAAGCTGCCGCTGGCGCCGCCGACGATCACGCTGCTCACCGCCGCCGGTCCGTACAGCGAGATGATCCGCTACGGTCAGACGCTGGTCGGCGGCGACATCCTCAATGTGTCGATCATGGCCGGTTTTGTCTATGGCGACTGCCCGAAAAACGGCTATACGGCCGTCGTGACCGCGAAGAACGGCAACCGCCGCGCGGCGTTCGAAGTCGCGCGCGGGATTTGCGAGCGGACATGGGCGATGCGCGAGCGCTTCAGCAAGTCCATTACCGGCCTCGAGGACGCGGTCGGGCGCGCAGTCGACACGGGAACGGACATGGCGGCGGCCCCGATCCTGCTCGCCGACGTTGCCGACAATCCGGGCGGCGGCGGCCGCGGCAACACGACCTGGCTGTTGCGGGCGCTGGTCGAAGCCGATGCGCAGGGCGTGGTCATCGGCGTCTTCAACGATGCGGCGCTGGCCGCTGAAGCGCATGCCCTCGGGATCGGCGCCACGTTCGAGGCGCGCTTCAACCGGGCGGAGGACCATCCGTTCTCGTTGCCATACGCAGGAACGGCCACCGTGATGGCGCTCTCCGATGGCGCGTATACCGGGCGCCGCGGCGTGGCCAGGGGCGTTCGCTCGTCGATGGGGCCGTCGGCGTTGCTGCGGATCGGTGGAACAGGCGGGGTGAGCGTCGCAGTCATCTCGAACCGGCAGCAGTGCATGGACCCGATGCAGTTGGAGATCTTCGGCGTCGACATCGCCGCCGCGCGAACCGTCGTGCTGAAGAGCCGGGGCCATTTCCGCGCCGGCTTCGATGAGTTCTTCACGCCCGACCGGATCATCGAGGTCGATTGTCCGGGCCTGACTTCACCGTCGCTGCACAGCTTCGAATGGACCAGGCGTGTTGCTGGCCGGTGCGAAGGAGAAAGTGTAGGATGGGTGAGGCAGCGAACCACAGCGGACGACGCGGGTAATTGTCACCGTGCGTTTGGCGTTCGTGCCATGCCGCCAGATGGGTATCCTCGACGCGTTGGTTGCTGCGCGACCACCTATGGAGCCATCCGCCGACTCAACCATAGGAGTTTTCATGCGCCTCTTTTCCGCCACCATCGCCACGGAAACCAATACCTTCTCCCCGCTGCCGACCAGCATCGAGGCCTTCAAGGAAAGCGTCTTCCTGCGGCCCGGCGAACATCCCGACGACGCGCCGCGCATGTGCACCGCGCCGCTCTTCGTCGCCCGCAAGCGCGCGGCGAAGGATGGCTTCACGCTGATCGAGGGCAGCTGCTTTGCCGCGAGCCCGGCCGGCAAGGTCAATCAGGCCGACTACGAATTCATGCGCGACGAGGTGCTGGCCCAGTTGCGCGCGGCGCTCCCGCTCGACGGCGTGCTGTTCGGGCTGCACGGCGCGATGGTCGCGCACGGCTACGACGACGTCGAAGGCGACCTGCTGGAGCGGGCGCGCGCGATCGTCGGCGCCGGGGTCGTGATCGGCGTCGAACACGATCCGCACTGCCACATGACGCTAAAGCGGATCTCCAACTGCGACATCATGATCTGCTACAAGGAGTTTCCGCATACCGACGTCGCGGATAGGGCCGAAGACCTGCTGGATCTGGTGCTGCGCACCTTGCGCGGCGAGATCAAGCCGGTGATGTCGCTGTACGACTGCCGGCAGATCGGCAGCTACCCGACGACCCTGCCGCTGATGCGCGGCTTCGTCGACAGGATGTTTGCGCTCGAAGGCAGGGACGGCATCCTGTCGGTGTCGGCGATCCATTGTTTTCCGTACGCCGATGTTCCCGAAATGACCAGCCGCATCCTGGTGGTGGCCGATGGCGACAAGGCCCGCGCCGACGCGCTCGCGACCCGCCTGGGCGAAGAGTTCGTCTCGATGCGCGGCAAGACGATGCCGCAGTTCCTGACGCCGGCGGATGGCGTGAAGGCGGCGATGGACGAGCCCGCAAGGGCGGACCGGTAGTCGTCGCCGACCCGGCCGACAACGCGGGCGGCGGCGCGCCCACCGATAACACCACGATCCTCCGCCAGCTGATCGCGATGAACGCGCAAAGCGCCGCGATAGGCCCGATCTGGGACCCGATCGCAGTGCGGCTCTGTTTCGATGCCGGGGTCGGCGCCCGTTTTCCGCTGCGCATCGGCGGCAAGATCGGCCCCGCGTCCGGCCAGCCGGTCGATGCGATGGTGGAGGTGACCGCGGTCGCCACCGATTGCTGGCAGACCTTCGGGCCCACGCAAGTGCCGCTGGGCAACTGCGCCGCCGTGAAGATCGGCGGCGTCGAAGTGGTATTGATCACCAAGCGCACCCAGGCCCTGGGCCTCGAGTTGTTCTCCAACGTGGGCATCGATCCGCTGGCGCGGAAAATCCTGGTCGTGAAGTCGACCAATCACTTCATGGGCAAGTTCGGGCCGATCGCCAGGCGGGTCATCTACATCGAGTCCGACGGACCGCTGGCGCGCGACTATCGCAAGATGGTGTACACGAAGGTCAAGCGGCCGATCTGGCCGCTGGATGTCGACACGAAACCCGGCCTGATATTCTGAACCGGACATTGGAGCGCAACACCATGGCTATCCCCTCGCTGGTCGCATTGCCGGCAACCGAACTGCGCCGGCTGATCGGCATCAAAGAAATCTCGCCGGTCGAATTGCTGGACGCGTGCATCGCCCGGATCGAGGCGCTCGATCCGGCCGTCAATGCGATGGCGGCCCGCGCCTTCGAGCGTGCCCGCACCGAGGCCCGGGCGGCCGAGGCCGCGGTGCTCAACGGTGACGCGCTGGGCCGCCTGCACGGCCTGCCGATCGGCATCAAGGATCTGCAGGACACCGCGGGCCTGCTGACCACGCACGGCTCGCCGCTCTACAAGGACAATGTTCCCGCGGCGGACTCCGCACAGGTGGCGCTGGTGCGGGCGGCGGGGGCGATCGTCACGGCGAAGACCAATGTCCCGGAGTTCGGCGCCGGTGCCAATTCGCGCAACCCGGTGTGGGGCGCCACCGGCAATCCGTTCGACCCGACGTTGATTGCCGGCGGCTCGTCGGGCGGATCGGCCGCCGCGCTGGCCACCGGCATGCTCCCGCTGTGCACCGGGTCGGACACCGGCGGATCGCTGCGCCTGCCGGCGGCGATCTGCGGCGTTGTTGGGTTCCGGCCTTCTCCCGGCCTGGTACCGATGGATGGCCGTCCGCTCGGCTGGACGCCGATCTCGGTGCTGGGTCCGATGGGACGAACGGTGGCCGATGCCCGGATGTTGTTTGCGGCCCAGTTGGGCGTCGACAGCCGCGATCCGCTCTCGCATGCGCTCGATCCCCAAGCGGCCGCGCACGCGCGGCTTTCGGATCTGGGCCGCCTGAGGGTTGCGTGGACCACCGACTTCGGCCAGTGTCCGGTCGGCGCGGAGATTCGCGGCGTGATGCGCCGGCGGATGGCGGCGATGCGGCACCTGTTCCGCGCCGCCGACGAGATCGCGTTCGACATGGGCGAGGCCGATCGCTGCTTCGATGTGATCCGGGCGCTGAATTTTCTGGAACGCCACAAGCACGCGTACGACCACGACCGGGCGCGGCTTGGGCCCAACATCATTGCCAACTACGAGGCGGGCAGCGCGATGTCGCTTGCCGATGGCGCATGGGCGCACGCCGAGCAGACGCGGATTTTCCGGCGCTTTCAGCAGACGTTTCGCGACTACGACGTGGTCATGGCGCCGACCGTGCCGGTCTCGCCCTTTCCGTGGACGCAGTTGTACCTGGCCGAGCTGGAAGGTCAGCCGCTGAAGAACTACTACCACTGGCTGGCCCTGGCCTACGTCGTCACGCTGGCGACCAATCCGGCCATCGTGTTGCCCTGCGGGGTCGACGGCCACGGGATGCCCTTCGGCCTGCAGGTGGTCGGCCGCTTCGGCGGGGACATCGAACTGCTGGACATTGCCTGTGCGATGGAGCGCGCGTTTGAAGGCATTGCGGACTTGAGGCGGCCGCTTCCGGATATCGGTGGGCTGGCGGCGCCGCGGCCGGAGCTGAAGTCGATCGTGACGGACCCGCCGTCCAGGCGTTGATCCGTCAGGTCAGTATCGCCCGCACCCGTTCGGCAATCGCGCGCTCGTCGCCGGGTTTGAGGGCGACGGGACTGAACAGCACCTTGCCCTCATGGGTGCGCGAGGGGTTCGCGTGCACGGACGGCTCGCCGTCCTGCAGGCGCCGGACAAGGTCAAGAGCGGTCATGCCGGCCGCGACTTCGTCCAGCGCCAGGTGAACCAGTGGAACCGAAGCGCCGCGGCGATCGCGGACCAGGCTTGCGCTCGCGTTGGGAATGCCGGCAAGCCCGGCCAGCAGACCTTCCATCTGTTTGTCCCACCGGGCGATGCGGGCCGCGTCGGTTTCCGCGGTGAAGCACTCAAGCGCCACCAGCAAGCCGACAATCGCCTCCTTGCCGACCTTGGCCGGCCGGCCTATCCCGTGTTGCGGCAACCCGGGGAGGCGCGACTTGTCGAAGAGCGCCGGCGGCGGATTCCATAGTTCCCAGTAGATGTCCTGGTCCAGGTGCTGCAGTGCCGCTGCCATGACGAGGTCCCTCTTGCCGCACAGGATCCCCGATGCCTGCGGCCCCCCGATCGCCTTGCCACCGGAGAAACAGACCAGATCCGCGCCCTCGGCGATGAACCGGCGCAAGTTCGCGGCCGGCGGCAATTGCGCCGCCGCGTCCACCAGCACCGGCACGCCTTGCGCATGGGCGGCGGCAACCACGTCGGGCAGCGCCGGCCGCGCGTCTGTGCCGGCGACGTAGAGCACGGCTGCCGTATTTTCAGTGATCTCGGCGGCGATTTCCCAGGCTTCGGTGTCGCGCACGCCGGCGCCCGAGTACCGGTCGGAGATGCCGGCCTCGACCAGCGACACCCCTGCCGCGCGAACCGCGTGATCATAGAAATTGCGATGACTGCGCGACGACGACCTCGTTTTCATGCCGCGCGTATCGGGCAGGCGGTTCATGCGCGAGGGATCCAGGCCGGTCACACAAGCCGCGGTTCCGAGCAACAGGGCAGCGGCGGCGCCCGCGGTGACATAGCCGGCTTCGGCTCCGGTGTATCCGGCGATCAGCTCGGATGCGCGGGCTTCGAGCGTGGCCATGTCCACGGTCCACTGCGTCGCCTCGCGCATCGCATCGGCGACTTCCGCGCGCATGATGCCGCCCGAGAGCCGCGTTGCGGTCGTGTGCGCATTGATGACCGTCGGCACCCCGAGGCGGTCGTAGATGCTGAGGGAGGTAGACGTGGTCATGAGTTGTGCGGATGATACCGCGAAAGCCTGCGGCCTCCGGGCGGGCCGCGAACAATGAGGGAGAACGCTCGTGATCGACCACCTGGACCACCTTGTACTGACGACGGCCCACGAGGCCGCGTGTATCCGCTTCTACACAGACGTGCTGGGCATGCAGCTCGAGTCGTTCGCCAGTGGCACGCCGCCGGTCGAGCGCAAGTCGTTCAGGTTCGGCAACCAGAAGATCAACCTGCACGTCAAAGGACGCGAGTTCGAGCCGAAGGCGCATACGCCCGTGCCGGGCGCGCTGGACCTCTGCTTCATCGCCGCGACTCCGCTGGATGCGGTCGTCGCCCTGCTCGCAGCGACTGGAACGCCGATCATCGAGGGGCCCGTCATGCGCACGGGCGCGACCTCGAAGATCCGGTCGGTGTACGTGCGCGACCCGGATCTGAATCTGATCGAGATTTCCGAGCGGGCGGGTTAGGCGCCGCCGGGGCGCGGGGGCGATGCCGGGCGCCACAGCGCCTTTCCCAGAGCTCCGCGGGATCAACGCGCGCATTCGACGCATACTGGACCTGATCGATCAGACGACGGGCACAGCGATGTTCCCGGAATGCCTTGCCCTCTCAGGGGGCAATGCCGTGTCGGGTACTGGCGCATGACGTTCCGCTTTGTCGGTGAGGATGCGACCGATCTGAATCTGGAGGACTATCACTGATGGCAAAGTCTTTGAGGAATCCGAATCGCCGTCCCACGCACCCAGGTGAAATCCTGCGTGAGGACGTGTTGCCGGCACTGAAGCTGACGCAAAAAGAACTCGCAGATCGGCTGGGGGTTTCCCGCCTGACGGTATCGGACATCCTGCACGAAAAGCGCGGCGTATCGCCCGACATGGCGATTCGCCTGGGAAAGCTGCTCGGCAATGGTCCTGATATCTGGCTGCAATGCAGCAAGCGCTCGACGTGTGGACGCTGGAACAGCAAGGTGGATATGAACAGATCGAGCGGCTTGAAGCGGCATGACGTTTGAACCGCTTGCGGAGATTACAGCCTAGAACGTACACCCCTTCGCCCGCAGCGCTTCGTCGACCCAGCGCCGGTCGGCCTTGCCTTTGGCGATGCTCTTCAGGATCGCCGCTTCTTCCTTCGCCTTGGCCTGGGCAAGCTTCAGCACGGTGGGCGCATCGGCGAGGGCAATCGCCACGAGGCCGTCGGCATCGCCGACCACGATGTCGCCGGGACCCACCACCATGCCGCCGACCGATATCGGCACGTTGATCTCGCCGGGTCCGTTCTTGTACGGCCCGCGGTGCGTCACGCCGCGCGCGTAGACCGGAAAGCGCGCGCCCCCGAGCTCGGCCGAGTCGCGGATCGCCCCGTCGATCACCATGCCGGCCAAGCCGCGACTGGCCGCCAGGCTGCTCATGATGTCGCCAATGATCGCGATGGTGATCTCCCCGCCGGCGTCGACCACGATGACATCGCCCGGGAGCGCGATGTCGATCGCCTTGTGCACCATCAGATTGTCGCCCGGGGGCACCCGCACGGTAAGCGCCTGGCCGAGCATCTGCCCGCTCCTGGTCATCTTGTGCATCGGGCGCAGGCCCGAAGCCGCTGGCATGCGGTTCATGCTGTCCGACAGATGCGCGACGACGACGCCGCGGAACTGCCTGATCAGGGACGCGGGCACCCGCGGGGGCGCTGGCAGGATGCGAAAGCCGATGTTGGTCATTGGATGCTCGATGGAGTGTTGGCGCATCGCTCGGCGGACGAGGCTTGGCCCACCGCTTACTTCTCGATCCTGGCGGCTCCGAAACCGCTGCCGGCCTGCTTGTACTCGGCACGCGGCGGGCTGAAGATGTCCAGCACCAGGGCGCCGGACGGACCGCCGCGAATCCCGTGCATCACGCCGCCCGGCGTGTGCCAGAAGTCGCCCACCGCGCATTCGATTTCTTCGCCCCCCTGTATCCGCGTGCAGGTCCCTTCGAGCATGACGCCCCACTGCTCTTCGGGGTGGCTGTGGACGGTCCCGGTCGCGCCGGCATCGATCCGGACGACCGAAAGCATCGCGTGCTCACCAGGGAAGACGCGCGTTGCGATGCCCTCGGCGAGCACCCGCGGGATGCCGCGCGAGTCACCCTCCAGCTGAAACACCCATGACGCCTTGCTCATCCGATTCTCCGGTTCCAACTCAAGAACTCCAGCCGCCGAAGGACGCCGGCGGAATCGCGGGCCGTCGATGCGGCGGCGCTCTCGCCAATTATCGGTCGATAGACTATATTGGCGCAACACGAGCTTGTCATGTGCTTCAATGCGTATCGTCATGCCACCCAAGGAGACAGAATCATGATTCGAAGCCGTTGGACGTCGTTCGCGTTGTGCTGCGCCGCGCTTGGCGTCCTGGCATCCGCCCGTCGTCGCGCAGAGCTGGCCGACCAAGCCGGTCAAGTTCATATCGCCATTTCCGCCGGGCGGCTCGGTCGATCCGCTCGCGCGCCTGCTGGCGGTAAAGCTGTCCGAGTCGCTGGGCCAGCCATTCGTCGTCGAGAACAAGGCCGGTGCATCGGGCTCGATCGGCACCGCATTCGTGGCCAAGGCGCCGCCGGACGGCTATACGTTCGTATTCGTGTTCGACACGCACGCGGTCAATCCGACGCTGATTCCGAACATGCCGTTCGACACCGCGAAGGACCTGGCGCCGGTGATGCTGATCGGTACCGCGCCCATGGCGATCGCCACCCATCCCGCCAAGCCCTACAAGAACTTCGCCGATGTGATCAGCGCGGCGAAGGCGAAGCCGGATACGGTCAGTTACGGTTCCATCGGCAGCGGCAGCCTCCGGTCGCTCACGCTGACGCTGGTGCAGCAGGCGGCGGTTTCAAGATCGTGCACATTCCGTGCAAGGGCGGCGGGCCCATGGTCACGGACGCCCTCGGCGGCCAGGTGGAATTGGCCATCGGCTCGGTCGCCGTGCTCTCGCCGCACGTGAAGGGCGGCAAGTTGCGCGCCGTTGCGGTCACCGGCGACAAGCGATCCGGTGCGATGCCCGATGTGCCGACACTTGCCGAGCAGGGCTTTCCGGGTTTTCGGCGCTCGCCTGGTGGGGGGCGTCTTCGCGCCGGCCGGCACGCCCAAACCCATCATCGACAAGCTCAATGCCGAGCTCGCCAAGGCGATCAGCCTGCCGGACGTGAAGAAGCACCTGTCCGAGCAGCTCGGGATGGACCTGGTGGTCAGCAGCCCCGAAGCGTTGCAGACGTGGACGGTGGGCGGATCGCGCGGTGGGGCAAGGTGATCAAGGAAAACGGGATTCGCGCCGACTGAAGCGCGGAGTGCAGGAGCAAGCGCGGCGACGAGCAGGGCCGTCGCGACCCGAACGTGATCCGCATGCCGGCGGCAACAGCCTCCGGGCGCGCCGTCGTGATGTCGGTCGCCGCCGATGCAAACGCAAACACCGCGCCCATGACGGCGGCGCCGGTGATCAGCCCGAGATTGCGCGACAGGTTGAGCAGCCCGGCGATGAGGCCCCTCTGGTCGGGGAGTGCATCCCTCATGATCGCGGTGTTGTTGGACGCCTGGAACAACGCATAGCCGGCGGTGATGACGACCAGCGGAGCGATGTAGCCGGCGATGCCAGCGTCGCCGGCAAGGGACAGCAGCAGGGCACCGGCCGCCATCCCAACGAGCCCGACGACGGTCACGCGCCGGGCACCAAACCGGTCCACGATGCGGCCCGCCGGCACGCCGGTCACCGCCGCGACGAGCGGGCCGACCGACAGGACGAGTCCGACCAGGGCCGCGTCCAGCCCGAGCGCCCGCGAAGATAGAACGGCCCCACCACCAGCGTCGCCATCATCACCGTCGACACCAGCGCACTCATCGCCAGGCTCGCGCTCAGCACGGGACCGCGGAACATCGCCAACCGGATCAGCGGCGATGCCGCTCTCCTCTCGGCCAGCACGAAGAGGCCGACGCCAACGACGGCGGCCACCAGCAGGGCCACGTTGAGGCACCGAAGCGGCCGCGCCCGATGGTCATGGCCAGGGCGTACGCCGCGAGCGTGAGCGCCAGCAGCAGCGTGCCCACCAGGTCGAATGCGGCGCGACTAGTCCCGGCGCCGCGCGGTCAACGGGCAGGTAGCGCTGCGCGAGAACCAGAAGCTCAGGATGCCCAGCGGCACGTTGACGAGGAAGATCGCGCGCCAGCCGAATCCGGCGATCAGCACGCCGCCGAGCGACGGACCGAGCGCGGTGCCGATCGCGGACATCGTTCCGAGCAGCCCCATGGCGCTGCCGGTCCTGGCCTTCGGAACCGTCTCGCCGACCAGGGACATGGTGAGGGCCATCATGATGGCCGCGCCGAGGCCCTGCGGCGCCCGGGCGGCGATCAGCAGCCAGAGCGTGGGCGCCAAGCCGCACAGGACCGACGCCACCGTGAACAGCGCGATGCCGGCCAGCAGCAGCCGGCGCCGGCCGATCAGGTCGCCCAGCCGGCCGACGCTGACGATCAGCGTGGTAACGGCGAGCAGGTAGGCGAGGACGACCCACTGCACTTCGTGTCGAGACCCGACCTGAATCTGCTGTTCACGCTTGACGTGCTGCTCGCGGAAGGCAGCGTTGCGCGGGCGGCCCGACGGTTGCGGCTGAGCCCGTCGGCGATGAGCCGGTCACTCGCGCGACTGCGTGAGACGATGGGCGATCCACTGCTGGTCAGGGCCGGGCGCGGGCTCGTTCCCACGCCCCGCGCCATCGAACTGCGCGAGCTGGTCAGCCAGCTCGTGCAGGACGCCGAAGCGGTGCTCCGCCCGCCCGAGCAACTCGACCGCAAGCGGCTCATCCGGACGTTCACGCTGCGGACGAGCGAAGGTTTTGTCGAGAACTTCGGACCGGCGCTCATCGCCCGCGTCGGCAGGAGGCTCCTGGGGTGCGGCTGCGCTTCGTGCAGAAGCCGGACAGGGAGAGCACGTTGCTTCGCGACGGGACCGTGGATCTGGAGACCGGCGTCGTGGGGAAAACGATCGGTCCCGAAGTGCGGACGCAACCGTTGTTCCGGGACCGGTTCATCGGCGTCGTACGAGCCGGGCACGCGCTCGGCCGGGGAAAGATCACTCCCGCGCGATATGCGGCCGGCAGGCACATCGGCGTCTCGCAGCGGGGTCTCGATCACGGGGCCGATCGACGAAGCCCTGAAAGCGCCTGGGACTGGAGCGGGAGATCGCCACGATCGTCGGCGGTTTCTCGACCGCGCTGGCGCTGGCCCGGGCCTCCGATCTGATCGCCAGCGTTCCCGAACGACACACCGGCAACCTGCGCGCCGGAATGCATAGCTTTCCCTGCCGGTCCAGACGCCGGAGATCACGGTCTCCCTGCTCTGGCACCCGCGGCTGGATGCCGATCCCGCGCATCGCTGGCTGCGCGGTCTGGTCTCTGATGTCTGCGCGG
>JADKEV010000069.1 GCA_016717855.1 Betaproteobacteria bacterium
CGCTGATGCGCGGCTTCGTCGACAGGATGTTTTGCGCTCGAAGGCAAGGACGAAAATATATTAAATTGTCAGCGATCCATTGTTTCCGTACGCCGATGTTCCCGAAATGACCATCTGGTGGTGGCCGATGAACGACAAGGCCCGCGCCGACGCATCTCGCGACCCACTGGGCGAAGAGTTCGTCTCGATGCGCGGCAGAAGACGATCAACCGCAGTTCCTGACGCCGGCTGGCGGATGCTGGCGTGAAGGCTTAGGCGATGGACGAGCCCGCGGGACCCGTCGTGGTCGCCGACCTGCCATTGCCAACGCCGGTGGGCGCGCCCGCAAATAACACACGATCCTCGCGCAGTCGCGATGGACGCGCAAAGCGCCGCGATCAGCCCGATCAGGACCCGATCGCGGTGCGGCTCTGTTTCGATGCCGGGGTCGGCGCCCGCTTTCCGCTGCGCATCGGCGGCAAGATCGGCCGCGTCCGGCAAGCCGGATGATGCGATGGTGGAGGTGACCGCGGTCGCCACCGATTGCTGGCAGACCTTCACCAGGCCAGTGTCGCTGGTAACTGCGCCGCCGTGAAGCTCCGGCGTCGAAGTGGTATTGATCACCAAGCGCACCCAGGCCCTGGGCCTCGAGTTATTCTCCAACGTGGGCATCGATCCGCTGGCGCGGAAAATCCTGGTCGTGAAGTCGACCAATCACTTCATGGGCAAGTTCGGGCCGATCGCCAGGCGGGTCATCTACATTGAGTCCGACGGACCGCTGGCGCGCGACTATCGCAAGATCGGTGTACACGAAGGTGAAGCGGCCGATCTGGCCAGCTGGACCCTGAAATACGCAAAGTTGACTTCCGATCTTCTGATACGGACATTGGAGCGCAACACCAGGCCAACCCCCTCGCTGGTCGCATTGCCCGCAACCGAACCGGCTGCGGCATGATCTGGCATCAAGGGCGATATCTCGCCGGTCGAATTGCTGGATGCCGGTATCGCCCGAATCGAGGCGCTCGATCCGGCGGTCAACGCGATCGCGGCATGCGCCTTCGAGCGTGCCGCCGAAGCGAAGGCGGCCGAGGCCGCCAGCCCGGGGCGACGCTGGGCCGCCTGCACGGCCCTGCCGATCGGCATCGGAAGGATCTGCAGGACACCGCGCGGGCCTGCTGACCACGCACGGCTCGCCGCTCTACAAGGACAATGTTCCCGCGGCGGACTCCGCACAGGTGGCGCTGGTGCGGGCGGCGGCGCAATCGTCACGGCGAAGACCAATGTCCGGAGTTCGGCGTCGGTGCCAATTCGCGCAACCCGGTGTGGGGCGCCAACGGCAATCCGTTTAATCCGGCGTTGATTGCCGGCGGGTCTATCGGGCGGATCTGGCAGCGGCACTGGCCGCGACATGCTGCCGTTCTGCACTGGGTCGGACACGGGAGGTGCGCTGCAGCCCGCCGGCGGCGATCTGCGGCCTTTTGGGTTCCGGCCGTCTCCCGGGCTGGTGCCGATGGATGGCCGTCCCGCTCCGGCTGGACGCCGATCTCGGTGCTGTTCGATGGCGACCGGTGGCGGACACCCGGTTGTCGTTTGCGGCCCAGTTGGGCGGGGACAATGGCGAGCCGCTTCGCACGCGCTCGATCCCCAGGCGGCCCGCATGCGCGGCTTTCGGATCGGGGCCGCCCGAGGTTGCGTGGACCACCGACTTCGGCCAGTGTCCGGTCGGCGCGAGATACGCGGCGTGATGCGCCGGCGGATGGCGGCGATGCGGCACCTGTTCCGCGCCGCCGACGAGATCGCGTTCGACGCGGGCGAGGCCGATCGCTGCTTCGATGTGATCCGGGCGCTGAATTCCCTGGAACGCCACAAGCACGCGTACGACCACGACCGGGCGCGGCTTGGACCCAACATCATTGCCAACTACGGGCGGGCAGCGCGATGTCGCTTGCCGATGGCGCGTGGCGCACGCCGAGCAGACGCGGATCTTCCGGCGCTTTCAGCAGACGTTTCGCGACTACGACGTGGTCATGGCGCCGACCGTGCCGGTCTCTCCCTTCCGTGGACGCAGTTGTACCTGGCCGAACTGGAAGGTCAGCCGCTGAAGAACTACTACCACTGGCTGGCCCTGGCCTACGTCGTCACGCTGGCGACCAATCCGGCCATCGTGTTGCCCTGCGGGGTCGACGGCCACGCGGATGCCTTCGGCCTGCAGGTGGTCGGCCGCTTCGGCCGGGGACATCGAACTGCTGGACATTGCCTGTGCGATCGCGTGGGTTTGAAGGCATTGCGGACTTGGGGCGGCCGCTTCCGGATATCGGTGGGCTGGCGGAGCCAGCCGGAGCTGAAGTCGATCGTGACGGACCCGCCGTCCAGGCGTTGATCCGTCAGGCCAGTATCGCCCGCACCTGTTCGGCAATCGCGCGCTGTCGCCGGGTTTGAGGCGACGGGACTGAACACAGCACCTTGCCCCCGTGGGTGCGCGAGGGGTTCGCGTGCACGGACGGCTCGCCGTCCTGCAGACGCCGGACAAGTCAAGAGCGGTCATGCCGGCCGCGACTTCGTCCAGCGCCAGGTGAACCAGTGGAACCGAAGCGCCGCGCCGATCATCGGACCAGGCTTGCGCTCGCGTTGCGAATGCCGGCAAGCCCGGCCAGCAGAGCTTCCATCTGCTCGTCCCACCGGGCGATGCGGGCCGCGTCGGTTTCCGCGGTGAAGCACTCAAGCGCCACCAGCAAGCCGACAGTAATCGCCCCTGCCGACCTTGGCACGGCCGGCCAATCCCGGCGTTGCGGCAAGCCGGGGAGGCGCGACTTGTCGAAGCGCGCCGGCGGCGGTTCGATAGTTCCCAGTAATGTCCTGGTCCAGGTGCTGCAGCGCCGCGGCCATGACGGATCCCTCTGCCTGCACAGGATCCCCGATGCCTGCGGTCCCCCCGATCGCCTTGCCGCCGGAGAAACAGACCAGATCCGCGCCCTCGGCGATGAACTGGCGCAAGTTCGCGGCCGGCGGCAACTGCGCCGCCGCGTCCACCAGCACCGGCACGCCTTGCGCATGGGCGGCGGCAACCACGTCGGCCAGCGCCGGCCCGCGCGTCCGTGCCGGCGACGTAGAGCACGGCTGCGGTATTTCAGTGATCTCGGCGGCGATTTCCCAGGCTTCGGTGTCGCGCACGCCGGCGCCCGAGTACCGGTCGGAGATGCCGGCCTCGACCAGCGACACCCCTGCCGCGCGAACCGCGTGATCATAGAAATTGCGATGACTGCGCGCGACGACGACCTCGTTTTTCATGCCGCGCGTATCGGGCAGGCGGTTCATGCGCGAGGGATCCAGGCCGGTCACACAAGCCGCGGTTCCGAGCAACAGGGCAGCGGGAGCGCCCGCAGTAACATAGCCGGCTTCGGCCCCGGTGTATCCGGCGATAGTTGGAGGCGCGGGGCTTCGAGCGTGGCCATGTCCACGGTCCACTGCGTAGCCTCGCGCATCGCATCGGCGACTTCCGCGCGCATGATGCCGCCCGAGAGCCGGGTTGCGGGCGTGTGCGCATTGATGACCGTCGGTACCCCGAGCCGGTCGTAGATGCTGAGAATGGTAGACGTGGTCATGAGTTGTGCGGATGATATCGCGAAAGCCTGCTGCGGGAACCAGGCGGGCACATCGGAATCAAGTGTGCGCCGCGCGCTGAAGATGAAGGTCTGGAGCTCGTCGGCGTTAAGGTGGCGACGGCGATTGCTCGTATTGACTTGAGGCCTGCTCCGGGCGGGCCGCGAACAAGGAGGAGAACGCCTGTGATCGACCACCTGGACCACCTGGTACTCACGACGGCCCACGAGGCCGCGTGCATCCGCTTCTACACCGAAGTGCTGGGCATGCAGCTCGAGTCGTTCACCGGCGGCACGCCGCCGGTCGAGCGCAAGGCGTTCCGGTTCGGCAACCAGAAGATCAACCTGCACGTCAAAGGACGCGAGTTCGGAGCCGAAGGCGCATACCCCGGTGCCGGGCGCGCTGGACCTCTGCTTCATCGCCGCGATCCGCTGGATGCGGTCGTCGCCCGGCTCGGCGACTGGAACGCCGATCATCGAAGGGGCCGTCATGCGCACGGGCGCGACCTCGAAAATCCGGTCGGTCTACGTGCGCGACCCGGATCTGAATCTGATCGAGATTTCCGAGCGGGCGGGTTAGGCGCGCATCCAATGCTCGCGGGCTGCTTGGGATGTACATTCGATCCGACCTGATCGAGCGGGGCACCATGCTTTCAAAATGTCGGCGAAACTGCCGGTCCGGCACGGCAAGCACAGGGGAGTGTGTAACGCCTTGCATCACGGTATACTGATACGAATTACAATGGCGCGTGATGATCAGGAATTTTCGACACAAAGGCATGGAGCGATCTTTTCGCCATGATGACTCGCGCGGGATCAACCCAAGACAGGCGCCGCGCATTCGACGCATGCTGGACCTGATCGATCAGACGACCGACGTGGCACAGCTTGATGTTCCCGGAATGCACTTGCATCCTCTCAAAGGCGAACGGAAAGGAGAGTGGGCAATGACCGTGTCGGGTAACTGGCGCATCACGTTCCGCTTTGTCGGTGAGGATGCGACCGATCTGAATCTGGAGGACTATCACTGATGGCAAAGTCTTTGAGAATCCGAATCGCCAAGTCCCACGCACCCAGGTGAAATCCTGCGTGAGGACGTGTTGCCGGCACTGAAGCTGACGCAAAAGACCTTGCTGATCGGCGGGGGTTTCCCGGCTGACGGTATCGGACATCCTGCACGAAAAGCGCGGCGTGTCGCCAGACATGGCGATTCGCCTGGGAAAGCTGCTCGGCAATGGTCCTGATATCTGGCTGCGAATGCAGCAAGCGCTTGACGTGTGGACGCTGGAACAGCAAGGTGGATATGAACAGATCGAGCGGCTTGAAGCCGCATGACGTTTGAACTGCCGGCCCAGAATAAAGCTAAAACGTACACCCTTCGCCCGCAGCGCTTCGTCGACCCAGCGCCGGTCGGCCTTGCCTTTGGCGATGCTCTTCAGGATCGCCGCTTCTTTCCTTCGCCTCGGCTGCGCAAGCTTCAGCACGGTGGGCGCATCGGCGAGGGCAATCGCTGACGAGGCCGTCGGCATCGCCGACCACGATATCGCCGGGACCACCACCATGCCGCCGACCGATATCGGCACGTTGATCTCGCCGGGTCCGTTCTTGTACGGCCCGCGGTGCGTCACGCCGCGCGCGTAGACCGGAAAGCGCGTGGCCCCGAGCTCGGCCGAGTCGCGGATCGCGCCGTCGATCACCATGCCGGCCAGGCCGCGGCTGGCCGCCAGGCTGCTCATGATGTCGCCGATGATCGCGATGGTGATCTCCCCCGCCGGCGCCGACGAGTCGCGACATCGCCCGGGAGCGCGATGTCGATCGCCTTGTGCACCATCAGGTTGTCGCCCGGGGCACCCGCACGGTAAGCGCCTGGCCGAGCATCTGCCCGCCCCTGGCCATCTTGTGCATCGGGCGCAGGCCCGATGCCGCTGGAACGCGGTTCATGCTGTCCGACAGATGCGCAACCACCACGCCGCGGAACTGCCTGAGCAGATGCGGGCACTTTGCTCATGCGCGGGCAGGATGCGGAAAGCTCGTGTTCGTCATTGGATGCTCGATCGATTGTTGGCGGTTCGTCCTGCGGACGAGGCCAGCTGCGCGCCCACTTCTCGATCCTGGCGGCCCGAAACCGCTGCCGGCTCTGCTCCGTACTCGGCACGGCGGGCTGAAGACATCCAGCACCGGGCGCCGGAGGACCGCCCCAATCCGTGCATCACGCCGCCCGGCGTGTGCCAGAAGTCGCCCACCGCGCACTCGATCTCTGCTCCGCCCTGTATCCGCGCGCAGGTTCTTCGGAGCATGACGCCCCACTGCTCTTCGGGGTGGCTGTGGACCGTCCCGGTCGCGCCGGCATCGATCCGGACGACCGAGAGCATCGCGTGCTCGCCAGGGAAGACGCGCGTTGCGATGCCCTCGGCGAGCACCCGCGGGATGCCGCGCGAGTCACCGTCCAGCTGAAACACCCATGACGCCTTGCTCATCTGATTCTCCAATTCCGCCTCGACAATTCCAGCCGCCGATGGACGCCCGCTGAATCCCGGGTCGTCAATGCAGCGGCGCTCTCGCCAATTATCGGTCGATAGACTATATTGCCGCAACACAAGCTTGTCGTGTGCTTCAATGTCTATCGTCATGCTACCCAAGGAGACAGAATCATGATTCGAAGCCGTTGGATGTCGTTCGCCATGTGCTGCGCCGCGCTTGGCGTCCTGGCGTCCGCCCCCGTCGTCGCGCAGAGCTGGCCGACCAAGCCGGTCAAGTTCATTTCGCCATTTCCGCCGGGCGGCTCGGTCGATCCGCTCGCGCGCCTGCTGGCGGTAAAGTTGTCCGAGTCGCTGGGCCAGCCATTCGTCGTCGAGAACAAGGCCGGCGCATCGGGCTCGATCGGCACCGCATTCGTGGCCAAGGCGCCGCCGGACGGCTATACGTTCGTATTCGTGTTCGACACGCACGCGGTCAATCCGACGCTGATTCCGAACATGCCGTTCGACACCGCGAAGGACCTGGCGCCGGTGATGCTGATCGGTACCGCGCCCGATGGCGATCGCCACCCATCCGGCCAAGCCCACAAGAACTGCCGATGTGATCAGCGCGGCGAAGGCGAAGCCGGATACGGTCAGTTACGGTTCCATCGGCAGCGGCAGCCTCGGTCAACTCACGCTGACGCTGGTGCAGCAGGCGGGCGGTTTTCAAGATCGTGCACATTCCGTACAAGGGCGGCGGGCCGATGGTCACGGACGCCCTCGGCGGCCAGGTGGAATTTGCCATCGGCTCCCGGTTGCCGTGCTCTCGCCGCACGTGAAGGGCGGCAAGTTGCGCGCCGTTGCGGTCACCGGCGACAAGCGGCTCGGAGCGCGATGCCCGATGTGCCGACACTCGCCGAGCAGGGTTTTCCGGGTTTCTCGGCGCTCGCCTGGTGGGGCGTCTTCGCGCCGGCCGGCACGCCCAAACCCATCATCGACAAGCTCAATGCCGAGCTCGCCAAGGCGATCAGCCTGCCGGACGTGAAGAAGCACCTGTCCGAGCAGCTCGGAATGGACCTGGTGGTCAGCAGCCCCGAAGCGTTGCAGACGTGGACGGTGGGCGAGATCGCGCGGTGGGGCAAGGTGATCAAGGAAAACGGGATTCGCGCCGACTGAAGCGCGAGTGCAGGGCCAGCGCGGCGATGAGCAGGGCGGCCGCGACCAAGAACGTGATCCGCATGCCGGCGGCAACGGCGTCCGGGTGCGCCGTAGTGGTGTCGGCCGCTGCCGCTGCGAACGCGAACACGGCGCCCATCACTGATGCGCCGGTGACGAGCCCCAGATTGCGCGACAGGTTGAGCATCCCGGAAATGACGCCTCGCTGGTCCGGACTGATATCGGTCATGACCGCGGTGTTGTTGGCCGTCTGGAACAGCGCATAGCCGGCCGTGACCACGACGATGGGCGCGATGTAGCCGGGGATGCCGAGCGTCGCCGGCAGCAGGGACAGCAGCAGGGCGCCGGCCGCCATGCCGATGAGCCCGACGGCGGTCATGCGCCGGGCGCCAAACCGGTCCGCGATGCGTCCGGCCGGCACGGCGGTCAGCGCGACGACCAGCGGGCCGACGGACAGGACGAGCCCGACCAGCGCCGCGTCGAGCCCGAGCGCGTGCGAGAGATAGAACGGCCCGACCACCATCGTCGCCATGATCACCGTCGACACCAGCGCACTGGTGGCGAGGCCCGTGCTCAGCACGCGATCGCGGAACATCGCCAGGCGGATCAGGGGCGATGCCGTCTTTCTCTCGGCGAGCACGAAGAGGCCGACGCCGACGACGGCCGCCAGCAGCAGAGCCACGTTGAGGACACCGAAACTGCCGCGCCCGATTGTCACGGCGAGCGCATACGCCGCGAGCGTCAGCGCCAGCAGCAGCGTGCCCACGTGATCGAAGCCGGCGCGATCAGTCCTGGGCTCCGTGCGATCGACGGGCAGGTGGCGCAGTGCGAGAACAAAGGTCAGGATGCCCAGCGGCAAATTGACGAGAAAGATCGCCCGCCAACCAAGCCAGGAGATCAGCATGCCGCCGAGCGATGGCCCAAGCGCGGTGCCGATCGCGGACATCGTGCCGAGCAGCCCCATGGCGCTGCCGGTTTTTTCCTTCGGCACGGTCTCTGCGACAAACGCCATGGTGAGGGCCATCATGATGGCCGCGCCGACGCCCTGCAGCGCCCGGGCGACAATCAGCAGGCAGAGCGTGGGCGCGGCGCCGCACAGGACCGAGGCCGCCGTGAACAGGGCGATCCCCGCCAGCAGCAGCCGCCGGCGGCCGGCGATGTCACCGAGCCGTCCGGCGCTGACGATCAGCGTCGTGATGGCGAGCAGGTAGGCGAGGACGACCCACTGGACTTCCTGGAAGGACGCGTCGAACGCCTGCGCCAGCGTCGGCAGGCCCACATTGGCGCTGCTGGTCCCGAGCGCGGACAGCATGAACTCCTTCTTTTCCGGTCCCGAAGTGGGCCTGTCAGAAGCGTAGTTCTTTGCAAGGCATGGCGGAAGGCGCCGCGATTGCACTTTATCAATGCGTTTGACGCCATGTCCCGTTCAGGCGGTGCTATGGTAGAGACATGCCGACACCCGATCTGAACCTGCTGGTCACCCTCGATGTGCTGCTCGCCGAAGGCAGCGTCGCGCGCGCCGCCCGGCGGTTGCGGCTGAGCCCGTCGGCGATGAGCCGCGCGCTGGCGCGATTGCGCGAGACGACGGGCGATCCGTTGCTGGTCAGGGCCGGCCGCGGTCTTGTCCCGACGCCGCGGGCGCTCGAACTGCGCGAGCGGGTCGGTCAACTCGTGCAGGAAGGAGAAGCAGTGTTGCGCCCCGCCGAGAAGCTCAATCTGGCACGGCTGGCGCGGACGTTCACGCTGCGGACCAGCGAGGGCTTCGTGGAGAACTTCGGACCGGACCTCATTGCCCGCGTCGGCGCGGAAGCTCCCGGCGTGCGGCTGTGCTTCGTCCAGAAGCCCGACAAGGACAGCGCAGCACTGCGCGAGGGGATCGTCGATCTGGAAACGGGCGTGATCGGGAAGACGACGGCGCCGGAGCTGCGCGTGCAGACATTGTTCCGTGACCGTTTCATCGGCGCCGTGCGCAAGGGGCACCCCCTCTGCCAGGGCAAGATCACGCCCTCCCGTTATGCCGCCGGCCGGCACATCTTCGTCTCCCGGCAAGGTGTCGACAGGGGCGCCATCGACGAGGCCTTGAGTTCCCTGGGACTGGAGCGGCAAATTGCGACGATCGTCAGTGGCTTTGCAACCGCGCTGGCCCTGGCCCGCGCCTCCGACCTGATCGCCAGCGTTCCCGAACGCCACACCGGAAACCTGCGCGCCGGAATGCACAGCTTTCCCCTACCGGTCGCAATGAAGGAGATCACGGTGTCCATGCTCTGGCACCCGCGGCTGGATGCCGATCCCGCGCATCGCTGGCTGCGCGGCCTCGTCAAGGACGTCTGCGCGGCGCTCCGCTGAAGGGAGTGCAGGCGCAAACGCAGCCTCAGCTTTCGTAGGATGGGTGGAGGCGCAGCGATACCATCAGTGGTGGGTGGGCGAAGCGATATCCATCAAGTCGCGGTCGCGCAAACGAGTGCCGATCGCCGCCAGATCGAACACCAGCACTTCGGCATCCTGGCCATTGGCCAGCACGATCCGGCTCTCGCCTTCCAGCAATAGCGCATCGCCCGCGCCGAGCCGCTGGCCATTGACCTCCAGCGTGCCACGCACCACGTGCACGTAGCCCTTCCGCTTCGGGTCCAGCGCCAGCTCCGCGGACTCGTTGCCGTCGAACAGCCCCGTATGAACCAGCGCGTCGGCATGGATGGTGACCGAGCCCTGCTCGCCGTCGGGCGAGGCGACCAGGCGCAACTTTCCGCGCTTGTCCCCAACCGGAATCGTCTTCTGCTCATAGCCCGGCGCGATGCCGGTCACGTTCGGCTCGATCCAGATCTGGGGAAATGCGTGGTCTGGTCTTGTGGCGGTAGGTGAACTCGCTGTACCACGACCGGTGCCGGGCGCTCATCCACGGCAACGCCCCGCGGGATGCCCTTGACGTTGCCCATGCTGTCTTGTAACGAGCTCTCCCAGAGCACGCGCCATGACATGATTCCATGTCGCGATGGCCGTGCCCCGCCCATGCCCGGCGCGACGCGGTCGTTGATCACGCGCAGGTTGCCCGCCCAGTGTGGTTGGGGTCGTGATAGCGGCTTAGAACGAGAACGAGTGATAACCTGGCGGCCAGCGGTGCCGCGTAGCCGCGGTCCTGCGATTTG
>JADKEV010000070.1 GCA_016717855.1 Betaproteobacteria bacterium
GTTTTCGGACATCCGCAACTTTACCACGATTCCTGAGAAGCCGACGCGGAAGAGGTCGTCGAGATGCTCAACGCGTACTCTCGGCCTGACTCTTCGCGAAACCGATTCTGGAGCAGGGCGGATGGTCAACAAGTCTATCGGCGATGCCGTGATGGCGGTCTTTGGCCCGCCGGTGCAATATGACGATTCGCCTGCCGCCGCGCGGTGCTGGCGGCTCAGGGGGATGGCGCGAGGCGGAAGGTTTAGGCCCGGACGAGTAGCGCTTTCCTGATCGCGGCCTGCCTGAGTTCGCGATCGGCATCGGCGTGCATACCGGCCGGCGGTCATGGGCGACATCGGTTCCGAGGAAGCGGCGCGAATTCACCAGCCACTCGGGGATACTTTGAATGCGGAGTCCCGTCCGGAGTGGCATGACTATGAGCTGGGCTGTGATGATTGCCGCGAGCGCCGCCGCAATCACGGCGGCGGGTGGCGGCATACGCACCGGGCGCCGGCAAGTGGTACATGTAAAGGGCAAGGCAGAGCCCATCGAGGTGTTCGAGGTGCTCAGTGATTGATCGGTGTCCGCGAGAGATCGCGATGGCCCTCGAACATCGTTGAAATGTTGAAATTTCCGGTTTGGGTGGGATAATTCGTTTTTGATTAAGAATCAGGACGAATCCGGATCGACCATGTGACGATGCCAGTGAGTGCCGACTTTCTGTCAAGACCGCGTTCCTCTTGGAGGATGCTTGCCCGTAGCCTCTGTATCGGCGCGGCGCTGATGTCGTTTGCCTCGGGAGGCGCGACGCTGGCCCAGGATCGATTCGCCAAGCCAGGCACCCAGGAAACGCGCGTGGCCCTGGTGATCGGCAATTCGGATTATCGGTCGGCGCCGTTGGATAACCCGGCCAACGATGCCAGCGACCTCGCGGCCGCGTTGGAAAAGCAGGGTTTCAACGTATTGGTCCGCGAAAATGTCGGCGAACGCGGCCTCAAGGAGGCCGTGGATGTCTTTGCCAAGCACCTTAAAAAGGGCGGCATTGGCCTGTTTTTTTTCGCTGGCCACGGCATTCAGCTCAAGGACCAGAATTTTCTGCTGCCGGTGGATGTCGGGTTTGAAAGCGAAGCCGACGTCAGTTTCAAGTCGGTCAGTGCCGAGTATGTGCTTTCGCGCATGGCCGAGGCGGGGAACCGGATCAACATCGTCATTCTCGACGCCTGTCGCAACAACCCGCTCCAGCAGTCGCGCAAGTCCATCAGCAAGGGTCTCGGCGTGATGAACGTCGGCCGCGCCGAAAAAGGCACCTTCATTGCCTATGCGACGTCGCCCGGCTCAACGGCGGCCGATGGCACCGGGCGCAACGGCCTCTACACAAAACATCTGTTGCGCTC
The DNA here is from genome assembly GCA_016717855.1 of Betaproteobacteria bacterium. Lineage (GTDB taxonomy): Bacteria > Pseudomonadota > Gammaproteobacteria > Burkholderiales > Casimicrobiaceae > PALSA-1005. Next base: position 1,375 of record JADKEV010000070.1, read on the forward strand.
GCTGGAAACCCAGGATTCCGACATCGACCGGGTTTTCGGCCGGGTGCGCACAGCGTGGTCCAGGACACGAACGGAGAGCAAGTACCCTGGACCTCAAGCTCGGTCATCGGGTCTTTCTATTTCAGCATGGCCGAGGATTTGGCGGCCTTGCAGCGCCCGGCGGTTCAACCCGCGGTTTCTGCCCAGGAGTCCGCCGCCGAGGCTCCGCCGATTCCCTATGATCCGGTCCAGGAGCGGGCCTTCTGGGAGCGGATAAAGGACAGCCGCAGCCCGGCCGACTATGTCGCCTACCTGGAGAAGTTCGCTGGTGCAAAGCGCGCCGCCTATGCTCGCTGGATGGTACAGAAGCTGGGCGGCACGGTTCCGGCCACCGCACGGCCCGCGAGTAGCCGGGCCGGAGACACGCCGACGCAGGTCAGCCTGGCAGCCCCCGCCGCGGTCTTGCCGATCCAGGCTGCGCCAGTTGCGGTGGGGGCTCTGCCGAACGGTGCCATTCCTTCGCCGGGCACGGTGATTCAGGACTGCACGGAGTGCCCGGAGCTGGTCGCCGTTCCTCCCGGCGAGTTCGTGATGGGCAGTAGCCCGAAGGAAAAGCTGCGCGAGCTGGATGAAGAGCCGGCCCATCGCGTGCGCGTCACCTCGGCCGTCGCGGTGGGCAAATTCGAAGTCACCCGCGCTCAGTATGCGGCTTTTGCGAAGGAAACCGCACGCGAGACAAAGCCGGGTTGTCATTCCATGCGGGGCGGCTTTTTCCACAAGAACCCGAAGGCGACCTGGCAGAACCCGGGATTCGAGCAAAAGAACGAAGAACCGGTGGTCTGCGTCAGTTGGAACGATGCCCAGGCCTATGTAGCCTGGCTGAGCAAGAAGTCGCTGAAACAGTATCGCCTGCTGAACGAATCGGAGTGGGAATATGCCGCGCGCGGCGGCAGCACGGGTCGGCGCTACTGGGCGGACGCCGAGGACGCCGCAACCTGCCGCCATGCCAGCGTTGCCGATGCCTCCTACAAGGCGGTTTCCTGGCGCGCCGGTATTCCTTGCTCGGATGGATTTGCGCATACCGCGCCGGTGGGCCGCTTCCCCCCCAATCCGTTCGGTTTGCACGACATGCTCGGCAATGCGTGGGAGTGGGTGGAGGACTGTTGGAACGAGGGCTATTCGGGCGCACCGGAACTTGCCGTGCCCAGGGTTTCAGGGGCCTGCAACGAACGAGTATTTCGCGGCGGCGCCTGGAACAGCACGCCGGCAACGCTGCGCACTGCGTATCGGGACCGCGAATCAAAGGATGAACGGCACGACAATCTGGGTTTCCGGGTGGCACGTACCCTGCCGTGATCCGCGGCGGTTGAGGTAGCTGCCCCATGTCCGATTCCCGTCCCAGCGCGGCGCGACGAAACCTTCTGTTGGGCGCGGGGGCTGCGGCTGCCCTCGGTGCGTTGCCGGTGGTCCCGGAATGCTTCGCGCAAGCGTCAACCGGCGAACCGATCCAGGACATCTACGCCCCTCGCAGCAAGTTCGCGCTCCTGATCGGGAACCGCGACTATCCGAATCGCAAGGACATCGCGCCCGCACATAAGAACGTCCGGGATCTCAAGGAAACACTCGAATACTACGAGTTCAAGGTGCGCGACTACCGTGACCTCGACGCACTGGCCATGGCGCGGGTGCTCGCCGAGTTTGGCTCGGAACTGAAAGCAAGCAGCGAGTCGAGCCTGCCCGGTTCCGTGGCCGTGGTGTTCTATTTTTGCGGACACGGCTTTCAATCGGCGGGGCGCAACTACCTTGTTCCCGCCGGCGTCGATCCATCCTCGGAAAAGGCACTGTCGTCCTCGCTGCGCCTGAACGAGGACATCCTGGTTGCGCTGCCGCAGCGCTATCCGGGGATCAGCATCGCGCTGATCGATGCCTGTCGCACCGACCCGTCTATCCGTCGCGGCGTTGACGACTTCAACCAGATCACGGCGCCGGAGGGAATGCTGGTCTTCTTCGCGACGCGCGCCGGACGGCCAGCCCTGGCGCCGATTAGCGCGGATCGCAACACATTCTTTGTCGGTGCCTTGGTCGACGTATTGCGCGAAGCCAACGGCGTGACGCCGATCGATGACTTGTTCCGGATTGCTGCAATCGAATGCCAGACCCGCGTCAAGGCCGAATTCGACAAGGTGAAACTGACGATCCCGCCCCAATTCCCAGAGAGCACGGGCAATTTGCGCGGACGTTTCGTGATTCGCAATCGCCAGCTTGAGCTGCGTCGTGGGCGCACCGGCAAGGGCGCCGCGCTGCTCGGGGTCGACGCCGCCCTGCTCGAAAAGCGCTGGCAGGTCATTCAAGCCTCGTTGCGGCCTGCGCGCCTGATTCGGCTTTGCGAACAGTTCGAAAAGGATTTTCCCGGCAGCGAATACGACCAACAAATTCGCGTCACGATCGCAGGCGCGCGGCAGGCGTTGGAAAGCCAGCGTTCCGCCGGGCTATCGGCTGACCTGTTCGAGGAAACCACCGGTGACCGGGACTTCCGCGACGACCTGATCAAGGCGCTGCGCGGCGACAAGGATGCCGCGCATCGACTGGCCCTGGCGTACCGGGATGGCAAGTCTGGAGTCGCAATACAATCGCGTCGCACCGAACAATGGTTGCGGTTCGCCGCCGAACTCGGCAATGGTATTGCCAGTTGGGAACTCTCCGAAATCTACAACCAGAGCGGCCAGGTTGGTGATGCGGCGCGGTTCGAGAAGAAGGCGCTGGATCTTGGTTACCGGCCGCCGCCAAGATTGGCGACGCGTGGCTATTGAGCCGCAAGCGGCGCGGACGGTGCAACGCAGTTTCTTTGACGTTGTTTGTTGGCTCGGCGGTGGCGAACGGCGCTTGCTGGCGCGTTTCCGGACGGTGGTTGCGTTGCTGCTGACATTGGCGGGAGTGCCGGCTATCGGTGCGGCGGACGGCGTTGGCAAGGGTGTGGAAGTGAGGCCGGGCCCCTTGCGTAGCGAAGCCGCCTCGGGTCGTGTCGACGCCAAGCGACCAGGTAAGTCGAGCACCGCGAAGATCGGACAGGAAAAGCATACGGTTGGCAAAAAGGCCGATGCAAAGCGGTTGTTGTCGCGCGGCAAGGCGCCGAGCGCCAAGCGCAAAGCCGTGGCGCCGAAGTCCACGGGCGGGCGGCGGCCGGCTGGCGGGGGGCTCGCGCCGGCTGGCGATTTGGTGTCGTTTCGCGCGGCGGATTGCCGGGAACGGATAGTCGCGGTGGTTCAGCCGGCGCGTGTCGCGACCCTGGCCGAGGAATGCGTGAAGCAATTGTCACCGAGCCCTTTTAGCGACGAATTCCGCCGTATCGAAGCGGGGGCGCGAACCGCCCTGGAGGGGCAGCGCTCGGCCGCGATTTCGGGGGATATGTTCGCCGATTCGGCGGGTGACCGCGAGCTTCGCGAGCTTGTCGGAAGGGCTGCGCGCGGTGACATGGATGCCGCCTATGGCGTTGCCGAAGCCTACAAGTCCGGCAGGAGTGGCGTCGCCAGCAATATGCGTAGAACGGAACAATGGCTGCGCTACTCCGCGGAGCTGGGCCACGGCAGGGCGAGTTGGGAACTTGCAGAACACTACAACTATACGGGCTTGGTCGCCGACGCCGCGCGCTTTGAACGAAAAGCCCTGGATCTTGGGTATCGCCCCGCCGTGCGGCTGCCGTCGCGAGGCTACTGAATCCAGCGTTCCGCGGGCCAATTTGCCATCTCGGCCTCATGGCTTTGTGGCATGCGCTGGGTTAAAATCGCTGAGGCGCGTTTTGTCTGTAACCACGCTGGGGTGATACGGCGTCTTCCAAGCGTCGGACACCCATGATGACCGATCCGTAAATCGCGTGGGAGCCGTCGGCCGCAACCCAGGCGGTCCTATTTTCGACAAGGCAATGGCACTGACTCGACATTCAGCGAGGCGATCGATATCCGGTAGCGTTTGGATTCTCCAAGCGTCCTCCGCGTTGTTGCTTGCCCATGTCGCCGCGCCGGCTCAAGGGCAAACCCCGCCTGGGGCGGGCAGCGTGCTGCAGACGGTTCCGCCGGCGACGACGCGTCCGGACAGCGGTCCGAGCATCGACGACCGGGGTTCCAGGCCGCGCGCAATCGCCGATGTTGAGGGGCTGCGGATTGAAATCAAGCGCTTTCGAATCGTGGGACTTTCGGTCGCGTCAGCCGAGGACATGGAGGAAGACCTCGCCGGCTTTCTCGGCCCCAACAGGCGCTTTCAGGATCTGCTCGATGCCGCCGCGGCGATCAAGCGCAAGCTGGCCGGCCCTGGATTTTTCCTTGCTGACGTGGTGGTTCCGGAACAGAAGATTGCCAACGGCGTTGTCGAGTTGCGGGTTCTCGAAGGGCGGCTGGGCAAGGTCCGGCTGGTGATCGAGCCGGCAACGAGAATCGATCGCGATTTGTTGCAGTCCTACATCGATGGACTGGAGGAGGGCGGCCTGATTCGGACCTCCGACGTCGAGCGCGCCTTATTCCAGATTCATGACCTGCGCGGCATCGTGGCCACCAGCAGCTTCGCGCCGGGGACGGCCTCGGGAACGGCGGACCTCACCATCCGCGTTTCGCCGGCGAAGACCTTCGACGGCAATTTCGACTTCGACGCCAACGGCTCGATCTATACCGGACTGCACCGCGCTGGCGCCGGAGTGGACGCCAACGGCCTGTTTGGGCGCGGCGAACTCATCAGCGTACGCGCCAGCAATGCGATCGACGGAAATCTGCGTTTCGCGCGAGCCTCGGTGTTGCTACCCATCGGTCCCTGGGGAACCAAGATCGGCGGTGCCATCTCGGACCTCAACTATCGCCTTGGTACTTCATCATTCGCCGCGCTGAAAGTCAACGGTGCGGCGTATGTCACCTCGCTGACCGCCATCCATCCCTTCATCCGCTCGCGCAACACCAACTTGCTCATGATCGCGCAGAGTGACAAACGCGAGTTCTACGACATCCAGTTGGCTTCTGGGAACGTCAATCTTAAAAAGTCGGATGTCTATTCGCTCAGCGTTTCAGGGGATTTCCGCGATCGTATTGGCGGTGGCGGCATCAACGTCTTCAACCTTGCGTATACGCTCGGCGAACTGAAATTTGGCAACGCCGCGCTTGAAGCCACTGACAATGCGGGTCGTCGTACCAAGGGTTTGTTTGGCAAGACCAATATCACGCTTTCACGCCTTCAGGCGGTGGCTGATCGCTTGGCATTCTATGGTTCATATATACGGAGCAATTCACCAACAAGAACCTCGATCCCAGCGAGAAGATTAGTCTCGGCGGACCCAATGCCGTTCGTGCTTATCCGCAAGGGGAAGGCGCTGGCGACCAGGGATACTTCGCGACTTTGGAAATGCGATACCGGTTGCCGTTGGAGGAAAGCCTTCCGGGAAGCATTGTGCTTGCAGGGTTCTATGATTTTGGGCGCGCAAAGTTGATCCAACGGCCCAGCGCCGCCGATTTTGCGGGGAATGCAGAGCGTCTGCGGCGCATTGCCGGCCCAGGGGTGGGCGTTAACTGGGAAGTGCCAAACAATTGGTATCTACGGGCAACCCTTGCTTTCCGGGACACCACAAAGGCCACTGCGGATCACTTGTTGCGCTATCCGCGGTTCTATTTTCAGTTCAGCAAGTTCTTCTAGGCCGTGATGTAGTACCTCTTGTCGCAGAGAATTTGGGAGCATAGTGTTCGGTCGTCGATCTGGACGCGGTGCTTCAATCGCATAGGAACGTCACCATGTTCAAGCACGCCACGCTGAATCGAGCCTACCGGTTGATCTGGTGCGAGGTGCGCAGCATTGGGTTGCGGTGGCGGAGTTTGCGCGCCCATGGAAAGCGTTCCGCGGCTGGCATCGCGATGTCGGTGGCCCTTGTGGCGGGGATGGCGGGCAATTCGGCGGCCCAAAATCCGGCTCCGACCGCCTTGCCGACGGGCGGGCAAACTGTTGCCGGTCAAGTCGAGATCGCGACCGTCGGGTCGCATGGACTAACCCAGTCGTCGAACAGTGCGATTGTCAACTGGAACAGTTTCAATATCGGTAGCCAGGCACAAGTCAATTTCGCCCAACCAAGTGCGTCGGCGGTCATTCTCAATCGGGTGCTCGGCGGCAGTGGATCGATGATCCTCGGGCAGATGACGGGCAACGGCAATGTCTTCCTGGTGGATCCCGCCGGAATCATATTTGCGGCGGGCGCCCGGGTCGACGTTGGCGGGTTGGTCGCGTCTTCACTCTGGCATATCCGACGGCAATTTTCTGGCAGCAAAGTATCAGTTCGAAGGAGCGGTGTTGGCGGGGTGGTGGAGAACCACGGAGCCATCAATGCGGCCAAAGGCGGCTTTGTTGCCCTCATTGCTCCGCAGGTCGCGAACAAGGGAACAATCGCGGCGACCAATGGCAGCATCGGAATGGCGGCGGGTGAAACAGTCAGCCTCGATTTTGACCACGATGGTTTGCTGAGTTTTCAGGTGAACCTCGCCGCGGCCGCCGCACGGGGGTGACAACAGCGGGCTGATCTTGGCCGATGGCGGTCGCGTGGTAATGAGTGCCCAGGCCAAGGATGCCCTGCTTTCCACCGTTCTCAGCAACGACGGCATCGTGCGTGGCGAAGCGTCGAATCGCGAAAATGGTGAGATCTGGCTGGGCGGTGGTAGCTCCGGCGTGGTCAGCGTCAGTGGAACGCTTGATGCATCAGGTACTGCCGCTGGTCAACGTGGCGGCACGGTGAAGGTGCTGGGCGACAAGGTCGGGCTGTTCGAGCAGGCGAAGGTCGATGTTTCAGGAGTCGGCGGTGGTGGTACGGGCGCTGGTCGGCGGCAACTGGCAGGGCAGGGGCCCGGAGCAGAACGCGAACGCGACATACGTTGGCAAGGATGTGACGATCATTGCCGATGCCGTTGGCAGTGGTGATGGCGGCAGCAAGGTAGTGGTGTGGGCTGACGGCACCACGAGGTTTGCGGGCATGTTGCTGCCCGTGGCGGGCTTGCAGGAGGGAATGGCGGATCTGTCGAGATTTCAGGGCATGAACAACTTGTTTTTCGCGGCTCTCTCGATCTGTCCGCGCCAAATGGCAAAGCTTGGATCGGTCCTTTTCGACCAAAAGAACATTATCGTTGCCAACGCTGGCGCGGATCCAATTGCCACTAACGATGCATTCGCCGAGAACCCGACTGCGGACGCGACCTTTGACGCCGATTTGATCACGGCGCTAACCAACTCGGGTACTGCGGTAACGCTTCAGGCCAATAACGACATTACGGTGAATGAGGCGATCACGAGCAACAACGCGGGCGGAAATGGCGGCGCGCTGACCTTACATGCCGGGCGGTCGATTGCAATCAACGCCGCCGATGTAACGACCGACAACGGTGACTTCCACTGCGATTGCCAATCATGCCGGAGCCAGGCCGCAGATCGCGTTGCCGGCAACGCCACGATCACCATGGCAGGCGGAACAATCGTCGACGCAGGTAGCGGCGCTATAGCGTTCTCCTATGGCAATGGACCAAACGGAAATGACGCAACCGGCGCAATTTCCCTGGCGTCCCTGACAACGACCGGAAGCATTTCTCTCGCCTCGGCAGCGAATAGCGGCGGATCTGCTTCCACGCAGGCCGTTAGCGTCAGCGGCGCCATCTCTGCCGGCACATTGGATCTCCAGTCGGCGACCTCGTTTACGTTCAATGGAAACGTAAGTGCAACCACTTTTGACCACGGCGGCTTCCGCCTATTCTGTGTCCTTTCAGGGTTCGTCCACTTCTGTTACGAATGCTGTTGCCTTCAACAACTCCGGCTCTCTTACGCCAGGTAATGGCGGCGGAGATGCTGACCTTAGCGGCGGAGTCACCGCGACAGCGCCGTCCGGCGTAACCCCGAACGGAGAGCTAGAACTGCCGGGAATGCTGTGAGCCTGGGAGACGGCGATACGGCAATCACCTTGGCTGGTGCCACGAAAGTAGACACAACGAACGCCAACGCCATTCCTGCTGGAGCGGGTATCACTTTCGGTGGAACTGTTGATGGCGCCTTTAACCTGACGCTGGCGGCGGGGACGGGGACGATCACCTTCAACGCGGCGGTGGGTTCGGCCAACGTGATCGGCGACGGCACGGGAGCGGCGCTCACCATCACCAGCGGCGCCACGACCTTCAACTCGACGCTGGCGACGGCCTCGGGGATCAGCAGCGCGGCGGACGTCACCTTCAAGGACGACGTCACCCTCGCGGCGGGCAACACGGCGACGACGCTGAACGCCAACACCACCTTCAACAAGGCGGGCGGGCTCACCTTCACCGCGCCGGAGACGCCACGTTTGGCGATGCCGGCACGGACCAGGTGACGCTGTCGGGGCCGACCACCATCACCACGGCGGCGGCGAACAAGAACCAGACCTACAACGCCAAGGTGGATGGGGCGAACAACCTGACGCTGGCGGCGGGCAGCGGCACGATCGGCTTCAACGCGGCGGTGGGTAGCAGCACGGCGCTTGGCAACGGGACGGGGGCGGCGATCAGCATCACCAGCGGCGCCACGACCTTCAACTCGACGCTGGCGACGGCCTCGTGGGATCAGCAGCGCGGCGGACGTCACCTTCAAGGACGACGTCACCCTCGCGGCGGGCAACACGGCGACGACGCTGAACGCCAACACCACCTTCGCACAAGGCGGGCGGGCTCACCTTCACCGGCCGGAGACGCCACGTTTGGCGATGCCGGCACGGACCAGGTGACGCTGTCGGGGCCGACCACCATCACCACGGCGGCGGCGAACAAGAACCAGACCTACAACGCCAAGGTGGATGGGCGAACAACCTGACGCTGGCGGCGGGCAGCGGCACGATCGGCTTCAACGCGGCGGTGGGTAGCGCACGGCGCTTGGCAGCGGGACAGGGGCGGCGACCGCACCGTCACCGCGGCGCCACGACCTTCAACCTGACGCTGGCGACGGCCTCGGGGATCAGCAGCGCGGCGGACGTCACCTTCAAGGACGACGTCACACCCTCGCGGCGGGCAACACGGCGAGCGCGCTGAACGCCAACACCACCTTCCACAAGGCGGGCGGGCTGACCTTTCACTGGCCGGGGACGCCACGTTGCTGGCGATGCCGGCACGGACCAGGTGACGCGGTCGGGGCCGACCACGACCTTCACCACGGCGGCGGCCAAACAAGAACCAGACCCAGCAACGCCAAGGTGGATGGATCGCAGGACCTGACGCCGGCGGCGGGGATTGGGACGATCACCTTCAACGCGGCGGTGGGTAGCATTTGGCGCTTGGCAGCGGGACGGGGCGGCGATCAGCATCACCAGCGGCGCACGACCTTCAACTCGACGCTGGTAGACCGGCTCGGGGATCATCTTAGCGACGGCGGACGTCACCTTC
>JADKEV010000071.1 GCA_016717855.1 Betaproteobacteria bacterium
GCACCGATGCCGGCAGGCTGGTGCAACGCACGCAGGCGATGAGCGCGCTCCTCGACAGCACCATGGCCGCGACCCGCCGGATCGCGGCGGACCTGCGGCCGCTGATCCTGGGCGACCTCGGGCTGGGCCCGGCGCTGGAATGGCTGGCAGGCGACTTTTCGCGGCGGCATGGCGTCGCCTGCGCGCTGCGGGTCGCCGCGGATTGCGCGGAGCTGCCGGACCCTGCCGCGAGCGCCCTGTACCGCATCGTGCAGGAAGGCCTGACCAACATCGCGCGCCATGCCGCTGCCACGCAGGCGACCGTGAACCTCGACCAGGAAGGAACGCAAGTGCTGCTGCACCTTCGGGACAATGGCCGGGGCTTCGATCCGGCATCGCCGCAGGCCGCTGGCTGTTCCGGCATCAAGGGCATCCGCGAGCGGGTCTATCTGCTGGGCGGGCAAGTGGAGTTCTACAGCAGGCCCGGACAAAGTGTTTGCACTATGGTGCAGGTCGCGTTGCCGCTGGCGCAGGCGGCGCCATGACGCGCGTGCTGATCGCCGACGACCATGCGCTGGTGCGCGACGGGCTCAAGCGGATACTCGAGGGCAACGACGACCTGACGGTGGCCGGCGAGGCGGCGAACGGCCACGACGTGCTGCTCTCGCTGGCCGCGGTCGCGTTCGACGTGCTATTGCTCGACCTGTCGATGCCGGGGCGCAGCGGGATCGAACTGATCAGGCTGGTACGGGAACGCGCGCCCAGGCTACCCATCCTGGTGCTGACCATGCACGAAGAGGAGCAATACGCGGTGCGCGCCATCCGTGCCGGCGCATCGGGCTATCTCACCAAGGACAGCGCGGCGGCGCAGCTGGTGTCAGCAATCCGCAAGGTCGCCAGCGGCGGGCTGTTCATCAACGCCGCGGTCGCCGAGCAGCTCGCGCTGAACCTGATGCCCGCGTCCAGCGTGTTGCCGCACAAGCTGCTCTCGGACCGCGAGTTCGAAGTCTTCCAGCTGCTGGTCACCGGCAAGTCGATCACAGGCATCGCGCAGCTTGCTGTGCCTGAGTGTCAAGCCATCAACGCACAAGGCGCGCGTGCTGCAGAAGACGTGCGCCTGCGTTCACGATCATGGACCTGACGCGGTACGCGATCGAGCATGACCTCGGCGATTGAGCCGGTAGCGAGGGACTTCCCCGGTTTCGGGTTTGACGCCCGGCCCGCGCGCCCATAAACTACGCAGCAGCGAACAAGAACAAGCCCGAAGCATCTTTGCCGGTCATCACTTTCCCCGTGAATTCCTCCCCGCCGAACATCTGCTCGACCTGTACCGGACGATGGCGCGCATCCGCGCGTTCGAGGACGCGCGGCCGAGAAGGCCAGCAGCGGCGGCGTCGCGTGTTCGGCGGCGCGGCGGACGCGCTAGCGCCAAGTGCGCGGGCCGCTGCACCTGTCCACAGGGCAGGAAGCGGTGGCCGCCGGCGTGTGCGCACATCGCAGCGCGGCGACCCTGACCACGACCCACCGCGGCCACGGCCATCGCTGGCCAGGGCGCGAACAACGCCACGATGATGGCCGAGAGCTGTTCGGCCGCGCCAGCGGCAGCAACGGCGGCAAGGGCGGCTCGATGCACATCGCCGACTTCTCGGTCGGCATGCTGGGCGCCAACGGCGTGGTCGCGGCGGGCCTGCCCATTGCCTGCGGCGCGGCGCAATCAGCAGAAGATTCAGCGGCCGGGCCGCACGTCGCCTGCTTTCGGAGATGGCGCGGTCAACCGCGGGCCCCGTTTCTCGAAGGCCTGAACTGGGCGGCCGCAACCTGCCGGTGCTGTTCATCTGCGGAGGACACCGCTATTCGGCAACCACCGGCCACAGGGGCGTTGCCGGCGGCGCGGGCGCCGCGGCGCGGGGCCCAGGCCATGGGCGTGCCGGCCGGAACGGTGGACGGCAACGATGTGCCAGGCGGTCAAGCGGCTACGCGCGCGATGCTGGCGCGAGGTCCGCGGCGGCGGCAGGCGCCGCGATTCATGCACGCGCTGACCTGGCGCGTGAAGGGGCCAGCGTCTCGGTCGACGGGCGACTTACCGCGAACCGGGGCGAGATCGAAGGCGCACGCGCAGGCGACCGCTGCAGCTTGCCGCGGCGCAGCTGGCTGTAGCACGGCGTCGACGCCGGACGAATCCTTTACAAGATCGACGCAGGCCGCCCGCCGAGATCGAAGCCGCAGTGGCCTTTGGCGCGCGGCGCCCCCGCCCGAACCGGCCGCCGCGTTCACTGACGGGCACTGGACCCGGGAGCCGACAAATGGCAGTGATCACGATGAGCGCAGGCCGCCTCCACCAGGCGCTGGCGTTGGCGATGCAGGCCGATCCCATCGTTCGCGCTGGGCGGAGGACCTGGGGCGCGGCGGCATCTTCCGGACAGTGCGGGAGGGACTGCCGCGGGAGTTCGGCGGCGCGCGTGATCGACACCCATGTCCTAGCGAGCACCATCATGGGCGCGGGTGTGGCGCTGACCGGGCTGCGGCCGGTGTCGAGATGCGGCGTCGCACGACTCCGCGTTGTGCGCGATCGACGAAAGTCGTCAACCAGGCCGCGAAGAACCGCTACATGTTCGGGGGCCAGGGCCTGTGCCGCTGATTTGCGCGGCTGCCGATCGGGATGTGGAGCAGCGTCGGCGGCACTGTACTGTTGAGCCTGGAGGCCTGGTTCGCGCACCTGCCCGGAGTGGTGGTGCGTGGCCCAGCGACGCCCCTGCAGGACACCACAGCTGCTGGCCGCGCCGCGATCACCTGCGACGATCCGGTGATCTACACGGAGCACGAGGAGTTGTGGGGGCTGCAGGCGAGCTCGACGTCGATCACCGGCCGTCCGGGGCGGGCGCGCGTCGTGCGCGCGAGGCGCGGAACAGACCGGTCACCTGGTCGAGCCGAGGTGCGCACGCAGGTGGAACCCGGCGGACGCACCGGGCCGCTTTGGCGTCGCGGTCAAAGTGATCGACCTGGGCACCGCCTGGCCAATTGGGACCGGGACCCGGTGCTGGACACGCCGGCGCGCAACGGACGGCTGCTGGTGGCGCACGAGGCCAGTGCAGGCCGGTGGCTTCGGCGCCGAGGTGGCGGCCCACGGTGGCGGAAGACACAGGATGCCGCGTGGCACGGCGTGGGCGTACCGCGCATGCCGGTGGGCTATGCGCGCACGCTCGAGGATATGGCGCGCATTTCCGCGGAGAGCGGCTGCTCGAAAGAACTCCGCGACTTTCGTCAGCGCGATGCGCAGCGGCGGCCGGCAGCATGACCGCCGCGTCACCATGCTACGCTCGCCCCGAACCAACAAGCGCGCCGGCCAGGGCAACGACCCGGCCAGTGCGCCTTACGCGTCGTAGAAAGATGGCGCTACATGGCGCAGACCATCCCCAACCCTGAAGGGCCAGGAGGAATGAAACGCAGGGGAAACCTGTTGTTGATGTTGTCGGTCGCCGCTCGCCTTCGCGCTGCCCGCGCCGCGGGACAAGTACCAGGCCGAGTATTTCGGCTGTCGACCGTGGTCGGCACCGCCTTTCCGTGGGGCAAGGGCGGCGAGATCTGGAGCCAATCTCGTGCGCAGGCGCACCAACAACAAGATCAACATCCAAGATGTACCAGCGTGTCGCGCTGGTGGCCGGCGATCAGACGCGCGAAAGTTCACCGCAATCCGCCAGGGCGTGATCGACCTCGCCATCGGCTCGACGATCAACTGGTCGCCGCAGATCAAGGAACTGAACCTGTTCTCGCTGCCGTTCCTGATGCCGGACTACGCGGCGATCGACGCGCTCACACGCAAGGGCGAGGTGGGCAAGGACATTTTCCGGATCCTGGAAAGAACGGCGTGGTGCCGCTGGCCTGGGGCGAGAACGGCTATCTACCCGAAGGTCACCAATTCAAGCGGCCGCGATCCGCTCCCCGGCGGACGCGCATGAAGGGCTGAAGTTCCGCGTCGTCGGTTCGCCGATTTTTCAACGAGGACCTTCACCGCGATGGGCGCGAACCCGACGCAAGATGGGCTGAGCCGACGCGCAGCCGGCGTTGGCTTCCGGCGCCGTCGACGGCGCCAGGAGAATCCGCTGACGATCTTCCAGCGCCGCCAAGTTTGACACGGTCGGGCAGAAGAACGTGACCTTGTGGGGCTGCGTCGCCGACCCGCGCTGATCGCTTCGTCGCCAACAAGGAAATTAATGGGAAAGCTGGTCGCCCGCCAGTAAGATCGTCAGAGACGCCGCGGTCGAAGCGGGCCAGCAGATCGGCAGATGGCGCGCAAGG
>JADKEV010000072.1 GCA_016717855.1 Betaproteobacteria bacterium
GGGCCGGCGCTGGAATGGCTGGCGGGCGACTTTTCACGCCGGCATGGCGTCGCCTGCGCGCTGCGGGTCGCCGCGGATTGCGCGAACTGCCGGACCCTGCTGCCCGGCGAGCGCCCTGTATCGCATCGTGCAGGAAGGCCTGACCAACATCGCGCGGCATGCCGGCGCCACGCAGGCCGCCGTGAACCTCGACCGGAAAGGAAGGCAAGTGCTGCTGCACCTCCAGGACAATGGCCGGGGCTTCGATCCGGCATCGCCGCAGGCCGCTGGCTGTTCCGGCATCAAGGGCATCCGCGAGCGGGTCTATCTGCTGGGCGGGCAAGTGGAGTTCTACAGCAGGCCCGGACAAGGCACTGTAGTGCAGGTCGCGTTGCCGCTGGCGCAGGCGGCGCCATGACACGCGTGCTGATCGCCGACGACCACGCGCTGGTCCGCGACAGGGCTCAAAGCACGGATACTCGAAGGCAACGACGACCTGGCGGTGACCGGCGAAGCGACCCAACTACCCCGACGTGCTGCTCTCACTGGCCGCGGTCCCGTTCGACGTGCTGTTGCTCGACCTGTCGATGCCGGGGCGCGGCAGGATCGAACTGATCCAGACTGGTACGAGAACGCGCGCCAAGCTACCCATCCTGGTGCTACTGACCATGCACGAAGGGAGCAATACGCGGTGCGCGCCATCCGTGCCGGCGCATCGGGCTATCCCTGGAGACAGCGCGGCGGCACAGCTGGGTGTCCGCGATCCGCAGGGTCGCCGGCGGCGGACCGTTTCATCAACACCGCGGTCGCCAGACGGCTCGCGCTGAACCCTGATGCCCGCGTCCAGCGTGTTTGCCGCACAAGCTGCTCTCTCGGACCGCGAGTTCGAAGTCTTCCATCTGCTGGTCACCGGCAAGTCGATCACGGGCATCGCGCAGCAGCTGTGCCTGAGTGTCAAGACCATCAGCACGCACAAGGCGCGCGTGCTGCAGAAGATGCGCCTGCATTCGATCGCGGACCTGACGCGGTACGCGATCGAGCATGACCTCGAGGATTGAGCCGGCAGCGATGGCCTCCGCGGTTCCGGGTTTGACGCCCGGCCCGCGCACCCATAAACTACGCGACAGCGAACAAGAACAAGCCCGAAGCATCTTTTGCCGGTCATCACTTTCCCCGTGAATTCCTCCCCCGCCGAACATCTGCTCGACCTGTACCGGACGATGGCGCGCATCCGCGCGTTCGAGAACGCGGCGGAAGAGACCAGCCGCGGCGGCGTCGCAGTGTTCGGCAGCACGGCGGACGCGGTGGCGCTAGTGCGCGGCCCACTGCACTTGTCCACGGGCCAGGAGGCGGTCGCCGCCGGCGTTTGCGCCCATCTCGAACGCGGCGACTACCTGACTTCGACCCACCGCGGCCACGGCCATACGCTGGCCAAGGGCGCGGACACCGCCGCGATGATGTGCGAGCTGTTCGGCCGCGCCACCGGCACCAATCACGGCAAGGGCGGCTCGATGCACATCGCCGACTTTTCCGTCGGCATGCTGGGTGCCAACGGCGTGGTGGCGGCGGGCATTCCGATCGCGGTCGGCGCCGCGCACTCAGCGAAGATCCGCGGCAGCGGCGCCATCGTCGCCTGCTTTTTCGGAGATGGCGCGATCAACCGCGGCCCGTTTCTCGAAGGCCTCAACTGGGCGAAGATCTTCAACCTGCCGGTGCTGTTCGTCTGCGAGGACAACCGCTATTCGGCAACCACGGCCACCGACGCGATGACCGGCGGCGCGGGCGCGGCGGCGCGGGCGCGCGGCATGGACATTCCGGCGGAAACGGTCGACGGCAACGATGTGCGGGCGGTCGATCACGCGGCGCGCGACATGGTGGCGCGCATCCGCGCCGGCGGCGGCCCGCAATTCCTCCACGCGCTCACCTACCGCGTGAAGGGCCACGTCTCGGTCGATCCCGCGACTTACCGCGAGCAGGGCGAGGTCGACCGCGCACTGGAGAGCGATCCGCTGCAGCTTGCCGCGGCGCGGCTGGATGCGCTCGGCGTCGATGCCGCGCGTATCGCTGAAGTCGACGCGGCGGCGCGGGCCGAGATCGAAACCGCACTGGCAGTGGCGCGCGCAGCGCCTTGGCCGCAAGCCGCCGCCGCGTACACCGACGTCCAGGACACGGGAGCCGGCCAATGGCATTGATCAGCTACGCGCAGGCCGCCTGCCAGGCGCTGGCCGCGGCGATGCGCGCCGACCCCCGCGTGCTCGCGCTGGGCGAGGACGTCGGGCGCGGCGGCATCTTCGGACAATACAAGGGACTGCAGCAGGAGTTCGGTGCGGCGCGCATCATCGACACCCCAATCTCCGAGGCGACCATCATGGGCGCCGCGGTGGGCATGGCGCTGACCGGGCTGCGGCCGGTGGTCGAGATGCGCGTCGCCGACTTCGCGCTGTGCGCGATCGACGAAATCGTCAACCAGGCGGCGAAGAACCGCTACATGTTCGGCGGCCAGGGCCGGGTGCCGCTGGTGGCGCGGCTGCCGATCGGCATCTGGAGCGCGTCGGCCGCGCAGCACTCGCAATCGCTGGAAGCATGGTTCGCGCACATCCCGGGACTGGTGGTCGTGGCGCCGGCGACGCCGGCCGACAATCACGCGCTGCTGGCCGCCGCGATCGCCTGCGACGATCCCGTCATCTACATGGAGCACAAGGAATTATGGGCGCTGCAGGGCGAGCCGCCGGCGCCCGATCCGGCCGTCCTGGGCAAGGCACGCGTCGTGCGCGCGGGCGCGGACCTGACGCTGGTCACCTGGTCGAAGCTGGTGCACACCGCAGTGGAAGCCGCCGGACGCGCCGCGCAGCACGGCATCGCGGTCGAAGTGATCGACCTGCGCACCATCTGGCCGTGGGACCGGGACCTGGTGCTGGACTCGGCGGCGCGCACGGGACGGCTGCTGGTCGCGCACGAGGCGGTGCAGGCGGGCGGCTTCGGCGCCGAGATCGCGGCCACGGTCGCGGAAGAGCTGGGAATTCCGGTCCGCCGCGTCGGCGCGCCGCGCATCCCGGTGGGCTATGCGCGCACGCTCGAGGATGTGGCGCGCATTTCCGCGGAGCGGCTGCTCGAGGAACTCACGACTTTCGTCCAGCGCGATGCGCAGCGGCGGCCGGCGGCATGACCGCCGCGTCACCATGCTACGCTCGCCCCGAACCAACAAGAGCGCGCCGGCCAGGGCAACGACCCGGCCGGTGCGCCTTTGCAACGCGTCGTAGAAAAGATGGCGCCGCTACATGGCGCAGACCATCCCCAACCCTGAAGGAGCCAGGAATGAAACGCAGAAACCTGTTGTTGATGTTGTCGGCCGCCGCCCTCGCCTTCGCGCTGCCCGCCGCCGCGCAGGACAAGTACCAGGCCGAGTACCGGCTGTCGACCGTGGTCGGCACCGCCTTTCCGTGGGGCAAGGGCGGCGAGATCTGGGCCAATCTCGTGCGCGAGCGCACCAACGGCAAGATCAACATCAAGATGTACCCCGGCGTGTCGCTGGTGGCCGGCGACCAGACGCGCGAGTTCACCGCGATCCGCCAGGGCGTGATCGACCTCGCCATCGGCTCGACGATCAACTGGTCGCCGCAGATCAAGGAACTGAACCTGTTCTCGCTGCCGTTCCTGATGCCGGACTACGCGGCGATCGACGCGCTCACGCAGGGCGAGGTGGGCAAGGACATTTTCCGGATCCTGGAAAAGAACGGCGTGGTGCCGCTGGCCTGGGGCGAGAACGGCTATCGCGAGGTCACCAATTCCAAGCGGCCGATCCGCTCCCCGGCGGACATGAAGGGGCTGAAGTTCCGCGTCGTCGGCTCGCCGATTTTCAACGAGACCTTCACCGCGATGGGCGCGAACCCGACGCAGATGAGCTGGGCCGACGCGCAGCCGGCGCTGGCCTCCGGCGCCGTCGACGGCCAGGAGAATCCGCTGACGATGTTCAACGCCGCCAAGCTGCACACGGTCGGGCAGAAGAACGTGACGCTGTGGGGCTACGTCGCCGACCCGCTGATCTTCGTCGCCAACAAGGAAGTGTGGGAAAGCTGGTCGCCCGCCGAGCGCAAGATCGTCAAGGACGCCGCGGTCGAAGCCGGGCAGCAGATCATCCAGATGGCGCGCAAGGGACTGATCGCGCCCGACCTGTCGACCATTTCCGATGTCGAAAAGCTGGGCGTCAACGTGGTGAAGCTCTCGGCGGGCGAGCGCGAGGCGTTCGTGAAGACGACGCGCCCGGTGTACCAGAAGTGGTCGAAGAGCATCGGCCCGGACCTGGTCGGCAAGGCCGAGAAGGCCGTCGCCGCGCGCAGGAAATCCTGAACGCCGTGGACGCGGACAGCGGCACGGTGAACCCGGGCCGCCGCCCCGCATGAGACCGCGATGAGCGAACATCCGGACCTGGTCAAGCCGGCTGCCGCGGCGCCGCCGCGGGTTCCCGTCAAGATCGAGGAGTTCTTCGCCGCGCTGGCGATGGCGCTGATCTGCCTGATCACGTTCGCCAACGTGCTCGTGCGCTATTTCACCGACGAGTCGTTCGCTTTCACCGAGGAATTCTCGGTGTTCCTGATGGTGGTGCTGACCTTCGTCGGCGCCGCGGCGGCCTTCGCGAAGAACTCGCACATCCGGATGACCTTCGTCGTCGACAAGCTGCCGCCGCGCGTCGGCCGCCGGATCGAGATCGGCGTGATGGCCGCGGCCGCCGTGCTGTTCGGCATCATCGTCTGGTACGGCATCCGGCTGTTCCAGGACGACTGGAAGTTCGACACCACCTCGCCCGGCATCGGCATTCCGCAGTGGCTCTACACCATCTGGCTGCCGGTGCTGGCCGCGGTGATCGCGCTGCGCATCGCCGGACGGATCGCGCGCCTGTTGCGCGGCAAGGGCTAGTCTGTGCTGGCCGAAGGCAGCCTGATCCTGTTCGCGGGCCTCGCCGTGCTGCTGGTGCTGGGCGCGCCGCTGGCGGTCGCGCTGGGCGTCGCCGGCACCGCGGTGATCATGATCGAGGGGCTGGGCGTGATGTCGGTGCCGACCAACGCCTACGCGGGCCTCGCCAAGTATCCGCTGCTGGCGCTGCCGGTGTTCGTGCTCGCCGGGATGATCTTCGAGCGCGCCGGCGTGGCGCTGCGCATCGTCAATTTCACTTCCGCGCTGGTAGGCAGGCGCCGCGGCGCGCAAGGCGTCGTCGCGGTTCTGGTGTGCATGTTCCTGGGCGGCATTTCCGGCTCCGGCCCGGCGGATGCGGCGGCAGTGGCGATGGTGATGATTCCCGGGATGGCAAAGCAGGGCTATCCGCGGGAGTTCTCGGCCAGCGTGATCGCCGCCGCGGGGTCGACCGCGATTCTGATCCCGCCGTCGATCGCGTTCATCGTCTACAGCATCCTGGTGCCGGGCGCGAGCGTGCCTGCGCTGTTCGCCGCCGGACTGATCCCCGGCGTGCTCGCCGGCCTATCGCTGCTGATTCCCGTGCTGTTCTTTTCCATGCGCGAGAACTGGGGCGCCAACGGCGGCGAGCGCGAAGTGCCGCTGTGGCAAAGCTTCAAGGATGCGAGCTGGGGGCTGCTCGCGCCGGTGATCATCCTGGGCGGGCTGCGCTCCGGGCTGTTCACGCCGACGGAGGCCGCGGTGGTCGCCGTGTTCTACGGGCTGTTCGTCGGCGTGTTCGTCTATCGCTCGCTCACCTGGCGCAGCGTCTACACGGTGCTGGTGGAGTCGGCCGAGATTTCCGCCGTGGTGATGATCATCATCTCGCTGGCCGGCGTGTTCGCGCATGCCGGCTCGACGCTGGGCGCGTTCGACGCGTTCGCCAAGGCCTTGATCGGCTTCACGTCGACCGAATCGCTGATGCTGCTGATGATCATGATCATGCTGCTGATCGCCGGGATGCTGCTCGACGCGGTGTCGATCTTCCTCGTGTTCCTGCCCATCCTGCTGCCCATTGCCAAGGCCTTCAACTGGGACCTGGTGTGGTTCGGCGTGCTGATCACGATGAACATGGCGATCGGCCAGTTCACCCCGCCGATGGCGGTCAACCTGATGGTGACCACGCGGATCGCCGGCATCTCGATGGAGTCCACGGTGAAGTGGGTGCTCCCGATGGTCGGAGCGATGCTGCTCGCGCTCGCGCTGGTGGCGGTCTTCCCGCAACTCGCGCTATGGCTGCCGCAGACACTGGGGTATTGACCAACCGCGGCGAACGCCGTTGCCTCCCGGGCGTCGCGGCATAGCGACTCCTCCCGCGCGCCGCTATGGCGCCGGCCTGCTCAGGAACGGCTCGGCGCCGCGGTAGCCGGCGCGGCGTCCCATCGACTCTTCGATGCGCAGCATCTCGTTCCACTTGGCCATCCGCTCGGAGCGCGTGAAGCTGCCCACCTTGAAGCCGTCGGCGCCCCAGCCCAGCGCCAGGTGGACCATGGTCGCGTCTTCGGTCTCGCCGGAGCGCGCGGAGACGATGAAGCGGTAGCCCACCCTCTTCGCAGCGGCGACCGCCGCCGCCGTCTCGGTCACCGTCCCCGCCTGGTTCGGCTTGATCAGCACGGTGTTGCATATGCCGGCGCGTGCCGCCTGTTCGATGCGCGCGGCCGAGGTCACCAGGTAGTCGTCGCCGACGACCTGGATGCGCCCGCCGAAGCGCCGCGTGAACTCGCGCATCCCGTCGTGATCGTCTTCGGCGAGCGGGTCCTCGATCGAGACGATCGGATAGCGGTCCAGCCAGCGGCCGTATTCGTCGAGCAGCTGGGCGACGGTGAAGTCGCGGCTCTCCAGCTGCCAGCGGTACTGCCCGTCCTTGCGCCATTGCGACGCCGCCGCGTCGAGCGCGATCGCGACCTGGCCGCCGGCGGCAAAGCCGGCCTCCTCGATCGCCCGCGTGAGTTCCTCGACGCCCTCCTCGTTGTGCTGGAACGCGGGCCAGTAGCCGCCCTCGTCGGCGACGCCCTGCAGCTGGCCGCGGCGGGCGAGCCGCCGCCCTGCGCAGGCATAGACTTCGGCGACCCACTCCAGACCTTCGGCATACGACAACGCGCCGCAGGGCACGACCAGGAAGTCCTGAATGTCGCAACGCCCGCGCGCGTGCGCCCCGCCGCCGAAAATCTGGATCTCGGGCACCGGTATCGAGTGGTTCTCCGTTTCCTGCAGCATCCGCCACAGCGGCACCCCGCGCGACGCAGCCCGCGCGTTGAGCAGCGCCAGCGACGCCGCGATCAGCGTGTTGCCGCCCAGCCGCGAGCGGGCGCTGGTGCCGTCGGCCGCCACCAGCAGCGCATCGAGCTGCGCCTGGTCGGCGATCGGCTGGCCGACCAGGAGCGCGCGCACCTCGGTATTGGCCAGTTCGACCGCGCGCCGGACGTCGTAACCGCCCAGGCGCTCGCCGCCGTCGCGCAATTCGAGCGCCTCGCCGCTGCCCATCGAGGCGCCGGCCGGCGCCATGCCGCGGCCGCGGCTGCCGTCGGCCAGCGTGACGTCGATCTCGACCGTCGGCCGCCCGCGCGAATCCCAGATCCGCCGCCCCTCAACTCTCGCAATCGTGGTCATGTTCCTTGCCTCATTGCGCGAGCGCGAGCGCCAGCGCCTGGGTGGTGGTGGCGTACTTGGCCAGCATGTTCGGCACTTCCCACGCGGGCAGCGCGCCGGCCGCCACGTAGCCCAGGAACTGCGCGGCGACCTGTTCGAAGTGGGCTTCGTGCCCGACGTGATATGCCGCGGGCACCGTGACTCGCCAGCCGCTGTCCGTGCGCGCGAGACCGACGCCGGGATACGCCGTCTGCACGCCCGGCAGCGCCTGCTCCAGCGCGCGCTCGAGGGCGGCACGGTCCGCGTTCCCCGCCGGCTCCACGAAGAGCGCGGGTTGCCAGGATTCCGCTTCGCCCTGCCGGATTACCAGGTTCGCCCGGGTCCCGCGCATCACGGAAAAGTGCGTGTCGCCCGCGCCGGGCGGCGCCTCGAAGTTCCACAGCACCGTCACCCGCGCGTGCACGCCCTTGAGCGCATAGTCGATCTCGCCGTTGGCGTAGACGTGCAGGTTGCCATCGGCCTGCACGTCCTTGCGCAGGAAATCCGGCCAGGCATCCAGTTGCGTCACCTGCGCGAACTGCGCGGGCGTGATCGCGGTCGGCCAGCGCCGGGCGCCGGCGACGCGGAGGTCCGACCGCCAATCGAGCGCCTGTCCCGGAAAGCACTCCCATTGAACGAGATCGACCAGGTGCGTGGTGATGTCGACCAGGCCCTCACCCTGCTGCGCCGTGTCGAAGAACCACGCGGGGCGCTTGATCGCCGCGCCGGACACCTGCTTGGAAAAATGGTGGACACTTTCCTTGATGATCGCCGGATCCTCGACGGAGCCTTGCCGCAGTTCGCCGAAGACCGGGGCAATGGCCGAGAGGGTCTTTTGCAGGATGGTGGTTATTTCATGGCGCTCGGTCATGATGTCGTAGAGCAGGATACCCCGCTCCCGCGCCAGGTCGAACGCCCGCCCGAGCGCCTCGAAGCCGGCTACATCGATGGCCATCGGCTTGTCGGCGAGCGTGTGGTATCCCGCGGAGATCGCGCGCGTCAGGTACTCGGTCTTGCGCCGGTTGTTGCCGGCGATGACCGCCACGCCTCCACCGCCGCGCGCGGCCGCGAACCGCTCCAGGAAGTCCGCGCCGGTGTGCGCGACCACGCGCCAGCGGGTCGGATCCTGCGCCCGTGTGTTGTAGCCCTCGATCCTGTCCAGGTAATCGTCGAGCTCGGGCCCCGGCGGTGCGTAGACATCGACGGTGGCGTCCACGCCGGGATACATGTTCTTCTGCAGCAGCGCCGCATGAAAGTGGCCGGGGTCCAGGATGGTGAGCTTCATCGATTGACTATCCACGTCGCAACGGCGACATCATATACGCCAACGTTGCCCGCCTGCGCCGGACCGCGGCCCCGGTCCGGCACGGAACTGCCCTGCCGGCTGGTACAATACGCGGGTCACTGGGGAGTAGTCGCCCCGCCGCTTTGGCGACGGGGGCTTGCATCAACATGCTTGATCTTTCGATCATGGTGCAAGCGGTTCCTGACCTGGCAAGACCTTTGACCGCGCAGCCTCCGGAATGGCCGGGGAAGTTGGGCGGTCATTCCTCTTCCCGGCCCAGGACCTGATCATGGAAGCACTCTACATCTCCACCGGAGTGGTCTCGCTCGCCGAGATGGGCGACAAGACGCAACTGCTTGCGTTCATCCTCGCCGCGCGCTTCAGGAAGCCGCTCCCCATCATCGCCGGCATCCTCGTCGCCACGCTGCTCAATCACGGCCTGGCCGGGGCGCTCGGCGCGTGGATCTCCACGGTCGTCAGTCCCGATGCGATGCGCTGGGTACTGGGCCTGTCCTTTCTCGGCATGGCGGTCTGGACGATGTTCCCGGACAAGATCGAGGAAGAGGAAACGCACGTTGCGCAACGGCTGGGCATCTTCGGCGCCACGTTCATCACGTTTTTCCTGGCCGAGATGGGCGACAAGACGCAGATCGCCACCGTCGCGCTGGCCGCGCACTATGGCGCGCCACTGGTGGTCATTGCGGGGACGACGCTGGGCATGCTGATCGCCGACGTCCCTGCGGTGTTCGTGGGCAGCAGGTTCGCCGCGAAGATCCCGATGAAGCTGGTCCACTCGATCGCCGCGGGCATCTTCGCGCTGATGGGCGTGCTCACGCTGCTCAAGGTCGAGAAGCTCTTCCAGTAGGCACGCTCCGGATCCCTCTGCGCGCCGCAAGCGGAACTGCGGGAAATGACACTCGACTGCACGCCACAGTCGTCCGGCGAGCTTTCAGGTTGGATTCATCACGGCCCTGTATGCTCTTGGCATACATCCATTCTTGAGTCTGCCAAAGGAGCATCGTCATGCGTCAACCACGGACCACAGCCCTGAGATCGCGCGTCAACAGCCTGATTCGGGCATGGGCCGCCCTGTGCCTGTTTGCGTTCGCAGGCCAAGCTCTGGCGGCGCTGACGCTCTCGCCCACCAGCGTGACGGTGCCGGCGCGAACCTACACCTCGGTACAGGTCAGCGGCGCGAGCGGCCAGATTCAGGCCGAATCGAATAACACCGCGGTCGCCCTGGTCACGCTGACAGGGACTACGAAGAAAGGCGCGACGCTGAACGTGTATGGGGTGGGTCCGGGCAGCACAACGGTCAACGTCCGCGATACCAGGACGCCAAACATCAGCCTGCGGGTGACGGTCACTCCGTCGATGACGGTGGCGCCGACATCACTGTCGCTCCCGGTGGGCGCTACCGGCAGGCTCACCGCCAGCAGTGCCTCCGGCACCGTGTCGGCCACGTCGGGCAATACCGGCATCGCCACGGTCTCCGTCAGCGCCAACGTGGTGACGGTCAGGGGCATCGCCGCGGGCAGCACCGTGGTGGCGGTCAGGGACAGCAAGGTGACGGTCAACGTCCCGGTCACGGTCCTCTTGTCGACGCCGCCACCGGCGGCGGGAACATATTCGCTGATCGCCTGGAACGACCTGGGCATGCACTGCGTCGACGGCAAGGACTACTCGCTGTTCTCGATCCTGCCGCCGTTCAACAACCTGCACGCGCAACTGGTGAACGCTGCCACGGGCAAGGCGGTCACGACGGGCGTGACGCTGACCTACGAAGCGGTTGCCGATGCGGCCGGCTCGATCAACACGCGCAGCGTGAACAAGACCAACTTCTGGTCCTGGGTGAAGACCATATACGGCGCGACATTGGCGCCCGATGTCGGGCTCACCGGCAATGCGACACCGTCGCTCGTCGCCAGGCCGATGTCCCTGGATGCCGTCAATGGCTGGTTCGAGGCCACCGGGCTGCCGATCACGCCCTACGACGACAGCGGCGCGAAGAACTTCTACCCGATGGTCAGGGTGACGGCGCGAGACAGCGCCGGGCGCGTGCTCGCCACGACCTCGACCGTGCTGCCCGTCAGCGACGAAATGACCTGTGCGGCCTGTCACCTATCGCGGCCGTCGACAGAGACCAATCCCGCCCGCCTCGCGGCCAGGCCCACGGGCGGCTGGGTCTACGATTCCAACCCGGAAACCGACTGGAAAAAGAACATTCTGCGCCTGCACGACGAGATGCAGGGCGGCACGCCGGCCTACCAGGCGGCGCTGCTGAGCATGGGTCTGAATGCGTCGGGACTGCTGTCCTCTGCGCTGGACGGCAAGCCGGCGCTCTGCGCGGGTTGCCACGCATCCAACGCCCTGCCAGGCACGGGCATTGCCGGAATTCCTGCGCTCACCAGCGCGCTCCATACGACGCACGGCCAGGTCAAGGATCCGGCCACCAGCGTCAAGCTCGACGACGCGACCAGCCGCGGCGCCTGCTACCTGTGCCACCCCGGCTCGGTCACCAAGTGCCTGCGCGGTGCCATGGGCAACGCGACCAACCCCGACGGCAGCGCGGCGATGGGCTGCCAGAATTGCCACGGCAACATGACCAAGGTGGGCGATCCGGCGCGCGTGGGCTGGCTGCAGGAGCCGACCTGCCAGGCCTGCCATTTCGACGGCAAGCGCACCGAGAACGCGCTCGATGGCGCCGGCAACCTGGTCGTTCCGGCCGACATCCGGTTCGCGACCAACGCCGGCGCGCCCGCGCCGGGCTACAACCTGTTCCGCTTCAGCAAGGGCCACGGCGGCATGCAATGCGAAGCGTGTCACGGCAGCACGCATGCCGAGTACCCGAGTTCGCACGCCAACGACAACGTGCAGAGCATCGCGCTCCAGGGCTACGCGGGAACGGTGCGCGAATGCAAGGTCTGCCACGCCAACCTGCCGGTGTCGCTCAAGGGCGGTCCGCACGGGATGCACACCATCGGCGCGGCGTGGGTCGACAAGCATGGGGACATGGTGGAGTCCGGCGGTGCCGCCCAGTGCGCCTACTGCCACGGCAGCGACTACCGGGGAGGCCCGCTGGCGCAGGTGAAAGTCGCGCGGTCCTACGCTATCGAGGAAGGCAGAACCCGCAGTTACACGGCGGGACAGAACGTCGGCTGCTACGACTGCCACGACGGACCGCATCCCTGACCCGCCAGAGCCGGCGTGTGCAGCGCGGAACGCGCCGGCCATGTAACGCAGCGGCCCGCCCTGCCCTCCGCCTTCTGGTCGCAGTCGCCCCAAGCCGGCGCTAAGCCAGCGGCATGCTGTGCCACCAGAGACGGCATTCGGTGCACAGTCCGCCGGCGAACTGCGCCTGGAGGACGCCATCGAGCACCATGCGCGGCAACGGATCGCCGGGCTTGCGCGAGACCAGGTTGGTCCCCGTGGACGCGGCCCAGATCCGGAACAGTTCCTCGGAGGCGACCTGGTAGGTGACATGCCAGTGCGCGATGCCGGCCGCGGGTGACGCGGAGAGGATCTCGTAGGACAGGACTACGTCTTCCTGCAGCTTGACGCGCTGCCAGTACTGTGCCAGCTCGGCGTGCCCGCGCTGCGCCGCGAAAGGCGTGTTGCGATAGATTCCGTCGCCGGCGAACAGCGCGCAGAACAGCGCCTCGTCCCGCCCCTCCCACGCGGCCTTGTAGCCGCGCATGAACCGTTCGATGTCCATACTGTATCCCCTCGATCCCGGTTGCATTATGGCGCGCGCACCGCCCGCTGTCGACCTTGGAACCGAGAACAACCCGGGCCGCGCCCGAGCGCAACACGCGCCATCGAAGCCTGCCTGCATCACGGCACAGGCACACGTTTGATCCAGATCAAACGATGCAAACGACCCCGCGCGCTATGCTGCGAGTTTCTGCGAGAAGAAATTGAAACCGGCACTGCCTATCATCGAAGCCGAGCACCGGACGCTGGGCAAGCTGTTGCGGGGACTCAAGACGGCCACCGACGACCTGGTCGCCGGCCGCCAATCCTCCGACGTAGGATTGCTGGGCGCCATCGTCCGCTATATCGGGGCGTATCCGGAACGGTATCATCACCCGAAGGAAACACGGCACCTGTTCAACCGGCTGCGGATGCGCACAACCGAATTCGATGTTGTGCTCGACCGGCTGGAGCGTGACCACCTGATCGGCGAGGCCATGCTCAGCGGGCTCAGCAGCGCCTTGCGCGCGACGGAGAACGGCGGGGACAACGAGCGGAAGGCATTCGCGCGGAACGTCAACCACTTCGCTGAATTCTACTGGGAGCACATGCGCATCGAGGAAGAACTAATACTGCCTGCTGCGCGCCGCCTTTTCACCGAAGACGACTGGGACGATCTCGACTGCGCATTCGCAGGGCACGTCGACCCGCTGGCCGACATGGCGGAACGGACGGGGAACGCGGACTTCGCGGCGCTGCTGGCCCGTCTGGATACCGATGCCGTAGCGAGATGATGGCCGGCGCCGCCAGCCGCGGGGCCGGACGCCGCGCAAATGCGGCCCGATGCCCCGGCGCGCTTACTGCTGCAGCGTCGCCTCCTCGATCAACACCTTGTACGCATAGCCCGAGCCGAAATCCCGGTCGGTCCTGACCACGCCCTTCACGGTCACGACATCTCCGGCGCTGGCCTTCTGCGTCGTAGTCACGAGCAGGTCATTCGAATTGTCCGCGGCCGAGCCCGTGCCATCGCGCAGGTGGATCCAGTTGCGGCCCATGATCCCGCCGTTGAATTTCACGACCTTGCCGCGGACCAGGACGGGCTTGTCCTTCAATGCCGGCCCCTTGGCGTTGATTTCGGCGACGGTACGCGCGTTCGCGCCGCTTGCCTTGGGCACCTTGACGTCGCCGGCGTCCTGCTTGAGGCCGATGCCGGCATGGGCCGCGGCCACTTGAGGGGCGGCGGCCGGCGCGCTGCCCGGAGCACCTGCCAGCGTACCGAACACGATCGTCGGAAAGGTCTGGCGCAGCGCCTTGCTCTCGAAGTTGCGCATCGTCATCGCATTCTCGATCGTGACTTCGGACCCCTTGGCGACAGGGGCCTTGCTGACCGCCGCCCAAGTCTCGCCGTCCCGGGTCTTGAGGCGGAGATACGTATAGCTCTCGACCTCCTTGACTTCGAGGACCGCGCCCTTGATCACCGTGGCCGCGGCAGGCGCTGGGCTCTGGCCCGCCTGGACAATGCAGGTTGCAAGAGTCATGCAGAGCGCCAGTACGAATTTCATGGTCAGGATTCCCGTTGAAGGCACGGACTTCAGCATAACAGCATCGGTGGTCCGCACCGCCCGCCGCTCTTGAGCCAGATCAAGGACACGCCGAATTCGCGGAGAGCGCGAGCCATTCCGCACCGCCCGCCGCTGCCAACGAGAGCCGGGGCGTCCCCGGATCAATGCCGCGCGGCCGGGCCGCCGCGCCCGACGGCCACGTCGCGCGCGCGCAGGATCCGGTCGCGGCCGCCGTTCTTGGCGGCGTAAAGCGCGCGATCGGCCTCGGCGATCGCCGCGGGAATGTCGGCCGGCGGGGCCGCGGTGGCGACGCCGATCGAAACCGTCACGGCCAGCCCGCTGGCCACGTCGGCCCAGGCACAGGCATCGACGGCCTCCTTGAGCCGCCAGAGCGCGAGTTCGGCACCTTCCAGGTCCGCGCCGCCCAGCACCACCAGGAACTCGTCGCCGCCGTAGCGCACGGCCAGGTCATGCGCGCGGCAATGGGCGCGGATGATGCGCGCCACCTGCCCCAGCACCGCGTCGCCGACGGGATGCGAGTAGGTGTCGTTGATCGCCTTGAAGTTATCGAGATCGATCAGCGCCAGGGTAAGCTGCGTGCCGTCCTTTGCGCTCGTCGCGGCCAGCGCGCCGATGTTCTCGTCGAAACCGCGCCGGTTGAGCAGGCCTGTCAACGGATCCTGCTGCGACGCGACCGCCAGTTCCCGCGTTTGCGTGGCCAGGATCTTGCGGTCCGCGGCGAGGCTCACTACCTCGCGCGTGACTCGCTCGTAATCGAGCATGATCACCGCCCGCACCGCCTGGGTCCGCGTGCGCGCGAGTTCGGCCTCGCGCACCGCGTCGTACTGTTTGTACAGCGACAACGCCGCCGCGGGATCCCCCCACTGCTCCAGGCACGCCGAGTAGGTCTTGCACGCGTCGGCGAGCAGGTTCTTTGCCGTGATCCCATCGGCCAGTCGGATCGCTTCCTCGAAGCAACGCCGGGCCAGCGGCCCGGTCGCCCGGCGCGTGCAGCCGCCCCAGTTCGAGTTGCGCCTCCACCTGGATCGGCAGGTCGGCGAGCTCGCGGCCGAGTGCGAGCGTGCCCTCCAGCGCCGCGGCGGCTTCGCCTTGCCGGCCGAGCCGGCGCAGCAGCGCGCCGGAGTTGCCCAGGCAATGCGCTTCGTCGTAACGGTTGCCGAGTTCGCGCGCCAGCGCCAGCGCCTGCCCGACCTGCGCGAGGCCGGCGTCGTACTCGCGAGCCGCGGCCGCCGCGTCCCCGGCCGCCGCGGCAAGGTCGCCGCGCTGCTGCGCGACCAGCGCATCGTTGCCCAGCAGCTTGGTCAGCAGGTTGCGGTCGCCGTGGGCGCGCGCCAGCGCCATTCCCGCGGCCGCGTGCCGGGCCGCGTCGTCGAGGCGCCCCGCGTTCTCCGCCAGCGCGGCCAGCGAATTCTGGATGTTGGTCTCGAGCGTAGCCAGCCCCTGCGCGCGCGCCGATTCGAGCGCGCGCAACAGCGACGCGCCGGCTTCGTCGCGGGCGCCCAGCTTGTCCTGGCACAGCCCGACGCCGGCAAGCGCGGTCGCTTCGCTCGCCGCATCGCCGGTCGCGTGGTAGATCTGGGCCGCCTGCAGCAAGACTTCCAGCGCGCCGAGAAAATCGGCGAGGTAGAAGCGGCAACGGGCGAGCGTGTGAAAGCAATTCGCGGCGAGCCCGGCATCGGAGACTTGCTGCGCCAGCGCCTGTGCCTCCTCCGCCAGCCCTATGGCGCGCTGGGCCCGGCCCGTGCGGGAAAGCTCGTAGGCCAGCGCATTCATCGCGCGCACCCGCGCGGCCACGTCCGCCGCCGCGGCAACTTCCGCCTGCAACTGCCCGATCCGGGAGAGTTCGGTCATGATCCGCGCAATGCTAGCACCGCGGCGCGGCGGCGGGCGGCCCGCCGCGGCACCCTTGCTCAGTCCGGTATCGCGTCGAGGTCGCCGGCAACGATCACGTGCAGACGCTCGGAGAAGAAGTGCCTGCGCATCGCGGCGTTCGCCTCGGCTGTGGTGACTGCGGCGATCCGCGCGGGGAACCGGTCCAGGTGGGCCGGGCCGAAGCCGAACTTTTCCGCGGCGGCGAGCGCGGCGGCGATGCCCGCGTTCGAGCCCAGGTTCACGTTGTAGTTGCCGGCGAAGAAGCTCTTCTGCGCGGCGATCTCGGCGTCGGTGGCGCCTTCGCGCGCATACTTTTCGAGTTCCTCGCGCGTGGACTGCAGAGCCCGCGCGAGGTTCTGCGGCGCGACGTTGACGTTGACCAGCCACAGGCCGTCGAGCTCGTCGCTGTGCAGGAAGCGAGAATAGATCTGGTACGTCAGGCCCTCGGTGTCGCGTACACGCCGGCCGATGCGCGAGGCCAGCGCCGTCTGCCCGAGCGCCGCGTTGGCGACCAGGGCCGCTTCGTAGTCGGGATCGAGGCGCCGCAGCCCGCTGGCCGTGCCCATCACGATGTTCATGTTGGCCTTGCCGCGCAGCGTAACCGCCTCGCGCGCGCCGCGCTCCGCGGGCTGCGACCTGCCGACGGCCGTGAACGCCGGGCGTTCCCCGCGCGGGATGCCGCCGAAGTGCTGCTCGATGAGCGCGATGGTCTGCGCCGCGTCGATGTCGCCGACCACGGCCAGGATCATCGCCGCGCCGTTGTAGCGCGCGCGGTGGAAGGCGCGCAGTTCCGCTTCGGTGATCGCCGCGACGCTGCGCACCTTCCCGGCCCGTCCATGCGGCCGGTACGGATGGCCCGGTGCGTAGACGAGCTGGGCAAGCCGCTCCTGCGCGCGCGCCGACGTGTCGTCGTCCGCGCGCAGGAAGTCGTTCTCGAGCTCCTTCCTGGCACGGGCGAGCTCCGCGGCGGCGAAGGCCGGATTCCGCAGCTCGTCGGCCAGCACCTCGATGATGCGCGGCAGGTCACGCGCCATGCCGTTGGCCTGGATCGACGTTTCGTTGAGGCTCATCGTGTAGCTGCGCGTGGCCCCCACATCGTCGAGCAGCGCGCCGATCTGCTCCTTGGTGCGCGTCGCGGTCCCCCGCTCGAGCATCTTCGCGACCAGATCGGGCACCGCCGGCTGCGCCGGCGAGCCGGTCGCCGCGCCCGCCAGGACGAGGCCGCGCACGGCCACCGTCGGCACCGCGTGGTTCTCCACGACGTCGACGATAAGGCCGTTGGCGAGCACTTTGCGCAACGTCCGCTCGGCGAATGGCCGGCGCGCGTGCGGCGCAGCGGTGGCGGCCGGCCGCGGCGCCGGCGCCGCGGATCCCGCCGCGGTTTGCACCGCCGGCGTTGCCGCCGTCACGGTTGCCGCCGGCGCCGGCTGTTTCGCGTTCGCCGCGGGAACGAACCAGCCCACGGTCGCGTGGTCGGGCACCAGATAAGCCGCCGCGACGCGCTGCAGATCCGGCACCGTCACGGCCTTCACGTTGTCGACGTAGGTCAGGAACCACTTCCAGTCGGTCGAGGCGACCGCCTCGCCCAGGTTGGAGGCGTAGTTGTACGTGCCGTCCCGGGCGCGCACCACGGACACTTCGATCTGCTGCTGCGCGCGCCTGAGCTCCACCTCGGTCACGCCCTTGTCGACCAGCGCGGACACGGCGGCCTTGATCGCCGCCTCGACCTCTTCGTGCGTCTTGCCGGGCGCGCAGGTGGCGGAGAGCAGCAGCGGATACGGGTCGCGCAGCGCGAAGTTGCTGGCGTTGACGCCGGTCGCCAGACCGCGGTCGACAAGGCCTTGGTACAGACGCGAATTCACGCCGTCGGCGAGGACAGCCGTGAGGACCTCCAGCGGGATGAAATCCGGGTGCAGCGCCGCGGGGCGGATGTAGCCGATCATCACCACGCCCAGCGTCCCCGGGCGCCGGACCAGCACCCGCCGCTCGCCCTCCTGCGGCGGCTCGACCGTGATCACCTTCGGGATCGGCTTCGGCGCGCGCGGGAAGGCGCCGAACTGCTGCTCGAAAAGAGCCAGCGCGGTCTCGGCATCGAAGTCGCCGACCAGGATCGCCTCGGCATTGTCGGGGTGGAAGTACGGCTTGTAGTGCTCGCGCAGCTTTTCGGTGGACACGCCCTCGATGTCGGAGCGGTAGCCGATGGTGTTCCAGTGATAGGGATGCGCCTGGATCGCGGCCGCGACGGTCGCCTTCTGCAGCGCGCGGTACGGATTGTTCTCGCCGATCTCGTACTCGTTGCGCACCACCGACATCTCCGATTGGCGCTCTTCATCGAGGATCAGGCCGCGGCCCAGCCGGTCGGATTCGATCCGCATCGCCAGCTCCAGCTTGTCCGAAGGCAGAGTCGAATAGCCATTCATCCGGTCGTACCAGGTCGTCATGTTCGAAGAGCC
This sequence comes from Betaproteobacteria bacterium, assembly GCA_016717855.1. GTDB lineage: Bacteria > Pseudomonadota > Gammaproteobacteria > Burkholderiales > Casimicrobiaceae > PALSA-1005. Next base: position 18,441 of record JADKEV010000072.1, read on the forward strand.
CGCGTCGGCGCCGCCCTCGTAGAGCACTTCCTGGAACGACTTGTGGCCCCGGGCCTTGCCGAAATTCTCCGTCGATTTGTTGAAGATCATGTGCTCGAGCAGGTGCGCCGAGCCCGTATTGCCCGGCGACTCGTTGCGCGAACCGACGTGGTAGACCACCATGAACGTGAACACCGGACTCGCGTGATCCGGCGCGAGCAGGATCGTCATCCCGTTCGACTTGAGCCGGTACTGGTCGATGCCGCGGAATGTCTCGACATGCTCGACGTTCGCCGGCAGCGCTGCCGCGCCGGTCGCCGCAAGGAACGCGGCGAGGAGAATCAGGGTGCGCATCGGGGATCCGGGGAAAGCGAAGACAGCCGCCATTCTACTGAAACCGTCCGGTTCTCAGTCGTGCGCCGCGGCCGTTGCCGTGCCCGGCTGCCGCGCTTTCCCGTCGCCCGCGAACCGCACTGTGACCATCAGCCCGCGTCCGTGCGCGCCATCGCCCAGTTCCACCGCAGCGCCATGGCGCTGCGCGATGCGGCGCACGATGGCCAGCCCCAGCCCGCTGCCCGTGGCATCGGGCGACCCGCGCCGGTAGAAGCGATCGAAGACGCGCTCGCGGTCTTCGGGTGGAATGCCCGGGCCGTCGTCTGCGACCGTCAGCGTGGGGGCGCCGCCGCCGGCCGCCACCGCGACATCGATGGTGCCGCCGGCGGGCGTGTAGCGGAGCGCGTTGTCGACCAGGTTCTCCAGCAGCACGCGCAGGCTCTCCGGATCGCCGTGCACCATGACCGCAGCGGCGCCCGCGAAGCCTAGGTCGAGGCCCCTGGCCTCGGCGACCGGCGCGAGCTCGGCCACGGCATCGCGCGCGACTGCCGCCAGGTCGGTCTCGACAAACGGCCGCTCGGCCGCCTCGGGATCGCTCCTCGCCATCGCCAGCAGTTGCTCGACCAGGCGCGTCGCGCGCTCGGTGCCGCCGCGCAGCCGCGCGAACGCGTCCTCCCGCTCGGCGGCGCTCGCCGCGCGTTCGGCCAGCTGGATCTGCAGGCGCAACGCGGTAAGCGGCGTGCGCAACTCATGCGCGGCATCGGCGACGAATGCGCGCTGCACGTCGAGCGAACGGCCGAGGCGTTCGAGCAGGCCGTTGAGCGCGCTGACCAGCGGACGGACCTCGTGCGGCAGGTGCCCGTCGGGCAGTGGATCGAGCGCATCGGCGGAACGCGCCGCCACCGCGGCCGCCACGTCGTTGACAGGCTTGAGTCCCCGCCCGATGAGCACCCAGATGCCCCCGATCAGCAGCGGCAGCAGGATGAGCAGCGGCAGCATCGTGCGCAGCGCCATGCCGGCCGCGAGTTCCTCGCGCACGCTCATGGGCTGCGAAATCTGGATCACGTTGTTGCCGACCAGTGAGGTGTAAACGCGCCAGTGGCCATTGGGCGCATTGACGTCGGAAAAGCCGATCTCCGCGCGCTGCGGCGCGCGCGCGCCGGGGCGCGACAGGTACAGGCGCCGCCCGTTGCGGTCCCAGATCTGGACCACGACCACGTCGTCGGGCCCGGCGTCCCCCGGCGAGCGCGACGCGGCGCCCAGCCCCTCGTCGGGAAACGATGCGGCCGTCAGCTGCATCTGATAGTCGAACAGGTCCCGTGCCTCGGCCCGCGCGCGCACGTAGACGCTCCACGCGCCCGCCGCGGTCGCGACCGTCAGGCCGGCCAGCAGCCAGAGCAGCAGGCGTTGCCGGATGGAGATCATGACGGCTTCGGCACCATGTAGCCGACGCCCCGGACGTTCTTGATGAAGTCCTGGCCCAGCTTCCGGCGCAGCCCGTGGATGTAGACCTCGACGGTGTTGCTGCCCACCTCCTGGTCCCAGCCGTACATTTTCTCTTCCAGCTGCTCCCGCGAGAGCACCGCACCCGGCCGGTCGACGAGAGCGGAGAGCAAGGCGAATTCGCGCGCGGACAGCGCGACGGGCTCGCCGTTGAATGTCACCTCGCGCGTCGCCGGGTTCAGGCGCAGCGCGCCGACCTCGATCACGGGCTGCGCCCGGCCGGAGCGGCGGCGCAGCAAGGCGCGTATGCGCGCGGCGAGTTCGTCGAGGTCGAAGGGCTTGACCAGGTAGTCGTCCGCGCCGGCGTCCAGGCCCCTGACCCGCTCGGCGACGGCGTCGCGCGCGGTGAGGATCATCACCGGGATCGCGTCGCCCTTGTGGCGGAGGGTTTGCAGCACGTCCAGTCCTTCCTTCTTCGGCAAGCCGAGGTCTAGCAGCAGCAGATCGTAGACCTCGTTGGCGAGCGCCAGTTCGGCCGCGCGGCCGTCGCGCACCCAGTCGACCGCGAAGCCGTCCTGGCGCAGGCCCTGGCGGACGGAGTCGCCGATCATCGAGTCGTCTTCTACCAGGAGGAGGCGCATGGGTCGTTCGTTTTCTGATCTCGGTCATGATTGCCCGGTTTCCAGAAGTGGGCACCGGCCCGGATTCTGCCATGCAATAATCGGGGCGTGGCCGGTCCTGCCCCCGGCCGCCGCAATCGCCCACTCTCGTTGCAGCACCTTGTGCCAACCCGGAAACGCCCGTGACAGACCCCTCCGCCCTGACCGCCATCGCCCGCCGGCTCAAGGCCGCGCAGGACGACGTTCGCCAGCTGGAGCCCATCACGTCGCAGCCGGGCGGCTTCGGCATCGATGCCGCGTACGAGGTGGCGCACCTGATCCATGCGGCGCGGATGGCCGATGGCGCCGTGCCGGTCGGCCGCAAGATTGGCTTCACGAACGCCGCGGTGCAATCCCAATACGGCGTGCGCGAGCCGATCTGGGGCTTCGTCTACGACACCACCGTCGCCGCCGTGACCAACCAGGTCCACAAGTGCAGCCTCGGCCGTTTCGCCGAGCCGCGGATAGAACCCGAGATCGTCGTCCACTTCCGGTCGGCGCCGCCGGCCGGCGGCGACCTGCCGGCGATCCTGGGATGCATCGACTGGGTCGCGCACGGATTCGAGATCGTGCAAACGCATTTCCCCGGCTGGAAGTTCCAGGCCGCGGACACTATCGCCGACTCGGCGTTGCACGGCACGCTGCTGGTCGGCGCGCCGCAGCCGGCCGAACGGCTGGGAGCCGATCCGGTCGCGGCGCTGGAGCGCTTTTCGCTGGCCCTGTCCTGCAACGGCGCGGTGCGCGACACGGGGACGGGCAGGAACGTGCTGGGCAGTCCGCTGGCCGCCCTCGCGCACCTGATCGCCGTGCTCGCCCGGCAGCCGCAGTACCGGACACTGCAGGCCGGCGAAATCGTGACCACGGGCACGATCACATCCGCGCTGCCGGTGCGCGCCGGCGAGACCTGGTCCACCGAACTGGCGGGCATCGCGCTGCCCGGGCTCAGCGTAGAGTTCGTGGCGTAACAGGCGCGAGCGGCGAATCGCGGCGTTCACGCCTTCACGTCGGGCTCGAAGAACAGCCAGCGCACCTGCGGAAACGCGGCGCGCAGCGCACTTTCGCAGCGATTGATGTCGTCGATCAGTGCCGTTGCCGAGACAGTCTCGGTCATCCGTGCCTTCACGGCGACAACGATGTCGTCGCCGTGCTGCAGTGCAATCAGGTTGAAGATCTCCGCAATCTCGCCGCGCTCGAGGAGAAAGCGGTGTAGTTCCTGCTGGAACGCCGGATCGGCGCTCTGCCCGATGAGCAGCGCCTTGACTTCGACACCGACAAAGACGGCAACCACGAGCAGCAGCACGCCGATCGCCAGGCTCCCCAGCGCGTCGTAGAGCGGATCGCCCGTCGCCATCGCCGCCACCACGGCGAACAGCGCCAGCGCGAGACCCAGCGTTGCGGCGATGTCCTCGCCGAACACGACCAGCAACTCGCTGCGCCGGGTCTCCCGGAACCAGCGCCACAGCGAGTGCCTGCCGCGCAGGCCGTTGACCTGAACCAGGCATTTCCACAGCGAGATGGACTCGGCGACCAGGCTGAGCACCAGCACGGCGATCGCGATCCACGGGTCCGCGAGCGGCTGGCTGGAGTCGATCTTGTGCAGGCCCTCGTAGATCGAGAACAAGCCGCCCATGCTGAACAGCATCAGTGCCACGATGAACGACCAGAAGTAGATCGCGCGGCCATGGCCCAGCGGATGCTCGGCGTCGGGCGGGCGCGCCGAACTCCTCAGGCCCAGCAGCAGCAGCCCCTGATTCCCGCAATCGGCGACGGAGTGCACCGCTTCGGCGAGCATCGAGGTCGAACCAGTGACCGATGCCGCGACGCCTTTGGCCACCGCGATCGCCGCGTTGGCGCCAAGGGCGAAGAGAATTGTCGCGGTCGACTCGTGGTGCTCGGCCATCGCTGATCCTGCAGTCTCTAGTGCGCGCGGGGGCAGCGGCGCAGGGCGGGGGCCGGGCGGCGGCCGATTTCGGTTGTGCAATCAGCCAGGCCCGCCGGGGCCCGGGGGCCACCCGCGCCCGCAGCGCCCGCCGGATCCATCGGGCGCCCGGCGCCGGCCAGGACAACAGCCCTCCTGGCGGCCGAGAACACGAACGACAGGACGTTGATCACCGGGTCGAACACGAATGGCACCTCCATCACCGCCGCCAGCACGATGGACGCGCCGGTGGCGATGACGATGCCCACCACGCCGCCCAGCGCCGACAGCACCACCGCCTCGATCAGGAACTGCAGCAGCACCTCGCGCTCCAGCGCGCCGATGGCCAGGCGCAGGCCGATCTCGCGCGTGCGCTCGGTCACGCTGACCAGCATGATGTTCATGATGCCGATGCCGCCCACCAGCAGGCTCACCGCGGCCACCGCGCCCAGCAGCGTGGTCAACACCTTGGTGGTGCTGGACAGGGTCTCGGCCAGCTGCTGCGTGTCGAAGACGTTGAAGTCGTCGTCGTCGCCCTCGGCCAGCTTGCGCCGCTCGCGCAGCAGCTGGCGCAGGCTGGCCTTGAGCGGACCGCTGTCGCTGCCCTCCTGCATCGACACCAGCAGCGTGCCGACCCGCTGGTTGCCGGTGACGCGGCGCTGCAGCGTGTGCAGCGGCACCAGCACCGTGTCGTCCTGGTCGTTGCCCATCGCCGCCTGGCCCTTGGAGGCGAGGATGCCGATCACCTCGCAGGAGAACTGCTTGATGCGCAACTGCTCGCCCAGGCCGCGCGGGTGCCGCCATAGATCTCGCGCCGCACCGTCTCGCCGATGATGCAGACCGCGGCGCCGGCGCGCAGCTCGTCGTCCTCGAACTGCCGCCCGCTGCGCAGCTTCCAGTTGCCGGTCTCGAACCATTCGTTGGTGCTGCCGGTGACGTTGGTCGCCCAGTTGCGGCCGTTGGCCACCACCGTGACGCTGGCGGTGCCCTCGGGCGCCACGGCGGCCACCCCGCCGATCTGCGCGGCGATGGCCTCGGCGTCGGCCTCGGTGAACTGCGGCACCCCGTGTCCGCCACCCCCGCCGAAGCCGCGCTGGCCGGGCCGCACCATCAGCAGGTTGGTGCCCAGGCTGGAGATCTGGGTCTGGATGGCCTGCGTGGCGCCGTTGCCCAGCGTGACCATGGTGATCACCGCGCTGACGCCGATGACGATGCCCAGGATGGTCAGGAAGGAGCGCAGCAGGTTGCGCCGGATCGAGCGCAGCGCGAGGAACAGGGTGTTGAGCAGCATCAGGCGGTCCGCCGGCGGCGGGCGGGGCCGGCGGCCGCCGGATGCGGGTTGGGCGGCGCGTCGCTCTCGATGCGGCCGTCGACGAAGTGCACCATGCGCCGCGCGTAGGCCGCCATGTCGGGCTCGTGCGTCACCATCAGCACGGTGATGCCGTGGTCGCGGTTCAGCGCCAGCAGCAGGCCCATGATCTCGTGGCTGCGCTGGGTGTCGAGGTTGCCGGTCGGCTCGTCGGCCAGCAGCACCGCCGGCTCGGTGACGATGGCCCGCGCGATCGCCACGCGCTGCTGCTGGCCGCCGGAGAGCTCGGCCGGCGTGTGGTGCTCCCAGCCGCCCAGGCCCACCGACTGCAGCGCCTTGGCCGCGGCCGCGCGCCGCACCGCGGCGCTCTCGCCGCGGTACAGCAGCGGCAGCTCGACGTTCTCCTGCGCCGAGGTGCGCGCCAGCAGGTTGAAGCCCTGGAACACGAAGCCCAGGTAGCGCCGCCGCAGCCGCGCGCGCTGGTCGCGCGACAGCGCCTCGACGTGCGCGCCCTTGAACAGGTACTGCCCGGCGGTGGGCGTGTCCAGGCAGCCCAGGATGTTCATCGCGGTCGACTTGCCCGAGCCGCTGGGGCCCATGATGGCGACGAACTCGCCGGCCGCGACGTCGAGGTCGATGCCCTTGAGCGCCAGCAGCTCGGACGCGCCGCTGCCGTAGCGCTTGGTGACGCCGCGCAGCCGGATCAGCGGGGGCCGTCATGGCGCTGCCGCTTCTGGTCGGTGATCACCTGCATGCCGGCCTGCAGGTCGCCGCCGGTGATCTCGGTCATGCGGCCGTCGCTGATGCCCGGCGTCACCGCCACCGCCACCGGCGCGCCGTCGCGCAGCACCCAGACCTGGCGCGCCAGGGCCGTGCTGGCCTGGCCGCGGCTGAGCGCCGCGCGCCGCCGCGGCCCGGCATGCGCGGCGTCAGGCTGGCCACGATCCCGGTCTTGGCCCCGGCGGCGGGCGCGGCAGCGGCCGTGGTGGGTTCGAAGCGCAGCGCGCTGTTGGGCACCAGCAGCACGTCCTTGCGCTGCGTGGCGGTGATGGTGGCGGTGGCCGTCATGCCCGGCCGCAGGCTCAGGTCGGCGTTGTCGACGTCGAGGTAGGTGAGGTAGGTGACCACGTTGTCGGTGATGGTCGAGCCGAAGCCCACCCGGGTGATGCGGGCCGGGAAGGCGCGGCTCGGATAGGCGCTGACGGTGAAGGTGGCGTCCTGGCCGACCTTCACCGCGCCGACGTCGGCCTCGTCCACATAGACCCACAGGCGCAGCTTGCTTCAGGTCCTCGGCCACGGTGAACAGCGTCACCGCCTGCAGCGAGGCGGCCACCGCGTTGCCGGGGTCGACGCTGCGCGTGAGCACCACGCCGTCGGCGGGCGCGGCGATCGAGGCCTTGGACAGGTTGATCTGGTCGGTGGACAGCGCCGCCTGCGCGTCGGCCACGCCGGCGCGGGCGCTGTCCTCGTCGGCCACGGCGCGCGCCAGCGCGGCGCGGGCGCCGTCGAGCTCGGCCTTGGACGGCACCTTGCCGCCCGGACAGGCGCGCCACCTCCTCGAGGCGGGCCAGGCTGGCCCGGGCCTCCTTCACCGTGGCGGCGGTCTGCGCCACCTTGGCCTTGGCCGCGGCCACCGCCGCCGCGAGCGCAGGATCTGGTCGCGCAGCTTGGCGGTGTCGAGCTCCACCAGCACCTGGCCCTTGGTGATGCGGTCGTTGACGTCCACGTTGACCTTGAGCACCGTGCCCGAGAGCTCGCTGCCGATGCTGATCGAGCGGGTGGGCTGGAGCGTGCCGTTGGCGGTGACGGTCAGCGTGAGGTTGCCGCGCCCCACGGCCTGCGTGGTGTAGCTGGGCGCCGCGCTCGCGGTCTGCGCCGCCTGCCAGCACCAGACGCCGGCGGCGGCGAGCAGCCAGCAGCAACAGGCCGCCCCACAGCGCCGGGCGGCGGTACCAGGCGCGCGGCGGGCTCGCCGAGCAGGGCGGCCAGGTCGACGCGGCGTCGGCTGCGCGCGGGTGCGGGGCAGGCGCGGTGGCCGGCGGGTGGGGGCTGGGTGGTCATGGGCGAGTGTCCTGGGTGAAGCCGGCGCGGGAGGGGGGCGCAGCGCCGGCGTTCCGGGCCGCCAGCCGCCGCCCAGGGGCCTTGAACAGGCGCACATGGTCGGCGCCTGTCGGCGGCGCGCGTGGCCACGCCGTCCTGGGTGCTGAGCTGCGTGCGCTGGGTTTCGAGCACGGTCTGGAAATCCACCAGGCCGCTGCTGTAACGCTGGCGCGCCAGCAGCGCGGCGCTGGCGGCGGCGTCGGCGGCCTGCTGCAGCCGCGCCAGGCGCTCGCGGTCGCCGCGCAAGGCCACCAGCGCGTCCTCCACCTCCTTGAGCGCCGTCAGCACCGCCGCCTGGTACGGCCTGCGCCTGCTCCAGCGCCGCCTGCTGGGCCCGCACCTGGGCGCGCCCGGCGCCGCCGTCGAACACCGGCCACGACACGCCGGCCAGCAGCGCGCTGGCCAGCGCGGCGCCGGTGGCCAGCGCCCCCAGCGTCAGCGCGTTCAGGCCCAGCGAGCCGCCGAGCTTGAAGCTCGGCGCGCGCGCTCTATCGGCCTGCGCCACGCGCGCCAGCGCGGCGGTCGCCTGCTCTTCCGCCAGGCGAACGTCCGGCCGCTGGCGCAGCGTTTCGGCGGGAATGCTCAGGACCAGATCGCCGGTCACCTGGGGCACCGGCGCGGACGCCGCCAGCGTGGCCGCCAGCGCCGCCGGCGGCCGGCCGGTCAGCACCGCCAGCGCATGCCGCGCCTGGTCGATGCTGGTCTGCAGCGCGGGAATCTGCGCGCGCGTCTGCTCGACCGAGGCACGCGCCTGCTCGGTCTCCAGCTCGGTGACGAGGCCGGCCTGCAAGCGCCAGCGGGTGATCTGCAGCGTGTCCTGCTGGCTGGCCAGGTTGGCCTGGGCGATCGCCAGCCGCGCCTGGGCGCTGCGCAGGCCGATGTAGGCGAGTCCCACTTCGGCGGCGATCGACACGTGCACGGCACCCAGGCTGGCGGCGCTGGCCCGGGCGGCGGCGTCGCTGGCCTCGAGCCCGCTGCGGTTGGCGCCGAAGAGGTCCAGCTCCCAGCTCGCGTCGAGGCCGGCGCGGAAGCTGTTGCCGGCGTTGCCGCCGCCGGCCTGTTGCGCTGCGCCGAGGCGGAACTGCCCAGCCTGGGCAGCAGGCCGGCGGCCGCCACGTCGCGCAGCGCCCTGGCCTGCCGCAGCGCGGCCTGCGCGCCGCGCACGCTGGTATTGGCCAGCGCCGCCTGGCTGACCAGGGTGGCGAGCAAGGGATCGTCGAAGCGCAGCCACCACTGCGCGAGCGAAGTCGCGCCCTGCGCCGCGGCCGCATCGGCAACGGACCATGCGGCGGGCACTTCGATGCGCGGCGGAACGGCCATCGGCGGCGCCACGGTCGCGCAGCCCTGCAGCAGCGCCAGGCACGCCGCGAATGCGACAAGGCGCTGCCGCCGCGCCGCCGGGGCGCGCCGGTCAGTGCGGGGGGCGTTCATATTTCGGTCAGGCGGGGCCAATTTGAATCCTTGTTTGCCAGTTTCGCGCGGTGATGTAATTCCAGCGCTCCAGGCATGGACAGCGCGCACCGGCTCCCGTGCCGCGGCGCAAGACGCGATTTCGTCTCAAGATGTTACGGCGCGACCGCGGGAAGGGTCTGTGCGACAGCGCACGATTGGCGAGCCCGGCCGCGGCGCAGCGTAAACCGCCGCCCTTCGGCGATTCAACACTATGTTCGCCAGCGGACACAGCGGTTTGATCCACGACAAAGGGCGCGCCGAATTCCCGGAGCGCGCGCGCGGCGCTCGCATCGAACGCGGGGATCGGGAGTATTCTGGCCGGGCAGGTGCAAACGGGACCGCGAGCGGCTGCACGCGCACGCTCCCTTCCGCCGGCCCGGCCGGCTCGTCTACCGACATGGAGATTTCAAGAATGACCCCACGCCACCGGGAACGCCATCGCACCGACCGCATCGGCTGGCTGCGCGCAGCGGTATTGGGCGCCAACGACGGCATCGTCTCGACGGCGAGCCTGATACTCGGCGTTGCCGCCGCGCAGGCCTCGCACGCGAGTGTGATGGTGGCGGGCATCGCCGGCCTGGTCGCCGGCGCGATGTCGATGGCTGCGGGCGAATACGTGTCGGTCCAGTCGCAGGCGGATTCCGAAGAAGCCGCGCTCAACATGGAGCGCGCGGAGCTCGCCGCAGACGACAAGGCCGAGCGCCGGGAACTCGCGGCGATCTACGTCGGGCGCGGCCTCGACGCGGCGCTCGCCAAACAGGTTGCCGCGCAACTGATGGCCCACGACGCGCTGGGCGCGCATGCGCGCGACGAACTGGGCATTTCCGACACCCTCAGCGCCCGACCGGTGCAGGCCGCATTGACGTCGGCGGCCAGCTTCGCCGTTGGCGCCGCGCTGCCGCTGGTGGCGGTGGCCTTCGTGCCGGACCGCGCCCTGATTCCCGTCGTGTCCGGCACGTCGCTGGTGTTTCTCGCGATCCTGGGCGGCGTGGCGGCGCAAGTGGGCGGCGCGCCCGTGGCGGCAGGCGCGTTGCGCGTGACGTTCTGGGGCGCTCTGGCGATGGCGCTGACCGCCGGCGTCGGTGCGCTGTTCGGTGCGGTGGGATGACCGGGCGGATTCCCACCGACGTACGGCAACCCAAAGGCGAAGCCCCGGTCGAAGTTGTGCCCTACGACCCGTCCTGGCCGCTGCGCTTCGAAACCGAGCGCGTGCTGCTCGAATCCTTCCTCAGTCCCTGGCTGGCGGGGCCGGTCGCGCATATCGGCAGCACCGCCGTGCCGGGGCTGGCCGCGAAGCCGGTGATCGACATCATGGCCCCGGTGCACTCGCTGGAGGCGTCGCACCCGGCGCTTGCGGCCGCGCTGCGCGCGGGCTACGTCCACTTCCCCTACCGGGCGGAGGTCATGCACTGGTTCTGCAAGCCGTCGCCCGAGCACAGAACGCATCACCTGCATCTGATCCCCCTCGGCAGCGCACTCTGGAGCGAGCGCCTGGCGTTCCGCGATGCGCTGCGCGCGGATCCGGCCATTGCCGGCGAATACGCCGCACTGAAGCGACGCCTGGCTGCCGACTTTCGCATGGACCGGGAAGCCTATACGGACGCGAAAGGGCCATTCGTCCGCCGCGTCCTGGCGGAGGTCGCAGCGCGCGGCGGCGCGCGGTGAGAATCGGCGGGCACGCACCCGCGCCGCACGCGCCGGACCGTTGTCGGCGCATCATCTCCGCCGCCATTCATCAGGCCGCGTTGACCGGCGCATCGCTCTGGTTTAAAGTGCCGCGTCCCCCAATGCCCGCCCCCACCCGATGCCCGAATTGCAGCCCGTCCTCCGTCCGCCGATGGCTGCGCCCGAGTGGGCATTGCGCGTGGAACTCGCGGCGATGTACCGGATCTTCGATTACCTGGGCTGGACCGAACTGATCTACAACCACATCACCGCGCGCGTGCCCGGCACGTGCGATCAGTTCCTGATCAATCCGTTCGGTCTCCATTACCGCGAGGTCACGGCCTCGAACCTGGTCAAGATCGACACCCGTGGCAACAAGCTGGACGACTCCCGCCATCCGGTCAATCCTGCGGGGTTCCTGATCCACGCGGCGATTCATGCGCACCGGCCGGAAGTCCACGTCGTGATGCACACGCACACGACAGCGGGCATGGCGGTGGCGTGCAGCCGGCCGGGGCTGGAAGTGACCAACTTCTACGCGGCGCAACTCCACGGCATGATCGCCTATCACGACTTCGAAGGCATCACCGTGCATGCGGAAGAGGCCCCGCGGCTGCTCGCAAGCCTGGGCGACAAGCCGCTGCTGATCCTGCGCAATCACGGCTTGCTCGCGGCGGGCGGCACGTTGCCCCAGGCCTTTGCCCTGCTCTGGACGCTGCAGCGCGCCTGCGAGATCCAGCTCGCGACGAACGCGCTGGGCGGCGGCGCCATCCCGGTGTCCGACGCGGTCGCGCAGAAGTGCACGCGCGACTCCCTGCAGTTCAATCCGCAGTTCGGCGCCGGCCGCGACGTCTTCGACGCGCTCCGGCGGCTGGTGGACGCGCGGGATACCACTTACACATCATGATCCGAAAAACAGGCAAGCCGCGCGCGTGCGTGGTCGGCGCCGGCGCGGTCGGCGGGCTGTTCATCCGCGCGCTGGTCAAGGCGGGCTGGGACACGACGACGCTGGCGCGCGGCGAGACGCTGGAGGCGATCCGCGGCAACGGCCTGCGCATCGACGACGAGCGCATCGACGTGATCGCCACCGACGATCCGCGCAAGCTGGGCACGCAGGACTACCTGATCCTCGCGGTCAAGGCGCCCGCGATGCCGCAGGCGGCGCCGCAATTGAAGCCGCTGGTGGGTCCCGACACGGCGATCGTCTCGACCATGAACGGCGTGCCCTGGTGGTTCTTCCACGGTTTCGGCGATGCGCTCGCGGGCAAGCGGCTGGAGTCGGTCGACCCCGGCGGCGCGATTGCCGCGGCAATGCCCGCCGGGCAGGCGGTGGGTTGCGTGGTGCACCTGTCTTCGGTCAACGCTGGCCCCGCGGTGATCCGGCGCGGCAAAGGCAACCGGCTGATCGTCGGCAATCCGGCCGGCCAGATCGACGGCAGGACGCAGACGCTGATCGATGCGCTGGCCGACGGCGGCTTCGAAGTCGAGGCGACCCGGGAAATCCAGAAGGAAATCTGGTCCAAGCTGTGGGGCAACATGAACATGAATCCGATCAGCGCGCTGACCGGATCCACCGGCGACAAGATCATGAAAGATCCGCTGACCAATCAGCTTGTGCGCCGGATGATGATCGAGCACCTGTGGATAGGCCAGAAGATCGGCATCGAGCTCGGCATGACCATAGACGAGCGCTTTGCCATCACGCGCAAGCTGGGCGCCTTCAAGACGTCGATGCTGCAGGACCTGGAGTCGCAGCGGCCGCTGGAAATCGATGCGCTGCTTGCTTCGGTAATCGAGATCGGCGCGCTGGTGGGCGTGCCCACGCCGTACTGCGACACGGTGCTGGGCCTGATCCGGCAGCGGGCCGCCAATCTCGGGCTGTATCGCTACGCGCTGCCCAGGCGCTGAGCGGCGCGCGCGTCAGCCCGGAACCGCCACGCCGACGCGAGCGCCAGCGGCGCGGATTTCTTCCCAGGTGTTGACATCCACCGGTATGCCGTGGACGCCGCGCTCCGCCCGGGTCCGGCGTTCGGGATCGCCGGCGATCAGCACGTCCTGATCCGCGCGCGGCGGCGACGCCTTGACCCACTCCACGAATGCCGCGGCCTGTTCCGCGCAGACGTCCTGCGTCCCGTAGATGCGCGGGTCGATGATGACGGAGAGCATGTTATTGATGATCTGTTTGCGGGTCGATCCGGCCTCGTGCAGGGTCTGCCCGCCGGCCACGGCGCCCGCCATCAATTCGCAGGCCATCGCCAGCCCGTAGCCCTTGTGCTCGCCGAACGGCAGCAACGCGCCCAGCGGCTCGACGACCAGATGCCGCGGGTCGGTGGTCATGTCGCCCCCCGCATCGAGCAGCGTGTCGGGGAGCAGCCGCTCGCCCTTGTTGTACGCGACGCGCACCTTGCCGGCGGCGATGCGGCTGGTGGCGAAGTCGAGGATGAACGGCGGCTGGCTTTGCAGCGGAATCCCGACGCAGAACGGATTGGTGGAAAAGCGTCCGTCGCGGCCGGCAAATGGCGCGACGATGGCGCGCGGCAGCACGTTCACGAAGTGCACCGACACCAGGCCCGCGTCCACGCATTGCTCGGCCCACTGCCCGATGCGCCCCAGGTGATGGCTGTTGGTGAGCGACACCAGGCATACCCCGTGCTGCCGCGCGCGCGCGATGCCCAGCTCCATGGTTTCCTGCCCGACGACCTGGCCGTAGCCGCCGTTGCCGTTGACCCGCAGCAGCGGGCCGGTGTCGAGTTCGATGCGCGCGTGCTGATTGGGCGGCAGGTCCCCGGCGAGCGCGTTGTCGATGTAGCGCGGCAGCATGCCGATGCCGTGCGAGTCGTGCCCGGCCAGATTGGCCCCGACCAGGTTGCCCGCGACCAGGCCGGCCTCGCGCTCATTGCTGCCCGCCGCGCGCAGGATCGCCGCGACGACCGCCGTCAGCGCGTCGGGCGCTATCAGAATTTCAGACATGGAAGTTCCCGGGTTGAATGGCGGACGAAAGGCCGCGCCGAACTATAACAAAACGGGGGCGACCCGCAGCTACCCGCAGGTTGAACAATCGATCCGCGACCCGTACACTGCGGGCGGACAACCGCGGGAACCGGGGACGAACGATGATCGACAAGGTTGTGCATTCGCTGGCCGAAGCGGTCGCCGGGATACCCGACGGTGCGACGGTGATGATCGGCGGCTTCGGCGGCGCGGGCATGCCCTCGGAACTGGTCGAAGGGCTGATCGCGCAGGGGGCGAGCGGGCTGACCATCGTGAATAACAACGCGGGAAACGGCGAGACCGGGCTCGCCGCGCTGCTCAAGGCGCGGCGGGTGAAGAAGATCATCTGCTCGTTTCCGCGCCAGGTCGACTCCCAGGTCTTCGACGGCCTCTATCGCGCCGGGGACATCGAGCTCGAACTGGTGCCGCAGGGCAACCTGTCGGTGCGCATCCAGGCGGCCGGCTCGGGGCTGGGCGCGGTGTACACGCCGACCGGTTTCGGCACGGAACTGGCGGCCGGCAAGGAAACGCGGCGCATCGACGGCCGCGACTACGTCCTCGAGTTCCCGATCCACGCCGACTTCGCGCTGATCAAGGCGCATCGCGGCGACCGCTGGGGCAATCTCGTCTATCGCAAGTCGGCGCGCAACTTCGGGCCCATCATGGCGACCGCCGCGCGCTGCACGATCGCGCAGGTCGACGCGGTCGTGCCGCTGGGCGAGCTCGATCCGGAGGCGGTCGTCACCCCCGGGATCTTCGTCCAGCGCGTGTTCGCGACCGGCCCCGGCGCTGCGGCCGGGCGCGCGGCGGCGCCGGGCGGCACGCGATGAAGCGGCTGACCCGGGAGCAACTCGCCGCGCGCGTCGCGGCGGACATCCACGAAGGCGCGTATGTGAACCTGGGCATCGGCTTGCCGACCCTCGTCGGCAACTATCTGCCCCGCGACCGGGAGATCTTCCTGCACAGCGAGAACGGCCTGCTCGGCATGGGCCCGGCGCCGGCCCCGGGCGAGGAAGATCCCGACCTGATCAACGCCGGCAAGCAGCCGGTCACCTTGCTCACCGGCGGCTGCTACTTCCACCACGGCGATTCGTTCGGGATGATGCGCGGCGGCCACCTGGACATCTGCGTGCTCGGCGCCTTCCAGGTGTCGGTGACCGGCGACCTCGCCAACTGGAGCACCGGCGGCGCCGATGCCATCCCCGCGGTGGGCGGCGCGATGGACCTGGCCGTCGGCGCGAAGCGCGTGCTGGTGATGATGGAGCACCAGACCCGGGCGGGCGAGAGCAAGATCGTCGAGCGCTGCACCTATCCGCTGACGGGCGTCGGCTGCGTGGCGCGCGTCTACACCGATCTCGCGGTCATCGACATCGTGAGCGGCGGGATGGTCGTGCGCGAAATGGTCGACGGGCTCGCCTTCGCGGAATTGCAGCGGCTGACCGCGGCGCCGCTGACGATGGGCATGCGCTGACGCGTCAATTGCGCGTTGCAGTTGGCCTCAGAGCCCAAGTACGATGGGTATCGCTGCGCTCGACCCATCCTCCGGAATACTCCCTCGCCCCGCTTGCGGGGAGAGGGTGGGGTGAGGGGTAGTTCTCCGAAGGCGATGATGGGTATCGCTGCGCTCCACCCATCCTACGATGTGACGAGCATCTTGCCGGTGGCTTCGGCGACGGTCACGCCATCCTGGTTGATCGCCGCGCCGCGCAGCGCGACGATGCCGGCGTTGCGCGCGGGCTTGTCGGTCTTTTCCGTGACCGTCCAGCACAGCGTGAGGGTGTCGCCGATGCGCACCGGCGCCAGGAACCGCGTGTTGTGCTCCAGGTAGCCGATCGCGGTGCCGGCGAAGATCATCCCCACCGGACCGCCGAGAATCGCGCTGGTGATCACACCATGCAGTATCCGCGAGCCGTAGCGCGATTGCCGGGCAAAGGTCTCGTTGACGTGCAGCGGATTGAAGTCGGCGATCAGGCCGGCGCCCAGCGTCAGGTGGGCTTCGGTAATGGTCATGGCGCTCGTGAATTCGTCGCCGGCCGCGACCTCGCCGTAACGCCTCCCGGCGTGCAACGCGGTCACTACCGGTCCCCGCCCGTCACGATCGCGGGCGCCTGTGGCGGTAACGCTCAGAGCGCCGACCTGCGCGGACAGCCGCGACATCACGTCGCTGAACGCGCGGTCGAGCAGCGGCTCGGATTCGACCGGGCGCGCGGCGTCTTCGCGGAACCGCTTCGCGAGTTCCTCGCGCGTCAGGGAGAAAGCCTTCAGCCCGTTGCGATGGGTGAACAGGTACTTGCCGCGCAGCGGGCTGACCCACGACAGCTTGGCGAACACGAGCACGCCGGATTCTTCGGTGAATTCGACCCACATGCCGCGCGCCATGCTCTCGGCGAGCTCGTGGTACTGGTCATGCTCCGCCTCTTCGTTCGGCAGCACGCCGCCATTGACGGGTTCCGCGGCCAGCAACCCGGCAAGCGGCAACGGCGCCGCAGGGGCAGCCGGCGTCGCACCGGTGGCCGTGACCGCACGGGCATGGCACTCGACGAGTTCGGACATGAAGCGTTCCCGCGCCGCGGGCTCCCACTCGACGTCGGCGAGCCGAGAGCGCAACTTGCCCAGCATGTCGGGCAGCCGCAGCACGAGTTCCCTGCGCTCTTCCGCCGTGCGCTTGGGCTGCACGCTCCAGAGCAGGTTGTCGAGTTCCGCCAGCACCGCGCGCCACGCCTCGCCCTCCTCCCCCGTCGCCAGGTAGGTGCCGATGAGCACGTCGCGCCATTGCTGGCGCAGGAAGCCCGCGAGGAACTCCGGCGGCTGGGCCGAGTTGATCCGGCGGTCCAGCTCAGCGTCCGCGACGATGTGCGCGACTTCCTGCCGCTCGTGGTGGGTGATGTCTTCGGCCGAGGCCTGGACCATCTGCTCCGCGGTTCGCTCCTCATCGGCAAGGAACGCTTCCAGGTCCTGCAGCACGTCGGCGAACAGGCTGAGCTGGTCGGTGAACTCGGTCTGGATCCGGGCAACCCCCTCCTGGATCTTCAGATAGAGCGGGTCGGCGGTGCCGTGCTCGACGCGCCAGGCGATCCCCGCCTCGGCGTAGCGATTGACCAGCAGTCGGGCCGGATGCTTGCGTCGCGAAAAAAACTCCTTGTCGAGCATCGCTGCCTTGAGCACCGGGATCTGCAACCGCCCCAGCAGCGCCTTGATCGCGTCCGGCAACTGCCGGTCCGACGAGACGAAGTCGAACAACATCGCGACCAGTTCGATGGTCATCGCGGTGGTCGCGTCGACGTTGTTGCCGAGCTCGTTCGGCGTGAGCCGCCGCAGCAGGTTCGGGTCGAACGCGACCGGGACCGGCCCGCCGATCGGGGCCAGCGTCGCCGTGCCGCCGCCGAAGGTTTGCTGCAGCCGTGTCAGCGATGCGATCACGCCCGGATGCGCGCCCATGCCGCCGCCACCCGGACCCGCACCGCCCGGGCCGCCGCCGCCACCCCCCGGCTCGACGCCGGGAACCGCCTCGGGCCCGATGCCGAATCCGCTCCAGGGATTCGGCGCGGCCTCGCCGCCGCCGTCCGGCGGCACGAGAATGCCGCCCACCGGCCATTGCGCCACCGGGATCGCGCCGCCGCCCATGAATCCGGTAAACGCCGGGAACCCGCCCATCGCCGATCCGCCCGGCGCGCTGCCGCGTCCGGATTGCTGGATGCGGACGAACAGGTCGCGGAGCAAAGCAAATAAGTCGACGTCAGGCTGCGCCGCGTCGTCGCCGTACGCGGCCATCCCGTCGCCGCCGCCTGCGCCGCCGCGGCGACCGGGGTTTGCCCCGGCGCGCGTACCTTCCGCTCCCCGCTGGCCCGGACCCGTCCGCTGCCGGGTTACCTGCGTCAATTGGGGCAGGACGTTGAGGTTGGCCAGATGGCGGTTCAGATCCGCGTACACGGAGTTGACGTCGCCGACCACGCCGCCATCCATCATCTTCATCACCACGACCTTGCCCTCGGGCCGGATGTCGACGCCCTCCCAGGCTTCGCGGAAGGCGAGTCCAAGCGCGTACGGACCGAACGGATTGTCCTGCGTTTCCAGCTGGCGTTCGCCGAGCAGGAAGCCGATGCGCGCATTGAGCGGGCCCAGTTCGTCGTGGCAGGTGTCAGCCAGCGAGCGCGTGAAATTGCCTAGGGCGATTTCTTCCTCGACCTGCACGTGATCCACCAACTCGAGCGGCTGTTCGGCAGTGCCCGCCGTGGCCTGCCGGTCGGCTTCGCCGCGCAGCCGGCGGTCGATGCGCGCGCGCAGGCCTTTTTCCAGCGCGCTGACGATGTAGGCGCGGTTCGCCTGCACCACCGCGCGCGTTTCGAGCAGAAGCGTGGTTTCGGACAGGATGCCGGAACGGTTGGCACGGTCGAGCAAGCCGTCAGCCAGCCGGTCCATCATCGACGTGAACGACAACAGCAGTCGATGCGTGGTCAGATCGCGGCAGTCCACCAGGATGCGGTAATACTCCGCATTCGGCACTGCGCGCCGATTGTCGTAATCGCCCAGCTTGGTGACTTCCACCGCTGTAGACTCCCTCCGGAGCGGAACAACTGGCATGCCTTCTTCCTTCCCCAAACCCGGCAGCACCTGAACACCGGCCTATGCCGATGGCATGCTACCACGCACGTATCGACGCGTAAAGAATGTCGCCGAATTAAGATCAACGAGTCAGGTCCGACCAGCGCTTTTCGAGGCGCTTATGCGACACCGGGAACGGCGTCTTGAGTTCCTGTGCAAAAAGCGCGACCGCCAACTCCTCGATCCACCACCGGAAGTCCCGCAATCCGGCCGGCACCGGACCCGCCTTGGCGGCACGTTCGACCTGCTCCGTCCAGCGCTGCCACCAAGCATCAATGATGGCCCCATTCCGGCCATCGCGGTCAGGATTTTCCGAGTACTTCTGGAAGCGGCGGGCGATGGCGTTGAGATAGCGCGGCAAGTGCGCCAGATGGTCCCAGCCCACTTCCTGCATGAATCCCGGAAACACCAGCCGGTCGCGGTGGGTTTCCAGGGAGCGGGCCTTCTTCTGCAGCGGCCCCGGCGCCTGCGCCAGCGCCGCGCCGAGCTGCGCGTGCGCCGCGGCGATCTCGATGAGCAAACGTTGCGCGCCCTCGCGCACCGCCGCCAGTCGCGTTCGTGCCCGCTGCTTCTGCCCCTCGAACCGGCCGGCGTCGCGCGGCAGCTGGTCGTCGCCGATGAAGGCGCGGTCGCAAATCGCGTCCATCCAGTCAGCGAGCAGGCGGTCGGGCGCGATGCGGGTCCGCAGTTGCAGGGTGACGGCGTTGAAATTGGGCCAACCCTTTTCGAGTTGCCGGACTTGTTCCTTGAGCGCGATACGCAGCAGGCGCAGGACGCCCAGCCGGTGCGCCCGCTCGGATGCGTCCGCGGTGTCCAGCAGGCGCACGGCGACGGTGTCGCCCTCGTCGACCAGCGCCGGGTATCCGGTCAGCCGGCGGCCGTCGCGGATGAAGCTGAGCGCGGCGGGCAGGTCGCCGCAATCCCAGGCCTTGAGTCCGGCGCGCTCGATGCCGGGGTCAGCGGCCGCGAACGTCAGTTGCGCGGCCTCTCCCAGCTGGTTCTTGAGCGCGCGCAGTTCGCGGCCCGCGCCCAGTTCCTTGCCCGCCGCATCGACGACCCGCGCGTTGACCAGCAGATGCGGCGGCAGCGGCGCGCCGTCCCAGACATCCGCGGGTATGGGCATTTTCCAGCGCGCACCCAGGAATTCGCGTAACGCGGGACCCAGCGCCTGCGGCGAACGGTCGCAGGCGACCAGGAAATCGGTGACCACGGCAGTCAGCGGCGTCTCGCGGTTGCGCAGCGCCTTCGGTAGCGCCTTCAGCAGCCATTGCACCTTTTCGCGCACCATGCCGGGCACCAGCCAGTCCAGCCGCGCTTCCTCCACCTGGTTGAGCAGCGCGAGCGGGACTGTCAGCGTGATGCCGTCCGCCGGATGTCCCGGCTCGAATCGGTAGGCGAGCGGCAGCGCGTTGCCGGCCACCTGCATGGTCTCCGGGAACTGCTCTTCGGTGACCTGCGTCGCATGGTGGCGCATCAGGTCTTCGCGGGTCAGGAACAGCAGCCGCGGCGACTGTTTCTCGGCGTCCTGCCGCCAGTGCTCGAAGCCAGCGCGCGTGCTCACGTCCGGCGGCACGATGGCGCCGAAGAACGCGACGACGTCTTCCGCGTCGACCAGCACGTCCTGCCGACGCGCCTTGTGCTCGAGTTCCGCGATTTCCGCGAGCAGCTTCCGGTTGTGTTCGGCGAACGGCGCGGCGATCCCGTGCTCGCCGGGCGCCAGCCCCTCGCGCAGGAAGATGTCGCGCGCGAGGGCCGGATCGATCGCGCCGAAACTCACCCGCCGGCGCGGGACCAGCGTAAGCCCGTAGAGCGCGACGCGTTCGCTGGCGACGACTTCGCCGCGCGCCTTGTCCCAGTGCGGCTCGAAGTACGTGCGCTCGCAGCGCTCGCCGGCCACGCGCTCGACCCATTCGGGCTCGATGCGCGCCGCGCAGCGTCCGTAGAGCCGCGTCGTCTCCGCGAGCTCGCCCACCATCACCCACTTGGCGCCCTTCTTGTTGATGCCGGAGCCTGGATGCAGGTGGAAGCGGATGCCGCGCGCGCCCTGGTACGACTCGTCTTCCTCGGTGCGGCAGCCGATATTGCCGAGCAGGCCGGTCAGCAGCGCACGATGGATCTTCTCGAAGCGCACGTCGGCGGCGGCCTTGGCCGGCCCGGCCCTGGCGGCCTCTTTCGGCCGCTCGCGCGCCGGCGCCAGCGCGGGCACGTTCCAGCCCGCCTCGCGCAGGATCTCCGTCAACTGGCTGTGGATGTCGCGCCACTCGCGCACGCGCAGCGTGGAGACGAAATGCGCGCGGCAATGGTCGACCAGCTTGCGGTGCGAGAATCCGAGCGCCAGCGCGTCGGTGAAGAAGTCCCACAGGTGGATGAACGACAGGAAGTCCGAGCGGTCGTCCTTGAACCGGTGATGCGCCTGGTCCGCGGCGCTTTGCCGCTCCAGCGGGCGTTCGCGCGGATCGGGCACGGACAGCGCCGCGGCGATGATCAGGACTTCGGCCAGCACGCCTTCGTCGCGCCCGGCCAGGATCATCCGGCCCACCCGCGGATCCAGCGGCAGTTTCGCCAGTTCCCGACCCAGCGCGGTCAGCTCGCGGCCCGAGGTGACCGCGTCGAGCTCCTGCAGCAACAGATAGCCGTCGGCGACCGCGCGCGGCGTCGGCGCCTCCAGGAACGGGAACTCGCTCACTTCGCCGATGCGCAGGCTGGCCATGCGCAGGATGACCGCCGCCAGCGACGAGCGCAGGATCTCGGGATCGGTGTACGCCGGGCGCTTGCCGAAATCCTCTTCGCTGTAGAGGCGCACGCAAACGCCGGCCGCGATGCGCCCGCAGCGGCCGGCGCGCTGGTTGGCCGCCGCCTGGCTGATCTTCTCGATCTGCAGCAGCTGCACCTTGTTTTTCACCGAGTACCGGTTGATCCGCGCGAGCCCCGGGTCGATCACGTAGCGGATGCCGGGCACCGTGAGCGACGTCTCGGCGACGTTGGTCGCGAGCACCACGCGCCGCAGCGCACCGCCGGTCTCGAACACGCGCTGCTGTTCGTTCACCGACAGCCGCGCGTACAGCGGCAGGATTTCCAGCGGCAGCCGCCGCTGCGCCGCGTGCCGCCGCAGCAGGTCGGCGGTCTCGCGGATCTCGCGCTCGCCGGGCAGGAAGACCAGCATGTCGCCCGGGCCGTGGCGGACGCACTCGTCGACCGCGTCGACGATCGCGTCTTCGAGTTCGGCCTCGTCGTCGTCTTCTTCCTTCGCCAGCGGCCGGTACAGCACCTCCACCGGATACATCCGGCCGGAGACCTCGATCACCGGCGCCGGCACGCCGCCCTGCCCGAAGTGCCGGGAGAAGCGCTCCGCGTCCAGCGTGGCCGAGGTGACGATGACCTTGAGGTCGGGCCGCCGCGGGAGCAACTGCTTCAGGTAGCCCAGGAGGAAGTCGATGTTCAGGCTGCGCTCGTGCGCCTCGTCGATGATGATGGTGTCGTAGGCGGAAAGAAAGCGGTCGTTCTGCGTCTCCGCCAGCAGGATCCCGTCGGTCATCAGCTTGACGTAATTGCGCTCGCTGACTTCTCCGGTAAAGCGCACCTGGAATCCGACGACGTCGCCCAGCCTGGTGCCGAGCTCCTGCGCGATCCGGTTGGCCACCGTGCGCGCGGCGACCCGCCGCGGCTGCGTGTGGCCGATCAGGCCGCGCACGCCGCGGCCGAGCGTCATGCAGATCTTCGGCAACTGCGTCGTCTTGCCCGAACCCGTTTCGCCGCAGACGATCACGACCTGGTGCGCGCTGATCGCGGCCGCGATCTCTCCGCGCAGTGCGCTGACCGGCAGTTCCTCGGGAAAGTTGGGGGACGGCACTCCGAGCCGCCGCTGCGCGACGCGCGCCTGCGAGCGCTCCAGCGCGGCCTCGATGGCGGCCAGGTCGCGCTCCACCGGCCGCGCCGCCCAGCGCTCGATCCGTTTCTGCAGCGGCTGGCGATCGGCGAGCATGACGCCGTCGAGCGCTTCCAGCAGGCGGCGGCGGAGGGTCGGCGAAGCGGCAACGGCGGAGGGCGATCGGGTGGCTGGCATTGCGCTCTTGGGGGTGCGGATCGGGGCCGCGACAGGAGCGCCCGGACCGGCGCGCCGCCTGCGGCGGCAGGCCGGGAACGGCCGTGTCGTAAAGGGCCCGCGCATTTTACCCGATGCGCGATGCGCGCGTTATGATTGTGCTTTTCCGGGGGGAGAGCGAATCCATGCGCCGCAGCCAGATCCTGTTGTCCATCCTTCTCGCGTTGTCCGTCGCCGGCGTCCAGGCCAGGACCCTGCGCTGGTCGACGCAGGGCGATCCGCAGACCATGGATCCGTACTCGCAGAACGAACAGCTGACCAACAACGTCAACGGGCAGGTCTACGAAAAGCTGGTCGATCGCGACAAGCAGCTCAACATCGTTCCGGTGCTGGCGACATCCTGGCAGCAGGTCAGCGGCCAGGTGTGGCGGTTCAAGCTGCGGCCCAACATCAAGTTCCATGACGGCACGCCCTTCACCGCCGACGACGTGGTGTTTTCCATCGAGCGCGCCAAGCATCCGAATTCGCAGGTGCGTGTCTACGCGAACGCGCTCGGGACGCCGGTGAAGATCGACGACCTGACCGTGGAACTGCGGCAGGACAAGCCCAACCCCATCCTGCTCGAGCACCTGACCACGTTCGCGATGATGAGCAAGGCCTGGGCCGTCAAGAACAAGGCCGACAAGCCGCTGGACTTCAAGAACAAGGAGGAGACCTTCGCGTCCAGGAACGCCAATGGCACCGGTCCGTTCATGCTTGTCTCGCGCGAGCCCGACATCAAGACGGTGCTCAAGCGCAATCCGAACTGGTGGGGCAAGTTCGAGGGCAACGTTGACGAGATCATCTACCGGCCGATCAGCTCCGACGCCACGCGTGTGGCCGCCCTGCTCTCCGGCGAAGTGGACCTGATCCAGGATCCCCCGCCGCAGGACATGGCGCGGTTGCGCAGCAATCCGGCGATCAGGGTGGTCGACGGAATGGAGAACCGCATCGTGTTCTTCGGCTTCGACCAGTTCCGCGACGAGCTCCAGTACTCGAGCGTCAAGGGCAAGAATCCGTTCAAGGACAAGCGCGTGCGGCAGGCCTTCTACCAGGCAATAGACATCGAGGCGATCAAGACCAAGACCATGCGCGGGCAGTCGTTTCCCACCGGCGCCAACACGCCTTCGGACAAGCCCTCGACGCCGGAAGTCGAAAGGCGATTCCCGTACGACCGCGCCGCCGCGAAGAAGCTGCTGGTCGAGGCGGGCTATCCGGCCGGTTTCGAAGTCACGCTCGACTGCCCGAACAACCGCTATATCAACGACGAGGAGATCTGCGTCGCGGTCGCCGCGATGCTCGCGCAGATCGATGTCAAGGTGCGCGTCAACGCTCTGCCCAAGGCGGTCTACTTCCCGAAGCTGGAAAAGAACGACACCAGCATGTACATGCTGGGCTGGGGCGGCGCGATCACCGACGCGCAGACCACGCTCGACCCGGTGCTGCACAGCAAGGACGGCAAAGGCAAGGGCGAGTACAACTACGGCCGCTACGTCAACGCGAAGCTCGATGAGCTGACCGACCAGGCCGCCGTCGAGACCAATCCGGAGAAACGCAAGGCGATCGTCACCGAGGCGCTGCTGGCGCACAAGAACGAGTTCAACAACCTGCCGCTGCACCGGCAGGTGATCCCGTGGGCGACGCGCAGCAACGTCAAGGTCGTGCACCGCGCCGACAACTGGGTCGAGGCGTCGTGGGCCAACGTTGATTGAACCTGAACTTTTCTCCTGTATTTCAGGGCCGGCCACATTGAAAGTCGGTATCGTATAATTCGGACGTGATCCGTTTTGCGATTCGGCGCGGCTTTGGTACCGTTCCATGCGCCCAGCCGCCGCGGCGATCGTCCGAAGAACGCTGGCAAGCAGAGGCAGGTGATCCATGCGCAATCAGGTGTTTGTCCACCTCGGCAACGGGGCGGAATTCCAGTTCAGCGTCGACGACGCCATGCCGATGGCGCCCGATGTCGCGCGCGCCTGGCTCGATGCCCAGTTCGTATCACTCGACTGCGAGCCGCTGCGCGCCAGCGGCAAGGTGCTGACGGTCGACAAGGTGCTGCGCGTGACGGAGGCGGCCGGACCGTCGCTGTTCGCGGACGCGGAATGGGCGGAGGCGTACGCCAGGGCCGTGTCCGCGGCACTCGGCAAGCCGATGGTGCGCGTCGACGTGCCGGCGATGGCGATCACGTATTGATGGTGCCGTCTCGTCGTGGCGCCTTGCGCGCATTGCTGCTGATCTTGCTGGCAGCACCCGCCGCCCACGCCGCGGACCGGGTCGAAAGCGGGAAGTGGGAATCCGCGATCACCGCCGACGGCGCGCTGCGGACGACGACTTACTGCATCACCCCCGAAGAATCCGCCAGCCTCAACGGGGACTCGCGGACGGGCCGCGACTTTGCGGAGAAGAAAATGCGGAAAGCGGGCGTTCCCTGCTCCTTCCGGTCATACGAAATCAAGGGCGACACGGTCACCTACACAATGCTCTGCGAATCCCGCACGATCACCGACAGGACCGTCTATCACGGCCAGACGTCCGATGGCATCAAGACCATCTCCAAGGATGGGCAGACGCACGAGATGTTCATCCGGTCGCGACGCATCGGAGCCTGCTCGCCGTAGGCCGGCGGGCGGCACCGGGTTTCCGCTACCGCCCGCCGTTCCTGCGCGTGATAACGGTGACCTGCTGCCGTCCGGCGCCGTCGACCAGCAGCTGCAGTTCGCTGCCGACCAGCCGGCCCAGCGCGCCCAGGCGGCAGCGGCCCGTGTCGTGCTGCGCGAAGCATAACTGGACGCGCGTGCCATCGACCCGGCCAGAGGCGGCCGGGTAGGTCTGCCCCCGGTACAGGACCTCGCCTTCCAGCATCTGGTAGCGCTGGCGCAGGTTCAGCCGCAGCCGCTTGCCCGAAGCCCAGCCCCCTTCGACCACTGCCGGAATCTTCCACAGCAACAGCGTGCTTTTCTTGTCCAGCCCGAGCTTCTTGTCCGGAACGTCGAGGACGACTTTGGCATCCGGCTGCCAGTCACCCATGTCCCAATCGTGCGAGACGATCCGCGTGCCCGGCCGCAGCTTGAGTAATTCCGGGCGCAGCTTGAGGTTCACGTCCGGCAGCAGGTACATGGTGATCACGCTTGCCGGCGCGAGATCGGTGGCGAACAGGTCTTGCTCGACAAAGCGCGCGCGGTCGGCCACGCCGGCCTTGCGCGCATTCTCGTTGCTCAACTTGACCAGCGCGGGATCGATTTCCACGCCCATCCCGCGCGCGCCGGACTTCAGCGCCGCCGTGATCACGATCCGCCCGTCGCCGGATCCCAGGTCGAGCACGAAGTCGCGCGCGGTCACGCCGGCCAGCGCGAGCATCGCGTCGACCACATGGTCGGGCGTCGTCACGAACGGGACGTCGAGATCCGGCAGCGCCTGCGCCGCGGCGGGTGGAACTGCCGCGGCCGCGGCCGCGCACAACAGGAGCGGCGCCAACCGCATACTTGAACATCCCAGCATTCCTCTGCTCCTCAATTCAATTGGGGACCCAGTCCTCAGACCGACCGTAGGAACCTGGCTTGTACCGGTCTCCTGCGCTGGCTGCCGGACCGGGAAACCGTGGTCCCAGGTTTCTATTCGTTGTTGATGGCAATGATCCGGCGCGCCGCGAGATCGGCGATCCTGTCCGCATCGTAGCCCAGGCGCCCGGCCAGCACGCTGGCCGTGTGCTGGCCGAGCAGCGGGGGCGCGCTGCGGTACTCCATCGGCGTCTCCGAAAACTTGATCGGATTGCGCACCTGCGGGACGGTCCCGGACAACGGGTGCGGCAGGTCGATGCGCAGTTGCCGATGGACGACCTGGGGATCGGCGAAGACCTGGTCGAGGGTGTTGATCGGCCCGCACGGCACCTGCGCCGCATCGCACGCGACGGTCCACTCGCGTGTGGTCCGGCCCTTGATCAGCTCGGTGACAATAGGCACGAGGATGTCGCGGTTGCGCACGCGGTCGGAGTTCTTCATGAAGCGCGGATCCTGCGCGAGTTCCGGCCGGCCTGCGATCTGGCAGAACTTCTCGAACTGCCCGTCGTTGCCGACCGCAAGGATCACGTGGCCATCGGCGGACGGAAACGCCTGGTAGGGCACGATGTTGGCGTGCGCGTTACCCATGCGTCCCGGCACCTTGCCCGAGATCAGGTAGTTCATGTTCAGGTTGGCAATAGTCGCGACTTGCGTGTCGAGCAGCGCCATGTCGATGTGCTGCCCTGCGCCGGTGCGGTCGCGGTGCATCAGCGCCGCCTGGATCCCGACGGTCGAATACAGCCCCGTCATGATGTCGGCGACCGCGACGCCGACCTTCTGCGGTCCGCCACCGGGCAGGTCGTCGCGCTCGCCGGTGATGCTCATCAGCCCGCCCATGCCCTGGATCATGAAGTCGTAGCCAGCGCTGTTTGCGTACGGGCCGTCCTGGCCGAAGCCGGTGACCGAGCAATAGACGATGCCGGGATTGACCTGCCGGACGGACGCGTAGTCGAGGCCGTACTTTTTCAGGCCGCCCACCTTGTAGTTCTCGATCATGACGTCGGCCCCGACGACGAGCTCCAGCAGGATTGCCTGCCCTTCGGGCTGCGTGAAATCGAGCGCCAGCGATTGCTTGTTGCGGTTGACGCCCAGGTAGTAGGCCGCTTCACCCGTCTCGTTGCCGGCGCTGTCCTTCAGGAACGGCGGGCCCCAGGCCCGCGTATCGTCCCCGCGCAGCGGATGTTCGATCTTGATCACCGTGGCGCCGAGGTCGGCCAGCAGTTGGCTGCACCACGGCCCGGCGAGTATCCGCGACAGGTCGAGCACGGTGACATGCGAAAGCGGGAGGGTCATGGGCGAATTCCGGCATGGACTCGCCGCATTGTAAACAGTTTGGGTACCCGGCCTTCACGCTTCACCTCTCCCCGCGTGCGGGGAGAGGTGACTGGTTATGCCTTGAGCGCGGCCAGCACTTCGTCCAGCATCTTCTTGGCATCGCCGAACAGCATGCGATTGTTTTCCTTGTAGAAGAGCGGATTGTCGACCCCGGCGTAGCCGGAGGCCATGCTGCGCTTCATCACGATCGAGGTCTTGCCCTTCCAGACTTCGAGCACCGGCATGCCGGCGATCGGGCTGTTGGGATCGTCCTGCGCGCTGGGGTTCACGATGTCATTGGCGCCGATGATCATCGAGACGTCTGTCTCCGGGAAATCCTCGTTTATCTCGTCCATTTCCAGCACGATGTCGTAGGGCACCTTCGCCTCGGCCAGCAGCACGTTCATGTGGCCGGGCATGCGCCCCGCGACCGGGTGGATCCCGAAGCGCACGGTCTTGCCCTGCTCGCGCAGGAACTTGGTGATTTCGTACACCGTGTGCTGCGCCTGCGCGACCGCCATGCCGTAACCCGGGACGATGATCACGCTCCTGGCTTCCTTGAGCAGTTCCGCGGTCTCGGTGGCGCTCACCGGGACAACCTCGCCGGCCGGTTGCGCGTCACCGCCGGCCACCGGCGCGGTGCCGCCGCCGCTGCCGAAGCCGCCGGCGATCACGCTGATGAAATGGCGGTTCATCGCCTGGCACATGATGTAGGAAAGGATCGCGCCGGAGGAGCCGACCAGCGCGCCGGTCACGATCAGCAGGTCGTTCGACAACATGAAGCCGGTCGCCGCTGCCGCCCACCCGGAATAGCTGTTCAGCATCGACACCACGACCGGCATGTCCGCGCCGCCGATCGCCATCACCATGTGAATCCCGAATAGGAGCGCGATCACGCTCATGATGATCAGCGGCGTCATCCCCTGCTCGATCGACGTCGCGTTCAGGAATTCGCGGCCGTACCAGATCACGACCAGCAGGCCGACCAGGTTCAGGTAGTGGCGCGCCGGCAGCGCCAGCGGCGCGCCGCTGATCTTGCCCGCCAGCTTGCCGAAGGCGATCACCGAACCGGAGAGCGTCACCGCGCCGATCAGGACGCCGATGTAGACCTCCATACTGTGGATGCTGTGCTCGGCCGGACTCAGCCCGGCGGTCGACGTCGGGTCGACGTAGCTCGCGTAGCCGACCACCATGGCGGCCAGGCCGACCATGCTGTGCATGAACGCGACGAGTTCGGGCATCTGCGTCATCCGCACGGTGCGGGCGAGGTAGATGCCGACCGTGCCGCCCGCCAGCAGCGCGACGATGATCCACGCGATGCCGCCGCCGGTCACGCGCGGGCCGAAGATCGTGGCCAGCACGGCGATGGCCATGCCTATCATCCCGTAGAGATTGCCGCGGCGCGACGATTCGGGATTGGAGAGACCGCCCAGGCTCAGGATGAAAAGTATGATGGCGGCGATGTAGGAAACGGTTACCAGGCTTGAGGACATGTTCTCGTCTCCCTTATTTGCGGAACATTTCCAGCATGCGCTGGGTGACGGCGAAACCGCCGAACATGTTGATGGCGGTCAGGCCGATGCCCGCCACCGCGAGCCAGCGTATGATCGCGTCCGGCCGCACGCCCTGCCCTGCCACCGCGGCCACGGGCGGCGCGATCTGCACCAATGCCCCGATGATGATGATGCTGCTGATGGCGTTGGTCACGCTCATCAGCGGTGTGTGCAGCGCCGGCGTCACGTTCCAGACCACCATGTAACCGACGAAGCACGCGAGCACGAACACCGTGAAGTGCCCGAGGAAAGCGGCCGGCGCGTAGGCGCCGACGAACCAGAACACCACGGCCGCAACCGCGAACATGATGGCCAGGGTCCCGGCGGCCATCGGGGCGCCGCCGCCGTGGCCGTGGCCCTTCTTGGCGGCGGGGGCGACGATTGCCGTCGCGGGCTTGGCGCCGGCGGGCGCCGCGGACAGCTTGGGCGCTGGCGGCGGCCAGGTCACCGTCCCTTCCTTGACGACGGTCGTGCCGCGGATCACTTCGTCGTCCATGTTCACGTCGATGACGCCGTCCTTGGTCTTGCACAATTCCTCGGAAAGCCGGAACAGGTTCGTCGCGTACAGCGTGCTTGCCTGCGTGGGCAGGCGGCTCGGCAGATCCGCATAGCCGATGATGGTCACGCCGTGCTTGACGACGACCTTGCCCGGTTCGGTCAGCTCGCAGTTGCCGCCCTGCTCGGCGGCCATGTCGACGATGATGCTGCCGGGCTTCATCGACTGCACCATTTCGGCGGTGATGAGCTTGGGCGCCGGCTTGCCGGGAATCAGCGCCGTCGTGATGATGATGTCGACTTCCTTCGCCTGCTTGGCAAACACTTCGCGCTGCGCCTTCTGGAAGCCCTCGCTCATCACCTTGGCGTAGCCGCCGACGCCGGTGCCTTCCTCGACGTAGTCGACCGGGACGAAATCACCGCCCAGCGACTTGATCTGGTCCGCGACCTCGGGCCGCGTGTCGTTGGCGCGCACGATGGCGCCCAGGCCGGAGGCCGCGCCGATCGCGGCCAGGCCCGCCACGCCGGCGCCGATGATGAACACCTTGGCCGGCGGCACCTTGCCCGCGGCGGTGATCTGGCCGGTGAAGAAGCGGCCGAAGTGATGCGCCGCCTCGATCACGGCGCGGTAGCCGCCGATGTTGGCCATCGACGAGAGGGCGTCCAGCTTTTGCGCGCGCGAGATCCGCGGCACGCTGTCCATCGCCAGCACGGTCGCCTTGCGGGCCGCGAGCGACTGGAGCAATTCGGGGTTCTGCGCGGGCCAGATGAAGCTCACCAGCGTGCCGCCTTCGCGCAGCAGGCCGACTTCCGCGGCGGTCGGGCCGCGCACCTTGAAGACGATGTCCGATTCCGCCCAGACGCGGGCGGCGCCATCGACGATCGTGGCCCCCGCCGCCCGGTACGCGTCGTCGCTGATGTTCGCGGCATCGCCGGCGCCGGATTCGACCGAGACCGCGAAGCCCAGCTTGATCAGCTTCTGCACGACTTCGGGAACGGTAGCTACCCGCCGTTCACCTGGAAAGACCTCTTTTGGCACTCCGATCATCTGCGGCATGTTCTTCTACCCCCTGGGTTCGTTTGGCCTGCGCATTTTAGCGTACCTCCCCTGCGGGCCACTTTGATCCATCTCAATGTGGACGGTCGGAATGGCGCCGCGCCGCCGCAGTCACAGGACGTGTCAAGTACGCGCCGGACACGGCGCTGTTACTGCAGGAATGGCCGTCGGGAAACCCCGCGGACTACAGGTCGAGCAGGCTTTGCGCGACCGGGGAGAACGTCCGGCGGTGGATCGCGCAGGGACCGTGCAGGCGCAGCGCCAGCAGGTGCTGCGGCGTCCCGTAGCCCTTGTGCCGGGCGAAGCCATACTCGGGGTACGCGGCATCGAGCATCTCCAGTTCGGCGTCGCGCGCGGTCTTGGCCAGGATCGAGGCGGCGGAAATCGCCGGATGCAGCCGGTCGCCGCCGACGATGGTGCGGCAGGCAATCGGCAGCGGCGGCGCCTGATTGCCGTCAATCACGGCTGCGTCGGGCTGCGGGGCCAGCGCGGCGATGGCGCGGCGCATGGCCAGCAGCGACGCCTGCAGGATGTTCAGCGCGTCGATCTCCGCGACCGAGGCCGCGGCGACGGACCAGCCCAACGCGCGGTCGCGGATGGCGATGGCCAGCGCCGCGCGCCGGCGCGCAGAGAGCAGCTTGGAATCGGCCAGGCCAGCGATCGGCCGGCACGGGTCCAGTATGACCGCGGCGGCATAGACCGGCCCGGCAAGCGGACCCCTGCCCGCTTCGTCGACGCCGCAGATGAGCCGCCCCATCATCCTGCGCCGGTCAGGTCTGTCCGGCCGCGCCGAGCGCCGCCAGCACGACGGCGGCGGCCCGCTCGGCGGAGCCCTGGCGCAAGGCGTGGTGCAGCCGCGAGAACAACTCCGCGAGTTCGTCGCGCACTAGCGTGTCGGCGTACAGGTTGAGCAACGCCTGCGCCAGGTTGTCGACGTTCGCGTCTTCCTGCAGGAACTCGGGCACGATGAACTGGCCGGCCAGCACGTTGGGCAGCCCTACCCAGGGCACGCGCAGGCGGCGGCGCACCCAGCGGGCGGTCAGGCCGCCGACCCGGTACGCGATCACGTGCGGGCAGCGATACAGGGCCGCCTCGAGCGTCGCCGTTCCCGACGCGACCAGCGCGACGTCGGCGGTCG
The DNA here is from genome assembly GCA_016717855.1 of Betaproteobacteria bacterium. GTDB lineage: Bacteria > Pseudomonadota > Gammaproteobacteria > Burkholderiales > Casimicrobiaceae > PALSA-1005. The sequence continues at coordinate 50,084 of JADKEV010000072.1, forward strand.
TGAACGCATCGTCGGCGTGCCCGTACAGCAGAGTCAGCGGCAGCTTCTCCGCGCCCACACGGTACAGCGCGTTCTCGAATTGCATCCGTGTTTCGCGGTTGACCAGCGGCACCAGGAAATGCGCGTCGGGATGCGCCGCATGGAACTTGCGGGCCACGCCGATGAACAGATCGGCGTGCATCTCCAGTTCGCTCGTGCGGCTGCCCGGCAACAGCGCGACGACGGGCTGCTCGCGCGCGAACTGCCGCTGCGCCCGCCGCGCGGCGCGCTGCGACAGCAGCGGCGCGGCGTCGGCCAGCGGATGGCCCACGTAGGTCGCCGCGACGCCGGCCTTCGCGTAGAGCGCGGGCTCGAACGGAAACAGCGCCAGCACATGATCCGCGGCGGCGCCCATGGTCTTGATGCGCTCCTCGCGCCAGGCCCACACCGATGGGCTCACGTAGTGAATCGTGCGCAGGCCCCGGCGCTTGAGCTTCTTCTCCAGCCCGAGATTGAAGTCCGGCGCGTCGATGCCGATGAACAGCGCCGGGCGGTCGGCGGCGAAGCGGCGCGCCAGTTGACTGCGCAGGCGGAACAGGCGCGGCAGGTGGCGCAGCACCTCGGTCAGGCCGCGCACCGCAAGCGCCGACGACGCCTCGAGGATGTCGCAGCCGGCCGCCTGCATCTTCGGCCCGCCCACGCCATAGAATTCGAGATCGGAACGGCGCGCGCGCACCGCGCGTATGAGCTCGGCTCCCAGCAGGTCGCCCGAGGCCTCGCCCGCGACGATGGCAATGCGCATCCGCGGGCCCTACCTGATGATGCCGCGGCCGGGAGCCGCAAGAAACTCCACCAGGGGGAGCAACTCGATCTGCGCCGCGGCCTCCGCGGCGAGCTGCGCCTTCGCTTCCTCGAGCAGCAGGCCGGACTTGTAGAGCGTCTTGTAGGCGCGGCGGATCGCGGCGATCGCTTCGGCAGTGAATCCGCGCCGCTTCAGCCCCTCGCTGTTCACGCCGTGGGGTGACGCCGAATTGCCGTTGGCCATCACGTAGGGCGGCACGTCCTGCAGCACGATCGAGCCGCCGCCCAGCATGCAATGCGCGCCGATGCGGCAATGCTGGTGGACCGCGGTGAAGCCGCCCAGTATCGTGAAGTCGCCGACCCGCACATGGCCCGCCAGCGTCACGCCGTTGGCCAGCACCGTGTCGTCGCCGACCACGCAATCGTGCGCGACATGCACGTACGCCATGATCCAGTTGCGATCGCCGATCCGGGTCACGCCCTGGTCCTGCACCGTCCCGGTGTTGAGGGTGCAGAATTCGCGGATCGTGTTGCCGTCGCCGATCACCAGCTCGGTGGGCTCGCCCGCGTACTTCTTGTCCTGCGGCGCGTCGCCGATGGAATTGAACTGGAAGATCCGGTTGCCGGCGCCGATCCGCGTGCGGCCGCGAATCACGACATGCTCGGCGATCGTCGTGCCCGCGCCGATCGCCACGTTGGCGCCGATGGTCGACCAGGCGCCCACACGCACGCCGTCAGCCAGCGCGGCGCCCGCTTCGACGATGGCGGTCGGATGGATGTCCGGCACGATCAGGTCTTGAGCACCGCGAGGATCTCGCCCTCGGCCGCCAGTTTTCCGTCGACGGTCGCGCGGCACTTGAACTTGCCCACGCCGCGGACGATTTTCAGGATTTCCGCCTCGAGCTGGAGCTGGTCGCCCGGCTGCACCGGCCGCTTGAAGCGCGCGTGATCGATGCCGGCGAAGTAGAAGATCGAGCCGCGGACCAGATTGAATTCCGGCGTCTTGAACGAGAGTATGCCCGCGGCCTGCGCCATCGCCTCGATGATCAGCACGCCCGGCATCACCGGGCGGCCGGGGAAGTGCCCGGCGAAGAACGGCTCGTTGATGGTGACGTTCTTGAGCGCCACGATATCCTTGCCGGGATTGAGCACGAGCACGCGGTCCACCAGCAGGAACGGAAAGCGATGCGGCAGTAACTCGAGTATTTCCTGTATGTCGATCAAGCTGCCCCCGGTCGTAGCATTGCGAGCGACTGTCGCGCTCATTGATCACCGTCCGCGCCGCCGTTGCCTTCAGGCGCCAGCGCCCGCAGCGTCTTCTCCGCGGCCGCGACGCGCGCCGCCAGCTCGTCCAGCCGGCGCACGCGCACGGCGGTGCGCCGCCAGTGGTCCATGGTGTCGAGCGGATAGACTCCCGCGTAGACGCCAGGCTCGGGCAGCGACTTCGCCACCACGGTGCCGCCGGCGATCGTCACCCCGTCGCCGATCTCGATGTGCCCGCTGATCATCGCCGCGCCGCCGATCTTGCAGTTCCTGCCTATGCGCACGCTGCCAGCGATGCCGACGCAGCCGGCGATCGCGGTGCGCGCGCCGATGCGCACGTTATGCCCGATCTGGATCTGGTTGTCGAGCTTGGCGTCATCCTCGATCACGGTGTCGTCGAGCGCGCCGCGGTCTATCGTGGTGTTGGCGCCGATGTCGACCCGGTCGCCGACGACCACCCGGCCGATCTGCGGGATCTTGAGCCAGCCGCTGCCGGTCTCCGCCATGCCGAAGCCGTCGGCGCCGAGCACCGCGCCCGCGTGAATCACGCAGTCGGCGCCCACGACCGTGTCCGGATAGAGGACGGCGTTGGGATGGATCACCGTGCGCGGGCCTACGGCGCTGCGGGCGCCGATGGCGACGCCCGGATGGATCACGCACCCGTCGCCGACACGCGCGCCGGCGCCGATCACCACGCGGGCAGCGACCGACGCGCTGGCCGCGACGGCGGCCGTCGCATCGATGCGGGCGTCGGGCGCCGCGCCGGGCGGCGGGGTCGCCGCCGGATTGAGCAGCAGCGCGATCCGCGCGTACGCCACGTACGGCTCTTCGGTGACCAGCCGCGGCGCCGCGGTCAGCGCCGCGTGCTCAGACGCCACGACGACCGCGGCCGCCCGCGAGAGCTCGAGCTGCTTCCTGTACCTGGGATTGGCAAGGAAGGCGATTTCTCCCTCACCGGCGCACTCCAAGGTGTTGACCTGCCGGATCATGGTGGCGCCGTCACCTTCGACCCGGCCACCGCAGGCCTGCGCGATCTCGTCGAGTGTGAACGGACCCGCGGTCGGGGCGGCAGGCATGGGAACCGGCGCGGCGCGCTATTTGTCGGCGAGCAGCTTGATGACGCGATCCGTGATGTCGATCCGCGGGCTGGCCCACACCACGGGCTCCTGCAGGATCAGGTCGAACTTCTCGACGTCGGCGATCTGCTTGATGATCTTGTCGGCGCGTTCCTGCAGGCTCGCCAGTTCCTCGTTCCTGCGAATGTTGACGTCGTCGCGGAACGAGCGTTCGCTGCGCTGGAAGTCGCGGCTCAGGTTCGAGAGCTCGCGCACCTTGTTGTTGCGCTCCGCCTCGGCCATCGTCGCCGCGTCGCGGTCCAGGATCGCCTGCAGGTCGCGAATCTGCCGGTCCATCTTCTTGAGATCGGCTTCGCGCTTTTCGAACTCCCGCTCCAGCTTTTTCTGCGCGCGCACCGCCGGCGCGGATTCGCGGAGCACGCGCTCCGTGCTCACGAACCCGATCTTGAGATCCACCGCCGCGGCACTGGTGCACGCGATCACGCCGAGAACCAGCGCGGCAACTGCTTTCAAAAACGCATTCAACATGATCTTCCTGCCTAGAACCCTGTCCCGACCTGGAACTGGAACCGTTGGATCTTGTCCCCTTCTTTCGATCCCAGCGGGAATGCAAAGCTGAATTTGAGCGGGCCTACCGGAGACGCCCATTGTAGCGCGATCCCGGTCGCGTAGCGGAAGCTCTCGAACTCCGGCTGCTGCCCCGGCCCCTTGATCTGTCCGATGTCGAAAAAAATGCTGCCGCGCACCGACTTGTCGGCCTTCAGCCCCGGGAACGGAAACAACAGTTCCACGTTGCCGACAACGCGCCGGTTGCCGCCAACCGGATCGCCGTTTTCGTCGCGCGGCCCCAGCGTGCTGGTGTCGTAGCCGCGAACGCTGGACACGCCGCCGGCGTAGTAGGCCTTGTAGAACGGTAGCGGACGCCCGCCGTAGCCCTCGCCATAGCCCAATTCGCCGTTGAGCGCCAGCACCCAGTCCTTGATCAGGCCGATGGGCTTGAACCACTGGTGCTGGTAGTTGATCTTGTAATAGCGCAGATCGGTGCCGGGAATCCCCACCTCGCCGGAAATGCTCTGCAGGCGCCCGATCGTCGGATAGAGAATGCTGTCGCGCGTATCGCGCGCCCAGCCGGCCCGGGCCACCAGGCTGGTGGTGATGGTGCCGAACGTGTTGACGTAATCAAGATAGCGCAGCACCGGCACCGAGTCGTTGAGCGCAAGTTCCGTCCGCTCCGCCGCCAGGCCGAAATTAATGCTGTCGGTCTCGGTCAGCGGAACGCCGAAGCGGATGCCGGCGCCATAGGTCTTGGTCTGGTAGCTGGCGATGGTCAGCGACGACGAATCGACGTCGCGGCGGTAAAGGTCGAACCCGCGCGAAATGCCGTCCGGCGTGAAGTACGGATTGGTGTAGGAGACCGAGTACACCTTGTTGACGCGGCTGCTGTTGACCTGCAGGGCCAGCGCGTTGCCGCTGCCGAACACGTTCTGCTGCGCGATCGAACCCGACAGGATCAGGCCGTCGCCCTGGGAAAAGCCGGCGCCGAGGTTGAGGCTGCCAGTCGCCTTTTCGGTCACCGTCATGTCGAGGTCGACCTGGTCGCTGGTCCCGGCGACCGCCGGCGTCTCGATGTTGACGTCGGAGAAGAACCCCAGCCGGTCGACACGGACCTTGGAACGCTGGATCTTGGTGTTGTCGTACCACGCGCCCTCGAGCTGGCGCAACTCGCGGCGGATCACTTCGTCGCGGGTGCGGGTGTTGCCATTGATGTTGATGCGCCGGACGTAGACGCGCCGGCCCGGATCGACGAAGAACGTGAACGAGACCTCGCGCTTGACCTTGTCCAGCTCGGGAATCGCATTGACGTTGGCGAACGCATAGCCCTCGACGCCCAGCCGGTCGCCGATCAGCTTCGCCGATTCGGTCAGCCGTTCGCGCGAAAATACCTCGCCCTTCTTCAGGCGAACCAGGCGGACCAGCTCCGCCTCCGGCAGCAGCAGCTCGCCACCCATCCGGATGTCGGAGACCGTGTACATCGGCCCCTCGGTGATGTTGACGGTGATGTAGATCTCTTCCTTGTCGGGCGTGATCGACACCTGCGTCGAGTCGACGTTGAATTCGAGGTAGCCGCGATTGGTGTAGTAGCTGCGCAGCGTCTCCAGGTCGGCCGCCAGCTTCTGCTTGGAGTACTGGTCGTTCTTGGTGTACCAGGTGAGCCAGCCCGGCGTGGTCAGCACCATTTCGCCCAGCAGCTGCTTTTCGGTGAACACCGAGTTGCCGACGATGTTGACCTGCGCGATCTTCGCGACCTCGCCCTCGGTGACCACGAAATTGATCGACGCCCGGTTGCGTTCCTGGGGGGTGACGATCGTCGTCACTTCGGCCCCATACCGTCCGCGCGAAATGTACTGGCGCTTGATTTCCTGCTCGGCGCGCTCCAGCGCGGAGCGGTCGAAAATCCGCGATTCGGCCAGGCCCACTTCCTTGAGCGCCTTCTTCAGCGTGTCCTTGTCGAATTCCTTGGCGCCGGTGACGTCGATGGCGCTGATGGTCGGGCGCTCGAGGACGGTGACGATCAGGATGCCGTCCTGCGCCTCCAGCCGCACGTCGCGAAAAAATCCCGTCGCATACAGCGCCTTGATCGCCGCGGCCGCTTTGTCTTCGTCCATCGTCTCGCCGACCTTGACCGGCAGGTAGCTGAAGATCGTGCCGGCATCGGTGCGCTGGATGCCTTCTACGCGGATGTCCTTGACTACAAAAGGGTCCAGCGCAAACGCCGTGGTCGCAAACATGCCCGCGATCAGGGCGGGAAGCAATTTGATTCGCATGCGTTTGATTTTTTTCAGCTGAATATGCGGGGCAAGAGACGGAACAGATCGTTGTAGAGGGCCAGCGCCATGAGCGCGGCAAGCAGGAACATCCCCGCTTGTTGCCCCAATTGCAGAGTGCGGTCCGAGAGCGGACTGCCCTTCAGAAGCTCGACCGTATAATACAGCAAATGCCCTCCGTCCAATAACGGTATCGGCAGCAGATTGAGCACGCCCAGGCTGATGCTGATCACCGCCAGATAGAGGATGAAGGTGGTCACTCCCTGCTGCGCCGACTGCCCAGCGTAATCGGCGACGGTCAGCGGTCCGCTGATGTTCTTCAGCGAGGCCTCGCCGATCACGATGCGGCCGAGCATCTTCAGGCTGAACACCGAAAGCTCCCAGGTTTTCTGCACGCCGCGCGCGAGCGCGTCGGCGATCCCGTACTGCGTGCGCACGCGATGCGCGGCGAAGGCGGTCGGGTTGGGGCCGAGGTCGATGCCGAGCTGGCCGATGGTCTTGCCCTCGACGAACTTCGCTTCCGGCGTCGCAGAGAGCGCCACCGTCTGGCCGGCGCGCGTGAGCGTCAGGCGCACGGCCTGGTCGGGATGCGCGGCGATGATGCGCCGCGCCTCGGCGACGCCGGTGAGCGGGTGGTCGTCGATGGCCACGATGATGTCGCCGGCGGCAAGGCCGGCCGCCGCCCCGGCGCGGCCGTCGAGCACGCGCATCACCGCCGGCGGCGCAGCCGGCAGGTACAGCCGCAAGCCCAGCGTATCGAGGAAAGGTCCTTCCCAGTCGGCTGCGGACAGGCCCTTCAGGTCGAGCGTCCGCGCCAGCGTTTCACCGCCGCGGCGCACGCGCAGTTCCACGCCGGCCTCGCCGGACACGCGCAGCAGCCGCCAGCGCAATTCCTGCCACGATTCCAGCGGGCGCCCGTCCAGCGCGACGATCTCGTCGCGATCGGCGAACCCGGCCTGCGCCGCGGCAGTCGCGGCGGGCGGCGCGGCGAGGACCGCGCGCAAGCCGTCGACGCCATTCAGATAGAGCCCCGCATAGAGCAGCACGGCCAGCAGCAGGTTCGCGAACGGGCCGGCGGCCACGATGATCAGCCGCTTCCACACCTTCTGGCGGTTGAACGCGCGGTTGCTGTCGGCGACCGTGATGACCTCGCCCTCGGCGGCCTCGCGCTCGTCGAGAAAGCGGACGAAGCCGCCCAGCGGAATCGCGGCCACCACGAACTCCGTGCGGTCGCGGCCGAAGCGCCGGAGAAAGAGCGGCTTGCCGAAGCCGATCGAGAAGCGCAGCACCTTGACGCCCAGCAGCCTGCCGGCCAGGTAGTGGCCGAACTCGTGAAACGTCACCAGCAAACCGATGGTCAGCAGGAACGCCGCCACCGTCTGTACGACTGCAATCATTGTGCTGCTCTCCTGCTGTGGAAGCGACTCGCGGCTTCGCGGGCGAGTTCGCGCGCGCCGTCATCGCAGGCGATGACCGCCTCCAGATCGTCGAGGGACGTGACGCGAACACGCGCGAGCGTATCCTCGCATACACGCGGGATGTCGGTGTAGCGCAGCTGCCGGTCCAGGAACGCGGCGACCGCGATTTCGTTGGCGGCGTTGAGCGCGCCGGGCGCCGAGCCGCCGGCCCGCAGCGCTTCGAAGCCCAGGCGCAAGCAGGGAAAGCGCCCCAGGTCCGGCGCGGTGAAGTCGAGGCGCCCCACCGCGGCCAGGTCGAGCCGCTGCACGCCGGAAGCTATGCGCTCCGGATACGCCAGCGCATGGGCGATCGGTGTGCGCATGTCAGGCGAACCCAGTTGCGCGAGTTGCGAGCCGTCGATGTACTCGACCAGCGAATGCACGATGCTCTGCGGATGGATGACCACGCTGATGCGCTCGGCCGGCAAGCCGAACAGCCAGCGCGCTTCGATCACTTCCAGTCCCTTGTTCATCATCGTCGCCGAGTCCACCGAAATCTTGCGCCCCATCACCCAATTCGGATGCGCGCAAGCCTGCTCGGGGGTGACGGCGTCGAGTTCGGCCAGCGGCCGGGTGCGGAACGGGCCGCCGGAAGCCGTCAGGATAAGGCGGTGGATGTCGCCCGCGCGTGCGCCCTGCGCGTAGTCGGCGGGCAGGCACTGGAAGATCGCGTTGTGCTCGGAGTCCAGCGGCAGCACCGTCGCGTGATGCTCACGCGCGGTGCGCATGAACCACTCACCGGCAAGCACCAGCGTCTCCTTGTTGGCGAGCAGGATGCGCTTGCCGTGGCGCGCCGCCGCCAGCGTCGAGGCGAGGCCGGCGGCGCCGACGATCGCGGCGACGACTGTGTCCGCGTCCGCCAGCGCGCCGATCCGGGCCACGCCGTCGGCGCCGGCCCAGACCTCGGTGTCGCTGCCCGCGCGCCGCAGCGCGGCGCGCAGCGCTTCGGCGGCCGCGTCATCGAGCAGCGCGGCGACGCGCGGCCGGAACTGCAGGCACTGCTCGAGCAGCTTTTCCCATTGGACATTTGCGGCCAGCGCGGCCACCGCGTAGCGCTGCGGATGGCGGGCGACGACATCGAGGACGTTGACGCCGATGGAACCGGTGGAGCCGAGGATCGCGATGCGGCGCATGGTCAGTACGACAGCAGCGCGATGAACAAAGTTGCAAGCGGCAAGGTGGGCAGCAGCGCGTCGATACGGTCGAGCACGCCGCCATGCCCCGGCAGCGTGGTGCCGCTGTCCTTGACGCCGGCCTGGCGCTTGAGCCACGACTCGAACAGGTCGCCGATTACGCTGACCAGCGCCAGGATCAGCGCGAACGCGGCGACCAACGGGCGCGAGAGCGTCGCGTGCGCCGCCAGCGGCGAGAGCAGCAACAGCAGCATCGCATACGCGAACACGCAGAGCAGTCCTCCGTACACGCCCTCCCACGACTTGCCGGGACTGATCGTGGGCGCAAGCTTGCGGCGGCCGAACTTGCGGCCGGCGAAATACGCCGCGGTGTCGGCAATCCACACCACCATCATCACCGCCAGCAGCAGCCAGGGCGACCGCGCCTGCAGCTGCACCATCGCCATCCACAGCGCGAGCACGGCGATCACCCCGAGCGCCGTCATGCCAGCAGGATGCCGCGTCGGCCAGCCGCGGAAAAGCCACAGCGGCGCCACCACGATCCAGAAGGCGGAGGCGGCGCCGCAAAGCGCAAGCACCGGCGCTTCGGGAAAGCCACGCGCCGCGCTGAAGCCGGTGGCGAGCAGGAGCGCGCCGCCGAGCAGCAGCGCGCCGCCTGCCGCCCCAAGGCTGGCAGCCGCTTGCAGGCCCGCCAGTTTCGCCCACTCGTAGACGGCGGTCATCAGCGCGACCAGGGTCAAGGCGGCGAAGTACGCGGGGGGCAGCGCGAACAGCGCGGCGAAAAAAACCGCCGCGAGGATGACCGCCGTGATGACGCGCTGCTTGAGCATCGGCGGCTCAGCGCGCGGCTGCCCGCAACTGTTCGCTGGTGCGGCCGAAGCGGCGCTCGCGCTGCTGGTAGGAACGGATGGCGGCCGCCAGCGCCTCGCGGTCGAAGTCGGGCCACAGCAGGTCGGTGAAATACAACTCGGTGTACGCGAGCTGCCAGAGCAGGAAGTTGCTGATCCGCTGCTCGCCGCCGGTGCGGATGAACAGATCGGGTTCGGGCGCGTAGCTCATCGCGAGATACGGCGCGAGTGCGTCGGGATCGAAGCCGGCGGCATGTTCCGGATGTTCGGCAAGCATCGCGCGCACGGCGTTGGCGATGTCCCACCGACCGCCATAGTTGGCGGCGATGGTCAGCGTGCAGGTCCCGTTGCCGGCGGTCAGCCGCTCGCCTTCGCGGATCAGGTCCACCAGCCGCGGCTCGAACCGGGAGAGGTCGCCGATCACCTTGAACCGGATGTCGTTCTGGTGGAGCTTCGCCACTTCCTGTTCCAGCGCGTGCATGAACAACTGCATCAGGAAGGTCACCTCGTCTTCGGGCCGGCGCCAGTTCTCGCTGGAGAACGCGAACAGCGTCAGGAACTCGACGCCCTGGTCGGCGCAGCCCTTGATGACCTCGCGCACCGCTTCTACGCCGCGCTTGTGTCCCGCCACCCGCGGCAGCATCCGCTTGCCCGCCCAGCGGCCGTTGCCGTCCATGATGATCGCCACATGGCGCGGCACCTGGCCGACTTCGGGGATGATCTTGGTCGAACTCGAGAACATCATGGGGAGTGCGGAAGGTGGTCGTCTGGGGGGATGTCGGCAGGTGGACTGGACAGACCTGCCGGGGATGCGGCGCGCGGCGGCCGCGCGCCCGCCTCGCCCGCCGCATGTTCCCCGGCTCAGACGGCCATCAGGTCCGCTTCCTTGGCATGGAGCAGCCGGTCGATGTCGGCGATGTGCCGGTCGGTCATCTTCTGGACCTCGTCCTGCGCCTTGCGCTCGTCGTCCTCGCCCACTTCCTTGTCCTTGAGCAGCCGCTTCAGGTGCTCGTTGGCGTCGCGGCGGATGTTGCGCACGGCGACGCGCGCATTCTCCGCCTCGGCGCGCACGATCTTGGTCAGGTCGCGCCGGCGCTCTTCGGTCAGCGCCGGCATCGGGATGCGGATGACGTCGCCCTGCGTCGCCGGGTTGACGCCGAGATCCGAATCGCGGATCGCCTTCTCCACGGGTCCGACCATCTTCTTCTCGAACGGTTGCACGGTAATGGTCCGCGCGTCGGCCAGCGTCACGTTGCAGACCTGGTTGATGGGCATCGACGTGCCGTAGTAGTCGACGTGCAGGTGATCGAGAATGCCGGGATGCGCGCGGCCGGTGCGGACTTTGCCGAGGTCGGCCTTCAGCGCCTCGACCGTCTTGTTCATTTTCTGCTCAGCGGTTGTCTTGATCTCGGGAATCATTGCCGTCCTCTCCACAGTGCTTCAACGTTGCCACTTTATCACCGGCCCGGATGGCGCGACAGCGAGCGGGCCGCGCTGCCGGCCGGGGCGGGCACTGCGCGCGCGCCGCGGGCAGTCGCAACTGGGGCGCGGACCTGCTTCAGACATGCACCAGCGTGCCCTCATCCTCGCCCATCACGACGCGGTAGAGCGATCCCGGCTTGAAGATGCTGAACACCTTGATCAGCATGTTCTGGTCCCGGCACAGAGCCAGCGCGGTGGCGTCCATGACCTTGAGGTTCTTCAGGATCGCTTCATTGAAAGTCAGTTCGGCGTAGCGCGTCGCGGTCGGATCCTTCATCGGATCGGCGGTGTAAACGCCGTCGACCTTGGTCGCCTTGAGCACGATGTCGGCTTCGATCTCGCGCCCGCGCAGCGCCGCGGCGGTATCCGTGGTGAAGAACGGATTGCCGGTGCCGGCCGCGAAGATCACTACCTTGCCTTCTTCGAGGTAGCGCAGCGCCTTGCCCCGGATGTAGGGCTCGGCCACCGTGTCGACAGTCAGCGCGGACTGCACGCGGCTGACGATGCCGGCGCGGCGCATCGCGTCTTCCAGCGCCAGCGCGTTGATCACGGTCGCCAGCATGCCCATGTAGTCGGCCTTGGCGCGGTCCATCCCGGCCGCGGCGGGCGCCACGCCGCGGAAGATGTTGCCGCCGCCGATGACGACGCCGACCTCGACGCCCATTTTGACGACCACGCCGATCTCGCCGACGATGCGGTCGATGACCGCGCGGTTGATGCCGTAGCTGTCGTCGCCCATCAGGGCTTCGCCCGAGAGCTTGAGCAGGATGCGTTTGTAGGCCGGTTGCGGACTCGTCATTCTGGCGCCTTTCCGGGGGTTCAGCCCTTGCTCATCGCCGCGACTTCGGCCGCGAAATCGTCCTTCTTCTTTTCGATGCCCTCGCCGACCACGTACATCGTGAACCCGTTGACCCTGGCGCCCGCGGCCTTGAGCAACTGCTCGACCGTCTGCTTGCCGTCGCCCTTGACGAAGGCCTGGCCGAGCAGCGTGACTTCGCCCAGGAACTTGGCGACCGCGCCCTCGACCATTTTATCGACGATGTTGGCGGGCTTGCCCGACTCCGCGGCGCGCGCCGCGGCGATCGTGCGCTCCCGCTCGATCAACTCGGCGGACACCTGGTCCCGGGCCACGGCCACGGGCTTGAGCGCCGCGATGTGCATCGCCAGGTCCTTGCCCAGCTGTTCGTCGCCATCGAGGTCGACCAGCACCCCGATCTTCACTCCGTGCACGTACGAAGCGATCCGGCCGGCCGATTCCATCCGCGCGAAGCGGCGGATGCTCATGTTCTCGCCGATCTTCTGGACCATCGCCTGGCGCGTCGCGTCCACGCTCTGCCCGCCCAGCGTCAGCGCCGAAAGCGCGGCCACGTCGGCCGGTTTCTCCTCGGCGATCAGCTTGGCCAGGCCGTTGGCGAAGGCCTTGAATTCGTCGTTCTTGGCCACGAAGTCGGTCTCGCAATTGAGCTCGACCATCGCCGCCGTCTTGCCGGCGGCGCCGACGTGGATGCCGACGACGCCCTCGGCCGCGATGCGGCCGGCGGCCTTGCTGGCCTTGGCGCCGCTCTTGATGCGCAGGAGTTCCTCGGCCTTCTTCATGTCGCCACCGGCTTCCGCCAATGCCTTCTTGCATTCCATCATGCCGAGCCCGGTCTGCTCGCGCAGTTCTTTCACCATCGTTGCGGTGATTTCAGCCATGTGTTGCTCCGTTTCTTTGTTGCTTGAACCAATCTTGGCCGCGCTCCGGCCGCGCACTGCGGCCGGCCGCGGCGCCTGCATCGCTGCGCTGCGCCGATCCCGGGCCGGATAAAGCAAAGGGGCTTGCCGCCCCCTCGCCGTCCACCCCGGAAGGGAACGCTCAGGCGGCGTCGCCCTCGACTTCGACGAACTCGTCGCTGCCCGCCTGGACGATTTCCTGGATCGCCATGTTCTTGCCGTCCAGGATCGCGTCGGCCGCGCCGCGCGCGTACAGACGGATCGCGCGGCTCGAGTCGTCGTTGCCCGGAATCACGTAGGCGATGCCGTCCGGCGAATGGTTGGTGTCGACGACGCCGACGATCGGAATGCCGATCTTCCGGGCCTCGGTGATCGCGATCTTCTGGTAGCCGACGTCGATGACGAACAGCGCATCGGGCAGCGCGTTCATGTCCTTGATGCCGCCCAGCCCCGCATCATCTTCTCCAGTTCCCGGGTCAGGGTCAGCATTTCGTGCCGGCCCAGCTTGGCCAGCGTGCCGTCGTCGCGCATCGCCTCGAGTTCCTTCAGCCGCTTGACCGATCCCTTGAGCGTCTTGAAGTTGGTGAGCATGCCGCCCAGCCAGCGGTGATCGACATAGGGCATGCCGCAGCGCGCGGCCTCCTCGGCGATGATCTCGCGCGCCTGGCGCTTGGTGCCCACGAACAGGATGGTGCCCTTGTTGGCCGCCATCTGGCGCAGGTACTTCATCGCTTCCTGGTACATCGTCATCGTCTGTTCGAGATTGACGATGTGGATCTTGTTCCGGTGACCGAATATGAACGGCGCCATCTTCGGATTCCAGTAGCGGGTTTGATGTCCAAAATGGACACCCGCTTCCAGCATTTGACGCATGGTTACTGACATGAATGCTCCACGTAAGGGTTGGTCCTCCACCCGCCGTGAGGTCCGCGTCCCATGGTGCTGCCGGGGCGCCGGACACCCTTAGCGTTGACGGGTGTGCGAATTTGCCTGGTCGTTGCCATGCCGCTTCGCCGCTGTTCCGACCCCGTTTCGGGTTAAACTGCCGCTCGGCGCTTCCGGCGTGAAACCGATCAAGCCAACTGCGAATTATAGCATTGTTTCCATTCGATATTCCAATCCGATTCCATTGCACGGCACGCCCCCGCCGCCTCTCATGCTGACTGCCTGGCTCGATTACCTGCGGTCCCGCCATGCGGCGATCGCCGCGCAGGCGCCGGCGGTCGATGGTGTCCCGGGAGCGTCCGCGCGGATCGTCGGCTTCGGCGATCCCGACCGGGAACTGGCCGCAGCGGACCGGGGCGCGGTCGCCTGCGCCCTCCCGGACTGGACCGCCCTGACGGTCGCGGGCCCAGACGCGACGGCCTTCCTGCATGGCCAGTTCACCAATGACGTGGCGGGCCTGGCCGTGGGCGCCGTCCAGGTCAACGGCTATTGCTCGCCCAAGGGCCGGATGCTGGCCAGCTTTCCGCTCGCCCGCACGGCTGACGCCGAATACCTGCTGGTGCTGCCGGCGGACATTGCGCCGGCCCTGGTGCGGCGGCTGCGCATGTTCGTGCTGCGCGCGAAGGTCGCGGTCACGCCACTGGAGGACACGCACGTCTGCATCGGCAGCGCCGGCACGGCTGGCGCAGGCGGCCCGGCGCCGTCCGCGGTGCGCCTGGAGGCGGGCACGACAGTGCTGGAGCTTCCCGGGGGCCGGACGCTGACAGTCTGCCCGGCGGCCACGGCGCCGGCCTGCTGGGAGCAGGTGACGCGCGCGGCGACCCCTGCGGGCTCGGCCGTGTGGGACTGGCTCGCAATCCGCGCCGGCGTCCCGGTCGTCACCGCCGCGACGCAGGACAAGTTCGTCCCGCAGATGCTCAATTTCGAACTGATCGGCGGCGTCAGCTTCCAGAAAGGCTGCTATCCGGGCCAGGAAATCGTCGCCCGGATGCAGTATCTGGGGCGGCTCAAGGAGCGTCTGTACCGCGCCCACGTCGCCGCGGCGGAGGCTGTCGCTCCGGGCGCATCCCTGTATGGCGCGCAGTTCGGCGACCAGGCCTGCGGGACGATCGTCAACGCCGCGCCGGCCCCGGGCGGCGGGCACGACGTGCTCGCCGTCATCCAGATCGCCAGCGTGCAAAGCGACAGCATCCGGCTCGCGCACGCGGCGGACGCACCCGTTCTCGCGATGCTCCCGCTGCCCTACACGGTCCCGGCCCCACAGGCAAGGTAGGCCGGTTGTCCGACTGCTACATCTACTACAGGGTCGCGGCGGAGCACGAGCCGGCGGCCCGCCGCGCGCTCGCCGCGATGCTGGCCGAACTGGCGGCGGGCGCCGGCATCGCCGGCCGCGCGTACCGCAAGACCGGCGAGCCGCTGCTGTGGATGGAGGTCTACACCGCCATCGCCGACCCGGACGCGCTGGTCGACCGGCTCGACCGGCTCGCGGCGCGGCACGGGCTCGATGCCTGCCTGGCCGAGAACCAGCGCCGCCACGTCGAGCGCTTCGCGCCGCTGGACCTGCCATGAACGCCAATCCGGATTCGCGCCCGGACGCAGCATGTGCATCGCGCTGATCGCCCACCAGGCCCACCCCGTCTACGCGCTGATCATCGCGGCAAATCGCGATGAATTCCACGCGCGCCCGACGGCCCCCGCGCATTGGTGGCCGGAAGATGTGCTGGCAGGCCGGGACCTGGTCGCCGGCGGGACCTGGTTCGGCGTCCACAAGACAGGCCGCGTCGCGCTCCTGACCAACTATCGCGACGGCGCCGCGCGCGACCCAGCCGCGCGCTCGCGCGGCGAACTCGTCGTCACGGCGCTGCTCGGCACGCGGCCGCCGCAGCGGCTGCTTTCCGGCCTGCTCGCCACCGGCGAGAACTACCAGGGCTACAGCCTGATCGGCGGGCGTCCGGGCGACCTGTATTGCGTGTCGAATCGCAACTGGCTGGTCAAGCGGCTCCCGGACGGCGTCTCGGGGCTGTCGAATCACTTTCTCGATTCCCCGTGGCCCAAGGTCGAGCGGGCGAAGGAACGGTTGCGCGAAGCGGTGCGGGCGCCGGCGATCGACCCCGCAGTACTGTTCGAATTGTTGCGCGACAAGATCCAGGCGGCGGATCATGAACTACCAGACACCGGGATCGGCATCGAACGCGAACGGCTTCTGTCCAGCCCGTTCATCGTCGGCGAAAACTACGGCACGCGCTCATCCACGGTCCTGCTGATGGACCGTCAGGGCGGCGTCACGTTCATCGAGCGCACGTTCGACCCGCAAGGCGAGCCATCAGGCGACGTGAGGCACGCGTTCACGATCGCCCCCGCGCCCTGATCCCGTAGGATGGGTGGAGCGAAGCGATACCCATCAATGATGGGTCGAGGGATGCGATACATATCAATGATGGGTCGAGCGAAGCGACACCCATCATCTTCTTACCCCAAAGACCTGAAGCAGCCCCTGGCGGAAGATTGCTCCATCGTAGTCCGGTCAACCCAAGGAGCAGCGCCATGAAAGACAGCATCCTCAACACCGTCCTGATCGCCGTGACGTTTGCGGCCATCCTGTTCGCCGCAACCGACCCGCGCCCGACCACGCCGGCCGCGACCGCCCAGGCCGGGCGCGTGTTCACGATGGAAAAGACCGTCGTGGCCGCCAGGCGCCTCCCGGTGGACGTTGCAGCGGCCGACGCGGACGTTGCGGGGGCCGGTTCGAACGTCACCTTGATCGCCTCGAACGAGCGCTGAAGTGTGCCTTTCGCGCCAGGCTGGCGGCAGTTCCCGCCAGCCGTCGCTGCAAATCGCAGAACCAATTGCAGCCATGGTCATCAAACAAGCGTAGTCTGTTCGAGCAGCAGTTGGCTCGTTCGCAGTCCGGTGAACGCAAGGAGCAGCGCCATGAGTGACAGCATCCTGAATTCCGCCCTGATCGCCGCAACGCTGGCCGCCATCCTGTTCTTCGCGATCGACGACGCCCGTCCCATCCCGCAATCGGTCCTCGCTCAGTCCGCGCGCGTGGTGACGATAGACAAGACCGTCGTCTCAGGCAAGCGCCCGGCCGCCAAGATCGCGGCGGCCGGCTCCGAGGTCAAGTCGGCCCTTGTAACAGCGTAGCGCGGTTCCGTCCGGTCCGGCGCCGCATCGGCTGGTGCGGGAATGCCGGCTTCCAGATACTCGGGGCCGCAGGGCGCGAATCCGTAGCGGGCATAGAAGCCGACCGCGTGCGTCTGCGCATTGAGCAGCAATTCGGCGTGGCCGCGCCGCTCTGCCGCGCCGATCAGGTACTCGAAGATCGCCGCGCCGACACCCCGCCCGCGCCAGCCGGACAGCACCGCGATGCGGCCGATGTGGCCGTCGGCGAGCAGGCGGCCGGTGGCGACCGGGTTGCCGGCAGCGTCCTCCGCCAATGCATGCAGGCAAAGCGCATCGTCGGCGTCCCACTCCATGTCCTCGGGTATCCGCTGCTCGACGATGAACACGTCCCGCCGGACCTGTTGCAGCTTGGGTGCGTCAGCGGCCCAACTTGCATCGCGCACGGAAAATCCGCCGTTCACTGCAGGCGCGCCCAGGGTCCGCCCGGCTGGACGATTTCGAGCTGCCAGCCATGGCCGTCGCCGGTCAGCGTACCCGTGCCGCCGATGGGCAGGCTGACCTTGTCGCGGATGTGCCCGAATGGCAGGCCGGTGAGCAGTGGGGTGCGCGTCTTGCCGCGGATGAATTCGATCGCGGTCGCGAGGTCGTAGCCGCCGTCGTTGTCGGCCAGCGTGTACCTGGAAAAGTCCCCCAGCAGGACGGCCGCCTGCCGGTCGAGCACGCCCGCATGGAGCAGCTGCAGCAGCATGCGCTCGACGCGATACGGATGCTCGCCGACATCCTCGACGAACAGGATGCCGCCCTCGACCGCCGGCATCCACGGCGTCCCGACCAGGTGGGCGATGGTGCACAGGTTGCCGCCCCACAGGACGCCGGTGGCCGCGCACGGCGGCTGGTCCGCCGCGCGCACGGCGATGCGCCGGCGCGGCTGCGCCAGCGCAGCCCAGAACTGCCGCTCGGTGAATTCCGAGACGGTCTCGCCGCCGAAATCGAAGCAGGCGGTCGGCCCCGCCAGGCTGGGCGCCCCGGTCACCGCCAGCAACGCCAGTTGCAGCGCCGTGCAATCGCTATGCCCGACGAAGAGCTTGCCCGAATCCGCCAGCAGCCGGTAATCGATGCCGTCGAGCAGCCGCGACACGCCATAGCCGCCGCGCGCGGCCATGACCACGTCGACGTCGTCGCGCCGGAACATCCGGTGCAGGCTGTCCAGGCGCTCCGCGTCGGTTCCCGCGAACCGCTGCGCGCGCCGCCGCGCCGCGTCGTCGACCACGGCGCGATGGCCGCGCGCCGAGAAATACGCCTCGACGCGATTCAGCGCGCTCAGGTCGGTGACGTAACCCGACGGCGCCACGATGCCGATGACCAGCGCCTCCTTCATGCGGCGCCCGTGCTGCCGGCGCCGCCAGCCTGCCGCAGCCAGGCATCCTTGCGCGCGGCCCGCTGCGCCTGCCGATCGCGGCGCGCGCCCGCGACGATGGCGTCCGCGTCCTGCGCGGTCGGCGCGGCGGGCATCCCCGCGATCGCCTCGGGATGGACGCGATACTCGGCACAGTCGGCCGTCCGGGCCAGAACCTGCGTATCGATCAGCAGCCGGCGCAGGTTCACGTGGTCGGTCTCGACCATGCTGCCGGCGCCGGCCAGCCAGGCCTTGAGCCGCTCGTTGACCTGCCGCTCGGTGTACACCGTAGCCGCCTCGAAGCGGGCCAGTATTGTCGCGTGGAGCACGGCGCGGTCCACCTCGCCCAGTCCGGCAAAAGTCGCGATCGTCATGCCCTCGCGCAAGGCCAGCTTGCGCAGCCGCTGCTCGAATTCCGTCGTGATCATCGCTTCACTCCTCCCCGGTTCCGGCCGCGGCCCGGCGCCGCCGCGCGAAGAACGCCGAAAGCAGGGCGCCGCAGGCGTCCTGCAGGACACCCTGTCTCACGGCCGTCTGGTGGTTCAACCGCCGCTCGGAAAACAGGTCGATCACGCTACCGCAGGCGCCGGTCTTGGGATCGCTGGCGCCGTAGACGACGCGGGCGAGACGCGCATGGAGCATCGCCCCCGCGCACATCGTACACGGCTCCAGCGTCACGAACAGCTCGCAGCCGGGCAGCCGGTAATTGCCCAGCCGCCGCGCCGCATCGCGCAGCGCCTGGATTTCGGCGTGCGCGCTCGGGTCGTGCTGGATGATGGGCGCATTGAAGCCGCGTCCGACGATCACGCCATCACGGACGACGATGGCCCCGACCGGAACCTCGCCCGCCGCCGCGGCCGCCTCCGCCAGGTTCAGCGCCTCGCGCATCCAGCCCTCGTCGGCAAGCGCTTCCGTTGCTGCGGCGTCACCCGCCGCGCCCGCATTCACACATTCTCCTCGCGCCGGCGCGCGGGCCGCGGCGCACGGGCGCACGCGCCGCCGCCGGCATGGGTCGGCGACATCCAGGGACTCGGGGCGGTGTGCAACATGGCCCCCGGATTCTATCCAACCACGCCGTTGCCGGGTATCGAAATGGCGCCCGGCCGCGGCCGCGGACTCATTCGGCGGCGATGCAGAGCACCACGCCCTCGCTGGTCCATCCCAGCGCGCTCATTTGTGCGACGGTCGCGGGATCGGTTGCATACCGATGGTTGGAATCGTTCTCGAGGAAGCGGCCGTTGTAGCTCCGGTAAACGGGCACCAGCGGCTGCGGGCACGAGCCCAGTGTCGGCGCCACGACCTGGAAGACGACGCCTTCGAACAGCCAGCCGGGGTCCGTCTTGACCGCGGCGCATTCGGCGGCGTCGGCAGTATAGAAGTGCGAGTTCGGACCCAGCCGCTTGCCATCGGGACCAGGAGCGGGATTGCCGTAGAAACGGCACACGGGCACCAGATCGGGCGCCGGCGCCGTGCCCCACACCTGCCCCAGCACGAGAGTCTGGCCCCACCCCGGTCCCGCGGCGCCGGTTTCGATATCATGGCTCTCGGCCGGGTTCGCTGTCATGAAATAGTGAACCAGCCCGGTATTGAAGAACTCGACCAGACCAAGGCTTGCCGGCGGAAGACTCGCGTGGCAGTCGTTGGCGACGGTGACCCAGGGTCCCGCCAGCCAGTCGCTGCCGGTGCAGACCCACGCGCGGGATTGCATGATCGACCCGGCCTGGCCGGCGGGACAGGCCAGGGTCTGGAACTCGGCGGGCGGCGGCGGCGGCGCGCACGTCGGGGCGACGCCGACGCCGGTCAACGCCACCAGCCCCGGGCTGCCGGCCGCGTTGTGCTGGATTCGCAATTCCGCGTTGCGCAGATCCAGCCCCTGCGGCGTGAAGTCGACGACCACGGTGCACGAACCGCCGGCGCCGATCTGCAGCGGCAGGGCGGCCCCCATGCAAGTGCCGGAGAGGCCGAACTCGCCGGCATGTTGCCCGGTCACGCTCAAGCTGCCGACCAGCAACGGCGCCGTGCCCGGGTTGGCCAGCACGATGGTCCGCGGCGCAGACGTGGCGTTGCGGACGATTTCGCCGAAGTCGATGTACACGGGATCGATCGCCGCCGCGGGCACCAGGGGCGCCGTGCCCTGCCCGCTCAGCGCGATGGCCTGCGCACTCGGGAACGTCGTGGCGCCCGCATACGTGAGAGTGATCGTCGCGTTGCGCGCGCCGCCGGCCGCGGGTTGGAAGCTGACCACGACGTCGCAGCTGCCGCCTGCCTGCAGGATGGTGACGCTCTGGAGCTCGCTGCCGGCGGTGCAGCTGCCGGCGACCGAGAAATCGGCGGCGTGCGGTCCCGTCACCGCGAGCGCAGCTACGGAGAGATTCACCCCGCCGATACTGCGCAAGGTCACCGTCTGCGGCGCGCTCACGGTACCCGCTGTCTGCGCGGGGAAATCCACCGCGCCGGCCGACAAGTCCGGCTGCGGGGCGAGATAAGCGGAGATGTCGTCGAGCTGGAACGGATTGAGCAAGCCATTGAGGAACATCATCTGCGTGACGCCCATCTTGATCGCGGTCTGGATCACGCCCGGATTGTTGCCGGCCTTCTGCAGACCGTTGACGTTGTCGTTGGGATTCGGCCCATGACAAAGCGCGTTGCCGCAGCTGATGACCGAATCCGGCACGTCGTTGTACAACGCCATCCCCGCGACCGGATCGCCGGCGTGCGCCCCGCCGCTGCACAGGAGGAATACGAGCGTCGCCCGGCAGGCGGCGCGCAGCGGGGAGCGGCAGGCGGCGAAAAGCAGGTTCAGCGCACGCAAAGAGGTTCGACCGTCAAAGCCATCATCCGGCGATTATGCCATGTGCATGACGCGGGCTGTGCGCGATCGCAGCCCTCTCTTCGCCGCTGCGCGCTTATAGAGCACCGGCCGGCGCCCGGCCAGCGAGTGACCGCACCGCCCATCTGCCCATGCCTACCATTCGTAGGGAACGGTCCGGGCGTGATTGACAGGCGCGGTGTTATGCAAATAGCATGATTGCGCCTCGAGCAGCGCGCCGGGCCAGCCCAGCCGGGCCTGGCCGGCCAGGCCCCGAACGGAGAACACGATGCGACATCTGGTGCTGGCCGGTGCACGGCTGCGGCGATGGGTCCTGGGGACGGCGTTGCTCATCGCGGCGGGTGTCTCCGGCAGCCCCCACGCGCAGTGCAGTTTCGATGTCGACGCCAATGGCGGGATCGACGCGCTGACCGATGGCATCATGATCCTGCGCGCGGGGTTCGGCCTGACCGGCCCGACCCTCACCCAGGGCGCGCTCGGCACCGGCGCGACGCGCACCGACCCGGCGCTGGTGCTCGCCTTCATCAACGCCAACAAGACCACGCAGTACGACCTTGACGGCAACGGCAGCTTTGACGCGCTGACCGACGGCCTGATGATCTTGCGGTACATGTTCGGCCTTTCCGGCACGAGCGTCACCAACGGGGCGATCGGCACCAACCCGACGCGGCCGGACTGGACCGCGGTCAACGGCTTCCTCCTCAATGGCTGCGGCACGGGCCCGTCGGTGCAACTGCGCGATGCGGTCCGGCTGCTCACCCAGGCGACCTGGGGTCCGAAGCAATCCGAAGTCAACACCCTCGCCGGGTCCCCGCCGCCCCAGGTCGACAACTGGATCACGCAGCAATTCGCGCTGCCGGGCGTGAACCACATCGACTGGATCATCGCGCGCGACGCGCTCGGCTCGGTTTCCACGAGCGACTCGATCGAATCGTTCTGGATGCAGGCGCTGGCCGGGAACGACCAGCTGCGCCAGCGCGTCGCCTATGCGCTGTCGCAGATCCTCGTGGTCTCGGACCAGAAGGACGGACTGGGGAACCCGTGGCTGATCTCCGGCTACTTCGACGTCCTGTCGCGCAACGCCTTCGGCAACTTCCGGACCCTGCTCGAGGAGATCACGAAGAACCCGGCGATGGCGCTGTGGCTGGACCACATCTGCAACGACAAGGAGACCGCGACCCGGCTCCCCAACGAAAACTACGCGCGCGAGATCCTGCAGCTGTTCTCGATCGGCACCGTCTGGCTGAACCAGGACGGCACGCCGATGCTCGATGCCCAGAACAATCCGCTCCCGACCTATGACCAGAACGTGGTCCAGGGCTTCGCCAAGGTCTTCACCGGCTGGTCGTACAGCGGCTCGGCGAACTGGTGCGCGTATCCCGCGACCGACCTCCCGTGGTACGCCCCGCTGGTTGCCTTCAACAACAGGCACTCGATTTCCAGCAAGCAGCTGCTCAGCCTCACGCCCGGCGGCGCCAGCGTGGTCCTGCCGGCGCAGACCGCGCAGACCGCGAACGCCCAGGCCGACCTGACCGCGGCGCTGGACAACATCTTCAATCATCCGAACGTCGGCCCCTATATCGGCAAGCAGCTGATCAAGCTGCTGGTCACCAGCAACCCGAGCCCCGGCTACGTCTCGCGCGTGGCCGCCAAGTTCGCCAACAACGGCAGCGGCGTGCGCGGCGACATGCAAGCGGTCATCCGCGCGGTGCTCACGGACACCGACGCGCGCGACCAGGCCATCGCGCAGGGCGCCGGCTACGGCAAGTTGCGCGAGCCGGCGGTCCGCTTCGGCAACCTGATGCGCACGTTCCACGCCACCGCGGTGTCGGGCCGCTACAGCTTCTATACGCTGGGCGACCCGCTGTACGGAGTCAACCAGCAGCCGCTGTCCAGCCCGACGGTGTTCAACTTCTACAGCCCCGACTTTTCGCCGCAGGGCGCCGTGGGCGCCAATGGCCTGGTGGGGCCCGAGTTCGAGATCACGACCTCGACCGCGATCGTCACGACGTCCAACAACATGAAAAACGCCATCACCGGCGGCTGGGGCTCGGGTGCCGACGCGATGGTGCTCGACTACGCGGCGCTGGCGCCGCTCGCGGCCAGTCCCGACCAGATCGTCGATTACCTCTGGCTGGTGATGGGCAACGGCGTGATGACGCCGACCACCTACGCGCAGATGGTGAGCGCGGTCGGGCTGATACCGCAAACTGGAGCGAACTGGCAGGCCGATCGCTGGAAGCTGGCGATCTGGATCCTGTTCAACTCGCCCGAATATGTCATTCAACGCTAGGCCCGTCGAGAAAGCGCCGCCATGAATCCCAGCAAGTACTCCCGAACGCGCCGGCTGTTCCTGCAACGCTCGGCCGCGCTCGGCGCCGTCGGCATGGCGCCGCTGGCGTTACAGCTCGAGGCGATCGCCGCCGCCGCCGCGCAGAACGTCGAGCCGCGGGTCAACCCCAAGGCCGGCGGCGGGGGCATCGACCTCTCCGCCGCGGCGCCCAACTACAAGGCGCTGGTCTGCCTGTTCATGTACGGGGGCAACGACAACGCGAACTTCATCATTCCCTACGACCAGGCCGAGTACGACAAATACGCGCTGGACCGGACCAACCTGGCCGTGGCGCGTACCGGCGACCCGACGGTGCAGGTCACCGCGCAGACCTCGACCAACATGAACCTGCGCGGATTGATTCCGCTCGGGCCGCTGGCGAACCAGGGCGGGCGCACGCTCGCATTCCATCCGAACGTGGGCAAGAACAACGTCACCGATCCCGCCCAGTTCCGCAACGACGGCCTGCCGTGGCTGTGGGACCAGGGCAAGCTCGCCGTGATCGCCAACACCGGGCCGCTGGCGGTGCCGCTGACCAAGACCGAGTACAACAACAAGTCCAAGCCCCGCCCGCAAAACCTGTACTCGCATTCAGACCAGCAGAACACATGGATGAACAGCACGGCGGCCGGCTACTCGTCGACCGGCGTCGGCGGGCGCATCGCCGAGCTGGTCGACAGCCAGAACGTGCCGCCGCAGGGCCAGCCCAAGATCGCGACCTGCATCTCCATCGCCGGCGTGAACACCTACCAGGTCGCCGAGACCGCCCAGGCGTATCAGATCAATTCGTCCGGGCCGGTGGGAATCTCGCCGGTGGCGTTCTTCAGCTACAACAACAACACGGCGATCAACAATTCGATCACCGCCGCGTTCAACGAACAGATCACGCGCCTGCGCGGGAATCACTTCGAGACGCAGTGGGGCAGCATGATGAATTACTCGCTGCAGACCAAGACGGCGATCACCAACGCGCTGGCCGCCAATCCCCTGCCCGGCTCGATCACCTTCCGCACTTCGGGCAACAGCCTGTCCTCGCAATTGCGGATGGTCGCCAAGCTGATCAACGCCAGCGCCCAGCTCGGCATGGTGCGGCAGATCTTTTTCGTTCAGATCGGCGGCTTCGACACCCACGGCAACGAGTTCCATCCGCAGAACAACACCAACTGGAACCGGATCACCGAAGCGGTGTACGACTTCTACCAGGCGATGGCCGGCATCGGCGCCGCAAACCAGGTGACGCTGTTCTCGGCGTCGGAGTTCGGCCGCACGCTCGACTCGAACGGACTTGGCTCCGACCACGGCTGGGGCGGCCACCAGTTCGTGACCGGTGGCGCCGTCCAGGGCGGCCAGATGTACGGGACCTTCCCTGCCGTCGCGCTGGGCAGCGCCGACGACATCGGCCGCGGCAGCCTGCTGCCCACGGTATCCACCGACCAGGTGCACGCGAACCTCGCGACGTGGTTCGGCCTGACGGGCACCGAGGTCAACGACATCCTGCCCAACCTGCAGAATTTCTCACCCACCAATCTGGGCTTTCTTTAGGCCACGTCGCGGTTCCGCGCCGGCCGCGCCGTGCGGGGCCGGACCGGCTGGCGCGCGACTGCGAGGCCCCATTGCCACCCCGCCAGGCTCAGGTCCCCCACAAGTCCGCTCAGGCTTCAGCGTCGACGGCGTCCGCGAGTTGGGCGAGGGTATGGAAGTGATAGTCGGGCCGCGTGATCTCGCCGACCGCGAGCGTGCCGCCGAATCCGGGCTGGCCGTGCCGGCGCTCGATCCAGCAGGTCGCCAGGCCCAGCCGGTGCGCGACGCCGATATCGTGGTGCTGGCTTTGCGCCACGTGCAGGTTGTCCGCCACCGTGAAGCCGCGGGTGCTGAGCCGG
Source organism: Betaproteobacteria bacterium (assembly GCA_016717855.1). Lineage (GTDB taxonomy): Bacteria > Pseudomonadota > Gammaproteobacteria > Burkholderiales > Casimicrobiaceae > PALSA-1005. The sequence goes on from JADKEV010000072.1 coordinate 75,170, forward strand.
CCGCGCGTGAACGCGAAGAACTGCGGGTCAGGCTTTTCGCAGAGTGCTTCGTCACAACCGATCGTGTCGGCGAACGGCTGCCCGAGCGTGCGCTCGAAGTGCGCCAGCGCCCAGCGCTGGGTGTTGGTCATCGCGACCAGCTGGTAGCGCCGGCCCAGGCGCTGCAACGCCGCCACCGAATCGGGAAACGCCGGCCATCCGGCGGCCGCATCGCGAAAGCCCCCCGCGATGCCCGCCGTGTCCGGCAGGCCATGCTGCGCGGCCACCGCGTGCCAGACGCGCACGAGGTCGTCGGGAAACCAGCCGGAATCGGGGCTGGCGCGCGCTTCGCGGTAGGCGGCAAGAAAGTCCTCGTCCCCGAGTGCAGCGCCGGGTGCGGCGCGGTGCAGGTAGTCGAGCATGCCGCGTTCGAAATCGATCAGCGTGCCCACGACATCGAACGTCAGTACCTTGAAATCCTTGAGAGACATGGCAGTGAAACTCCGTTCATTGGTAAAGGGTGCAGCCGCGGGCGGTGGCCAGGGATGCGCCCGCTGCGCGCCGCGGCATCCGGCCTGGTACTGCCCCGGCGTCATGCTGCAATAGCGCTTGAAGCAGCGCGCGAAGTGGCTCTGGTCGTAGAACCCGACTTCGCTGGCCACCGTCGCCGCCGGCATGCCGGCGCGCAGCAGCGCCTGCGCGCGGCGCACCCGCTGCACGCGGATGTAGCGGTGCGGCGAGACGCCTACGCGCTGGCGGAACACCGTGGCGAAACGCCAGACGCTCAAGCCCGCCAGCGCCGCGAGGCCGGCCAGCGGCAACGGCCGGCCCAGGTGCGCCTGGATGTGCGCGAGCACACCGTCGAGCGCGCACGCCGCGCGCCGCGCGGGCAGCGCAGCCGGATCGGATTCGCCTGCTGACATGGGTACAGCTTAAGGAAGAGTCGCCCGTCGATGGCTCTGTATTCCGCGCGCCGCGCGGCAGCGAATTGCAAAGTGGGCCCGCCGGCGGCATAAGCTGCGGCGGAGACACCGCACCATAGACACCGTAGGATGGGTCGAGCGCAGCGACACCCATCTGCCAATGCGACTGGATCCGATCGGATGCCGCCACGATGGAAAGCCGCTGGCTCAAACCGGTTTCGTGCCGCGCCGCGATGATGGGTGTCGCTGCGCTCGACCCATACATGGACGCCTCCCTTTTCGCAAGGGCCGTTTCTTCGTTCTGACATCGCACAGAGTCGATTGCAGCCATACATTCGGTCTTTAGGTGCAGCCGTTTTGATGGCTGCTGACGCATGATGAAATACGCTGGTCGTGGCTCAATCATCCTAGCGTGCTCAAGGCACTATGGGTTTTGCGAGCTTTCACGACCCCGGTCTGACCTATGCTGTCATCACTGGAAATTGCCCGAGCAATCGATAGATGCGCCTCCATGAAATCGTTGCGTACTGCCTGCTCTTACTCTCCCATTCCGCTCAATCCGCCGTGCCGGCTACTGGCTTGGCATAGTCGGCATCAAACGCTTGCCCACTGCGCAGCACCGCCCACATCCGGCGCGCGTTCTTCGCCGCCAGCGCCACCACCGCTATGTTGTGGCCCCGGCGCTGCGCCAGCTTGACCACCCAATCGTTCGCATATTTCGGATTGCTCATCCGTACCTTCACCACCGCGCGGGCACCGTGGATCAATAGCCGGCGCACGTAGGAATTGCCGCGTTTGCTGATCCCCAGCTTCACCTCGCGCCCACCGCTGCTGTGTTCCCGCGGCGTCAGCCCCAGACCGCACGCAAACCGCCGCGCGCTCGCAAACGTACTAGCGTTGCCAAACGCCGCCACCGTGGCCGTCGCCGTCAACACGCCCACACCGGGAATCGTATCCAGGCGCCGGCTCTCCGCATTGGCCCGGTGCGCCACCTGGATTCGCGCTTCCAGCGCACTCAATTGCGTCTCCAACGCACTCCAATGAGTGAGCAGATCCTCGACCAATTGCCGCAACATCCCGTCCGCCGCCCGTCCCTGCCAAGCCCGCACTTGCTCGCGCAACTTCTTGGCCCCAGGGCTCATCACTTCGCCAAACTCCGCCAACAGCCCGCGCAACTGGTTGGTCGTCGCAATCCGTTGTTTCTGCCACAGTTCCCGCACCCGATGCAGCGACTGCAGTTCCTGCTCAGCCCGGGTGCGAATGCGCACTGCCGGTACCGCCGGACGCACCACCGCCTCCGCAATACCCCCCGCATCCCGCGCATCCGACTTGTCCCGCTGCACGTACGGCTTCACGTATTGTGGCGCCATCATCTTGATCTGATGCCCGCAGCTGCCAATCCGCCGCGCCCATTCGTGCGCACCACCGCAGGCCTCCATCCCCACCAGGCTCGGCGGCAACTGCGCAAAAAATTCCATCACCTCGCTGCGCTTCAGCTTCTTGCTCCGCAGCTTCTTGCCCTGCGCATCATTGACCTGCACCTGAAACACGTTCTTTGCCAGATCCAAACCAACTACGATATCCTTTCCCATGACGCTTCCCTCCGCGCTAAGTGGTTGGTCGAACTTCCACTTTGGCACATCGATGCCGTTTGCGGACGGGAGGCGTCCATTTCATTATCCTACGAGCCACGGACTACGCGTTCGCTTGCGCGAAGCGCCCGATCGAGAATGCGGCCAGCGGCGTGGCGGTGCCGGTCGCCAGCAGTTCGGCCACGGTTTTGCCGACGCCCGGGTTGAGCGCGAAGCCTTCGCCATTGAAGCCGAAGCGTAGTGCAGGCCGGGCACGC
>JADKEV010000073.1 GCA_016717855.1 Betaproteobacteria bacterium
CCGCGCGTCAGCGATGATATGAGGCCGCGGCCGTCATCGCAACCGCCCGGTCGCGGTCAAGCGTCTTTCTGCCAGAAAACGCCCGTCCCGTCGATGTCGTGAATCGTCTCATCGATATTTTCCTGACCTGAAATCGGTCACAGCAGCTCGACAGGCTTCGACATCGCCGTAGTCGTCGACGATCGCGAAGCCGCCCGGCGACAGCTTCAGATAGAGCGCGTCGAGCGCGACGATGGTGGACCTGGTACATGTCGCCATCCAGGCGCAGCAGCGCCAGGCTCGATCGGCGCGGTGGGCAGCGTGTCCTTGAACCACCCTGGAAGGAACGCGACCTGGCCGTCGAGCAAGGCCGCACTTCGCGAAGTTCGCCTTGACCTGCTCCTCGGTAACCGCCAACTCCTTGTGGGGATGGAATTTCAGACCCTTGTCCGCCGGGTAATTCTCCGCATCGGGCGGCGGCAAGCCCTGAACGAACCGGCGACCCAAACTCTGCGTTCGGTGTCGCCGTATGCCTTGAGGACCGCGCGCATGAGTATGCAAGCGCCGCCTCGCCATACGCCGGTTTCGACGAGGTCGCCCGGCACGCCTTCCCTGACCACGTGCTCGGCCAGCACGCGCAGGTTGTTCAGCCGCTGGTTGCCAATCATGGTGTGCGCATTGCTGGGCATGTCGCGGCCGAGATCGCGTTTCACCGGATCGAAACTGTCGACTGCGCCGCCCGGGGAAAGCGAAGGGTCCTGGTAGATCCGGCCCTGCAGGCAGGACTGCATCAGGTCGAGGTACAGCGTGCGGCAATGTCGCCGTCGCGCCGGCGCCGGCCGATTCATCCTGGCGCGGCACGTCCCTGTTCAGCACTTTCTTGAGGAGGATTCCAAACATCGCCGCATCAGCTTGGCGGGCAGGAAACTCAAGCACTCTTTCTTCTCTGGCGGAAGTCCGACGGCGCAAACGCGCAGTTGACGGGGGCATGGCGCCCGTCGATCTGGCCTCGTGCAGTGACTGTTTCCATCCATCGGAATTCCGGCCCGCAAGAACCAACACGAGAAGAGATGAGCGCCAATCGAGGGGAAAGGTCGCCTGGATTACCGGCGGTGGCAGCGGCATCGGCCTGCCGGAGCCGTCGAGCTGGTCAGGGCCGGCGCGCACGTCGGATCTCCGGGCGTACGGCGGCGACCAACGCAAGCGCGGGAAAACACACTCAGGGCCATCGCGCCGCCCGGCAGCGCCGAAGCCATCCTGCTCGACGTTTCCGACAAGAGAGCGGTGAAAGGCGGCCGCCGAGTCCATTCTCGCCACCCACGGCCGCATTGACATACCTGTAAACAGCGCGGGAAGCAATGCGACGCAGCGCAATCTGACGTTGTGACAACCGACGCGTGGGACGACGTGGTGGCGATCAACCTGTCCGGGTCGTTCTATTGCTGCCATGCAGTATTGCCGGCGATGCGCGCGCAGAAGGACGGTCTGATCATCAATGTCTCTTCGTGGGCCGGCCGCTTTCCGTCCAGGCTCACGGGCCCGGCCTATAACGCAACCAAGCGCGCGGTGATCGCGCTGTCGGAGACGATCAACATCGAAGAGTGCGTGAACGGCATCCGCGCGACCTCGCTGCTGCCGGGCGAAGTGGCCACGCCCATCCTCGACAAGCGGCCGGTGCCGCCCTCGAAGGAACAGCGCGAACGGATGGTGCAGGCCGAAGACATGGGCCGGGCGATCCTGTTCGTGGCCATGATGCCCGCGCGGACCTGCGTGAACGAGCTCATCATCGCGCCGACATTGAATCACTTCTACACCGGCGTGCTCGAGACCCGGAAAGGCTGAGCGGGCGAGCGTGACTCTCCGCCAGTGATTCGATCGGCAATCCAACATCCCGCAGTCAGGAACCGGCAAACCATGAAACCCCGAATCACCGAACTCTTCAACATCGAGCACCCGATCATCCAGGGCGGCATGCACTACGTCGGCTTCGCCGAACTTGCCGCCGCGGTTTCCAACGCCGGCGGCCTCGGCATCATCACGGGACTCACGCAGCGCACGCCCGAATTGCTGGCAAACGAGATCCGGCGCTGCCGCGAGATGACCGACAAACCGTTCGGCGTCAACCTCACGTTCCTGCCCATCGTCACCGCCCCCGACTATCCCGGATACATCCGCGCGATCATCGATGGCGGCGTCCGCATCGTCGAGACCGCGGGCAACAATCCGCAGAAGTGGCTGCCCGCGATGCACGAGGCGGGGATCAGGATCATTCACAAGTGCACGTCGGTGCGCCATTCGCTCAAGGCCGAGTCGATCGGCTGCGACGCGGTCAGCGTCGACGGCTTCGAGTGCGGCGGCCATCCGGGCGAGGACGACGTGCCGAACTTCATCCTGCTGCCGCGCGCCGCCGAGGAGCTGAAGATCCCGTTCGTGGCCTCCGGCGGCATGGCCGACGGCCGGTCACTGGTCGCGGCGCTGGCGCTCGGAGCCGAGGGGATGAACATGGGCACGCGCTTCATCGCCACCAGGGAAGCGCCGGTGCACGAGAACGTCAAGCAGGCCATCGTGGCCGCGAGCGAGCTCGACACGCGGCTCATCATGCGCTCGCTGCGCAACACCGAGCGCGTGCTGCGGAACAGCGCGGTCGACCGGCTGCTGGAAAAGGAGCGCGAGAGCGCTGGCGCGAACCCGCCCGAGGACATCATGGGCGAGGTTGCGGGCGTCTATCCACGCATCATGAAGGAAGGAACGATGGACGCCGGCGCATGGTCGTGCGGCATGGTCGCCGGACTCATCCACGACGATGCGTGGGTGCGGGAACTGATCGATCGCATCATGCGCGAAGCCGAGGACATCATTCGCGGACGACTCGCGGGCTTTCTGTTGGCCTGAGTCGGAGCGGGCCGCCGGCGAAGTACCGGGGGCGCGGGCAGTTGATCCAGCCCAATGCGGCGCGGCGCATAGGGCGTAAAATCGGTCCGTCTTCGCACGCTGCCGGAAATCCTGCAAGAGGATCGCCAAGTCGCGGGATTCACCGCGCAAACGCGAGCCGCAGGCATCGGCGACCAACCTTTCAAGGAGTCATCATGCTCGACAGGACCTCTTCCATTCCCTCCTACCTGGATGCCAACCATCTGGGCCCGTGGGGATGTTCTCCAGGAAGGTCGATCGCGTCACGCCCTACCTGGGATCGCTCTCGCGCTGGGTCGAGACGCTGAAGCGGCCGAAGCGGATCCCCTGATCGTCGACGTGCCCATCGCGCTCGACGACGGCTCCGTCACGCACTTCGAAGGTTATCGGGTGGCAGCACAACCTCTCGCGCGGACCGGCAAGGGCGGCGTCCGTTTTCGACCAGGACGTGACGCTTCCCGAAGTGATGGCGCTGGCTGCGTGGATGTCGATCAAGAACGCGGCCGTGAACGTGCCCTACGCGCGGTCGCTAAGGGCGGCGATCCGTGTCGACCCGCGCGACCGGACGATGGGCGACGCCTCGAGCGTATGACCCGGCGCTACACCAGCGAAATCAATCTGCTCATCGGCCCGCAAACCGACATTCCGGCGCCCGACGTCAACACCAACGAACAGGTGATGGCGTGGATGATGGACACGTACTCGATGAATCACGGCAAGACGGCGACCGGCGTGGTCACCGGCAAGCCCATCTCGCTGGGCGGCAGCCTGGGCCGGCACGACGCGACCGGCCACGGCGTGTTCGTGATGAGCGGCGAGGCCGCGCGGCGGCTGGGCATCCCGATCCCCGGCGCGCGGGTCACCGTGCAGGGCTTCGGCAACGTGGGCGGCGTTGCGGCGCGCCTGTTCGCCGACGCGGGCGCGAAGATCATCGCGGTGCAGGACCATACCGGGACCATCTTCGCCGGCGGCGGGCTGGACACGCGGTTGCTGCAGGCGCATGTGGACCGCACCGGCGGGGTGAAGGATTTTCCGGGCGCTGAAGTTCTGGCCACTGAGGAGTTCTGGGGCGTCGAGACCGAGTTCCTGATCCCCGCCGCACTCGAAGGCCAGATCAACGAACGCAACGCGCAGAAGATCCGCGCCAGGGTCGTCGTCGAAGGCGCCAACGGACCGACCACGCCGGCCGCGGACGACATGCTGCACGACAAGGGCATCCTGGTGATTCCCGACGTGATCGCCAACGCGGGCGGCGTCACGGTCAGCTAGGGGGGGGGTTTGGCGCTTGGGGGGGGGGCCCGCGCCCCGCCGGGCGGGGGGCCGGGGCGGGGGGGGGGCCGGGGGGCCCCCCCCCCGGGGGGGGGGGGGGGCCCCGGGCGGGGGCGGGGGGGGGGGCCGGGGGGGGGGGGCCCCGGGGGGGGGGTGGCGGGCCCCGGGCGGGGGGCGGGGGGGGGGGGGGGGGGGGCGGGGGGGCGGGCCGGGGGCGGCGGCGGCGGGCGGGGGGGGGCGGCGGCCGCGGGCGGGGGGCCCGGGGCGCCGGCCGCGGGGGGGGGGGGGGGGGGGGGGGGGGGCGGGGGGCCGGGGGCGGGGGCGCCCCGGGGCGGGGGGGGGGGGGGGGGGGGGGGGGGGCCGGGGGGCCCCCCCCGGGGGGGGGGCCCCCGGGGGGGGGGGGGGGGGCCCGCGGGCGGGGGGGGCGCCCCCCCCGGGGGGCCCGGGCCCCCGGGGGGCCCCCCCCCGCCCCGCCCCCCCCGCCCCGGGGGGGGGGGGGGGCCGCCCCGGGGGGGCCCCCGGGCCCCCCCCGGGGGGCCGGCCGGGGGGGCCCCCCCCCGCCCCCCGGGGGGGCCCCCCCCGGGCGGCCGGGGGGGGCCGGGGGGGGCCGGGGGGGGGCGGGGGCCCGGGCCCGGGGGGGGCCCCCCCCCCGCCCCCCCCCCCCCCCCTGCATGGCGGCGCGAAGAACAGGCCCTGTTCGAGCTTTTGCTGGCGTCGGGATGATGATCAACGAGCACCGACAACTTCGCATCATGCGGGACGCCTTCGACGCGACCGGGGCGTGCCGAGGGCGCTAGAGTCGATACGCAGGCGGCGTCGTCGTCGCCTGCAGCGCGGATGCCTCGCGCAACGCCGCGAGCAGCGCGTTCGTCGAGATCAGCAGCGCGTAGCCTTCGCTGGTCGGCAGGTACGTGACCTTGAAGGGGTCGGTCAGCAGTACCAGCGCCTTTTCGCGATTGCGCAGCCGGAACCAGCCCGCCTTGAACCCCGGCAGACCGATGCCATTGGTGCGCCAGAGTGGGCCGAGTTCGCGGTACTCGAGCAGCGAGACCTCGAGCGCGGCCTCGGGGCGCAGGCTGGAGCGCGGCAGCGTCCGCCCGTAAAAGCCCGCGCGGACTATGAGCTCCTTGTCCGTGAGCAGCAGCGCCCGGCGATTGAGCGCGAACAGGATCCCCGCGAACGCCAGCATCAGCATCCCCAGCATCGTGAGCAGGCCCATCAGCTGCGTGCGCGCCTTTTCCGGATCGAGGCCCGCGCTCGAGCTCAGGTGCAGGTAGACAAAAAAGCCGCTGAACAGAATGGTCAGCACGTACAGAAAACCCACCGTGTAGCGGCTGGGCGGGGTGACCTGGAGGCTGCGCGTCATGCGACCCTTCGCGCCGTCCCGGCGTGCAGGAAACGTGGTCGGAATGGCATGCCGCTACCTGGCGGCCGCGCGTTTTTTTGCGGCGGGCTTGGCGCCTTCAGCCTTCGGCGCGCGCTTCTCGAATTCGAAGCCGATCTTGCCGTCCGGCTGGCGCACCAGGTAAGCCTGGAACGGCCGGCGCGTGCGCGCCGACACGAACTGCAGCAGGTCGGTCTTGCCCGAGGCAAGCAGCTTCTCCATCTGCGCCCGCTCGACCGTGCGCTGCAGGATCATCCGTCCCGAACGGAAGTCGCAGGTGCGCGCGCTGCGCGGACCAGTGGCCTTCTCGCAGATGTACGCGTTGGGCTCCTCGAACACGTTGCTGCCGCACTTCGGGCACGGGCCCAGCGGCGTCTGCCCGCTGAAGTCGGGCGCCTCCGCGTTTTCGTCGTCGCCGTTCGACTGGCCGAAGTCGAACTGCGCTTCGAACGTGTCGGTGAGCTTGATGTTCGCCGAGAAGGGCCGGCCGAGCTTGCTGCGAAATCCGTCCAGCGGACCGACGGCCTTGTCGCGCAGCAGGGTCTGGGCTTCGGTGAGCTCGAGCTGGCGGCCGGCGATGATCTTCCACATCGAGAAGTCGCAGTTCTGGCACTGGAACTTCTTGTAGTTCTCATGCACTTCGCCGCCGCACTTGGGGCAGGGAACATCGAGCTTGCCGAAGTCGCCGGGTATCGTGTCGCTCTCGAACCCCTTGGCCTGGCCGACGATGTGCTTCGTCATCTGCACGATCTCGGCCATGAACTCCTCGCGCGTGAGCTGGCCCTTTTCCATTTGCGCCAGCCGGTACTCCCAGTCGCCGGTCAGTTCCGGCGAGAACAGTTCGGGGACGCCCAGCCCGCGGAGCAGTACCATCAGCGAAAACGCCTTGGCTGTGGGCACCAGTTCGCGGCCGTCGCGGTACATGTACTTTTCGTTCAACAGGCCTTCGATGATCGCCGCGCGCGTCGCCGGCGTGCCCAGCCCGCGCGCCGCCATGGCAGCGCGCAATTCCTCGTCGTCGACCAGCTTGCCCGCGCCTTCCATCGCCGAGAGCAGCGTCGCTTCGTTGAAGCGCGCCGGGGGCTTGGTCGCGAGCGCCTTGACCTCGATGGATCTGGTCTTCACCTTTTCCTTGGGTTCGACCGGCACCAGGTTCGCCGCGTCGTCCTCGCCCTGCACTTCCTTGCCGTAGACCGCGAGCCAGCCCGCGTTCACCATCACCTTGCCCTCGGACTTGAAGGGCTCGCCCTCGACCCGCGTGATGCGCGTGGTGTTCAGGAACTCCGCGGCGGGATAGAACACCGCGAGGAAGCGCTTGACCACCAGGTCGTAGAGCTTCTGCTCGATCTCGTTCAGCGATTTCGGCGGCTGCAGCGTCGGGATGATGGCGAAGTGATCGGAAATCTTGCTGTTGTCGAAGATGCGCCGGTTGGGCTTGACCCACTTCTCGTCCAGGATCTTCTTCGCCGGGCCGTGGTAGGCGTTGCTGTCCTTCAGCGCTTCGAGCGTCTTCTTGACCGTCGGCAGGTAGTCCTCGGGCAGCGCCCGCGAATCGGTCCGCGGATAGGTCAGCACTTTGTGTTTTTCGTACAGCGCCTGCGCGAGCGACAGCGTGGTCCGGGCGGAAAACCCGAAGCGGCCGTTGGCCTCGCGCTGCAGGCTGGTCAGGTCGTAGAGCAGCGGCGGGCTCTGCGTCGACGGCTTGGACTCTTCGGTGACGATACCCGGCTTGCCCGTGCACCTCGCCGAGATCTCGGCCGCCTTCGCCTCGTCCCACAGCCGCTCGGCGCGCGAATGCTCGTCGTCGTCGTCGGTCTTCTTGAACTTTTCGTTGAACCAGCGCCCCGGATACTCGCCGGCCTTGGCGCCGAACACGCCATGGACCTCCCAGTAGGGCCGGGAAACGAAACGCTTGATTTTGTCCTCGCGCTCGACCAGGATGGCCAGCGTCGGCGTCTGCACGCGCCCGACGGTGGTGAGCTGGAATCCGCCCGTCGCGCGAATTGAAGGCGGTCATCGCGCGGGTGCCGTTGATGCCGACCATCCAGTCGGCCTCTGAACGGCAGCGCGCGGCGTCGGCCAGCGGGAGCAGTTCCTTGTCGGGGCGCAGCGCCGCAAAGCCGTCGCGGATCGCTGCGGGCGTCATCGACTGCAGCCACAGGCGCCGTATCGGTTGCTTCGCCTTGGCGTTCTGGACGATGTGCCGGAATATCAACTCGCCTTCGCGGCCCGCGTCGCAGGCGTTGACCAGCGCATCGACGTCCTTGCGCTTGAGCAGGCGGTTGAGCAGCTTCAGCCGGGCTTCGGTCTTCTCGATCGGCTTGAGCGCGAACTTGCTCGGAATGGCCGGCAGATGCGTGAAAGTCCACTTGCCGCGTTTGACCTCCTCCTCCTCGGGCATGCCGATTTCCAGCAGGTGGCCGATCGCCGACGACAGCACGAATTCGTCGTTTTCGAAATAGTCATCCTTCTTGGTGAAGCCGCCAAGCGCGCGGGCGATGTCCGCTGCGACGGAGGGTTTTTCGGCAATGATGAGGGCTTTGCCCATTAGGGAGTTCCCGGTCGATGCGTACGGTGGGAGAAGGCGAGCCGCAGATGATAAAGAAGTCTGGCGGTCGTGCGCAAGGAGAAAATCTCCCCGGAGTTTGATTCAAGTCATGCGTTGTACCCTGCCGCCCGGAGTTTGCGCTACTTTTCCCGCCAGTTCGAGTTGGACCAGCAGCCCGCTGACGCGGTCGGCCGCCCAACCGAGCCGGGCGCACAGTTCGTCGGGCGTCGCAGGGTCGAAACCAAGTGCCGTCAGTAGTGCGAGCGCGTCGCCGTCTGCGCCATGTCCTGTCGGGGGTGCGGCGGCGGCTGTGACCACGTTGGGCCAGCAGAGTTCTTCGAGCACGTCCTGCGCCGTCTCGACGAGTTTGGCGCCATCCTTGATCAGCTTGTGGCAACCTTTGGAAAAAGGGGAGTGAATCGAACCGGGAATCGCGAACACGTCGCGACCTTGTTCGCCCGCCAGCCGCGCGGTGATCAGCGAGCCGCTGCCGAGCGCCGCTTCGACGACCAGCACGCCTCGGGCGAGGCCGCTGATCAACCGGTTGCGCCGGGGAAAGTTCCCGGCGGCGGGCGGCGTGCCGAGCGGGAACTCCGACAAAATGCCGCCCTGCTCCGCCAGTTGATGTGCGATGTCACGATTGCGCGGCGGGTAGACACGGTCGACACCGGTGCCGATGATCGCGATGGTGGAACCCCCGCGCGGTCCTGCGCGCAGGCCGCCGCGGTGCGCGGCCGCGTCGATGCCGAGCGCCAGGCCGCTGACGATTGTCAGCCCGGCGGCGGCAAGCGCTTCGGCAAACTCCTCTGCGGTCCTGATCCCTGCTGGAGACGCGTTGCGGCTCCCGACCATCGCGATGGCGGGCGCGTTCAGCAGCTCGCGCCGGCCCTTGTAATACAGGAGCGCCGGCGCGTCGCCGATGTCGAGCAGTGCCTTCGGGTAATCCGGGTCGTCCCAGGTCAGCAGATGATTGCCCGGCAGGCTGGCCCAGGCGAGCGCCGGAGCGGCCGCCGCCCCTTCGCCGCCGCTCTTTATGGCGCGCGCTATCCGGGCCGGCACGTGCTGTTCCAGCTCGGCCGCCGACGCATCGAGCACCGCCTCGGGCGAACCGAAAGCGGACAGCAGCGCATGCAGATTGCGGTTGCCCAGGCCTTCGGCCGCCGCGAGGTTGACCCAGGCGCGCAGCCGCTCGTCAGGCGTCATGAAGGTGCGCGCGATGCGGAGCGCGGTGGAGGTTCAGGCAGGCCGCTACGGTTTCTTCACGCGGTCGCCCAGCACGACCTGCTTGCTCGAGTTGAGCACCAAGGCGTAGGAAACCTTCTCGTACACGCGGAACACGAAAGCGAGTCCGATGCGTTCTTGCGGCAACTGCACCGGCCGGCTCGCGGGCTGGTTGAAGTACTTGGTTTTCTGTCCCAGACGTCCACGGTGCCCGGGTCGTGGTGGATCGCAAGCACGTGGCCGATCTCCATGCCGTCCCGCGTCCCCACGTCGAGCGTGACAACCGCGTCGCGGCCACTTTCGATCAGGCTCGTGGGCAAACCGATAATCTGGCCGTCGACCGCCTTGTCTGGCGCATGCGGGGGGTAGTTGACGATGCGCTCCTTGGGAACCGGGACGAGCCGGTCGCCGACCACGATCTCCTTGCGGGAGTTCACTATGGTCAGGGTCGATACCTCGGCGACCTTGTCGATGACGGCATCGCCCAGATAGTCGGCTTCGTAACCCAGGATCTCCGGCTTCCCTGGTGTGGAGAGCGGCCGCCCAGGACGATAGATCTGCCAGCTCGGACCGTCCTTTTCGCCGATCCCAAGCACATAGATCTTGTTGCCGGCGGAGAGCACCACTCGTCCATCCGCCCCGCCGATGATCTTGGGGGCGCCTTCCAGCCCGTTCGGCTCGACGACCAGCGGCTTGGTCAGGAAAGGATCGATGATCGCCGGCGGGATCGAGGCGATGGCGTCGCTGTCGATCGGGGTCGTCCTGATTTGCGGCGAGAGTCGCACGGTGGGCCGCTCTTCCGGCTTCGGCTCGAGTGAGAGCTGCGGCTGGCCATCGGCGCCCGTGGTCAGCACCAGAACGTCGCCCGGGTAGATCCTGTGGGGTTCTTGATCTGGTCCCTCTTCATCCGCCAGAGCTCGTTCCATTTCCAGGGGCTCTTCATGAAGCGTCCGGCGATCGACCCAACGTGTCGCCCTTCTTGACCACATAGCGCGTCGGCGCGTTGTCGGCGAGCTGGAGCGGCGCACCCGCCGGTTGTGCGGCGGGCTGTCGGGCGGGCGTCTGGGCGTGCGCCGTGAGCGCGGCAACTGCGAGAGCCGCCGCCAAAAACAGCGAAACCGGTGTGTTAAAATTCACTTTCATGGCAGCCCCTAACTCGGTGGCGGCGGCAAAACTCTTGTGTTTCAGGAATTTCACCGCAAAATAACGCTTTGCGGTGGATTCTGCATGTTGTTTATGCATTTGGCAAGTTTCCACCCGACTACGGGGGCCGCGGGCTTGTGGCCCTGTTGGGAAAAACGGACGCTTCGATAAGCTACTGATGGCTCTGCTGAACATTCTCGAGCACCTGGACCCGCGCCTGCACAAGATTGCCGCGCCGGTCGCTGCCGTTACGCCGGAGATCCGGCAGTTCGTCCGTGACCCGGCCGAGACCATGTACACGGCGCCCGGCGTCGGCCTCGCAGCGCCACGCAGGTCGATGTCCACAAACGGATCATCGTCATCGACGTATGCCGAAACCAAGAGTGAGTTGTTGACGCTGATCAACCGGAAATCCTGTCTCGCCGAGGGCGAGGACGAGAACGAGGAGGGCTGCCTGTCCGTGCCCGGATACTTCGACCGCGTCCGGCGCCCCGCCCGCATCCGGTTCCGCGCGCTGGGCTACGACGGACAGTGGTTCGAGCGCGATGCCGACGGCCTGCTCGCGGTCTGCGTCCAGCACGAAATGGACCATCTGATCGGCAAGGTTCGTCGAGTATCTTTCGTCGCTCAAGCAGCAACGCCTGAAAAGCAAAGCAAAAAACGCCAGCGGCTGGTCGGTTAGGGCGATGCGGGTGCGTTTTCGCCGGCATCGCCGGAACCTGCCGCGCGCGCGCTGGAGGCGATCCTCGCCGCCGGCTATGCGGTGCCGCTGGTGCTCACCCAGCCCGACTCGGGCCGCGGGAACGCGGCCAGCATCTGACGCTGGGCCCGGTCAATGGCGTCGCCGCCAACCACGGCGTGCCGGTTCACCAGCCGGAACGGCTCCGCGGCCACGAGCAGCGGGCGCGTTGCTGGCCGTCGCGCGGCGGACGTCATGGTGGTCGCCGCCTACGGCCTGATCCTGCCCGAGCCCGTGCTCGATCATCCGCGTCACGGCTGCCTCAACATTCACGCGCCGTTGCTGCCGCGCTGGCGCGGGCGGCGCTCATCCAGCGCGCTACTACTCGCGGGCGACACCGAGACCGGGATCCGTGTGATGCGCATGGATGCCGGGCCCGACACCGGCCCGTCGTTTCGCGCCACCCGGTCGCGACCGGCGGCGAGGATAGCGCTGGCGTCGTGCACGACAGGCTGGTTGCCGTCGGCGCTGCGGACATCGTCGAGGCACTGGCAGTGGTCGAGAGACGGGCGACTGGTGGCGACGCCGCAAAGCGAGGAGAGGAATTACGCGGTACGCGCCAAAGCGCTGGACAAGGAGGAAGCGCGCATCGTCTGGACGCGCGGCGCGGAGGAACTCGTGCGCCAGGTCCGCGCCTTCAATCCGGCGCCGGGCGCATTCACGACGACTAGACGGTGCCGCGCTTCCAAGGTCTGGCGTTGCGCACTCTGGCGCCGCGGCGCCGGGTGCTTCACCGGGGCAAATCCTCATGCGCGAGAGCAAGCTGCAGGCGGCGTGCGGCAACGGCGAGTCCATCGCGCTCGACGTAAGTCCAGCCGGCGGGCGGACGGCGGATGACGGGCACCGTGTACGCCAATGGCCGCCCGGATTTCGCCGGGCGCAGTTTCGGCACTTGAATTTTCCCCGGGTCGGGCCATCTAAGTCCCGCACGCTGAGCACGACGCGCCAGGCCTCGCGGCGCTTCACCACGGCGGCAAGCAAAGGAGTCAACGACGGTTGCGGGAAACTGTTCGAAGACCGGAATGCCATTGATGGCGGCGATCATGGCCTCTGTCTTCGGCGTGGTCGGCGGCATACTCGGCGGAGGCCAGGGGGCATGCTGTTCGCGCTGCTCATCGGCGCGGGCACCAATCTCTGGGCCTACCGGTTCTCGGACAGCATGGTGCTCCGGATGCCAACGCGCAGGAAGTCGACGGCTCGGCGCTCGCAGGTCTGGCGGGGTTGGTCCAGGAACTGGTGCGGAACGCAGGGATGCCCATCAAGGTGGCGATCGACGAGGCCGCAACCCAATGCGTTCGCCACGGGCCGCAATCCGATCACGCTGCCGTCGCGGTGACCACCGGCGTCCTGTGTCGCTGACGACGCGCGAACGAGGCGGGTGTCTGCGCACGAACCTCACGCGTGAAGAACCGCGACATCCCGACCTCCACCATCACCGCTTTCTGATCGCCGGCGCCATTTCGTCGCTGGGCTGGTTCATGTCGGGGTTCGGCGCACCGCCGCGACGGCGAGGCGGCGGCATCAATCCGATCGCGTCCATCGTGGTGATGATCCTCGCCCCTGATCGCGGCCATGCCTGCAGATGGCGATTTCCCCGGGCCCGCGAGTTCGACGCCGATCGCGGTGGTGCGGAGATCTCAGGCGACCCCAGGGCGCCTGCCGATGCGCTGGCCAAGATCGAGCGGTATGCGCAGGGATTGCCCATGGAGACTGCGGAGGCGCATCCCGCGACGGCGCAGATGATGATCATCAACCGCTCTCGGCGGCGGATCCGCGGCCTGTTTGCAACGCATCCCTCCGACCACGGAGCGTATCGCGCGACTGTACGCGACGGTAGTGAGATAGCCGCCGACATCTCCAATTCAATGAACGCTGTCCCTCTTGCGGACGGTGTAACTCTTGCACCCATGAAAACCGTACAAGCAATCGCCGCCCAGGTCATCACCCGCGTGCTGACCGGCCGCACGCTCGACAGCTCCCCCGGGCAGGCCTGGTCGCGTGCGGCGGGATCTCGACGCGCAAGGCAAGGCGCTGACGCAGGAACTCTGCTACGGACGCTGCAACACCTGGGGCCGCTGCGCGCTGGTGCGTCCCTGCTGACGCGCCCGGCCACTGACCCGCGGCTCGAAGCACTGCTCTTGGGCGGTCTACCAGTTGCAGCACAGCAGCCTGGCCGCGCACGCGGGTGAGCAATCGCGGTCGACGCCGCGTGCCTGCTCAGGGGGTCACGTCAGCCAAGGGGCTGGTCAACGCGGTGCTTCGCCATTATCTGCGCAACCGCGCCACGCTTCGATGCGCAGCCGCCCGCCAACGAGGAGGCGCGATACTCCCATGCGCAGTGGTGGATCGACCTGGTGCGCAAGGAGCACCCGGACCGCTGGGGCGACATCCTGCAGGCGGGCAATTCGCGCCCGCCGCTGACGTTGCGGGTGAACCGGCGCAAGTGCCTGCGCGACGGGGAGATGCGCGCCTACGCTCTGGCGGGAATCGCCTGCCGGGCGATAGGCACGGACGGCATCGTCGTCGAGGACTCGCGCAACGTCCTTGCCCTGCCCGACGGTCGAAGGCAGGGTGTCGGTGCAGGACTACGGCGCGTAGCTGGCGGCGCCGTGCTTCGGCGCCGAGGATGGGATGCGGGTGCTGGACGCGCAGTGCCGCGCCCGGCGGCAAGACGACGCACATTCTCGAGGGCGCCCGGTGCGATGATCGCGCCTGATCGCGACAATCGCCGGCTGGGGAAGATCTGGGAGAATCTGGCGCGGTTCGGCCTCTCCGCCCATGACGCGGATGGCGTCGATGCGGCGAACCTGGACTCGTGGTGGGACGCGCTTGAATTTGGATCAGGCGTGCTCGTCGACGTGCCGTGCACGGCCTCGGGCGTGATCAGGCGCCATCCCGACGTAAAGCGGCTGCGCCGGGCCGGCGACGTCGCACAGTTCCGCGGCAGCAGTGACGTATTTCTCGAATAACGGTCCGGGGCGACTCCAGGCGGTCGGTTTTCTACACGACGCGGTTCTGGTTCAGCGGAGGAGAACGAAGCGCCGGTCTTGTCCTTCCTGGGCAGGTATCACACGCCATCCGTTGTTTTTTGCACAATCTGACCCGACGGCCCGCAGCATCGGGCGACGGGCAGCTCCTGCCGGCGGGCGGACCGGGGAAGACAATCATGACGAAAGTTTCTTCACGCGCTGCTGAAAGTGGTGATGTTCTTATACTGCCCCATGCGACTCATGCTGCTTCTTCGCCTTGCGCTCTGCATTTCCGACGGGTCTGGGCGCCGCTGGTAATGACCGACACCATCCCGGTACGCTCGGCGGAGCTGGCAGCTCGAGGGTGATCATCATGTGCTCGACGCCTATGTCGAACCTTCGGCTCTCAATGCGACGCTCGAGGAGGCGATCGTGCGCGGGGTTCCGCCTTTACTTCGTCCTCGAATTCGAATTGTTGCAGCTTCGCGCTGGTACTGGATCGATACCAAAGCGGTGGCCACCAGTACCTCAGCTATCGCCTTCCTACAATGCGCTGACCCGCCACTACCGACTCTCGACCGGCGGCGCGTTCTACCAGAACCTGCCGACCGTCGAAGAGGCCCACGTGGTGATCTCACGGTGAAGGTCGCAACGTCGTAGACAAGTCGGCGCTATTCAAGGGCGCCCGGTATGAAGCCGCCGCGCCTGCGCCTGGACACGACGCTACTGCTCAAGCCATTCCAGATCAGCGTTTTGACCCCGCGCGACTGGAGCCTGCATGCGGAGTGGGTGCGCTGGAGTTTCACGCCATGAGCCCGCGGGCGACCCGGGTGCTGCGCTACCTTCTGCTGGTCGTCGGCTGCCTGGGCGGCGTGTCGCTCTTCCTCCTCGCCACCGCCAGCGCCAACGACGAGCACTTCGCGCAGCAGCTGAAGGTACTGGTGATATTGAACGGCCTGATTGTCGCTGCAAGCTCGTGCTGCTAGTGGGCCGTGAATTCTGGCGGTTGTTGCGCAACTGGCGCAACGGCGTGTTCGGCGCCAGGCTCGCGCTGCGCCTGGTCGGGCTGTTCGCCCTGATGGCGATTTCTGCCAGGCGCTGGTATGGCGTATCGGTCACCTTCCTGGGCAACAGCATCGAGTCGTGGTTCAACGTCAAGGTCGATCGCGCGCTCGACGGCGGAATGCAGCTTGGCCGCAACGCCCTCGAGTACCTGCTGCAGGACCTGGAAAAAAAGGGCCAGCAGATGGCGGTCACGCTGGCGGAGGCGGATTCTGCGGCGCTGTCGCTGCGGCTGAACCGGTTGCGCGAACAGGCGGGCATCGGCGAAGCCGCGCTGTTCGACCAGCGCGGCAACGTCCTGGGGTTCGCGGCCAGCACGCTTGCGGCCATGCGTCCGGAGCCGGTGGCGGCCGCGGCCATACGGCGCGCGCGAATGCAACAGTCCACCACCAGCCTCGATTCGAAGGTTGAGCAGGGCCTGGTCTTTGCGCGCCAGTCGTACCGGTCAATCTTGCCGACTCCGGGAGGATCCGGCTCCGCGTCCTGCAACTGATGCAGCCGGTGCCGAAGCAGCTGCAGGAATACACTGATATCGTCGAGACGGGCTATCGCGACTACCAGGCGCGCAAGGTACTCGCTCGACGCGCTCAAGA
>JADKEV010000074.1 GCA_016717855.1 Betaproteobacteria bacterium
CAGGGCGGCATGCACTATGTCGGCTTCGCTGAGCTCGCTGCCGCGGTCTCCAACGCCGGCGGCCTCGGCATCATCACCGGCCTGACGCAGCGCACGCCCGGAACTGCTCGCCAAGGAAATTGCGCGGTGCCAGGACATGACCGACAAGCCGTTCGGCGTGAACCTGACCTTCCTGCCCGCGTTCACCGCGCCGCCCTATCCGGAATACATCGCTGCGATCAGGGAAGGCGGGGTCAAGGCGGTCGAAACCGCCGGGCGCAGCCCCGAGCAGTACATGCCGACGCTCAAGGCCGCCGGCATCAAGGTCATCCATAAATGCACGTCGGTCCGTCACTCGCTGAAGGCGGAAGCGATCGGCTGCGACGCGGTGAGCGTCGACGGCTTCGAATGCGGTGGCCATCCCGGCGAAGACGACGTGCCGAACATGATCCTGCTGCCGCGCGCGGCCGAAGAGCTGAAGATCCCGTTCGTGGCGTCCGGCGGCATGGCCGACGCCCGCAGCCTGGTGGCGGCGCTGGCGATGGGCGCGGCCGGCATCAACATGGGTACGCGCTTCATCGCGACCAGGGAAGCCCCGGTGCACGACAACGTCAAGAAGGCGCTGGTGGCGGCCTCCGAACTCGACACGCGCCTGGTGATGCGCGCCATCCGCAATACCGAGCGGGTGCTGAAGCTTAAGGCCGTCGACCACCTGCTGGAGATCGAACGCGAAAGGGCGCCAAGCTCAAGATTCGATGACATCCACGAGCAGGTCGCGGGCGTCTATCCCGAAGGTCATGATCGACGGCGACGATGGACGCCGGCGCATGGAGCTGCGGCATGGTCGTCGGACTGATCCACGACGTTCCGACCGTGAAGGAACTGATCGACGCATCATGGCGGATGCCGAGTGCATCATTCATGGGCGGACGACTCGAGGGCTTTCTGGCGGCCTGAGCCGGGGCGGGCCGCCGGCGAAGCACCGGGGCGCGGGCGATTGATCCAGCCCAATGCGGCGCGGCGCATTGGGCGTAAATCAGTCCGTCTTCGCTAGTTGCCGGAAACTCTGCAGGAGGATCGCCAGATCGCCGGGATTCACCGCGCCGCGCGAACCGCGGGCATCGGCGACCAACCTCTCAAAGAGTCAACATGCTCGACCGGACCTCTTCCATTCCCTCCTACCTGGATGCCAGCCATCTGGGCCCGTGGGGACCTTTCTCCAACAGTCGACCGCGTCGCTTTACCTGGGATCGCTCTCGCGCTGGTCAGACATACCGGCGCTAAAGCGGATCCCTGATCGTCGACGTGCCGATCGCGCTGGACAACGGCACAGTGACGCACTTCGAAGGCTATCGCGTCCAGCACAACCTCTCGCCGGGGCCCGGGCGCGGCGTGCGCTTCCACCAGGACGTGACGCTCTCGGAGGTGATGGCGCTGGGCGTGGATGTCGATCAAGAACGCCGCGGTCAATGTGCTGCGGCGGGGCCAAGGGTGGCATCCGCGTGACTCGCGCGACCTGGGGCAAGCCCATTTCGCTGGGCGGCAGCCTGGGCCGGCACGACGCGACGGGCCACGGCGTGTTCGTGATGAGCGGCGAAGCCGCGCGGCGGCTGGGAATCGAGATCGTCGGCGCGCGCGTCACCGTGCAGGGATTCGGCAACGTGGGCGGCGTCGCCGCACGGCTGTTCGCCGACGCGGGCGCCGAAGATCACATCGGACCACACCGGGACCATCTACGCCGGCGGCGGGATGGACCCACCTGCCTGCAGGCGTGGACGCACCGGCGGGTCGAGAGATTTCCCCGGGCGCCGAGGTTCTCGCCACGGCTTCTGGGGCATCGAGTCGAGTTCCTGATCCCCGCGGCGCTCGAGGCCAGATCAGCAGTGCAACGCGCGCAAGATCCACGCGGTCGTCGTCGAAGGCGCCAACGGCCCGACCACGCCGGCGGCCGACGACATGCTCCACGCAAAGGCATCCTGGTGATTCCCGACGTGATCCGCCAACGCCGGCAGCGTCACCGTCAGCTACTTCGAATGGGTCAGGATTTCTCAGCTTCTTCTGGGCGAGGAAGAAATCAACCAGCGCCTGGACCGCATCATGCGCGACGCGTTCGACGTGATCTGGGGCGTGCACGAAGCACAAGATCTCGCTCGCGCACCGCGGCGTTCGTCATCGCCCGACGCGGATCCTGCGAACTGCGCGATTATACGTAATCGAACTGTCGCCACAATGTTGGATGGCGGTCGAATTATGCGCGACGCGATATGCATCGCGCAACGTGCCTACTTGCCACTCTTGCCTTGGATGGCGATCGCGAAGAGTTAAGGGCGCGTAACCTGTCAAGGCGATCGACGCTACCGAAGTGGTGGTCACTGATACGCGAAGGTAAAAACCTTGCGGCGCGGCTGTCATGGCGAAGTGACGAAGCGACCACGTTGGACCGCTTCTAACCAGACCGCGGGCGACGTAAAATCGTGGCCGTCGGCGCGATGATCCTTCAGGAAGTCGCGCAGGATTCGCCCCACGCCCAACGCGCGGTCTGGTATGCAGGGACTCGCTGACGTTTGAGCGGCGCCCGAGCAAGAGCGCGCGGCGAAGCAGATCGCGCTCGACTTTCTGCATCTACGTGCGAAAAAGGGAGCCCGAACGGCTGGCGCCGTGGATGATTATGAGCACCGACAACTTCGCAGGTTCGGGGACGCCGACTATACGCGGTGATCATACGCGGAAAGCTGAAACAACGCTTTTCAGCCCCGCAATCTTCATCAGGACTTGCTGGAAGAGAGGCCTTGTGGAACTCGATCGCCACCGGCCCGGGCACGCGATACAGCGCCGGCAACTTCATGGTGAGTTGAGCAGCGCGTATTGGTCGTTGTGCCGAAGGTCGATCACCTTGTTCAGCGCCTTTTCGCGATTGCAGCCGAAAGCGTTGACGCGAACCCCAGACCGACGCCAGTGGGCCGGTTGCAGCAGTACTCGGCTTGCAGAGACCTCGACGGCCCTCGGGAGGGCGCTGGAACGCGGCTTCCGCCATAAGCCCGCTTTGGACTACCTGAGCTCCTTGTCGTGAGCAGCGCCCCCGGCGGTGAAAGGCGCAGCAGGATCCCGAACAGCTCAATCGCATCGTGAGCGACCCATCAGCGCTGCCGATCGAGGGCGCTCGGCTCAGGTGCAGGTAGATTAAGCCGCTGGTGAATGGTCAGCACATTTTTATCCCACCGTGGCAATGGGCGGTGACCTGGGCGTATATTGTGCATTCGCGCCTGTCCCGGTAAGTCGGTCGGGCCCAATGCCGCTACCTGGCGGCGCGTTTTTTTGCAGCGGGCTTAGCGCCAGCCTTCGGCACGCATCTCGAGTCAATGATCTTGCCGTCGCTTGATAAGCCTGGAACGGCCGTGCATACGCACGAACACATGGTCAGTCTTGCCTTAACTTCTCCTCTGCGGTCGACCGTGCTGCAGATCATGCGCCCGGAACGGAAGTCGCAGGTGCGCGCGCTGCGCGGACCGGTGGCCTTCTCGCAGATATACGCGTTGGGCTCCTCCAACAGTTGCTGCCGCACTTCGGGCACGGGCCAGCGGCGTCTGTCCGCTGAAGTCAGGCGCCTCCGCGTTTTCGTCGTCGCCGTTGGACTGGCCGAAGTCGAACTGCGCTTCGAACGTATCGGTGAGCTTGATGTTCGCCGAGAAGGGCCGGCCCAGCTTGCCGCAAAGCCGTCAGCGGACCGACGGCCTTGTCGCGCAGGAGGGTCTGAGCTTCGGTGAGTTCGAGCTGGCGGCCGGCGATGATCTTCCACATCGAGAAGTCGCAGTTCTGGCACTGGAACCTTGTAGTTCTCGTGCACTTCGCCGCCGCCCGGGCACGGGAACGTCGAGCTTGCCGAAGTCGCCGGGTATCGTGTCCCTCTCGAAGCCCTTGGCCTGGCCGACGATATGCTTCGGTCATCTGCACGATCTCGACCATGAAGTCCTCGCGCGTGGGCTGGCCCCTTTCCATCTGCGCCAGCCGGCGTTCCCAGTCGCCCGTCAGTTCCGGCGAAAACAGCTCGGGCACGCCCAGGCCCCGCAGCAGGACCATCAGCGAAAATGCCTTGGCCGTGGGCACCAATTCGCGGCCGTCGCGATAGATGTATTTCTCGTTCAGCAGGCCTTCGATGATCGCCGCGCGCGTCGCCGGCGTTCCGAGGCCGCGCGCGGCCATGGCTTCGCGCAGTTCGTCGTCGTCGACGAGCTTGCCCGCGCCTTCCATCGCCGAGCAGCGTGGCTTCGTTGAAGCGCGCCGGCGGCGGTCGCCAGTGCCTTGACCTCGATGGCCTCGGTCGTCACCCTTCGCCGGGCTCGACCGGCACCAGGTTCGCCGCGTCGTCCTCGCGCCCTGCACTTCCTTGCCGTAGACCGCCAGCCAGCCCGCGTTGACCAGCACGGCCCTCGGTCTTGAAGGCTCGCCCTCCACCCGCGTGATGCGCGTGGTGTTCAGGAATTCGGCCGCCGGGTAGAACACCGCGAGGAAGCGCTTGACCACCAGGTCGTAGAGCTTCTGCTCGATCTCGTTCAGCGTCTTCGGCGCCTGCAGCGTCGGGATGATGGCGAAGTGATCGGAAATCTTGGTGTTGTCGAAGATCCGGCGGTTGGGCTGACCCACTTCTCGTCAGGATCTTCTTCGCCGGGGCATCGTAGGCGTTGCTGTCCTTCAGCGCCTCAGGCGTCTTCTTGACCGTCGGCAGGTAGTCCTCGGGCAGCGCCCGCGAATCCGTCCGCGGGTAGGTCAGCACCTTGTGCTTTTCGTACAGCGCCTGCGCGAGCGCAAAGCGTGGTCGGGCCGAAAAGCCGAAGCGGCCGTTGGCCTCGCGCTGCAGGCTGGTCAGGTCGAAGAGCTGCGGCGCGATCTGGGTGGACGGCTTGGCTTCTTCGTTGACGATCCCCGGCTTGCCCGTGCACCTGGCCGAGATCTCTGCCGCCTTCGCCTCGTCCCACAGCCGTTCGGCGCGCGAATGTTCGTCGTCGTCGTCGGTTTTCTTGAACTTCTCGTTGAACCAGCGCCCCGGATACTCCCCGGCCTTGGCGCCGAACACGCCATGGACTTCCCAGTAGGGCCGGGAGACGAAGCGCTTGATCTTGTCTCGCGCTCGACCAGGATGGCCAGCGTCGGCGTCTGCACACGCCCGACGGTGGTGAGCTGGAATCCGCCCGACTTCGAATTGAAAGCGGTCATCGCGCGGGTGCCGTTGATCCCGACCAGCCAGTCCGACTCCGAGCGGCAGCGTGCTGCGTCGGCCAGCGGGAGCAGTTCCTTGTCGGGGCGCAGCGCCGCAAAGCCGTCGCGAATCGCGGCAGGCGTCATCGACTGCAGCCACAGGCGCTGGATCGGCTGCTTCGCCTTGGCGTACTGCACGATCAGCCGGAAGATCAGTTCGCCTTCGCGGCCCGCGTCGCAGGCGTTGACCAGTGCGTCGACGTCCTTGCGCTTGAGCAGCCGGTTGAGCAGCTTCAGCCGCGCCTCGGTCTTCTCGATCGGCTTGAGCGCGAACTTGCTTGGAATGGCCGGAAGATGCGTGAAAGTCCACTTGCCGCGCTTGACCTCTTCCTCCTCGGGCATGCCGATTTCCAGCAGGTGGCCGATCGCCGACGACAGCACATACGCATCGCTTTCGAAATAGTCATCCTTCTTGGTGAAGCCGCCCAGCGCGCGGGCGATGTCCGCTGCGACGGAGGGTTTTTCGGCAATGATGAGGGCTTTGCCCATTAGGGAGTCCGGTTGATGCGTTCGGTGGGAGAAGGCGAGCCGCAGATGATAAAGAAGTCTGCCGGTCGGGCGCAAGGAGAAAATCTCCCCGGAGTTTGATTCAGGTCATGCGTTGTACCCTGCCGCCCGGAGTTTGCGCCACTTTCCCCGCCAGTTCGAGTTGGACCAGCAGCGCGCTCACGCGGGCGGCCGTCCAGCCGAGCCGGGCGCACAGTTCGTCGGGTGTCGCGGGGTCGAAACCGAGCGCCGTCAGCAGCGCGAGCGCATCGCCGTCGGCAACCAGTTCGGTCCGGGGTGCGGCGGCGGGTGTGACCACGCCCGGCCAGCGGAGGTCTTCAAGCACGTCCTGCGCCGTCTCGACGAGCTTGGCGCCATCCTTGATCAGCTTGTGGCAACCCTTGGAAAAAGGGGAGTGAATCGAACCGGGAATCGCGAATACGTCGCGGCCCTGCTCGCCCGCCAGCCGCGCGGTAATCAGCGACCCGCTGCCGAGCGCTGCCTCGACGACCAGAACACCCCTGGCGAGGCCGCTGATCAACCGGTTGCGCCGGGGAAAGTTCCCGGCGGCCGGCGGCGTGCCGAGCGGAAACTCCGACAAGATGCCGCCCTGCTCCGCCAGTTGATGCGCGATGTCGCGATTGCGCGGCGGGTAGACACGATCGACGCCGGTGCCGATGATCGCGATGGTCGAACCCCCGCGCGGGCCTGCGCGCATGGCGCCGCGATGCGCGGCCGCGTCGATGCCGAGCGCCAGCCCGCTGACGATCGTCAGCCCGGCGGCGGCAAGCGCTTCGGCAAACTCCTCGGCGGTCCTGATTCCCGCCGGAGACGCGTTGCGGCTCCCGACCATGGCGATGGCAGGCGCGTTCAGCAGCTCGCGCCGACCCTTGTAATACAGGAGCACGGGCGCGTCGCCGATGTCGAGAAGCGCCTTCGGGTAATCCGGGTCGTCCCAGGTCAGCAGATGATTGCCCGGCAGGCTGGCCCAGGCGAGCGCCGGAGCGGCCGCCGCCCCTTCGCCGCCGCTCTTTATGGCGCGCGCGATCCGGGCCGGCACGTGCTGTTCCAGCGCCGCCGCCGACGCATCGAGCACTGCCTCGGGAGAGCCGAACGCGGTCAGCAACGCATGCAGATTGCGGCTGCCCAGGCCTTCGGCCGCCGCGAGGCTGACCCAGGCGCGCAACCGCTCGTCAGGGCGTCATGAGCGTGCGCGCGATGCGTGACGCGATGGAGGACCAGCCGGGCCGCTAGGGCTTTTTCACGCGGTCGCCCAGTTCGACCTGCTTGCTCGAGTTGAGCACCAGGGCGTAGGAAACCTTGTCGAACACGCGGAAAACGAAGGCAAGCCCGATGCGTTCTTGCGGCAACTGCACCGGCCGGCTCGCGGGCTGGTTGAAGTACTTGGTTTTCTGGTCCCAGACGTCCACGGTGCCCGGGTCGTGGTGGATCGCAAGCACGTGGCCGATCTCCATGCCGTCCCGCGTCCCCACGTCGAGCGTGACCACCGCATCGCGGCCGCTTTCGATCAGGCTCGTGGGCAAACCGATGATCCGGCCGTCGACCGCCCTGTCCGGCGCGTGGGGCGGGTAATTGACGATGCGTTCCTTGGGGACCGGGACGAGCCGGTCGCCGACCACGATCTCCTTGCGGGAGTTCACGATGGTGAGGGTTGATACTTCAGCGACTTTGTCGATAACCGCGTCGCCCAGATAGTCGGCTTCGTAACCCAGGATTTCCGGCTTGCCTGGTGTGGACAGCGGCCGCCCCGGACGATAGATCTGCCAGCTCGGGCCGTCCTTTTCGCCGATCCCGAGCACATAGATCTTGTAGCCCGCCGAGAGCACGACACGCCCATCCGCCCCGCCGATGATCCTGGGGGCGGCCTCCAGCCCGTTCTGCTCGATGACCAGCGGCTTGGTCAGGAAAGGATCGATGATCGCCGGCGGGATCGACGGAATGGCGTCGCTGTCGATCGGGGTCATCCTGATCTGCGGCGAGAGTCGCACGGTGGGCCGCTCTTCCGGCTTCGGCTCGAGTGAGAGCTGCGGCTGGCCATCGGCGCCCGTGGTCAGCACCAGAACGTCGCCCGGGTAGATCCTGTGGGGATTCTTGATCTGGTCCTTGTTCATCCGCCAGAGCTCGTTCCATTTCCAGGGGCTCTTCATGAAGCGTCCGGCGATCGACCACAAGGTGTCGCCCTTCTTGACCACGTAGCGCGTCGGCGCGTTGTCGGCAAGCTGGAGCGGCGCACCTGCCGGTTGCGCGGCGGGCTGTCGGGCGGGCGTCTGGGCGTGCGCCGTGAGCGCGGCAACTGCGAGAGCCGCCGCCAGGACCAGCGAAACCGGTGTGTTAAAATTCACTTTCATGGCAGCCCCTAACTCGGTGGCGGCGGCAAAACTCTTGTGTTTCAGGAATTTCACCGCAAAATAACGCTTTGCGGTGGATTCTGCATGTTGTTTATGCATTTGGCAAGTTTCCGCCGGACTACGGGGGCCGCGGGCTTGTGGCCCTGTTGGGAAAAACGGACGCTTCGATAAGCTACTGATGGCTCTGCTGAACATTCTCGAGTACCCGGACCCGCGCCTGCACAAGATTGCCGCGCCGGTCGCTGCCGTTACGCCGGAGATCCGGCAGTTCGTCCGTGACCTGGCCGAGACCATGTACACGGCGCCCGGCGTCGGGCTCGCAGCCACGCAGGTCGATGTCCACAAACGGATCATCGTTATTGACGTATCCGAAACCAAGAGTGAGTTGTTGACGCTGATCAATCCGGAAATCCTGTCCGCGGAAGGCGAGGACGAGAACGAGGAAGGCTGCCTGTCCGTGCCCGGATACTTCGATCGCGTCCGGCGCGCCGCCCGCATCCGGTTCCGCGCCTTGAGCTATGACGGACAGTGGTTCGAGCGCGACGCCGACGGCCTGCTCGCCGTTTGCGTCCAGCACGAGATGGACCATCTGATCGGCAAGGTCTTCGTCGAGTATCTGTCGCCGCTCAAGCAGCAGCGCCTGAAAAGCAAAGCGAAAAAACGCCAGCGGCTGGTCGGGTAGGGCGATGCGGGTCGTTTTCGCCGGCACGCCGGAATTCGCCGCGCGCGCGCTGGAGGCGATCCTGGCCGCCGGCCATGCGGTGCCGCTGGTGCTCACCCAGCCCGACCGGGCCGCGGGCCGTGGCCAGCATCTGACGCCGGGCCCGGTCAAACGCGTCGCCGCCAGCCACGGCGTGCCGGTTTACCAGCCGGAACGGCTCCGCAGCCCCGAGCAGCGGGCGCCGTTGCTGGCCGTCGCGGCGGACGTCATGGTGGTCGCCGCCTACGGCCTGATCCTGCCGCTGCCGGTGCTCGATCATCCCCGTCAT
The DNA here is from genome assembly GCA_016717855.1 of Betaproteobacteria bacterium. Taxonomy (GTDB): domain Bacteria; phylum Pseudomonadota; class Gammaproteobacteria; order Burkholderiales; family Casimicrobiaceae; genus PALSA-1005. Next base: position 9,077 of record JADKEV010000074.1, read on the forward strand.
GGCTGCCTCAACATTCACGCGTCGCTGCTGCCGCGCTGGCGCGGTGCGGCGCCGATCCAGCGCGCCATACTCGCGGGCGACACCGAGACCGGGATCTGCGTCATGCGCATGGATGCCGGGCTCGACACCGGGCCCGTCGTTTCGCGCCACCCGGTCGCGATCGGCGGCGAGGATACCGCCGGCGTCGTGCACGACAGGCTGGCCGCCGTCGGCGCCGCGGCCATCGTCGAGGCACTGGCAGTGCTCGAGCAAGACGGACGCCTGGTGGCGACGCCGCAAAGCGAGGAGGGAATTACGCACGCGCCAAAGCTGGACAAGGAGGAAGCGCGCATCGTCTGGACGCGCGGCGCGGAGGAACTCGCGCGCCAGGTCCGCGCCTTCAATCCGGCGCCTGGCGCATTCACGTCGATCGACGGCGCCGTGCTCAAGGTCTGGCGTGCCCACCCCGGCGCCGCGGCGCCGGGTGCCTCGCCGGGGCAAATCCTCATGCGCGAGAGCGGGCTGCAGGCGGCGTGCGGCGACGGCGAGTCCATCGCGCTCGACGAAGTCCAGCCGGCGGGCGGCCGCCGGATGACGGGCGCCGTGTACGCCAATGGCCGCCCGGATTTCGCCGGGCGCCGCTTCGGCACTTGAATTTTCCCCGGGTCGGGCCATCTAAGTCCCGCACGTAGAGCACGATGCGCCGCGCCTCGCGGCGCTTCACCACGGCGGCAAGCAAAGGAGTCAACGATGGTTGCGGGAAACTGGTTCAAGACCGGAATGCTGATGGCGGCGATCATGGCTCTGTTCGGCGTGGTCGGCGGCATGCTGGGTGGAGGCCAGGGCATGCTGTTCGCGCTGCTCATCGGCGCGGGCACCAATTTCTGGGCCTACTGGTTCTCGGACAGCATGGTGCTCCGGATGTACAACGCGCAGGAAGTCGATGCGGCCTCGGCGCCGCAGGTCTACGGTCTGGTCCAGGAACTGGTGCGGAACGCAGGGATGCCCATGCCCAAGGTGTATGTGATCGACGAGCCGCAGCCCAATGCGTTCGCCACAGGCCGCAATCCGGATCACGCTGCTGTTGCGGTCACCACCGGCATTCTGCAGTTGCTGACGACGCGCGAACTGCGCGGGGTGCTCGCGCACGAACTCACGCATGTGAAGAATCGCGACATCCTCACCTCCACCATCACCGCTTCGATCGCCGGCGCCATTTCGTCGCTGGGCTGGTTCATGTCGGGGTTCGGCCGCCGCGACGGCGAGGGCGGCGGAATCAATCCGATAGCCTCCATTGTGGTGATGATCCTCGCCCCGATCGCGGCCATGCTCTTGCAGATGGCGATTTCCCGCGCCCGCGAGTTCGACGCCGATCGCGGTGGTGCCGAGATCTCGGGCGACCCCAGGGCGCTCGCCGATGCGCTTGCCAAGATCGAGCGCTACGCCCAGGGGCTGCCGATGGAGACTGCCGAAGCGCATCCGGCGACGGCGCAGATGATGATCATCAATCCGCTCTCGGGCGGCGGATTCCGCGGCCTTTTTGCAACGCATCCCCCGACCACGGAGCGTATCGCGCGCCTGCATGCGATGGTAGTGAGATAGCCGCCGACATTCCACTACAATGAACGCCGTCCCTCTTGCGGACGGCGTTCCCTTTTTGCACCCATGAAAACCGTACAAGCAATCGCCGCCCAGGTCATCACCCGCGTGCTGACCGGCCGCACGCTCGACAGCTCGCTCGGGCAGGCCTGGTCGCGTGCGTCAGATCTCGACGCGCAAGCCAAGGCGCTGACGCAGGAACTCTGCTACGGCACGCTGCGCCATCTGGGGCCGCTGCGCGCGCTGGTGCGTCCGCTGCTGACGCGCCCGGCCACCGACCCGCAACTCGAAGCGCTGCTCTGGGTGGCGGTCTACCAGTTGCAGCACAGCAGCCTGGCCGCGCACGCGGTGGTGAGCAACGCGGTCGATGCCGCGGCCCTGCTCAGGGTCACGTCGGCCAAGGGGCTGGTCAACGCGGTGCTTCGCTACTATCTGCGCAACCGCGCCACGCTCGATGCGCAGCCGCCCGCCACCGAGGAAGCGCGATACTCCCACGCGCAGTGGTGGATCGACCTGGTGCGCAAGGAGTACCCGGAACGCTGGGGCGACATCCTGCAGGCGGGCAATTCGCGCCCGCCGCTGACGTTGCGGGTGAATCGGCGCAAGTGCCTGCGCGACGGGGAGCTGCGGGCCTTCGCTCTGGCGGGCATTGCCTGCCGGGGGATAGGCACGGACGGCATCGTCGTCGAGGACCCGCGCAATGTCCTCGCCCTGCCCGGATTTGCCGAAGGCAGGGTGTCGGTGCAGGACTACGGCGCGCAGCTGGCGGCGCCGTTTCTCGGCGCCGCGGATGGGATGCGCGTGCTCGACGCGTGCGCCGCGCCCGGCGGCAAGACCACGCACATCCTGGAGAGCGCCCGGTGCGACATGACCGCGCTCGATCGCGACAACCGCCGGCTGGGGAAGATCTGGGAGAACCTGGCGCGGCTCGGCCTCTCGGCCCACACACTGATGGCCGATGCGGCGAACCTGGACTCGTGGTGGGACGGCAAGCATTTCGATCGCGTCCTCGTCGATGTGCCGTGCACGGCCTCGGGCGTGATCAGGCGCCATCCCGACGGCAAGTGGCTGCGCCGGGCCGGCGACGTCGCGCAGTTCGCGCAGCAGCAGCGGCGGCTGCTCGAAGCACTGTGGTCCGTGGTGACTCCGGGCGGCCGGCTTCTCTACACGACGTGTTCGGTCTTCACGGAGGAGAACGAAGCGCCGGTCAAGTCCTTCCTGGGAAGGCATCACGACGCCATCCGCTGCGCGTTGCCCTGGCCTGATGGCCTGCAGCGGATGGGCGACGGGCAACTCCTGCCCGCGGGTGGGCCCGGGGAAGACAATCACGACGGTTTCTTCTACGCGCTGCTGGAAAAGCGCGGCGGATAGCCCATACTGGCCCATGCGACTCATGCTGCTTCTTCGCCTTGCGCTCGCATTCCTGACGGTCTGGGCGCCGCCGGCATGGACCGACACCATCCCGGCACGCTCGGCGGAGCTGCGGCTCGAGGAAGACCACTATGTGCTCGACGCCGACTTCGAACTCGTTCTCAATGCGACGCTCGAGGAGGCGATCGTGCGCGGGGTTCCGCTCTACTTCGTCCTCGAGTTCGAATTGGTGCAGCCGCGCTGGTACTGGATCGACGAAACGTTGGTCACCAATACCCTCAGCTACCGCCTCTCTTACAACGCACTGACCCGCCACTACCGCCTCTCGACCGGCGGCGCGTTCTACCAGAATCTGCCGACACTCGAGGAGGCGCAGCGGGTGATCTCGCGCGTGAAGGGCCGCAACGTGGTCGATAAATCGGCGCTATTCAAGGGCGCCCGGTATCAAGCCGCCGTGCGGCTGCGGCTGGACACGACGCAATTGCCCAAGCCATTCCAGATCAGCGCACTGACCTCGCGCGACTGGAGCCTGCAGTCGGACTGGGTGCGCTGGAGTTTCACGCCGTGAGTCCGCGGACGACCCGTGTGCTGCGCTACCTGCTGCTGGTCGTCGGCAGCCTGGGCGGCGTGTCGCTGTTCCTCCTCGCCACCGCCAGCGCGAACGACGAGCACTTCGCGCAGCAACTGAAAGTGCTGGTAATACTGAACGGCCTGATAGTCGCCGTGCTTGTACTGCTGGTGGGCCGTGAGTTCTGGCGGCTGCTGCGGAACTGGCGCAACGGCGTGTTCGGGGCCAAGCTTGCGATGCGCCTGGTCGGGCTGTTCGCCCTGATGGCGATCCTGCCTGGGGCGCTGCTGTACGGCGTATCGGTCACCTTCCTGGGCAACAGCATCGAGTCGTGGTTCAACGTCAAGGTCGACCGCGCGCTCGACGGCGGAATGCAGCTCGGCCGCAACGCCCTCGACTACCTGCTGCAGGACCTGGAGAAGAAGGGCCGGCAGATGGCGGTCACGCTTGCGGAGGCGGACTCCGCGGCGCTGTCGCTGCGGCTGAACCGGTTGCGCGAACAGGCTGGCATCGGTGAAGCCGCGTTGTTCGACCAGCGTGGCAACGTCCTGGCGTTCGCGGCCAGCACGCTGGCGGCCATGCGTCCCGAGCCGGTGCCGGCTGCGGCCATACGGCGTGCGCGGACGCAACAGTCCACCACCAGCCTCGATTCGAAGGCCGAGCAGGGTCTGGTCTTGCGCGCCGTCGTGCCGGTCAATCTTGCCGACTCCGAGGATCCGCTTCGCATCCTGCAACTGATGCAGCCGGTACCGAAGCAGCTCCAGGAGTACACCGACATCGTCGAGACGGGCTATCGCGACTATCAGGCGCGCGCATATTCGCTCGACGCGCTCAAGAGCCTCTACGGGATCACGCTGACGCTCACGCTGCTGTTGGCCCTGCTCTCCGCGCTTGGGCTGGCCATCGTTCTGTCGGAAAAGCTGAGCAAGCCGCTGGGGATTCTCGCCGAAGGGACGCGGGCAGTCGCACAGGGGGACTTCAGCCGCCGGCATCCGGTCCAGGGTCGCGACGAACTCGGGGTCCTCACCGACTCGTTCAATCGGATGACCGAGCAGCTGGCGGAAGGCCGGGAGCGAGCGCTGCACAACCAGCATGAGATCGAAACCGCCAATGCGTTTCTCGAGAATCTGCTGCGCAATCTGTCGGCTGGCGTGCTCGCCTTCGACCGCGACTTCCGGCTGCGCTCGGCGAACCACAGCGCGGCGGTGATCCTGCAGCAGCCGATCTCCGACCTGCAGGGGCTGACGTTCGACGAGTGGCGCGATCGGCAGCCTGCGCTGACCGCGTTCGCGCACATCGTGCATGAAGGTTTTGCCGCCGCGGAGGGCGGGCAGTGGCAAAGGCAGGCCGAACTCGTTGTCCACGGCAACCGGCGCACGCTGCTGATGCGGGGCACGCGCATCGAGGACGAGAAGCAGGGCGGCTTCGTCGTCGTGTTCGACGACGTGTCGGAACTGATGCAGGCGCAGCGCGACGCGGCGTGGGCGGAAGTCGCGCGCAGGCTGGCCCACGAGATCAAGAACCCGCTGACCCCCATCCAGCTCTCGGCGGAGCGGCTCCAGCACAAGCTCGCGGAGAAGCTGTCCGCCCCGGACGCCGAAGTGCTCAGGCGGGGAACGCAGACCATCATCACGCAGGTCAATGCGATGAAGCACATGGTGGACGACTTCGCGATCTACGCTCGGCAGCCGTTGCCGGGCACCATGCAGACCGTGGACGTGCACGCGCTGCTACTGGATATCCTGGGCCTTTACGAGTATCAGCGGTCTTTCATCCACCTGGATCTGGCCGCCGGGACATCCACGATACACGGCGAACCAACGCGACTGCGCCAAGTCGTGCATAATTTGCTGCAGAATGCGCTTGACGCGCAGGCGGAAAAAATTGAACCGCGCATCGATATCCGCACTGAAATCCGCGACGACCTGTTCTGGCTGCACATCGCCGACCAGGGATCCGGCTTTCCGGCGGCAATGATCGATCGCATATTCGAGCCCTACGTCACCACGAAACCCAAGGGAACCGGACTGGGGCTCGCAATCGTGAAGAAGATCATCGATGAACACGGCGGCAAGGTGCACATCGAGAATTCCGCCCCCATCGGGGCCAAAGTCAGCATTGCGCTGCCGCCGATCGCGGCGGCGGCATAGTTGTTGGGATCAGGAGCCATGGCGACACAAAACGAAATTCTGGTGGTCGACGACGAAATCGGAATACGGGAACTGCTCTCCGAGATACTCGAGGACGAAGGCTACACGGTCAAGCTGGCCGAGAATGCCGGAGAGGCGCGCGCGTACCGGAATCATTCGCGGCCTTCGATGGTGCTGCTCGACATCTGGATGCCGGACACCGACGGCATCACGCTGCTGCGCGAATGGGCCGCCGGCGGACAGCTCACGATGCCCGTCGTGATGCTCTCCGGCCATGGCACGATAGAGACCGCAGTCGAGGCCACGCGGATCGGCGCGTTCGACTTTCTCGAAAAGCCCGTCGCACTGCAAAAGCTGCTGGCGACAGTGGGCCGGGCGCTGAAGCAACGCGACACCAGCGCCCCGCCGCCCCTGGACCTGCGCCGCATCGGCGCGACGCCCCAGATCGCCGACGTCGAACGACGGCTGCAGCACTTCCTGATGGCCAAGCGTCCGATACTGCTCACCGGCGAGCCGGGCAGCGCATTCGAAATCTGCGCGCAGTCGTTGCGCTTCTCGGGCGCGCCCTGGGTGAGGCTCGACAGCGGGCAACGGCTGATCAATGCGCCGCTGGACGTGCTGCAACAGGCTTCCGGCGGCGTCCTGTTCTGCAACGAGATCGGCAACTACAGCAGGATGGAGCAGAAAGGACTGGCGTTCGTGCTGTCCAAGTTCGAGAAGTACGCTTTGCGCCTGGTATGCAGCACATCCGAGGCGCTGGGCGGCCTTGCCACCGAAGGCAAGTTCGACGCCAGCCTGCTCGCCGCGCTGACGGCGGGCGCCGTCACGCTGCCGCCGCTGCGCACGCGTGTCGACGACATACCTTTCCTCGTCGAGGCGAAGTGGCGCGACCTGGCGGGCGCCGACCCCAGCGCGCCGACGCCGTTTTCGCAAAGTGCGATCGAGGTTCTCAGGGTGGCGCCGTGGCCGGGCAATCACGCACAGCTCGACGGCGTCGTCACCAATCTGACCCAGACGATCGCCGGCGAGATCGGCAGTGACCACGTCCATGCGCTGCTCTCCGGCGGCCGCGAACCGGCACCCACGTCAGGTATCGCCACGCGGTTTTTCGAATTGCCCTTGCGCGAGGCGCGGGAGGCATTCGAGCGGCTTTATTTCGAGCACCTGCTCGGCAAGGAACAGAACAACATGAGCCGGGTCGCGGAGCGCGCCGGGCTCGAGCGCACCCATCTGTATCGCAAGCTCAAGCAACTCAACATCCGGTTCCTGCGACGGCACGAGGAGCATTAGTACCGGCACAGCCCAGAAAAGGCCGCCGGCTCGCGCCGGCGGCTCTTGTTCATCGGGCGGCAGTCTTACTGCGCGCCGATCTGCGCCCGCATGGTCTTCATCGCCTTGACCTCGATCTGACGGATCCGCTCCGCGGATACGCCGTACTCGTCGGCCAGCGTCTGCAACGTCGATTCGTTGCCCTCGTTCAGCCAGCGCGCTTCGATGATCTTGCGGCTGCGCGGGTCCAGGGTCGCCAGGGCCCTCGCCAGGCCGGCCGATTTGTTCCGTTCGTTCTCTGCGTGCTCGAGTATCCGGGACGGTTCATCGTCGGAGTCGGTCAGGTACGCCAGTGGCGAAACGCTCTCACCGTCGTCGTTCGGCTGCGGGTCGAGAGCGACGTCCTGGCTGGACAACCGCATTTCCATCTCGAAGACTTCCTCCGGCTTGACCTTCAGCGTCATGGCGATTTCGTTCGCTTGCTCGCGCGTGAGCCCCACGTGGCTTTTCTTCATTCCGCGCAGATTGAAGAACAGCTTGCGCTGCGCCTTGGTGGTCGCGACTTTCATCATCCGCCAGTTGCGCAGGATGTATTCGTGGATCTCGGCCTTGATCCAGTGCAGCGCGAACGACACCAGACGTACTCCCCGGTTCGGATCGAAGCGCCGCACGGCCTTCATCAGTCCGATATTGCCCTCCTGGATCAGGTCACCCTGCGGCAGGCCGTAGCCCATGTACTGGCGGCTCACCGCCACGACCAGCCGCAGGTGGGACATCACCATCTGCCGCGCCGCGTCGAGATCATTGTCCTGTTGCAGCCGGGTGCCCAGGTCGCGTTCCTGTTCCGCGGTCAGCAGCGGAAAGCGGTTCACGGCTTGAATGTACTGGTCAAGGCTCCCCAATGCCGAAGGGACCGGAAAATTCAATGCAATCGTCTGGTTCGTCATGCTTGCGCCTCCTGGACGCCTTTGCTCAGTGCCAATTTTAGCACTCGCGAACTAAGAGTGCTAATGCCTATTGAAAGTTCCAGGCTCCGGCCCCATCAGCGCTCGGCAACCGCGAGCCAGGCGCCCAGCAATCCGACCAGCGCCGAGAACCCGAGCAGCGCCAGGCCGTCGGCAATCGACAGGCCGACCAGACGGCCCGCCAGACCGTAGGCGCCCAGCAGCGCCGCCACCCGCGGCTCGATCAGGACCAGCGATCCACAGATCACGGCCCAGGCCAGCAGTGCCGCTGCCGCCCCTTGCACCGCGCCGAAGTACAGGAACGGCCGCCGCACATACGCCGACGTGGCCCCAAACAATCGCATCACAGCAATCTCTTCCGTGCGAGTAAGTACTTGCAAGCCAATCGTATTGCAGCTGATTGCGAGCATCGCCAGGCCTAGCACGACGCCCAGGCTCAGCACAACCAGATCGCCGGTCGCCGCCAGTATCCGGAGCCGGTCGGACCAAGCGGCGTCAACGTCCACCTCCGTTACTTTGGGCCAGGACTTGGCCGAGGCCGCAAGCCTCTCCTGCGCGGGCAGCGATGTCTCCTTCGGCGTGACCAGAAGGGTGTCGGGCAAGGGGTTGCTGGTCAGCCCGGCCATCAAGTCGCCGGTGCCGGTCCGAGTCTGCAGTTCCTTGAGCGCCGCATCCTTGCCGACGAACCGGAAGCTCTTGACGCCGGATTCCAGCCGCAGGCGGCGCTCGATCTCCATCCGGTCCGCGGCACCCGCATCGGCGGCCAGAAAGAGGCTGATCTGCGGATCGGCGCCGGCGGCGCCCGCCATGCCCTTCAAGTTCGACAGCGCCACATAGCCGCCTACGGGAAACAGCAAACCGACCGCGATCACGGTGACGCCCAGGAACGCGGCCACGGGTCGGCGCCAGAACTGGCGCAGCGTCAGCGCCAGCGCTTCCCCATGCGCGTGCAGCCACGCCTTCACGCGACGAGGCTGCCGTGGTCGAGGCGCAGGGTCCGCCCCGGGTACTGGCCAACCAGAGTCTCATCATGCGTGGCCACCAGTACCGTGACGCCGACCCGGTGAAAATCCCGGAAGATGCGCAGGATATCGCCGGCATAACCTGCATCCAGGCTGGCTGTCGGTTCGTCCGCAATCAGCAGCGACGGGCGGTTGACCACCGCCCGCGCCAGGCATACGCGCTGCTGCTCCCCGCCCGACAACGTAATCGGATTCGACTTTTCCCGGCCCAACAGCCCTGCCTTGTCGAGCGCCGCCCGCGCCCGCCGCGCCGCTTCGCGCCGGTCCATGCCGGCGATCTGGAGCGGCAGCATCACGTTGTCGAACACGCTGCGGTCGAACAGCAGCCGGTGATCCTGGAGCACCATGCCAAGCTGGCGGCGCAGAAAGGGAATGCTGCGCTCGGACAGGCGTCCGACATTCTGGCGGTGGACCAACACAGTGCCGGCGGTCGGCCGCTCGATCGCCGCGATCAGCCGCATCACCGTGCTCTTGCCGGCGCCGGAGTGCCCCGTCAGGTAGACGAACTCGCCGGGCTGCACCGCAAACGAGACGTTCTTCAGGACGTCCGGGCTGCCCGGATAGCGTTTGACAACGCTGGTGAACTCGATCATTCGTCGAGCAATGCCGCCGCAAACTCGCGAGCCACGAACGGCCGCAAGTCGTCGACGCCCTCGCCAACTCCGATAAAACGCAAGGGGACCGGTTGCGACTTGGCGATCGCGGCGACCACCCCACCCTTGGCCGTTCCATCCAGCTTGGTCAACACGATGCCGGTCACGCCCAGCGCGGCGTCGAAGGCCTGCAATTGCGACAAGGCGTTCTGGCCCGTGTTCCCGTCGAGCACCAGCAGTACTTCATGCGGCGCGCCGGGTTCGGCCTTCGCGATCACCCGCTTGATCTTCCTGAGCTCTTCCATCAGGTGCAACTGCGTGGGCAGCCTGCCTGCGGTGTCCGCAAGCACCACGTCGATCCCGCGGCTGCGCGCCGCCTGGACCGCGTCGAACATCACCGCGGCGGGATCCCCGCCCTCCTGCGAGATTACGGTCACGTTGTTGCGCTCGCCCCATACTTGCAGCTGTTCGCGCGCGGCCGCCCGGAAGGTGTCGCCCGCGGCCAGGAGCACGGAGAGCCTCTGTTCCTGCAAATACTTCGCGAGCTTACCGATCGAGGTGGTCTTGCCCGCGCCGTTGACCCCTGCCAGCATGATCACGTAGGGCCGATGCGCGCCGATGGCCAGCGGCGCTTCCAGCGGACGCAGCAGATCCGCAAGCGCGTCGCGCAACAGGGCGCGCGGCGTTGCCGGCCCTGCTTCACCGCCCTGCTGCTTCCAGCGCTCGCGCAGCGCGTCGAGCAGCTGCGCGGTGGCGGGGACGCCTGCGTCGGCGCCGAGCAGCGCCCCCTCGAGCGTGTCGAGCGAGGCTTGGTCGAGTTTCTTCGCCAGGAGCCGGGTGAGCCCGACGGCCTGTCGGGTCTTGGCCAGCCCTGCCTTGAGCCTTTCCCGCCATGACACTGGGAGTTCCGGCGCCGCCTGGGCCGAGGCGGGGTCGGTTTTTGCCTTGAGCCAATCAAACATCGGGTCCGAGTACGCAATCTGGATAATGGGCGAAGCTATAATTCTACCGCCCCCGACTGTTTGCTCCCATGCCGCGCCCTCCTCCCCGTTTGTCCCCGCCGAACCAGGTGCGCATTATCGGCGGGACCTGGCGCCGCCGCCTGCTCCACTTTCCGCCTGTCGCGGGCCTGCGGCCCACAGCGGACCGGGTGCGCGAAACGCTGTTCAACTGGCTGGGGCAGGACCTGACCGGGCTGTCGACGCTGGACCCGTTCGCGGGCAGCGGCGCGCTGTCGTTCGAGGCCTTGTCCCGCGGGGCGGCGCTGGCCGTGGCGGTCGACGCAGGCGCGCCAGCCGTTGCCGGCATGCGCGAAAACGCTGTACTTCTCGGCGCGACGGGGCTTGAAGCGCATCGCGCCGACGCGCTGGCCTTCCTGCGCCGCGAGACGCGAGGCTTCGATCTGATCTTCGTCGACCCGCCGTTTCACGAAGACTGGCTGCCGAGGCTCTGGCCCCTGCTCGACGCTCGGCTCAACCCCGGCGGCCGGCTCTATGTGGAACAGGGGCAGGCGGTACAGCCGCCGCCCGGCTGGGAGACCTTTCGCCACCAACGCGCGGGGCAAGTGCATTATCATCTGCTGCGTCGGGACGCCGGCACCGCGGGCGAAGAGGACATTCAACGAAAGCAATCACCATGAGCAAACTGCGGGTGGTCTACCCGGGCACTTTCGATCCGTTCACGCGCGGCCACAACGATCTCGTCCGCCGCGCGGCGGGGATGTTCGATCACGTCACGGTCGCCGTCGCGGAGTCGCAGCGCAAGGCCCCTTTCTTCCTGCTGGCCGACCGGGTGGTGATGACGAAGGAGGTGCTGGCAGACGTCTCCAATGTCGACGTGCGCAGCTTCGATTGCCTGCTGAACGATTTTCTTTCGCAGATCGGGACGACCTGCGTGCTGCGCGGGCTGCGCGCGGCGTCCGATTTCGAGTACGAGTTCCAGATGGCGGGGATGAACCGGAGCCTGAACCGCGAGATCGAAACCCTGTTCCTGACTCCCGACGCGAAATTCATGTTCGTCTCGGCGACCATGGTCCGCGAAATCGCCTGGTTCGGCGGCAACGTCGACCAGTTCGTCCACCCGCTCGTCGCGGCGAAAATCCGGGTTCGGGCGCGGGAACTCAACCCGAAGCTTACTGCCGCGTAATGGCGCTCCTGATCACCGACGAGTGCATCAACTGCGACGTGTGCGAGCCCGAGTGCCCGAACGACGCCATTGCGCAGGGTCCCGAGATCTACGTGATCCATCCGGAGCGATGCACTGAATGCGTGGGCCACTTCGACACGCCGCAGTGCATCGAGGTCTGCCCGGTCGACTGCATCGAGGTCAATCCGGAGTTCGTGGAATCGAAAGACCAGCTGCGCCTGAAGTACCAGTCGCTGATGGCGGTGAAGGCCGCCTGAGCCGGTCCCCCGCCGCGATGGACCGTAAAGACTTCCGCTTTGCGCACACGTTGCGCGTGCGCTGGGCCGAGGTGGACAAGCAGGGCATCGTCTTCAACGGCCACTACCTGACGTACTTCGACGTGGCGATCACCGAGTACTGGCGTGCCATCGGCGTCCCCTATCCGGCGGTCACCGAGCGCTGGGGCACCGATCTCTTCGTCGTGAAGGCCGGCATCGAGTACCACGGACCGGCGCACTACGATGACGTGGTGGACGTTTGCGTGCGCACCGTGCGCATCGGGAACTCGAGCCTGCAGTTCGCCATCGGCATCTACAGGGGGGATCAGCACCTGATCAGTGGGGAGCTGATCTACGTGAATGCCGACCCCGGGACGCGCAAGGCGAGCCCGGTGTCCGCCGCGCTGCGCGCAATCATCGACGGCTACGAAAGCGGCGCACGCGGCGGCTGAGATGTGTTCCGCGGCCGGCGCGCCTCAGGCGGCCCGCCCGCGGGAGTGACGGCCAACCTCGACAGCCGGCGCCGCGTCGCGCGCGGGCGCCTGTTGCTGTTGCTGCGGCTGCTGGACGCTTGCGACGTCCTCGACGCGCGCGATCAGGTGCTGGAGTTCCTGGACCTGGTTTTCCGACGTCGTCTTCATCTCGTCCAACTCGCTCATCCGCGCTTCCAGCTCGTTGCTGGCGTTGTGGATGCGCTTGACCGACTCGAGCCGCCTGCGCAGCTGCAAGTGATGCTCGCGCACCTGCGTCTCCAACGGCGCCATCACCGCCTTGACCCAGTTGTCGGCGTCGCGATTGGCGACATCGTACACGTGCCTGATCCGGGTCGCGACGGTCTCGAAAAACTTTCGCATCAGGGAGAACTTGATGTTGCTCGCCATGTTCCACAGCGTGTTGAAGTGCACGTTGTACGCGCGTTCGAGCCGGTCGACTTCCTTCTGGTACTTCAGCGTCGAATAGGGCTGCGGCTCGAACGGCTCCAGTCCGTGTTCCTCGCTGAACTTCTCGTACATCGCGGACATCATCTTGTGGATTTCAGCGGACCGGTTCGATGCGGCCATCAGGTTGGTCCGGATGTTCGCGAAAAAGCCGGACATCGCGGCGCGCAGGCCGACCGTGAAATGCGCATCCTCCATCGCCTTGCGGGTCAGCTTCGCCTCCCGCTTCAAGGTCTCGATGCCCAGGCTGGTCAGCAGCTCGTTCGTGTGCTGCGAAAACACGCTGCGCAGCGCGATGAAGCGCTGCAGGCCCTTTTCGAACTGCTCCTTCTCCGCCGCGACCTTCTTCATCATCGTGAGCACGACGTCTTCGTTCTTGCCGCGCAACGCGGTGAGTTCGGAGTGCTGGTCGACGATGTTCCTGGCCCGGGTCTCGAGGATGGCGGTCAGCCCAGCGGTGATGTCGCGAAGATCGGCGAGGCAGGCTTCGCCGACCAGTTCGTGCTTGATCGGAATCAGGTCCCGCGCCAGCGCATGCTCGAGTTCGGGCAGCCGGCTGCGCGCGAGCAGCGCCGCGTCGCCGTTGACCTTGGCGACCAGTGCCTTCTGCGCAGAGACGGGGAAGATCTGGCTCTCGGGCAGCCCCAGCACTCCCGCGCTCACGGTGACCTGCTTCTGGATTTCGGCTTCGACGGCGCCCGCCGACTTGAGCTCGTCCCACATGCTGTCGATCTTGTTCAAGGCGACGAGCCGGCCGCGCCTGGACAGTCCCGATGTGGCGATGTGATCGCGCCAGATTTCCGCATCGGTCCTGGTCACGCCCGTATCGGCGGCGAGGATGAACACGACGGCGTGGGCGTTCGGAAGCAGGTTGAGCGTGAGTTCCGGTTCGGTCCCGATCGCGTTCAACCCCGGCGTGTCGAGAATGACCAGGCCCTGCCTGAGCAGCGGATGGGGGAAATTGATCACCGCGTGGCGCCAGCGCGGAATCTCAACCTTGCCGTCGATCGGGACCACGGTTCCGGCAAGCTGGTCTTCCGCATCGTGCAGCCCGAGCTCGGCCGCTTCCTCGATGTTCACGCGCAAGGTCTCGCTCACGTGGGAAAGCGCGCGCGCAACCGAATCGGTGGATCCCAGATCGAGCGGAATCGTCGTCCATTCGTCCGCGTACTTCTTCCACTCGGAAAGCGGGTGCGATTGCTTGCGCGTCTCGATCGGCAGCAGGCGGATCGACGGCGTCGTGGCGGCCTCGGACAGGATTTCGGTCGGGCACATCGTGGTCCGACCGGCGCTCGAGGGGAGGATGCGCTGGCCGAATTCCGCGAAGAACATCGCGTTGATCAGTTCCGACTTGCCGCGGGAGAATTCGGCGACAAAGGCGACCTGCAGCTTGTCTTCCTTGAGGCGCTCGAGCAGGTGTTCGATCCGATGCTCGGTTTGCGCGTCGCTAAGTTCCTGCTCAACGAGCCAGTTCTGCAGCGCGCGCACGCCCGCGATCAGATCCTCGCGCCAAGCGCTGTAGGCGCCGAGTTGCGCGCTGAATCGAGCTGCCTGCTGGAGCGACACCGCCATGGATACCTCTATGACACCTCGCAATCAACGCGAACAATCTAGCACAAAATGCCTGAATTGAAAGTCAATTCCGATGAAACGCGTCACTTCTGGCAGCGGGGGCAGTATGTCGTTGCACGCCCGCCCTGCCGGATCGCCTTGAGGGGCGTCGCGCACCGCCGGCAGGGCAGTCCGGCCCGGCCGTAGGCGAAGTAATCCAGCTGGAAATAGCCCCGTTCGCCGCTGCTATCGACATAGTCCCGCAGGGTGCTGCCCCCCTTGGCGATGGCCGCCGTCAGCGTCGTGCGCACCGCGTCGACGAGCACGCCGAGCCGGCGCTGGCTGACCCGGTTGGCGGCGCGGCCGGGGTGTATCCCCGCATGGAACAGCGCTTCGTTGGCGTAAATGTTGCCGACGCCGACGACGACATGGTTGTCCATCAGCGCCAGCTTGATCGCCGCTGAGCGCGTGCGCAGCGACTGGTGCAGCATCTCTGCGCTCCACGCCGGGTCGAATGGCTCCGGACCCAACGCGGCCAGCAGCGGATGCTCCGCGACCGGGTCCCCGACCCACAGGATCGCGCCAAAGCGTCGCGGGTCGTGATAGCGCAGCACGGCGCCGTTCTCGAACCGGATGTCGACGTGGTCATGGGTCCGGCGCGGCGTGGCGGCCGCCGCTGCCGAGTACCAGCGCAGGCTCCCGGTCATGCCCAGATGAACCAACAAGGTGCCCGCGTGGTCAGATGCCTGCTCGACTCCCGCGCGCTCGCAGCGAAACAGCAGGTATTTGCTGCGGCGCTCGAGCCTCGTCAGCGTGCGGCCCGTCAGCGTTTCCGGCAGCGACTTTGGCACGGGCCAGCGCAACCGGCCGTCGTGCACCTCGACCGCCGCGATGGTGCGGCCGACGGCGTGGGGCGCGATGCCCCGGCGTGTGGTCTCGACCTCGGGCAGCTCGGGCATCGGGATTGGATGAAAAGGTAGTGGAGTGGCGAACTGGAATATAACGTAAACCGGGGTGCCGGACTTGCGGCGTGCCAGGTATGGGCCCGGGAGATGCCAGAGACCGGCGGCGCGCCCCGCGCCGGGTCTGGCAGAGAAAACATGAACGGTGTTCCGCTAACGGATTAAACTTCGACGGCCACACGAAAAAAGGATTCACGATGGGTTTGTCAACAGGGAAGCTGCTGTCCGTGGTTGCCGTCGCCGCGGTTCTGATGGGGTCCGCGCAGGCGCAACCGGCGGGCGACCCGCCCCTGGGGGCGGCAGCCGGCGATCATTCGCCGCTGACTTCGTCGCGGATGTTCCAGGTGCTCGCGGCGGACGTCGCCATGCAGCGCGGCGAGTACGAAGTCGCTGCGAAGATCTACCTGGAACTCGCCATCAATCTCAAGGATCCACGACTGGCCCGCCGTTCGGCGCAGGCGGCGACGTTCGCCCGCCAGCCGGCCCAGATCCTTGAGGCCGCCAAGGTCTGGGTGGGGCTCGAGCCCGATTCGGGCCAGGCGCGCAACACGCTGGCCGCGGTCCTGATCAGCCAG
The DNA here is from genome assembly GCA_016717855.1 of Betaproteobacteria bacterium. Lineage (GTDB taxonomy): Bacteria > Pseudomonadota > Gammaproteobacteria > Burkholderiales > Casimicrobiaceae > PALSA-1005. The sequence continues at coordinate 25,021 of JADKEV010000074.1, forward strand.
GGTCCGCTCGCCGAATCGAAGCCGTTCCTGTCGAAATGGATCGCCGACACTGCGGACCCGGCCGAGGTTTTCAGGAATCTGAATCGCGTGCTGGGCAGCCAGAAGAACCGGCGTGAAGTATTTGAAGTCGTGCGTGAGGTCGCGGCGCCCTACGATTTGTTCGAAGCCCACATGGCGGTCGCGCAGGCGGCACTGCCCGTCGAAACCAAGGATCTGTCGGTGCTGCAGCCGGCCATCGCCGCTGCGGACCGCGCGTTGCAGCTGCAGCCGGGCTCGGACCAGGCGGCCGAGGTCAAGGGCGAACTCATGCTTCGGGCCGATCCGCAGCAGGCGATCAAGTTCCTCACCGAGTTCGGAACGAAGTACCCCAATGCGCACGATTCGCGCTACCTGCTCGCGCGCATCCTGCTTTCCGAGAACAAGACGCGCGACGCGCGCGATGCGCTGGTCGGGCTGGTCAGCAACTGGCCCGAGGACGTCTCGATGCAGTACGTCCTCGCGCTCGCCAACTATGAACTGAAGGACTACAAGGGCGCCGAGGGCGTGCTGCTCAAGCTGCTCGACAAGGACGAGTCGGATCGCGACCGCGTGCTGACCCTGCTCGGGCAGGTGTACGAGGACCAGAAGCAGTTTGCCGACGCGCTGACGCGGTACCGCGCCGTCGGCGACGGCGACCTGTGGTTCGGCGCGCAGCAGCGCATCGCGCTGGTCCTGGGCAAGATGGGCGCCGTCGCCGAGGCGCGCGCCCACCTGAGAGCGGTCAACGCGACGCCTTCGCAGAAGATCCAGCTCGCGCTGACCGAAGGCAGCCTGCTGCGCGAAGCCAACCTGCACAAGGAGGCGTTCGAGGCGCTCCAAGCCGTCTCGACCGCCAATCCGGAATCCGCCGAGCTGCTCTACGACATGGCGATGGCGGCCGAGAAGATCGACAGGTTCGACGTTGCCGAGACCGCGCTCAAGCGGTTCATCGCGCTCAAGCCCGACGACGCGCAGGGCTACAACGCGCTCGGCTACACGCTGGTCGATCGCACGGACCGCGTCGAAGAGGGCATGAAGCTGATCGAAAAGGCGCTCTCGCTGTCGCCCGACGACGCTTTCATCCTCGACAGCATGGGCTGGGGCTACTACCGGCTGGGGCAATACGCGAAGAGCGTCGAGTATCTGCAGAAGGCACTCGCGAAGAAGGCCGATCCGGAGGTTGCGGCGCATCTTGGCGAAGTGTTGTGGAAGATGGGTCAGCAGGATGCCGCCCGCAAAGTGTGGCGCGACGCGCTCGTCGAATCGCCGGCGCATCCAGTTCTCACGTCGACGATGAAGCGGTTCACCAAGTAGGATGGGTCGCGCAACGCGGCGCCCGTCCCGTCCGCTCGCAGGAGATGTGACACGTGGCGCGACCGCAGCATTGCTGCCGGCAATGATGTTCCTGGCTGCCTGTTCAACGCTGCCCGGCCAGCCGGCAGCGCCCTCGACGCTGGCGGCGCGCCCGGTCGCGGCGAACTTCACCGCCGCCGGCCGCGTCGCCGCACGGCTTACCGGCGAGGACAAGCGCGGGTTCAGTGGGGGCTTCAACTGGACGCACCGCTCGACCCAGGACGTCATCGAGCTGCTCACGCCGCTGGGCCAGATTGCCGCGCGCTTGACCATGAGCGCGGCCGGGGCGGAAATCGAGCTTGGCGACGGCCAACGCACGTTCACGTCCGATCCCGAGCGGTTCCTGTCCGACAACCTGGGCGCGACGCTGCCGGTCGCGGCCTTGCCCTACTGGCTGCAGGCGGTGCCGCTGGCGCGCGTGCCATTTCGCGCCGAGTCCGACGCACTGGGGCGTCCCGGCACGCTGTGGCAGAACGGCTGGCAGATCCAGTACACCGAGTACGCTGCCGAAACACCCGGCGCGCACCCGACGCGGCTGCAGCTCAACCACGGAGACATCGAAGCGCGGATGATCATCTCGGAGTGGAACGCGCAGTAGGTCATGCAACACGCAACGCTCACCGTCCCGGCGCCCGCCAAGCTGAACCTGTTCCTGCATGTCACCGGCCGGCGCCCCGACGGCTACCACACGCTCGAATCGCTGATGGTGTTGCTGGACTTCGGCGACACGATCGCGCTGTCGCGCCGCGAGGATGGCGAGATCGTGCTGGCGAACCCGCTGCCCGGCGTGCCCGTCGAATCGGATCTGACGTGGCGGGCGGCGAAGCTGCTGCGGGATCACGCGGGCACCGCGCCGGGCGTGACGATTGCGCTGACCAAGCGCATTCCCATGGGCGCGGGGCTGGGCGGCGGCAGTTCGGATGCCGCGAGCGTGCTGTTGGCACTCAACCGTCTGTGGCGACTCGACCTGCCGCGCGAAGAACTGATGCAGCTGGGGCTGCATCTCGGCGCCGACGTCCCGTTCTTCCTCTTCGGCACCAATGCACATGTGACCGGAATCGGAGAAATCCTGCGTCCGGTCACGGTTCCGCGCATGGCGTATCTGATTGTCGTGCCGCCGGTGCACGTGGCTACGGCCGGCATTTTCGCGGCGCCGGCATTGAAGCGGGACACGCCGGCGTCCGGCTCGGCTGCATTTCCGTTCGGTTTCGGTGACAACGATCTGCAGCCGGTTGCGATGGCGTCCCACCCGGCGATCGGCACCGCGATCAGGGCGCTCGACACCGCCGATTTCGCCGGCGCCGGGCGCACCACGCATGCGGCGGCGCGCATGTCCGGGTCCGGTTCGGCGGTGTTTCGGGTTCTCGACCGCGGCTTTCCCGGATCCGAGGCCGCATGGCGGGCGGCGGGCGACAGCCGGCGCGGCGACTGGAAGCTGCTGCAGGGCATCCTGCACCGGTCTCCCAAGGCGCACGACGACGCCGGAAAGCCGGTCGACGGCTCCAGAGTTATCCCGGCATGGGGCTTGCACCATCATCCCTTGCGCGAATTCGTCGCAAAATGATATAGTTACGGGCTCGATTGGGGAGTCGCCAAGTGGTAAGGCACCGGATTTTGATTCCGGCATTCGTAGGTTCGATCCCTACCTCCCCAGCCAGCACAAGCTGAGGCAGACCTGCACAAGGCTGCCTTTATTTTTCGCCCGGTCAGCAGTAGCAGGAAGCGCGCGAGCGTGGAGCCCCGATGGCCAATGACCGCATGATGGTCTTTACCGGCAGCGCCAACCCCAAGCTCGGGGAAGCCGTCTGCCGTTATCTGAACATCCGGCCCGGCCGGGCGGCCGTCGGCAAGTTCAGCGACGGCGAAGTGAGCCTTGAATTGATGGAGAACGTCCGCGGTCGGGACGTTTTCATATTGCAGTCGACGTGCGCGCCGACGAACGACAACCTGATGGAAATCCTGGTGATGACGGATGCGCTCAAGCGCTCCTCCGCCGGGCGTATCACCGCGGCGATCCCGTATTTCGGCTATGCGCGGCAGGACCGGCGGCCGCGCAGCGCGCGGGTGGCGATCACCGCCAAGGTCGTCGCGGACATGCTGGAAACGTCGGGCGTGAATCGGGTCCTGACGATGGATCTGCATGCCGAGCAGATCCAGGGGTTCTTCAACATCCCGGTCGACAACATCTACGCGACGCCGGTATTGCTGGGCGACCTGTGGAAACAGAATTACGAGAACCTGCTGGTGGTCTCTCCCGACGTGGGCGGCGTGGTCCGCGCCCGGGCGATCGCCAAGCGGCTGGATTCGGACCTGGCGATCATCGACAAGCGCCGGCCGAAGGCCAACGTGTCGGAAGTGATGAACATCATCGGCGACGTCGACGGCCGAAGCTGCGTGATCATGGACGACATCGTCGACACCGCGGGCACGCTGGTCAAGGCCGCGCAGGCGCTGAAGGAAAACGGCGCGATGAAGGTCGTCGCGTACTGCACGCACGCGGTGCTCTCGGGGGGCGCGGTCGCGCGCCTCGCCGATTCGGCGCTGGACGAACTGGTGGTCACCGACACCATACCGCTGTCGCCGGAAGCGACGGCATGCAAGGTGATCCGCCAACTTTCGTGCGCGCAACTGCTCGCCGAGACGATGCAGCGGATCAGCAACGAAGATTCAGTCAGTTCGCTGTTCACCGAATAGCGAGTTGATCGAGAGACCTGCCGCCTGGTCGCGGGTAGCGGGATTTGAAACGGGTGAAGCGATTCGCCCATAACTTGAAGGAAACACCATGGAATTCACAGCGTTTCCGCGCAGTCTGCAAGGATCGGGTGCGAGCCGCCGCCTGCGTCGCGCGGGGAAAGTGCCGGGCATCGTTTACGGTGTCGGCACGCCCACAAACATCGAGCTCGATCACAACGCGCTGTTTCATGCGCTGAAGAACGAGAAGTTTCATTCGTCGATCCTGACGATGACTCTCGAAGGCAAGACCGACCGCGTCCTGTTGCGCGACGTGCAGCGTCACGCATTCAAGCACCAGGTCATGCACGTCGACTTCCAGCGCATCGATGCCACCAGCAAGATCCACATGCGTGTGCCGCTGCATTTCGTCAACGCGGAGATTTCCCCCGCGGTGAAGCTGTCCTCGGCGATCATCAGCCACATCCTGTCCGAACTTGACGTCACCTGCCTGCCCAAGGACCTGCCGGAGTTCATCGAAGTCGACCTGTCGGAACTGACGGCCGGCCACGCGGTGCACACCAGCGACCTGAAGCTGCCCGAAGGCGTCAAGGCGGTGATCAAAGGCCAGCACAAGAACCCGGTCGTTGCCTCCGCGGTCATCCCGCGCGGCGCCGTCGAGGATGCCGAAACCGTCGAAGGCGCTGCTGCCGCGACCGGGGAAGTTCCCGCGACCGCGCAGAAGGCGCCGGACGCCAAGGCCGCCGAAGGCAAGTCTGACGCCAAGGGCGGCGACAAGGGTGATAAGGGCGACAAAGGCGATAAGGGTGGGAAGAAGTAAGGTCTCCGACGCGGATCCGCGCCGGAAGGGCTGCGCGAACCGGACGGGCACGATTGCCGCCCGGTTCCCGTCAGCAGAAACCCGCCGCGTACCGGCGGGTTTTTTTGCGTTGTCTTCCCTGTCCCGCCCAATCCAGTTCCCTCTCCCCGCGAGCGGGGAGAGGGTTAGGGTGAGGGGTGGCAGGCACGGAGAGCGCGTGATCCGAGGAATGCATTGATCGCGCCCAACGAACCCATCCGGCTGGTCGTGGGTCTCGGCAATCCGGGCCCGGAGTACGAACGCACCCGCCACAATGCCGGCTTCTGGTTCGTCGAAGCGCTCTCGCGCGATCACGGCAAGTCGCTTGCATCGGAGAAGAAGTTCTTCGGCCATGCGGGGCGGTTGACCAGCGACTGCTGGATGCTCAAGCCCACGACATTCATGAATCGCAGCGGGCAGGCGGTCGCGGCGCTGGCCGGCTTTTATCAGATCGCGCCCGAAGAAATCCTGGTCGTGCACGACGAACTCGACCTCAAGCCCGGCGAAGTGAAGCTGAAACTGGGCGGCGGCGTTGCCGGACACAATGGCTTGAAGGACATCCAGGCCAGGCTGGGGACATCCGACTTCTGGCGCTTGCGAATAGGCATCGGGCACCCGCGCGAGCAGGAGCTCTCCGAGCAGCAGGTCGTCGATTACGTGCTGCATCGCCCCAGCGCCGAGCACTTGAAGCTGATCGAGGCGACGCTGGAAAAGTGCCTGGGCGTGTGGCCGTCACTGGCGCGCGGCGACATGGAGCGCGCGATGCATCAGCTGCACACCAAGCCGAAGCCGCCGCGTCCGGCGCCGCCTCCGGGACAAAAGGCTGACGCGCAGGTACCGGCATCTGGCGAGAAGGCTGCCGCACCGGCGTCGGCGAAAGGCGCAACACCGGAACATCCCGAACCCCGCAACGGCGGGACCGATCCATCGAAACCATGACCGTCCCGCCGAAGCGGAACTGACAGGAAGCACATGAGCCTCAAATGCGGCATCGTCGGCTTGCCCAACGTCGGCAAATCGACACTCTTCAATGCGTTGACCAAGGCGGGGATCGCCGCGGAAAACTATCCGTTTTGCACCATCGAACCCAACGTCGGCATCGTCGAAGTGCCCGACCCGCGGATGGCCGCGCTCGCCGCGATCGTCAAACCGCAGAAGGTCCAGCCGGCGATCGTGGAGTTCGTCGACATCGCGGGCCTGGTGGCCGGCGCGTCCAAGGGCGAGGGCTTGGGCAACCAGTTCCTGGCCACCATACGCGAGACCGATGCGATCGCGCACGTCGTGCGCTGCTTCGAGGACCCGAACGTCATCCACGTCGCGAACAAGATCGATCCGATCGACGACATCGAAGTGATCAACACCGAGTTGGCACTTGCGGATCTGGCGACCGTCGACAAGCAATTGTCGAAGTACACCAAGATCGCGAAGTCCGGCGGCGACAAGGAGGCCAAGCGCCTGGTCGACGTGCTGGAAAAGATCAAGCCCGCGCTCAACGAAGCGCGGCCCGCCCGCACCGTTGACCTGTATCCGGAAGAAAAACTGACCATCAAGCCGCTGTTCCTGCTGACCATGAAGCCGACGATGTACGTCGCCAACGTCGCCGAGAACGGGTTCGAGAACAATCCGCTGCTCGATCGCGTGCGCGAATACGCGGCGAAAGAAGGCGCGCCCGTGGTCTCAGTCTGCGCGGCGCTCGAATCGCAGATCGCCGAACTCGAAGACGCGGACAAGAAGGAGTTCCTCGACGACCTGGGGTTGAGCGAGCCCGGGTTGGACCGCGTGATTCATGCGGGCTACAAGCTGCTGGGGTTACAGACTTACTTCACCGCCGGCGTGAAGGAAGTCCGCGCGTGGACGATCCATGAGGGCGACACGGCACCGCAGGCTGCTGGCGTGATCCACACTGATTTCGAGCATGGGTTCATCCGCGCCGAAGTGATCGCGTACGACGACTTCATCAAGCTGAAGGGTGAACACGGTGCCAAGGAGGCCGGAAAGATGCGGCTGGAGGGGAAGGAGTATGTGGTGCATGATGGGGATGTGATGCATTTCAGGTTCAACGTCTGAGCGGCGCCAATGCGCTTCTATCGCTACCACGCCATCGGCAACGACTATATCGTCATTCCGGAATCGGAGTTGACCGGACCGCTGACGCCCGCGCTGACCCGGCGCATCTGCCACCGCAACTATGGCGTCGGCTCCGACGGCATCCTGCTGTACCTGAACGACAAGGCAGGCGATCGCTTCGAACTGCGCATCTATAACCCGGACGGCTCCGAATCGGAAAAGAGCGGCAACGGACTGCGCATCTTCGCGCGGTATTTGTGGGACCGGAAGCGCGTGCGCGGCGAAGCCTTCGAGGCTGTCACCCCCGGCGGCACGGTGACGTGCAAGGTCACGGATGACGGCCGTTCGGTCACTGTCGACATGGGAACGCTCACCTTCGACAGCGCACGCATCCCCGTCGCCGGCCCCGCGCGCGAAGTTCTGCGCGAGCGCTTCACCATCGGCGGCGTGGACCTCGAGTACTCCTGCGCGTCGATCGGCAACCCGCATTGCGTGATCCTGCGCGATGCGCTATCCGAGGCTGAGACGCGCGCGCTGGGGCCGCTGATCGAAGTCGATCGGCGATTTCCGAACCGGACCAACGTGCAGTTCGTGCAAGTGCTCGACCGCGCGAACATCGCCATCCAGATCTGGGAGCGCGGCGCCGGGTTCACGCTGGCGTCCGGCTCGTCGTCCAGCGCGGCGGCGGGCGTCGCGCACAGGTTGGGATTGTGCGACGGCGACATCGCGGTGCACATGCCGGGCGGCACGATCCGCATCGAGATCGATCCGCGCTTCCAGGTGCGGATGACGGGGCCGGTCACGCATATCGCCGACGGCGAGATCGACCCCGAGTGCCTCGAAGGCGCGGCATAGCCGCGGGACGGCCAACACGGTCCGTCGATGCGGCAACCATCCCGGGCTGGGGCAGCCAAGCTCCGGTGCATTGCCCCAAGCCCCGGTGTAGAATTCGCGCACAACTAGACCGGACAAGCAACATGAGCATTGACTCCCAAGCCGTCGCCGATTACCTGAAGGAACACCCCGAATTCTTCGAAGACCATGCCGACTGGCTGGCGGATGTGCGGATCGCGCATCCGCACGAGGGGCATGCGATTCCGATCGCCGAGCGGCAACTGGTCGCGCTGCGGGAAAAGAACCGCCAGCTCGAGACCAAGTTCGCCGAACTGTTGCGCTACGGCGGCACCAACGACCTGATCGGCGACAAGCTGCACCGGGTCACGCTGGCGCTGTTCGCCGCACCCGAGATCGACACGTCGCTGGAAGTCATCTACCACAGCATGCACAGCGACTTCGACGTGCCCCGCGCGGCGGTGCGCCTGTGGGGTGCGGTGCCGGATGATGCGTACCAGGCCGAGTTCACGCCGGTGAGCCACGAGATGCGGGAGTACGCGGCGAGCCTGGCCGAACCCTATTGCGGACCGCTGGCCGTCCTCGAGTCGAAGAGTTGGCTGGAAGAGGACGGCGAGACGCTGAACTCGTTCGCCTACCTGCCGCTGCGCACGCCGGAACGCACCATAGGCGTCCTGGCGCTGGGCAGTCCCGACCCGGCGCGCTTCGCCGCGGACATGGGCACGCATTTCCTGATGCGCCTGGCCGAGGTTGCCAGCATGGCGATCGCGCGCTACCTGCCAGCCGAGTGATGGAACAGCGGCATCCTCTGGTTGCCGCCTTCGCCGCGCATCTGGCCACACGGGCCTCGCCGCACACGCGCAATGCGTACGTGCGCGACGTGGAGCAGCTGGCGCTGCAGGCCGTGGCCGGCGCTCCGCCGGTGGCCCTCGAACGAATCACGGGTTCGCACCTGCGCCGCTTCCTGTCGACGCTGCATGGTCGCGGACTCTCGGGCCGGACGCTGGCGCGGATGTTGTCGTCGTGGCGCGGCTTTTTCAAATACCTGGCCGAGGAAGGCAAGATCAAGTCCGACCCCTGCGTGGGCCTGCGGCCGCCCAGGTCGCCGAAGAAGTTGCCGGACGCGCTCTCGCCCGACGAGGCGACGCGCCTGGTCGGCATCGACGGCGACTCGCCGCTCGCGATACGGGACCGCGCGATGCTCGAACTGTTCTATTCGTCGGGGCTGCGCTTGTCCGAACTCGCGGGCCTCACCATCGACCGCGTCGACTGGACCTCGGGCGAGGTCCGGGTTTGGGGCAAGGGCGCCAAGGAGCGCATCGTCCCGGTGGGTGAACCCGCGATGCGCGCATTGGCGCGCTGGCGCGAAGCGCGGGCAGACCTGGCGGCCCCGGGCAGCAACGCGCTGTTCGTCTCGCAGCAGGGCGCGCCGATTTCAGTGCGGTCCATCCAGATGCGGATGAAAGCCTGGGCGATCAAGCAGGGCCTGCCCCGCCACGTGCATCCGCACATGCTGCGCCACTCGTTCGCCTCCCACGTGCTGCAGTCCTCCGGCGACCTGCGCGCGGTCCAGGAAATGCTCGGCCACGCCAGCATCGCCTCGACGCAGGTCTACACGCATCTAGATTTCCAGCACCTGAGCAAGGTGTACGACGCGGCGCATCCGCGGGCGAAGAAAAAGGCCTGAAACGGCACCCGCAGCGCTCTGCGGGCAACCCGGACTTGTGCGCAGTCAGCTGGTGCGCTCCGCGCCCGCGGGCACATCGCGCACCCTGGCGAACGCGTCCGACTGGAACACCGGCGCGCCCTGCAGATAGTCGAGCGCCATGGCGGTCGCGTCCAGGCCCCAGAACAGCCGGTCGTCGATGACGATGGTCGGCACGCCGAACACGCCGCGGGCGATCGCCTCGTCGGTGGCCGCGCGCAGGTCGTCCTTCACCCGCGAAGCGGAGATGTGCGCCTCCTCGTGCGGCAGCCCCAGCAACGAGGTGAGCTCGAGCCACTCCAGCGGCGTGTCGGGCAGCCGTCCGTCCTGCCAGACGAAGCGAAAGATGGCGTGGACGATCTCGGGCCGGCTGTCGGCCGCTGTCGCCAGCCGCAGCAGCGCCAGCGGATTGAACGGATGCAGCGGCGGCATCTTGAACGGAATACCCAGGCGCTCCGCCTGCCAGATGCAGAACTCGAACGTGAATTGCCGCTTGGCGTCGATCTCGGCCGGCCCCTTCTGCCCCCAATGCTTGAGGAGTCCGGCAAAGAGCACCGGCCGGTACCGCAGCCGGACGAATGGGGCGAGCTTCTGCAGTTGCTCGCTTTGCAGGTATGCAAAGGGCGAAATGAAATCGAAGTACCAGTCACCGGTGCGCATCATCGGCCTTCCTGCGCGCGGCGATCGCGTCCCAGACGGCCAGGCGCTGCGCGGAATCGAGGTTGATCCAGCAGGCGATCTCGTCGAGCGTCCGGTAGCAGCCCAGGCAATAGCCGCCGGCCGGATCGACGGCGCAGATGCTCACGCAGGGGCTGGGAACCTCGGCGGGGGGCATCGAGCGGGCGGCGCGTGCACTCATCGGGAAATCCGGTCATGGCGGCGGAAGCCGGGCAGCCCGCATTCTAAGGCATTGCGCCAGTGGGGCCGCGGCCGCTGGCGCTCCGCGCAAGGGGCGCCGGGCGGCATCGCGCTCAGTGGTTGGCTGCGCCATCCGGCTTGACCAGCGAGACGAGTTCGGCGCCCTCCTTCACCTGGTCGCCGGCGCCGAAGAAGACCTGCTCGACCACGCCATCGCCGGGCGCATTGATCGCGTGCTCCATCTTCATCGCCTCGAGTATCAACAGCGCGCTGCCCTTGGCGACGGTATCGCCCGCCTTGACGTTCACCGCGATGATGGTGCCCGACATCGGCGCGAGCAGATGGCCGACTCCCGAATCGTCGGATGCCGGCGGTTCCCAGGGATCGACCTTGACCAGCCGGGTCACGGTGCCGTCCCGGAAGACGACGCGCTCCGCGCCGTTGACGACGACGCGCGTGCGGATGCGGCGGCCGTCCAGCGTGACGATGAGGTCGGGTCCATTCTCTTCGATGCGTGCCGTCACGGGTTTCCTGCCCGTCGTCACCGCGTAGCCGCCGGCGGCCGCGACCACGCGAACCGGGTGCGGCTCGCCGTCGTGCTGGAACGAGAAGGTCAGCGGATTGATCTGGTTCAGCCACCAGCTGCCGATCCGGTTCCACGGCGAGTGCGGATCGCCGGAAGCGCGGGCGCTCTGCTGCGCCGCCGCCTCGATGCCCAGCGTTTCGGCGATCGCGGCGAGCGCCAGCGTATCGTCGCTGACCGTGGCGGCCGGCAGCAGCGCATCCTGGTTGCGCGCGATAAGCCCGGTGTCGAGGTCGGCGGTAGCGAACGCGGAATGGCCGATCAACCGGTGGAGAAACTCGATGTTGGTCGTCACGCCGGCCACCCGGTAGGCGGCGAGCGCGGCGCGCATCCGGCGCAAGGCTTCGGGCCGGTCCTCGCCCCAGACGATCAGCTTGGCGATCATCGGATCGTAGTACTGGCTGATCGCATCGCCTTCGCCGACGCCGGAGTCGATACGTACCGCCGCGGGCTCGCGCGCATGATCGTTCTCCGCGTTGAACGCGAAGCGGATCGCGGGCGGCGCCGAGAGGTGAACGATGTCGCCCACCGAAGGCAGGAAATTCCGCGCCGGATCCTCGGCGTAGATCCGGGCCTCGAGGGCATGCCCGCTGATTTCGAGCTGGGACTGCGTCCGGGGCAGCGGTTCGCCGGAGGCGACGCGCAACTGCCACTCGACCAGGTCCTGGCGGGTGATCATCTCGGTCACCGGATGCTCCACCTGCAGGCGCGTGTTCATTTCCATGAAAAAGAACGATGACGTGTCCGCGGCTTCCGTGTCGACGATGAACTCCACCGTTCCCGCGCCGACGTAGCCCACCGCATTGGCTGCCGCGACGGCGGCTTCGCCCATCGCGCGCCGGCGCGCCGCGGTCATCCCCGGCGCGGGCGCCCTCTTCGAGAACTTTCTGGTGCCGCCGCTGCACCGAGCAGTCGCGCTCGAACAGGTAGACGCAGTTGCCCAGCGTGTCGGCGAACACCTGGATCTCGATGTGCCGCGGCTTCGTCAAGTACTTTTCGATCAGGACCCGGTCGTCGCCGAAGCTGGCCTTGGCTTCGCGCTGGCACGACGCGAGCGCGGCGGCGAACTCGCTGCCCTTCTCGACCACGCGCATCCCCTTGCCGCCGCCGCCGGCCGAGGCCTTGATCAGGACCGGATAACGGATCTGGTCGGCTTCGCGGCGGAGCAGCGCCGCGTCCTGCCCTTCGCCGTGATAGCCGGGAACCAGCGGCACGCCGGCCTTGCCCATCAGGCGCTTCGATTCGGACTTGGATCCCATCGCGGCGATCGCCGCAGCCGGCGGACCGATGAACACCAGCCCCGCGTCCGCGCATTGCCGGGCGAAGGCTTCGTTCTCGGACAGGAAACCGTAGCCCGGATGTATCGCCTGCGCGCCGCAGCGCCGCGCGAGGTCGATAATCGCGTCGCCGCGGAGATAGCTTTCGCGCGCGGGGGCCGGCCCCAGCCGGAACGCTTCGTCGCAGGCCGCGACATGCAGCGCATTCGCGTCGGCGTCGGAGTACACGGCAACGGTGCGGATCCCCATCCGGCGGGCCGTGCTGGCGACGCGGCAGGCGATTTCACCGCGGTTGGCGATCAGTATCTTGTCGAACATGTTTGCGGCTCCAGCACGGCATTGGGACAGGACGGCAGATTCATCGCGCTTCCCCGCCTTCGACCGGCTCCAGGGCAAAGCGAATCTGGTACTTCGCGAAAATCTGATCCGACAGGGTGCGCGCGCGCTCGCGGTCGCCGCTGGCGAGCGCGCGCTGCGCGTCGGCGAGCAGTTCCTTAACCGGCATCCACAGCGTTTCGCGGCGGGCGGCCCACTTGGCCAGCACCTTGCCGACCATCGGTTCCGACGACGTCTCGTCGATGTTGCCGCCCACGCCCATGCCGGACGTGCCCAGCGCCGCGCGATAGTTGACGGTGACGGCATCGCTGCGGATGAACGGCGCGTACTGCGAGAGCTGGATCCAGAAGTCCCAATCCTCCGCCAGTTCCAGCGACTCGTCGAAACGGCAACCGACGGCGAGAAAGCCCCGGGAGAAAAGCGCCGCGCCGGTCTGTATGTACATGTTGACCATCAGCATGATGGGGTTGTACGGGTGATGCAGCAGGTGATCGACGCGTCCTTCGCCATCGAGCACCCTGGCTCCCGCATACATGACCTGCAGCGGCTTCATCGGGTTGTAATGCCGCATCAGCAGCGAAACGTGATTGGGGTCGTACGTGTCATCGTCGTCGAGGAAGCCGAGCATCGCGCCGCGCGCCGCGTCGAGTCCGGCGTTCGCGGCCTGCGGCCGGGGAAGCGGGCGGCCGAGGTTGATCAGGCGCACCCCCCGCGCGATCCACGAATCGGGCAACGGCGGGTGCCGGCCGCCGGTCGCATCGACGACGACGACCTCGATGGGGTCGTAGTCCTGCCTCAATATCGATTCGACAGCATCGCCCAGCAGCGGCCGGCCCATGCTGCGGACGATGATGCTGACCATGGGACTCGCGCTGTCGGCGGGCGGACTCATAGTCGCTTGGAGACTTCCTCGAGCATCACTTCGGTCGCCCCGCCGCCGATGGCCAGGATGCGCGCGTCGCGCCACAGCCGCTCGATGGCGGTTTCGCGGATGTAGCCCATGCCGCCGTGAAACTGCTGGCACGTATAGAGCACCTCATTGGCGAGTTCGCCCGCGAGCGCCTTCAGCCCGGAGATCTCGCGGACGCAGTCGCGGTCCTTGCTCATCAGCCAGGCGCAGTGATACGTGTACGACCGCAGCGCCTCGACCTTGGCGGAGAGCATCGCCAGCCGCTGCCGGATGGCCTGCTTGTCCCACAGCGGCTTGCCGAACGCCTGGCGCTGCTTGACGTGTTCCAGCGTCAGGCGCAATGCCTGTTGCCCGTGCCCCACCGCCATGGCCCCGCACATCAGCCGCTCGTTCTGGAAGTTCTTCATGACCGAGCGGAAGCCTTCGTTCTCGCGCCCCAGCAGGTTTGACGCGGGAATCCGGCAGTCCTCGAAGATCAGTTCCGCAGTGTCGGAAGACAGCCAGCCGGTTTTCTTCAGCGCGCGGCCAACGCGGAATCCGGGGGTGCCCTTGTCGACGATGAACATCGAAATCCCGTGCGAGCCTCGCGCCTCGCGGCTGGTCTTGGCGGCGACGAAATACACGTCGGCGTGCACGCCGTTGGTGATGAACATCTTGCTGCCGTTGAGCACGAACCCGTCGCCCGCCCGCTCGGCCCGCGTGCGGATGCCGGCGACGTCCGATCCCGCATCGGGCTCGGTCACGGCGACCGCGCTGATCGTCTCGCCCTTGATGATGCCCGGCATGTAACGGGCCATTTGCGCGGCGTTCCCCGCATTGTGCAAGTGGGGCGACGCCATGTCGGTGTGGACCAGGACGGTCACGATGAAGCCGCCGAACGTCGACTGTGACAGCGCCTCGGCGAACACCAGGTTGGTCAGTGGATCGGCGCCCGCGCCGCCATGTTCCGGCGCGTACATCAGGCCGAGAAAGCCCAGGCTGCCCATGCGGCGCAGCACTTCGCGCGGCACGAATCCCTGCTCTTCCCATGCCGCGGCGAAGGGCTCGATCTCGGTGTCGACAAAGCGCCGCACCTGCTCGCGCAGGAGTTCGTGTTCGGCGGTGATGTAGATCGATTCGCTCACGGGTCCGGTCGCCAATTACATCCGGAACACGCCGAACTTCGTCTCTTCCGGTGCCTTGTTCATCGCCGCGGACAGCGCCAGCCCCAGCACCATCCGCGTGTCGGCGGGATCGATCACGCCGTCGTCCCACAGCCGGGCGCTGGCGTAATAGGGGTGGCCCTGGTGCTCGTACTGCTCGAGGATGGGTTTCCTGAACGCGTCTTCCTCTTCCCTGGTCCAGGTCCCGCCCTTGCTTTCGATCCCGTCGCGCTTGACCGTGGCGAGCACGCTGGCCGCCTGGACGCCGCCCATCACCGAGACCCGCGCGTTCGGCCACATCCACAGGAAGCGCGGCGAGTACGCGCGGCCGCACATCCCGTAGTTGCCGGCGCCATACGAGCCGCCGATGATGACGGTGAACTTGGGGACGCGCGTCGTCGCGACCGCGGTGACCAGCTTGGCGCCGTCCTTGGCGATCCCGCCCGCCTCGTACTTCTTGCCGACCATGAAGCCGGTGATGTTCTGCAGGAAGAGCAGCGGGATGTTGCGCTGGCTGCACAGTTCGACGAAGTGCGCGGCCTTCAGCGCGGATTCCGAATAGAGCACGCCGTTGTTGGCGATGATGCCGATCGGATAGCCGAAGACGCGCGCAAAGCCCGTGATCAGCGTGGTGCCGTAGTTCTGCTTGAACTCGTCCAGCTCGCTACCGTCGACGATGCGCGCGATCACCTCGCGCACGTCGTAGGGCTTGCGGGTGTCCGTGGGAATCACGCCATAAAGCTCGCGCGGATCGAACAACGGTTCGCGCGGCGCGAGCAGCCCGGCCGGCGGCGCCTTGACGCGATTCAGGTTGGCCACAATCTGCCGGGCGATGCCCAGCGCGTGCGCGTCGTTCTGCGCATAGTGATCGGCGACCCCCGATTGCCGGGTGTGCACGTCCGCGCCGCCCAGTTCCTCGGCGGTCACGATCTCGCCGGTCGCGGCCTTGACCAGCGGCGGGCCGGCCAGGAAGATCGTCGCCTGGTTGCGCACCATGATGGTCTCGTCGCTCATCGCCGGCACGTAGGCGCCGCCCGCGGTGCACGAGCCCATCACCACGGCGATCTGCGGGATGCCCAGCGCCGACAGGTTGGCCTGGTTGTAGAAGATGCGCCCGAAGTGCTCGCGGTCGGGGAAAACCTCGTCCTGCGTCGGCAGGTTCGCCCCGCCCGAGTCCACCAGGTAGATGCAGGGCAGGTTGTTCTGCTGCGCGATTTCCTGCGCGCGCAGGTGCTTCTTCACCGTCATCGGGAAATAGGTGCCGCCCTTGACCGTCGCGTCGTTGCAGACGATCAGGCATTCGCGGCCCGACACGCGGCCGATGCCGGTGATGATCCCGGCCCCGGGCGCTTCGTTGTGATACATGTGATACGCGGCAAGCTGAGAGAACTCCAGGAACGGCGCGCCCGGATCGCAGAGCATGCGCACGCGCTCGCGTGGCAGCAGCTTGCCCCGTGCCGTGTGCTTCTTGCGCGCCGTCTCGCCGCCGCCGTGGGCGACTTGATCCACTTTCGCGCGCAGGTCGGCGACCAGCGATTCCATCAGCCGGACATTGGCCTGGAAGGACTCGTCGCGGGGATTGAGCCGGGATTCGATGATGGGCATGAGGGTGCTCAGCAGGTTTGTCTAGGGTCGAGTACCGCCGCGTTCATTGCGGAGACACTTTTTTCTGGGGCTTCGGGGCGACGGGACCGCCCGCAGCCTTCCAGGCTTCCATTCCGCCTTCGATGTCGCAGACGTTGGTCATCCCCATCTCGGTCAGGGTCGCGGCGGTCAGCGTCGAGCGCCAGCCCAGCGCGCAGAACAGCACATACGTCTTGGTTTCGTCGCCGAACACGGGCCTGAAGTACGGGCTCTCGGGGTCGACCCAGAACTCCATCATCCCGCGCGGCGCATGCACGGCACCCGGAACCACGCCTTCACGCTCCTGTTCCCGCGGATCCCGGAGGTCGACGAACACCGCGCCAGGGTCGCCGAGCCGGGCGAGCGCCTCGGTGGCGGGGATGGAGCGGATCTTCTGCCTGGCTTCCGCCAGCAACTGTTTGTGACCTTTGGTGATGGGCATGATCAACCTCCTGCGGACATTGCGGGGCGGCCAGGGCGCCATGCGCTGCGCGACGGCGCCGGCTTCGCCTGCCGCCAATGCGCCGGCTGACGCACCTTACCATCCTCCGGTCTTCAACCACTCCTCCATCATCGCCAGCCGGTCCACGCCCCAGAAGGGCTCGCCGTCGATGATGACAAAGGGCGACCCGAACACCCCGTTGGCGATCGCCTGCTCGACCTCGGACTTCAATGCCGCCTTGAACAGCGGGTCGTCGATGGCGGCCATCGCGGCATTGCGGTCGTGGCCCAGCCCGGCGGCCAGCGCCGCGGCGGTGTCGGGCTTCGAGATGTCGAAGCCGTCGACGTAGAACGCCCGGTACGCGACCTTCGCGTAGGCCTTCGCCGCTTCGGCATTGTGGCCGGCAATCCACAGCATGACCCGCGCCGGCGCCTGCGAGGCGATCGGAAACGTCGTGGGCATGACGAACGGGATCTTCATGTGGCGCGCCGTGCGCGAAAAATCCAGCGTCGAGTATTCGCCCTTGATCGGGATCTGGGTCAGCGGCGCCATCCCGGTCTGCTTGAAGATCGCGCCCAGCAGCACCGGATGCCAGTTGACCGCGCGGTCGTACTTTCCCGCCAGTGCGTCGATGCGCTCGGCGGCGAAGTAGCCGTAGGGCGAGGAGAAGTCGAAGTAGAACTCGAGGGGCGCCGGCATCGGGGATTCCATCCTGATGGGAGATCAGAGGTTGCGCCCGATGACCATGCGCTGGATGTCGCTGGTACCTTCGTAGATCTGGCATACGCGCACGTCGCGGTAGATGCGCTCGACCGGGAAGTCGTTGACGTAGCCGTAGCCGCCGTGGACCTGGATCGCGTCGGAGCACACGCGCTCGGCCATCTCGGAGGCGAACAGCTTGGCCATCGACGCTTCCTTCAGGCAGGGCAGGCCGGCGTCCTTGAGCGCCGCCGCATGCCAGATCAGCTGGCGCGCCGCTTCGATCTGCGTGGCCATGTCGGCCAGCCGGAAGTTGACCGCCTGATGTTCGATGATCGCCTTGCCGAAACTCTGCCGCTCGTTGGCATACGAGAGCGCCGCGTCGAACGCGGCGCGCGCCATGCCCACGCATTGCGCGGCGATGCCGATGCGCCCGCCCTCCAGGTTGGCCAGCGCGATCTTGTAGCCTTCGCCTTCGCGGCCCAGCAGGTTCGCCGCGGGCACCCGCAGATCCTCGAACAACAACTGCGCGGTATCCGACGCGTGTTGCCCCAGCTTGTCCTCGACGCGCGCGACGGTGAATCCGGGAACGTGGGCGGGGGCGCCGGTCTCGACGATGAACGCGGAAATTCCGCGCTTGCCCGCGTCGCGGTCGGTGACCGCGAACACGATTGCGATCTCGGCATGCTTGCCCGTGGTGATGAACTGCTTGACGCCGTTCAGCACCCAGGCGTCGCCATCCTTCTTCGCCGACGAGCGCAGCGCCCCCGCGTCCGAGCCCACGTGCGGCTCGGTCAGGCAGAAGCACCCCAGCCATTCGCCGGTGGCGAGCCGCGTCAGGTATTTCTGCTTCTGCGCTTCGGTCCCGAACGCGTTGATGGGGCCGCACACGACCGAGTTCTGGACGCTGACCACGGTCGAGGTCGCGCCGTCGCCGGCCGCGACTTCCTCGATTGCCACGGCCAGCGACACGTAGTCCGCTCCCGCGCCGCCGTAGCCATCCGGCGTCACCATGCCGAGGACGCCGAGTTCGCCCAGCCCGCGCAAGGCCTCGCGGGGAAAGGTGCTTTCGCGATCCCACCGGGCGGCGTGCGGCGCCAGTTGTTCGCGCGCGAAGTCGCGAACCGAGTCGCGGATCAGCCGTTGCTGTTCGGTAAGAAGCATGGATGAGGACGCCGCTCAGGCGATCTCGATGCCCATCGCCGTCGCTTCACCGCCGCCTATGCACAGGCTCGCCACGCCCCGGCGCTTGCCCTGCTTGCGCAGCGCTCCGATCAGCGTGACGATGATCCGCGCGCCTGACGCGCCGATCGGATGGCCGAGGGCGCACGCGCCGCCGTGCACGTTGACGCGGTCGTGGGGAATCCCGTGCTCCTTCATCGCCGCCATGGTGACGACGGCGAAGGCCTCGTTGATCTCGAACAGGTCCACGTCCTGTGTGGTCCAGCCGGTCTTGTCGTACAGCTTGCGGATGGCGCCTACCGGCGCCGTGGTGAACAGTCCGGGTTCCTGCGCGTGCGTCGAATGCGCGATCACGACCGCGAGCGGCTTCAGGCCGCGCTGCTCGGCCGTTGAGCGGCGCATCATCACCAGCGCCGCCGCGCCGTCCGAGATCGACGACGAATTCGCCGCCGTCACCGTGCCGTCCTTGCGGAACGCGGGCTTGAGCCCGGGGATCTTGTCGATCGCCGCCTTGAACGGCTGCTCGTCGCGGGCGATCACCGTGTCGCCCTTCCTGCCCTGCACGGTGACCGGCGCGATCTCCCAGCCGAACGTGCCGTCGTCGTTGGCCCGCTGCGCGCGCAGCAGCGACTCGATCGCGAACTGGTCCTGCGCTTCGCGGGTAAACCCGAACTTGTCCGCGCACTCCTCGGCGAACGAGCCCATCAGCCGGCCCTTGTCGTACGCGTCCTCGAGGCCGTCGAGGAACATGTGATCCTGCACCACGCCGTGGCCCATGCGCATGCCGGCCCGTGCCTTGGGCAGCAGGTAGGGCGCATTGGTCATCGACTCCATCCCGCCCGCGATCATGACGTCGTTCGTGCCGGCGGCCAGCAGGTCGTGAGAAAGCATCGCGGCTTTCATCGCCGAGCCGCACATCTTGTTCACGGTCGTGCACCCGACTGCCAGCGGCAGGCCCGCGCCCAGCGACGCCTGGCGTGCCGGCGCCTGTCCCTGCCCGGCCGGCAACACGCAGCCCATGATGACTTCCTGCACGTCGGCGGGGGCGATGCCCGCCCGCTCCACCGCGGCCTTGATGGCGGCCGCGCCCAGTTGCGCGGCGGACAAGGACGCAAAGTCGCCCTGGAATGCGGCCATCGGCGTGCGTGCCAGGCCGACAATGACAATCGGGTCGTTCAGCATGTTCGGGTTTCCTTGAGCAATTGCGCGATCCGCGCGTGAGCCGGTGCACTGCCGCTGCGGGTTGCCGCGGTCATGGGATGCCGGCTCATGCGCGCCGGGTGTCGAAGGCGAGCCATACAGCCAGCACGCCGAACGCCCCGCCCAGCGTCCAGCGCTGCATCTTGAGCCACAGCGGCCGGCTCGCCAGCCACCGTGAAATCCCGCCGGCCAGCAGCACCCATATGGCATCGATGGGCAGCGCGACCAGCAGTTGAATGGCGCCCAGCATCAGGCTTTGCGACAGCACGGAGCCACGCGCGGGATCGATGAACTGCGGCAACAGGGACAAGTAGAAGATCGCGACCTTGGGATTGAGGATCCCGGTCGCGAGCGCCTGCCGGAACAGCGTCGCATCCGGCGCGGGCTCCATGGGCTTAGGCTCGAAGCCGCCGCCGTCGCGCAGGGTCGACCACGCCATCCACAACAGGTACGCGGCGCCCGCCAGCTTGATCGCGTCGAACGCGAACGGTACAGCGAGCAGCACGACGCTCAGGCCGAACGCGGCGGCCAGCATGTGCACGACCAGGCCCGACATGGTTCCGGCCAGCGACACGAATCCCGCCCGCGTTCCCTGGCACATGGTGCGCGAGAGCAGGTAGAGCCAGTTCGGTCCGGGCGTGAGCGCGAGCAGGACCGAGGCGGCGGCGAAGATCAACAGGGTGTCGAGTGGAATCACGAGCGTTCCGGTTCAGGTGGTCTCGGCAAAAAGCTCGCGCCCGATCAGCATCCGGCGGATTTCGCTGGTGCCAGCGCCGATTTCGTAGAGCTTGGCGTCGCGCCACAACCTGCCGGTTGCATACTCGTTGACATACCCGTTGCCGCCCAGGCAACGAATCGCCTCACCGGCCATCCACGTGGCCTTTTCCGATGCGTAAAGTATAGCTCCCGCGGCATCCTTGCGCGTGGTTTCGCCACGGTCGCAGGCGGCGCCCACCGCATAGACATACGCGCGGCATGCATTGAGCGTCGTGTACAGGTCGGCGAGGATGCCCTGCATCAGCTGGAACTCGCCGATCGGCTGGCCAAATTGCTTGCGTTCGTGCAGATACGGAATGACCACGTCCATGCAGGCCTGCATGATTCCGACCGGGCCGCCGGCGAGCACGGCGCGTTCGTAATCGAGGCCGCTCATCAGCACGTTGACGCCGCGACCGACGGCGCCCAGCACGTTTTCCTCGGGCACTTCGCAGTCCTGGAACACGAGTTCGCACGTGTTGGACCCGCGCATGCCCAGCTTGTCGAGCTTCTGGGCGGTGGAAAAGCCCTTGTAGGTTTTTTCGATCAGGAACGCGGTGATCCCGCGCGAACCGGCGCCCGGATCGGTCTTGGCATAGACCACCAGCGTGTCCGCGTCGGGGCCGTTGGTGATCCACATCTTGTTGCCGTTGAGCACGTAGCGGTCGCCCTTCCTGTCGGCGCGCAACTTCATCGACACGACATCCGAGCCGGAGCCGGGCTCGCTCATCGCCAGGGCACCGACGTGCTCGCCGGAAACCAGCTTGGGCAGGTACTTGCGCTTCTGGACCTCGTTGCCGTTGCGGTGAATCTGATTGACGCAAAGGTTTGAGTGCGCACCGTAGGACAGCCCGACCGAAGCCGAGGCGCGGCTGATCTCTTCCATCGCGACGATGTGGGCCAGATAGCCCATCGCGGTGCCGCCGTACTCTTCGGCGACCGTGACTCCCAGCAGGCCCATGTCGCCCATCTTGCGCCAGAGATCCATCGGGAACTGGTTGGTGCGGTCGATCTCGGCGGCCAGCGGCGCGATTTCCGCCTGCGCGAAGCCGTGCACGGTCTCGCGCAGCATATCCGCGGTTTCGCCCAGCGCGAAGTTCAGGGTCGGGTAGGTCATGTCATTTTCTCCGGGTGGAATCGTCGGAATGGCCATGCAGGACGATCAGCGTCTGCTGCATCAGCGCGCACAGCGTGCTGCGCTCGGCGGAGCGGGCGTGGACTTCCCCCTGCACGATGCACAGCGTGCGCCCGGGCTTGACCACGCGGCCTTCGGCGACGAAATACTCGCCTTCACCGGGCGCCATCAGGTTCAGCTTGTACTCGACGGTCAACACGCTCGAATCCGCGGGAAAAAGAGTGTATCCAGCGTAACCGCCGGCGGTGTCGATGATGGTGCTCAGGATGCCCGCGTGCAGGTAGCCGTGCTGCTGCGTCAGGTCCGCCCGGTACGGCAACGTGATATCGACCGCGCCGGGCTCGACCCGGGTCAGGCGCGCGCCGATCAGCCGCATCGCGCCCTGGCGCTCGAAGCTCGAGCGGATGCGCTCTTCGTACTGCGGGTCGACAGGTGTGAACATCGGCGATATCCGGGATCGGGAGGCTTGATGGAATTCTGCCACTAAGTTACGTTTACGTAAACGTCAATCTACCGGAGCCGACCAGGGTCCGGGCCGGAGCAGAATGCTGGACGTGCCGCAAGGACTGGCCCGGACGGCGGAGGCGGCAACGATTGCGCGGCAAGGCGAGCAGCCAGGACCGTCAGCCGGCCTTGCCCCGGCGGCCGCGGTCGAGTGTCCGGCGCGTCTGCCGGACGAGGCCATCGACCTCGGCCAGCACCACGTCGATGTCTTCGCGCTGCTGCAGGAGCAACGCGCGGCGGTTCGCGAGAGTTTCCAGGAACTTGCGCAACTGCGGGGCTTCGTCGGTGTTTGTATCGTAGAGGTCCAGTATTTCCCGGATTTCCACCAGCGACAGGCCCAGGCGCTTTCCGCGCAGGATCAGCTTCAGCCGCGTGCGCTCGCGCGGGCCATAGACGCGGGTGCGTCCGCTCCGGGTCGGTGCCAGAAGACCTTCGTCTTCATAGAAGCGGATCGCGCGTGTCGTCAGGGCAAATTCCTGCGCGAGTTCTGAAATGGAAAACGTCAACGGAGGGGCAGCCATGGGAGGAATAACAAGATGCCGAACGGCTGTTGAACATATCACATAACGTAATGATTTGCTTGACAGATCAGGGAGCCTGCACCATTATGCTGCGTTGCACAACGCGACCGTGCGACGCCCCTGCAGCTTGAGTCCATCCCCGTGACCGCACACCTGCCTCCCACCTTGCTTTTTCCTCATCCTGTCATCCCCGCGCCGGGCCGGGTGATCGAGGTCGCACCCGGCGTGTTGTGGCTGCGCATGCCGCTCCCGTTTGCACTCGATCACATCAATCTGTGGCTGCTGGCCGACAAGATCGATGGCGTCGAAGGCTGGACCGCCATCGATTGCGGGTACGGGAATGACGCCACGCGCGCGTTGTGGGAAACCCATTTCGCTGGGACTTTCGCCGGCCTGCCGCTGCTCCGGGTCGTTGCCACCCACTACCATCCGGATCACATGGGCAACGCCGCCTGGCTGCTCGGGCATTGCGTCGGGGGCGACCCGTTGCTGTGGACGACGCAGTCGGAGTTTCACACCGCGCACCTGGTCTGGAACCAGCTGGTTCAATACCGGATGGAAGACAACGCGGTGTTTTTCCGCCGGCATGGCATGCCGCTGGATGCCGAGCGGCATCAGGCCGGGCGCGGCAATCTCTACCGCATCGCGGTGCCGGAACTTCCGCAGCAATACCGGCGGATCACTGGCGGCAGCGTGCTGTCGATAGGCGGCCGGGAATGGGAGACGATCATCGGCCTGGGCCATGCGCCAGAGCATGCCTCGTTCCATTGCCGGGCACTCAACGTGCTGATCTCCGGAGACATGCTGTTGCCCAAGATCAGCACCAATGTGAGCGTCTGGGCGAGCGATCCCGAAGGGGATCCACTCCGACTGTTCCTCGATTCCATCGTCCGGTACACCGACCTGCCCGACGATACGCTGGTCCTGCCGTCGCACGGATTGCCGTTCATCGGCATCCGCTCGCGCGTCGTGGCGCTGGCCGATCATCACGCCGCCCGGCTGGCCGAGCTGCTGGCGGCCGCATCGGCGCTGGTGACCGCGTACGACATGCTGCCTGTGCTCTTCAGGAGGCCGCTCGACGTGCAGCAGCAGTTCTTCGCGATGGGGGAGTCGATCGCGCATCTGAATCACTTGTGGCATCACGGCCGAATGCAGCGAGCAGTCGGCATCGACGGTGTCGTCCGTTTTTCCAGCGTCCCGCATCAGGAGTGAGCATGTCCGCAGCCACCACACCGAAAGCAGTGAAACCTGCAAATACGCCCGATCCGGCGCAGCTTGCGAAGTCATTCGCGCGTGCGGCGGAAAAGGGCTCGTCCCTGCTCGGCGAATTCCTGCAGAAGCAGATGGAGTCCGGCAAGTCGATGGCCAGCGACGAATTCGGCATTGCCCGCGCCTACATGGACCTGGCCTCGAAGATGCTGGCCAATCCGGTCAAGCTCGCCGAAACCCAGATGAACCTCTGGTGGGAATACATGAACCTCTGGCAAGGCTCGACCCTGAGAATGATGGGCGTGCAGATGTCGCCGTCGGCGATACCGGACAAGAACGACCGCCGGTTCAAGCACGAAGACTGGCAGGAGCATTTCCTTTTCGACTACATCAAGCAGTCGTACCTGATCGCCGCGCGGTGGATGCACAAGACCGTGGCCGAAGTCGAGGGCCTGGATCCCGGCACGGCGAAGAAGGTCGACTTCTTTACCCGCCAGTACATCGACGCTCTGGCGCCGTCGAACTTTGCGCTGACCAATCCTGAAGTGCTGCACGAAACCGTCAGATCGGGTGGCGAGAACCTGGTCAAGGGCCTGCACAACCTGCTGGGCGACATCGAGCGCGGCAACGGCCAGCTCAAGATATCGATGACCGATTCCAAGGCGTTCGAGCTGGGCGTCAACATCGCCACGACGCCGGGCAAGATCGTCTTCCAGAACGACCTGATGCAGTTGATCCAGTATGAGCCAACCACCAAGAAGGTATTCAAGCGCCCGCTGCTGATCATGCCGCCGTGGATCAACAAGTACTACATCCTCGACCTGCGCGAGAAGAACTCCATGATCAAGTGGTCGGTGGACCAGGGCATGACGGTGTTCGTCATCTCGTGGGTCAATCCGGACGCGGCGATGCGCGAGAAGAGCTTCGACGACTACCTGCTCGAAGGGCCGATGGCCGCCCTGGACGCGATCGAAAAGGCGACAGGCGAAAAGGAAGTCAACGCCGTCGGCTATTGCCTGGGCGGGACGCTGCTGGCCGCGCAGCTCGCGTACATGGCGGCGAAGAAGGACAAGCGGATCGTCTCCGCCACGTTCATGACTGCGTTGACGGATTTCCGCGCGTCGGGCGAACTTAATGTGTTTATCGACGAGAAGCAGATCGAAAGCCTCGAAAAGAAGATGAACGAGCGTGGCTATCTCGAAGGCTCGGAAATGGGCGCGACATTCAACATGCTGCGCGCCAACGACCTGATGTGGTCGTTCGTCATCAACAACTACCTGCTGGGCCGTGACCCGCTGCCGTTCGACCTGTTGCACTGGAACGGCGATTCGACGCGGATGCCGGCCAACATGCACAGCTACTATCTGCGCAACATGTACCTCGAAAACAGGCTGCGCGAGCCGGGCGGCATCACGCTCGATGGCGTGCCGATCGACCTGTCCCTGGTCAAGACGCCGAGCTACTTCGTTTCCGCGCTGGAAGACCACATTGCGCCTTGGAAGGCGACCTACCAAGGACCTAAACTGTTCTCCGGTGAGTCCACTTTCGCGCTGTCGGGTTCCGGCCACATCGCCGGCATGATCAATCCGCCGTCGGCGAACAAGTACTGCTACTGGACCAACAGCAAGCTGCCCGATTCGCCCGACGAGTGGTTCGACGGCGCGAAGCAACACGAAGGTTCGTGGTGGACCGACTGGCGGCAGTGGCTGGACGACAAGCAGGGGCCGCAGGTGGCGCCGCGCATTCCCGGCAAGGGGAAGCTCAAGGTCCTCGAACCGGCGCCCGGCTCCTACGCGAAACTGCGCCTCGATCCCAAGTAATCTGGCTGTACCCCGGCGCGGGATCCGGATCAATCGGCCGCGGTTTTCGCGGCCGATTGCTTTTCGCCTGTCGAGCGCAGTGCGCAAACTCGCTGGTGCAGCAAGTCGAGATCGGGGTCCGGGACCCCCAGTTCGTGCAGCGCGCGAACTGTGTTCTCAAGATACTCGAAGTTGCTGCCGTTGGCACCGGATGATGACGCGATGATGGACGACATCTCATCCTCGGACAGGCAGGTGAACTGCCGGTGGTCGCGCTTGACTACAAAGGTCAGCGCCTCGGTGAGGACGCCATCGATCAGTACTGAGACCCAGGTCGGCGTATAGACTTTATTGGGCAGTTCGCGATCGTACAAGTACGTGAGCACCGCCTCGCGCTGCGCCGCAGCCACGCGGAATGCCATGCCCTGGCACTCCCCGCCGGCATCGACGCCGAGGACGAGTCCGGGCTGCTCGGGGGTTCCGCGGTAGATGGTCGAGCGGATGCAGAAGCGGCGGTGAAATCCGGGGAGAGTCGCGTGGCGCCGCTCTTCGAACGGAAATCCCGGATTCCACATCAGCGAACCGTAACCAAATACCCAGAAATCCCCGCGGTCCATTTCGTATTTCCTCCCGAGGACGGCTGGCGCGTGGTTGGCCGCGCCTCGCGGCGCGGATTCCCGGCTATTGTGCCGCAACCCAGGGGCTGGTGTCTTGCGGGCCCTCGATTTCGTATCGATAAGTGATGACGGCGCGGCGCGCCTTGCGGATGAGGGCGCCGGAACCCTTCACCCGGACCGAGACGATGGTCGACAGGCTCGACTGCCCCAGGGTCGGGGGCATCACGCTGATCTCCGGACACCCGTCGAATTCGGCGATTGGAACCCAGACCGCGCCCTCGAGCTGTTCGCAGCGCTTGAAAGCCTGGAAGGCGCGCATGCGCCAGCCGTTCTGCAGAACCTTGCCCTGGAACAGCCGATGTTCGCAGACGCTGTCTCCGAAGCCGTTCTCGAAGCTGGAAACTATCGAAAAGGTTTGCGGCGCCTCGCCGCCCAGTGCGTCGACCCCGCAGCGCGAGCCGAACCCTTTCTCGAACAGCTGAAAACCCGACCCCGTTTGGCGTGCCACCGAGAATTCATGCGCACCCAGGCCCAGGACCGTCGTCTGCGCGAACGCACTCCCGCAGGACAACAGCGCAAGAAAGGCCAGTATTCGCAAGAGAGACAAGGGTATCGGGTTTCCGGAAAGGTGGGGGACTGCGAAGCATTCTAGCCGATATTCCCCGCGGCCAGACTACCGCGAGGGCGGCACATTGATTACGCGCTGCAATTTCCATCGACGTTGAGTCCCACTGTCGACTCGGTGGCGTCGCCCGCAAGCGCCGACGCGAGCAGCAGGTGCCGCCCGGAGGAGCGGACCGGTATGCCATCGAATACCAGCGTTTGTTCGGTCCCGGCGTTCATCGCCACGGTGCGGGTGCCGCTGAACACCAGGTCCCCGTCCGCTTCGCGCAGGACCAACTGCACCCGGGCATTGCCCTGATACGCGGGCGCCGCCTTGACGAAGACGCGGACCTCGTTGCACGCGCCGGTCTTGAGTTCCGCGCCGCTCGCGAGCGAAACCCCGTCAATGCCGACGTTGGGGACATCGACGCCGGGAACGGCGAACAGGGACAGCGCGAATAGACTCGAGGCCAGAAATTGACTGTCGGTCATGCTTGGCACCTCCTGATACGCGATGCTCAGGATGGTAGGCGGCGCCACTGCTCGGCGCCATACCGCGAACGCGGTACAAGCCGCGCATGGCCGGGGCGGGTCAGCGCAGCGGCAGTCCCAGCGTGATCCGCGTTCCCTGTGGGCCACTGTCCACGGCGAGGGTGCCGCCCACCGCCTCGGCGCGCCGGCGCATGTTGCCGATTCCACGGCCTCGGGGATGGTCTCCGTCGCCCGTCGCCGGCACGAACCCGCGCCCGTCGTCGACGACGGAGATCAGCGCCTTGCCTGCGTCGGAATCGATCTTCGTGGAGACCGTGATCAGCGTCGCGCCGGCGTGCTTGAGCACGTTGGTCAGCGCTTCCTGGAGAACGCGCAGTATGTGCAGCACGTTTCTCGGCGTCAGGTTGGGCAACGGCGGCAGTTCCCGGACCTGCCAGACGAGGCGCATCCCCGCAGCCTTCAGGCGCGGTTCCAGCCGGTAGCGGAGCGAGCCGAGAAGCGCTAGCAAGTCGTCGTCGATCGGTTCCATCGAGTCGATGACCAGCCGCAGGTCGTCGATACACTCGCGAACGATCTGCGCAACGGCCGCGGGCGCCGTCCTGCCGCCCTCCAGCGCGGCCAAGGCAGTGATCAATTGCCCGCCGACGCCGTCGTGCATGTCGCGCATCAGCCGCTGGCGCTCTTCCGCAAGCGCGTGCAGCTTCTCGGCCTGGGCGAGGCGCGAGTAGTTTGCTTCCAGCGCCGCGCTCTTCTCGGCGACCCGCGCCTCCAGTTCCCGGTTCAGCGTCTCGACTTCGGCCAGCGTCCGGATGAAGCGGTCGGTCAGCAGCCAGCCGATGCCCAGGAACAGGGGCGGCGCGGCGTACATCAAGAGGTTGACCCGATCATCGGCAATCCAGCCGCCCTTCATGAGCACGTCATGCAGCGCGAACGCAATCGTCAGGAAACCGATCACGATCAGGATCAAAGCCTCCCAACTCCGCCGCCGCCATGCAACAACGAGCGCCGCGATGCTCGCCCCCGAGACGACCAGGAATGTCGCGACATGCCAGAAGTTCGACAGCACGAACAGCGCACCTGGGCCACCGAGGAAGAACGTCACGGGAACCAGGATCATCATTCCCCAGAACGATGTCCGCAGCCAGCGCCACCACCGGGCAGATCCCGCCGCGTAGTCCGTCGCGAACAGCGCGAGCAGCAGCGCGAAACCGTGAAACGCGGAACGGATGGCAAGTTCCCAGTAAAACGTCGGAACCGGGATGTCGCGCACATACAGGTCGGCCGTGTAGAACGCCCAGAGCAGCGAAGCAAAGCCGAAATAGCCGAACGCCGCGTCCTGCCGACGGCGGATCCAGAGCATGAGCATGAAAATGCCCACGGCCACGATCAAGAGGCTGGTCGTCTGGGCCAGGATGATGCGCCAGAAAAGTTCGCTCTCGTATTCGCCGGATAGTGCGGAATCGGCGTCGATCAACGGCGCCGTCAGGCCACCGTCCAGATCGGGGTAGCCGCGCACGCGGATGTGCACGCGATTGATCCCTTCCTTCAGCAGCCCTGGCGGTATCAGGAAGTAAAGCGGCCGGTTCCAGTTGCGCGCTACCGGCTCGTTGAAGGATCCCCCGCTGCCGATCAACAGGCCGTTGACGTACACGGCGCCGTTCATCGACACCCGCGGCAAATAGATCGCGTAGACCGCGGCGCCGGGATCGGCAATCCGGAAGTCGAACCGGTACCAGACCGTGCCGCCTATGCCCCGCCGCGAGATGTTCCAGTTGTCGGGCAGCGCTTGCGGGCTCCATGCCGCAGCGTCCGGAGGCGGCACCTCGCTGTTGTCGTGCAGGGATTCGGAGACGATCCGCGTGGCCGGCGCCGCGGTAGCGGGGAACGCGGCGAACACCGCCAGCACGGCCAGCACCAGACGTACGAACAGGCCCGAGCCGCGTTCGGCGCTTGACGTCTGCACGATGCGGCCGGAGTCCAAGTGAGCGGGGAGCCCCTACTGCCTGAGCAGCCCCATCTGGGTCGCTTCATAAACCGCTTCGCCGCGTGAATGCACGGCCAGTTTCTGGTAAATGCGCTTGACGTGCGTGGTGACCGTGTGGGCCGACATTCCCAGTAGTTCCGCGATTTCGTTGAAGCTGAAGCCTTTTGCGATGTAAGTAAGCACTTCGGTCTCGCGCGGCGACAGGACTCCAGGAGGCGCGTCCGTCGCGGGAACCTTCGCTTCGGCCCCGCGAGCGGAATCAGCTTTGAACCGCGTCAGTAGCTTGCGGGCGATGACCGGCGTGATCGGAGAACCGCCGGCGCGCAATTGCCGGAGCAAGCCCAGGAATTCCTCCGGAATGCTGTCCTTCAGCACATAGCCCGCCGCGCCGGCCTCGATGCTGGCCAGCACGTGATCCTCGTCGCCGAAAACGCTGACGACCATGATGTCGCAATCCGGGTAGCGCGCCGCCGTCTCGCGGATGATATCGATGCCGCTTCCGTCGGGCAGGCCGAGATCGGCGAGCAGAATGTCAGGCTTCTCAACGGCCAGCACGGCGCGCGCGGCCGCGCAATTCGGCGCGATGCCAATCAACTCGAATTCCGGATCCGAGCGGACGATGTCCGCGAAACGTTCGGCGAATCCGGGTTCATCTTCAACCAGCAGTACTCGGATCATCGCGAAATCACTCTACGTTCGTATCGGGGATTGCGGGGCGGGTCCGCGCGCAAGTGGGCGCCGGGAGGACCCGGGCTGGTCCAGTATAATCGGCGCCCGATGATCATACCTTGCGCGGACATGAAGGCCAAATCCCGCGAATCCCTCCCAGTCCTCGCTGGCACGTCGCTCTTCCGGTCGTGGTGCATTGCCGCAGCGTTGCTGTTGACTCTGTGTCCGGCGATGGCGGGCGCGACGAACGAGCCTGCATCCGGACGCACCGTGCCGGACACCATCGGCTGGCTGGATCAGCCGGCCGCGGCGGTGCTCACGACGGCGTCCAATGCTTTCAGCGGTTGGGCATTGAGCCGCAACGGCGTGGCCCGCGTCGACCTCGTGATAGACGGCCGAATGCGCCTGCCGGCGACGCTTGGCGTCGGGCGCGAAGACGTCAGAAGCGTTTACCCGAACTTCCCGGACAATGGCGTGCCGGGCTTCGAGGCCAAGGTGGACCTGGGCGATCTGCCGATGGGCCATCACGAAATCGAGGTCATCGCAACAGACCGGACTGGCGTCACGACGCTGCTGGGCAAGCGGACCTACGTGAACGAAGACTTCCGCTGGACCTGGGCGGGGCTGCTGGCCGCGCGCGGGCACCGTCCGAACGAAGTCTTCCACTATGTCTTCGCCACCAGTCATGTGGCGCAGGGGGGCGGCGCGCAGATCGACACCGACTACGCCCCATACCTGAGCGATACGGTGAAGGTTGGCGTACGCGTGCCGATACTCTACATGCGGACCACCAAAGGGCGCGAACAGGACTGGATTTTCGATCCGGATTTCGATATCTCCAGGGCATGCGGCGCGCGCAAGATCGCCGAGGATTCGCTCAATGGCGTGCTACGCTGGAGCATCGAGCATCAGGTTCCGGTGCTGTTCACGTTAAACGGCGGAATCTGGGCGGATGCGGCATGCGACGTGCCGGATTGGGACGCCAACGACCACCTCGAAGAGGATCCCGCCAATTGCCAGTGGAATGACAAGAATGAAGTGATGGCCGACGACTATCTGCGCCATCTCCCTGGTTCGCAGGATGCGCCCGAGTTGGCCCGTGCTTTGACGTTCAATGTCCACGCCGAACAGGTGCGGCGCTACAAGAAGCGGAACCTGCAGCAGGCGGCCATGGCGATCCGGACGTTTGCCACAGCGCATCCCCATCTCTTCATCGGCGCCACGCTCGATCCTGACGTCTACATGAACCCGTTTTTCGAGGGCGCCCAGTGGTACGACTACAACCCCGGCACGTTGCGCCAGTTCCGGGAGTGGCTGCGCAGCGGCGGACCTTACGCAGTCAGGCAGGTCGCGGGCGGGCCCGACCTGTCGTCATATCGTCGTGCTCGACCTTACACGCTTGCCGAAGTCAACCGGCTTGCGCGAGCTAGGTTTCGCAGCTGGGACGACGTCGATCCGCCCCGAGCATTCAAGCCGGAAGCGACCATGCTGAAGACGCCGTGGGCAACGGTGTGGGAGCAGTTTCGCCGCCATCTGGTCGACCTCCACTATGACGAGCTTTCGCAATGGGTGGCCGAATCGGGCATCGAGCGGGACAAGATATTCTCATCGCAGGGGTTCAATGCGCCAGCCACGGTGATCGAGCCGTTTCCGTTGCGGGTCGACAGTCCGCCGAAAAACTACGATACGGGCGGCATGTCGGTGCGCGGTGCGGTTCCTTCGCATGGACATCTGGGCGCCATCCTCTACGGCGAGAGCGCGGTCAACAACATCCGGATGGAAGGATCGGAATCGTTGTTTCGTGTTTTCCGCGACTTCGACCCCGATTGGGCGGTCGTCGAATACAACACGGCGGATTTCCGGGCGCCGAAGGTGTTGCCCGATGCAGGGCGCGCGTATCGTGGCCTGCGCGACATCGCCAACTACGGCGCCCGGATGGTCTCGCCCATGGCCTGGAACGGATCGCCCGGATCGGCGGTGGCGGATCCAGGTTTCGTTGCCTATACATCGTACCGCGCGGCGCCACTGGAAACGGCGGTCCGCAACTTCATGGTCAATCGGGCGAATCTGCCGCGGCAGGCAAGATTCTGGGGCTTCGGGCTAGGGATGATCGCCGACGACGACGGCTGGAAAGCCCTCCGGCCGGCCAGCGCCCGGCCGGTCGACGGGGCGCTCGAGGTTTCACTGGGAACGGGACGGACGCGCCTCGACTCGCCGCCGGCGCTGGACTTCCGAACGAGGCAACTCGACGCAGTCATTGTGGGCATCCGGCATGCGGCGCCGGACCTGCGCATCGAAGTCCAGGCACGGGATCGCGGCAAGAACGCGTGGCGCCGGCTCACCGACGCCACGGCGGTGGACATGCTGCAACGGGTCCGCGCAGGCTATCTGATTTCACTGCCGCACTCCGCGCGGCAAGTCGAGCAACTGCGCCTGATTTTCACCTCGCGGACTCGACAGCCGCTCACAATCGAGCGGATCGCGCTTTACCCCGCCGTCGGGCAACGCTGAACGGCGAAGCGTGGTTGCGCGACTAGCGCTGCGCTCCTTCCGACTGCATCCGCATCCGCGGGGGCGGACCATCGTTGGGGCCGCCGCCTGATATCGGGCCTTGTGACCGCTGAACCGGAGCGGGAGACGGTGCAGACAGGCCTTGTGGTTCGACCGGTCGCGCGACCGGCGCCGCCTGGATGACGCCCTGTCTGACGGGGCTTGGTCCTTGCGCCGCGCTCGGGGGCGCGACCACCATTGGGGCCGGTTCACGGACCATCGGCGTCGCCGGCCTGGGCGCGGGCGCGAAACTTTGCCCCGGACTGAGTCCCGGGTTGTATTGCGGCGACATCCGGGCGGGCTCCCGGAGGACTGGTGCCGACGGTCTCGAAGGCGGCGCCAGATTCTGTGGGGAGGGTTCGCTGATCGGCTGGCGGGCGCCCGGCATAGATCGGGCAGGCGGCGGCGCGAACGATTGGCCGCCGCCTTGCCGTGAATCGTTCACGACTGGTCCCGGTTCGCGGATGACGGACCGGGGTGGCCCGGACGGAGGCTCGCCGATGGACGGGCGTCCCACGGTTGGTGGTGCCGCGGCCGGGAGCCTTGCGGTGCCGGGCACCGGTTCGACGACCGATGGGCGGCCCACAAAGGCCGGCGGGCTCACCGGCCTGCTGCTTCCCGGTGCGGGCTCGCTGAGATTGCCAGTTATCCCACCGCCGGGGCGGCCGGTAAACGGCGTTCCACCCACTGCACCGGGAGTCCTCGGATCCGCCGGCCGCACGACACCGCTCCTGGCCGCCAGACCGCTTGCCGGCGCCGGAATGCCGCGCGGCAGGCTGTCGATGGCGAGCGGCTTGGTCAGCGGTCGCACGGTCAGCGGAGTCGTGGTTATCGCGGCACCCGCTAGCGCCGTCGCGGGAACGGCGTAGTGGTTGGCACCGATCGGCCGCCTGCCGGTAAACACCTCGCCCGATACGGCGGTCACCGCGCCCGGAATCCGCGCGTTGGAGTAATTGAATGCCGGCAGCGGCTTGGAGGGCACGCGGTAGACATTGACGGCGTAAGGTCGATTGATCAGGCGCCAGTAGTCCGTACCGTGACGGTAGTGCGGCCAATAAGGCTCGCCCCAAGCCAGGGGCACCCACCCAAACGTGGGCCCGCCGAAGCTCATCGACCACGCGTTCCCGGAGGGCCGCCGTACCAGGCGACCAGCGCCGGCGCATAGATCGGGCGCGACACAAACGTCCCGGGACACCAGCCCCAGCGATAACCCGTACGAACCCAGCGGCCATAATGAAACGGCGCCCAGCCCCATGGAGCGCTATCGACCCAAGTCCAGCCCCACGGGCGCACGAAGGTCCAACGGCCGTCGCGATACGGGACCCAGTCAACCGCCACCGCACGGGGGTACCAAACCGCGCCATACGTCGAAGTCGACTCCCAGCTTCCGTATTCGTCGAGATCGTTGACGCCCGGCACGTAGCTTGAAACGTAACGCGACGACAAACTACCTAAATCCCAGCGGCGATCACGATCAGCGCTCCAGGAATCGAAACCGTCAGTGCCATAACCATCGCGAACGGCCAGTGAAGCCGTGCTGCCGTTTCCGTCGACGACGGCCGTCTGCCCGGACAGGACCATCATGGTGCGATCCCCCGCCCGCAATTGGGCTTCGCCGTCACGCACGACCAACCTGGTGTACAGACCATCAGGCGTGGATTCGATCCGGTAGTTGCCGGGCCGCAGAATATCGATCTGCGCATTGGCGGTGTCGAACTTGGCGGACTCGCCGGATTCCAGCGCGCGCAGGCGCAGAATCGCCTGCCCTGAGGCGAGGTACGCGGCGAACTGGCGGTCGTCCAGCCGGGAGAAATGCACGTTGGCTTCATCGGACAACCGGATCTGCCCAGCGCCGAAGTCCACCTCGACGCGCCCATCCTTGGCGACCCATACGCTGTCGCCGCTCGTCACCGGGTAATTGATTCCGACCGGTTCCCAGCTGTTGTCGGTTTCGTCCGGCGCGAGAAACACGCTGCCGGCGGCATCGCTTACGCGTCCGACACGCGACGGCGGGTCAGACTGCGCGGACGTTGCCGATACCATGGCAAAAAGGACGAGCAGCGTCAGGGATTGCATCAGGAGGCGCTGGAAGCAATCGGATCCGAATCGTGCAGACATTGTGGCTTCCTGGGCTTGATTGATCTCTAGCAAAACGCCCGCTTGGCGGGACGGTTGACGGTGGTGCAACGCACCATTGTATTTGGATTGTCGGGCGGTCATGTTGGTTTACAATTCAAGGTCGCAAGAAAAATCACCCAGCGATCCAACGGATTTCTACAGGAGCGTCTCATGCAATTTCCCAAACGTCTACTCGCCACCGCAATCGCCATGGGCATCTGCAGCGGTGCGCACGCAATCCAATTTACAAATGCTTACATCTTGGGTGACAGCCTTTCCGATGGCGGACAGTACGGTGCGCGCTTTACCACCAATCCCGGACTGACCGCGTCGGAGTATCTCGCGCAACGCTATGGTTTCAACCTCACGCCGTCGACACAGGGCGGCAACAACTATGCATTCGGCGGCGCGCGCGTGACATCGCAGGGCACATACAACCCGCAGGCGACGCCGGTTGCCGGACAGGTTACCGCGTTGCTTGCGGCGAACGGCGGCAAGCTGGACTCGGGCGCGCTCTATGTCATCCAGGGCGGGCCGAACGACATCTTCTATCACGCAGGATTGGCCGGCGCCGGGCTCGAATCAAGCGCCGCCGCGCAGGCGGCGATCGGGGTTGCGGCAACCGACTTTCTTGGACAGATCGCAAAGTTGCATGCGGCTGGCGCGCGCTACATCGTCGTGATGAACCTGCCCGACATGGGTCGCACGCCCGCCGCGGCCGCGGGAGGTGCTGCCGCGATCGGAGCGCTGTCCGGACTGTCGGTGCAAATATTCAACTCGGCGCTGAACATTGGCCTGAACAGCCTGGGATTCGACGTCATCCCTGGCAACGTGCAGGGATTGTTCGGCGAAATCCTCGCCAACCCCGGCGCCTATGGCTTTTCCAATACCAGCGGCGTCGCCTGTACTAGCGTCGTGAGTGGATCGGTCAGTTCGCTCGCCTGTTCGCCGAATACGCTGGTCAACGCGACCGCGCCGGACACCTACCTGTTCGCGGACGGCGTCCATCCGACGACCGCGGCGCACAAGGTCGTGGCCCAGTACATGGCATCGATCATCGCGGCGCCCGAACAGGTCGGGCTGTTGCCTGAAGCGCCGATGGCCATCTCCGCGGCGCAGGGCCGGCTGGTCGAAGCGCGGACACAGGCGCCCAATCGTGCGAAAGGGAACGTCAATGTCTATGGAGGCTGGGAGTTCGGCAAATCCGACATCGACAGCACTGCGGCGACCGTCGGCACAGCCGGCGATGTGTCATCGCTCAACATCGGTGGCGACATGCAGCTGACTGACAGTCTGCGCGCAGGTGTCCTGCTCGGGTACAGCGAAAACAAGGCCGACTTCGGCAGCAACACCGGGGGCTTCAAGCTGAATGAAACGATGCTCACCATGTACGGCGCGCTCAATCACGGCGCCTGGTACGTCGGCGGGTCCCTGGGGCTGGCCGATCTGAAGTACAAGAACGTCCATCGCAACATCGAACTAGGCACGGCCACCCGGACGGAGCAAGGCACCACCAAGGGCAATCACATTGTTGCGCGGCTCACCGGCGGGATGAATTTCGGCAGCGCCAACTTCTCGCACGGACCGATCGCCAGCCTGACCTATCAGCAGATCAAGGTCAACGGGTTCGCCGAAGACGGCGCCGCGAGCACGACGATGAACTTCACCGAGCAGACGCGTGATTCACTGATTTCCAGCATCGGTTATCTGATCTCCGCGCAATTGGGCGGTGGCGGCGTGCAGCTCCAGCCGTGGGTCCGGGTCGCCTGGGAAAACGAGCACAAGAACGACGATCGTGAAGTGCGCGCCAACCTGGTGACGATGGGCGGCAGCTTCGGTCTGCCCGCGTACAAGATCGACGACAATTACGGCAAAGTCGACATCGGCGTCTCCGCGCAGTTCAACAAGTCGCTCTCTGCTTTCATCAACTACAACACGACGTTCGGCCAGGAGAACCAGAAGAACCAGGCCGTGATGGTGGGACTGCACCTCGCGATGTAGGCCCCGCTGTCTGGGAGTAAAGAGCCGCGATTCGTCGAGGCTCTTTTTTGTTTTTTCCTCGGAGGTGACCCCGACAGCGCGCTCATTTGAGCCGCTCAATAGACTGCATTCATGAGGCAGCTGCATCGATCTCTGCGCGCAACCGTTTGAGGTAGCGAAGCCCGGCAATTGCACGATTGCCGTACCAGGAAAGCATTTCGCCATCGACCAGCAGTACCGGCCTCGACGTCGGCAATTTGCTCGACAGTTCGTCGGCGTGCTTCTGTCTGAATGCGTATGGCTCCGATGGTAACAGGATGACGTCGGCTTCATGCCACACTGCATCGTAGGCGGCCAACGGAGGGTAGCGGCTGGTGCTGTGCGCGGGGAGCGTGACGAGATTCGCCATGGCGAGCAGCGACGAAATGTACGTCGTGCGCGATACGGTCATCCACGGGTCCTTCCAGATCAGATAGAGAACACTGCGGTGCCCTGCATGCCGGACGGCGCGTTCCAGTTCGTCTCGCGCGGACCCATAGGCTGCCGCCAGGAGCGCGGCCTCACGGCTACGGTCGAACAACCGGCCAAACTCTTCGTAGAGAACGACGTTGTCTTTCGGAACAAGCGGGTGCGTGACCACGATCGTCGGAACCCTCGCGCGCAGCGCCTCGATCGCATCCTTCCTGTTCTCGTCGACGTTGACGACCACGTGTGTCGGACGGGTCGCGAAGAGCGCATCCACATCGACATCCTTCGTTCCGCCGACTTTCGGCACGCGCCGGATCTGCTCTCGGGGATGAACACAAAAGCCCGTGCGGGCAACGAGATTGGCCCCCAGGTCAAGCGCGAACAACAATTCCGTCAGGCTGGGTACAAGTGAAGCGATGCGCAACGGCGGTTCCGGCATTCGGCGTCGTGAGTTATCGAGGGCGTCTAAGCAAGTTGGCTTCCGACGCCTTGGCGATAGCCTCCTGCCGGTTCATCGCATTGAGCTTGCGCAGAATCTTGGCGAAATGGAAGTTCACGGTGCGCGTCTTTAGACCGAGCTTCAGTGCGATGTCGGCGCTGGTCTGGCCGTGAGCGGAGAGGGAGAGACAGGTGAGTTCCTTCTCTGTCAGCGGTTCGAGCGGTTGGTCTGTGGCAATGCTTGTGCGGAACTGCCTGGTCAGGATGTCGCCCAGGAGCTTTTCGCGTCCTATTTCATTGGCAACTCTATTCCACTTTGCAGCCTCCGACTTTCGCCCGAGCGCAGCGTAGGAGCGTGAAAGTACGGACGCTGCCTGCCGATGGGTCGCGATCATTACGGTTGCGGCCGGATGATCCAGAATTTCCTTGGCAATAGCAATGGCTGCGTCGTGGTTCTTGCTGGCCTGCAACAGATGCGCATCACAAAGTAACTTCGTCGCGTTCGAATGTGGCGTACGAGTAGGCTCCAAAAGGACATTCGCGCGATCCAGGCAATACTGCGCCTTTTCAGTCTGGCCGCCCAATGAGAATGCATCAGCGATGCTTGCGAACATGAGCCACGTGGTAGCGTGATTCCCTGCTTTCAAGTATTCGAACAGAGTTTCCGCGTCTCGACTGGCTGCTTCGTGGTCTTCTCTCTGGCAATGTAGATGAACCATGTTTGACAGATGTACTAGTTGAAGCTCTTGCGGTTTCTTTCGTTGACTCAACTGAAGTCGCCACGCTTCTGTCGATGCGGCCAAGGCGAGGTCCCATTCTCCAAGGAGGTCCAGCACGTTACCGAGATTGCCTAGCACCGCAGACCTTCGATCGAGGTCGCTTGTGTCCTTGAGCAGATCGTGCGCTTTGATCAGGTGCATGATTGCCGGGTGAGCCTCACCCTTTGCCCAGTGACATTGCGAGGCAATGTTATGGAGCAACAGCCTGTCCTCCATCACATAGGGAATATCCATCGATAACGGTTTCAGGGCAAGCTCCAGCGCGCGATCGAGGTTCTGGCGCAGCACGTGCGGGATAGCTAAATGTGCAATCGCGAGAGCTTCACCGTACTTGTCACCAACAAAAAACAACCTTCCAAGTGCCTCCGTGAGCATCTCTTCCGCCAACTCGACTTGCTGGCGATGTGCAGCGATTCGGCCGCATGTCAGTGCGGCCCATCCAAACGCCTGATGCGACGTGAATCCCGCGACGTCAGGCTAACGCGTACGAAGGAGATTGGCGCTAACCGCCTTTGCTATTGCTTCTTGGCGATTCACTGCATTTAATTTGCGGAGCACATTGGCAAAGTGAAAGTTGACGGTGCGAGTCTTGATGCCGAGTTTCAGAGCGATATCAGCGCTGGTATGGCCGTGGGCGGAAAGTGACAGGCACGCCAGTTCCTTGTCTGTAAGCGGCTCGACTAGGGGCTCTACACTGAGGTTTGCGCGGATCTGGATTGCGAGCAAACTGCCCAACGGATTCTCATATCTGAGGTGGTTCGCCCACTCCTTCCACTTCATGGACTCGGCCTTGCGCCCCAAGGCGGCGTTTGAGCGAGTGAGTAAGAGCGCAGCGCATAGATGGGCGGCCCGCTTGACAACTTCGACGGGCTGCGCCAACACTTGCTCGGCTAACACAATGGCAGACCGGTGGTTGCTCTGAGCTTCGAGCAACATTGCGTCGGCAACCATCAAGTGCGCGGAGGCAAACGCCGTCTTGTTGGTTTGGCTTAGTGCATGGGCACGAGCCAGGCAGTCTGCGGCCTTTACAGACTGGCCATTTAACGAGTATGCGTCGACCAAGGGGAAGAAATACAGCAATGCAGCAGGTTCTCTGGAAGCGATCGCATACTCGAACAGTTGGTCAGCGTAGCCGAGAGCCTTCCTATGATTGCCGAGGAGACAATTCAATAGAACGACATTTGCGAGTTGGGTTGGCTGGTGCTTCTCTCTATCCGTGCTGTTTATCAGTTGTAGTTTCCAGGCCTTGAGTGACACCGCCAATGCCAGATCCCACTCGCCCAGAGACATGAGGACTGCACCAATGTTTCCAAGGGCGACTGAACTGCGCTCCGAGTCGTTGATGCTTCTCGCCAACTCTAAGCTTTTTAGCATGTGAGCAATTGCATGGTGTGACTCCTCGCGGGACCAGTAACACTGAGCCGCGCAGTTATGTAGGAGAATTCTGTCTTGGTCCAGGAACGGGATGCTTGATGACAGAGGCTTAAGCGCAAACTCAAGCGCCCGATCGAGGTCTTGGTGCGATGTTTGCCGGATTGAGAAGTGCGAGATAGCCATTGCCTCTCCGTACGCGTCACCTATCAAGTAGAAGCGCCCTAGTGCCTCAGTGAGGAGCACTTCCGCCAAGTCGGCGTCGCAACGATATGCAGAAATTCGACCGCTAGTTAATGCTGCCCAACCATCGGCTTGGCGCGAAGCCGAATCACGAAGCGCGGTTCGAATCTGCATCGATTCGTCGAAAGAATTTTCTCTGGAAGCAATGGCGCTATCCCAAGCGCGTAGTGCCGCCTGTAGCTCCGGGTCGTCCGCAGTCCGGGGGTTCATCGTCGGTTTTCCTCTAACAGAATCACCACTCGGTCGTAGTCCATTACTTACCGGAAACCACGGGGTATCGGAGCTACGGCCACATCCGCCCGAAAAAGCCCCAAACCAACGTCGAGGCTGGTCACGCTTCTTCCGTAGCTATTGTGCAGAGCTATTGTGCAGAAGCGAGGCACTTGGAAAGTGCAGTTTAGTCGTTTGATGGTGCGATTCAAACCATCGCCATAGGCTTTCGGCAGACTGGACCTGAGACGATTTGCCAATGAAATTCAATGCGGACGGGGGTGAAAGCTCGAGAAGAACTGAGGAAGCGAACAAGAAATGGCCTTCGCCTTGTCTCCTTTTTACAACAGGCATCGCTATGATCTAGGATGCATATGTCATAAACGGCACTTCTGGCTGACGAACGGCCGAAAGTCGCGTCTCGGCAAGCTGTCATCGGCCCCTATGGAAACTTCATGACGACAGCATAGACGGGCTCTGTCACAATGCTATTGTCATGCAACATATGAATTTTTCCTACATAGTCCAGACGTTCTTCCAGCAGGAATTAAACGCGCGTCATTGTTGAATCCGAGTGACGTCAGCGATAACCTAGCAAATGACTAGTGGCTGTTGCGTCTGTTGTTCCTCCGAACTCGCTATGCTATCGTCATAACATGGTCGGAGGCGTTACAGAAAAGCGTCAGCTGCGAGTACCAGTTTCACACTTTTTCGTTCATCACAGAGGAGCAAGACATGAAAGGCTTTTTGACATTTACGTTGGCGGCCGGTGTTGCGATTACGACGACTTCGATTGCGCACGCTGCCGGAGTTGGCAAGGGTGCAATGAATGCGGACCGGACAGCTTCGATTCAGACGCAAGCGCCGATGAGTGTTGGGGCTTTGGGCGGCTTAGTGATGGACCGAGTCGCGCTAAGTCGAGAACTTGCTCGCTTGAATGACCTGCTTGCGCCTACCGAAACTGAGGATGATAGCGGATCAACAACCTCATCAGTACAACGGAAAAGCGTTGGCAACTGGACCGGACTCTGACCTACAGATGACCCACGCGAAAAACAAGGCCTCTGCCAGCGAGAGGCCTTGTTTCAGCCAACGATGTGTTTTAGCGACGCCCTGAGATCGAGCACAACCATTGCCGCCGTCAGCCCAGCATGATAACGACTCTCGGATAGACTAAGGCGCTTCTTCTTCATGGCTAACATGTCATCTAGCCGTGAGAGATGTTGGTAACAGACAATCAACACAGAAAACACTTGCGACCGAGCTTCGCTTGACAACTGGTCGGCAAAATTACTCAAGAGTGCCTCAGCATGCGCTGCCGCGACAGCGTGATTTCCTCGGGCAGCCGCAACTACAACCTCAGTTTGTGCAACCACAAGTTGCCACATCGGCATGCCACTTTCTTGTGCGATTATTTGCGCACCAACCAAGCACCGATCTGCCAGCGCCCATTGTTTTCCATAGGCAAATGCCGTCGCCGCGTTGCACAGTGCCCCGTTAGATGGCCCAGTAAACGCGAGATCCTGATAATCCGACAACATTCGCGTCGAAACGGCGACGGCGTCCGGAATCTCTTTGAGTTCGTTGTGGCAGGCAACCAGATTCGCAAGAATATTTAGGCCGAGTACGCGATCGGAGCCTAATCGCGAGAACTTTGCAGCCGCAACTAGGAACTCCCTTGCGGCCTCATAGTTACCCACTGCAAGAAGGGCGGCACCCATGTTGCTGAGTATCGTGGCCCTTTCGGTGTTGTAGTCAGTATTCCGTAGCGTATCGAAAGCTCTAGACAGATACAGGAGACACAACTCTACGTTGTCCAATCCCCAGAAACAGCCGGCAATCGCATTAAAAGCCTCAAAACGTTCCAATGTCTGCAAGCCGTGAGCTTCGCGCTCTATAACGGACTTATACATCTCTAATGCAGTATGAAATTCGCCGCGATTGCTCTCGACACGTGCACGAAGTATGGTCGCAAGTGACTCCCCACGCTTTTCTCCGGTACGAGCGAACAACTTGATTGCTGATCCAAGACTCTCTTGGGCAGTGTCAAACTCATTCGCCGCCAGCTCATGCGCCCCACAAGTCAAATAAGCCCACCCCGTAACTAGCGGATCGTCAAACTCCAACGCATGGTCGATCAGATCCATCGCAAGCCGGTGCGATTCTTTGGGATCAGAGCGGCGAATTTCCCAGGCGCGCAGTGCTTCTTCTAGCGGCTTGAAGTCCGGGGAACTGGGGTCGTCGCGGAGTATTTGAACGGCAGACATGGTCAGTGCATTATGTGGTCGTGCCAATTAGCCAGACGATTATCATATTACTTTCCAGCGCGAAAGCAAATAGCCAAGATTCGCGTGCCAAGCCCGCGCGTCGGCGAATTACCCAAGTGCCGAGAGAATCCTCACCCATCCACATATCCAATCACCATAACCCGCTTCCCGCTGGTTAGTTGCTCATAGCCACCTGGAGGCACCGGAATGCGTTCAATCCGGCCGAAACCGAGCTTGCGCATCAGGAAAAGGAGCGCCTCGTAGCTGGGAGTGACGCAGATTCCGGTGGTGCTCGCCTCAGGCGCATGAGTCTCGTCCGTCTCGTCGATGATGCCGAAGCTTGCGACCAGCGGCCGCTGGAACTGGTATGAACCCCAATCGACCACGCCAGTCATGTTCGGAACAACCTGGGTTTCTATCACGCACGCCTTCCTAGTCAGTGCGCGGGCCAAGCGAATCGCGCCGACCGGGTTTTCGACGTGATAGAGCAACCCCAGCATTAAAGTGACATCGAACTTGCCTAGGTCCGCGGGCCGCAGTATGTTGATGTCATGCAGCGCGGCGCGCAGGTTGGACAGGCCGTAGGCACGGGCGATCAGTTCAGTGTCGGCGACGTGCTCGGGACGGGCGTCGATAGCAAGCACCGGCGCACCCTTGCGCGCCAGGTGGCTTGCAAAGTAGCCCTGATGGCAGGCAACGTCGATGACGGAATTGCCGGCCCAATCGCCCCGGACCACGGGCTCCAGCGCCGAATTGAGCATCTCGAGCCGCGTCGTGTGTATCTGGGCAACGCCCGGCGGCAAGTAGGACTCGGTCTTGCGCCCATCCGGTAGATCGAACTCGTAGAACCAAGGGCGGGAAGCGACAGCGTCAATCGCGGTTTG
The DNA here is from genome assembly GCA_016717855.1 of Betaproteobacteria bacterium. Classification (GTDB taxonomy): domain Bacteria; phylum Pseudomonadota; class Gammaproteobacteria; order Burkholderiales; family Casimicrobiaceae; genus PALSA-1005. The sequence goes on from JADKEV010000074.1 coordinate 68,394, forward strand.
GACGGGCACGGGTGACTTTGCAGGTTAGCTAGGGGGGTAGGAGAAAAGGGGCCGCACTGGTTGCGGAACGACCGTTTCAGTCCTTGATCTCGGACCTGGCCAACTCAACGTCTAGACGCTCCATGGCATCCAGAGGCGTGCAAGCGGCCGCTTCAGCGTACAGCTTCTCGGCATCCTTCATTTTAGATTTACCAAGCAGCATCACTATGCCATTTGCATACTCGATCCGGGCAATCGCCGAGTCCGGGTTAAGCTTGAGTGCGGTCTGGAAATGCTCAAGGCTTTCTGCCTTGTTGGCCCCGTAGGTGAGCCCGCCAACCAGCGAGCCGACCTTGGCGATGATCTCGGCATGATAGGCACCCAACGCAATGTGCGCATCTGCATTCTTTGGTTGCAGCTTCAGCGTGATATCGAGGCTGGCGTTGACCTTCCCGGCAATGCCCTGGGTTAACGCCTTGGCAACACCGACCAACTGGCTGTAGCGGCCGAGGGCATAGGCGTGCGAGTAGAAGGCATTGGCGTTCCTTGGATCGACCTTCTGCAATGCCTCGCAGCGCTCGGCGACTTCCTGGTACATCTTGATCTGCTTCGCTTCAGATGTCTCCAGATAGTTAGCGTAGATGTTGGCTGCCTTGTTTGCGGCATTCACGCCGTGCCCCCCCGCGCCGAGTCCGGCGTGCACGGCCTGCTCGAACTCGCCGGCATGAAACAGCCGCCAGGCCTCCTGCGCCGCCTCGTCCTTGGGAAAGGGCTCACAATCTCCCTTGTGCAGACGGTCCCAGTTCTTCTTCAGCGCCGCGCCCGCATAGTCATATGCCTTGTCCTTGTGCGGAAACGCAGCCCAGCCGCTCTTCGCCATGCTCCCTCCTTTGTCTAGACGTATTCCTGCGCGAGCTTTTCAAACAGCGCCCGCGAGTCCTTCTTCAGGAACGGGGCGACCATTGCCATCGCATGATACACACCGCGGGAAAGCGATGCATCGTCCTGCGCCTGCCGCGGATTGCGGGCAAACTCGAAAGACAACCAATAGGTGGCGACCAGCACCATGTTGGCGGACAGGGCCTCCATCTCGCGCGCGTTGGCTTTCATGTCGCCCGCCCTTGCCAATCCTTCGCAAAGCCTCCGCGCCGTAGCGATCTTGTGCGCGAGTATCTGCTTGAAGTGCATCTCCAGCGTCCGGTTCTCGCTCACCAGGTCAGACAAGTCCCGATAAAAGAACCGGTACTTCCAGATGATCTCGAACAACAAGTGCAGGAACAGCCAGATATCCTCGACCGTCAATGGCCGCCCCTCGAAGCCCGCGGGCGCGGCAAGCGTCCCTTCGATCTCGCGTTCAAAGGCCGCGAGTATCGTGTTGACGATCTCGTCCTTGTTGCTGAAGTGGTAGTACAGATTGCCGGGGCTGATTTCGAGCTCGTCGGCGATCACCGTCGTCGTCACGTTGGGAGCGCCGAACTGATTGAAGAGCGAGAGCGCGGTCTCCACGATGCGCTCCCGCGTCCGGCGCTTTGGTTTGCCCTCCACGAGTGATCAGGCCGCGGCGTCGGCGTCGAAGTGCCGCGGTCAGGCCGCGGTCCGCGCAGAGCGCGGGCGAAGCCAGGCCTCGAGCGAAGCGATGGCGGCCTCGAGCTCGTGCACCACCGGCGCAGCGGGGCCTACCCGGGCGGGTGCACCCGGAACCAGCGTGCGCGTCGAGTCGCGCAATACATCGAGCCGCAAACTAATGCCGTGGCGCGCCAATACTGGCACAAGCACATCCTTGCGCGCGAGCAGGTCGGCCCTGGTGCGCTGATAAGCATGCTCGCAAAGCCGGCGGCGGCTCGCATAACTGAAGATGTTGGTGAAGAAAAGGTCGATGTCCGCGCGCGTGGGTTCGAACAGGACCAGATCCAGCCCCGGGTAGTCATTTGCGTAACGCGCGACGCTGACCTGCATGCGCGAGTGAATGAGCGCTCGGAAGGTCTGCGACAACACCATCGGCAGACCACCCGGAAGTAGCGCCCGATGAGAATCCGGTCCGATTGCCCCTGCATCCGCATCGTAGGGTACCAACGGGTTGATCCCGATCACCAGTCGTGCTCCGGCCTTGTAAGCCCCCGACGCATGCAGCGTCTTGGTCAGTGCGCCATCAACATAATTTCTGCCCGCAATGGTTACGGGAGGGAACAGCAGCGGCAACGCGGCGCTTGCCTGGACCGCGCGGGAAATCGGGACGAAATCGAAATCGGGCGAACCGAACTCGACTGACGCACCTGAGTCCAGGTCGGTCGCCACGAGAATCAGTTTGGCGCGAAGCTCGCGAAAATCGTTGGTGCGCCCGGGCAGTTCGAAGAGCCTGCGCAAATACTGATCGATGTTGGAATTGTCGAACAGGCCGGTGGGAAGAAGCTGGCCCAGCCTGGCCAGTGCGGCGCCCCAGCCGGAGCCGTTCGAATTGGCCCAGAAACTGCGCATCGCGTGTTCGGCGATTCGCGGAAGCTCGCTCCAGCGCCGGCCATACTCACTGGTCGCAGGCTGCAGCAACATCGCCGGGTCGAACGCCTCGAGAGCGCCGCCGGCAGGTTCGCCTTCGATGAACAACCGGCAGATTTCGCGTGGTGCAATGCCATTGGCTAACCCGGAAGCCAGCACACTTCCCGCGGAAACGCCAACGTAGACGCCGAGTCGCGTAAAGTCGATCCCGTCCAACGACTCTGCCAGTGCGTTCAGGGCCCCGATCTCATACGTGACGCCCAACGGACCGCCACCCGCGAGCGCCAGTCCCAGATCTCGATGCGGAGCAGGCAGGCCAACCATCGCCTTCCTTGTTGCAGGCTTGTGTCGCGCCGTGGCGGCGCGCGCTGTCGGTTTGTCGCGCATGGCCGCTATGTTAGCCGAGACCAGAAAAAAAGCCAGCGTTCGCTACGCTGGCTCTCCTGTCCGTACCGGGTTCCCTAGCCGGCCTTGCGCTTGGCCGCAGCCTTCTTGGCTGGCGCCCTTGCGGCCGTGGTCTTCTTTGCGCGCAGTGCTTTGACCGCGGCGCTCAACTCTTCGACCTGCTTCGAAAGCGACTTGATGTCCTTGTTGGTCGGCACGCCAAGGCGGTGCAACGAGCGCGCCACGCGGTCTTCGAACACCTGTTCAAGCTTGTCCCAAGCGGCATTGGCCTTGCTGGTCGCGTTTTGCGCGGCCTTGTTCATCTGATCGGTCACTTCACCCACCCGTGCCTCGGTCATCTTGCGTGTCTTGGCTTCCAGTCCTTTGCCTTCCTTGACCAACGCCTCGAAAACCTTGACACCCTCTTCCTGCGCCTTGGAGAACGCGCCGAGCCCGGCCAGCCAGATCTGCTGCGCGGAATCCTTCACGGTTTCGGCCAGTTTGGAATCCGACGAACCTGCTGCTATATCCTTAAGTCTCTTGACCATGATGTGTCCTCTATGGGGGTTGTAATTACTGATGAGGTGATGTTATGGGATTCCCGTAGAGTACGCACACTAAAGAGGCTGGCGCGCCCCTTCACTCCCCATTCGCCTTCGACGCCGTGTCGCGTTCATCGGCGCCAAATGCGACAATGCGGGCGGGCGGCGGACAGAGCCCGACAGGTCGACACTACCCAGGAGGACTTCATGGCTTACTTCGTCACCGGTGCGTCCGGTTTCATCGGCAAACGGCTGGTCAAAAAACTTCTTGAGCACCGAGGCGCTGTCGTTTACTTCCTGATGCGCGAGAAGGGATCGGCCCGGAAGATCAAGGCGCTGCACGCCTACTGGGGTGTCGACGGCACGCGCGCGGTCCCGATCATGGGTGATCTGACGAGCCCGCTCCTGGGCGTGTCCAAGGCCGACCAGAAAACGCTGGGCGGTGGCATCAAGCACTTCTTTCATCTTGCCGCGGTCTACGATCTCAAGGCAGGCGCCGAAGAGCAGGTCGCCGCCAACATAGACGGCACGCGCAATGCGGTTTCGCTTGCCAACGCGATCGGCGCCGGCTGCTTCGAGCATGTCAGTTCGATCGCCGCCGCCGGCATGTACGAGGGCGTGTTTCGTGAGGACATGTTCGAGGAAGCCGAGAATGTCGAGCATCCGTATTTCCAAACCAAGCACGATTCGGAAAGAATCGTCCGGCAGGAGGCTCGCATCCCCTGGCGCGTCTACCGACCCGGCCTGGTCGTTGGCGATAGCAAGACCGGCGAAATGGACAAGATCGACGGTCCGTACTATTTCTTCAAGTTGATTCAGCGCATGCGGCAGTTTTTGCCGCCGTGGATGCCAACCATCGGTATCGAGGGAGGGCGGATCAATATCGTGCCGGTCGACTTCGTCGTCGATGCCATCAACCACATAGCGCATCACAAGGGCCATGACGGCAAGGCTTTTCACCTGGTCGATCCGACCCCGATGCGCGTCGGCGACGTGCTGAACACGTTTGCCAGCGCTGCGCATGCGCCGGCGTTCACCATGCGCATCAACGCGGCGCTGTTCGGGTTCATTCCACGCAGCCTGAAGAAGGGCATGATGGCGCTGACTCCGGTGCGCCGCATCCGCAATGCGATCCTGCAGGACCTGGGCCTGCCGTCCGACATCATGCAGTTCGTCAACTACCCGACCCGCTTCGATTGCCGGCAGGCGCTGGCGGCGCTGAAAGGCACCGACATCGCAGTCCCACCGCTGGAGTCATACGCGTACCGGCTGTGGGACTATTGGGAACGCAATCTTGATCCGGACCTGTTCATCGACCGTTCGCTGAAGGGCCAGGTCAAGGGAAAGGTGGTGCTGATAACTGGCGGTTCCTCCGGCATCGGACTGGCGACGGCGCACAAGATCGCGGCTGCCGGCGCGGTCACGATCATCATCGCCCGGGATACGGAGAAGCTGGCCGAGGCGAAGGCGGCAATCGCCGCGGAAGGCAATCTGGTGCACACATATTCCGCCGACGTATCCGACGAGGCGCAGTGCTCGCACCTGGTGGCGCAGGTGATGGCGAACCATGGCGGGGTCGACATCCTGGTCAACAACGCCGGTCGTTCCATCCGGCGGGCTGTGGAAAATTCGTATGACCGCATTCATGACTTCGAACGCACGATGTCCGTCAATTACTTCGGAGCCTTGCGGCTCACGCTGGCGTTGTTGCCCGCGATGCAGAAGAGGCACGCCGGTCATGTCATCAACATCTCGTCCATCGGCGTGCTGACCAATGCGCCGCGCTTCTCGGCCTACGTGGCATCGAAGGCCGCCCTCGATGCTTTTGCCCGCTGCGCCGCGTCCGAGTTCGCCGATGTCGGGATCAAGTTCACGACCATCAACATGCCGCTGGTCAGGACGCCGATGATCGCGCCGACCAAGATCTACCAGAACGTGCCCACGCTTTCGCCGGACGAAGCCGCGGACATGATCGTGCAGGCGATCGTCTACAAGCCGGTCCGCATCGCTACCCGGCTGGGGACTTTCGGCGAAGTTCTCCATGCCCTGATGCCGCGTGTCGCGCAGATCGTGATGAACACTTCGTTCCGGATGTTCCCGGACTCGGACGCGGCCAAGGGCAGGAAGGATGGCGACAAGCCGCCGGAACAAACTCCCGACCAGATCGCCTTCCAGCAACTGCTGCGCGGCGTCCACTTTTGAGTGGCCGGGCCGGCTCGCGTCGATCGTTGCGCAAGTTGTCTGGTCGATCGTGGCAAGCCCTGACGTGGCATCGGCTTACTCAACGCGACGCGAGCGAGTCTTGACCGCCGTCGTCTTTACCATCTTACCGGTGTTCGCGGTCGTGCTCGCTGGCTATGCGGTTGCCCGCGCCGGATTGATCAGCGCGGAGGGCGTGACGGGATTCACCAATGTCACGTTCTACCTGTTCGTTCCGGCATTGTTGTTCCGCGCGATGCGCAGCGTGCACTTCGATGCACTCGACCTGCTCCCGCTCTACACGTACTTCGGCGGCGCGCTGCTGTGTTTTCTGATCTCCATCGCGGCAAGCCGGCGCTGGCTGGGGAGCGACATCCGCCGCGCCACGGTGACGGCGCTGGCGATCACGTTTTCGAACACGGTGCTGCTCGGCATTCCGCTGGTCAAGCTGGCATTCGGCGACCGGGGCCTGGTGATCCTGCTGATGATCGTCTCGCTGCACACGCTGATCCTGTTTGCCACAGCGACACTGTTCCTGGAATTCGGGGGAGTTGGAAGTGATCCCGAGGTCAGATCGCACTGGGCCAATGTTGCGGAGGCGGTCCGCAACACGTTGGTCCATCCGGTGATCCTGCCGATCATTGCCGGTCTGACGTGGGGGGCGATGCGGCTGCCGCTGCCCGATGCCGTCGACGCCCCGCTCGCCCTGCTGGCCGCCGCCAGCGGGCCTTGCAGCCTGGTTCTGCTGGGCGCATCTCTGGCGCAATACGGGATCGCGGAGTATTGGCGGCCAGCGCTGGCGCTCAGTGCGTTGAAGATTGTCGTCTTTCCAGTCGTCATCTGGGCGCTGGGCAAGTACGTGTTTGGGCTTACGGGCGTGGCGCTGGCGGTGGTCACGCTGACCGCGGCCCTGCCTGTCGGCGCAAACGTCTACTTGTTCGCCCAACGCTATCAAGTCGCGCAGGGGGAAATCACCGCAGCCGTGGCGCTGTCGACGGCCGCCAGCGTGGTGACCTTGGCGCTGGTCATGCTGTACTTCGGATAGCCGAGTGAATGCGGCGGATCGGACCCGCTTCGTCGTCGGCGTCATTGCCGGCGCCGGTTACCCGGAGGGATCGGCTCTCCGGAGCGTCAGCGCCCGACATGCACGCGCTCCAACACCGCGAGCACATGCTTGACGACGGCCCCTGACAGCACCAGTGAAACATGTCCGATGCCTGACAGGGCGATGCAGTCGGCGTTGGGCAACGTGGCGTTGGTCTGGGGTGCGACCAGATTGTCGTGATGGGTGAAGATGCAGCTGAATTTCTCGTATGGGTTCTTTGAACGGCGGGCTTCGCGCTCGCGCAATGCGGCCAGCCACGGACTGCCGTCCGCCATGTTGCGTACGTTGGGGCCTGCGGCGAGTTTCGCCATCCACGTCCCCTGGTGGGGCGTTCCCAACGTGATCACGTGGGCGACTTTGCCGGTGCCGAATTGATCTAGATACGCGCGCGATACCAGACCCCCCATGCTGTGACCGATCAGCACCAGCTGACCGGTGCCGGTCGCCTGGAGAATCTCGTCGACAGCCTGCGCCAGCTGTGGCGCGTAGTGGGCGATCGGCGCGAACGGCGGCTTGTAATCGAACGTGTAGACACGATACCCATGCCGCTCGAGCTGCCGCTGGAACCAGAACCAGTTACCCCGATTGCAGGTGAAGCTATGAACCAGGAGCAACGGCGGCTTGTCCGATGGCGCGCCGGCCGGCCGGTCGAGCAGCGACCGCCGCGACAGGACAAAGGGCAGGACAAAGGTGAACATCAGCAGCCACCCGCCAAGCTCGTGCAAGTACATGGCGAGGAGGCGCGAGGGTGGCGTGTGCAGGTCGTCAGGAATACGGGAGCCCCGGCGGCGCGCAAGCACGAACTCCGCCGCCACCAGCACCATCCTTACACCCAGGTAGATTGCAGCGGCAAAGGCGATGGCCGAAGGTATGCTCCAGCCGTGCGCGACATGCATGTGCCGGCCTGCCGCGCCATAGGCCGCGACTTCGATCACCAGCAACAACAGCAAATGCCAACCGACCATCGTCAGATAGTGGCAGGAGGCTTCTTCCCGGTCAATTCCGATGCAAGCGCGCTTGCCAGCCGCGCGACGATCGCGTAGATGGACAACTGCGGGTTAGCGCCGATGCTGGTCGGGAACAGCGAACCGTCGAGCACCGACACGTCGCCCCACTGATGGTGACGGCCGGCGCCATCGACGACGCCCTGGCGTGGATCGCTGCTCATCGCGCATCCACCCATAACATGCGCGCTGACGATCCTCGTCGAAAGCGGCTTTAGCGACAACTCGCCGATACCCTGCCTCGCCTGTTGCCACGAGGTGTACATCCCCGCATGTTCGTGGATCGGGAGCACGCGCTTTGCGCCGGCGGCAAACTGGATCTCCGCCATCGCCAGATAGGCGCGGCGCACGCCGTCGAAAACGAAATCGGTGAGGGGATAGTCGAGTACCGGCGACCCGTCGTCGCGCAGCATGACGCGACCGCCCGGGCTATCCGCGTGAAAACCGTCGCGCAGCAGGGCCAGCTGGACATGCGTGTGGTTGAACTCGCGCATCAACGCCGCGTGTTGTTCGCCGTAGCCCGCCATCGTCGTGGCGAATATCACGGGATGCAGGGGCGGCGCCTCCAACTTGAAACCCATCGGACCGTCGATGGGCAACGTGTCCAGATAGTGGTCCGAGAAGATGGTCTGCGGTGCGCCGGCGTGGGCGTTCACCGGATCGGCCATCAGCGCGGCGGAGATCACGGTGGGGTGCAAGAACGTGCGCCGGCCGAGGACGGAATGCGGATCGGGCGCCTCCGAGCGCAACAGCAGCGCGGGCGAGCCGATGGCGCCGGCGGCCAGCACGAAATGCCGGGCCCGGATCCGGTGGCGCAGTCCGGCCGTGGACGCCCCGGGCCGCGGCGTCACTTCGAGGTGCGCCGTTGCGCGACCCTGCGCCGCGTCCGGCCGGACCAGGCGGACCGCCTGCGCATTGACCAGCAAGGTCGCGCCCGCATCGAGCGCGGCGGGGATGGTGGTCACCAGCATCGACTGCTTGGCGTTGGTGGGGCAACCCATTCCGCAGTAGCCGATGTTCCAGCAACCGCTCACGTTGCGACGGATCGCCGCCCACGGGATCCCCAGCTTCTCGGCGCCCAATGAGAGCAGTGCGTTGTTGCGGTTGGGCGGGACCTGCCAGGGCGCGATGGACAGCCTTGCTTCCATTGCCTCGAACCAGGGCCGCAGTGCGCTGGCGGTGTACGCGGCGAGACCCTGCTTCGTGCGCCAGTGCGCAAGCGTCGTCTCTGGTGTGCGAAAACTCGATGTCCAGTTGACGGTCGTCGAGCCGCCTACGCACCGGCCTTGCAGAATGTTGATCGACTTGTCCCGGGTCTTGCGTGCCGCGGACTCCTGGTAAAGCTGAGGATACGCGTCGGCTTCCTTCATGCGAAAGTCGCGCGACGACTTCAGCGGGCCTTCCTCGACCAGAATCACCTTGAGGCCGGCCTTGGTCAACATCTCCGCGGAGACGCCGCCGCCCGCGCCGGTGCCGACAATGCAGACGTCGGCTTCGTAGTCCTGGCCTTGGGCCAGCGAGGCCGCGTCGATGACCTGCCAGCCCCGCGCCAGGCCTTCCTGAATGGGATCACGCAGCATCGATCATTCCACCTTCGGCGGCCCGGCGTAGCCCAGCATGCCCCAGGCCGATTCGTCGGCGTACCAGGCGCCCAGCACCAGATCGTGGAGTGCGAAGTATCCGCTCTGCAGGAGCGCGATCCGGCTCCACCGCCAGCGCTCGAGAAACGCGTGCACTGCAGCCGGGTCGGCATCGCGCCATGGGGCCGCGACGCCGGTGAGCAGCTGGCGGACGATTCGTATGTCGAGCAGGCGAAACAAGTCGTCCACTTCGTCGCGCACGGCTGGCGGAAAGGCGGCGATGACTTCCTTGACGCCCGCCGTGACGCTGGCGAGCGCGGCGCTGCGTTGCGCCGCGTCGGCAGGCAGCGCGCCCGCGAGCAGCACCGGCGCCACGGCCGTCAGCGTTTCGACGATCCGGTCGCGCGGCGGGGAGCTTGCGTCCGCATCGCGCACGTCGCGCCATACCACCCAGGCGCCGCCCGCGGCCAGCACGGCGCCGCCGATCAGCCCGGTCTTGATGAAGCGACGGCGGTTCATCGCAGGAGCAGTCGAACCAGATGCGCGAAGCGCTGGCCATATGGCGGGTTGAACAAGCCCATGCCGTTCAGCCGCGCCTGGCGAAACACACCTTTCGCTTTCGAGAACGCGAGAAAGCCGTCGCGGCCATGGTAGTGGCCAATCCCGGAGGGCCCGACGCCGCCGAACGGAAGATCATCCTGGGCAATGTGCAGGATGACGTCATTGATCGTCACGCCGCCCGAATGGGTCTCGCGCAGCACGCGCTCGACGTCGCGCTCGCCGCGGCCAAAGTAATATAGAGCCAGCGGCCTTGGCCGCGCCGCGACGTAGCGGATCGCATCGTCCAGCGCGCGATAGGGAACGAGGGGCAACAGCGGCCCGAAGATTTCGTCCTGCATCACGCGCATGCCGTCGGTCACGCCCAGCAGCGCCACCGGCGGCATGCGCCGCGAGTCCTGATCGGCTGCGGTGTTCGACAGCGGGACGAGTGTCGCGCCTAGCGACCTGGCGTCCGCGGCGTAGCCGGCCAGCCGGTCGTAATGGCGGGCATTGACGATAGCCGAGTAGTCGGTGGTCGACGCAAGGTCGGGATAGAGGCGGGCGACAACCGCCTTGGCCGCCGCGACAAGGGAGTCGAGGCGATCCTCGGGGACCAGCACGTAGTCCGGGGCAATGCAGGTTTGTCCCGCGTTGAACATCTTGCCTACGATGATCCGCTCGGCCGCGTGGTCGAGCGCGGCGTCCGGGCCGATGATGGCGGGCGACTTGCCGCCAAGCTCCAGCGTGACCGGGGTCAGGTTTTCCGCCGCGGCGTGCATGACGTGGCGTCCCACCGCGGTCGAGCCGGTGAATAGCAGATGGTCGAAGGGCAGCCGCGAGAACTCCGCGGCGACCGCCGCGTCGCCATGCACGACGACGACCTCATCGTCCGCAAATGCCTTGCGGAGCAACCCATCGAACAGTTCCGCGGTGCGCGGCGTGAACTCGGACAACTTGAGCATCGCGCGGTTGCCGGCCGCGAGGGCTGCGACCAGCGGACCGGCCGCCAGATAGAGCGGATAGTTCCAGGGCGCGATGATGCCCACAACGCCAAGCGGCTGGTAAACGACCTTCGACGATCCGGGGAGGAACCAGACAGATGTCGAGCGCCGCTCGTCGCGCATCCATCCCGCGCCGTGGCGCAACGCATGGCGCGCGGCTTCGAGGCTGGGAAAGAGCTCGAGGAGTTGCGTTTCCTGCGGCGAGCGATGGCCGAAATCGGCCGAGATGGCCTCGCCAAACCGGTCGCCGTTGTCATGCAGCAGGGTGAGGAGGGAATCGAGGCGCCGCTTGCGCACGCTCCATGGCGGACTCGGATCGCGTCCCGCCGCTTCCTTGATCCGGTCAAACTGTGTGCGCATCGCATCCTCGTCGCCTGCAATCGTCCCCGTGCAGGCAGCGAGTCGTTGCATAATTGAATCATTCTAATGTACCGGTGCTCCGAAGGGCATAGAACGAAGCTACTAAATGCTGAAGGAATCCGACAACGTTGATCTCGCGGCGAGCCTGCGCAGCACCATGGCCGAGCTCGTCGCGGCACGGGTGCCGCACCCGGAGACCGCCCACGCCAAGCAAGCCGTTCGCGTCTGGCAGAATCGGCGCTTCGCGCGCACCTACGCCGATCTCTCGGGCGATCCACGTTACCGCGAAGCCGTCGAGTTTTTCCTGCGCGAGCTGTACGGCGATGTGGACATGACGGCGCGCGACGCCGACGTGGCCCGCGTGCTGCCGCTCATGATCAGGATGCTTCCCGCGGTCGCGCTGGAGACCATCCGCGACGCGCTGGCGTTCGAAGCGCTGTCGGAACGGCTCGATTCCGAGCTTGCGCAGCACCTGGGCGCCCGGCCGCTGGATCTCGCTTCGTACGGCGAGGCGTTCCGGGCATGCGGGCAGCGGGATGCCCGCGAACAACAGATAGTTTGCGTGACGCAAATCGGCAGGGCGCTGGACCGGACGACGCGCTGGCCGTTGATCGGCACCACGCTCAAGTTGATGCGGGGTCCGGCCCGTGCCTCGGGGCTGGAGAAGCTGCAGGCATTTCTTGAAAGCGGCTACGCGGCGTTCAAGCAAATGCACGGGGCGGATGCATTTCTTGCTACGATTGTCAAACGGGAAACCGCGATCGTCGAGCGCCTGTTTGCCGCCCATCCGAGGCCATTCGATCTGGAGGAGACAGCATGAGCACGGCACAAGCAAAGAAGGTCAAGCAGGCCGCCGCGGCAAAGGTGCCAGCCAGGCCCGGCGCCACGAAAAAGGCGGCACCCCGGAGTAAGCCCCGCGCCACCACTCCAATTGAACCAGCAGTCACAACGAAACGGCCGGCCGCAAAGTCGTTGGCAGCAAAGCGGCCGGCGGCAAAGAGGCCTGCCGCAAAGAGGTCATCCGCAAACAGCACCCCGGCTGCCGTTCGCGCCAGACCGCCGCGAGCGAGCAAGCCGGCTCCGCCCAGGCCCGGCATCGTCGCGACCCTCGCCGGCATTTCGAGCGCGGCTGTCGCGAAGGCCACGGGGCATGGCTGGGATTTCTGGCTGAGCGCGCTCGACAAGGCCGGCGCCGCCAGGCTGCCGCACAAGGACATCGTCAAGATCCTCTACGACCAGCTCGGTCTGAAGAAGAACTGGTGGGTGCAAATGGTCACCGTGGGGTACGAGCAGGCGCGCGGGCTGCGCAAGCTGAACCAGAAGACCGACGGCTTTGTAGCTGTCGTGTCCAGGACCGTCGCAGTCCCGATCACGGCGCTGTTCGCCGCCTGGGAAGAGGGCAGGCGCGGTGACTGGTTCCCGGATGCGCTGGAGGTGCGGCGCGCGACCAGGAACAAGTCGATGCGGATTACCTGGCCGGATGGTTCGGGAGTCGACGTGAATTTCTACGACAAGGGCGGCAGCAAGGCCGTGGTCGCCATCGAGCACGGCAAGCTTCCCGACGAGGGGGCGGTCGCCGCGGTCAAGGACCTTTGGGGTTCGGCGCTCGATCGACTGAAGTCCACGCTCGAGGGCAAGTTCTGACAGGTATCGACGCCTGGCCGTCGACCCGCAGGCTGTCCGTCGTGAATCCGGAAACGGGATTCTTGCGTATAGGGGTTGGGCCCGGCCATCCGCGTCCGCCTTGTCCATCGGGCAGGGAATCGACCGCAGGCGTCCATGCGCAAATGTATCGCAATCCTGTTGTGTCTGAGCAGCTCGTGGTCAGCCTGGTGGGGTTCAACCTGGGCGTCGAATTCGGCCAGCTTGCCGTCGTTGGCGCGCTGCTGCCGCTCGCCTACTTCGCGCGCGCCACGGCGGCCTATCCGCGCCGGGTGGTAGGGCTCGGATCGTTCGCTATCGCCACGGTCGCCGGTGGGTGGCTCGTGGACCGGGCATTCGATCTGAACTGGATGCCCTTCTGACGCTGGGCCTTACGGACCAATGGCGCTTGCCCTGGCCGCACAGGGGCGCGAGCCGCGGGCCGACACGTTGACGTTAACGTCAACGTAAATTAAGCTACCGTTTCCCCCGGACGTGATTCCACGCCTCTTGCGGCGTAAACTTGTCCGAAATCCCGGAGCCGGTCATGACCAATCTCAGCGACTCGAAACCGCTCGTCTACAAACCTGCCAACAAGGTCCGCTTCGTCACGGCGGCGAGCCTGTTCGACGGCCACGACGCGTCGATCAACATCATGCGGCGGATCCTGCAGTCCAGCGGCTGCGAAGTGATCCATCTCGGCCACAACCGCTCGGTCAGGGAAATCGTCGACTGCGCGCTGCAGGAAGACGCGCACGGCATCGCGATTTCTTCGTATCAGGGCGGCCATGTCGAGTACTTCCAAGTACATGATCGACCTGCTGCGCGAGAACGGCGGTGCGCACATCAAGGTGTTCGGCGGCGGCGGCGGCGTGATCGTGCCGTCGGAAATCAAGGAACTGCACGACTATGGCGTGACGCGCATCTTTTCCCCCGAGGATGGGGCGAAGCTGGGATTGCAGGGAATGATCAACGAGATCGTCACCGCTTGCGACGTCGATCTCGCCCGCCAGGACGTGCCGGCGCTGGAGCGGATCGCAACCGGCGACATGCCGCAGCGGCTGGTGGCGCTGGCCCGGTTGATCACCGCGCTCGAAGCCGGGACGCTGCCCGCCGCGGCGCGCGACGATCTGCACGCGCGGGCCGCGAAGGCAGGGGCGCCAGCCGTGGGCATCACCGGCACCGGCGGCGCCGGCAAGTCTTCACTCACCGACGAATTGATACGCCGCTTCCGGCTCGACCAGGACGACAAGCTCAGGATCGCGATCATCTCGATCGATCCGTCGCGGCGCAAGAGCGGCGGCGCGCTGCTGGGCGACCGGATCCGGATGAACTCAATTCATCACCCGAACATCTACATGCGCTCGCTGGCCACGCGCGACACCGGCTCGGAAATCTCAAAGGCGCTGCCGGACGTGATCGCCGCCTGCCGCGTGGCGGGGTTCGACCTCATTGTCGTGGAGACCTCGGGCATCGGCCAGGGCGACGCGGCGATCGTCCCGCTGGTCGACCTCTCGCTCTATGTGATGACGCCAGAGTTCGGCGCCGCGTCGCAACTGGAAAAGATCGACATGCTCGATTTCGCCGACTTTGTCGCCATCAATAAATTCGACCGCAAGGGTGCCAAGGATGCGCTGCGCGATGTCCGGAAGCAGTACCAGCGCAACCGCGAACAGTGGAAGGCGCACCCCGAAGACATGCCGGTGTTCGGCACCATCGCCGCCCGCTTCAACGACGACGGCGTCACCGCGCTCTATCAGGCGGTCAAGGCGGCGCTGGCCGGCCGCGGACTCGAACTCGCGGCGGGCACGCTGGCGCCCGTCAAGACCAAGGCGTCGAGCGCCAAGCACGTGATCGTGCCCGCCGCCCGCTCCCGTTATCTGGCCGAGATCGCGGAGGACATGCGCGCCTACCACGCCTGGGCGCAGAAGCAAAGCCGGCTGGCCCGCGAGCGCCAGCAGCTGCGCGAAGCCAGGCGGATGCTCGCGGCGCAGCCCGCCGAGGTCGCGCAAGCCGATCCTGCGGCCGCAAGCAAAGAGCAGTTCCTGCAGGCACGGTTCGAGGCCAGGATGGCCGAGTGCGACGCGGCGCTTGATGTGCGGTGCCGGAAGCTGCTGGCCATGTGGCCGCAGACCGTGGAAGCCTATGCGGGCGACGAGTACGTGGTGAAGATCCGCGACCGTGAATTGCGCACGCAACTCACTTCGACGACGCTGTCCGGTACGCGGATTCCCAAGGTCGTGCTCCCCAGGTTCGAGGACGAAGGCGAAATCCTGAAGTGGCAGCTGCGGGAGAACGTGCCCGGGAGCTTTCCGTACACCGCCGGCGTGTTCGCGTTCAAGCGCGAGAACGAGGATCCGACCCGGATGTTCGCGGGCGAGGGCGATGCGTTTCGCACCAATCGCCGCTTCAAGCGCGTGTCGGAGGGCATGCCGGCCAAGCGGCTGTCGACGGCGTTCGACTCGGTCACCCTCTACGGCAACGATCCCGATCCGCGGCCCGACATCTATGGCAAGGTGGGCAATTCCGGCGTGTCGATCGCGACCCTCGAGGACATGAAGGTGCTCTACTCGGGGTTCGACCTGGTCGATCCCGCGACCTCGGTGTCGATGACCATCAACGGGCCTGCGCCCACCATTCTCGCGTTCTTCATGAACACCGCGATCGACCAGCAGATCGACAAATTCAGGACGGACAACGGCCGCGACCCGACCGACGACGAGATGCACAAGATCCGCGCCTGGACGCTGGAGAACGTGCGCGGCACCGTGCAGGCGGACATTCTGAAGGAGGACCAGGGGCAGAACACCTGCATTTTCTCCACCGAGTTTTCGCTCAAGGTGATGGGCGACATCCAGGAGTACTTCGTCCATAACAAGGTGCGCAACTTCTACTCGGTGTCGATCAGCGGCTATCACATCGCCGAAGCGGGCGCAAATCCGATTTCGCAACTCGCTTTCACGCTGGCCAACGGTTTCACATTCGTCGAGGCGTATCTCGCGCGCGGCATGCACATC
>JADKEV010000075.1 GCA_016717855.1 Betaproteobacteria bacterium
GCTCGTTGCATTGTAGGCCGCTTCGTATGCTGATTCGAAGTGCGCTTGCCCGTAGAAATCATCGCCATGCACATAGGCAAAGTCAGGTGTCAGATGTGGCACGTACAGGGTTCGCGCCACTTCTGCAAAGATCTGCAGATGTTCGGCAGTACCGTGATGCTGAGGGATGCGTCGTATCTCCGCCACTCGTTCGTCTAGCGAGGCTGCAGTGGCGATCTTGGCAAGTGTTTCGTCCAGGGTCGGCATGAAATCAGCCGACCGCGAACAGTTGACCGGTTCGATCTCTCGCCTCGTCGGCTTCGATCCGACGCCGCGCCTCGTGTACAAACCGCTCGTGCAACTCGATACCCAGACTGTCGCTGCAGGCGCTCTGCACACGACGACCGTTGTTCCACCGCCAGCGAAGGGATCGATAACGACGCCGCCAACAGGGCTCGCCACGCGAACGAAAAACTCTGCAAGTCCTTCTGGCATGGCGGCGGTATGCGCGACGCCACGATGCTGATTGTAGGTCTGAGGAACGGTGATGACATTTCCCGGATCAGCGCCACCCAGAAGATAGGTCTTGGTCGGCCCTCTCTGAAACCAGCTTCCGTGTTTCTACGTCCCAGTACATCCTGCTTACGCCGAGCGATCTCCATAGCGTCCGCCTTATAGGGAATTCGAACGGCGTTCAAATCGAAAAATGGTTGATTGGTTCGAGCAAAATGGTAAACGTACTCGAAGTTGTCCTTCGTTCGAGGCCCGAACCTGCCGGGAATTCCATTGGGTTTCGACCAGATATAAGTTTCAACCCACCGCCAACCCATGTTCTGGATGGCTAATACCAACTGATAAACATAGGGATGTCGCTGCCCCCGCAAGGGCCCGCGATTCGCAACACGATTCTTTATATTGAGGACAAGGCTCCCCGTCTCTTTGGTCGAATCGTACATGGCCCTTGCGAACGGAAGGAACCACTCGACGTAACGATCAGGATGAATACGGCTATACGCCCGCGCATCCGCATAAGGCGGACTCATGAAAAAAAGGTCTACGCTGTGCGCTGGAAACAGTGGCAGAAGGTCGAGCGAATCCCCATGGACAACGCCATCCTTCAACACCTTTGGCGAGCAAACTCCTTGCCAACGATTCTGGCTGAGAGGGAACAACCGTGGTTTCATTCGCGACTAGCGTCAGATGAGAGGCGGAGCCATCATGTTGTTTGTATTTGTTTACGATGCGTCTTGCCATGGAAGCCCCGAATGGGATTTGGTCGCCTGAATCCAAGAGTTACTAGAACTAGTCGATGTTTGTCAACGCCACGTATCCTATGTCCAGCCCCAGCCGAATCGCCAGAGTTTGCCCGTCCTCGCCGGCAGTGTAGTGTCGTCCATGTCTCGATAGATCGCGAGCAGCATCACGATATTCGCTGGATTGTACGCCCCAGAGGTGGGCGCCACTTTGCCCACATCGATTCGGGCATGACGGGTCACTGGCTCGGGGCACTTTTCCTTGCCAGGAAGCGCAGGTCACAACCTGCGGATCACGCCGACGACGCGGCCTTCGATCACCAGTTCGTCCGCGCTGTCCGCCCCCACGACGATGGGCGCGAAGTCCGGATTGGCCGGGAGCAGTTCGATGCCGCCGCGCTTCCTGGAAAAGGTCTTGACGGTGACTTCGTCGCCGATCCGCGCGACCACGACCTGGCCGTTGCTGGCTTCGCGGGTCTTGTGCACGGCGACCCAGTCGCCATCGAACATCCCGGCATCGCGCATGCTCATCCCGCGGACCTGGAGCAGATAGCTGGCGCGCGGCTTGAACAGCTTCGGGTCGACCGCGTGGTGGCCCATGATGTGTTCCTGGGCGAGCATCGGGGCGCCGGCGGCGACGCGGCCGATCAGCGGCAGACCGGGTTCCTCGGAACCGACGATGCGCAGACCGCGCGAGGCGCCCGGCACCCATTCGAGCACGCCCTTGTCGACCAGCGCCTTGACGTGCTGCTCGGCGGCGTTGGGCGACTTGAACCCCAGCGCCCGGGCGATCTCGGCGCGCGTCGGCGGCAGGCCGTCGGCCGCGATGCAGTCGCGGATGAAATTGAGCACGTCCTGCTGGCGCGCGGTGAGTTCGCCGATCCGGGGTGTCGATTCGTACATATGGACATTTATACACAGGAATTCGACGCGATGCAAGCGTTTCGCGCGGCGCGGGAAACCGCGGCACCCCGTCGCTATAATGCGGCATTCCCCCCGCCGGCCACTTTCCCCGCATGTCTTTCACGCTCAGCGCCAGCATCGTCGTCTACGACTCCGACCGGGCGCTGCTGCGGCGCGCGCTCGTCGCGCTCGCGGCGGCCGTCGCCCGCGCGGCGGAGGCCGGCCTGCTGACGGGCGCCCGGATCACCCTCGTCGACAACGGCGCGGCGGCCGGCGCCGTGGTCGATGAATCGTATGTGCCGGACTTCGCGCCGCCGCCCGCGCCCATCGCCACGGTCTGGCGCCGCATTGCCGGCCAGGGCAACGTCGGCTACGGACGCGGCCACAACCTGGTCTTGCTGGACCCGGCCGCGGCGGCCGACATGTACCTGGTGCTCAACCCCGACGCGCTGCTGGCCGCCGACGCACTGACCGTCGGCCTCGCCTGGCTGCGCGACACGCCGGCGTGCGGGATGGTCGCCCCCAATGGGGTCGGGCCGGACGGCGCGCCGCAGTTCCTGTGCAAACGCTATCCCGATGCGCTGACGCTGCTGCTGCGCGCCGCCGCGCCCGCCGCGCTCCGGCGCCGGTTCGCCGGCCGGCTCGCGCGCTACGAACTGCGCGACGTCGTCGGCGACGCGGGCGAACGGGCCGCGCAAGGCGTGCCGCTGGCCAGCGGCTGCTGCATGCTGCTGCGGCGCGAGGCGCTCCGGCACACCGGCGGCTTCGATCCCGCGTTCTTCGTCTACTTCGAGGACTACGACTTGTCGCTGCGCCTGGCCGTGGGTGGGCTCTGGCGCATCGACTACGTGCCGGCAATGCACGTGGTGCACTACGGCGGCAATGCGGCGAAGAAGAGCCTCGCGCACATCCGGATGTTCGCCGCAGGCGCGGCGCGGTTCTTCAACAAACACGGCTGGAAGCTGGCCTGAAGCGCGATGGGCAAGGTCCTGGTCACCGGCGCGTACGGCTTCATCGGGGCGGCGTACTGCGCGCATCTCGCCGCCGCCAGGGTCCCGTATCTGGGCGTCGTGCGCGCGCGCCGCGCGGACGAGACGCGCGACGAAATCGTCGCCATCGGCGACTTCGCCGCGGCCGACTGGACCGCGCCGCTGATCGGCGAGCCGGTGGACTGCATCGTCCACCTGGCCGCGCGCGCGCACCGGATGCGCGACTACGCGCCCGATCCGCGCGCGGCGTATCACCGCGAGAACGTCGAAGTGACCAGCGACCTGCTGGAAGCGGCGCTGGCCGCGCGCGTGCCGCGCCTGGTGTTCGCGAGCACGGTCAAGGTGCACGGCGAGGCCACGGCCCCGGGCGTGATCCTCCGCGAGTCCGACCCGGTGGCGCCGCGCGACGATTACGCGCGGTCCAAGGCCGAGGCCGAAGCGTGGGTGCGCGAGTTCGGGCGCGAGCACGCGATCGAAACCGTAATCCTGCGCCTGCCGCTGGTCTACGGTCCGGGCGCCAAGGGCAATTTCGCGGCGCTGGTCGAAGCGGTGCGCGCCCGCCGCGTCCTCCCCTTCGGCGCGATCCGGAACCAGCGCAGCCTGCTGGGCGTGAGCAACCTGTGCGCGGCCATCGACGCCGCGCGCGCCCATCCCGCGGCCGCCGGCGAAACCTACTTTGTCTCCGATGGCGAAGACGTGTCGACGCCCGAACTCGTGCGCGCGCTCGCCGACGCGCTCGGCGTGCGCCCGCGCCTGTGGCGCTGGCCGCCGGGCCTGCTGCTGATGCTGGCAACGCTCGCGCGCCGCCGCGGCGCGGCGCGGCGGGTGCTCGATTCGTTCGCGATCGACAGTGCTAGAATCCGCCGCACTCTGGGGTGGACGCCGCCCTTGAGTCTCGCCGACGAATTGCAGCGCCTGGCCCAGGCGCTGCGCCGCAACCCTCCCTGAAGAAAGCACCGCCATGTCCACCCGCCCCAGCCTGCGCGCGCCCGACGAACTGCGCCCCGTTCGCATCACCCGCCATTACACGCGCCATGCCGAGGGGTCGGTGCTGATCGAATGCGGCGACACCAAGGTGCTCTGCACGGCCAGCGTCGAGGAGGGCGTGCCGCCGTTCCTGCGCGGCAAGGGCCAGGGCTGGGTCACCGCCGAATACGGGATGCTGCCCCGCTCGACCGATACGCGGATGCGCCGCGAAGCCGCCGCCGGGAAACAATCCGGCCGCACGCAGGAAATCCAGCGGCTGATCGGGCGCAGCCTGCGCGCGATCGTCGACCTGAAGCAACTGGGCGAGCGCTCGATCCAGATCGACTGCGACGTGATCCAGGCCGACGGCGGCACGCGCTGCGCGTCGATCACCGGCGCCTGCGTCGCGCTGCATGACGCCATCGCGTGGCTGAAGGCGAAGGAACTGCTGGCCGGCGACCCGCTGACCGACTTCGTCGGCGCGGTGTCGGTCGGCATCGTCGGCGGCCAGCCCGTGCTCGACCTCGACTACGCCGAGGACTCGAACTGCGACACCGACATGAACGTGGTGATGGTCGGCAAGGGCGGCTTCGTCGAACTGCAGGGGACCGCCGAGGGCGCGCCGTTCTCGCGCGAGGAAATGGACGCGCTGGTGCTGCTCGCCGAGGGCGGCATACGACGACTGATCGCGGCGCAGAAGAAGGCGCTGGCGGAGTAGCCGTGCGGGAGACCGGGCACGGCAAGCCTGCGGACGCCGGATCGGCGATGGCGCGGGAAATCGATCGCGGCGCACCGGGAGCCGCTGCCGGAGCCCCCGCGCGGAAACTCGTGCTGGCCAGCAGCAACCCGGGCAAGCTGCGCGAATTCAGGCGGCTGCTCGAGCCGCTGGGCATCACGGTCATCGCGCAAAGCGAACTGGGCATCCCCGACGCCGAGGAACCACACCTGACGTTCGTCGAGAACGCGCTCGCCAAGGCCCGGCATGCCTCGCAACTCTCCGGCCTGCCCGCGCTGGCCGACGACTCGGGCATCTGCGTCGACGCACTGGACGGCGCGCCGGGCGTGCTCTCCGCGCGCTACGCGGGCGAACCGAAATCCGACGCGCGGAACAACGCCAGGCTGATCGCCGACCTCGCGGGCATCGCCCACCGTGATGCGCACTACGCCTGCGTGCTGGTCCTGGTCCGCCATCCGGACGACCCCGAGCCGCTGATCGCCGAAGGCATCTGGGATGGCGTCGTGATCGATACCCCGAGAGGCAGCGGCGGCTTCGGGTACGACCCGCACTTCCTCGACCCGCAGTTCGGACTCACCGGCGCGGAACTGCCGCTGGAGCAGAAGAACGCCGTCAGCCATCGCGGCAAGGCGATGCGGCTGCTGATCGAGCGGTTGCGGGAGCGGCCGCTGGGGTAGGGGCTGAGATCATGTCCTCACAGAACCTCGCCATCGGCGCGTCGCCCGCCGCGCCGCACTTCACCGCGCTCCCCCCGCTCGCGCTCTACATCCACATCCCGTGGTGCCTGAAGAAGTGCCCCTACTGCGATTTCAATTCGCACGAGCAGCGGCAGGCGCTGCCCGAGGCGCGCTATGTGGACGCGCTGATGACGGACCTGGAGACGGCGCTGCCGTCGATCTGGGGCCGCCGCTTCTCGTCGATCTTTTTCGGCGGCGGCACGCCCAGCCTGTTCTCGCCTTCCAGCATCGACGCGATACTGGCCGGCGTGCGCGCCCGGATGCCGGTTCCGCCCGGCACCGAAGTCACGCTGGAGGCGAATCCCGGCACGTTCGAGGCGCAGAAGTTCGCCGAGTTCAGGGACGCGGGCATCAACCGGCTGTCGATCGGCATCCAGAGTTTCAATCCCGAACACCTGCGCGCGCTGGGCCGCGTCCATGACGACGGCGAAGCCCACCGCGCGGTCGAGATCGGGCTCGCGACCATCGGCAACATCAATCTCGACCTGATGTACGCGCTGCCCGGCCAGTCGCTGGCCCAGGCCGAGGCCGATCTGCGCACGGCGCTGGCGTACGCGCCGCCGCACCTGTCCGCGTATCACCTGACGCTGGAACCCAACACGCTGTTCGCCCGACACCCGCCCACACTGCCCGACGACGAAAGCGCGGCCGACATGCAGGATGCGATCCAGGCGCTGCTGGCCGGGGCCGGCTACGGCCACTACGAGACGTCGGCCTACGCGCAGCCCGGACGCGTCTGCAAACACAACCGGAATTACTGGGAATTCGGCGACTACCTGGGCATAGGCGCGGGCGCGCATTCCAAGCTGTCGCTGCCCAACCGGATCTTCCGCCAGGTCCGCTACAAGCAACCGCAGCAGTATCTCGACATGGTCGAGGCGGGAACGCCGGTGATCGAGGAGCACGACGTGCCGCGCGCCGACGTCGGCTTCGAGTTCATGCTCAACGCGCTGCGCCTGAACGACGGCGTCCCGGTCGCGCTGTTCCAGGAACGCACCGGATTCCCGTTGCCGCTGGTGGAACCGGGACTGCGGCAGGCGGAGGCGAAGGGCCTGCTGCTGCGCGATCATCAGCGCATCGCGCCAACGGAACTGGGCCGGAGGTTTCTCAACGATTTGCAGCAGCTGTTCCTGGCCTGATTCGCGGCGCCGGGCTGGATGCCCGGCATGATGCCCGAACCCGTCGATGCCGTAAGTCGATGCCGTAGGATGGGTGGCGCCGACCCATCGTGCGGAGCGCAGGCCCATCGATGGTGGTTGGAGCGGATGCCTATGGACGCCCGTCGTGGTCGGCATCCGGCTTCTGTGCCTCCGGCGTCCGGTCCGCCGGTTTGGGCTCGCGTTCGGCGGCATTCAGCGCGATCCGCACCAGTATCGCGCCGACGAATGGAATGAGCCAGATGAAGATGACCTGCCGAAGTTTCTGCGTGTCGTCGAAATGCTCGGACTTCATGACCAGCACGGTCGCGTACGCCTGGTAGATGATCAGCGCGATCAGCAACATCACGATTTCGGACTTGGTCATGGGGGGTGCGAGGGCGGCTCTTCGAAATCGGTGATGGGTATCGCTTCGCTCCACCCATCCTACGGCATTCCATCCTACGGCATTCCATCGTACGTCATTCCATCATGCGACGGTTCATCGCACGGCATTGCCACGGCATTTCACGCGATGGCGATGCGGCGGCCGCCGTCGACGGCGATGGTGTGGCCGGTGACGAAGGGCGCGTCGGTGAGCAGGTAGTTGACGGCGCCGGCGATGTCGTCGGGGGAGCCGACGCGCCTGAGCGGGGTGTGCGAGATGATCCGCTGGCGCGCGAGTTCGTCGAACGCGTTGCCGTCGGGCCACAGGATGGGGCCGGGCGCGACCGCGTTGACGCGCACTTCGGGCGCCAGTTCGCGCGCGAGCGATTTCGTGAGCCCTTCGAGCGCGGCCTTGGCCAGCGTGTAGACGACGAAGTTCTTCAGCGGCAGGTCGGCGTGGATGTCGGTGATGTTGACGATCGCGCCCTGCGTCTTGCGCAAATGCGGCGCCGCGGCCTGCGCCAGGAACAGCGGCGCCTTCACGTTGGTGCCGATCAGGTGATGCCAGGCTTCCTCGGTGATCTCGCCCACCGGCGTGGCCTGGAAGCTCGACGCATTGTTGATCAGGGCGTCCAGCCGCCCGAACGTGTGCACGGTGTGCGCGATCAGGTGCGGCAGCTTGGCGGTGTCGAGCAGGTCGCCCTGGAGCAGCGACACCGACCCCGTGCGCGCGGCGTTCAGCTCGGTCTGCAGCTTGCGCGCATCGGCAACGGACGCGCGATGGTGCAGCATCAGATTGGCGCCCGACTTGTGCAACCGCCGCGCGATGGCGGCGCCCACGCGCCGCGCCCCGCCGGTGATCAGGACCACTTTGCCCTGCAGTGAATCCATCGCGTACACTCCCCTCGTCATGCAATCTAACACAACCAACGGGCACGCTCTACCGCGGCCGGCTGCCGTTTTCCACGTACATGCGCATGGCGCTCTACGCGCCCGGTCTGGGCTACTACGCCGCCGGCGCGGCGAAGTTCGGCGCCGCGGGCGATTTCGTTACCGCGCCGGAAATCTCGCCGCTGTTCGGCCACGCGCTCGCCAATCAGTTCGCCGAAGTGCTGCAGCTGACCGGCGGCAGCGTGCTGGAACTCGGCGCCGGCACCGGGCGCCTTGCCGTCGATGTCCTGACGCGCCTGGCGGCGCTCGACGCCTTGCCCGACACGTACGCGATACTCGAACCCAGCCCGGACCTGGCCGAACGGCAGCAGCGTGTGTTGCGCGCGCTCGACCCGGAACTTGCCGTCCGCGTGCGCTGGCTGGATGCACTGCCCGCGGAGTGGACCGGCGTGATGTTCGGCAACGAAGTGCTCGATGCGCTCCCGATCGAACTGCTGGCGCGGCGCGGCGGGAAACACTTCCGCCGCGGCGTCGCGCTGGACGCGAACGGTGGCATCGCGTGGCGCGACGAACCGCTGGCGGCCGGAACGTACACCGCGGCCATCGACACGCTGTTCCCCGCCGGCGATTACGAATCGGAGATCAACCCGGAAGGCGAAGCGCTGACCGAAACGCTCGCGCGCATCCTGCGGCGCGGCCTGCTGCTGTGGCTCGACTACGGCTTTCCTGCCCGCGAGTACTACCATCCGCAGCGGACGTCCGGCACGCTGATGTGCCACTACCGCCAGCACGCGCATGGCGACCCGCTGGCGCTGCCCGGCCTGCAGGACATCACCGCGCATGTGGACTTCTCGGCCATCGCGCGGGCCGGGCTGGACGCGGGCGCCGACCTGGCGGGCTACACCAGCCAGGCAAACTTTCTGCTCGGCTGCGGGATCGCGGACCTGCTGCAACAGTCGGGCGCGCCGGGCACCGCTCGATATCTGCGGCACAGCAATGCCGTACAGCGGCTGTTAAGCCCGGCGGAGATGGGCGAGCTGTTCAAGGTCATCGCATTCACGCGCGAAGTCGACCAAGCGTTGCGCGGGTTTGCGGTGGGGGACCGGTCAGGACGCCTTTGACCCGCGCGACGCGACCATGCAGCTGCCCTTCACGATCGAGCAGTTTTTCGGCGTGTTCCGCGCGTACAACAACGCGGTCTGGCCGGCCCAGGTGTTCCTGCTTGCGCTCGCCATCGCCGCGGTCGCGTTGGTCGCCGTTCGCCGGCATTGGTCGGGCGCGGCAATCTCGGCCATCCTGGCCCTCCTGTGGGCCTGGCTCGGCCTCGTCTACCACTGCGCATTCTTCGCCGCCGTCAATCCCGCGGCCTTGGTCTTCGGTGGCGTATCGCTGGCCGGCGCCGCGGTCTTTTTCTGGCAAGGCGTCGTGTGCCGCAATCTTTCGTTCAAGGCTGTCGCAGGCGGGCGTGCCGCGGCCGGCGTCGCCCTCATCATCTTCGCGCTCATCGTGTACCCGGCATGGTCGCATCTTGCCGGGCACCGCTATCCGGCCACGCCCACGTTCGGCCTGCCGTGTCCCACCACGATGTTCACCATCGGCCTGCTGGCGTTCCTGGTCCGGCCGTATCCGCGCAGCGTCTTGGTCGTCCCGGTGCTCTGGTGCGTGGTCGGCGTTCAAGCCGCGTTTCTGCTCGGCGTGCCCCAGGACCTGGGGCTGGGCGTCGCGGGAGCCGTCGGCATCGCCTTGCTTGTGCGCTCCCGGGCCGGTGCGGCGAGTCCCGTCGATCCCCGGTGACCCCGACTACAATCGGACGTACGCGGCCGACACCCACCCACGACTGGCTCGACTGTCCGGTGCGTGCTGGCCCGGTCGACGGCAAACACAACAGGGAGACAACTTGCGCCACGTCCTCATTTGGCTTCTCTTGCTGACCACCGCAGCCTCCGCGAGCGTGCCCGAAGCCGCCGACCCGAGCTCGGATGCGCCGGAGCAGCGCGCGACACCGGCGACCGCCTACAAGAACGCGCCCACGTATCAGCAGGCGCTGCAAGCCTGGCGCACGCCCGAAGACCTGAACGCGTGGATCGGCGCGCGGTTCGAGTACGACATGCCGCGCGCGATGCTGCTGTCGGAGACCCAGCGGAGCAAATCCGGCAGCCTGCCCATCCACCGGCCGGGCGACTTCTTCGCGGCGCCGGCCGGCGTGTGCGTGGACCTGGCGCGTTTCGGCGTGGAAACGCTGCGCGCCATCGATCCCGCCGCGCGGGCCAGCTACCTGATGATCGAGTTCGCGCCGGTCACCATCGGCGGCAATACCTTGCGCCTGCACTGGCTGGCGTCGTTCCAGCGCGACGGCAAGCACTATTTCTTCGCCGATTCAAAGCGTCCGGGCCATCTCTCCGGGCCGCACGCCAGCACGCAGGAATTCATCGACGGGTATGCGAAGTACCGGGGACGAACCATCGTCCGTTTTCGCGAACTCGAATCGTACGAACGCCAGCGGCGCACTCTTGCAACGAAGCAGGTCCGCGACGAGCGCCAGTGAGTCTGGATCGCGCGGCGCTGCGGCAATTGACGGAACCCCGTCGCCCGCACCGGCAACGGCCGATGAGTCCCGCGGCCGAAGGTGCTCTTTCGTATCGTGTCGCCGTCGATTCGTCGGCTGTCGCATTCACCCTGTCCGGCACAATGATCGCCCGGTAGACTGCCGCCATCGAAACCGGGCCCTTCGCGAGCGCAAATCATGTGGAAGAAATTGCAGGCCTGGCATCGCGAATGGGAAGGCGAGATGCTCGCGGTCCTTGACAATCCGGCGCTGGCGCCTGCCGCGCCGGCCGGCTTTCGGCGGTGCGTTGCCGGCAAGCTGGCGGCGCTTTCATCGATCGAACGCCAGCAACTGCACAGGTTCTCGCTTGCCTATCACGGCTGGCGCGGCTACGCGGCGATCGGCAAGCTGGCGCTGCTGTTCTGCATCGCCGGCGCCGCGTGGCACCTGGCCGCGCCCGAAAAGTTCGGCTGGTTGCAGTCCCTGGTGCTCGCCAATGTGCTGGGGTTGTCGCTGGCATTTACCCTGGCCGGCATCTGGTTCAACTATCGGCGCATCCGTGGAAAATTCACCCGGTACTTTTTCGTCATTCTGCTGCTTGCCGTAGCGGGCGCCTTCACCGGCGCTAGCGTGACGGCCCTCGAGCAAGGTCGCCCCATCATGTCCGTCCTCGGGAAAGCCGGCGGCAAGGTCGCGATCGCCGGCCTGGCCGTCGGCGGCATCTATGCGCTGCTGATAGGCGTGGTGGCAGTCTGGCGCAACCGTGAATTCGAGGCGCTGACGACGCAGTACCAGCGCGACGCGGAACGCGAGCGCGTGGCGCGGCAGTTGAGCGAATCGAGGCTGCGCCTGTTGCGCGCCCAGATCGAGCCGCACTTCCTGTTCAATACGCTGGGCGCGGTGCAGCAGCTCGCCGAGGCGGGTGCTCCACGAGCCGCGGAACTCACCGCCAACCTCATCGCCTTTCTGCGCGGCAGCCTGGCCGAGATGCGTCACGAACAAGTCACGCTGTCCGAGGACTTTGCGTTGATCGAGGCCTACCTCAGGGTCATGAAGATCCGGCTGGGCGATCGCCTCCAGTTCGCGCTTGACCTGCCCGACTCCCTCGCCGCCGTCCGCGTGCCGGGCATGATGCTGCTGACACTGGTCGAGAATGCCATCAAGCATGGCATCGAGCCGTCACTCCGCGGGGGCCGGGTCCACGTGTCGGCGCAAAGTGTCGACGGCATGCTGCGCCTGCGCGTCGAGGATACCGGCCAGGGACTATGCGCAGAACCGGAAGACGGCGTCGGCCTGAAAAACGTGCGCGATCGCCTGCTCTTGACCTATGGCGCGTCGGCCAGCCTCGCGCTGCGCGACGCGGAACCCGGCGGCGCGATCGCCGAGATCAGCGTGCCGGGATGAGCACCAAAGTCCTGATTGCCGAGGATGAGCCGCTGATGCGCGAGCGCCTGGTGACCCTGTTGCGGACATGCTGGCCGGATGCGGAAGTGGTCGTCACCGCGGAGAACGGCAACGATGCCTGGGACGGCTTTCTGGAACATGAACCGCAGGTTGCCTTTCTGGACATCCGGATGCCGGGACTGTCCGGGCTGGAAGTCGCCCAGCGCATCGGATCCGCCGCGCATATCGTATTCGTCTCCGCCTACGACCAATACGCGATCGACGCTTTCGAGGCGGGCGCGGTCGACTACCTGCTCAAGCCGGTCGAGGCCGACAGGCTGCGCAAGGCGGTCGAGCGCATCAGGCAGAAGCTCGCGTTCCGGCCTGTGGACCTGACCGACTTCCTGGGGCGACTGAAGGCGGCGTTGCCGGCTGAACCGCGACCGGCAATGCGGTGGATCAGGGCGAACGTCGGCAAACAGATCAAGGTGATCGACATCGACCACGTGCTCTTCTTCCAGTCGGACACCAAGTACACGCGCGTGGTGCTGGCGGAATCCGAGGCGCTGATCCGCACGCCGATCAAGGATCTGCTGAGCCAGCTGGATCCGGACAAGTTCTGGCAGATCCACCGCAGCACGATCGTCGCCGTCGGGGCCATCGCCGCGGCGGAACGGATCGATGCCGAGCGCATGCAGGTGCTGCTCAAGGGCAGCTCCGCGAAACTCCCGGTGAGTCGCGGGTTCACGCATCTGTTCCGCGAATAGTCGCGCCGGTCACGCCCGGCGCCGGTCCCCCTGCGGCGCCGTCGCGATCAGCAGGATCCCGCCGACGGCGCACACAAAGGCGATCCAGTGGCCCGTGGTCAGCGTCTCGCCCAGCAAGCCCACGGCAAACGCCGTCGAGGAGATCGGCAGCGCAACGGTGAACACGCCGGCGTGGTTCGCGGGAACGTGTTTGAGTCCGGTCAGCCACAGCCAGGTCGAGAGCATGCTGGCCGCAATCGCGTAGTAGACGAGCACGGCCCACGTCTCCGGGCGCAGCGCGCCGAAGTCGAACGTGCGCACCTGCCACAAGCCGAACGGCAGGATCAGCAGCAGGCCGAACAGGTTGATCAGCGCGGATATCCGCATCGCCGACAGGCTCGCCGTCAGCCGCTTGCCGAGGATCACGTAGATCGCCTCGCAGCAGACGCTGGCGAACACCAGCAGGTTGCCCAGCGCCACGTGCTCGCTCTCGCCGGGCTCGGTTCCCGCGCGAGTGAACTGCAGCACGGCGATCCCGGCCACGGCCAGCAGCACCGCCAGGATCGCGCGGCCCGTGAGCCGCTCGCGCAGGAAGACCGCCGAGAACACCGCGACCACCGCCGGCATCGTCGACAGGATGATCCCCGCCGCGCTGGCCGAAGTGAGCGCCACGCCGTTCAGCATGCAGATCGAAAACAGGAAATTGCCGAAGAACGACTGCAGGAAGAGCTGCCGCCACGCGTGCGGCGAAGGCGACTCGTCGCCCTTGCGGGTGAACGTCCACGGCACCATCGCCACCGCGGCGATGCCGAAGCGCAACGCCGCCAGCAGGAAGATCGGAATCGCCGCGGCCAGCGGCTTGGAGAGCGCGACGTAGCTGCCCACGACCGCCATGCCGGCGACCAGGAATCCGTACGCCGCCGGGCGGTTCAGGTGCATGGATCAGCCTGCGCTCGCGCGCGCCTCGCCGGCGCGCCCGCGCGGGCGAATGGATCAGGCCGCGGCGGCGGGCTTCTCGTCCGCGATGTACTCGCGAATGTTGTCGTCGAAGCTGGTGCCCGCCTTCATGCCCAGCGCCAGCCCCTTCCGGCAATCGAAGTTCGACGGCCAGGTGCAGACGATGCGGTCGATCCGCGGCTCGAATTGCCATTTGACGCGCGCCGCGACCTCCGGTCCGGCGACGCGGCGCAGCGCGTCGGCCATGTCGCCCACGCGGACCTGCATGCCCGGCACGCTGACCGCCCGGAAACTCCCGAACGCCTTGCCGTCGACTTCGTGGCCGATCAGCAGGCTGTCGATCACGCCGCGCGGCGAAATCACCCACATCCGGGTGTCCGGGCCGACGGGCACCACGCCGTCGACGCCGTTCAGCGGCTCGCGGATGATGCCGCTGGCGAACGACGACGCGGCGGCGTTGGGCTTGCCCGGGCGCACGGTGACGGTCGGCAGCCGCAGCGCGCGGCCGTCGACGAAGCCCTTGCGCGAATAGTCGTTGACCAGCAGTTCGCCCATCGCCTTCTCCGCGCCGTACGAGGACAGCGGCGTGAGCGCGGTGTCGTCGCGCACCGGGTCCGGCACGTCATCCGGACCCGCCGCGCCGAACACCGCCAGCGAGCTCGAGAACACCAGCCGGGCCGGATGCGGCAGCGCGCGCATCGCTTCGAGCAGGTGGCGCGTCGCATCGAAGTTGATGCGCATGCCGAGATCGAACTCGGCCTCCGCCTGGCCGCTGACGATCGCCGCCAGGTGGAACACCGAGTGCACGTTGTTGCCGATCAGCGCGCGCACGGTCGGCGCGTCGGCGACATCGCCGGTGACGACGGTCACGCGCGGATCGTTGAATCCCGCCGCGGGCGCCATGTCGAACAGCACCAGTTCGCGCACCACATGCTGGGCGCCATCCGCGCCGATCAGCGTTCCCCGCTCGAGGATCTTCCGCGCCAGCCTGCTACCCAGGAATCCCGCACCGCCGGTGATCACGACTCTCATCTTCCATCCCTTGTTGTCTGGTTGCACGCAGCCGGTATGATACCGGTTCGACCACACACCTGAGGAGGCCGGCATGTCCCGCGTCATTCATTTCGAGATCCAGGCAGAGAATCCGGAACGGGCGATCACGTTCTACGAGGTGCTGTTCGGCTGGAAGTTCAGCCAGTGGGGCGACCAGAAGTACTGGCTGATCTCGACCGGCGACAAGGCCGCGCCCGGCATCGACGGCGGCCTGCTGCCGCGGCCGTGCGGTGGCGGGCCGCTGGACGGCGCCCACGTCAACGCGTTCGTGTGCACGGTCGACGTCGACAGCGTCGATGCGAAAGTGGACCTGGCGGTCAAGTCCGGCGCCGTCATCGCGTTGCCGAAGATGGCCATCCCCACCGTCGGCTGGCTCGCGTACTGCAAGGACACCGAAGGCAACATCTTCGGGATGATGCAGATGGATGCGGGCGCGAAGTAGGCGAATCCCTCAGCTATCGCCCGGCCCCAGCCAGTACGCCACGATCGCCAGCGCCGCCAGGCACCACACGATCAGCGCGCCCGAGGGCAGGTCGAACAGCGACGACAGCATCAACCCCAGCGCGTAGCCGGTGGCGCCGATCGCATACGCCAGCGGCAGCCGCCAGCGGGCCGCGTGATTGCGCGTGGCCAGGCTGGGGATGATCAGGCTGGCGAACACCAGGTAGACGCCGACCAGTTGCACCGACGCGGTGACCGCCAGCGCGAAGATCAGGTAGAAACCCAGCCGGTGCAGGCGGCCGCGCAGCAGCACCAGCAACGCGGTGATCACGATCGCGCCGGCCGCCGGCAGGATCAGTTGCGGGTAGCTGACCCAGAGAATCTGGCCAGCCAGCAAGTCGCGCAGATGCTCGCCGCCGTGCGGATTGTGCGCGAGCAGCAGGATGCCCCCGGTCGCGGCCAGCACGAACAGCGTGCCGATCTGCGCTTCCTGGACCCTCGGCCAGCGCTTCTCGGTCCAGGTGAGCAGCAGCGCGCCGGCAACCGCGGCGGCGGTGGCCGCGACCTGCACGGCCCATCCGTGCGGGTCGGTGTCCATCATCCCGGCGACAATGACGCCGAGCGCCGCGATCTGCGCGATGGCCAGGTCGATAAACACGATGCCGCGCTGGAGCACTTGCGCCCCCAGCGGCACATGGGTGACCAGCACCAGAAGGCCGGCGAGGAAGGCCGGGGCGATCAGCAGCAGGTCGATCTGGCCGAGGTTCATGCCGGGACCCCGCGCCGGTGGCCGGACGACTGCACCAAGCAACCGGGATTCACTGCACAGCCCCGAGCAGGCGCGCGATCGTGTCGTCGAACAGCCCGAACAAGTCCTTCGCACGGTCGCTGCCGCCGACCGTGAACGGCAGCACCACGGCCGGGATCTTCGCGCGCTCGGCGAGCCATTCGGACGCGCGGGCGTCCTGGTAACCCGCGCGCAGCACCATCTTCGCCGGCTGCTTCTGCAACTGTGCGACCAGGGAGGAGAGATGCGCTGCGCTGGGCTCGATCCCGGGCTTGGGCTCCAGGGCGCCCGCCTCGCGCATGTCCAGCCAGTTGAGCATGTAGGACATGTTCTTGTGATGGACGACCACGGCGATGCCCTTGAGCGGCGCCGCCTGTTGGTCCCATCTGGCGCTGGCCGCGCGCCAGCGGTCGGCGAAGTCCTTGTGTCGCGCCTGGTAGAACGCGGCGTTCGGCGCGTCGAGCTCGCCCAGGCGCCGGGCCAGCGCCTCGGCCACGCGAGCGATGTTGCGCGGATCGCCCTGGATGTGCGGATTGCCGCCGGGGTGCACGTCGCCGTCGCTGCGATCGAGCCGCGCCGGAATCTCCAGCCGCTGCACGAGACTGCCGGCTTCCAGGTTGCCCGGCTGCCCGGCCGCGATCCTGGCGTTGCCCGATTGCTGCAACAGGATGGGCAGCCAGCCCACCTCGAGCTCCAGCCCGGTGCACACCAGCAGGTCCGCATTGCGCGCCCGCGCGATCAGGCTGGGCCGGGCCTCGATGCGGTGCGGATCCTGCAAGGCGGTGGTCGCGCTGGAGGCCTTGATCTTGTCGCCGCCGAGTTCCTGCGCCAGCGCGGCCCATTCGGGTTCGCAGGCGAGCACGTTGAGGGCGGCGTGGCCGGCAAGCGCGGCAAGCGCGAGCGCAGCGCCCAGGCCGAGCGAGGCGAAACGCGCGGCGCAGCCTGTCCGCGCGTGGCGGGGTGGGACACATGGCGCGGCTAGCGGGACGGGAATGCGGCGGCGAAATGAAGGCAGAGTGGTGTTCATGATTTGGGTCCTCTTCAGAATGCGTGCGCACCATGAACGCCGAGGCTCATGATGTACTGCAGGAAGAACTGGTTGTCGGTGACGCCCGGGCGCGACTGGTCGCGCGCGAACTGCACGCGGAAGCGGCTGAATTCCGATGGCGAGTAGTCGACCATCGCCGTGCTGCGCGACGGGTTGTACGCGAGCAGCCGCGAAAAGTCGCCGGCGGCGAGAATCCCGTCGTCGACCACCGACAGGCCGGGCGTTCCCGAATGCAGCTTGTCGTAGCGCAGTCCCACGCGCCACTGCGGCATGAACTGGTAGATCCCCTGCAAGTACCAGCCCGACTGCGCCGCGTCGTAACTCCCCGGTGTCGCGCCCAGCGACTGCCCCTGCGTGTCGTACGTCAGCGCGCCGTTCTCCTTGCGCCGGAAGTACTCGCCCTGCAGCTTGAAGCTGGTCCGCGTCGCGTTGCCGCCCGGCGCCCACTTGAAGACGGCATCGGCGATCCACGTCGCGGACTTGCCGGTGAAGGCGTTGACGACGGCGGTGTCGGTCGCGTCGATATCCTCGTACTCGCGCTCGACCGCGCGATTGCGCAGGTACGACAGGCCCACGCGCCAGCTCGCCGAGTCGCCGATGTCGTCGCCCAGATGCGCGAACGCCGCGACGGAGGAGAGGCCGTTCCTGTTGCGCTCGGTGCCCGGGAATTCCGCGCCGCGGCCGGCTTCGAGGCCGAACTCCAGGAACCTGTCGGTCGGCGCCAGCCATTTCAACTGCAGCCCGTCGTTCTTGTATTGCCCGCCGAAGAACGCCTGGTAGGCGAGCGGCGCGTCGACGAAGTCCCAGGCATGCGCGTGCTGGCCGTTCAGGTAGCCGATCCCTGAGAGGAAGCGCCCGGCCATCAGGTTCATGCCGCCGGCGAGCCCCTGCGTCTGGAAGAACGCTTCCTCGACGCCGACCGAATTGTCCGGCGCCAGCGCGAAGGTGAGCTTGCCGGAGAAGCGGTTGTCGACATTCGCGCTCAGCGTCAACTCGGACTCGCCCAGGTTGAAGCTGCGCGCGCCCGGTCCCACTTCCTCGCCGCCCGGGAGGAAGCCCTGGATCCGGTACTGCTCCGGATCCTGCGTTAGCCGCGTGTAGGTACCGCCGAGGATCAGCGAAATCGCCGGATTGAAGGCATTGGCGCCCGCGCTGGTCGCGCGACCAGCGCTGGCCGCCGGGGACGACAGGGGCGCCGCACCGGCGGCCGCGGTCGCCGTGGATCCTGCCGCCGCCGCTGCTGCGCGCGCGGATCGCGCCTCCGCTTCCTGCAACCGCGATTCGAGCGCGCGGATGCGCGTCTCGTAATCGTCCTTCATCTGCCGGATCTGCTCGCGGATCTGCGCGAGATCCTTATCATCGGCGGCAGCGGCGAAATGCGACGCCGCCAATGCGGCGGCGAATGCCGCCGCCAACACGGATTGCTTGTACATGGAAAGCTCCTGGTCGTAAACGATGAGATCGAACAGGAGCGCCTGCTCCGGTTCGCGGGACGTCGTGTACTAGACCAGGGAGGGGGGAGCGCGGGACCGGAAGGCGGGGATGAACTCCGGATCGAAGATCCGGAAGGGCGCGGTGGCAACCGCGAGTGCCGCCGCCGGTGCGGCCGCCGCCGGCGCGTGACCCGTCAGCCCGGCGCCGATCTGCGCGAACGCCACGCATTCGATGCAGACCTTTTCAGCCGGATGGTGCGTGTCGTTGCGGGACGGGCGATCCGGATTCGTGTTCGCCAGATGCGACAACGCATGCGCAAACCCGAATTGCTGGATCGCGACCAGCAAGCAGGGCAGGAGGAAAGCGAGGAGGCGTCTGGTTTTCTTCACGGCGGGCAACAACGATTTCGTCAGGCGGATGATACGCCTGGTTCGGCGACGCGCCAGCCAGCCGTGCGTTCGAGCGCGATCGCGAGCGTCGCCTGCTGCCGCAACAGACGTAGCAACGACTCGTGATCGACGCCGACCCAGGGCGACATGATGTGTTGCAACTGCTCCTCTTGCACCCAGATCGATCCATTCGCCCACGGCGTGTCGAAGAACGCAGTCACCGCGGCGCGCGTCGGCTGGTCGAGCCAGCCGTCGCGCACCGGTACGCCATCCTGCCGCAGCGTGAAGCGGGCGTCGAAGCCCGCGTCGCCGGTGGCCAGCGGCGCGGGTCCGAAGAGCTTCGGCCGACGGCCTTGCAGAATCTCGATCTGATGCAGCTTCCAGCGGCTGCCCGCGAGCGGCGTGGTCGAGAACAGCAGATGGCCGGTGGGTCCACGGTAGCTGGAACCGCGGCCGCTCGACCGCAGCTCGCGCCGCACCTCGAACCGTCGCCCCTCGACCTCGGTCGTGAACCACTCGGTGAACGCATCCCGGCGCGTGGTGCTGGCGCCTGCCGCCGTCGCCAGTGCGGCGAGCCGTTCGGCATGGCGCCGCCGGGTCACGCCAGGAGACACCACCATGACCACGAACGCGAGCGCGAAGAACGCCATCCCGCCCTGCGCCCACAAGGGCGCGGCCAGGAAGCCCGCTGACAGTTCTTGCCACATGGCTCGGATTCTACGTGCGATTGCCTGCTGGCGTTCTTCCCGGCGGTACTTGCGATGTCCTTTTTCAACTTCGGGGCACACTTGCCAACCTCCCCGCGGTCAAGCCGACCTACACCACCCTCGCCCCGCCTCCCGACGTCCCGGGCCTTTGCCGGTACAATCACGGTTCCTCGACACCAAGGGTCGGCGGCCGGCCGCGCGATCCTTCCGCAGTGGATATATTGATCATCCTGGGCCTGATACTCATCAATGGCATCTTTGCCATGTCCGAAATCGCAATTGTTTCCTCCCGCCGGATCCGCCTCCAGAACCTCTCCGAAAACGGCAGCCGCGGCGCGCAGGCCGCCATCGAACTCTCCGACAGCCCCAGCCGCTTCCTCTCCACGATCCAGGTCGGCATCACTCTGATCGGCATTTTCAACGGCGCGTATGGCGAAGCGTCGCTGGTCGCGGGACTCACGCCGCGGATCGCGACCGTCCCCGTGATCGGCCCGTACGCGCGCGAGATCGCGCTGGCCATCGTGGTGGTCGGCATCACTTTCGCGTCGCTGATCCTGGGTGAGCTCGTGCCCAAGCGCATCGCGATGAAGTATCCGGAGTCCGTCGCCTCCCTGATTGCGGCGCCGATGCAGTGGCTGTCGCGGATGATGAGTCCCTTCGTCAAGGTCCTGACGGTCTCCACCGATTTCGTGCTGAAGCTGCTCGGGCTGCACCACGAAAAGGACGATGCCGTCACCGAGGAGGAAATCACCGGCCTGCTCAAGGAAGGCACCGATGCCGGGCTGTTCGAGAAAACCGAGCACGAGATCGTCTCGCGCGCGCTCCGGCTGGATGACCAGAGCGTCGCAGCGCTGATGACGCCGCGGATGGACGTGCATTTCGTCGATCTCGATGACCCGCTGGAAACCACGCTGCTCAAGATCGCCGACAGCGCCTACAACCGCTTCCCCGTCTGCCGGGGCGATCTGTCGCAGGTCGTCGGCGTCGTCCACGCCGGCAGCCTGTTCGAGCAGATGATCCGCGGCCAGCCGATCGACATCCAGGCCGCGACCAAGCCGCCGCTGCTGGTGCCCGAGACGATCAGCGCGATGCAGCTGCTGGAGACCTTGAAGAAGAACCGCGCGGAACTGGCGCTGGTCATCGACGAGTACGGCGAGATCGAGGGCATCGTCACGCTGAGCGACGTGCTGGGCGCGCTCGTGGGCGACGTGTCGGTGATCGACGAGGATCACGAGGAAGACGCGGTGCGCCGCGAAGACGGCTCGTGGCTGGTCGATGCCGGCATCTCGTTCCAGCGCTTCCGCGAAGTGTTCAAGCGGGACGTCTATTTCCCGGACGAGACGTCGGGCGCCTATCACACGCTGGCCGGCTTCGTTCTCGACCGGCTGGGCCACATCCCCGAAATCTCGGAGCATTTCGAATGGGACGGCTACCGGATCGAAGTGGTCGACATGGATCGCAACCGGATCGACCGCCTGCTCATTTCGAAGATCCCGCCGGTCGAGCCCGCGGCGGATGAAGGTTGAAGTGCGGCCCGCCCACCGGTCCGGTACGCACGCGCCGGCGAGCCCGCCGGCACAGCGTTCTCCAAACACCCTCCAAAGGAAGATCATGATTCGCGCATCCCTTGTCCTGCTGTCCGCATTCCTGGCCGCCGCGTGCGCCACGACACGAGACGTCTATCTCGCCGACGGCACGCTCGGCCACAACATCACCTGCAACGGGCACCTCGGGAATTTCAGCACGTGCCTGGAAATGGCGGGCCAGATATGCGGGCCCCGCGGCTATGTGGTGATCGGGCCGCGCGGCGAAGCGCTTCCCGCGACGTCCGGCGCGTACACCGCCGATGGCGTGGCCGCGTACGGCGGGATTCAGACCCAGACCGGCCCCATCATCACGCGGAGCCTGTTCGTCCGCTGCAGGTAGGCCCTCCGGAATTTCAAGCCCGGAGAATTTGGTGCGGCGTAGCCTTGTCACGGTCGAGTGATCGGCGGCGAAGCGCCGACCTTGGCTGCTGCCTTCGCCATTGCCTTGTCGAAGCTGGCGAATCGTTCATTCCCTGCGCTCATCGCGAGATGCAGGGCATCGCCGAAGTCGATTCCTTCCTCGTACCACCGCAAGGCGTAAAGAAAGACATCGAGGGCGCGCGGTCGAATGCCCGGGAGTCCGATGATGTGCCGCAATCCCTTGCTGATTTCCGGCCTGCTGCAGTCGTTAACCTGGAGCACCCAGACCAGTTCAAGCCATACGGATAGTGGAACGTCGATGAGGTCCCGCCCTGCCAGCAAGCGGGCGGCAGCCTTGGCCTGCTCGAAATCATCGTTGAGCAGGTAGCGGGCAAGGACGTTGGTATCTACCGCAATCATCGCGTCTTCGACGTTTGATCCCGACTCTTGAGCATGGCGCCAATGCGCCGCTTCACCACGGCATCCGATAGCATTGTGTGGCCCGGTTTGGCCAACATGCCCAAGCCGTCCGCTACCGTGGTTGGTGCAATCCGCGCGGCCGGGGTGAGCATGAGCCCGTCAGCAACCGCTGAAATGACCAACTCTGTTCCTGCCTGGATGTGCCTCGCGTCCCGCAAGGCCTTTGGAATGACAATCTGTCCTTTGCTGGATACCCTGACGATTTCCATATTCAACCTTTCCTGGTAAGACGAAGAGTAAGACGGGAATGATACTCCCGTCCGGGGAGTGGTGACGGTCCGGTTGCCACCGAACCGTTCTTCTCCCGCACCATCGAATCTGCAATCGAGTCGAGGCATAATCGGGCATGATGAATGCTATCGATTCCAACCGCCAAGGCGTAATTCAGCATCATGCTGGAAGTGGAAATCGAAATTTTCTTGGCCTCTGACTCCCCAGCGTTCCGGCACACCACGTTCACGCGCGACGGCGTGCGCCGCGGCTTCATCGCCATGCAGCCGCTGGCCATCGGGGTCCTGGCCCATGGCGTCACCTTCGGCTTGCTGGCGCAGGGCGCCGGTTTCTCCATCTTCGATGCGGTGCTGATGAGCGCGACGGTCTATTCGGGGACGGCGCAGACCGCCGCGGTCAGCGTGCTGGCGACGGGCGCGGGCGTCGTCGCCGCCGTCTCGACGGTGGTCCTGCTCAATGCGCGGTACGTCCTCTATGGCGCCGCGCTCCGGCCCTGGCTGGGACAGGTTTCGCCGGTGCAGGCATACGGCAGCCTGTTCCTGCTGGGCGACGGCAGCTGGCTGCTGGCGATGCGGGCCTACGAGACGGGCGACCGCGACGCCGGTTACGTCCTGGGAACGGGCCTCGGTTCGTTCGCGCCCTGGATCGCCGGGACCGTACTGGGCAGCCTCATCGGCAAGTGGATCCCCGCCCCCCAGTTGCTGGCGCTCGACTTTCTGCTGGTCGCGTTCTGCGCGGCGATGATGGTCGGCATGGCGCGCACCAGGGCGAGCCTCTGGCCCGGCGGCGTCGCGCTCGTCGCCGCGCTGGTGGCCGATCGCCTGGCGCCCGCGGGCTGGCCCATCGTCGCCGCGGGGCTCGCCGGCGCCCTCACCGCATTCCTCCGGCACGGCGAAGCAACGGAACGCGCGCGATGAGCGAGAGGCCCGACTATCTGTTCCTGCTTTGCGCGCTCGCGGCGACCTCGTACGCCTGCCGGGCGGGCGGCTTCTGGCTCATGCGTTTCGTCACGGTCACGCCGCGGCTCGAGGCCGCGTTGCGGGCGGCGCCGCTGTCGGTCATGATCGGCGTCGTGGCCCCGGCCGCGGTCCGCGGCAGCATCCCGGAGCTCGCCGGGCTTGCCACCATCGTTGCCCTGATGCGGTGGCGCCCGAATGATCTGGTTGCGACCATGGCCGGCGTCGCTGTCGTGGCGGGCTTGCGCGCGTTCCTGCGGTAGCGGCCGACGCGGTTGCGCCGGACCGCGACCGCGCATCGGAAAATCTTATCCCGCCGATCCGAAACTACGATTGGAAACGTGCGCGTTCCGCACGTATAGTCAGTGCATGTGCCGCAATCTCCGCGCCATCGCGAAAGGAACCGCCATGTACGATCGAACAAGCACACTTTCCCCAGCCATGAGCCTCACCGGCGGCCGCGCGTTTGCCGCTTTCGGGCTGTGGCTGCGCGTCCTCATTGCCGCCGCCGGATTGGTGGCGATGGGCGTGACGCTGCTGTTTGGCGGCGCGTCGTCGGTCCCGGCGATCCTGACCTTCCTGGGCGGCGGCGGCCTCTTCGCGCTCTTGGCCTGGCGCCGCGCCAGCGCGGCACTGGTGCGAATCGACCGCAACGAAGCGACGGTCGAACGCGCCATGCTCAAGACTTCCGTGCGGCCGTCATTCTCGCTGGCGGGGGCCCGGGCGGGGGTTGGGTCGAAGTAGTCGCCTGCCAGGTGGGGGAAGCGGGTTTCCCCGCCGGTTGATGGGTATCGCTTCGCTCCACCCATCCTACGGAATTTCCGGGTTCACGCGTTCCACCGGACGCGCCCGAGTTCGCCGACGTCGTAGCCCGCCAGCATCTTCGCCTGGCGCTGGAACAGGGGGCGGCGGGTGAAGGCGAACAGCGACTGCAGCGGCGGATCGAAGTAGCTGCCGCGCAGCACGGCGATGTCCAGCCGCTCGACCGCAAGCGGGATGAAATCCAGATGAAATTGTCGCGCGACCGCGCGCACCGCGAGCCCGGTGTCGGCGCGACCATCGAGGATCGCCGCCGCCACGTCGCTCTCCGTCTGCGCGGGCGGATTGAGGTAAGTCAACGCGTTCGAGTCCACGCCGGCCTCGGCCAGCAATTGCAGGAACAGCAGATGGCTGCCCGCGCCCTCCTGCCGGATGGCCACCTGCGTCTTGCGTTTTTTCAAGTCCGACAGCGACTTGATCTTCAGCGGGTTCCCCGCCGCGAGCACCAACCCCTGTTCCCGCGTCGCCCATTGCACCAGCACGCAATCGAGATGCGCCAACCGATCCCGCGCCAGTTCGACATTCCGATCCAGATCCGCGCCGCCCTCCTGTTTCGCCGCGGGCAGGTGGATGGCGGCCGCGCAGGCCGTACCGGCCAGCAAGCGGTCGACCCCGTCGAGGCTGCCGTACGTCATCGTGGCCAGCCCGCAGCGGGACTCCCGCACCGCCCATTCCAGCAGCGGGTCGTGGCTGCCTGCGAGCACGGCCGGCGCATTGCGTGAGGCGACCAGCGGCGCCCCGCTCATCCCGCGCCTGACCCATTCGTCGACCAAACTGCGCGGGAACAGCAGCTTCCCCGAGATGCGCGAGTGCGGGATGATCCCCTGCGCCACCAAGTCGTAGAGCTTGCGTTCCTTCAGCCGCAGATAGTCGGCGACTTCCCGGGTGCTCATCAATTCGCGCATCGGACCCCCCCTTTTCGGCCGGCATTCTTGCGCGCAGACCTGCACGCTTTCCGGATCGCGGAATTCCTGCATACGGACAGCGCCCATACTATTACACTCCGCGCCATGGAGGAAATCTCGCAAAGCATGGGCCTGGCCATGGGCCTCGTCCGGCAACTGGACCAGACGCTGCTGGCCATCGCCGGGCTGTCGCTCAAGGTCTCCGGCGTCGCTGTGCTCGCAGCCTCGCTGCTGGCGCTGCCGCTGGGCGCGTGGCTGGCGCTGGCCCGCTTTCCAGGCCGGCAGGTCGTCATCGCCGTGCTGAACGGCATGATGGGCCTGCCCCCGGTGGTCGTCGGCCTGCTGATCTACCTGCTGCTCTCGCGCGCCGGGCCGCTGGGGTCGCTGGGCATCCTGTTCACGCCGGCCGCGATGATGATTGCGCAGGCAGTGTTGATCCTGCCGATCATTGCGGCGCTTTCGCGCCAGGTGATCGACGACGCGTGGAGCGAGTACCGCGAACAGCTGCTCTCGCTCAACGCCACGCGCTGGCAGTGCATGCGCGCGCTGCTGTGGGATTTGCGCTTCACGCTGCTGACCGCGGTGCTGGCGGGCTTCGGCCGGGCCATCGCCGAAGTGGGCGCCGTGATGATCGTCGGCGGCAAC
Source organism: Betaproteobacteria bacterium (assembly GCA_016717855.1). Lineage (GTDB taxonomy): Bacteria > Pseudomonadota > Gammaproteobacteria > Burkholderiales > Casimicrobiaceae > PALSA-1005. Next base: position 25,450 of record JADKEV010000075.1, read on the forward strand.
ATCGACGGCGTCACGCGCGTGATGACGACCGCGATCGCGCTGGAGACCAGCAAGGGCGACCTGCCGCTGGCGCTGGCGCTGGGCGTGGTGCTGATCGCGCTGGTGATCGCGATCAACACCGCGGCGCAATTGATGAAGTCCTACTCGATGCGGCGCCATGGCTGACCCGGCCGGCGCGGGCGCGCCCGCCATCCTGCCTCTCGCCGGCTCGGATCTGTCATGGCGCGCGGGGGACGTGGAAATCCTGCGCGAGGTGTCGCTGCGCATCGAGCCCGGCACCCGCAACATCGTGATCGGCCCCAACGGCGCGGGCAAGAGCGTGCTGCTGCGCATGCTGCACGGCCTGCTGGCGCCGTCCGGGGGGCAACTCGCCTGGGCCACCGCCGATCCGCTCCGCATTCGGCGGGGGCAGGCGATGGTGTTCCAGCGCCCCGTGATGCTGCGCCGCACGGCGCGCGAGAACATCGAGTTCGCGCTGCGCGTGGGGGGAATGCGCGAGGGCGTGCGCGCCGCCGCCCGGGCGGCGCTCGCGCGCGTGGGGCTGGCCAGCCTCGAAGACCGGCCCGCGCGCCTGTGCTCCGGCGGCGAGCAGCAGCGCATCGCGCTGGCGCGCGCCTGGGCGCTGCGCCCGGAGATCCTGTTCCTGGACGAACCCACGGCAAGCCTCGATCCGGCGGCGACCCGGGCGATCGAGGAGATCATCGCCGCGATGCATGCGGCGGGGACGACCATCGTGATGACGACCCACGACCTGGGCCAGGCCAGGCGGATCGCGGATCGCGTCCTGTTCCTGCATCGCGGGCGGCTGGTGGAGGACACCCCCGCGCGCGAATTTTTCCAGCAACCCCGGTCGCCCGAAGCGACCGCATTCATCAAAGGAGAACTGTTATGGTAAACACACCCCGTAGTCACTGGCTCGCCGGTGGCGCCCTGGCGCTGACACTCGCGCTGGGACTCGCTGTTCCGCCCGCCGCCCTGGCGCAGGACAAGTTCATCGTCGTCGCCTCGACCACCTCGACCGAGCAATCGGGCCTGTTCAAGCACCTGCTGCCCGCGTTCAAGGCGAAGTCGGGGATCGACGTGCGCGTCGTCGCGCAGGGGACCGGACAGGCGCTGGCGACCGCGCGCAAGGGCGACGCCGACGTGGTCTTCGTCCACGATCGCGTCGCGGAGCAGAAGTTCGTCGAAGAGGGCTTCGGCATCGACCGCCGCGAAGTGATGTACAACGATTTCGTCATCGTCGGCCCGAAGGCGGACCCGGCGAAAATCGCCGGCAGCAAGGATGCGATCGATGCGCTGAAGAAGATCGCCGCGAGCGCCGCGCCGTTCACCTCGCGCGGCGACAAGAGCGGCACCCATGCGGCCGAGCTGCGCTACTGGAAGCAGGCGGACATCGACCCGCAGGCCGGCAAGGGCACGTGGTATCGCGAAACCGGATCCGGGATGGGTCCCACGCTCAACACCGCGTCGGCGATGGGCGCGTATGCGTTCACCGACCGCGGCACGTGGCTGTCGTTCAAGAACCGGGGCGAACTCGCCATCGCGGTGGAGGGCGACAACAAGCTCTTCAACCAGTACGGCGTGATGCTGGTCAACCCGGCGAAGCACCCGCACGTGAAGAAGGAACTGGGGCAGGCGTTCATCGACTGGATCACGTCGCCCGACGGGCAGGCCGCCATTGCCGGATACAAGATCGAGGGACAGCAGCTGTTCTTTCCGAACTACCAGCCGGTGCGCGGTTGACGTGACGGCCCATCCCGCAGCGACTAGCGAGGATTTTGAAGCCGCCGAACCACGTGGAACGGATGTCGCTGCGCCCACCCATCCTGCGACGTACGAACCGCGAGCCTATTCCGAACGGTGAAACCGCTACAATCTGGCGATCAGTTGTCGGGAGAAGGTCATGGTTCGAACCGGATCTGCGATTCTTGCCGCGGCAGCGCTGGCATGCTGGTTTATGGTTTCCAGCAATGCTCCCGCCGCGGACGACGTAAAAAAGCCTCCTCCCGTTTCCGTCAAGCCAGCTCCCGCCGCAGCCAGGCCCGCAACTGCCTCCGCACCGCTCGCGGTGACGGCGCCCGCCCCACCCCCTGCCGCCGGCATCGACGCCAGGACCCCGCGCCTGGCGCTGGTGATCGGCAATGCCGCCTATGCGCAGCAACCGCTGAAGAACCCGACCCGCGACGCACGTGAAATCGGCGCTCGGCTCGAGCGCGCCGGCTTCAAGGTCACGACGCGCCTGGACGCGACGCGCCAGCAATTCCTCGATGCAATCGCCGCGTTTGCCAGGGAGGCCGGCGAGAAGAAGGCGGTGGCCGTGTTCTTTTTCGCGGGCCACGGCCTGCAGCTCAACTGGCGCAACTTCCTGGTGCCGGTCGACGCGAAGATCCGGGGCGTCGCCGACATCCAGGCGCAGACCGTCGACCTGGGTGCGCTGGTCACTGCGCTGTCGCGGGCGCGCAATCCGCTGAACCTGATCGTGCTCGATGCGTGCCGCGACAATCCGTTCGGCAAGGACTACCTGACCGAGGACAAGGGGCTCACCCAGATTGACGCGCCGCCAGGGACGTTGCTCGCCTACGCCACGTCGCCCGGCATCGTCGCGGCCGACGGCGAAGGCGACAACGGCTTGTACACCGAGAACCTGCTGCGCGAGATCCTGGTGCCCGGCGCAAAGGTCGAGGATGTGTTCAAGCGCGTGCGGCTGAGCGTGCGCCGGACATCGAAGGGCGCGCAGGTGCCCTGGGAGAGCACGTCGCTCGAAGACGATTTCTTTTTCGTGCCGCCGCCGCCGGAGCAGAAGTCCGGGCCGGAACAGGCGCAGCGCGAGTTCGAGGCCGATCTCGCGCAGTGGCTGCAACTGCGGCAGGCGGGCGACGTCGCGGCGCTCGAGGCGTTCCTGCGCGCCCGCCCGAGCGGCAAGTTCTCGGAGTTCGCGGACCGCCGGCTCGACGAATTGCTCAAGGCGCAGGGCGAGCGCACGGTGCGGCCGGCCGGCACGCCGCAGTGCGCTTGCGCCGGGAATCCATACGTGGAAGAGCAGGCCTATCGCGTGGGCGACCGGTTCCTCTACCAGGTGCGCGACCAGCTCCGCGGCAGCTTCTCGTCGTTCTCCGACACCGTGACCCGGCTCGAGGGCGAGGACGTGATATTCAACCGGGGCACGCTGGTCACCGACCGCTACGGCAACCTGACGCGCGATCCGGACGGACGCAAGTGGACGCCGTACCAGTTCTTCATCCCCGAATACAAGCTGGGCAAGCGCTGGCAGGCGCAGTTCATCGTGACCGAACCATCGGGCGAGGACGTCAACGTGACCTTCAACCTGCGCGCCGCGTCGCGCGAGCGCATCACGCTGCCCGGCGGCACGTTCGACACCTACCGGATCGAAGCGGACGGCCGCAACCTGAAGACCGGCGCGTTCGTCACCCGCATCGCCTGGGTCGCGCCCGAGACGGTGCCGGGCTACGTGGCGCTCGAGCAGCGAATCCGCTTGGGCGACCAGCTGGTGCAATCGGATCGCACGGAACTGCAGGAGTTTCGCCGCACCGGCGGTTCGACCGTGACGCCGGCGGCGGTGCCCGCAACCACAGTTGCACCCAGACCGGTGGCGGCGCCCGCTGTCGCGCCCAAACCGGCGACTTCACCCGCGCCCGCAGTTGCGCCAAAACCGGCGGTGCCGACGCCGCCGCCGCCGGACACTGGTTTCTGGCCCAAGGCGCAACCGCCGCATTTCTCGACCGACCATAACTAGCGGAGAACGGCTTGCCGGCCGCGGCGGATTGGCGAGGGGTTGTAGCGACCCTGCCGGGCCTTGGCCCGGGGCGTCGATCCGGCGGGCAGCCGACGCCGGGTGCTACGCCCGGCGCCTGCGGATGGCGTAGCCGCCCGCGATCGCCGCCAGCAACGCAACCAGCAGCAAAACGCCGCCAGAGAGAGCCGGGACGTCGACCGTTTGCGCCACGCCTATCGGCGCAAAGGCGTCATCGAAGCGCCAAGTGAGGATGTCGTGGTTTTCAAACCCGGAACCGGTCCCGGCGGTGAAGCCGACGTAGGCCTGCGTGGTGCCCAGCACCGAGGCCAGGTTGACGGGGTAGCTCAGCGTGGGGCTCAGCGGCCTGATGTTGGCCTGGGCCAGCCGGACTTCGAGCGTGCTTCCGTCGTAGTCGATCCACGCGTACCAGATATTGCCGTCGTTCATGCGCGTGGCGATGGTGGCAGTCTGCACCGAAGCGATCACGCCGTTGAGATCGATGCCGACATGGTTGCCATTGGGATCACCCGCTCCCAGACCATTGTCCCAGGTGTCGAACTCCACCCCGAGGCTGGTGGGTATTCCGGAATAGCCAATGCCCCCCCCGCCGCCGCCGACGGTCGAGGCTACGGGCTGAACGGCGAACACGATACCGTCGGCGCCTGGGCCATCGGAGTCGGGGTTGGCGGGGTTGGTCATCTGGAAGGAAAATGACGTGCTGAACTGTGCCCCGGCGCCGAGCGGAATCAACGTCGTCGAAAACGCGGAACCCGACTGGCCGACCAGTGCGGGTGTGAGGCGCAATACGCCGGCCGTGCAGGCCGCGTTGCCGTTGACCTGCAGGCTTGCGCAGTTGTTGAAGTCGGCAAAATTGAAAATCGTGGCGGCGTGGGTCTGGGCGATCCAGAGTACCGTCAGGGCCAGGACACGGCAGGCATTGCGCAGAATGGACATTTTCTCTCTCCGGAAAACACGCACTTCCGAACCCGGCGGCGTTGGCCAGGCATGGCTTGACGCCGGAGACCGGACTGAATATACATCCGGCGGGAACCCTTGTCACCCCCGGCGGCAGCCCCGGCGGCAGCCGAATGCCGCGCCCGGGACACAGGGATCCGTGGGGCCCGCGCGGCGGCCCGGGTAGAATCGGCGGCGATCCCTTTGCGCATCGGAGCACCATCATGGCAACCATCGAGCGCGTCGCAGTCGTTACCGGCGCCGCACGCGGCATCGGGCTGGCGGTGACCCGCAAGTTCCTGGCCGCGGATTACCGGGTCGCGCTGCTCGACAACGACAACGCGACTCTCGCCAGGACGCGCGCCGAGCTTGACGACGAGATCCGCGTGCTCGCCATCGAATGCGATGTGGCATTCCCGCAGCAGGTGGAGGCGGCGTTCGCGCAGGTCGTCCGGCGCTACGGGCGCATCGATGCGCTGGTGAACAATGCCGGCATCGCCGTGTTCAAGCCTATACTCGAGACCAGCAGCGAGGAGTGGTCGCGCGTGCTGGCGGTGAATCTCGACGGACCGTTCCTGTGCACGCAGGCCGCGGCGCGCGTGATGCTGGGCCACGGCGGGGGCAGCGTGGTCAACATCGCGTCGATCTCCGGCCTGCGCGCGAGCACGCTGCGCGTGGCCTACGGGACCAGCAAGGCCGGACTGATGCACCTGACCAAACAGCAGGCGGCGGAGCTGGGCGCCGTGGGCATTCGCGTCAATGCGATCGCGCCAGGCCCGGTGGACACGGCGATGGCCAAGGCCGTGCACTCGACGGCCATCCGCGCCGACTATCACGATGCGATCCCGTTGAACCGCTACGGCACCGAAGACGAAATCGCCGACGCCGTTGTGTTCCTGTGCAGCCCCGCGGCCAGCTACATCAACGGCCAGACCATCGCCGTCGACGGCGGGTTCGATGCGACGGGGATAGGCTTGCCGAGCCTGCGCGCGTGTGATTGATCGGGCAACCCTACCCCCACTGCACGCAGCGCATGCTCAGCGTGCCGGCCTGGAATCCCTCGTATACGTGCCGCGCGCGTTCGCCGGGCAGCGCCGCGCCGAGCGCATAGAGCAGCGGATAGTAGTGATCGGGATACGGCACCGCCATCGGCGCCCCGGCGGTGAGCGTTTCGTAGGCCATCAGCGCGCGGGCGTCGCCGGCGTCGATTGCCGCCTTCGCCCGGACGTCGAACTCCTCGGCCCATGGCGTCATCCCGTGCAGCGTGTCGGGCTGGCCGCGCATCGTCGCGCGCAGGTTGTGGACCACGTTGCCGCTGCCGGCGATCAGCACGCCGTTGTCGCGCAACCCGGCCAGCGCGCGTCCGATACCGTGGTGATAAGGGCCTGCCTTGGTGATGTCGATCGACAGCTGGAACACGGGCACGTCGGCCAGCGGGTACATGTGCCGCAGCACGCTCCACGCGCCGTGATCGAGACCGCGTGCCGCGTCGATGCCGGCGACGCGTGGCGCCAGCGCCTGGGCCGCCGTCCGCGCGGCGTCCGGTGCGCCAGGGGCCGGATACTGCAGCCGGTAGAGTTCGGGCGGGAAACCGCCGAAATCGTGGATGGTCTCCGGCCGCGCCGTGGTCGACACCTGCACCTCGCGCTCGGTCAGCCAGTGCGCGGACACCATCAGGATCGCCCGCGGACGGCCCAGGGCGCGGCCCCAATCACCCAGCATCCGCGTGAACGCGTTGTCGGCGACCGCGTTCATCGGGCTGCCGTGGCCGATGAATATCGCCGGCGCGCGGCCCTTGAGCGGGGCCAGGCCCGTTGTCGATGGCGCAGGAGACGCAGCGGGCGCCTCCGCTCCCGCGTCGCCGATCAGGCCGGACATCGCCGAGGCAATCGCGAAGCCGGCGCCGCTGAGCAAATTCTGGCGGCGGGGTTGCCGCGCCGTGGTCAACCGAATCATCCGGATACCTCTGGGTAGTGGGTGCGACATGCGCCGGCCGGGCGCCGGGCCGTTGTCGACTCGTCGCCGGACTGTAGGGGAATCACCGATGCGCGTCAAACGGGTGGAGCCTGTTGCGGACTGCGCTAGACTATTGCACAGACGTGCGCCCGAATCAATTCGCAATTTCCTTCCGGAGCAGAACACTCATGAAACGCTACAGCCGACTGTTGCTCATCCCCGCGCTGGCGCTTTGCACCAGCGCCTTCGCACAACTCACCGGGACGATCACCGTCCAGCGCAACTTCAGCGTGCCGCCGAACGCCGGCGCCTGGTCCGATGTGAACGCGAGCTGTCCCGCGGGCTACGTCGCGCTCTCGGGCGGGCTGGACAACCTGAGCTCGACCAATCTCGAGATCACCGCATCGGCGCCCACGTTCGGCGGGTCGGTGCTGCTGGCGCAGGCCGATGGCGTCCGCGCGGCGCCGGACGGCTGGTACGCCAGCGTGATCAATCACAGCAACGGCAACCGGGTGGTCATGGTCACGGCGATCTGCGCGCCGGTCTCGGGCGTCGTGGCCTCAGTGGGGTCGATCGCCGTCACGGCCAGTGGCGGTGCGGGCGCGGGCACCGGTACCGTCGCGGTGTTGTGCCCGAACGGCCAGGTGGCGATCGGCGGCGGCGTCGATGTCAGCCGGCCGGAGGCGATGAAGATGATCTCCTCATCGCCCTACTTCGGCGGCGCCAATCCGTACCTGGCCGACCGGACGCCGGGCCCCAATCCGGCGGGGACCGGTTGGGCCGGCGTCACCAGCAACCAGGGCCAGGTCGCCGGCACGCTGAAAGTCGCGGCCATCTGCGCGGCCATCACCGGCGTGACGACGCTGGTGTCGAGCCCGGTCTCGATCGCGCCCGGCCAGGAAGACGGCGTCGCGCTCATCTGCCCCGGCGGCAGCATCGCGACCGGCGGCGGGCTGGACAGCGCCGACCTGCACGCGCTGATCGCGACCATCAGCACGCCGGTCTACAACGGCTACGCCTATCCCGCGGATCGCGAGTCCGGCGACTATCCGGCGCCGGCAGGCTGGTTTGCCGACGCCTTCAGCCATGCCGCCGCGGGCAACAGGAGTCTCACGGTCGGCCTGGTCTGCGTGCCGGTCGCGGCGGCGCCGGCAGGCACCGTCGTCATCGTCTACGAGTTCTACAACACCAACCTGAAGCACTACTTCCGGACCTCCAGCGCGGCCGAAGGCATCGGCATCGACAACGGCGCCGCCGGGCCGGGCTGGGTGCGCACCGGCGACAATTTCACCGCCTACACGCCCGGCATCGCCGCACCCGGCAGCGACGTGTGCCGCTTCTACACATTTGGCGCGAACTCGCACTTCTACACCGCGTTCGCCGACGAGTGCGCGGGACTGAAGTCGCCAAGCTCAGGCTGGGTCTACGAGGGGTTGTCGTTCCGGATCCAGCTACCCTCGGTGTCGAACTGCCCGGTGGATACGGTCCCGGTCTACCGTTTGTACAACGACCGCTTCGCGTTCAACGATTCGAACCACCGCTTCACGACCATCTTTGCGAACGTGGGCGCGCTGCAGGCGCAGGGCTGGCAGTACGAAGGCATCGCGTTCTGCGCGTTGAACTATTCGGGGGGATGAGGGGAGGTCGGACACTCCTTCATCCCCAGCCCTACTCCCCGAGAGAGAAGGGGGATGCTGATCACTACTGCGGATTGACCGATCGCGGATACGCCGGCGCGCGGCGCTGCCGGCTGGCCTGCTCGTACGCGTAGGCGAGACGTATCAACGTGGGTTCGCTCCAGGCGCCGCCGACAAACGAAATGCCCGCGGGCAGCCCGCGCACGAAGCCGGCCGGCACCGTGATGTGCGGATAGCCGGCCACCGCCGCGGGTTGCGTGAAGCCACCGCCGCTCGCATCCCCCTTGATGAAGTCCGTGAGCCAGGCCGGACCGGTGGTCGGTGCGACGAGCGCGTCGAGCCGGTGCTCGCGCAGCGCCTGGTCGATGCCCTCGGCGCGCGCATAGCGGTGGTTGTTCGCCAGCGCATCGAGATACTCCTTGCTGTCCAGCCCGCCCTTGGCCTGCGCACGCAGGAAGTACTCCTGCCCGAAGTGCGGCATCTCGCGGGCGCGTTCCCGCTCGTTGAAATCGATCACGTCCTGCAATGTCCGGAGCGCCGAGCCGGGCGCGAACTCCGCGAAGTACGCGGCCAGGTCCGCCTTCAATTCGTAGAGCAGCACGTCGAGCTCGCTCTGCCCGTACCTGCCGGCGTTGGGCAGTTCCACCGGATCGATCAGGATCGCGCCCCTGGCCTGCATCACCTTGAGCGCCTCTTCCACGACCGCCGAGACCAGGTCGTTGCGCCCGCCGAAATTCGCGCGGACGACGCCGATGCGCGCACCGCGCAGGCCGTCGGCATCGAGATACCGCGTGAAGTCGACCACCCGCGTTGACGCCTCGCGCGTGGCGTCGTCGCGCGGGTCGCTGCCGGCCATCGCGCCCAGCAGCGCGGCGGCATCGGCCACCGTCCGCGCCATCGGGCCCGCGGTGTCCTGCGAGTGCGCGATAGGAACGATGCCGTTGCGGCTGATCAATCCCACCGTGGGCTTGATGCCGACCAGCCCGTTGATCGCCGCGGGTGAAGTGATCGAGCCATCGGTCTCGGTCCCGACCGCGCACGCCGCCAGGCTCGCGGCGATCGCGGCCGCCGACCCGGAGCTCGAGCCACTGGTGTTGCGGTCGAGCGCGTACGGGTTGCGGGTGAGGCCGCCGCGCGCGCTCCAGCCGGAGGTCGAGCGCGTCGAGCGGAAGTTCGCCCATTCGCTCAGGTTGGTCTTGCCCAGGATGATCGCGCCCGCCGCGCGCAGCCGGCTCGCGACGAATGCGTCGCGCGGCGGCTTCAGGCCCAGCAGCGCCAGCGATCCCGCCGTCGTCTGCATCCGGTCGGCGGTTGCGATGTTGTCCTTGATGAGCACGGGAATGCCGTGCAGCAGTCCACGCGGACCGCTGGCCTTTCGTTCGCGGTCGAGTTCCGCGGCAATGGCGAGCGCATCCGGATTGAGCTCGATGATCGCGTTCAGCCGCGGCCCGCCGCGGTCGATGGCGCGGATGCGCGCGAGGTAGGCCCGGACCAGGACGCGGGCCGTCAGCGTGCCCGCCTGCATCGCCGCCTGCAGGTCGGCGATGCCGGCCTCGACGACCGTGAACCCGGACTTGCGTGCCGCCATCGCCACCCCTCCTGTCATTGCGCCCGCGCCGAGCAGGCCGATGCGGATGAAATCCCTGCGCTTCATGCGCTGCGCTCCCTTTGTCGCCGGCCACTTCCATTGCGGTTCGTGCCGGTGCGGCGCGCTCGCCGGCCCCGTCCGCAGCGCGGCGCCCCGGCCGCGTGCGGCCGCGGTGTCCTGCTGTACACTGCCTGCTCCCCATCCCCACACACAGCCATGTACCAACTCTACTACTTTCCCGGCAATGCCAATCTGATTCCGCACATGCTGCTCGAGGAGATTGGCGCGCCCTATGAGCTGGTGCCCGTCGACCGCGCGAACAATGCGCAAAAGAGCCCGGCGTACCTGAAGCTCAACCCGACCGGGCGCATCCCGGTGCTGATTGATGGCGATCTTGTCTTGTTCGAGACGGCCGCGATCTGCCTGCACCTGGCCGACCGGCATCCGGAGTCCAGGCTCGCGCCCGCGGTGGGCACGCCCGAACGCGCGGAATTCTACAAATGGCTGGTGTACCTGACCAACACCGTGCAGGCCGAACTGCTGCTGTACTTCTACCCCGACCGGTTGACCGACGATGCGGCGGCCGCCGCGCAGGTCAAGAAGCACGCCGAAGCGCGCATCAGCGGCGAGGGTGGGATGCTGGACATACTCGAGGCGCAGCTGGCAAGAAGCGGCGGCCCCTGGCTGCAGGGCGCGCACTTCACCGCGGCCGATCCGTATCTGATGGTGATGGCGCGCTGGACCCGCGGAATGGCGAACCCGGCGCGCAACCGCCCGCACCTGCAACGCTTCCTCGAAGCGATGGCCGCGCGTCCCGCGGTGCAGCGCGCGTTCGAGCAGGAAGGGCTGAAGCCGCCGTTGTACTAGCGGCTGCCTGGCTGTGGCTGTCATGCCGTAGGCTGCGTCCCCCCCACCGTTGATGGGTATCGCTGCGCTCCACCCATCCTACGGAGCCTACGGAGCCGCGCAAAAGACCACGCCCTCGCCCGCCCATCCCTGTTGCTGCATCTGCTGGTACGTCGCGGCGCTGGTCGTGTAGCGATGGTTGCTGTCGTTCTGCGCATAGCGATTGTTGTAGACGCGATAGACCGGCGCCAGCCCGCCCGGGCACGCGTTGCCGGTCGGGGTGGCCAGTGGTGGATAGGCGTAGAACGCGTAGTTCTCGAACGTCCAGCCCGGATCGCGGCGGACGAAGTCGCACTCGGGCACGTCGATGGTGTAGAAATGCGAGTTGGGCCCCTGCCCCGGCGTGCCGTAGAAGCGGCATAGCGTGCGCGCCAGTTGCGGCACGCCGTTCAGCGTCCCGGCGGCGACGGGCTGCCAGGCGCGGAAATCACCTCCGGTGCGCTGCCACCCGGGCCCGGCGGCGCCCGCGTCGATGCCGGCGGCCTCGGCGGCGCTGGCGGTGATGAAGTAGTGCTGCAGGTTGACGTTGTAGAACTCGATCACCGGCACGCTCTCCGGCCGCTCGCCCTTGTAGCGTTCGATCAGCGCACCCGCAGTCAGATCGGGCAGTGTTGTCGCGCTGATCAGGTACCAGCGGTCCTCGATGTCGCGCAGGAAGCCCACGGGCCGATCCGGGCCGAACGGGCCGCGCGCGATGCCGCCGGCGCCGAACGTCGCGTCCGGCTGGCCGTCCGCGGTGACCTTGAGCAGCGTGGGACGATACTGCTGCGCGCTGCCCGCGGGCGGCACCGGATACTCGTAGCCGGCTGCGACGAAGCCGCCATCCCGGGCGAACGTGAAATCGACGTACCCGTGGTAGTCGGCCACGGGCACGAACCACTTGCCGCCGTTGCCATAGGATGAATCGGGCATGCCGTTCGCGAAATAGCGGGCGGCGATGAAGCCGGAGTCGTAGGACGCCAGCGGCAATGTGTCGTGGGTCTGGATGCCGCGCCCGACCGCGAGCAGCTTGCCGCCGGGCAGCACGGCCATCGACAGCAGCGAGACGTTGATGCCGAAGTTCGTGCGCAGCTGGCCCTGGTTGAACGCCGTGTCGTGGCTGCCGTCCGGGAACAGTCGCTCGATGCAGAAGCCGGAATTCACCGCCGAGTCCGCATAGAACACGCTGTCGTCGCCGCCGACGACGATCCCGCCGTCCGGCTGCACCAGCACCGCGAAGCCAAACGCATCGCAGCGCGACGCGACGCTCTGGCCGCCGTTGAAACCCGGATCGCGGGTCCCGTCGGAGTTGAAGCGCGCCAGGTTCCAGTTGAAGATCCGGGCGCGGGCGACGCCGGTTGTCCCGAGCAGCAACAGCTTGCCGTCCGGCTGCACCGCCACCGCGTAGCCGCCGTAGAAATCGGTCGCCTCGGTGTAGCCCTTGCCGGCCAGCGTGGCGTCGAGCGCCCCGTCGGTGCGCAGCCGGACGACGGCGCTGACCAGCGGCGCCACCTGGCCCGCGCTGTTGAAGCAGCCGCCGAACGGAATGTTGGTGCAGGGCTCCTGCGCCGAAACCGCGAGCACGATCCTGCCATTGGCATCCAGCGTGATCATGTTGATCGCGTCCCGGCCGCGGACCGAAAAGCGCGACTCGCCGTTGGTCCCGAATCCCGCATCGACCGAGCCGTCGGCGTTGAAGCGGCGCGCGAACAGTTCCGCGCCGGGCTGGTTGTCGACCTGTGTCGGACGCGAGCCGGTGACGACCAGCTTGCCGTCGGCCTGCACCACGGAGCGCCCGATCTGCCCGTCGGGCTGCCCGGTGCCGAACGTGACGCGGCCCTGCGTGCCGTAGCCCGGATCGAGATCGAATGGCGCGGCGCCGGCCAGCCCCGCTGCGGCCCACAACAGCATGCCCCACGCCCCACGCCATGCGCGCGGCCGGTTTGCACTTTCCTTCATGAAATGTCCTCTATCGATGGTTCCGGATCGCGTCGCGCGATCGCGGACGCAGTGGCAGGAGTGATCTTACCCAAACAGGGTGCCATGCGTCATACCGCGAATCGGGGATGCACGCAGCCTGGACGGAATCGTGCCGGAGCCGCCGTCCGGCGCCATGCCCGCGGGATGCACGCAAGCAGGCGAATCCCGGCGCCAGCCGCGTCACGGCCGGAAGTCGACGGCGCCGAAGCGGTCATGGCCGAGCAGCGTGTAGTAGAGGCCGATGGTGCCGCGCGTCTGCGACCGGTCGCCGATTTCGAAGTACGACGCGTCGCGGCGCGACAGCACGTATTTGAGCGAGACCGCGTGCTTGCCGGTGATCCGCCAGGTAAGGGCCGCGTCCACCCTGGCGATGTTGTCGTTGCCTTCGTTGCCCGCGGCGCCGACGCGGCTGACGAAGTACTCGCGCGCCGCGAGGTCGATCGCGTACTTGTCGCCGACGATCAGCCGCAAGGACAGCATCGCTTGCGGCGCCACGCCGTAGTGGTAGTCGCGCTCGTCGGTGCCGTGCAGGGTGCCCACTGCCGCGTAACCGACGCCCATCATGCCGGTGCCCTGGAGGGCCACCGATTCGGTAAGCCACACCTGCCCGACCGAGCCGAGCGAGAGCGCCGTGCTCGACATCCGGAAGATCTGCGGCGCCAGGTAGTCGTAGCGCCCGAACAGGCCCGCGATGCCGCGATAGTTGTCGCCGATCGCGTAGTCCCGGCCGTACAGCATCCCCGCTGTCATGATGTTCTCGACGCCGTTACCGCTGGCCAGAGTGGTCTGGAACGTGAAGTAGTCGAACGGCCGCTTGTACGAGTAGCCGGACTTGCCCGGCAGCCCGTAGTCCATCGCGAACTCCGCGACCGCTTCGTTGCGCTCCAGCTTGGTGGACAGTCCCTGCGCGTTCTGCACCGTCCCGCTGAAACCCAGGTTCAGCCGGCTGTAGTACGCCGGGTCGCGGCTCGGAAACACGGTCTTGAAGCGTTCGCCGAAGGCGAGCCGGTTGATGCCCGTGGACGGCGAGATCGCGGCGGCCGCCAACTCGTGCCAGAACTGCGGCAGGCCGTCGTCGCGCTCCAGCGACAGGCTCGCCATACGGAACAGCGCCTCGCCCAGGAACGTCCCGGCGATGCCGCTGGCGATCTGGTCGTTGCGTGAGGGCAGCGTGTTCTCGCCCACGACTTCCCAGAAGGCGCTGCCGGCGAACGTGTAGCCCAGCGCTTCCCAGTAGTTGAGACCCGCCGAGCGTGCGAAGCCGTGGTACATCGATCCCTGGTACGGGTGCAGGAACTGGTTGACGCTGAACGGATCGTTGTCGACCACCCAGCGGCTGCGCGCGTTGCGCCGGATCGACGCCGCGGTGACGTCGTAATCGCCGGGGCCTTCGCGCAAGCGGTTGAAGCGGTTGAGCAGCACATCGAAGGCGATGATCTCCAGCGGCGGGATCGCGTAACTCTTGCGCGCGTCGATCGCGGCGGAGAGATCGAGCTTCGGCCTTGCCGCCGGGCGCCCGGTCGCGGCGTCATCGGCCGCGGTCCAGACGTTCAACGTCTGTTCATCATCCGTCGCCCCGGGCGCCGCTGCACCCGCTGCCGCCACGCCTGCCGCCACCACGCCCAGCATGCATGCGAGCAGGAAGTGCGCGGCCCGGAAGCGCGCGCAGCGGGGCGGGACTGCGCGGTGGTCGGGACAATTGCTGGCTGGTGTCATGGCAGAGGATCCGGAAGGCGACGTTGAGGCTATCGCACTTCGCGCTGCCCGTATGTACTCCAGCGCACGTTGCGGATCGAACGAGCCCTCACTGACCCATGGGCACTGTCTCGCCATTGCACGACGCCGTAGGATGGGTGGAGCGCAGCGATACCCATCTCGTTGCGTCCACCGACCGGCTTCGCGAGACGAGCGTTTCGGTCTGGGCTCCACACAGTCCAGTTCTCCGACCGCCAGATGGGTATCGCTGCGCTCCACCCATCCTACAGCCCCTGATCTACTGGCGTTTCAGCCGTGGGGACGGCATAACCCGGGCTGTTCGGCATCTTTGCAACCCACCCCAGGCAGGAGTAGTATCGGCCGCAGTTAGCGCCCACATCGAAAATCGGGAGGACAAGATGGGACGGCAGGATTCCAGACGGGGTCAGATCGAATCGCCCACGGAAAAGCCGGACCCGCGGCCGATGCGGCGCGAGTTTCCCAGGATTCGCCTGGGGCCGGAAGGAAGCGGTGCGCAGCCGCCGCGGTTCAGGGACGAATGTACGCGTATCCCTGCTGCTGCCTCTGCATGATCTCGACGACGCCGGCCTTCACATAGCCGATTTTCGGCAGCATGTCGTCCTTGCCGATCTTCTGATTGGTCATCGTGTTTTCGCAGGCCACGACTTTCACCCCGCTGCCGATCGCCTCGCTCACCCGCACGCCGACTTCCGAGTCCATCTTGAGCATCGCCAGCCCGGGGCCGTAGGCGACGAGCTCGATCTCAACCTGGTCCTTGCCCAGGTCCTGCTGGACGTTCTTCACGTTGTTGAGCGCGAGCGCCCATTTCTTCGGATCGGCGTCGCTGACCTGGACGATCAGCTTGTTCTTCGTCGCGGCCGGCTGTGCGGTTTGCGCCTGGCTGTTCCCCGCGGACAGCGCGAACACCGCGCCGCAGCCCAGCAACAGGGCGCCGGCGATCGCGGCCCGGAAATCGGTTCGTGTGGCATTCATGATCGTGCTCCTTGTCGGCGGGGTCGGGCGCGCGCCCCTGTCCCCGGGGCGGCATCGGCGATATTATCGCAAGACCGCCGGCCGCGCCCGTCGGCGACACATGACACCGCCGACCCGGCACCCATCCCTTTGAGAGGCCAGTTCCCATGCCAACGCCAGACCCTACCGTGCCGCTTCCCATCGACCTGCGCTCGGACACCGTGACGCGCCCGTCGGCGGCCATGCGCGCGGCGATCGCGGCCGCGGCGGTGGGCGACGACCAATACGGCGAAGACCCGGCGACCAACCAGCTGCAAGAGCGGGTCGCCACGCTGCTGGGCAAGGAAGCCGCGCTGTTCTTCCCCAGCGGGACGATGACCAACCAGGTCGCGGTGCGCGTGCTGACGCGCCCGGGCGACGAGGCCATCGTCAGCCGCGAGAGCCACCTCGGCTGGCACGAGACCGGCGGCGTCGCCGCCAACTCGGGCGTGCAGCTCACCGAGATCGGCGGGCGCGGCGTGTTCACGGCCGCGGAGTTTCTCGCCGCCTGCAAGCCGCACGGCCATCTGCTCCATCCACCGACGACGCTGGTCGCCATCGAGAACACGCACAACCGGATGGGCGGGATCGTCTTCCCGCAGGACGAAGTCGGGCAGATCTGCGCGGCGGCGCGCGAGCACGGCATCGCATCCTACCTCGACGGCGCGCGGCTTTGGAACGCGGCCGTGGCGTCGGGCCGTCCGCTGGCCGAACTCGCGGCGCCGTTCGACCTGACGTCGGTGGCGCTGTCCAAGGGACTCGGCGCGCCCGGCGGCTCGCTGCTGGCCGGCTCGCGCGCGCTGATCGGGCGCTGCGTGCGTTACCGGCGGATGATGGGCGGCGCGATGCGGCAGGTGGGGATCTTCTCGGCAGCGGGGCTGTACGCGCTCGAGCACAACCTCGAGCGCCTGGCCGACGACCACGCCAACGCCCGGCTGATCGGCGAACGGCTGGCCGCCAGCCGCCGCATCGTCCTCGACCTGGATACGGTGCAGACCAACATCCTCGTCTTCGGCCTGGCCACCGGCGCGCCCGACTCGGCCGAGTACGTCGCGCGCGCGAAGGAGCGCGGCGTACTGCTGTTCGCGTTCGGGCCGCACAAGGTGCGCGCGGTCACGCACCTGGATGTGTCGCGGGCGCAGTGCGAGGTGGCGGCGGAGGTGCTGGTGGAGATCGCCGAGGGGCGGGCGAAGCCGGTTGCCTCGGGCGCGTCCACTACTTGACGCGCTTCATCTCCTGCCCGCCCGCCCCCAGATCGCGCTGCGGGTCGAAGTTGGGGTTGTTCGTCGAGACATAGGCGCCGTTGTCCAGGCGCCAGCCGTGGTTCTGGTGGCTCGACAACTCGACCTGCCGGTTCGATCCCGGATCATGATAGCGGTTGATTTCGCGAATCGTGTCGACGTTGTTCCGATGCATCCGGTCCTGGCTTTCCTGCCGCCGCGCATAACCTTCGGCGTTGATACGCCCCACTTCCCGGATGGTGTCAGACCGGATCGCCGCACGCTGCGCCGCACCGCGGGCCGAGATGGCCGCCATCTCGTTTTCGTGCCAGGCCTGGATGCGCTGGCGCTGCCGGGCGCCATGCGCACTGGCGGCCTTCTTGAGGTTGGCGTTGGTCTCGGCCAGCCACGCCGGATCGAGGCGCATGGACTTGCGGATGCGCTCGCTCGCGGCGGCATCGATCTTGCCCTCCGGCGCGCGCACGGCGACGGCGGCGGTGACGTTCCCCACGACGAAACGCCGGCCGCTGGCGTTCATTGCACTGAAGGCTACCAGGGCCGACAACGTCTCGCGCATCTCCTTGCCTTGTGCCGCATAGGCGATCATCAGTTCGCCCGCCTCCTGCCAGACCCGCCGCGGGGGCATGCCGGGCGGGTCCGGCGGCCGCGCCGGTTGCTCGGCGACAATGTCCGGCCGGTCACGGTAGGCGAGCACTTGCGCGCCGGGCCGGCGCTGGTGCACCAGCACCAGCAGGTACTGACGTACCGTGGAGATCGACGCCACAGGGCACGGGTGCATCTGTATGTCGGCGCCTTTCACTTGCCAGTCGAAGCCCGGCATGACCTCGATCGCCTGCGCGCCATCGGGCGACTGTGCGCTCCACTGGAACAACACCGAGTTGCCCACGCAGGATGTCTGCCGGTTCAGGTGTTTATACTCCTGCTGTGAGGGGAATGTCGATCGTCGCGGCCGTCAGGGGCCGGCCGAAGCCCTGCGCATCGACGATGGCCGCCGTCTGATAGCTGGTCCCAAAGGGCCAGCCGGCCGCGCCACAGGCAGCGCTGAGCGCCAGCATGGAAAGTCCGCTGCCCGCCAGGGCGCCTCGAAGCTTCGGCATCTCGCCACCTCCCCGTTTAGTGAAGCGTTACGCACTTGCCGGCCTAGGCTTGCATCGCCTGTCATTGCGGAGAGTAACCCAGGCGACGCCAGGTTGGAACATCGGATCGCGCTTGAAGTCTTCGAAGCGAACGATTGGATGGATCAAGTTCGCGCATCGTTCCCGGGCCGATCCGTTGCATCGACGAACGCTCTGGGCGACAGGATCATGATCCCCGCGAAACTCTTGAGCACCAGCAGATCCTCATCTCCCGAGAGGATGCAGTGTGCTTTCGCGGCCACGGCGGTAGCCAGGACCATATCGTCGTCGGGGTCTCTACAGACCGGCTGCTCGAGTTTGGCGGGCGCGACGAGTTCGGCGCGCTCCCGGTAGGCCTTCAAGAACGGAATGTCGCGCGGCGCCACACCAAACTTGCGGCGCAACGTTTCCGTCAGTTCGTCGAGCATGGCTTTTGAGGTGAATAAATCGTGTGCGGGCAATCGCCGCTTGACAAGATCGCGGCACAATCCTTCCGCGACCAGCGCCGCGACCAGCACATTGGTGTCGCAAACGACTCTCACGACACTTGCTTGAACACGTCCTCATCGGTGTAGAGACCCATCGCGCGCGCGCGAACCGTCAGCTTGCGGCGCGATTCCTCGAAGGCATCCTGCCAGAGCTGCGTCTCTGCAATGCCCGGCGCACGAATTCCTTTCCGAACCCCGCGTCGCTTGGCGGCGCGCGCGGGATTCCGCGCGCGTTTCCGGCGGAAGGCTGATCGTCGGGGTCGTTCTCATGATGTAAGACACTTTAACACAGCATCATACTGGCGGAAGCACCACGGCGAACCCCGCTTGCTCGAGTGGGTTCGGTGGTGCGTTTGGGGGTCGGGAAGGACTGCCCCCTCGTGACCCGCACCGGGCAAATCGCAACTCCGACCCGGACTTGACGGCGGCCCCGAATTGACGCCAAGCCAGTTCAGGCCGGCGGTGGATCTGCAACCGCGTGTCCAGCGCGAAATCTTCCCTGCGCCTGCATCGCGTACCGGGTGTCGGCAACGTCGATGTCGAAAAGCAGGTTCCAGCTGTGCGTGGATACGGCGCTGGGGATGAGCACGAACGGATACGCGGACAACAGGCCATCGCCAAACGCTTGCTGGCCGGCGCCCGGAACGACCGGCCGCAGCCAGTTTGCGTTGGGCACCACACCTGACTGCACGACGTAAGACGGCCGCGGGTTTCAGCGATCCACGACGGAGGTCGAGCCCGTGCGGAACGGTGTCCGGGCCGGAAGCCTTTGTGGACGGCAACTTCCAGGATTGCGGTGGCGGGGTCGATGGAGCAGTAGACGATTCTCCGGCCGCGCGAATTCCAGCGGCGGCCGCCGTACAGCCACGCCCCCTCCCCGCTGTCCCACGTTGCGGCATACAGGATTTCTGATCCAGCCGCCACGCGACGAAGGAGTAGTGCCGCCCAACAGGGCAAGGAGCGGTGTCACGTATGAACGCCCGTGAAGGCAGCCGAGCAGTTGTTCCACCATCTCCACGCCCAAAGGTGACGCGAGAAGATCGATGGGACAGCGTTGTTCGACCGCGATGGCCGGCGCGGTCAGCCACCGCTCGGCCTCCGCCTGGCCGCCGAAGATATCCGTCGCCGTGGTCAGCACTTCGGCGAACCGCCACGCCGGCTGCTCTGATCCTGGCTGAGCGGCTTTGCAGCTCCTGCGCGGCGCTGGACGGTGCGGAAATGCTCCACGCCGACCGCATG
>JADKEV010000076.1 GCA_016717855.1 Betaproteobacteria bacterium
GGTGGAGGCGGCGTTCGCGCAGGTGGTCCGGCGCTTCGGCCGCATCGATGCGCTGGTCAACAATGCCGGCATCGCGGTGTTCAAGCCCATACTCGAGACCAGCAGCGAAGAGTGGTCGCGGGTGCTGGCGGTGAATCTCGACGGACCGTTCCTGTGCACGCCAGGCCGCGGCTGTATGATGCTGGGCCACGGCGAAGGGCAGCGTCGTCAATATCGCGTCGATCTCCGGCCTGCGCGCGAGGCACGCTGCGCGTGGCGTACCAGGGACCAGCAAGGCCGGACTGATGCACCTGACCAAGCAGCAGGCGGCGGAACTGGGCGTCGTGGGCATTCGCGTCAATGCGGTAGCGCCAGGCGCGGTGGACACGGCGATGGCCAAGGCCGTGCACTCGGCGGCCGTCCGCGCCGACGACCACGACGCGATCCCCTGAACCGCTACGGCACCGAGGACGAGATCGCCGACGCCGTCGTGTTCCTGTGCGGCCCGCGGCCAGCTACATCAATGGGCAGACGATCGCTGTCGACGGCGGATTCGATGCGACGGGGATAGGGTTGCCCAGCCTGCGCGGGGGCGTTTGACCGGGCACCTTACCCCACTGCACCGCCGACGCAGTCGCGAAGCCGGCGCCGCTGAGCAAGCTCCGGCGGCGGGGTTGCCGCGCCGTGGTCAACCGAATCGTCCGGATCCCTCTGAGTGGTGGGTGCGACGCAGGCCGGCCGGGCGCCGGGCCGCTGTCGACTCGACGCCGGACTGTAGGGGAATCACCGATGCGCGTCAAACAGGTGGAATCCGTTTGCGGACTGCGCTGAACTGGTGACGGACGCGCGCCCGAATCACTTCATGCAATTTCCTTCCGGAGCAGAACACCCATGAAACGCTACAGCCGATTGTTGCTCATCCCCGCGCTGGCGCTGCACCAGCGCCCTCGCTAACTCACAGGGACGATCACCGTCAGCGCAACTTCAGCGTGCCGCCGAAGCGCCGGGCCTGGTCCGATGTGAACGCGGGCTGTCCCGCGGGCTACGTCGCGCTCTCGGGTGGGTTGGACAACCTGAACCCGGCCAATCTCGAGATCACCGCGTCGGCGCCCACGTTCGGCGGATCGGTGCTGCTGGCGCAAGCCGATGGCGTCCGCGCGGCGCCGGATGGGTGGTACGCCAGCGTGATCAATCACAGCAGCGGCAACCGGGTGGTCATGGTCACGGTGATCTGCTCGCCGGTATCGGGCGTGGTCGCCGCCATCGGCTCGGTTGCCGTCACCGCCGGCACTGCTGCGGGCGCCGGTTCCGGCCTGCTCGCGGTTTTGTGCCCGAACGGCCAGGTGGCACTCGGCGGCGGCGTCGACGTCAGCCGGCCGCAGGCGATGAAAATGATCTCCTCATCGCCCTACTTCGGCGGCGCCAGTCCGTATCTGGCCAACCGGACGCCGGGCACGAACCCGGCGGGGACCGGCTGGGCCGGCGTCACCAGCAACCAGGGCCTGGTCGCCGAGACGCTGAAGGTCGCTGCGATCTGCGCCGCTATCACGGGCGTGACGACGGTGGTGTCGAGCCCGGTCGCGATCGCCCCGCCAGGCGGACGGCGTCGCGCTCATCTGCCCGGCGGCAGCATCGCGACGGGCGGCGGGCTGGACAGCACCGACCTGCGCATTGGTCGCGACCATCAACACGCCGGTCTACAGCGGCTACGCCTATCCCCGCGGACCGCAGTCCGGCGACGCTATCCGGCGCCGGCGGGTAGTTCGCCGACGCTTTCAGCTACTTCACGGCGGGCAACAGTAATCTCCCCACCGTTGGGCTGGTCTGCGTGCCGGTCGCGGCGGCGCCGGCGGGGACCCTCGTCATCGTCTACGAGTTCTACAACACCAACCTGAAGCACTACTTCCGGACCTCCAGCGCCGCCGAAGCGACCGGCATCGACAACGGCTCCGCCGGGCAGGGCTGGGTGCGCACCGGCGACAATTTCACCGCCTACACGCCGGGAATCGCCGCGCCCGGCAACGACGTGTGCCGCTTCTACACCTTTGGCGCGAACTCGCACTTCTACACCGCGTTCGCCGACGAGTGCCCGGATTGAAGTCGCCAAGCTCGGGCTGGGTCTACGAAGGGTTGTCGTTCCGGATCCAGCTGCCGTCGGTGTCGAACTGCCCGGTGGACACGGTCCCGGTCTATCGTCTGTACAACGACCGCTTCGCGTTCAACGATTCGAACCACCGCTTCACGTCCATCTTTGCCAACGTGGCCGTGCTGCAGGCGGAGGGCTGGAAATACGAAGGCATCGCGTTCTGCGCGTTGAATTACTCGGGGGGATGAAGGCTTCCCCTTCGGCTTTGCCAGCTCCTGATATCTCCTCTCCCTCCCTCGAGGGAGAGGGCGAGCGTGCGTCGGCCCGGGGCCCTCCCTCTCCCCGTGCGGTTCCGCATCTCCGGATTGACGGTTCGCGGATACGCCGGCGCGCGGCGCTGCCGGCTGGCCTGCTCGTACGCGTAGGCGAGACGTATCAATGTGGGTTCGCTCCAGGCGCCGCCGACAAACGAAATGCCCGCGGGCAGCCCGCGCACGAAGCCGGCCGGCACCGTGATGTGCGGATAGCCGGCCACCGCCGCGGGTTGCGTGAATCCGCCGCCGCTCGCATCCCCCTTGATGAAGTCGGTGAGCCAGGCCGGACCGGTGGTTGGCGCGACGAGCGCGTCGAGCCGGTGCTCCCGCAACGCCTGGTCGATGCCCTCGGCGCGCGCGTAGCGGTGGTTGTTCGCCAGCGCGTCGAGATACTCCTTGCTGTCCAGCCCGCCCTTGGCCTGCGCGCGCAGGTGAGCAGCACGTCGAGCTCGCTCTGCCCGTACCTGCCCGCGTTGGGCAGCTCCACCGGATCGATCAGGGTCGCGCCCCGGGCCTTGAGCACTTCGAGCGCCGCTTCCACGACCGCCGAGGCGAGGTCGTTGCGGCCGCCGAAATTCGCGCGCACGACGCCGATGCGCGCGCCGCGCAGGCCGTCGGCGTCGAGATAGCGTGTGTAGTCGACCGCCCGGGCCGCCGCCTCGCGCGTGGCGTCGTCGCGCGGGTCGCTGCCGGCCAGCGCGCCCAGCAGCGCGGCGGCATCGGCCACCGTCCGCGCCATCGGGCCGGCGGTATCCTGCGAGTGCGCGATCGGGACGATGCCGTTGCGACTGATCAATCCCACTGTGGGCTTGATGCCGACCAGCCCGTTGATCGCCGCCGGCGAAGTGATCGAGCCATCGGTTTCGGTCCCGACCGCGCAGGCCGCCAGGTTCGCGGCGACCGCGGCCGCCGACCCGGAGCTCGAGCCGCTGGTGTTGCGGTCGAGCGCGTACGGATTGCGGGTGAGGCCGCCGCGCGCGCTCCACCCGGAAGTCGAGCGCGTCGAGCGGAAATTCGCCCATTCGCTCAGGTTGGTCTTGCCCAGGATGATCGCGCCGGCCGCGCGCAGCCGGCTCGCGACGAACGCGTCGCGCGGCGGCTTCACGCCAAGGAGCGCCAGCGATCCCGCCGTCGTCTGCATCCCGTCCGCGGTCGCGATGTTGTCCTTGATGAGCACCGGGATGCCGTGCAGCGGTCCGCGCGGACCGCTGGCCTTTCGTTCGCGGTCGAGTTCCGCGGCGATGGCGAGCGCATCCGGATTGAGCTCGATGATCGCGTTCAGCCGCGGCCCCGCGCGGTCGATGGCGCGGATCCGCGCGAGGTAGGCCCGGACCAGGGCGCGGGCCGTCAGCGTGCCCGCCTGCATCGCCGCCTGCAGTTCGGCGACGCCGGCTTCGACGACCATGAAATCGGACTTGCGTGCCGCCATCGCCACCCCTCCCGTCATTGCGCCAGCGCCGAGCAGGCCGATGCGGATGAAATCCCTGCGCTTCATGCGCTGCGCTCCCGTTGTCGCCGGCCATTTCCATTGCGGTTCGTGCCGGCGGGGCGCACTCGCCGGCGCCGTCAGCGGCGACGCCCCGGCCCGCGTGCGGCCGCGGTGTCGTGCTGTACACTGCCCGCTCCCCATCCCCACACGAAGCCATGTACCAACTCTACTACTTTCCCGGCAATGCCAATCTGATTCCGCACATGGTGCTCGAGGAGATCGGCGCCCCCTATGAGCTGGTGCCCGTCGACCGCGCGAACAATGCGCAAAAGAGCCCGGCGTACCTGAAGCTCAACCCGACCGGGCGCATCCCGGTGCTGATCGATGGCGATCTCGTATTGTTCGAGACGGCCGCAATCTGCCTGCACCTGGCCGACCGGCATCCGGAAGCCAGGCTCGCGCCCCGCGGTAGGCACGCCCGAACGCGCGGAGTTCTACAAATGGCTGGTGTACCTGACCAACACCGTGCAGGCCGAACTGCTGCTGTATTTCTACCCCGACCGGTTGACCGACGATGCGGCAGCCGCCGCGCAGGTCAAGAAGCACGCCGAAGCGCGCATCAGCGGCGAGGACGGAATGCTGGACATACTCGAGGCGCAGCTGGCGAAAGCGGCGGCCCCTGGCCTACGGGGCGCGCACTACACCGCAGCTGACCCGTATCTGATGGTGATGGCGCGCTGGACCCCGCGGAATGGCGAACCCGGCGCGCAACCGCCCGCACCTGCAACGCTTCCTCGAAGCGATGGCCGCCCGTCCCGCCGTGCAGCGCGCGTTTGAGCAGGAAGGGCTGAAGCCGCCGTTGTACTAGCCGCCGCCAGCCTGTGGCTCTGAAGCCGTAGGATGGGTCGAGCGCAGCGACACCCATCTCGTTCCGCCGGACGGACTCCCATTTCCGGCACGGATCGCCACCCGTCGCGACACCCGCGCAGCGCGCTCCGAATTGCATGATGGGTGTCGCTGCGCTCGACCCATCCTACGGAATCTGGTGTCACATCTCCGGCGCGGTCACGGCGCCGCCGCGCAAAAGACCACGCCCTCGCCCACCCATCCCTGCTGCTGCATCTGCTGGTACGTCGCAGCGCTGGTCGTGTAGCGATGGTTGCTGTCGTTCTGCGCATAGCGATTGTTGTAGACGCGATAGACCGGCGCCAGCCCGCCCGGGCACGCGTTGCCGGTCGGGGTGGCCAGGGGTGGATAGGCGTAGAACGCGTAGTTCTCGAACGTCCAGCCCGGATCCTGGCGGACTAAATCGCACTCTGGCATGTCGACGGTGTAGAAGTGCGAGTTGGGCCCCTGCCCCGGCGTGCCGTAGAAGCGACACAGTGTTCGCGCCAGCTGCGGCACGCCGTTCAGCGTCCCGGCGGCGACGGGCTGCCACGCGCGGAAGTTCCCTCCGGTGCGCTGCCATCCGGGCCCCGCCGCGCCCGCGTCGATGCCGGCGGCCTCGGCGGCGCTGGCGGTGATGAAGTAGTGCTGCAGGTTGACGTTGTAGAACTCGATCACCGGGACGCTCTCCGGCCGCTCGCCCCTTGTCGCGCTCGATCAGGGCGCCCGCATTCAGGTCCGGGCAGCGTCGTCGCACTGATCAGGTACCAGCGATCCTCGAGTCGCGCAGAAGCCCCAGCCGATCCGGGCCGAACGGGCCGCGCGCGATGCCGCCAGCGCCGAACGTCGCATCGGGCTGGCCGTCCCGCGTGACCTTGAGCAGCGTCGGACGATACTGCTGCGCGCTGCCCGCGGGCGGCACCGGATACTCGTAGCCGGCCGCGACAAACCCGCCATCCCGGGCGAACGTGAAATCGGCGTAGCCGTAGAAATCGGCCACCGGGACGAACCACTTGCCGCCATCGCCGTAGGATGGATCGAGCATGCCGTTCGCGAAGTAGCGGGCGGCGATGAAGCCCGACTCGTAGGCGCCAGCGGCCGTGTCGTGGTCTGGATGCCGCGCCCGACCGCGAGCAGCTTGCCGCCGGGCAGCACGACCATCGACTGCAGCGAGACGTTGATGCCGAAGTTCGTGCGCAATTGCCCCTGGTTGAACGCCGTGTCATGCGTGCCGTCCGGGAACAGCCGCTCGATGCAGAAGCCGGGGTTCACCGAGGAATCGGCATAGAACACGCTGTCGTCGCCGCCGACGACGATGCCGCCGTCCGGCTGCACCGCCAGCGCATAGCCGAAGGCCTCGCAGCGCGACGCGACGCTCTGGCCGCCATTGAAACCCGGATCGCAGGTCACCGTCGGCATTGAAGCGCGCCAGGTTCCAGTTGAAGATCCGGGCGCGGGCGACGCCGGTCGTCCCCGAGCAGCAGCAGCTTGCCGTCCGGCTGCACGGCCACCGCGTAGGCGCCGTAGAAGTCGGTCGCTTCGGTGTAGCCCTTGCCGGCCAGCGTGGCGTCGAGTGCCCCGTCGGTGCGCAGCCGGACGACGGCGCTGACCAGCGGCGCCACCTGGCCCGCGCTGTTGAAGCAGCCGCCGAACGGAATGTTGGTGCAGGGCTCCTGCGCGGACACCGCGAGCAAGCACGATCCTGCCCTGGCATCCAGCGTGATCATGTTGATCGCGTCCCGGCCGCAGACCGAAAAGCGCGACTCGCCGCTGGTCCCGAAGCCCGCATCGACCGAGCCGTCGGTGTTGAAGCGGCGCGCGAACAGTTCCGCGCCGGGCTGGGTGTTGACCGGGGTCGGACGCGCGCCGGTGACGACCAGCTTGCCGTCGGCCTGCACGACGGAGCGCCCGATCTGCGCGTCGGCTGGCCGGTGCCGAACGTGACGCGGCCCTACTGCGCCATAGCCCGGATCCGGATCGAATGGCGCGGCGCCGGCCAGCTCCATGGCGGCGAACAACAGCATTCCCCACGCGCGCACGCCACTCGCGCGGCCGAGTTCCTCCCTCTTCACGAGATGTCCCCCATCGGTGGGTTCAAGATCACGTCGCCGTCCCGGACGCAGTAACGGGAAAGTCTTACCCAAACACTGCCCGGTTCGTCATACCGCGAATCGGGGATACACGCGGCATCGACGCGACGACGCCGGAACCGCGGGCCGGCGCAATGCCCGCGGGATGCCAGCGGGAAGCGAGTCTGAGCGCCAGTCGTGTCATGCCGCCGGAAGTCGACAGCCGCCGAAGCGGTCATGCCCCAACGGCGTGTGGTAAAGGCCGATGGTACCGCGCGTCTGGACCGATCTGCCGATTTCAATCCGACGCGTCGCGCCCGCGTGGCTGCCGCGAGCAGGACCGCATTAACGCCGGTGATCCGCCAGGTGAGGACTGCATCCGCCTTTCGCGATGTTGTCGTTACCTTCGTTGCCCGCGGCGCCATTTGCGGCTGACGGCTGCTCGCGCGCCGCGAGGTCGATCGCATGCTGTCGCCGACGATCAACCGCAATGCCAGCATCGCTTGCGGCGCCACGCCGTAGTGATGAGTCGCGCTCGTCGGTGCCGTACAGCACCGTGCCGAACCGCCGCGCTCCCCAACACCCACCATGCCGGTGCCCTGAAGGGCCACCGACTCGGTAAGCCACACCTGCCCGACCGTGCCGAGCGAGAACGCCGTGCTCGACATCCCGAACATCTGCGGCGCCAGATAGTCGTAGCGCCCGAACAGGCCCGCGATGCCGCGATCGCTGGCGCCGATCGCGTAGTCGCGGCCAAGCAGCATTCCGCCGGTCATGATGTTCTCGACGCCGTTGCCGCTGGCGAGCGTGGTGGGGACAATGATGACTCGAACGCGGCCGCTTATTGCGTGTGAGTCGGACTTGCCCGGCAGCCCGTAATTTTTCTCAAACTCCGCGACCGCTTCGTTGCGCTCCAGCTTGGTGGACAGTCCTGCGCATTCTGCACCGTGCCGCTGAAGCCCAGGGGGCCGTTCCAGCCCCGGCTGCCGTGAAACCGGGTCGCGACTCGGAAACACGGTCTTGAAGACTTAGCTGCGAAGGCCCGCCGGTTGATACCCGTCGACGGCGAAGGATCGCGGCGGCCGCCAGCGCTCGTGCCAGAACTTCCGGCGGCCGTCGTCGCGCCCTCGCGACTGAACTCGCCATCCGGAACATCGCCTCGCCGAGGAACGTCCCGGCGATGCCGCTGGCGATCTGGTCGTTGCGCGAGGGCGGCATCTGTTCTCCCATACGACTTCCCAGAAGGCGCTGTTAGCGAACGTGCGTAGGGCTTCCCAGGTGGTTGAGACCCGCCCACGGGCCCGCGAAGCCGTGATACATCGATCCCTGGTACGGGTGCAAGAACGGTTTGACGCTGGTGGGTCGTTGTCGACGACCCAGCGGCTGCGAGCGTTGCGCCGGATCGATGACGCGGTGACGTCGTAGTCGCCGGGACCCTCGCGGTAGCGGTTGAATCGGTTAACCAGCACATCGAACGCGACGATCTCCACGGGAGGAATCGCGTAACTCTTGCGCGCGTCGATCGCGGCGGAGAGATCGAGCTTCGCCGCCGCCGGGCGCTTGGTCACCAGCGTCGTCGGCTGCGGTCGGACGTTCAACGTCCGCGTTCATCGCTCGTCGCCTCGGGCGCCACCGCCCGCCCGCTGCCGTCGCGCCCAGCATGCAGGCGAGCAGGAAGTGTGCGAGTCCGGAAAACGCGCGCAGCCGGGCGCCGGGACGCGCGGCCGGTCGGGACAATTGGTGGCTGGGGTCATGACAGAGGTTTCCGGAGAGGCGACGGTGAGGCTATCGCCACTTCGCTGTGCGTATGTACTCCAGCAGCGCCCTTTACT
The DNA here is from genome assembly GCA_016717855.1 of Betaproteobacteria bacterium. Classification (GTDB taxonomy): domain Bacteria; phylum Pseudomonadota; class Gammaproteobacteria; order Burkholderiales; family Casimicrobiaceae; genus PALSA-1005. The sequence continues at coordinate 8,595 of JADKEV010000076.1, forward strand.
GTACAGATTAGGTCAGATATCACCGATGGGTTGTCGCTGCGCTCCACCCACGGTTGATTTGGGGGTGTCGCTGCGCTCCACCCGATCTGATGAATGTCGCTGCACGCTCACCCCATCCTGACGCCACGACCAATGATTGACCGCCGGTGGGGCGTGGTCAACCGGTTCTTGATACAACGGGCGAGTCCACAATCCGCGGGCTGCCGCATCTTCATCTTTACGCAACGCCCCTGGCGGGATGGTATCGGCCGCAGTTGGCGCCCACGTCGAAAACCGGGAGGACAGATGGGACGACGGGATTCCAGACAAGGTCAGATCAGATCCCATACGGAGAAAGCCGGACCCGCGGCCGATGCGGCGCGGGTTTCCGCAGATTCCACGGGCGCGCGTCAGCCCGTCGGCGCGCGATCATCGCAACTCGGGACGGATGTACGCGTACCCCTGCTGCTGCCTCTGCATGGTCTCGACGACGCCGGCCTTCCGCAGCCGATTTTCGGCAGCATGTCGTCTTGGCGATTTTCTGATTGAACGACCATCACCGTGTTTCGCAGGCCACGACTTTCACGCCGCTGTGATCGCCTCGCTCACCCGCACGCCGACTTCCGAGTCCATCACTTAGCAGGCATCCCCAGGCCGGGGCCGTGGGCGACAAGTTCGATCTCCACCTGGTCCTTGCCCAGGTCCTGCTGGACGTTTTCACGTTGTTGAGCGCGAAAACCCGTTTCTTCAGATCGGCGTCGCTGACCTGGACGATCAGCTTGTTCTTCGTCGCGGCCGGCTGTGCGGTTTTGCGCCTGGCTGTTCGCCGCGGACAGCGCAGGCTGCGCGCCGCGGAAGGTGGCAGCAAGGGCGCGCCAACGATCGCGGCGGCCGTCGGTTTCGTGTGGCGTACATGGTCGTGCTCCTTGTCGGCGGGGTCGGGCGCCCCACCCTGTCCCCAGGGCATCAGCGATATTATCGCAAGACCGCCGGCCGCGCCCGTCCGCGAAGCACGACGCCGACCGGCCACCCATCGCTGACCTGCCAGTTCCATGCCCGACGCCAGCCTCTTCCGGGGCGCTCTCCGTCGACCTGCGCTCGGACGCCGTGACGCGCCCGTCGGCGACCATGCGCGCCGCGATCGCGGCCCGCGCCGGTGGGCGGCGACCAGTACGGTGAAGACCCGGCGACGAACCAGCTGCAAGAGCGGGTCGCCCCGATGCTGGGCAATGAAACCGCGACTGTTCGCTTCCCCAGCGGGGACGGTGACCAACCAGGTCGCGGTGCGCGTGCTGACGCGTCCGGGCGACGAGGCCATCGTCAGCCGCGAGAGCCACCCGGCTGGCACGAGACCGGAGGCGTCGCCGCCAACTCGGGCGTGCAGCTCTCCGAGATCGGCGGGCGCGGGGTGTTCACGGCCGCGGAGTTCCTCGCCGGCTGCAGCCGCACGGTCATCTCCTCCATCCACCCACGACGCTGGTCGCCATCGAGAACACGCACAACCGGATGGGCGGCATCGTTTTCGCGCAGGAGGAGGTCGGGCGGATCTGCGCCGCGGCGCGCGAACAGAACATCGCCACGTACCTCGACGGCGCGCGCCTGTGGAACGCGGCCGTGGCGTCGGCCGTCCGCTGGCCGAGCTCGCGGCGCCGTCCGGACCTGACGTCGGTGGCGCTGTCAAGGGACTTTCGGCGCGCCGGGCGGCTCGCTGCTGGCCGGCTCGCGCGGCTGATCGGACGCTGCGTGCGTTACCGGCGGATGATGGGCGGCGCGATGCGGCGGTGGGATCTTCTCCGCGGCGGGGCTGTACGCGTTCGAGCACAACCTCAGAGCCTGGCCACGACCACGCCAACGCTGCGTTGATCGGCGAGCGGCTCGCCAGCAGCCGCCGCATCGTGCTCGACCTGGACACGGTGCAGACCAACATTCTCGTCTTCGGGCTGCACCGGTGCGCCGACTCGGCACGTACGTCGCGCAGGCGAAGGAGGCGGCGTGCTGCTGTTCGCGTTCGGGCCGCACAAGGTGCGTGCGGTCACGCACCTGGACGTGTCGCGGCGCAGTGCGGTGGCGGGGTGGTGCTGGTGGAGATCGCGGAAGGGCGGGCGTAGGCGGTTGCCTCGGCGCTTCCGCTACTTGACGCGCTTCATCTCTCCCCCCGCCCACCACATCAACGCGCTTTGCGGGTCAAAATTGGGATTGTTAGTCGAGACATGGTTGCCGTTGTCCAGGCGCCAACCGTGGTTCTGGTGGCTCGACAACTCAACCTGCCGGTTCGACCGGGTCGTGGTAGCGGTTGATCTCGCTGAACGTGTCGACGTGTTCCGTTGCATCGGTCCTGGCTTTCCGGCGCCGCGCATAACCTTCGGCGTTGATCCGGCCCACTTCCCGGATGGTGTCCGCCCCGGATGGCCGCACGCTGCGCCGCACCGCGGGCGGAGATGGCGGCCATCTCGTTTTCGTGCCAGGCCTGGATGCGCTGGCGCTGCTAGCGCTTCATGCATTGGCGTACCTTCTTGAGGTTGGCGTCTCGCCTCGGCGCTGCCATGCCGGCTCGAGGCGCAAGGACTACTGCGGATGCGCTCGCTCGCGGCAGCCTCGATCTTGCCGCCGGCGCGTGTACGCCGATAGCGGCGGTGACGTTCTAACGACGAAAGGCCTGCCGCTGACGTTCATTTGACTGAAGGTCGCCGGTGCCGACAGGGTTCCGCGCATCTCCTTGCCTTGCGTGCTATGGGCGATCATCAATTCGCCTGCCTCCTGCCAGACCTTCCGTGGGGGCATGCCGGGCGGGTCCGGCTGCCGCGGCGGTTGCTCGGCGACGATGTCCGGCCGGTCGCGGTAGGCGAGCACTTGCGCGCCGGGCCGGCGCTGTTGCACCAGCACCAGCAGGTACTGGCGTACCGTGGAGATCGACGCCACAGGGCACGGGTGCATCTGTATGTCGGCGCCTTTCACTTGCCAGTCGAAGCCCGGCATGACCTCGACCGCCTGCGCGCCATCGGGCGACAGTGCGTTCCACTGGAACAACACCGAGTTGCCCACGCAGGATGTCTGCCGGTTCCACGTGACGCCGCCCTGCGTGCGCCAGCCCGAGGGAATGTCGATCGTCGCCGCGGTCACCGGCCGGCCGAAGCCCTGCGCATCGACGATGGCCGCCGACTGATAGCTGGTCCCAAAGGGCCAGCTCGCCGCGCCGCAGGCAGCGCTGAGCGCCAGCATGGAAAGTCCGCTGCCCGCCAGGGCGCCCCGAAGTTTCCAGCATTTCGCCACCTCCCCGTAATTCGAAGCGTTTTCACGTGCAATGATGGCTTGCCGACCTTGGCTGGCATTGCCTGCTCCATTGCGGAGCGTAACCCAGGCGTCGCCAGGTTGGAACGTCCACCGGCAAGGCCTGTCTCATCTCCAGCGTATAGGTTGTCTAGGCTGGCGCGAACCGCCCGATTGTGGGTCCAGCACTTGTAGCTCTCACACCGGCGTTAACGGGCTCAACCGCACACCAGGCGTTGCCCTTCCGATGGATCACGTACGCGCATCGGTCCCGGGCCGCTCCGTTTGCGGCGACGAACGCTCTGGGCGAGGATCGTGATCCCCGCGAAACTCTTGAGCACCAGCGAGATCATCATCTCCCGAGAGAATGCAGTGTGCTTTCGGCCACGGCAGCGACAGCCAGGACCACATCGTCGTCGGGGTCTCTACAGACCGGCTGCTCGAGTTTGGCGGGTGCGACGAGTTCGGCGCGCTCGCGGTAGGCCTTCAAGAACGGAATGTCGCGCGGCTCCACACCAAACTTGCGGCGCAACGTTTCCGTCAGTTCGTCGAGCAAGGCTTTCGAGGTGAACAAGTCGTGTGCGGGCAATCGCCGCTTGACAAGATCGCGGCACAATCCTTCCGCGACCAGAGCGGCGACCAGCACATTGGTGTCGCAGACGACTCCACGACGCTGGCGAACACGTGCCTCATCGGTGTAGAGACCCATCGCGCGCGCGCGAACCGTCAACTGCGGCGCGATTCCTCCAGCGACATCCTGCTGAGCTGTCTGCAATGCCCGGCGTACGATTCGCTTTCCGAGAGCTTGCGTCGCTTGGCGGCGCGCGCAGTTCACGCCGCGTTTCCGTGGAAGCTGATCGTCAGGGTCGTTCTCATGATGTAAGACAGCACAACACAGCATCGTACTCGCGCAAGCGCCAGCCAACCCGCGCTTTCGAGTGGGACCCTTTTACGTTTTACACAGTGGTGCGTTTGGGGTCAGGTAAGGATTATGTCCTGCCGGGCAAATGGCAACTCAGGCCCTGACGCGGGGGCGGCCACCCGGATCAGCGACGGCGGTTCAGGCGGGCGGCGGATGCAGCCGCGTGTCAAGCGCAAAGTCTTCCTGCGCCTGCATCGCGCTACGGCGTGTCGGCCAACATCGATGTCGAAGAGCAGGTTCCAGCTGTGCAGGGACACTGCGCTCGGAATGAGCACGAACGGATGCGAGGACAACAAGCCGTCGCCAAACGCTTGCTGGCCGGCGCCCGGAACACCCGGCCGCAGCCAGTTTACGTTGGGCACCACGTCCGGCGAGACGACGTGAACGGCCGCTGGGCTGGCTTGATCACGACGAGGCGGCGGCACGTGCGGAACGGTATCGAGGGCTTTGAAGCCCTTGTGGACGGCGACTTCCAGGATGGCGGTGGCGGGGTCGATCGAGCACAATGACGATCTTCCTGCGCGCGAATTCCAGCGGCAGCCGTATGGCACGCTCCCTCCCCGCTGTTCCACGTTGCGGCATGGGACTTTGATCGAGCCGCCACGCGACGAGGGTACTGACACCCAACGCGGCGGGCAGTGGCGGCCGGATAGACGCCGTAGCGCAAGCGGCCGAGCAGTTGCTCCACCATCTCTCCACGCCCGAAGGTGACGCACAGAAGATCGAGGGGACGGCGTTGTCGAGCGCAGTGGCCGGCGCAGTCCACCACCGTTCGGCCTCCGCCTGGCTGCCGAAGATATCCGTCGCGGTGGTCAGCACTTCGGCGAACTTCCAGCTTCGGCTGCTCTGATCCTGGCTGAGCGGCTTTTGCGGACTCCTGCGCGGCGCTGGACGGTGCGGAATGCTCACGCCGACCGCATGCCCGAGATCCGCCGGTTTCATGGACAGGCGTGTTTCACCATGTGATTCAGAACGCCACCTGGGGAGGCCTTTCAGAATCGCCTCGTGCACGCCGAGCTTCGAGGTGATGGACTTCTTCAGTGCATTGCGCCTGGCCCAGAAACTTGACGACCTGCGTCATGGACTGGGACGGAGGCCGCACTGGCGCCGGTTGCCGGAGCCGCGCCGGCGCTGGCTGGCTGACATGGTCATCACTCCCGCGACGTTGACGGCTGAGTGTGTCACATGGCGCAGCCGAGTGCCCGCGTCCGGACGCCGGCGCGCGCCGCGGCGAAACCTCGGTGTGACCCGGGGACCTTGGTTAGACCAACGTCAGCCGGCGTATCGATCCGGGGGCGCCGGACGGGGCGTACGATACGCTCTCGCACCTCCGCGCCAGGACGGCGCCAGCCACCGCGCGCCGGGTGGAACCCGTTCATCAACCGGGCGAGGTCGACCGTGATGTTGCCCGCTGGAGCACCGATGCAGGCCTCGGATACAAGCAGAATGTGATCGACCTGATGCAGCGCTGGGCGCGTGAGATCGGGCCGCAGGCCGGCCACCGCCGACAAGCTGCGGCTGCTCACCGGCTCCATCGGCGCACGGGAAGCGACGATACAGTCCGAGCATGTGGTCAAGAACCTCCGGCGAACCTCAATCAGATCTGGGACAAGCTGGGCACGATCCCCGCTCACCGGCAGTGGAGCGAGGACCCCGGGCCATTCGTCGTGTCGGGCAGCAACCGCTGGGAAATTTACCGGCTGATCGAGATGGGAATGGATGATCGAATGACGCGTCGGCGCACGTTCCTGGCAGCCGCCACGCTGAGCGCCTGCTGACCTGTGTGCATGGCGCGTCCGGGCGCAACCGGCCGGCCGGGTGTTCCGCCTGGGCCTGCTGCGGCCCTCGTCGCCGTAGCCGACGGAGTTCACGGCCACCGGCATCCCCGATGCGCTGCGGCAACTCGGGCTGGTGGCGGGCAGAACCTGGTCATCGAGGCGCGCTACGCCGGGGGCCAAATCGATCGCCTGCCCGGGCTGGCGCGCGAGATGGTGCAGCTCCAGTGCGATGCGATCATCGCGGTCGGCACGTCGGCGGTGCGCGCCGACGGCAACGTCGACAACCGGTTTGATGATGTTCCGGCAACTTCGATCCCGTCGCGCGGGCCTTGTGGACAGCCTGGCGCGGCCGGGCGGAAACGTACGGGCGTGCTGATCGCGCCGGACGGCCGCTGGCCGAGAAGCTCGACTGCTCGGGCAGGCAGTGCCGCGCGCAACGCGCATGGCGCGTTCCTGGCACCTGGACGACGAGGGCATCCGCCCGCTGGTGGAGTGAAACGCGCAAAGGCCGCCATCGCGCTGGGCATCGAACTGGCGGTGGTACGACGGTGCGCGTGGCGCGACCACTGGCCGGGCGTTTGCCTGCCATCGCGGCCGAACGCGCCGAGCGCTGTTCGTCGGCGCGACGACCTTCTTCATAACTGACCGACCGCAAGCCCATCATCGAACTCGCGCAACGGCACGGCTGCCGGCCATCTGGGAATGGCCGGAGCAGGTGCGCGACGGCGGCCTGATGGCCTACGGCACCAGCCTGTCGGGCCTGTACCAGCGCGTCGCGGTCTATGTCGAGCGCATCTTCAAGGGTGCGCGGCCGGGCGACCTGCCGGTCGAACAACCGACCAAGTTCGACCTCGTCATCAACATGAAGACCGCCGAGGCGCTGCGCCTGACCATCCCGCAGTCGCT
>JADKEV010000077.1 GCA_016717855.1 Betaproteobacteria bacterium
GGTCTTGAGATCGAGGCCGGGACGCGTCCACAGTTGAGCGAAGAGCACCTCCTGCGTGACCTCGCCGAATTTCGCCATGTGCGGATCGGCATAGACCTCGCGATCGAGCTTGTCGGCATACGCGGCGCCCACCAGCTTGCGCCGCATCGCGCGGCCTTTGTCGCGCAGTTCATTGTCGGCCATCGGTCCTCCTTCGACGCAAATCGGGGTCAGAGTTGGCATTTCGCGAGGGGGAAATCGGAATCAGACGAGGCTTCCGTGGAATGCTAACTCTGACCCCGATTGTGGTAGTACTCATTGTGGTGTGAGGCCGGCCTCTTTGGTCAAAGCGCCCCCACAGTCGACTCTGCTCCTGGACATAGGCCTGGAAATTCTCGGGCGTCAGCCCGCTGCAATCATCCCCAGATCGGTCAGGAATTTTTCGGTCGCAGGATCCGCCAGTGCCTTGACGAACGCCTGGTTCATCCGGCGCACAGCCTCGGGCGGCGTGCCGGCGGGAGCGAAAACGCCGACCCAAGACGCATATTCGTAGCCGGGCAGGCCGGACTCCGCCAGGGGCGCGACATCCGGATAGGTAGCGAGCCTTTGTTTCGACGAGATGCCGAGGATGCGGAGCTTACCCGCCTGCAGGAAGGGCTTGATGACCCCCGGGTCGGTGATCATGAAGTCGAGCCGTCCGGCGGCGAGATCCGTCGCAGCCTGCGTCGTGCCGGGGTAGTTGACGCCGAGGGCGTCGATGCCGGTTTGCGACTTCAGCATCTGCACCGCCACCAGGCCACCCACGTTACCGATGCCGTAGTTCAGCTTGCCCGGCCGCTCCACAGCGTACTTCACGGAAAGCTCCCTGCGCGGTGCGGACAGGGAAGGTCCGCGTTGACGACCAGCATCAGTGGATTGATCGTCCACAGCGTGATCGGCGTGAAGTCCCAGACCGGGTCGTACCCGAGATCGCTGACGAGATACGGATTGGCCGAATGCGTCGTGTTCGAGCCAACCAGCAGCGTATACCCGTCGTTGGGGGCTTTCGCGACGATGCGGGCCGCGATCATGCTCTGCCCGCCGGGCTTGTTGTCGACGACCACGGGCTGGCCGAGCGTCTTCCCGACCTGCTCGCCAAGGCGCCGGGTGATCGTATCGGACGCGGTGCCCGGAGGCACGGTCACGACGATCTTGATCGGCCGGTTGGGGAAATCGCTTTGCGCCCCCACTCCGCCGGCTTACGGCAGCGGAAGCGCGCCAGCAGGAAGTAGGCTCTGCGGTGGATGTTCAAGTATATCTCCTAGAGGCGAATCGGGGTGGGAGTTAGCATTCCGCGAGGGGAAAATCGCGATCAGAGAACCCGTCTGTGGAATGCTACCTCTGCCCCCGACTTGCCGATTTGTTCAGCCGTTCGGCAGCAGGATCTGGCGCACGACTTCGCCGCGATCGAGCATGTCGAGATTGTGGGTGAGCTGATCGAAGTTCATCGAGCCGCTCTGCAAGCGGTCCACCAGCGCATCTTTCCTTCCTGGTAGAACTTGAGATAGCGCGGCAGGTCGCGCTCCGCCACGCCGCTGCCCATGAAGGAGCCGCGGAAGGACTTCTCCTGCCCGACCAGTTCGGCATGCGCGTATTGATACATGTCGGTCGACGCACCGAGGCCGACGCAGATCACATCCCCACCTTTGCGCGTGATGGCATTGGCGGACGCCATCGCCGCCTTGTTGCCGGACACCTCGAAGGCGAAGTCGACCCCGCCCTGCGTCAGATCCTTGATCGTCTCGACCAGCTTCGGATCCAGGGCCGAAAGAGTGCGCGTGCAGCCGAGTTCCTTCGCCAGCGGAAACTTGCTGTCGAGGATATCGATGCCGATGATTTCCGATGCCCCGGAAATCCTGGCCGCCATCACCGCGTTGAGGCCGACACCGCCCAAGCCGAAGACGGCGACGTTCTGTCAGGCGCACCTTCGCCGCGTGAAGACGCTACCCGCGCCCGTGACCACCGCGCAGCCGAACATCGCCGCGACATCCAGGGGAATTGCCGGGTCGGCCTTGACCAGCGTGGTCGGCGATGTCACCGCATACTGGGCGAAGGACGAGATGCCGCTGTAGTGAAAGAGGGGCAATCCGTTGCGGCTGAGCTTGCGCATGCCGTTCGCCAAGCCGCCGGCGGCGCGCGAGGCGCCGATCGTGTCGCAGAGCGCTGTCCTGCCGTCGGTGCACGGACGGCAATAGCCACAGCCGCAAGCCACGGTCATGACCACGTGGTCACCGACCTTCAATCGCGTCACGCCGCGGCCCACTTCGCGGACGATGCCGGCACCTTCATTGTCCGCCGACGACAGGCAGCTTGCGCTTTCGCAGCCGGCCACTTACGACAGGTCAGAGTGGCACAGTCCGGCAGCGCCCGGACTTCGACGAGCACCTCGCCCTCGCCGGGTCCTTCCAGCTCGACCTCCTCGATGACGAACGGCTTGCTCTTGACGTAGGGCGTCGGCAAGCCCTGTTCATACATGACTGCTGCTGTCATCCGCATCGCGCATTTCTCCGCATCGGTAGTGGCTCATTGCGGTCGGCAAGTGAATGGCCGATCCGTCAGTTTCCATACGATACGATACCTTGCGATGTTTGTCAAATCATTTAGATGATATACGACAGGCGCTCAGCATGGGTTCCTGTTTGCACAGACGGGTTCTACGCTGCCTTCCGCGTGACCAGCAGCGCAACCACGCCGGCCGCCATCACCAGCAGCGACACGTGCACCGCGTCGCGGGAGGCCGCGTAGGCCACGCTCGACCAGGCGAGCCACGCGCAGGCGAGGCAGAAGACGATCGGCGTCAGCGGAAACAGCGGCACGCGGTAGGGCCGCTCGGTCTGGCCATCCCGGGCCCGTAGCACGAACAGCGCGATCCCGACCAGAAACAGGAACGACCAGAACACCGGGGCGGTGAACTCGACCATCGCTTCGAAGCCGTCGTGCTGCAGCGCGCCCAAAAGCCACGAGCGCGAGCGAAATCGCGCCCTGCACGACATGCGACAACCGGCGTGCCACGCCCGGAATGCCAGCCGCCCATGAAGCGCAGCGCGGTCCAGTCGCGCGCCATCGCATAGTTGGTGCGCGCGCCGACGATCATCGTCGCGTTGATCGAAGTGAGCGCGGCGATCGCGACGATCAGCGCGATGCCCTGGCCCCCAAGCGTGCCGAACGCGCGTTGCATCACATCCGCGGCGGGCGCCTTGCTTTCGGCGAGGCCCTTCAACGCGAGGCCATGCAGCAGCGCCGCGTTCACGGCGATGTAGGCCGCCGCGATGATCGCGATGCTCACGACCAGCACGGTGACGATCGCGCGCCGGCCGCCGCGCAATTTCCGCCGCGATGTAGGCGGCCTCGTTCCAGCCGCCGTAGGTGAGCAGCACGAACACCATCGCCAGCCCGAGCATGCCCAGCGGAGGCGACGAGAAGAGAGACGCCGGATCCGCCGGCCCGCCCGCCGCGGCGTACAAAGCCCGCGACCACCACCGCCGCGAGCCCGTCACCTCGATCACGGTCAACACGTTCTGCGCGCGGGCGGACGCGCGCAACCGCGCGACGTTGAGCAAGGTCAGCACGATGACAATGATCGCGGCCCACCATGCCGCGCCCATGTTCCCGAGCGGAATCACGCGCGCCATGTACTCGCCGAAGACGAACGCGAGCAGCGCGATCGCGCCGGGATTGATGACGGTGGCCCGCGCCCAGGCGTAGAGGAAGCTCGCGTGCCGCCCGTACGCGCGCGTCAGGAAGTGGTAGTCGCCGCCGACGTGCCGGTAAGCGGCCGCCATCTCGGCGTAGCACAGCGCGCCCGCCAGCGAAATCAGCGCGCCCAGCACCCACGCGACCGTCAGCCAGCCGATGTCGCCCGTGACTCCTGCCACCATCGACGGGGTCTTGAAAATGCCTGCCCCGACGACGATGCCGACGACGATCGCTATCGCATCGCGCCTGCGCAAGAGGGCCAGCAGCGGGGCCGCCGCGTCCTGATGGACGCCAGGAACATCTTCGTGCGGAGCCACCTGGCTAGCGCTTTCGCGCGGTGGCGAGCGTCCGGGTGCCCCCCCACCAGTTGTACTCGCCGCGCATCGAGTCGCCCGCGACCAGGAACCGGGCCGCGCGCAGGTTGTTGTCGGCGTCGACAAAACTGAACGACAGTCTGTTGCCGCGCAGCGAGGGGCCGAGCAGCGTCTGCGTCTTGCCGCCGGCGGTGAGCGTGCCGGCGACCTTCTGGTTGTGCTGCATGAGCGAGACGGTGCTCTCGGCCCCATTGTCCTGTTTCACCGTCCACTCGCCGGCGACGCTCGCCGGCACGTACCAAAGATAGCCGTCGCGGCCCTCCACCACGAAGTGCTCATCCGGTTCCCAGTCGCCCATGGGGAATTGATGGGACACGACGCGCGTGCCCGGCTTCATCTTGAGGATCGTCGGCCGCAGCTTCAGGTTGAGTTCCGGCAGCAGGTACAGCGTGACCACGGTCGCTTTCGTGAAGTCCTCCACGAAGATGTCGCCGGTGATGATATTCACCGTGCTTTCGACGCCGGCGCGCGCGACATTGCGGCGCGCCAGCTGGGCCATGTCGGCTTCGTACTCGATGCCCACCGCCCGGGCGCCGAACTGCTTCGCCGCGGCGATCGGGATCTTGCCGTCGCCGCAGCCGAGGTCGTAGACGAGATCGTCCTTCGTGACCGCGGCCGCGGTCAGCATGCGCACGACCAGCGCATCGGGCGTGGGCAACCAGATGACATCCTTGCCCGCTTGTCCCAATGTCGGCTGGTAGATCCGGTCGCCGAGCTCCTGGTTGGGCGGCCATTCTTCGGAAAGAGCGTTGGCCGCTGTCGCGGCCAACAAGGCAGCCAGCAAGGTTGCAAAAAGGCGGGCAAGAGTCATCGCGCAGTCTCCCGTGAACGCGGTGGGTGAAAGTATCCGGTCGCAGCGCGCGGAGGGTCGCGCAGGCTGTTGCGCCGGTGTCGAAGTGGCGTTGCATGGCGCGACGCGCACCTCGAGCCCGGAAGTTTACCGGGCTTTGTTCCGCCGGATGGCGGCTAGCGATGGGTGTCGCTTCGCTCGACCCATCCTACGGTGGGGGCGGCGCAGCGGGCGGCTGGTAACCTGCGCCGGGAATCAGGCCCATCAGGTTGCGCGTGAATCCGGCATCGACGACGAGCTCGGCCCCGTTCACATAGGAGGCACGGGGGCTGGACAGGAACACCACGGCTTCCGCGATTTCCTCCGGCCGCCCGATACGCTTGGCCGGAATGGCTTCGGACCGGCGTTGCATGGCTCCCGGCTGTTCGTACGCGGCCTGGGTCCTGGGGGTCTGGACGAAACCCGGAAGTACGGCGTTGCTGCGACGCCGTCCGGCACTCGATGGCGAGCTGACCCGAGAGCATCGTCACCGCCGGCCTTCGCGACGCTGGTAGGCGCCGCCGAACGGGATCGCAAAGTCCGCGCCGATCGACGACACATGCACCAACGCTCCGTCGCCCCGTGCGCGCATCGCCCGGCCGAATACCTGCGAACAAAGGAAGTAGCCGCTCAGGTTGACCGCCAGCAGCGCGTTCCAGTCGGCGAGCGCCAGACTCGCGAGCGGACCGGGACGGCTGATCGCCGCGTTGTTGACGAGCACCTGGGCGTCGCCGAAGCGGTCGCGAACCGCGGTGCAGGCCGCCTCGACGCTGGCCTGATCCGCGACGTCGCAAGCGAGTGACACGCCCTGCGCACCGGCATTTGCAACGAGGGCCAATGACTCATCGGCGCCCGCCTGACTCCGGTCGAGGATGGCGATCGCGGCCCCTTGTTCCGCCAGCGCCACCGCGATGGCGCGCCCGATGCCGCTGCCGCCGCCCGTCACCACGCAGACCCGCCCCTCCAGTCCCAGCCACGTGGATTTCCCGCCTTCTTCCATGCCTTCCTCCGCCACTGTCTGGCTCAATCCAGTTTGATATTGCGTTCCTTCACCAGCCGTCCCCAGCGCGCGCTGTCGGTTGCCACCATCGCAGCGAAGTCGGCGGGCGAGCCGCGGCCGGCCTCGATGCCCATCGACGCGAAGCGGGCAGACAACTCCGGCGATTGCATCGCCTTGTTGACCTCGGCGTTGATCCGTTTGACTAGTTCAGGCGGCATCCCCTTCGGCCCGTACAGGCCAAACCAGGACAGCACCGAGAATCCCTTGACCGTTTCGCCGATCGTCGGAACTTCCGGCGCAAGCGAGGAACGCTTAGGTCCGCTGACCGCCAGCGCGCGCGCCCGGCCTGTCTGGGCGTGCGGCATCCCAGACGGAACGGCGTCAATGCCAGGTGCACGGTCCCGCTCGGGGTCCGCAATCGATGGCCCCGTCCCCTTGTACGGAACGTGGGTGAAGCTCACGCCCGCCTGGGCCGTGAAGAGTTCGAAGCTCAGATGCGCCCAGGGCCGATGCCGCTGCTGGCGTAGTTGAGATACCCGGGCTTCTCCTTCGCCAGAGCGAGCAGTTCGCCCACGTTTTTTGCAGGGATCGACGGCGACCCCAGCAACACATTGTTGGCCTCCGCCAGCAGCGCGATCGGCGTGAAGTCATCGACCACGTTGTACGGCAGGTTCTTCTGCACGTGTTGTGCAATCGAGTGGGTGCTGGTGGTGGCAACGAGCAGCGTGTAACCGTCGGCCGGGGCGCGGGCGACCTCGGCCGATCCTATCGCGCCGGCCGCGCCCGCCTTGTTGTCGACGACGAACGGCTGGCCCGTCGCCTGCGCCATGGCCTGACTGACGAGACGCGCGAGGAGGTCCGTCGTGCCGCCGACGGAGATGGGCACGACGACACGCACCGCCTTGGTTGGCCAGGCCGGCGCCTGGGCCTGGGTAAGCCCGGATGCAGCTAACGCAAGGGCGGGCAGCAGTCGTTGCTTGCCGACGTTGGGAAGCGTTGCCACGCTGCGGCAAAGCCGCAGCGACCAGCTCGATAATGAAGCGCCGCCAGAGGCACAGTGCGTGCCTGCGCGTCGAACTTGGCGTCCAGTTCATCGTCGGTCATGGGTCTCGCGATGCTGCCGCGCGCATGGGCGATATGGGAACGGATACACGCTCCGCTCGCGAGCGTCACCTCGGCGATCGCCTCGTCGCGCCGGAGCGCGGGATCGGCGACCGCCGATATGCGCGCCCGCAATGCCGCGACGGCGGGATCGTCGATGCAGTCCTGGCGCAACTGCGCGATGCCCGCGGACCGCTGCACAAGCGTCGCGGCTGCCCAATGGAACAGGCTGATTTGCGCGTCCACCGGCGAATTCGGCTCGCGCCGGCCCGGTCGGGTCCAACGCAAGCGGATGGACGGTGAGCGTCACAGCCGCGAGGTGCCGCGTCAGCGAGGCCGGCCCGCGATCTCGGAGACAGGCGTCGATCGCCGGATGCGCGACGATGCCCGCGGGATACGGCTAGTAGGCATTCGCCAGCAGCTCGAAATGCCGGCCCAGGCCGTCGACGGCGCGGTCAGGAGATCGCCGCCGCTGCCGGAACGTCGACGAAGCCCTTGGGCGCTTCCAGCGCATTGTCCGTGCACGACAACCCGCCGGCGGCGAGCATGGCCGCGGACACACCGTTGCGCGCCGCGTGCGCCGGAATGAAGAACGCCGCCATCGCGCCATGCGTGGCGCGGAAGCCCGCGGCCTGCGCCGCGGCAAGGCCGAGCGCCCAGCGCATTCTCTGCTCGTCGAGTCGCAGCAGGTTACCGAGAGCGGCCGCGGCGCCGATCGGTCCGGTGATGCCGGTGACGAAGAGTCCGAGATTGGCCCGCGCCGGCGGCAGCAACAGGACGTTGCTCATCCGGCACTCGATCTCGATGCCCAGCGCCAGCGCGGTGACGAAGTCCTCGCCCGAGACCGCCTGCTTTTCGCAGAAGGCGAAGAGGGCCGCCGCCACCGGGCCGGTCGGATACGTCACGGTTGCCAGATGGGTGTCGTCGAACGAGAGTTAACGGTGGAGCTCAGGCAATTGAGAAATGCCGCGCTCGCGATATGCGTGCGTCGCCCATGCCCGATGATCGATGCCTGCGGGTTTCCACCGCCTCGGCGTCGGCAGTGACCACCAATCGCGACCGCGGGGTCGCGGCAGCCACCCACGCACCCCATCCAGTTCAGGAACGCGCGCGCGGCCTCCGCCCGCACTTCTTCTGGCAAGCAACGCAAAGCGCGCATGCGTGGCGAAAGCGGCAAGCTCGCGCGTGATCGCGCGTGCGGAGCCGCGCGCCGGTCGCCGAAGTCGCTGCGGAACTCACGCTGGCTCTTGTCGTCGTTCATCGTTCGCGTCAAGCCGCTGTCGCGCGATCGCCGATCTGTTGCAGCGCCGGCGGGCAAGCAGATCCGGCATGCCGTCGGTAGAACAGATCGCTGCGCTCCTCCGGCGACAGCGCCGGGTAACGAGCTTGAACGCGTTCCAGGCTCGATGTGCCGCAGGACTGCTGGTCGACCGGAAATTGCTTTCGAACATGCAGCGCCCCGCGTGCCGGGCGCGTCGTGCAGACGTCGATCAGGGGCTGCCAGGCTTGACCAGCTCGGCCGACCTGGCGGGCATTTCGCGTTCCTCAGATCGAAACCGAAGACCGGCATGCCCATGCCTCCGAGCTTCACGTAGACGCTGATCCCTCGCGGCCAGTTCGCGCGGTCCTGGGTCCAGCGGGCGAGAACCGCGGCGCGCTTGGACCTGGGCTCGCCGACGCCGATGACCCCGCCCCACATGGTCCAGCACGATAGCGGTGTCCGGAAGGCATCCGCCAGATCGATCAGTTCGCCCAACTGGTGGTGGTAGATCATGCGTCGTAACCAGCCCGGACGGGCCAGGCCGGGCAGATCCCTTCCTGAATGACGGGTCGGCCATCAAGTGGGGCTTGGGCGGCACCTTGATGAACCGTCCGACCAGTCCATCGGCATGCGCGGTGTGATGGCGGATCCCGCGCAGCCGTCCCTTGCCGCCGTCAGATGTGCGTCCGAGAACTTCTTCGACGGCATCGCCCTGCCACGTCAGGTCGGCATGCGCAACGATGCCGGCGGCCACCTGGCAGCAGGCCCTCCGGGGCTTTCCGTCAGTGTTCAGCGATGTCGATAATCCGATCGGCCTCACCGACCGGCCGCAGCGCTTCCGGGGCCGGTCTGGCGCCACCGCCCCCGTAGCCCTACGTAGACCGTGCCCGGATGATCCGATGCCCGCTGCCGACGTCGCGCTGAAGGTCGCGCGGTAAGTTGGCGTCGGTCGCCCCGCCGTACAGATGATGGTGCGCGTCGACAATCAGGCAGGCCGGACTCAGCGCTTGTTCCCGGGCGAGCGGGCAAGCCAATCCTGCAGCGCCAGGTGGTCCTCGGATAGCTGCCGCGGTAGGTGGATGGCGCGTCGTCGTGCATGTGGTCGCGAAGTCAGTTGGTTGGCGCCGCTGGCCGACCGATGATCGGGCGCCACTTTTCGACTCTCCGGACTGCACCAGCGCCTTGGTCGCTGCCGGTGTGGTACGGCTTTCGACCTCGACACCATCGCCAGCGCACGCGTCGCGAACTTTTCGTCGGCCAGCACTTCGTTCAGCGCGGCGTTGAGCCGGCACTCACCACCGCGGCCCGGTGTCCCTTGGCTGCCGCGATGAAAAACCCGTGTTGATTTCGGTCCCAGGAAGCGCCTCGGCCACCGTCGGCACCGCGGGCGCCAGCGCGCTGCGGCTGAGACCAGTGATCGCCAGCGCCAGGCGTGCCGTCCCTGCGCGTGGCGCGCACGTGGTGACCGAACACAGCATGAAGCTCACCTGGCCGCCCAGCGGGTCGGTGAGCGCCGCACTCTCACCCTTGTAGGGCGTGCACCGCGTCGGTCTTCGTGACGTTCTTCAGCAATTCGCCGCCCAGGTGCATCAGCTTGCCGATGCCGGCCGATCGAACTGGAACTTGCCCGGCTGGCTGCGCATCATGCTCACGAGCTCGCGCGGGTCGTTCGCTTTCACATACTGCGGATTCGTCATCAGGACGGGGCCGACCTGGCCGACCTTGCGGCCGACAAACTCCGGAGTCGTTGACCAGATCAAACAGCAGGCTCGCTGCTCATCGTGGCGTTAAGCGGATTGCGCCAGCGTGCTGAACAGCGGCGTGTAGCCGTTCGGCGCGGCCCGTACCACGACGCCGGCAGCCAGCGCCGTTCCCGCACCGGGCCGGTTCTCGGGAACGACGCGCTGTCCCAGGATCGCTCAGGTGTCGGCGACGATCCGCGCCAGCACGTCGGTGCCCCCGGCGGCGCAGGAATGACCAGCTGGATTGCCGGTTTCCGGGTAGTCCTGCGCGAGTGCCGGCGCGGTAAGGACGGCGCCGGCCAGGCCGATGGCGACGGCGACGGCGATGCGTTCGAGAAGATGTCATGGGTTTGTGCGCAATCACCGGACGTGACCTTGTACTTGGTGACGATCGGCCGCCACTTCTCGACTTCGCCCTTCACGAGCTTCTCGAATTCCTCGGGCGTCGATGGCGCCGCCGTCATGCCCAATGTCGCGAGCTTCTCGACATTCGCCTTGTCCCGACGAATTTCGCTCACCGTCTTGTTCATCTCGACGATGATCTCGCGCGGCAGCCTTCGGCCCTTCGATACCGGTCCACGGCTGGGAGGAAAGTTGTAACCCTCCTCGATCAGGGTGGGATGTTCGGCAGTGCCGGATCGCGGTTGTCCCCGAAAATGGCCAGCACCTTGAGCTGGCCGGAGCGGATCTGCGGCATGAAATTGCCGGAGAGGGGACATGCCCGCGTCCAGGTGCTCGCCGAGCGAGGTCCTGCAGCACTTGCGGCGGACCGCGATACGGAATGATGTTGTAGTCGATTCCCGCGAGGTCCTGGAGCGCGAGCTGCGTCAGTGCGAATAGGTGCCGTTGCCGGGGCTGCCCATCTTCACCTTGCCCGGATTGGCTTTCGCATACGCGACGAACCCTTGAAGGTGTTCACGTTCAGGCCCCGCCGGACGACCAGGACCGACGGGTCCTTGTTGGTCACGGAGATGAACGAAAGTCCGTGAGCGGGTTGTAGGGCAGCGACTTGAAAGTCAGCGTTGTTGGCCCGCCGGGCCGGGCGTGGTCACGATGAAGGTGTAACCGTCCGGCGCCGCCTTCGCGACCGACGCCTGGCCGATGTTGCCCGAGGCGCCGGTGCGATTTTTCGACGACGACGACATTGCCGTGCTTCTTCTGGATGCCCGCGGCGATGACGCGCGACGACGTCGAAGCTGGAACCGGCGGGCCACGGCGACGATCATCATCGGCTTTCCATCGGCCACTTCGCATCCGCAAACGACAGTGGCGCCGCCAGCGCGGCGGCGGCGATCAGGACGACCCGGCGCCGATCAACAGGCGGCGGGCAAGATTGCGTTCGTCGGCGTTGGCTCCTTGAGTGCTGGTGGTTTACTGCGGCGGCACTGGCCGTTCAGTTGAGGACGAAGAACCGTTCCTCGGTCATGTCGCGGATCGCGAATTTCCGGCCCCTCCCGGCCGATGCCGCTGTCCTTCACCCCGCCGTACGGCATCTGGTCCGAGCGCCAGCGCGACGTCCCATTGACGATCACGCCGCCGGTGCGGATCGTCTTGATCGCGGACAGGGCCAGGGCTAGCGAGTTGGTGTAGATCACTGCAGGCCGAACGGGCTGTCGCTGATCGCTGCGAAGAGCGGCGCGAGTTCCTCGTACGGCTGGATCGTCAGGGCGGGCCCGAAGATCTCCTCGCGCACGGCCTCCATGTCGGGCTTGACGTTGGTGAGGACCATCCCGTCGAGCTGCGCGCCCTGCCGCTTGCCCCCGCGCAGCAGCCGCGCTCCGGCGGCGACGGCGCGCTCGACCACGCCCTCGACCCGGATGGCGGCCTGCTCGTCGATCAGCGTGCTGACCTCGGTCGCCATGTCCATTGGATCGCCGAAGCGGATAGTGTCCATCTCGCGGCCACACGGCCTCGGCAAAGCCTTCGAATACCTGCTTCTGCACGAAGACATTCTGGACGGAAACGCAGCTCTGGCCGGCGAGCGCCACGGCATTGCGCGCGCACGCCTTCGGCGGCGGCAGCGAGATCGGCATCGCCATGGACGAAGGTCGGTCCGACGCCGCCCAGCTCGAGGGCGACGCGCTTCATGCCGATAGCGTTGCGGATGATCTTGCCCACGCGGATCAGGCCGGTGAAACTCACGAAGTCCACGCGAGGATCGCTGACCAGCTGCGGCGCGATAGCATCGCCATAGACGGCGTTGATCGCGCCGGGAGGCACGCCGGCTTCGATGAAGGCTTCGACGAACTTGTGCACGCACAGCGACGCCTTTCGGCGACGGTTTCAGTACACGCTGTTTGCCGGCGGCGAGCGCCGAGCCCGAGCCTGGGCAGCCAGATTCACGGGACCGTTGAAGGGCGTGATCGCGGCGACGACGCCGACCGGAAAGCGCATGACCATCGCGATCGTGCCGGCGCCAATGGCGCTGGCATCCATCCGGATGTGCTCGCCCTGGATGCGCACGGCTTCTTCCGCGCACAGGCGCAGCGTATCGGCCGAACGCTGGGCTTCGAACACGCAGTCGCGCAGCGCCTTCCCGCTTTCGAGCGCCATGACACGCCCGATCTCGTCGCTGCGGGCGGTCACGACGTCGGCAACACGGCGCAGCAGCGCCGCGCGCTCGTAGCCCGGCATCGCCGCCATGACGTCCTTGGCCTGGTGCGCGGCGGCGAGGGCGTCGTCGCAGTCCCGGCTGGTCGAGACCGGCGCATGGGCGACGACATCGCCGCGGTAGGGGTCGCGGACCTCCTGGAAGTTCTCCGCGTCGCGCCAGGCGCCGCCGATCCGGGCACGAATTCTCTCCGCTTCTTTGCTGTCTTTCCGGGCATCCACGATCAAGGCTCCTTCTGGCTATGTGCGAGGGGCGCGACCGCGCGCCCGCCGGTTCATGCGGCGTCTTCCGCCTTGTAGACGTCGACGGTCAGGCGCGGCAGCGTGGCGAAATCGATCGGGGGCTGCCAGTTGTCGGCGAGCCGGATGTTCCGGTCGACCTCTTCGGGCCAGCGCATGCCGATGAGCGCGGAGTGGACGCGCGAGTCGGCCAGCACGAACTTGAGGCTCACCTCGTACAAGTCCCGCGCCGCCTGCCACTCCGGCGCGAGGTAGCCGGCCGCCCGCTGCAGGACGCCCGAGGTCATCGTGCGCATGGTCACGACACCGGCGCCTGCCTTGGCGGCCTCGATGAGGAAATGACGCGCCGCGGCCTGGTAAATGGGTTGTACGCGATCTGCGACGTCGAACTCCGGATGCGGCAGAACTGAAGAGCCGTCCAGGGGCTCCTCCGTGGTGATGCCGATGAACCGATCTTTCCGCATCGCGCAGCTCGCGCAGGGCGTCCAGCGGCCCGCCATGCACGATGTGTTCCGTATTCCGCGACGGGGCATCCGGCCGTGCACCTCACGACGTCTGATGGTCCGGACTGCAGGCGCTGAGGTTTGCTTTACCGCACGCTGGCGACAGACCGCCTGCCGGTTGAGCTCGAACCAGACCTCTGTGGGCGAGCACGCACTCGTGGCGCGTCTTCACCACTTCGCCGATTAGCGTCTCCTGTGGCACCCGTCCCGTAAGCCGGCGCGGTATCGGTGCGTAGTTGATGCCGAGGTCGAGCGCGCGATGGATCGTCGCGATGGCGATCCGGCGGCCCTCGATCGAGAACGGATCCAGCCGTTCGCCCGGTCCACGCTGCCGAAGGGCGAGGCGCCCAGTGCGATGCGCGACACGTCGAGACCGGTCCGGGCTGGTTTCTCTTTTCCATCGTCCTTTCCGGTCCTCCGGCGCGCCTGGCCTGGATAGGCCGGCGCGTGGAATGCATGGGGCACTTGGGGACAATCTGCCAAACAATTTAATGAGCTGACAGCTATGGTGTGTAGTCCTTTTTTTGGCCGCAGGGTAGCTCTGGATGTGTGCGTGCTGGACACTGGGGAGGCAGAACATTAACAACGCCCCGGAGGCGGGCGAGGTCATCCCGGTGGCGCGCATGACCGGATGTTGGGCCGATGATCCCGGGCCGGCCCTCGAGGAGACAGGCTGGGTGGCAACGCGCCGCGGTTAGAGCGCCATACGAGACCGAGAAATGCGAACGCCATCGCACCGAACAATCCACACTTCGACCTAGTGGATCTGCGCCTTTTCGTGAAGGTCGCGGAAGCCGGAAGCCTGACCCGCGGCGCGCAAAGGTCCCTTCCTTTTTTGTCCTCGCGGCGGCCAGCCTGCGCATCAAGAGTCTCTGAAAAGCAGTTGGCTGCGGCTGTCTATCAGCGCAGCGCGGCGTGTCGCCGACTGCAGGCGGGGGAAGGCTTCCTGAACTCGCCGGAAGGTGCTGCAGGAGATCGATCTGCAGGGCGAGATGCAGCCTTCTCCCGGGGGTGCGCGGCAACGTCAGGCTGTTCGCCAACGCCGCCACGGCGATTTCCGAGCGTTGCCGGCGGTGCTCGCAGAAGTTCTTCGCGATCTGACGACGTGATCGCGGTCGATCTGCGGAGCGGCCTAAGCGCGGGATCGTGCGCGCCGATGCACGAGGGATCTGCCGATATCGGCGTCGCCTGCGCCTAGCTCGTGCGCTCGACGGGCCCGAGACCCTGCCCTACAAGAAGGATCGCCTGGTCCTGGCGGTGCCCTTCGACCATCCGCTGGCCGTCGTGCCCTGCATCCAGTTTGCCGACGCGCTCGACTACGATTTCATCGGCCCTGGATTCCCCACAGCGCGACGCACGCGTTCCTGAGAATGAGGTGACCCTGCTGGAGCGCGGAATCCGGCACGGATCCAGGTCGGCAGCTTCGACGCGATGTGCCGGGATGACTGGAGGCGGGCGTCGCATCGGCGTGCTTCCCGCAAAATGTCGGCGCGACGGCATCGGGTCGATCCGGATCAAGACGATCCAGCTGTTCTCGACGAATGGGCGATGCGCGAGTTACGCATCTGCGTGCGCAGCCGCGCCGAACTGCCGGTCTTCGCCCGGTGGGTTGATCGACTTCATCCTGCAGAGCCCCTGATACCCACGCCGCCCGGCCTCGTTTCGAGGCTTCAAAAGCACGTCTTCGTGAATGGCAAATTACCGCGCGTTCCTACGTGGCGGTCGAAGCAAGCGTCCCCAGCAGAAGGGACCGCGCTGTCCCTATCAGGAGCAGGAATGTCCATCAGACTCACCAGACGCGACGAATTCGCGGTCATCAGGATCGACCGCGCCGCCGCCTTGAACGCGCTGAACTACGAGATGCTGCGCGCGATCGGCCGCGCCCTCGACCAGGTGGAAGTCACGCGGACGCGCGCGCAGTCTTCTTCATCAGCGCCAGCAGAAAGGCCTTTTGCGCCGCGCCGACATCAGTGGCTGCTCGGGCGCTCGATCCCCAGACTAGTACGCGGGCACGCGAAAGCTAGGACAGAGATCTATTCCCGTATCGAGAGCTTCCCTTGCCTTCGGTCGCCATCGCGTGAACAGCTATGCGCTGGGCGGCGGCTGCGAGCTGACCCTGGCATGCGTTCCGCGTCCAGCACCCCTACGGCCAGGTTCGGCCTACCGGAGGTGGGAGACTCGGCTTGGTGCCTGACATGGCGGTACGCAGCGCCTGCCGCAGCTCATCGGCATGGGGATCGCGCTCGAGATGCCGATGACCGGGCGCATGGTGCCGGCCGAGAAGGCTGCGCATCCGGGCTGCTCACCCGCATCGTGGAGGCGATCCGCTGGAAACCATCGGCTCGCCCGCGCCTTCAGCGGCCACGGCTGCTCGCGCTGCGGCTGGTCCGCGAT
>JADKEV010000078.1 GCA_016717855.1 Betaproteobacteria bacterium
AGCGAAGAGCACCTCCTGCGTGACCTCGCCGAATTTCGCCATGTGCGGATCGGCATTTAGACCTCGCGATCGAGGCTTGTCGGCATACGCGGCGCCAGGGGGCTAGCGCCGCATCGCGCGGCCTTTGTCGCGCAGTTCATTGTCGGCCATCGGTCCTCCTTCGACGCAAATCCGGGGTCAGAGTTGGCATTCTTGAGGGAAATCGGGGTCAGACGAGACTTCCTTAGAATGCTCAAGCCTGACCCTTATTGTGATGGTGCTCATTGGTGTGAGGTGGCCTCTTTGGTCAGGCACTTTTACAGTCGTTTCTGCTCTCCTGGACATCAGGCCTAGAAGTTCTCGGGCGTCAGGCCGCTGCAGTCCTCCTGGGATCAGGTCGGGATTTTCAGTCGCGGGATCCGCCCGTGCCTTGACGAACGCCTGGTTCATCCGGCGCATCCCAGGCGGCGTGCCAGCTGGAGCTAAAACGCCGACCCAAAGACGCATATTCGTAGCCGGGCAGGCCGGACTCCGCCAGGGGCGCCGACATCCGGATAGGTAGCGAGCCTTTGTTTCGACGAGATGCCGAGGATGCGGGCCCCCCGCCCGCACCGCAGGAAGGGCTTGATGGCGCCCACAGGTCGGTGATCATGAAGTCGAGCCGTCCGGCGGCGAGATCCGTCGCAGCCTGCGTCGTGCCGGGGTAGTTGACGCCGAGGGCGTCGATGCCGGTTTGCGACTTCAGCATCTGCACCGCCACCAGCGCCGCGCATGCCCCCGATGCCGGCGGATCCAGCCTGCTGACCGCTCCTTGGCGTACTTCGCCGACTCACACACGCCCGGTGCGGACGGGAAGGTCGATTGACGACCAGCATCAGTGGATTGATCGTCCACAGCGTGATCGGCGTGAAGTCCTTGACCGGGTCGTACCCGAGATCCTTGACGAGATACGGATTGGCCGAATGCGTCGTGTTCGAGCCAACCAGCAGCGTATACCCGTCGTTGGGGGCTTTCGCGACGATGCGGGCGCGATCATGCTCTGCCCGCCGGGCTTGTTGTCGACGACCCGCAGGCTGGCCGAGCGTCTTCCGACCTGCTCGCCAAGGCGCCGGGTGATCGTATCGGACGCGGTGCTGAAGCACAATCACGGCAGTCTGATCGGCCGGTTGGGGAATCGCTTTGCGCCACTCCGCCGGCTTGCAGCAGCGGAAGCGCCGCCAGCAGGAAGTAGGCTCTGCGGTGGATGTTCAAGTATGTCTCCTGAGGCGAATCGAGACAGGACATTTCCGCGAGGAAAATCGCGATCAGAACACTGACGACTTGCTGTTGTTCAACCGTTCGGCAGCAGTATCTGGCGCACGACTTCGCCGCGATCGAGCATGTCGAGATTCTGGTTCAGTTGATCGAAGCTCATCGAGCCGCTCTGCAGGCGGTCCACCGGCATCCTTCCTTCCTGGTAGAACTTGAGGGCCAGCGCGGCGGGTCGCGATCCGCCACGACACTGCCCCCGGAAGGAGCCCGCGGAAGGACTTCTCCTGCCCGACCAGTTCGGCATGCGTGTACTGATACATGTCGGTCGACACACTTGAAGGCGGACGCGATCAAATCCCCACCTTCCCTGCGTAATGATGGCGTGGGCGGTCGCCAACACCGCCATGATGCCGGACACCTCGAAAGGCGAAATCGACCCCGCCCCTGCGTCAGATCGCGATCGACTCTCGACCAACACGGATCCAGGGCCGAAAGAGTGCGCGTGCGACCAGGTTCCTTCGCCAGCGGAAACTTGCTGTCGAGGATATCGATGCCGATGATTTCCGATGCCCCGAAATCCTGGCCGCCATCACCGCGTTGAGGCCGACACCGCCCAAGCCGAAGACGGCGACGTTCTGTCCAGGGCGCACCTTCGCCGCATTGAAGACGCTGCCCGCGCCCGTTACCACCGCGCGGCCGAACATCGCCGCGACATCGAGGGGAGATGCCGGGTCGGTCTTGACCAGCGTGGTCGGCGATGTCACCCCATACTGGGCGAAGGGACGAGATGCCGCTGTGGTGAAGAGGGCAATCCGTTGCGGCTGAGCTTCCGCATGCCGTTCGCCAAGCCGCCGGCGGCACGCGAGGCGCCGATCGTGTCGCGAGGCGCTGTCCTGCCGTCGGTGCCACGGACGGCAATAGCACTACCGCACGCTCGATCATGAGCACGTGGTCACCGACCTTCATTCGCGTCACACCGCGGCCCCTTCGCGGACGATGCCGGCACCTTCGTGTCCGCCGACGACAGGCAGCTTGCGCTTTCGCAGCCCGGCCCGCACGACGGGTCGTGGCACGGTCCGGCGCGGACTTCGACGAGCACCTCGCCCTCGCCGGGTCCTTCCAGCTCGACCTCCTCGATGACGAACGGCTTCGCTCTTGACGTGGGGCGTCGGCAAGCCCTGTTCATACATGACTGCTGCTGTCATCCGCATCGCGCATTTCTCCGCATCGGTAGTGGCTCGTTGCGGTCGGCAAGTGAATGCCCGATCCGTCGGTTTCCATACGATACGATACCTTGCGATGTTTGTCAAAATCATTTTAGATGATACCCGACAGGCGCTCAGCATGGCGTTCCTGTTTGCACAGACGGGTTCTACGCTGCCTTCCGCGTGACCAGCAGCCCAACCACTCCAGCCGCCATCACCAGCAGCGACACGTGCACCGCATCGCGGGAGGCCGCGTAGAGCACGCTCGACCAGGCGAGCCACGCGCAGGCGGGCAGAAGACGATCCGGCGTCAGCGGAAACAGCGGCACGCGATATGGCCCGCTCGGTTTGGCCATCATTGGCCCGGAGCACGAACAGCGCGATGCCCCACGAGAAACAGGAACGACCAGAACACCGGGGCGGTGAACTCGACCATCGCTTCCCAAGCCGTCGTACCGCGGTACGCCAAAAGCCACGAGCGCGAGCGAAATCGCCCTGCACGACATGCGCGACAACCGGCGTACCACGCCCGGAATGCCAGCCGCCCGCTAAGGCGCAGCGCCGTCCAGTCCGCGCCATCGCATAGTTGGTGCGCGCGCCGACGATCATCGTCGCGTTGATCGAGGTGAGCGCGGCGATCGCGACGATCAGCGCGATGCCCTGCCCCCCGAGCGCGCCGAACGCGCGCTGCATCACGTCCGCGGCGGGCGCCTTGCTTGCGGCCAGGCCCTTCAACGCGAGGCCGTGCAGCAGCGCCGCGTTCACGGCGACATAGGCCGCCGCGATGATCGCGATGCTCACGACCAGCACGGTGACGATCGCGCGCCGGCCGCCCTTGAGTTCCGCCGCGATGTAGGCGGCCTCGTTCCAGCCGCCGTAGGTGAGCAGCACGAACACCATCGCCAGCCCGAGCATGCCCAGCGGAGGCGACGAGGAGAACGGCGCCGGATCCGCCGGCCCGCCCGCCGCGGCGTAGAAGCCCGCGACCACCACCGCCGCGAGCCCCGTCACCTCGATCACGGTCAGCACGTTCTGCGCGCGGGCGGACGCGCGCAGCCCGCGACGTTGAGCAAGGCCAGCACGATGACAATGATCGCGGCCCACCATGCCGCGCCCATGTTCCCGAGCGGAATCACGCGCGCCATGTACTCGCCGAAGACGAACGCGAGCAGCGCGATCGCGCCGGGATTGATGACGGTGGCCCGCGCCCAGGCATAAAGAAGCTCGCATGCCGCCCGTAAGCGCGCGTCAGGAAGTGGTAGTCGCCGCCGACGTGCCGGTAAGCGGCCGCCATCTCGGCGTGGCACAGCGCGCCCGCCAGCGAAATCAGCGCGCCCAGCACCACGCGAGCGTCAGCCAGCCGATGTCGCCCGTGACTCCTGCCACCATCGACGGGGTCTTGAAAATGCCTGCCCCGACGACGATGCCGACGACGATCGCTATCGCATCGCGCCTGCGCAGGAGGGCCAGCAGCGGGGCGGCTGCGTCGTGATGGACGCCGGGAACATCTTCGTGCGGAGCCACCTGGCTAGCGCTTTCGCGCGGTGGCGAGCGTCCGGGTGCCCCCCCACCAGTTGTACTCGCCGCGCATCGAGTCGCCCGCGACGACGAAGCGGCCCCGCGCTGGAGTTGTTGTCGGCGTCGATGAAGCTGAACGACGGTCTGTTGCCGCGCAGCGAGGCCGGTAACGTCTGCGTCTTGCCGCCGGCAGTGGGCGTGCCAGCGACCTTCTGAAGTGGCGCTGCATGAGCGGAGACGGTACTCCTCAACCCATCGTCCTGTTTCACCGTCCACTCGCCGGCGACGCTCGCCGGCACATAACCGAATAGCCGTCGCGGCCCTCCACCACGAAGTGCTCATCCAGTTCCCAGTCGCCCATGGGGAATTGATGGGACACGACGCGTGCCCGGCTTCATCTTAGGATCGTCGGCCGCAGCTTCAGGTTGAGTTCCAGCAGCAGGTACAGCGTGACCACGGTCGCTTTCGTGAAGTCCTCCACGAAGATATCGCCGATGATGATATTCACCGTGCTTTCGACGCCGGCGCGCGCGACATTGCGGCGCGCCAGCTGAGCTCCATCGGCTTCGTACTCGATGCCCACCGCCCGGGCGCGGAACTGCTTCGCCGCGGCGATCAGGATCTTGCCGTCGCCGCAGCCGGGGTCGTAGACGAGATCGTCACCTTCGTGACCGCGGCCGCGGTCGCTTGCCTGCGACCAGTGCATCGGGCGTGGGCAACCAGATGACATCCCTTGCCCCTTGTCCCAATGTCGGCTGGTAGATCCGTTCGCCGG
Organism: Betaproteobacteria bacterium; assembly: GCA_016717855.1. Lineage (GTDB taxonomy): Bacteria > Pseudomonadota > Gammaproteobacteria > Burkholderiales > Casimicrobiaceae > PALSA-1005. The sequence goes on from JADKEV010000078.1 coordinate 4,729, forward strand.
CTCCTGGTTGGGCGGCCATTCTTCAGGAAAGAGCGTTGGCCGCTGTCGCGTAGCCAACAAGGCAACCAACAAAGGTTGCAAAAGGCGGGCAAAGTCATCGCGCAGTCTCCCGTGAACGCGGTGGGTGAAAGTATCCGGTCACGCGCGCGGAAGGTCGCGCAGGCTGTTGCGCCGGTGTCCAGGTGGCGTTGCATGGCGCGACGCACCTCGAGCCCAGGAAGTTTACCGGGCTTTGTTCGCCGGATGGCGGCTGGCGATGGGTGTCGCTTCGCTCGACCCATCCTACGGTGGGGAGCGGCGCAGCGGGCGGCTGGTAACCTGCGCCGGGAATCAGCCCCATCAGGTTGCGCGTGGATCCGGCATCGACGACGAGCTCGGCCCCGTTCACATAGGAGCACGGAGGCTGGACAGGAACACCACGGCTTCCGCGATTTCCTCCGGCCGCCCGATACCTTGGCCGGAATGGCCTCCGGACCGGCGCTGCATGGCCCCCGGCTGTTCGTACGCGGCCTGAGTCCTGGGGTCTGGACGAAACCGGGAAGTACGGCGTTGCTGCGCACGCCGTCCGCCCCACTCGATGGCGAGCTGACCCAGAGCATCGTCACGCCGGCCTTCGCGACGCTGTAGGCGCCGCCGAACAGGATCGCAAAGTCCGCGCCGATCGACGACACTTCCACCAACGCTCCGTCGCCCGTGCGCGCATCGCCCGGCCGAATACCTGCAGACAAAGGAAGTAGCCGCTCAGGTTGACCGCCAGCAGCGCGTTCCAGTCGGCGAGCGCCAGACTCGCGAGCGGACCGGGACGGCTGATCGCCGCTGTTGACGAGCACCTGGGCGTCGCCGAAGCGGTCGCGAACCGCGGTGCAGGCCGCCTCGACGCTGGCCTGATCCGCGACGTCCCAAGCAGGTGACACGCCCTGCGCACCGGCATTTACAACGAGGCCAATGACTCATCGGCGCCCGCCTGACTCCGGTCGAGGATGGCGATCGCGGCCCCTTGTTCCGCCAGCGCCACCGCGATAGCGCGACCGATGCCGCTGCCGCCGCCCGTCACCACGCAGACCCGCCCCTCCAGTCCCAGCCACGTGGATTTCCCGCCTTCTTCCATGCCTTCCTCCGCCACTGTCTGGCTCAATCAGTTTGATATTGCGTTCCTTCACCAGCCGTCCCCAGCGCGCGCTGTCGGTTGCCACCATCGCAGCGAAGTCGGCGGGCGAGCCGCAACCGGCCTCGATGCCCATCGACGCGAAGCGAAGCAGACAACTCCGGCGATTGCATCGCCTTGTCTGGCCTCGGCGTTGATCCGTTTGACTAGTTCAGGCGGCATCCCCTTCGGCCCGTACAGGCCAAACCAGGACAGCACCGAGAATCCGCCAGCCGTTTCGCCGATCGTCGGAACTTCCGGCGCAAGCGAGGAACGCTTGGGTCCGCTGACCGCCAGCGCGCGCGCCCGGCCTGTCTGGGCGTGCGGCATCCCGGACGGAACAGCGTCCAATGCCAGGTGCACGGTCCCGCTCGAGAGGTCCGCAATCGATGACCCCGTCCCCTTGTACGGAACGTGGGTGAAGCTCACGCCCGCCTGGGCCGTGAAGAGTTCGAAGCTCAGATGCGCCCAGGGCCGATGCCGCTGCTGGCGTAGTTGAGATACCGGGCTTCTCCTTCGCCAGAGCGAGCAGTTCGCCCGTTTTTGCAGGGATCGACGGCGACCCCAGCAACACATTGTTGGCCTCCGCCAGCAGCGCGATCGGCGTGAAGTCATCGACCACGTTGTACGGCAGGTTCTTCTGCACGTGTTGTGCAATCAGTGGGTGCTGGTGGTGGCAGCAGGCAACGTGTAACCGTCGGCCGGGGCGCGGGCGACCTCGGCCGATCTATCGCGCCGGCCGCCCACTGCTGTTGTCGACGACGAACGGCTGGCCCGTCGCCTGCGCCATGGCCTGACTGACGAGACGCGCGAGGAGGTCCGTCGTGCCGCCGACGGAGATGGGCACGACGACACGCACCGCCTTGGTTGGCCAGGCCGGCGCCTGGGCCTGGGTAAGCCCGGATGCAGCTAACGCAAGGGCGGGCAGCAGTCGGGTGACAGCGCTGCACAAGTGTGCGAGTGAACCGTTCATGGTGGATGACCTCTTCGGGTTGGGGGTGAGTGATTGGGACATTGGCTGTTCCGGTCTTTACTGCCAGACCGCGGCGACTTGCTTGCCGACGTTGGGGAGCGTTGCCACGCTGCGGCAAAGCCGCAGCAGCTCGATAATGGCGCCGCCAGAGAGCACAGTGCGTGCCTGCGCGTCGAACTTGGCGTCCAGTTCATCGTCGGTCATGGGTCTCGCGATGCTGCCCCGCGCATGGGCGATATGGGAACGGATACGCGCTCCGCTCGCGAGCGTCACCTCGGCGATCGCCTCGTCGCGCCGGGCGCGGGATCGGCGACCGCCGATATCGCTGCCCCGCAATGCCGCGACGGCGGGATCGTCGATGCAGATCCTGGCGCAACTGCGCGATGCCCGCGGACCGCTGCACAAGCGTCGCGGCTGCCCAATGGAACAGGCTGATTTGCGCGTCCACCGGCGAATTCGGCTCGCGCCGGCCGGTCAGGTCCAGCGCAAGCGGATGGACGGTGAGCGTCACAGCCGCGAGTGCCGCGTCAGCGGGGAGCTGGCCCGCGATCTCGAGACAGGCGTCGATCGCCGGATGCGCGACGATGCCCGCGGGATACGGCTTGTAGGCATTCGCCAGCAGCTCGAAATGCCGGCCCAGGCCGTCGACGGCGCGGTCGAGATCGCCGCCGCTGCCGAAGACGTCGACGAAGCCCTTGGGCGCTTCCAGCGCATTGTCCGTGCACGACAACCCGCCGGCGGCGAGCATGGCCGCGGACACGCCGTTGCGCGCCGCGTGCGCCGGAATGAAGAACGCCGCCATCGCGCCATGCGTGGCGCGGAAGCCCGCGGCCTGCGCCGCGGCAAGGCCGAGCGCCCAGCGCATTCTCTGCTCGTCGAGTCGCAGCAGGTTACCGAGAGCGGCCGCGGCGCCGATCGGTCCGGTGATGCCGGTGACGAAGAGTCCGAGATTGGCCCGCGCCGGCGGCAGCAACAGGACGTTGCTCATCAGGCACTCGATCTCGATGCCCAGCGCCAGCGCGGTGACGAAGTCCTCGCCGAGACCGCCTGCTTTTTCGCAGAAGGCGAAGAGGGCCGCCGCCACCGGGCCGGTCGGATGCGTCACGGTTGCCAGATGGGTGTCGTCGAACGAGAGAACGGTGGAGCTCAGGCAATTGAAGTACCGCGCTCGATATGCGTGCGTCGCCCATGCCCGATGATCGATGCCTGCGGGTTTCCACCCGCCTCGGCGTCGGCAGTGACCCCAATCGCGACCGCGGGGTCGCGGCAGCCGCCCAGCACGCACCCCATCCAGTTCAGGAACGCGCGCGCGGCCTCCGCCCGCACTTCTTCTGGCAGCAACGCAAAGCGCGCATGCGTGGCGAAAGCGGCAAGCTCGCGCGTGATCGCGCGTGCGGGCCGCGCGCCGGTCGCCGAAGTCGCTGCGGAACTCACGCGCTGGCTCTTGTCGTCGTTCATCGTTCGCGTCACGCCGCTGTCGCGCGATCGCCGATCTGTTGCAGCGCCGGCAGGCGGTAGATCCGGCATGCCGTCCGGTAGAACAGATCGCTGCGCTCATCCGGCGACAGCGCCCGGCTGGCGAGCTTGAACGCGTTCCAGAGCTCGATGTAGCCGCAGGACTGCTGGTCGACCGGGAAATTGCTTTCGAACATGCAGCGCCGCGTGCCGAACGCGTCGATGCAGACGTCGATCAGGGGCTGCCAGGCTTGCGCCAGTTCGGCCGACCCGGCGGGCCGTTCGCGATCCTCGAACCCGAAACCGAAGACCGGCATGCCCATGCCCCCGAGCTTCACGCGAACATTGTCCCGGGCGGCCAGGTCACGCAGGTCCTGGGCCCAGCGGGCGCGCACCGCGGCACGCCGTGACGTGGGCTCACCGACGCCGATGACCCCGCCCACATGGTCCAGCACGATGGCGGTGTCCGGGAAGGCATCCGCCAGATCGATCAGTTCGCCCAACTGGTGGTGGTAGATCCATGCGTCGTAACCGAGCCCGGACGGGCCGAGCCGGGCGAATCCCTTCCTGAATGACGGGTCGGCCATCAAGTGGGGCTTGGGCGGCACCTTGATGAACCGTCCGACCAGTCCATCGGCATGCGCGGTGTGATGGCGAATCCCGCGCAGCCGTCCCTTTGCCGCCGCCAGGTGTGCGTGCAGAACTTCTTCGACGGCATCGCCCTGCGTCAGGTCGGCATGCGCAACGATGCCGGCGGCCACCTGGCAGGAGCCCTCCGGGCTTTCCATCGGTGTTCCGGCGATGTTGATGATCCGCTCGACCTCACCGACCGGCCGCAGCGCTTCGGGGCCGGTCTGGCGCCACCCCGCCCCGTAGCCCTCGACGTAGACCGTGCCGATGATCCGATGCCCGCCGCCGACGTCGCGCTGAAGGTCCTCCTTGCGGTAGAAGTTGGCGTCGGTCGCCCCGCCGTACAGATGATGGTGCGCGTCGACAATCGGCAGGCCGGACTCCAGCGCTTGTTCCCGAGGCGAGCGGGCAAGCCAATCCTGCAGCGCCAAGGTGGTCCTCGGATAGCTGCCGCGGTAGGTGGATGGCGCGTCGTCGTGCATGTGGTCGCGAAGTCAGTTGGTGGCGCCGCTGGCCTTGATGATCGGGCGCCACTTTTCGATCTCGGACTGCACCAGCGCCTTGGTCGCTGCCGGTGTGGTACGGCTTTCGACCTCGACACCCATCGCCAGCGCACGCGTCTTGAACTTCTCGTCGGCCAGCACTTCGTTCAGCGCGGCGTTGAGCCGGCTCACCACCGCGGCCGGTGTCCCCTTGGCTGCCGCGATGAAAAACCACGTGTTGATTTCGGTCCCGGGGAAGCCCGCCTCGGCCACCGTCGGCACCGCGGGCGCCAGCGCGCTGCGGCTGAGGCCAGTGATCGCCAGCGCCTTGAGCGTGCCGTCCTGCGCGCGTGGCGCGCACGTGGTGACCGAACACAGCATGAAGCTCACCTGGCCGCCCAGCAGGTCGGTGAGCGCCGCACTCTCACCCTTGTAGGGCACGTGCACCGCGTCGGTCTTCGTGACGTTCTTCAGCAATTCGCCGCCCAGGTGCATCGGCGTGCCGATGCCGGCCGATCCGAACTGGAACTTGCCCGGCTGGCTGCATCGGCTCTCACGAGCTCGCGCAGGTCGTTCGCTTTCACATACTGCGGATTCGTCATCAGGACGAGGCCGACCTGGCCGACCTTGCCGACAAACTCGAAGTCGTTGACCGAATCGAACGGCAGGCTCGCGCTCATCGTGGCGTTAAGCGAGTGCGCCAGCGTGCTGAACAGCAGCGTGTAGCCGTTCGGCGCGGCCCGTGCCACGACGCCGGCAGCCAGCGCCGTTCCCGCACCGGGCCGGTTCTCGGGAACGACGCGCTGTCCCAGGATCGCGCTCAGGTGCTCGGCGACGATCCGCGCCAGCACGTCGGTGCCCCCGCCGGCGGCGTAGGGAATGACCAGCTGGATGTGCCGGTTCGGGTAGTCCTGCGCGAGTGCCGGCGCGGTAAGGACGGCGCCGGCCAGGCCGATGGCGACGGCGACGGCGATGCGTTCGAGAAGATGTGTCATGGGTTTGTGCGCAATCACTCGGACGTGACCTTGTACTTGGTGACGATCGGCCGCCACTTCTCGACTTCGCCCTTCACGAGCTTCTCGAATTCCTCGGGCGTCGATGGCGCCGCCGTCATGCCCAATGTCGCGAGCTTCTCGACATTCGCCTTGTCGCCGAAATTTCGCTCACCGTCTTGTTCATCTCGACGATGATCTCGCGCGGCAGCCCCTTCGGCCCTTCGATGCCGGTCCACGGCTGGGAGGAAAAGTTGTAACCCTCCTCGATCAGGGTGGGGATGTTCGGCAGTGCCGGATCGCGGTTGTCCCCGAAAATGACCAGCACCTTGAGCTGGCCGGAACGGATCTGCGGCATGAAATTGCCGACGAGGACATGCCCGCGTCCAGGTGCTCGCCGAGCAGGTCCTGCAGCACTTGCGGCGGACCGCGATACGGAATGATGTGTGTATTCGATTCCCGCGAGGTCCTGGAGCGCGAGCTGCGTCATGCGAATAGGTGCCGTTGCCGGGGCTGCCCATCTTCACCTTGCCCGGATTGGCTTTCGCATACGCGACGAACTCGAAGGTGTTCACGTTCAGGCCCCGCCGGACGACCAGGACCGACGGGTCCTTGTTGGTCACGGAGATGAACGAAAAGTCCGTGAGCGGGTTGTAGGGCAGCGACTTGAAAGTCAGCACGTTGTTGGCCGCCGGGCCGGGCGTGGTCACGATGAAGGTGTAACCGTCCGGCGCCGCCTTCGCGACCGACGCCTGGCCGATGTTGCCCGAGGCGCCGGTGCGATTTTCGACGACGACGACATTGCCGTACTTCTTCTGGATGCCCGCGGCGATGACGCGCGCGACGACGTCGAAGCTGGAACCGGCGGGCCACGGCACGACGATCATCATCGGCTTTTCCATCGGCCACTTCGCATCCGCGAACGACAGTGGCGCCGCCAGCGCGGCGGCGGCGATCAGGACGACCCTGGCGCCGATCAACAGGCGGCGGGCAAGATTGCAGTTAGTCATGCGTTGTCTCCTTGAGTGCTGGTGGTTTACTGCGGCGGCACTGGCCGTTCAGTTGAGGACGAAGAACCGTTCCTCGGTCATGTCGCGGATCGCGAATTTCGGCCCCTCCCGGCCGATGCCGCTGTCCTTCACCCCGCCGTACGGCATCTGGTCCGAGCGCCAGCGCGACGTCCCATTGACGATCACGCCGCCGGTGCGGATCGTCTTGATCGCGGACAGGGCCAGGGCTAGCGAGTTGGTGTAGATCCCGCACTGCAGGCCGAACGGGCTGTCGCTGATCGCTGCGAAGAGCGGCGCGAGTTCCTCGTACGGCTGGATCGTCAGGGCGGGCCCGAAGATCTCCTCGCGCACGGCCTCCATGTCGGGCTTGACGTTGGTGAGGACCATCCCGTCGAGCTGCGCGCCCTGCCGCTTGCCCCCGCGCAGCAGCCGCGCTCCGGCGGCGACGGCACGCCCGACCACGCCCTCGACCCGGATGGCGGCCTGCTCGTCGATCAGCGTGCCGACCTCGGTCGCCATGTCCATTGGATCGCCGAAGCGGATAGTGTCCATCTCGCGGCACACGGCCTCGGCAAAGCCTTCGAATACCTGCTTCTGCACGAAGACATTCTGGACGGAAACGCAGCTCTGGCCGGCGAGCGCCACGGCATTGCGCGCGCACGCCTTGGCGGCGGCAGCGAGATCGGCATCGCCATGGACGAAGGTCGGTCCGACGCCGCCCAGCTCGAGGGCGACGCGCTTCATGCCGATAGCGTTGCGGATGATCTTGCCCACGCGGATCGAGCCGGTGAAACTCACGAAGTCCACGCGCGGATCGCTGACCAGCTGCGGCGCGATGGCATCGCCATAGACGGCGTTGATCGCGCCGGGAGGCACGCCGGCTTCGATGAAGGCTTCGACGAACTTGTGCACGCACAGCGGCGCCTTCGGCGACGGTTTCAGTACCACGCTGTTGCCGGCGGCGAGCGCCGGCCCGAGCTTGTGGGCAGCCAGATTCACGGGACCGTTGAAGGGCGTGATCGCGGCGACGACGCCGACCGGAAAGCGCATGACCATCGCGATCTTGCCGGCGCCAATGGCGCTGGCATCCATCGGGATGTGCTCGCCCTGGATGCGCACGGCTTCTTCCGCGCACAGGCGCAGCGTATCGGCCGAACGCTGGGCTTCGAACACGCAGTCGCGCAGCGCCTTCCCGCTTTCGAGCGCCATGACACGCCCGATCTCGTCGCTGCGGGCGGTCACGACGTCGGCAACACGGCGCAGCAGCGCCGCGCGCTCGTAGCCCGGCATCGCCGCCATGACGTCCTTGGCCTGGTGCGCGGCGGCGGGGGCGTCGTCGCAGTCCGGCTGGTCGAGACCGGCGCATGGGCGACGACATCGCCGCGGTAGGGGTCGCGGACCTCCTGGAAGTTCTCCGCGTCGCGCCAGGCGCCGCCGATCCGGGCACGAATTCTCCGCTTCTTTGCTGTCTTTCCGGGCATCCACGATCAAGGCCCTTCTGGCTATGTGCGAGGGCGCGACCGCGCGCCCGCCGGTTCATGCGGCGTCTTCCGCCTTGTAGACGTCGACGGTCAGGCGCGGCAGCGTGGCGAAATCGATCGGGGGCTGCCAATTGTCGGCGAGCCGGATGTTCCGGTCCACCTCTTCAGGCCAGCGCATGCCGATGAGCGCGGAGTGGACGCGCGAGTCGGCCAGCACGAACTTGAGGCTCACCTCGTACAAGTCCCGCGCCGCCTGCCATTCCGGCGCGAGGTAGCCGGCCGCCCGCTGCAGGACGCCCGAGGTCATCGTGCGCATGGTCACGACACCGGCGCATGCCTTGGCGGCCTCGATGAGGAAATGGCGCGCCGCGGCCTGGTAGATGAAGTTGTACGCGATCTGGTAGACGTCGAACTCCGGATGCGGCAGGAACTGAAGCGCCGTCCAGGGCTCCTCCGTGGTGATGCCGATGAACCCGATCTTTCCCGCATCGCGCAGCTCGCGCAGGGCGTCCAGCGGCCCGCCATGCACGATGTGTTCGTATTCCGCGACGGGGTACATCCGGCCGTGCACCTGCACGACGTCGATGTAGTCGGACTGCAGGCGCTTGAGGCTGTCGTGCACGCTGGCGATGACCGCCTGCCGGTTGAGCTCGAACCAGACCTTTGTGGCGAGCACGCACTCGTGGCGCCGCGTCTTCATCACTTCGCCGATCAGCGTCTCGCTGTGACCCGTCCCGTAAGCCGGCGCGGTGTCGATGTAGTTGATGCCGAGGTCGAGCGCGCGATGGATCGTCGCGATGGCGATCCGGCGGCCCTCGATCGAGAACGGATCCCAGTCGTTCGCCCGGTTCACGCTGCCGAAGGGCGAGGCGCCCAGTGCGATGCGCGACACGTCGAGACCGGTCCGGCCGAGCTTTCTCTTTTCCATCGTCCTTTCCGGTCCTCCGGCGCGCCTGGCCTGGTCAGGCCGGCGCGTCGAATGCATGTGGCACTTGTGGGGACAACCTGCTAAACAATTTAAATGATATGACAGCTATGGTGGTGTGTCAAGTCTTTTTTTGCCGCAGGGGTAGCCCTGGATGGGTGCCTGCTGGACACTGGAGGCAGAACATGCACAATGCCCCGGAGGCGCGGGCGGTCATCCTGGGTGCACGCGTCCGGATGGCGGGCCGCGGATCCTGGGCCGGCCCTCGAGGAGACAGGCTGGGTGGCAACGCCACGATTGGAGCGCCACACGAGACCGAGAACACATGAACGCCATCGCACCGAACAATCCGCACTTCGACCTCGTCGATCTGCGCCTTTTCGTGAAGGTCGCGGAAGCCGGAAGCCTGACCCGCGGCGCGCAAAGGTCCTTCCTGTCCCTCGCGGCGGCCAGCCTGCGCATCAAGAGTCTGGAAGAAGCGGTTGGCTCGCAGCTGTTCTACCGGGCGCAGCGCGGCGTGTCGCCGACGCAGGCGGGCGAGGTCTTCCTGAATCACGCCCGGAAGGTGCTGCAGGAGATCGATCTCCTGCAGGGCGAGATGCAGCCCTTCTCCCGGGGGGTGCGCGGCAACGTCAGGCTGTTCGCCAACGCCACGGCGATTTCCGAGCTGTTGCCGGCTGTGCTCGCGAAGTTCTTCGCGATTCACGACGTGATCGCCGTCGATCTGCAGGAGCGGCTCAGCGCGGAGATCGTGCGCGCCGTGCACGAGGGAATTGCCGATATCGGCGTCATTTCCGCGCTCGTGCGCGCCGACGGGCTCGAGACCCTGCCCTACAAGAAGGATCGCCTGGTCCTGGCGGTGCCCTTCGACCATCCGCTGGCCGTCGTGCCCTGCATCCAGTTTGCCGACGCGCTCGACTACGATTTCATCGGCCTGGATTCCCATAGCGCGACGCACGCGTTCCTGCAGAACGAGGTGGCCCTGCTGGGGCGCGGAATCCGGCAACGGATCCAGGTCGGCAGCTTCGACGCGATGTGCCGGATGATCGAGGCGGGCGTCGGCATCGGCGTGCTTCCCGAAATGTCGGCGCGGCGGCATGCGAAGTCGATCCGGATCAAGACGATCCAGCTGCTCGACGAATGGGCGATGCGCGAGTTGCGCATCTGCGTGCGCAGCCGCGCCGAACTGCCGGTCTTCGCCCGTGAGTTGATCGACTTCATCCTGCAGAGCCCCTAGTCCCCCCGCCGCCCGGCCTCGTTTCGAGGCTTCAAAAGCACATCTTCGTGAATGGCAAATTGCCGCGCGTTCTGATGTGCGTCAAGCTCATGTCCCAACGAAGGGACCGCGCTGTCCCCATCAGGAGCAGGAATGTCCATCGAACTCACCAGACGTGACGAATTCGCGGTCATCAGGATCGACCGCGCCGCCGCCTTGAACGCGCTGAACTACGAGATGCTGCGCGCGATCGGCCGCGCCCTCGACCAGGTGGAGTCCTCGGACGCGCGCGCAGTCTTCTTCATCGGCGCCGGCGAAAAGGCCTTTTGCGCCGGCGCCGACATCGGTGAGCTGCTCGGGCGCTCGATCCCAGACGAGTACGCGGGCACGCGGCTTGGACAAGAGATCTATTCCCGTATCGAGAGCTTCCCGCTGCCTTCGGTCGCCATCGTCAACGGCTATGCGCTGGGCGGCGGCTGCGAGCTGGCCCTGGCGTGCACGTTCCGCCTCGGCACCGCCGCGGCCAGGTTCGGCCTGCCGGAGGTGAAGCTCGGGCTGGTGCCCGGCTATGGCGGCACGCAGCGCCTGCCGCGGCTCGTCGGCATGGGGATCGCGCTCGAGATGCTGATGACCGGGCGCATGGTGCCGGCCGAGGAGGCCCTGCGCATCGGGCTGCTCAACCGCATCGTGGAGGGCGACCCGCTGGCAGCGGCCATCCAGTACGCCCGCGCCTTCAGCGGCCACGGCCTGCTCGCGCTGCGGCTGGTGCGCGATGCGGCGCTGCGCGGTCGGGACACGTCGCTGCGCGAGGGGCTCAGGATCGAGGCGGACCTGACGACGATTTCCATGCGCAGCGATGACGGCCGGGAAGGTGCGCGCGCATTTCTCGAGAAACGCGCGGCCATCTTCAAGGACCGCTGACGCACGCGGTGCACACCGGGCGACGCGCCGCTGTTGACTCCCGATTCATGAAAGAGAGCAAACCCATGCAAGAGAACATGCAGCCGCAATCCGTCTTCCGGGACGGTTTGTTCAAGGACAAGGTGGTGCTTCTGTCGGGCGCCGGCACGGGCCTGGGCAAGGCCGCTGCCGAGCAATTCGCCCGGCTCGGCGCCTCGCTGGTGATCTGCGGGCGGGACGGCGAGCGGCTGGCCGCGGCGGCCGACGACCTGAGAAAGCTGGGCGCCCGCGTGCTGGCGCGGCCGATGACCATCAGGGATCCGCAGGCGGTGTCCGACCTGATGGACGAGGCCTGGAACGAATTCGGCCGGATCGACGTGCTCGTCAACAACGCCGGAGGCCAATTCGCGAGTCCGGCGCTGGACATCAAGCCCAAGGGCTGGCTGGCGGTCATCGACACCAACCTCAACGGCACGTGGTACATGATGCAGGCGGCGGCGCAGCGGTGGAAACAGCACGGCCAGCCTGGGAACATCATCAACGTCGTCGCCGTTATCTGGCGCGGGCTCCCGCAGGTCTCCCACACCTGCGCGGCACGCGCGGGTGTCGTCTACCTGTCCAAGACGGTGGCGGTCGAATGGGCCGAGCATCGCATCCGCGTGAACTGCCTGGCGCCCGGCACGGTCCAGACCGACGCCTTCAACTACTACAGCGAAGCGGGCCGCGCCAGTTTCCAGCAGGCGAACCCGATGAAGCATGCCGGGGACGCGCCGGACATCAGCGAGGCCATCACCTACCTGGCCTCGGACGCGAGCAAGTTCATCACCGGCGAAGTGCTCACCGTGGATGGCGGCCAGCAGTTGTGGGGCGATCCGTGGTTCGACGGCAGGCCCCGGTACTTCGAGCTTGACTACGAGGCCTCGCGCCGTGCCAAGTGAGCGCGCCAAGGCCACGATAGCCGTCGCCGGCGCTGGGACGATGGGCACCGGCATCGCCATCGTGGCGGCGCGGGGCGGCGCGCAGACGATCGTCTTCGATGTCGACGGGCAGCGCGCGCAAGTGGCGTTGCGCGACATGCGCCGCTTCCTCGAGCGTTCGGCGGAACTGGGGCGCATGACGCGGGAGCAGGCCGAGGCGGCCTGCGCGCGCGCCCGCGCGACCAGCCGCCTCGAGGACCTGGCCGGCGCCGATCTCGTGATCGAGGCCGCATTCGAGGATTTCAAGGTCAAGGCGGGGTTGCTGCGCAGCCTCGACGACGTGCTGCGTCCGGAAGCGATCGTCGCGTCGAATACGTCGACGCTGTCGATCACGCAGTTGGCCGGCGCGAGCAAGCGCCCGCAACAGGTCGTCGGCATGCATTTCTGCCTGCCGGCGCAATTGATGAAGCTGGTGGAACTCACGCCCGGCCTGCTCACGAGCGCGGAGACGCTGGCCGCGGCGGAGGCCCATTGCATTGCGCTGGGACAGATCCCGATCCGCACCAAGGACACGCCCGGCTTCATCCTCAATCACTTCGTGATCCCGCTGAACAACGATGCGATCCGGCTCGTCGAGCGCGGCGTGGCTGCGCCCGCGGACATCGACCGCGGCGTGCGCACGGCGCTGGGTTATCCGCTGGGGCCTTTGCAGCTCGTCGACCTCGTGGGCCTGGACACGCAGTTGCGGCTCTGCGAGGCGTTCCATGAAGTGACCCGCGACCCGCGCCACGTTTGCCCCCACCTCGTGCGCCAGATGGTCGCCGCCGGCCACCTGGGCAAGAAGAGCGGCCAGGGTTTCTACCGCTACGAGTCCACCGGCACTTTCGGAGCCTGATGCGATGCGATTCGAATTGATCGACCTGGGCGGCAGCCGTTCCGTCGCCGCCGGCGACGCGCTCCTCAACCTCGCGGCGACAGGCGCGGACACGACGCTGGTCATCGGCGGCGATGCGCAGGCCCGGGCCCGCGCGCTCGGCCAGATCGAGCTCGCGGCGAAGCGGCTGGTGCTCGTCGAGCTGGGCACCGAGTGCCTGGCATTCCACACCGGCGAGGACGTCCCCGTGGAAGAAAAGGTGCTCGGCTTCGCCTGCTTCCGGCTGGGCGCGCTGCCGGCCTCCGTATTGGTCGAACTGGTCCGCCAGCCGCGCACGTCCGCGGAGGCGCTGGCGGCGGCGCAGGGCTTGTTCGAACAGGCGGGGCTGCAGGTGAGCGTTTGTGCGGACGTGCCGGGACGCATCGTGGACAGCCTGTTGCGGCCCTACCTGAATTCGGCGCTGCGCGGCGTCGATGAAGGCCTGGCCACCGCGGCAGACCTCGACCAGGCGCTGTGCCTCGGCCTCGGTTACCCGAAGGGACCGATCCAACTGCTGGAAGAGAGCGGCCTGGAGGCGCACTTCCAGGTCTGCAGTGAACTGCACGAAGCAACAGGCGCCGCGGCGTTCGTTCCGGCGCGCCGCGCACGCGTGCTCGCGATGCGCAAAGCGGCCGGACTCGGCCGGCGGGAGGCATGATGGAATTCCAGACGATACTCACCGAGAAGAATTCGAGCCGCTACAAGGCCGCCGGTTGGTGGGAGGGACGCACCCTCCTCGACGACTTCGACGCCGCGGTGGCCGCCAGGCCCGCGGCCATCGCGGTCGTCGCGCCCGACGGGCAGCGGATGAACTTCGCCGGGCTGGACCAGGCATCGCGGCGGGCAGCCGCGCATCTCGCCGCGCTCGGTCTCGAGAAGGGCGACGTGCTGTCGATCCAGCTTCCCAACTGGGCGGAATTCGTCGTGCTGCATCTCGCGGCGACCCGCCTGGGTGCGGTGACCAACCCGTTGCTGCCGATCTATCGCGAGAACGAGCTCGCGTACATCCTGCGCTTCGCCCGCACGCGGATCGCGGTGATCCCCGGCCGCTATCGCAATTTCGATTACCCGGCGATGTATGCCGGGATGTGGCCCGAGCTTCCCGACCTGAAGGAGATCTTCGTGGTCGGCGGCGACGCGCCCGGGCGGATGCGGCCGGTCGCGGAGCTTGGCGCGCCCGCCGCGTCGCCAGTGCCCGCGCGCGTGCTCGACGGCGACGACGTGTCGGCCCTGGTCTTCACTTCGGGCACGGAGTCGAAGCCGAAGGGCGTCATGCACAGCCACAACACGATGATGTACGGCACCCGCACGATGCCGAAGCTGCTCGGCCTCACGCCCGAGGACGTCGTCTGGGCGCCCTCCCCGCTGGGCCACGGCACCGGCTTTCTCTGGGGCATGCGCCAGGCGCTGACGCTAGGATGCAAGCTGGTGCTGCAGGACATCTGGGACCCGGAGGAGGCGCTGCGCCTGATCGAGGCCGAGCGCTGCACGTTCACGCTGTCGGCGACGCCGTTCGTCAAGATGCTGGTCGACAGCCCGTCCGCCGGCCAGCGCGACACGTCGTCGTTCCGGTTCTTCGGCTGCGCGGGCGCGCCGATCCCGCGCCAGCTGGGCGTCGAGGCGCACGAGAAGCTCGGCTGCCAGTTGATCGGCATGTGGGGGATGACCGAGTGCTTCGTCGGCAGCGCTTCGCCGGCGGACGATACGGAGGACAAGCTCTGGGGCACCGACGGCAAGGCGATGCCTGGCGGCGAGCTCGCGGTCTTCGACGAGACGCGCACGCGGATGCTGCCGCCGGGGGAAATTGGCGAGCTCGCCACGCGCGGCCCGCATGTCGCGCTCGGCTATTTCAACGATCCCGCGCGGACCGCCAAGGCCTTTTCGCCCGACGGCTGGCTGTTCACCAACGACCTGGCGACGGTCGACGCCGAAGGCTACATGCGGATCGTCGGCCGCCAGAAGGACATCATCAACCGCGGGGGACTGAAGATCAGCGCGCGCGAGGTGGAGGAGTTCCTGCTCCAGCACCCGCTGGTGAAGGAAGTCGCCGTCGTCGCCGTTCCCGACGACCGGCTGGGCGAAAAGAGCTGCGCCTTTGTCGTGCCCCGGGGCGCCGTCGAGCCGAAGCTTGCCCAGCTCGTCGGTTTCCTCGAGGAGCGTGGCATCGCCAAGTACAAGCTCCCCGAATTCCTCGTCGTCATCCCGGCTTTCCCGATGACCCCGAGCGGCAAGATCCAGAAGTTCGTGCTGCGCGACGGCGTCGCCGAAGGCACCTACGTGGCGCAGGCGGCATGAGCACCGGAAACGACTCGCTTCCGGTCGGGCAGTTGCCGCGCCGCGCGCCCGGCGGGCGGCCGGCGCTCTTGCGCGGTACCCGCGTCCTCGACCTGACGACCTCGCTGGCCGGCCCCTACGCGACGATGTTGCTCGCGGACTTCGGCGCCGAGGTGATCAAGGTGGAGCGCCCCGGGATTGGCGACGACTCGCGGGCCTGGACGCCGCCCGCGTACGCCGGCAACGGCCTGTGGTACCTGAGCGTCAACCGCAACAAGCGGGGCGTCGCGCTCGACTTTTCGCGGCCCGAGGGGCTGGCGCTGTTGCGCCGGCTGATCGCGCAATGCGACGTGCTGGTGACCAACCAGCTGCCCGCCGTGCTCGCGAAACTGGGCATCGATTTCGAGTCGGTGAAGGCGGTCCGCCCGGATATCGTCTACGTGTCGCTCACCGGTTTCGGCATCGGCAGCGGGCGGCAGAACGACCCCTGCTACGACCTGATCGCCGAAGGCTACAGCGGCGTGATGGACCTGACCGGCGAGCTCGCCAATGACCCGCAGAAGGTCGGCACGCCCGCGGCGGACCTGCTGGGCGGTTCCGACGCCGCGCTCGGCTGCCTCGCTGCCTTGATGGATCGCGCGCGCACGGGCAACGGGCATTTCGTCGAGGTCTCGCTCCTCGAGAGCATGACCCGCTTCCTCACCCCGCGCATCGTCAGCTACCTGGGCAGCGGCGAGGCGCCGCGACGCTCGGGCGCCAAGGACAGCGTGATTGCGATCTACCAGCCGTTCGCCACGGCCGACGAGCCCATCACGCTCGGCGTGCCCACGGACACCATTTGGCGGCGGCTCTGCACCGTGCTCGGCCAGCCGGATCTCGCGGCGGATCCCGGGCTGGCGACGAATGCCGGACGGGTGGCGCGCCGCCGGGAGCTGGTCGCGACGATCCAGCGGCTGTTGCTGGAAAAGCCGCGCGCGCACTGGCTCGCCGCGTGCCGCGAGCAGAAAGTGCCGGCGGGGCCCATCAATCGCGTCGACCAGGTGGTGGAGGACGCCGACCTGCTGGCGCGCGGTTTCTTCTACGCCATGGACGATGGCAGCGACAGCGCGCCCATCCCGCAGGTCGGCCTCGGCATACGCTTCGACGGCGCGGCGCCGGGCTACGACCTCCGCCCGCCGGCGCTCGGCGCCGACACCGCTGCGGTGCTCGCCGAACTGGCGGGCCTGGGGTCCGAAGAGATCGATTCATACAGAAAGTCAGGAGTCATTTGATGGGCACCCAACGCAGTTTCCAGACGATCCTATACCGGGAGGAAGGCCCGGTCGGGATCCTCACGCTCAACCGCCCGGACGACGGCAACATGTTCACGCCGGTCACCTGCCTCGAGATCAGGGATTGCATCGAGGATATGCGGCGCGAAACGCGCACCCGCGTGCTCGTCATCACCGGGGCGGGCACCAAGTTCTTCTGTATCGGCGGCCGCAAGGAAGGCCTGCCCGAAACACTGCTCTATGCGGGCGCGATGCCCACGCTCGAAATGTACGACGCGATCGAGCGGCTGCAGAAGCCGGTGATCGCTTCGGTCAATGGCTTTGCCGTCGGTGGGGGCAATGTCCTGCAACTCGTCTGCGACATCACGATCGCGAAGGAGAGCGCGGTCTTCCGCCAGGTGGGACCGATGATGGGGAGCTTCGACGCCGGCTACGGTACCTGGTACCTGGAGGACCTGATCGGCAAGAAGCGCGCGAAGGAAATGTGGTTCCGCAATCCCAAGCTCAGCGCCGCCGAGGCACTGCAGATGGGATTGATCAACAAGGTCGTGCCCGACGCGGAACTCGAACGCGCCACGATGGAAATGGCGCTCGAAATCGCCGAGCGCGGCTCGTT
Organism: Betaproteobacteria bacterium; assembly: GCA_016717855.1. Lineage (GTDB taxonomy): Bacteria > Pseudomonadota > Gammaproteobacteria > Burkholderiales > Casimicrobiaceae > PALSA-1005. Next base: position 21,928 of record JADKEV010000078.1, read on the forward strand.
CGCGCTCGCCGCGGTGAAGGCGGCCTTCGGCGCGCGGCACCAGGGCGTGGCCGGGCTCGCGCGCCTGACCCACGACATGATGCTGCCTCCCTACTACGCCTCGGAAGAAGCGCAGGAACTGGGCGACGCCTTCGCCAACCGCCGCAAGCCCGACGCGGCGAAGTTCGGGCACTGACATGACCGAAGCCAGAGTCATCGCCGGCACCGGCACCGGCGCCAACCGCGCCATCATCGTCACCGGCGCGAGCCGCGGCATCGGCGCCGAGATCGCCGCCGAACTGGCGCGGCGCGGGCGCCGCGTCGCCTGCCTGTCGCGCACCGGCGCGCGGCCGGATGTCGCGGACGCCGACGCGCTCGCGGAGCGCTTCCTCTGCATCCCCTGCGATGTCAGCCGCGAGGAAGACCTGCGCGGCGCGTTCAAGCAGGTGGCCGAGCGCGCCGGCGGGATCGGCGGCCTGGTCAACAACGCGGGCATCCATCGCGACGGGCCGTCGCGCTCGTTTTCGACGGGGGACTTCGAAGACGTGCTGCGGGTGAACACGCTGGCCGTGTTCGTCGCCTCGCGCGAAGCGTATCCGTACCTGGTCGACGCCGGCAGCAGCCTCATCGTCAACATCGGGTCGTTCTTCGACCGGATGGGCGTGAAGGGCGGCGCCGCCTATTGCGCGTCGAAGGCCGCGGTGGCGGCGATCACGCGGTGCCTGGCGGCCGAATGGGGCAGGAAGGGCATCGCGGTGCTCAACGTCGCGCCCGGCTACATCGAGACCGACATCAACCGCGACTACCTGAACGACCCGGTGCACGGCGAAAAGGTGCGCGCGCGCATCGCCACGGGCCGTCCCGGAATGCCGGCGGACATCGCGAAGTTCGTCGCGGTCCTGTTCACCGAGCGCATCGCGTTCCTGACCGGCGAGACCATCTGCATCGACGGCGGGCACTCCATCTCACTCTGAGGAAGCGGCATGAACGTACTGGAACGACTGGACGCCTCCCTCTCCTTTCCGGAGCACGAGAAGCAGGTGCTTGAAGCCGTGCAGCGGCTGGCCGCCGAGCGTATCGCGCCGCGCGCCGCCGCGCACGACGAAAGCGGCGAGTTCCCGTGGGACAACGTGCGCGACATCAACGAGCTGGGCCTGAACTCGATGTTCGTGCCCGCGGCGTACGGCGGCACCGAGCTGTCGTACTCGGTCTACCTCGCCTGCTGCCGCGAGATCAGCAAGGCGTGCGCGTCGACCGGCATCGTGTGGGCGACGAATTTCCACGCCACCGGCCCGATCGTCGACTTCGCCAGCCATGAGCAGAAGTCGCGGTGGCTGCCGCGCATCGCCGATGGCGCCATGGTCGCCCTCGCCCTGACCGAGCCGGGCGCCGGCTCCGACGCCACCGGGATGAAGACCACGTTTCGTCCGGACGGCGAGGACATCGTCGTGGACGGCTCCAAGGTGTTCATCACCAATGGCGACGTCTGCGACGTCCTGGTGCTGTTCGGCAAATGGGCGCCGCTGGGCGCCGGCCGCGACGCCATCTCGATCGCCGTGATCGAGAAGGGAACACGGGGCTTCAACGTCGTGCGCAACGAGCGCAAGATGGGCACGCGCGCCTCGAGCACCGCCGCCCTTGCGTTCGACGGCTGCCGGATCCCGCGCGCCAACCTGATCGGGGCGCCCGGAAGCGGTCTTCCCATGCTGTTCCACTTCCTGAACAAGTCACGGCCCAGCGTCGCCGCGCACGCGCTGGGCATCGCGCGCGCCGCCTTCGAAGACGCCGTCGCGTACGTCAACGAACGCGTCCAGTCAGGGCGGCGCATCCTCGAGAACCAGGGCATCCAGTTCATGGTCGCCGACATGGCCACCGATCTGGCGATGTGCGAGCGCTGGCTCTGGCACGTCGCCGCGCGCATCGAAGCGGGCGAGACCGAAACCGGCCAGGAGTCGTCGATGCTGAAGATGCGCGCCTCCGACCTCGCGATGCGCATCACGACCGACGCGGTGCAGCTCTTCGGCGGCTACGGCTACACCTGCGACTACCGCGTCGAGCGGCTGATGCGCGACGCCAAGATCACGCAGATCTGGGAGGGCACGAACCAGATCCACCGCCAGCTGATCGGCCGCAGTTTCCTGAACAAGCGCCGCGGCTGATGCCGGCGGTCGTCGTCCATCCACAACCAGGGGAAGCCATGTCACACATACCAAGAACCCGCCGGCTAGGTCTGCTGCTGCCGTCGTCGAACTCGACGCAGGAACCCGAGTTTACCGAAGTGCTGCCACGCTCCGTCTCGCTGCACACCACCCGCCTGACGCTGACGAACATCGACGCGGACTCGACGGAGCGCATCGTCGAAGAGATGGACAAGGAGAGCCGCAAGCTCGCCGATGCCGACGTCGGGGCCATCCTGCTGGCCGCCACCGCGCCGACGTCGCGCAAGGGCCTGGGCTACGACCGCGAGCTTATCCGCCGCATCACGGCTGCGTCGGGAAAGCCGGCGACCACCGCGTCGACCGCAATGCTGGAAGCGTACGCCGTGCTCGGCATTTCCCGCGTCGCGCTGGCCGCGCCATGGAGCGAAGATGTCAACAAGACGGTGGCCGCCTTCATCGAGGCCAATGGCGTGGCGGTCACCAGCCAGGTCGCGATGGGCGTCGTGCGCAACAACGACGTCGGCCGCCTCGATCCGGAAACGGCCTACGAGTCCGGCCTCGCGGTCGATCGCCCCGAGGCGCAGGCGATATTTCTCGCGTGCGGAAACTGGTGGACGATGAGCATCGTCGAGCGGCTGGAGCGCGCGCTCGGCAAGCCGGTGCTGACGACGAACATGGTGAGCATCTGGGGCGCGCTCCGGATGCTCGGTCACCGCGAGCCGATCGCGGGCTACGGCGCGCTCTTGCGCGAACACTTTCACACCCAGGAGGCGCAATGAAAGCCCTGCACCGAAGATCCTTGTTCCGCGCCGTTCTCGCAGCCGTCGTTGCGCTGACCGCCGCCGCCACCCTGCCGGCCGGCGCGCAGTCGCTCGCCGGCGGCCGTCCCGTCACGCTGATCGTCCCGTTCTCCCCGGGCGGCGGCACCGACATCCTGTCGCGCACCGTCGCGCCCAAGCTCACCGAAAAGCTCGGCACATCGGTGATCGTCGAGAACAGGCCCGGCGCCGCCGGCGCGATCGCGGCGCAGTTCGTCGCGCGCGCCGCGCCGGACGGCAGGACGCTGATGGTGGGTTCCACCTCGGAGATCGGCATCAACCCGAGCCTCTATCCGAACCTGCCGTACAACGTTGCGCGCGACTTCGTTCCGGTCACGGCGCTCGCCTCGACCCCGATGGTGCTGGTGGTGAATCCGGCTTCGCCGATCAAGACCGCCGCGGACCTGGTGAAGCTCGCGCAAGCGAACCCCGGCAAGCTCAGCTTCGCCTCGGCCGGGGTCGGCAGCGGCGCGCACCTCGCGGCGGAACTGTTCTTCTACGAGACCAAGATCAAGATGACGCACATTCCCTACAAGGGCGTGGGCCCGGTGTTCGCCGACATCATCGGTTCGCAGAAGGACATGATCCTCTTCACCTCCCTGCCATCGAGCATGTCGTTCGCGCGCGCGGGATCGCTGCGGGTCGTCGCCGTTTCGACCAGGGAGCGGGTGCCGCTGATGCCGGACGTGCCGACGTTCATCGAGTCCGGCGTCCCGGGCTACCTCATGGACTACTGGTACGGCCTCATGGCGCCCGCGGGCACGCCCGCCGACGTGCGGAACCAGATTCATACCGCGGCCGCGGACGTGTTGCGCCAGCCCGAACTGGTCGAGGCCCTGGCCAAGCAGGGCCTCCAGCCCACCTACCGCACTCCGGATGAGTTCGCGGCCTATATCAAGGCGGACATGGACCGCTGGGCCGCGGTCGTGAAGGCGGCCGACATCAAGCCCGAATAGACGCGCGGGCGCGTGACGCAGACTGGGCGGGCCATGCGGCCCGCCAGAGCCCGCGATCGGGACCGGCAGCCGTTTGGCAGCCACGAAGCTGTTCTTCACGTATCGCAAATTGCGCGGACAGCGGACATCCCGCAAGCTAGCGTCATCCTTGCGCCGGGCAACCCCATGAACCAGTATCCCACCATCCAGCTGATCGTCACCCACGGCGACAAGATCGCGATCCTGATCGCCGCCCTGCCCTTCCTCGGCAGCGTCGCCGTGTTTGCCCTGCTCGCGACGCACTGGCTGGTGCTCGCCGCCGGCATCGTGACCAGCCTGGTGCTGCTGCTCATCATGAAGAGCTACGTCGAACTCGTGCGCGTCATCTCCGACATGCTGCTGCCCAAGTAGATGAGCCACTTCGCCTGGATATCGCTGGTCGATGCTGGCGCCGCACAACTGGCGGCGGCGCAGGCATGGCGCGACACGTCGCTGCTGTCGCAGGCTGCGGCGCTGCCCGGCGCGCAGAATTCGCATCTGTACTGCGCCTTCAACACCGCGCAGCTTGCCGTAGTGACGCAACTCACTGCCGGCGCACCTCGACCCACCGCCGCGCAGCCGGCGCCTGCCGGCATGGTGTTGCGGCAGGACCTGGCGGAACTCGCCTACGAGAAGCTGCAACCCGGAACCGACCACCAGGAGGATGCATCGCTTCTCTACAGCGTGCGCTTCACCGTCCCCGGCGACTGGGCCGCGGAATTCGACCGCTGGTACGAGGAGGAGCACCTTGCGATGATCTACGGCTGCAGGCACTGGTCGATGACGCGGCGCTATCGCTACGTCCAGACCACGCCCGGCGGCCCGACCCATCTCGCGCTGCACTACCTGTCCGATGCGCGCGGCCTCGACGCGCCGCAACTGAAGGCATCGCGGGCGACACCCTGGAGAAAGAAGTTCCTGGGCCAGTCCTGGTTCACCGGCGGCGACAAGATGATCTATTTCCGGCAGACGCTCTGGCCGCAACCGGAAGCCGGCGATGAATGAACCGTCACCCGCCGCCGCGCAGCTTGCCGCCGACGTCGTCGTGATCGGCGGCGGGGGCAGCGGCCTGGCCGCGGCGATCGAGGCCGCATCGCTCGGACGCAGCGTCGTGCTCGTCGAGAAGGCGGCACGGCTCGGCGGCAGCACCGCGCTGTCGGTCGGGTCCATCACCGCCACCAACACGCCGCAACAATTGCGGCAGGGGATTCTCGACAGCCCGCAAGCGCACTTCGAGGATCTCCAGAAGTTCAACCAAGGCGTGGGCCTGGCCGACAACGCAAAGCTCAGCCGCCTGCTCGTGGACAACGTCCCGGAGACCGTGCGCTGGCTGATGTCGATGGGCGTCGAGTTCCATGGCCCGATGAACGAGTTGCCGCACCGCAAGCCGCGCATGCACGTGGTGTTGCCGAACTCGCGCGCGTACATCTTCCATCTCGGACGGCGCGCACGCGCGCTCGGCGTCGATATCAGGACCTCGGTTCGTGCATCGGCGTTCATCGTGGCCGACGGCAGGGTGACCGGTATCCGGTGCCAGACGCCGGACGGACCGCTGGAGATCCACGCCCGCGGCGGCGTCGTACTCTGCAGCGGCGACTACAGCGCGAGCGAGGACAAGCGCGCACGTTACCTGGGCTCGCACATGAAAGCGGTGAACCCGGTCAACATCCACAACACCGGGGATGGCCAGGACATGGTCGAGGCGCTGGGGGGCAGCGTGGTCAACCGGCAGCTCTACCTCGCCGGCATCCGCTTCCAGGCGCCGCCGGCGAAGTGGATCCACAACCTGCCGCCCAACCGCCTGCTGACGCGGTGCATGCGCCTGATGCTGGAGCGGCTTCCGGGCGCGATCGTGCGGCCGTTCATCATGAGCTTTCTCACCGGCATCCTCGTCCCCTCCCCGAAGTTGCTGCAGAGCGGCGCCATGCTGGTGAACCGGAACGGCGAGCGCTTCGGCGACGAACTCGACGCTCCCGGACCCCGTATCGCGCAGCAACCGGAGCAAATTGCTTACCTCGTCTTCGACGCGAAGCTCGCCGCCAGATTCAGCGGCTGGCCGAACTACGTCTCGACCGCGCCAGGGTTCGCTTATGCGTCGATCGCCGACTACCGCAGGAACCGGAAGGACATCTTCCATGAGGCAGCGACCCTCGAGGCCCTTGCCGCCAGCATCGGCGTTCCCGCCGCCGCGCTCACGCGCACCGTGGCGGAGTACAACACGTCGCCCGAGCGGGAACGGACGGGCAGGATGGCGGCCGACCGCGGGCCGTACGTCGCGATCGGGCCAGTCCGCTACCTGATCAACTTCACCGACGGCGGTGTCGCCGTGTCGGACGAACTGCAGGTCCTCGGCAAGGACGGGCAACCCGTGCCCGGCCTCTATGCAGCCGGATTTTCAGGAATGGGTGGCGTGCTGCTCGAAGGCCACGGCCACCACCTGGGATGGGCGTTCACCTCCGGACGCCTGGCCGGCCGCAAGGCCGCGTATAACGTGGCGACGGCGGACATACCGGAAGCCGCCGGTGCGCAACCCGCATCGCACTGACAATTGCGGCCCACTTTCAACGATCACCCCACTTGACTGGAGAACCACGATGACTCAACGATCCCTACCCCGCCATGTCTCACCGCGGACCGCGAAACCGCGCGTCACTTCGCTGACGAGACGCGCTGCGGTGCTGGCGTGTTGCGCGACTGCCGTCGCGATGCTGCTGCCCGCGCAAGCCGGGGCGCAGTCCTTTCCGACGAAGCCGGTCAAGATCGTGGTCGCGTATGCCGCGGGCGGCACCATCGACAATGCCGGCCGGCGCATTGCCGAGGACCTCGGCACCGAGCTGGGCCAGCCGGTGATCATCGAGAACCGCGGCGGCGCCAACGGCATCCCGGCGTCCGAATACGTGGCGCGCGCCGCGCCCGACGGCCACACGATGCTCCTGACCTCGGTACCCGCGCACGCCGGCAACAAGGCCGCCTACAAGAAACTGCCCTACGACACGATCAACGACTTTATCCCGGTGACGGTGCTCTCCTACCAGCCGCTGGTACTCGTCGCCCATCCGAGCCTGCCCGCCAACAACATCCCCGAACTGATCAAGCTGGCCAAGGAGCGACCGGGTAAGATCAGCTACGCATCGTTCGGCGTCGGCGGCCTGGCGCACCTGGCCGGCGTGCAATTGAATCTCCTCGGCGGCAGCGAGATGAATCACGTCCCCTACAAGGGCGGTGGGCCGGCGATCGCCGACGTCCTCGGCGGCCACGTCGACCTCTATTTTTCCGGCGTCACGACGGTGCTGCCACTCATCGCCGAAGGCAAGTTGAAGGCGCTCGCGGTGAGCAGCGCCAAGCGCGTCAAGTCGCTGCCCAACGTGCCAACGGTTGCGGAAACCCCGGGCTTCGGCTCGTTCGAGGCCGTCGTCCCGCCGATCCTGATGGTGCCGGCCAAGACGCCGGCCGCGGTGGTCGCGAGGCTGCACGCCGCGCTCTACAAGGTGACGCATAACGAAGCGCATCGAGCCAAGATCGAAAAGGCCGGCGAGGGCGATGTCCTGACCAGCACGCCCGAACAGTCGATGGAGGCGCTGAAGAAAGAAGTCGATCGGCTCGCCCTGCTGTTCAAGGCTGCCGGCATCGAGCCCGAGTAAGCAGGCGCGAACCTGGCCAGGTGAAATGACGACTCCCAATCTCGATGCGGTCTGCCGCTTCATCGGCGACACGGCGAACCGCTCGCTGCCGCCCGCGATTCGCGACCTGGCCAGGCAGTGTCTGGTCGACTGGTTTGCGGTATCGCTGGCGGCGCGTCCCGATGCCGCGCCGGCCGCCGCGCGCCGGCTCATGCAGCAATGGGCCACCAGCGGACGCGCGCTGAATCTCTACGGCGACACCGGGGCGGCGGCGCCGATGGCGCTGGTCAACGGGACCCTGTCGCACAGCGTCGACTACGACGACATGCACTTCGAGACTGCCTACCACGCCAGCGGTCCGACGCTTGCCGCGACGCTGGCCGTCGCGACGGACCGCGGATGCACCGAGCGGGAGTTTCTGGGCGCGTTCATCACCGGTTACGAAGTCGGCACGACCATGGGCGGAGCGGGCGTCGGGCCTCGCCTGGCGGCCGCCGGATGGCATCCGACCGGCGTGCTGGGTCATTTCTCCGCGGCGAGCGCGGCGGCTGCGCTGCTGCGCCTGCCCCCCGGGCAGATTGCCAAAGCGCTGGGGCTGGCGGCCACGCAGGCGGCCGGGCTGCAAGCCTCCGGCGGAACCATGGGCAAGCCCTTCCACGTCGGCAAGGCGGCGATGAACGGCGTGATGGCCGCCGAACTCGCGTTGCTGGGCATGGATTCCAACACCAGTCTTCTCGACGATGCGCCAGGCGGAATGCTCGGTTGCCTGTTCCAGGAACCGCTGCTCGCGCGCTTCGACGCGCTCGGCCGCACGTGGCAGATCGAGGGCAACACCTTCAAGCCGTATGCCTCCTGCCAGCTCTCCCATGCTGCCCACGAAGCAGCGCGCGGGATGGCGGAAGGATTCCGGCGCGACGGGCTGCGGGAGATCCGCATTCATGTGAACCCGCTGGCGAAGAAGGTCGCAGGAAGGGAGAGCGCATCCTCGCCGATGGAGGGCAAGTTCAGCAATGCGTATTGCGTGGCTCTCGGGCTCAAGGGCTACGGCGCAGACATGAGCGGATTTACCGATGCGCGCATGCGGGATCCCGAGTTGCAGGAGCTGACGGCGCTGGCGCGGCTGCATGCCTCCGACAGCGTCGAGCGCTGGCAGGCGCAGATCGAACTCGACTACGGCGATGACGGCATCGTGCGCGGCGAGACCAGGGCGGTTCGCGGCAGCCCCACCCGGCCGCTGACCTGGATCGACCTGGACGAAAAGTTCCTCAGTGCAACCGCGGCGATCCTCGGCGACGACGCGCCGCGCCTGCTCGAAGCGCTGCATGATTTCGAGAAACCAGGACGCCTGGCCGAGGTCGGGCAGATCATCGGTCGGCCGCGCCAATAGCGGGCCCGCGTGCGGATCGGCTGTGCGCCTGCGCCGCGAGCGAGCGCGGCGCGTCAGGCATTCGCGCCAACGAGCAGACCGGGGAGAAGCTACTGCTTCTCGATCCCCGGCACGGCCGACAGGTCGCGCGACCACGGCATCGAAGACTTGCACCAGATCTGCTTGCGGGGGGCAAGCTCGGCGCGCTGGTCAAGGCAGCCCACGCGCAGCGAGTAGCTCTTCGGACTGGTCACGTCCGATGAATAGACCGGCGCGCCGCAATCGGCGCAGAACGAGTGCGCCCGCCTGGCGCCGCTTTCCGCGGTCTTGATGTAGATCTTCGGCTCGCCCGAGAGCATGCGAAAGGTCTCCGCCGGCACGCGCACCGATACGCGATAGGCCGAGCCGGTCAACATCTGGCAGTCGCTGCAGTGGCAGATCGCAACGCCGGCCGGATCGAGTTCGGCTTCGTACGCTATCTTGCCGCAATGACATCTTCCCGTTACGTGCATGCCTGCCTCCTGTCGACGTTGTACCGCCGACAGAATATCCCAAGTGCGGCCCGCGCACGTTTGGCAGTGGCAAAGGCATTCTCAAGCAAATCAAGATTGCGCCAGGCGCCGATCTCTTCCAAGCTGGGGACCTCGTCGATTCCCTCTTTGAACAGGTCCCCATGCCCGAGTCAAACACTTACGATGTGGTCGTGGTCGGCGGCGGCATCGCCGGCCTTTCCGCCGCGAGCCG
>JADKEV010000079.1 GCA_016717855.1 Betaproteobacteria bacterium
CCACGACCCGCTCGACGTTGGGATCGGTCTTGCCGGCGCTGCGGTTGACCGCGAGCACGCGCATGTCGAAGGCGCGGGCGCGGCGCGCGACCGCGCTGCCGATGCGTCCCAGTCCGACGATGACGACGGTCTTGCCGGCGAGCTCGTCGTCGGGCGCCCCGCCGAAGCGCGACGAGCGGGTCCAGACGCCGGCGCGCATGTCGCGATCCGCCGGCCCCAGCCGATGGCACCATTCCAGCATCGCGAGCAGCACGTACTCGGAGACGCCGGGCTCGTGCTCGAAGACATTGCACGGCGTGACGCCCGGCGGGATGGCGGCGAGGTCGATCCCGTCGTAGCCGGCGCCGGGCACCTGCAGCAGCCGCAGCTTGGGCGCCGCCGGCCACGTCTTGCCGTAGTTGACGGTGACCACCGCGTCCGCGCGGCCGATGAGCGCGGCCGAAGCCGACAGGTCGTCGGGGATGGCCACGACGTCCCAGGGGGTCGCCACCGCCGCCGCCATGCCGTCACGGAACGGCGCGCAGGCGGCGCCGACGAGGAGGGCGAGATGCTTCGCGTTGGCGGCGCTCATAGCGACGACACCTTGACCGTGGCGTCAGGCCGTTCGGTGAGGCCGCGCTTGAGCTTGATGCCGAGCCCGGGCGCTTCGGTCGGCGCGATGAAGCCGTTCGCCAGCGGCGGCAGCTCGTCGACGAGCTCGCGGTACCAGCCGAAATAGAACGCGCGGACCACCTCCTGCACCAGGGCATTGGGCGAGGCCATCGCCAGATGCACCGACGCCGTCAGCAGCACGGGCCCGGTGCAATCGTGCGGGGCGACCGGCAGCTCGTAGGCCTCGGCCATGGTGGCGATCTTCTTCGCCTCGCCCAGGCCTCCGCACCAGCCGATGTCGAGCATCGCGACCGACGTCGCCTTTTTCTCGAACACCTCGCGGAACGACCAGCGCGAGGCCAGCGTCTCGCTCGCCGTGGTCCAGATCCGCGTGGACTCGCGGAAGGTCCGCAGCGCGTCGATGTTCGACGGCCGGATCGGATCCTCGAACCAGTAGGGCTCCAGCGGCTCCATCGCCCGCGCGATCTTCATCGCGGAGGGCAGGTTCCACAGCCCGTGCATTTCGACATGGATGTCGATCTTGTCGCCGACGCGCTTCCTGATCTTCTCGAACGGCAGCATCGCCTTCTTCAGGTCGGCGGGGGAAATGTCGTTGCCGCCGGTGGCGTCGGCTGCATGGTCGAACGGCCAGATCTTCATCCCGGTGTAGCCCTCGGCGATCAGGCTCTCGGCGAGGTCGTCGGCGCGGTTGAGGAACGCGTCGAGATCCTCGTACGGGCCTTCGCTCTTCTCCAGCCCCCAGTCGTTGGTGCCCCAGTTGGCCTTGGCCCGGACGTAGCGATAGCCGGCGCAGGTGTTGTAGACGCGGATCTTGTCGCGGCACTTGCCGCCGAGCAGTTGGTAAAGCGGCATCCCCGCCGCCTGCCCCATGATGTCCCAGAGCGCGACGTCGAACGCCGAGGCGCCGCGGATCTCGGCGCCGGTCGACTTGAAGCCGACGTAGTTCTGCATGAGCTTCCGCGAATGCTGCTCGATCCGCAGCGCGTCCTGGCCCAGCATCTGCGGCGCCAGCGTCTCGTGGACGTAGGCGTGGATCGCCTGCGAGCCGAAGAAGGTCTCGCCCAATCCGACATGGCCCGCATCGGTATGGACCTGGATCCAGATGACGTTGGGAAACTCGGCGAGGCTGATCGTTTCGATTTTGGTGATTTTCATGAGGGGGTCCGTTCGGCCGGGTCAGTTTGGCAAGAGATACTCGATAATACCCGGTGTTGCGCGGCCGTATCTCCGATCGTTCCACCGGTGGAAATGGTTGCGCGAACCGGCCACCCCGACCGCAGCGCGCCCCAGGAGATCCCATGCCTCCCGATCCGAAACACGCAGCCCACTTCGACACCAACCGCCAGTGGTGGGACGGCGTGGTGCCCATCCACGAAGCCTCGCGGGGGTACAACCGGCCGGGCTTCCTGCGCGGCGAGAAGCCGCTCTGTCCGGTGGAGCACGCGGAACTCGGACCGCTCGTGGCGGGGAAGAAGCTCCTGCACCTCCAGTGCCATTTCGGGATGGACACGCTCAACTGGGCGCGGTTGGGCGCCACCGTCACGGGACTCGACTTCTCGCTGCCCGCGATCGAGGCCGCGCGCCGGCTCTCGGCCGACAGCGGCATCCCCGGACGCTTCGTCCAGTCCAACGTCTACGACGCGGCGGCGGCGCTGGGCGAGAAGTTCGACATCGTCTATACGGGAATCGGCGCGCTGAACTGGCTCCCGGACATTCGTGCCTGGGCGCGGGTCGTTGCGTCATGCCTTTCGGACAACGGACTCCTCTATCTGTACGAGGGCCACCCGATGCTGTGGACCCTCGATCAGGAACGCGACGACGATCTGCTGGTAGTGTCCGAACGCTACTTCGAGGAACCGGAGCCGATGGTGTTCGAAGGCGACACCACTTACGTGGACGGCCCGAAGTTCGAGCCGCGCCGGACCTGCGAATGGAACCACGGCCTGGGCGAGATCGTCACCGCGGTCGTCGACGCCGGCCTCCGGATCGCGTTCGTGCACGAGCATCGCGAAGTGCCGTGGCAGGCATTGCCCATGATGGAGGCGGTCGGGCCCGGCACCGCCGGCGCGGACGGGCGCTACCAGTCGAACCGGATGTGGCGCCTGCCCGAGGCGCAGCGCAATCTGGTGCCGCTGATGTACTCGCTGCTCGCGGTGAAATCGGGGGCGTGACCGGATCCGGCCATCAATCCAGTTTCTGCAACTTCTGCAGCGAGCGCATCCGCCAGGGCATCGCCTGGTCCGGAAACAGCCGCGGATACTCGGTGTAGCTGACTTCGCCGACGTAGATGTCGCCGCGCGCATCGACCGCCAGTCCGTGCGGGGCGATGAACTTGCCTGACTCGAGGCCCGGCCCCGCCTCGCCGCCCAGCCGCGCGACGAGCTTGCCCTCGCCGTCGACGATGGACAAGCGGGGCCCGATGTTCGGATGCATCCGGTTCACCGGCCCCATCGTGCCCAGCTCGCCGATGATGAACCGCGGCTTGGCGCCATGGCAGCAGAAGAGTCCGCAGGGCCGGTGCATGTTGACCCACTGCGTCTCGTACTTCCCGTTGCCGTCGAACACCTGGACGCGGTGATTCTCGCGGTCGGCGACGTACACCCAGCCTTCGGAGTCGGTGGCGATGTTGTGCGCGATGTTGAACTGGCCGGGATCGGTGCCCGGCTCGCCCCACGACATGAGCAGCTTGCCGTCCGGCGAGTACTTGTGCACACGCGCGTTGCCGTAGCCGTCGCTCACGTAGATCTCGCCCCGCGGCGACAATGCCGTGTGCGTGCAACGGTGGAACGGCAGCCCGCTCATGTACGGCGCGGGCTGGCCGGGGACGCCGATCTCGAGCAGCACCTTGCCCTCGGTGGTGCACTTGCGCACGAAGTGGCCGCCGTCGTCGGTGCAATAGAGGTTGTCGTTGGCGTCGATGTGCAGTCCGTGCGCGCGCGGGAATGTCCCCTCGCCCCACGACTTGATGAAGTTGCCCGCAGCGTCGAACACGATCATCGGGTGCTCGCCGCGGTTGAACACGTAGACGCGGTCCTTGCTGTCGACCGCCACCGCGGCGACGTCCTTCAGCTCCCACCCCTCGGGCAGCTTCGCCCAGTCATCCACCACGCGGTAGCGGTGCTCGCCGCTACCCAGGATTGCGGTCATCGAATTTCCTTTCGTTCTTGGTACTTGGGGTCAAAGCACCGCCAGCATGCCGCCGTCGACGTAGATGATCTGGCCGTTGACGTAGCCCGACGCCGCGGAGGCCAGGAAAATCGCCGCGCCGACGAGTTCTTCCGGCCTGCCCCAGCGGCGGGAGGGCGTCCGGCCCTTGACCCAGGCGTCGAAGGCGGGATTCTCGATCAGCGCCTTGTTCATCTCGGTGGCCATGTAACCGGGGCCGATGGCGTTGGCCTGGATATCGTGCTCCGCCCACTCGGCGGCCATCGAGCGCGTCAGCATCTTGATGCCGCCCTTGGCCGCGGTGTAGGGCGCGACCGTCGCGCGCGCCACGTCGCTCATCAGCGAGCCGATGTTGATGATCTTGCCGCCCTTGCCGCGCTTGATCATCCGCCGGGCCGCTTCGCGCCCGATCAGGAAGGCGCTGGTCAGGTTGGTGTCGATCACGCGCTTCCATTCGGCGACGGAGAGCTCGACCAGCGGCTTGCGCAGCTGGATGCCGGCGTTGTTCACCAGGATGTCCACGGCTATGCCCTCGGCGTCGAGCCGGGCGAACGCCGCGCAGACCGCCGCTTCGTCGGTCACGTCGAACGGCGCCTCGTGCACGACATGGCCCTTGCCGCGCAGCGCCTGTGCCGCCGCGGCGACACGCGCCGGATCGGTGCCGTTGATGATCACCGCGGCGCCGGCGGCGGCGTACCCCCCGGCGATGGCGTTGCCCAGTCCCCTGGACGAACCGGTGATGAGCGCCGTGCGTCCGGCGAGGCTGAAGAGTTCGGTGGTCATGGCGCAGGTTCCTCCTGTCGGGTCCGGCCCCATGATGCCAGCGCCGGCGCGCGTTGTGAATGAGTTCCGGTGGTTCGCCGGCATCGGCACGGTGCTTGCATGGGCAGGTACTCTGCCCATTTCGTGGATGATCGCATGCACTCCCCCATCCAGACTTACCTGGCCGAGCTTCATGGCCGTATCGCGGGCCTGGATCAAGGCAGGCTGGCCAGCTACATCCCCGAACTCGCCAAGGCCGATCCGAAGTGTTTCGGCATCTGCCTTGTCACCATGGACGGCACGGCCTACACCGTCGGCGACACCGACACGATGTTCACGATGCAATCGGTGTCCAAGCCCTTCGTTTTCGCTACGGCGCTGGCCGATCGGGGGCGGCAGCTCGTCGCCGCGAAGGTAGGCGTCGAACCGAGCGGCGACGCGTTCAACTCGATCAGCCTCGATCCCCATACTGGTGCGCCGCGGAACCCGATGATCAACGCTGGTGCAATCGCGACGACCAGCCTGGTCGCCGGCGACACGGCCGCGGCCCAATGGCGGCGGATCGAGACATCGATCGCCGCCTTCGTCGGGCGGGAGGTGTCCATCGACGAGGCGGTCTACCGGTCGGAGAGCGAGACCGGCTTTCGCAACCGGGCCATCGCCTGGATGCTGAAGAACTTCGGCATCATCGACGGCGACCCCATGCCGGTACTGGAGAACTACTTCCGGCAATGTTCGCTGCTGGTCAACTGCCGCGACCTGGCCTTCATGGCGGCGACGCTGGCCAACGGCGGCGTGCAACCCTGCACGGGCGAGACCGTGCTGCCGGCGGAGCACGTCGAGCGCGTCTTGAGCGTGATGGTCAGCTGCGGCATGTACGACTACTCGGGCAACTGGCTGTACGACGTCGGCATGCCGGCCAAGAGCGGCGTCAGCGGCGGCATCATCGCTGTCGTGCCGGGACGCTTCGGCATCGGCCTCTTCTCGCCGCTGAACGACGAGAGGGGGAACAGCGTGCGCGGCATCGCCGCCTGCAAGGCCTTGTCGCGGGATCTCGGCCTGCACGCGTTCGCCCGCGCGGCCAGCCCGGCGATGGCCCTGGGCCGCATCTACACCGGCGCCGTGGCCCCATCCCGGCGCCAGCCGCCACCGGAGATTCGCGCCTACCTGAACGAACACGCGCGCCGGATCAAGTACCTCTGCCTGCACGGCATGCTGGCCGTGGACGGGATCGAGTACATCATTCGCCGCATGCGGGAAATGGTGTCCGACACGGCATGCTTCATTCTCGACATGCACGAAGTCATCGGCATCTCCGAAAGCGCGGCACGGCTCCTGAACCAGGCCCGGCTCGGCTTCGGGGAGGACGGCGTCGCCGTCGTGTGCTCCCGCATCCATGACCGCCACGCGATCATCGGCCCGCTGCGCAAGGCGGCCCGCAAGGACGATCGCGGCTTCCTGGTCTTCGAGGACAACGACCTGGCGGTGGAGTGGTGCGAGAACCGGCTGGTGCGCGATCTGCCGCAACCCTCGGTGGCAACGGGGTCTCTCGCCGACTCGGTCCTGTTCCGGGGACTGCCGCAAGCATTGTTCCGGCAGGTCGAGGCGGTGACCCGGTCCCACGTCTACGCGCTGGGCGAGCAGATCCTGCGGCACGGCCAGGAGGGCGACGGCCGCGTGTTCTTCATCGAGTCCGGCCAGGTCAGCATCCTGATGCCGCTGCGCGACGGCGCGCACCAGCGCATCGCGACGCTGGGTCCGGGCATGGAATTCGGCGAGATGGCCCTGCTCGGCCAGACGACCCGCAGCGCCTCGGTCTACGCGGACACCGACGTCCGTTGCCGCATCCTGGAAGCCGCCGACTTCGGCAGGATCGCCGACGCGGCGCCACTGCTGAAGATCACCGTCCTCGAGAACCTTGCGGGCGACATCGCGAACCGGCTGCGCGGCGCCAACCAGTGGATCGCCGCGCTGGCCTGAGGCTGCGTCGGCCGCTTCCCGGACCTCAGATGTACACGCCCTTCATGCCGCCCGCCGGATAGCGCGTTCCGGCCGCCGCCCCGGGCGGGAACGCCGCCGAGAGCTTCTGCACGTCGGCTGCGGACAGCTTGACATCGAGCGCCCCCAGGTTCTCGTCGATTCGCGCGCTCCTCTTGGTGCCGGGGATGGCGACGATGTCCTCACCTTGCGCGAGCAGCCATGCCAGCGCCAGTTGCGCCGGCGCGCATCCCTTTCTCTTCGCCATCGCTTCGACGGCCGCCGCGAGGTCGCGGTTGTGCTCGAAGTTGCCGGCGTGAAAGCGCGGGTGGTCCTTGCGGCGGTCGTTCGCGACCTCGGCCACGTCATGCACGCCGCCGGTGAGCAGGCTGCGCCCGAGCGGCGAGTAGGCGACGAAGGCGATGCCCAGATCGCGCGTGGTCTTCCGCGTCTCCTCGGCTTCCTCGCGATAGAGCAGCGAGTATTCGGTTTGCACCGCGGAGAGCGGATGGGCCTTGTGCGCCCGGCGGATCGTCGCCGGGTTGGCCTCGCACAGGCCGAGCGCGCGCACCTTGCCCTGCGCGACCAGGCGCCCCATGGCGCCGACCGTGTCCTCGATCGGCACCTTGGGATCGATCCGGTGCACGTATAGCAAGTCGATCACATCGAGCCCGAGGCGCTTCAGGCTCGCCTCGCAGGCGG
Organism: Betaproteobacteria bacterium; assembly: GCA_016717855.1. GTDB lineage: Bacteria > Pseudomonadota > Gammaproteobacteria > Burkholderiales > Casimicrobiaceae > PALSA-1005. The sequence goes on from JADKEV010000079.1 coordinate 7,219, forward strand.
CCTGCACGTATTCGGGCCGGCCATCGACGCCGTTGCCGCCCGACTCGAGCTTGATCTGGCCAAATTTGGTCGCGACGATCAGCTTGTCGCGGCCCCCGCCCGGCAGTTCCCGGAGCGCCCGCCCGAGCAGCGTCTCGTTATGGCCCCAGCCATACATGTCGGCCGAGTCGAGGAAGTTGATGCCGCGGTCGATCGCGTGGTGGATCACGGCGACGCCGTTGTCGTCCGATGATGCGCCATAGATGCCGGAGAGCGACATCAGGCCGAGGCCAATGCCGGTGACCTGCAGCCCGGAGGCGCCGAGCCGGCGCGTCGGCAGGGGTTTGTTCATCTGCGGCTACGGCAATGTTCTGGCGACGCGGAACCCCAGGTCGTGACCGCTGCGGGTTGCCCAGTTCTTGAGGCGCTTGGCCACGCGTATGTTGCGCGGTCCGAAGTACCAGCCGCCGCCGCGGAGAACCCGCTTCGTGCAATCGCCCGTGGCCCAGGCGCTGCCGTCGGTCGGCGCGCCGGCGTAGGTGCCGTTCCAGCAGTCGGCGACCCATTCCCAGGCATTGCCCAGCATGTCGTGCAAACCGAAAGCGTTAGGCTTGAAGCTGCCAACGGGCGCTGTCTCCATGTACCCGTCCTCGCACGCGAAGGCGCCGCGATCGGCGTCCTTGTATTTTGCCCTGGTCGTCGGATTGAACACGTTCGCGTATTGACATGCCTGATCCGCGGACTTGCCCCAGAAGCGGGCCTCAGCGGAACCGGCGCGGGCCGCGTACTCCCATTCGGCCTCGCTCGGCAGCCTGTATTGCTTCTTCGTCTTGTCCGACAACCACGCAACGTACTTCATTGCGCTGTCGTAAGACATGTTGATCACCGGGCGCCGTCCGCGGCCAAAACCGGAATCGTCGGCGCGGGCGCAGGCGCGGTCCGCGGCGCAGGCGTCCCACTCGTCGAACGTGATCTCGTACTTGCCGAGCGCAAAAGCGTTGGGAATGGTGACGGCGTGCGTCGGCTCCTCGTTGTCGACGCGGCCTGACTCATTGGGCGGCGAGCCCATGACGAACTTGCCCGGCGGGACGACAATCATCGGCGGGCAGGTCGCGCAGTCCTTGAACTCGCTGCCGGGCTTGAGACCGCCTGCCGGTGCCGGTGCCGGCGCGACAGCCGCCGGCGCGGCGGCCTGGCCGCTCGTCAGTACATAGCCGCTACTCGATGGTCCTTGCGCCTTACCCTCCTGGGCAATGGCGGGTTGCGCGGCATACACCGACGCCAGCGCGAGCAACACCCCCCTTGCTGTGTTTCGGATCATGAATTCTCCCTGGTGATTGTGCGGGCACCGATGCCGGGCAACCCAACCTGCACTTGCCCCTTATTGATAACTGGTGCCAATTCTGAACCGGAACCGGCGACAATGGCGCGACCTGCCCGCCCGGCCGCTAGAATACTATCCTCACCGGGCGGGCGCAATTGACCAGGCCCGGCAAGCGAAAATCGAACCCTGCGCGCGGACCGGCCGGGCTGGCGGATTCCCAGGGGTGCGCCGGGCGGTTCTGCGGCCGACGGAGGGCCGCTTGACAACGGCAGCGAGGACTCTCAGGATGCGCTGGCTGATGCAGGCGCGGGACAACTCGCCACCCGCATCGAAGTGCAGTAGCATGCGGGTGGCAAGACGCAAAAAAATCGAAATGCGGTCATCGAAACGCAGGAATCGAAACAGGAGGTTCACATGAAACTGATGCGCGCAGTAATTGTGCTGGCGGGTCTTGGCGTCCTCGGGACTCTCGCAATCCAGTCGGGCGAAGCCGTCGCGCAGGCGGCGGCGCCCCCAAAGATCGGCTCCTCGCTGATCGGCAAGCTCGAGGGTCCGACGATCGTCCTCGATGCAAAAACCTTTCCGAAGGCCTTCAAGGAAGCTCCGCAACTTGCCGCGCAGGTGAAAGCCGGCAAGCTGCCGGCGGTCGCCAAGCGCCTGCCCGAGCCGTCGCAGCTCTTCGTGGTCAAGCCGCTGCACGAGATAGGCAAGTACGGCGGCAACTGGCGCCGGGCGTTCACCGGCCCGGCCGACCATGAGAATGGCAACCGGATCAATTCGATCGACAAGATCCTGACGTTCGACTACACCGGCACCAAGATCATCCCTGCCCTGGCCCGCGACTGGAAGGTCAGTCCCGACGGCAAGACGACGACGATCTACCTGCGCAAGGGCGCCAGGTGGTCGGACGGCACGCCGTTCACCGCGAACGACTTCATGTTCTGGTACAACGAGATCTACCTGAACAAGAACATCGTCCCCACGCCGTTCTTCGAGTTCCAGATCAACGGCAAGGACGGGGTGATGAAGAAGATCGACGACTTCACGGTCGCCTTCGAGTTCCCCGAACCCTATTCCTACTTCGTTGCCCAGCTCGCCGGCAGCACGTCCATCGGCGCCGGGTTGGCCACGCGCGGCGGCTTCCAGAACTTCGGCGGCGCCTATGCGCCGGCGCACTACCTGAAACAGTTCCTGCCCAAGTTCTCCTCGGAGGAGGCGGTGACCAAGAAGGCCAAGGACCTCGGCTTCGACAGCTGGGTGTCGCTGCTCAAGAACCGGTACAGCTGGGCGCTGAACAACGAGCTGCCCGTGATGACGCCGTGGAAGACCGTGTCGCCGATCAACACGCCGACCTGGTCGATGGAACGGAATCCGTACTTCTGGGCCGTCGACACCGCGGGCAACCAGCTTCCGTACATCGACCGGATCACGATGACGCTGGCAGAGAACACGGAAGTCGCCAACTTGCGTGCGATCGCCGGCGAGTACGACATCCAGGAACGGCATATGGGCCTGGCCAAGCTGCCGGTCTTCCTCGAAAACGCCAAGAAGGGCAACTACACCGTCCGCCTCGACCCGGCTCTCAACGGGTCGGACGCCACGATCCACATCGGCAACGCGTTCGAGGCCGACCCCGAGATCGCGAAGTTCCTCAAGAACAAGGATTTCCGCCATGCGCTGTCGCTGGGCATCGACCGCGACCAGCTCAACGAAGCGTTCTGGCTGGGCGTGGGGACCCCGGGATCGGTGGCGCCGGCGCCCGACACTCTCTACAGCCCGGGTGCCGAGTGGAACAAGAAGTACGCGACGCTTGATGTCAAGCAGGCCAACGAGCTGCTCGACAAGGTCGGCCTTACCAAGAAGGATGGCGATGGATTCCGCCTGCGCACCGACGGGAAGGGGCGCCTGCGCATCGAACTGGTCACGATCGGCGGTCAGTTCGTTCCGTTCACGGCGATCGGCGAAATGATCAAGCAGCAATGGCGCAAGATCGGCATCGACCTCGATGTCAAGGAACTCGAACGGAATCTCGCCTTCACGCGCAACGGCACGAGCGAAAACCAGATGCTCACGTGGGCGAACGACGGCTCGGAAATGATCTACCTCTTCCCCCGCCATGCGCTGCCGGTGGACGCGGCCGAAGCGCACATGGGGCAGGCCTACGCCCGGTGGTATGCCTCCCGGGGCACCACGGGAAAGAAGCCGGACGATCCTGAAATGCTCCGGGCCTTCGACCTGTTCCGCAACGCGTTCGGCGCTTCGGAAGAGGAACGGGTCAACAACGGGAAGGAGCTCTGGAAGATCATCGTCGAGCAGATGTGGAGCATCGGCACGGTCGGCCAGTCGCCCGCAGTGATGGGCGTGCGCATCGTCAAGAACAACATGGGCAACGTGCCCGAGCGGCAGGTGAACGCGCAGCACGCGCGCACGCCGCATTCGTCGATGCCGATCTCGTTCTACTTCAAGTAGCGGGTAGGCCGCCGCCTGCGTCACCGACGCGGTCGGCTCCCGTACATCCCCGGGCCCCTGGCGGCCCGGGGCGTCCCCTGTCACAGGAGTTGCCATGCTCGCTTACATCGTGCGTCGCTTGCTGCTGGCCGTCATGACGGTCTGGGCCATATCGGTCCTGTCCTTCATGATCATCCACCTGCCTCCCGGCGACTACGTGACCTCGTACATCGCCTCGATGTCGGCATCGGGCAGCGCGGTGTCCGAGGGCGAGGCCCAGGCGTTGCGCCAGCAGCTCGGCCTCGACCAGCCGATCACGATCCAGTACCTCAAGTGGATGGGTCTCATGCTCCAGGGCAACTTCGGGATGGCGATGGAATGGGGGCGCCCGGTTTCCGACGTCATCGGCGACCGCCTCACCCTGACCATGGTCATTTCGGTGGCGGCGATCATCTTCACCTGGGGCATCGCCTTGCCCATCGGGATCTACTCCGCGGTCTACCCCTATTCGTTCCTCGACTATGTGTTCACCTTCATCGGTTTCATCGGGCTCGCGATTCCGGGGTTCCTGCTGGCGCTCGTGGTCATGTACGTCGGCTTCGCCTGGTTCGGCGCCAACGTGGGCGGCCTCTTTTCGCCCGACTTCGCCGAGGCACCGTGGAGCCTGGAGAAGATCTGGGACCTCACCAAGCACCTGCCGATCCCGGCCATCGTCCTCGGCGTCGCGGGAACCGCGCAGCTGATCCGCATCATGCGCTCGAACCTGCTCGACGAATTGCGCAAGCCCTATGTGATGACGGCGCGCGCACGCGGACTTTCGGAATACCGGGTCGTCATGCGCTATCCGGTCCGCGTGGCCCTCAACCCGTTCGTGAGCACCATCGGCTATCTCCTGCCCTACGTGGTGTCCGGCAGCATCATCGTCTCCCTCGTGCTGAGCCTGCCGACGGTCGGCCCGCTGCTGCTGAAGGCGTTGATCGCCCAGGACATGTTCCTGGCCGGCACCATCATCCTGCTGCTGGGGGTCATGACCGTCATCGGCACGTTCATTTCCGACCTGCTGCTCATGTGGGTCGACCCCCGAATCCGGTTCGGGAGGGAATGATGGCGGAACTCGCCGCGGTACCGACAGTGGGGGGCGTGGCGGAAGACCGGATCGCCGTCGCCACGCAATGGCAGCTCATCTGGTGGCGCTTCAGGAAGCACAAGCTCGCGGTCGGCGGAACCATCGTCCTGGTGCTTTTCTACATCGTTGCGCTGTTCGCCGACTTCTTCGCCTATGTGGATCCGACGGAGTCGGAAGCGCAGCGGTCGCTGATGGCGCCGCAGCCGATACACTGGATGGACGAGGGGAGCTTCCGGCCCCACGTCTATGCGTTGAAGGGAACCCGCGACCCGCTGACGTTCAAGCGGGTCTACGTTCCCGACACGACCAGGAAGATCCCGGTCACGTTCTTCGGCCACGGCGAACCCTGGCTGTTGCTGGGCTTCATCCCCACCGACCGCCACCTGATCGCGCTGGAAGGCGCCAAGCCGTCGGAGGCGCTGTTCCTGCTGGGAACGGACACGCACGGGCGCGACCTCTGGTCGCGGCTCATGTACGCGACACGCACGTCGATGACCATCGGCCTGGTCAGCGTGGCGCTGAGCCTGGTGCTCGGCGTCGTCCTGGGCGGCATCTCCGGCTACTTCGGCGGCCCGATCGACACGGCGATCCAGCGCGTCATCGAGATCCTGCGCTCGATCCCGACGATTCCCCTCTGGATGGGCCTGGCCGCCGCCCTGCCCGCCGACTGGAGCGTGGTACAGGTCTACTTCGCGATCACGATCATCATCTCGCTGATCGGCTGGACCGAACTCGCCCGCGTCGTCCGGGGGCGCTTCATCTCGCTCAAGCAGGAAGACTTCGTGATGGCCGCCGAGCTCCTCGGCTGCAGCAAGTCGCGGATCATCTTCCGCCACATGGTGCCCTCGTTCATCAGCCACATCATCGCGGCGACGACGCTGGCGATCCCCGCGATCATCATCAGCGAGACTTCGCTGAGTTTCCTCGGGCTGGGCCTGCGGCCGCCGGCGATCAGCTGGGGCGTCCTGCTGCAGGATGCCCAGAACATCCAGGCGCTGGTCATCTCGCCCTGGCTGCTGTTCCCGTCCATTGCCGTCATCGTGGCTGTCCTCGCCTTCAATTTCATGGGCGACGGGATACGCGATGCGGCCGATCCCTATTTGTAGACGCGAAACCGACCATGCAGACCTCCACCAAGCCGCTCCTGTCGGTCAGGAACCTGCGGACCAGTTTCTTCCAGGACGAGGGCACGACCAAGGCCGTCGACGGCGCCTCGTTCGATGTCTCCCCGGGCAAGACGCTGGGCATCGTCGGCGAGAGCGGCTGCGGCAAGAGCGTCACCGCGCAGTCGATCCTGCGCATCGTCGACCGTCCGGGCCGCATCGTCGGTGGCGAGATCCTGCTGACCCGCGAAGACGGGTCGCAGACCGACCTGGTCAAGCTCGAGGCCAGCGGCGCCGAGATGCGCTCGATCCGGGGCGGCGACATCGGCCTGGTCTTCCAGGAGCCGATGACCTCGTTCAGTCCCGTGCATACGATAGGCGCGCAGCTCGTCGAGGCGGTCCTCCTGCACAACGAAGTCACCCCGAAAGAGGCGCGGCGCCGCGGCATCGAAGCGTTGCGCAGCGTCGGCATCCCGAAACCGGAGCGCCGCATCGACGAGTACTCGTTCGAATTGAGCGGCGGCCTGCGCCAGCGGGCGATGATCGCGGTGGCGCTGTCCTGCGATCCGCGCCTGCTGATCGCCGACGAGCCGACGACCGCGCTGGACGTCACCACCCAGGCGCAGATCCTGGACCTGCTGCGGAAGATCCAGCAGGAACGGGGCATGGCCGTCATGCTCATCACCCACAACCTCGGCGTTATCGCCGAGATGGCCGACGACGTCGTCGTCATGTACCTGGGCCGGGTGGTCGAGCAGGGCAGCGTCGACGATATCTTCCACGATCCGAAACATCCCTATACGAAGGCGCTGCTGCAGTCCATTCCCAGCATCGACTCGGCGCCGCGGGTGAAGCTGCCGACCATCAGCGGGTCGATTCCCCATCCGTTCAACCGGCCGCCGGGCTGCCCCTTCCATCCCCGCTGCGCCGCGTTCATCCCCGGCCGCTGCGACGCCGCGGAACCCGCGCTCAAGGCGGTCGGCGACGGGCGGCAGGTCAGCTGCTTTCTGTATGAATGACGCGAGGGAACCGGGAATGACCAACGGCGCGAATGCCGGCAGCGGCGCGGACAGGGCCCCGCTCCTCGAAGTGAAGGGGCTGAAGAAGTACTTCCCCATCCGCCGGGGATTCCTGCAAAAAATCGTCGGCCAGGTCAAGGCCGTCGACGACGTGAGCTTCGTCGTGCATCACGGCGAGACCCTGTCGCTGGTCGGCGAGAGCGGCTGCGGCAAGACCACGACGGCCCGCTGCATCCTGCGCGCCATCACCCCGACCGCCGGCCAGGTGCTGCTCGCGGACGAGGGCGAGATCCTGGACGTGGCGACGCTGCCGAAGCACCGGCTGCGGGGCCTGCGGCGGCAGATGCAAATGATCTTCCAGGACCCGTTCTCGTCGCTGAATCCGCGGATGACGCTCGCCGACATCGTCGGCGAGCCGCTGCTCGTGCACGGCGTCGGCAACGTCACCGAGCGGACCGACCGCGTGGTCGAACTGCTGCGCCTGGTCGGCCTGCGGCCGGAGTACATGCAGCGCTATCCGCACGCATTCTCGGGCGGCCAGCGCCAGCGGATCGGCATCGCCCGCGCGCTGGCGCTCAACCCCCGGCTGGTCGTGGCCGACGAGCCCGTCTCGGCGCTGGACGTGTCGGTGCAGGCGCAGATCCTGAACCTGCTGCTCGAACTGCAGGACCGGCTGGGGCTGACCTACCTGTTCGTCGCCCACGATCTGAGCGTGGTCAAGCACATCAGCGAGCGGGTCGCCGTGATGTACGTGGGCAGGATCGTGGAAACCGCGCCGACCGAAGCGCTGTTCGGCTCGCCCCGGCACCCGTACACCGAGGCGCTGCTGTCCGCCGTCCCCAAGCCGGACCCGCGCCTGCGCTCCGAGCGCATCGTCCTCCAGGGCGAGGTCGCCGACCCTGCCAACACGCCGCCGGGGTGTCACTTTCATCCGCGCTGCATGTATGCGCAGGCGGTGTGCAAGGAAAAGGCGCCGGCGCTGGAAGAGATCGCGCCCGAGCACTTCGTGAGTTGTCACCGGGCGCGGGAGCTTAGCTTGCGCGGGGTCGATATTCCGGTCGCGGGCGGGGTGTAGCGGCGGATCGACACTGAGCGCGGGTTGATCGGCGCCACACACCAGGCCGCTTGTCGTGAATCCGCGCCTGCGCCTGCTACGACATCAGCTCCCGCGCCGCAGCGATCTCCGCCGCCGCGTCGCTGGAAAACGCGCGGCCGGCGCGCCTGTACCAGTAGCGGGCATTGTCCAGGTCGCCTTCCAGCACATGCACGATACCGTGCAGCCAGCACGCTTGTGCCGAATCGTCGCTCTGCACGATTTTGTGCGCGGCTTCCCATTCACCTTGTTCGAGGTGTTCGATTGCTTTCCGCAAGGAGTCCGGGGGATTCATGGGCGCCGATTCTACTTGCCTTTCCTCGAGTGCGGGATTTACGAACCAAATGAACATATAATTCGAATTGTCATGACAGTTCATCCACGCTATCGTGCGCCAGCGGGGAACGTCGCAAGCGGATAGCGGACGGAGTCCGCCAGACTCCAGAGGAAACGGCACATGAAAAACACGATGCGAGCACTGCGCGTTCGGCCAATCGCGGAACTGCTGCCGCCCTGCCCGATCGCGGACGGCGGCAGGCGATGAGCAGCGTCCGTGCCGCATGGCAGGAACGCTCGCTGCCCGAGTATGACGAGCTGCAGTACGACTGCCTGCCGTTTGCGCAAACGCATCCGGCGCGGCTCGCCACGCTGGCGCTGCTGTTCGGTCTGAAACCCCCGGCGGTCGAAACCTGCCGGGTCCTTGAACTCGGCTGCGGGAACGGCAACAACCTGATCCCGATGGCAGGAGCGCTGCCGGGCGCGCGATTCGTGGGTATCGATCTGTCGGCCAGGCAAGTCGAAAACGGTCAGGCGCTGATCGAGGCGGCGGGCCTGACCAACATCGAGCTCCGCCACGCAGACATCGCCTCGAGCGACGCGCAAGATGGCGCGTTCGACTACATCGTCGCCCACGGCGTCTACTCGTGGGTCCCGCCGAAGGTCCGCGACCGGGTGCTGGAGATCTGCCGGGCGAATCTCGCGCCGAACGGTGTCGCGTATGTCAGCTACAACACGCTCCCGGGCTGGTCGTCGAACGGAATGATCCGCGACATGATGCTGTTTCAGGCGCGCGACATCGAAGACCCTGCCGCTCGGATGCGCGCGGGACGGGGGCTGCTCGATTTTCTGGCGGGAGCGATCCCCGACACCCCGTACGGCACGTTGGCCCGCGAGGAGATCGCATTCATCCAGCAGCAGCCGGATGAATACGTGGCGCACGATCACATGGGGGAATGCAACGATCCGGTGTACTTCCACCAGTTCGCGGAGCATGCCGCGCGGCATCGTCTGAAGTACCTGGCCGAGGCGGAGTTCAGCGTGATGGGGTTGGGCGGCCTGCCGCCGCAGACGATTGCCGCGATGCGCAAGCTCGCCCCGGACATCGTGGCGTTCGAGCAGCTCACCGACGTCCTGCGGCACCGGTCGTTCCGGCAGACGCTGCTCGTGCACGACAACGTGCCGATAGATCGCCGCCTCGGCGCACATTCGATCGCACCGCTTGCGATCGCCTCGCCGGTTGCCGTTGCGCCGCGAAGTCCGTCAAGCCTGCCCGATGCTCCAGTCGTCTTCGTCGCGCGCAACGGCAAACGGTTCGGCATTGGCAATGCGCTGACCCGCGCCGCGCTGCTGCACCTGATCGACCGCTGGCCGGAGAGCGTGCGGTTCGCGGAGCTGTACGAAACGGCGCGCCGCGCACTGCCTCCCGTTCCCGGCCTTGCGGGCATGCGCGGAGATAGCGGACCGGAAGCGCTCGGCGTCGAGTTGCTGCAGCTCTACGCCGCGGGAATCGCGGAGTTGCGTGCGTGGGATCCGGAGCCATCGGCGACCATCTCCGAGCAGCCGATGACGAGCCGCCTCGCGCGGTTGCAGGCGCAGCGCGGCAGCGAGCTGACGACACTGTTGCACCAGCCACTGCGGCTCGATCCCTTCGAGCGCGCACTCGTCCCTTTGCTCGACGGCAAGCGGAATCTGGCCACGCTCGCCGAGGCACTGGCGGCGAATGGGGTTGGTGCGGCAAGGCACGGCGACCATCGTTCGCCGGTCCGCAGCGACGCCTCCGCCGCGCTGCGCAATGCGCTATTGCGGTTGGCGAAGGCGGGCGCTCTGCTGAAGAACCGCCTGCCCGAAACAGTGGCGCGAATCACAACCGCGGCGAGCGCGGCCTTCGCCCCCCTCGTCGCACTGGAGTTCGACCACGCCTGAAGCGGCCGGGCGTTCAGGCGCGCCGCCACCGGATCTTGCGCGATCTCCCCCGCGGGAATGGAGAGACTTGCAATCCGCCCGCTGCCTTACTAAGCTTACCCACTCGATTCATTGCGGGGACAGCTGAGCCGGGTTTGAATCAGCCGACAGGGACATGCACACTCCGGAATCGCCGATCGCAGCCGGCACTACCCGCGTCATCGACGGCCAGACCCGCGTGTACTACGAGGGCTACTGGATCAAGACCTATGTCGTGCCCGGCGATACGCTGCAGGCGAAGAAGCGGCTGATCGAGGCGCTGACGCGGCGGCTGTTCAATCACACCGAACACGGCCTCAACATTCCCGGCACGCGGCTCGACGAAGCCAGGCATGCCTACGAGAACGAAACCGATCCGGGCAAGAAGCGGGTCAAAGGTGCCATGTACGCCGGCACCCTGTTCAACCGCGCCACCGACATCTTCACCCATCTGGTGGACTTGCAGGCCGCCGGCGTCGAAATCAGGTCCAGCAACGACCTGATGCGCGAATGCGGCCGCTGCCTGCAGGAGGCCCTGGGCCTGTGCCGCCTGGTGCTGCACCGGAGCGGCGAGGAAGGCATCGACGAAATGTGGGGTGAGCCCTTCCGCGCATTCTCGATTCCGCTGGAAGACTTCTACGACAGCCGCTACCTGAAAATGGCCCAGGCCATGCGCGATGTCGATCGCATTGCCGAAGTCATGGTTGCCACCCTGACCCCGCTGCCCATGTTCGCCGGCATCGAGCCGGTCATTCGCGAATGCGCCGCGGCCGCGCTATCCAAGATCGAAACCCTGCGCACCGATCCTGACATCTTCGACGTATGGGCCAATCTCGTCACCGCCGGGGAGCGGCTGGCCAACTTCCACCCCGTCCTGGCCGATGAAGACAGCGAACTGGAACGGCGGCGGGCATCGTTCGGCGTCCAGATCATCTGCAACGGCCGCGATCTGATCTTCCACATCACCCGCGCGCGCGTCTCGATGCCCAAGAGCACGCAGGAGTTCGTTGCACGTTGCGCGCATTACGCCGCCACGGGCACGGTGGCGATGATGCCGGTGCCGTTGCCGGGCTGAGACGCGTACCGGTTTTCGTACCCTAATCCCGCTGCAGCGTGGGCGCCGGCAGCACGCGGGCCACGAGCCGGGCATCCCCTTTGCGTAGCCCAACCTCGTCACCGAGGATGCGGACGGCTTCGGTCAACAAGACATCCTTTGCGTCTTTGCGGGCCTTTTCCGCCGCCAGCAAACTGGCGAGATTGCGTTCGCCGGCCTGCAGGCCATCGTCCCTTGTCGCACTCTCCGGGCCAGGCGCCGGTACCCTGCCGGCCCCGTCCACCTTGACGCCGTTGCCGCCGCCCTTGGCCGATTCGCGGGACTTGAGCCGGGCTTCCCTCGCGTCCTGTTCCGCGCGCCGCGCGGCTTCATTGAGCGTGACCTGGTTCTTCTTCCGCTGGACCCTGATTTCGGCGATATCTTCCTGCAGGTATTGGTAGTCCTTGTCGTTCTTGACGCGGGCTTCGTGCAACGGCAGGAGCATGGGCAACAGGACCCGCAAGTCGCCCACCGGCGCATAGTCCGCCGGCTTGACCTGTGTCGCCGGCAGCGGATTGTCGAAACTCGCTTCGCCAAACGGCTCCCCGTCAGCAACCGCGGGCATCAGGATGTCCGGCGTCACGCCGCGCAACTGCGTCGTGCCGCCGTTGATGCGGAAGAACTGGGCGACGGTCAACTTCAAGTCGCCGAATTGCGGCTGGCCGCTCCTGGCGAACCGGTCGAGACTGATCAGCGACTGCACAGTGCCCTTGCCGAAACTCCGTTCGCCGAAGACCAGGCCGCGCCCATAATCCTGGATCGCGGCCGCGAAGATCTCCGACGCCGATGCCGAGTTCCGGTTGATCAGCACGCCGAGCGGGCCGTCCCAGGCGACGCCGGCCTGGGTGTCGCTCTCCACGACGATCTCGCCGCGGGCGTTGCGCTGTTGCACCACCGGCCCCTTGTCGATGAACAAGCCGGTCAGCTCGATCGCTTCGGACAGCGAGCCGCCGCCGTTGTTGCGCAGGTCGATCAGGACGCTGTCGACCTTTTCCCTGGTCATCTGGTCAAGGAGGCGGGCGACGTCGCGCGCCGCGCTCCGGTAATCCTTGACGCCGCGCTGCCGGGCAGTCAGGTCGGCATAGAAGGATGGCAGGGAAATCACGCCGACCCGGTGCGCGCCTGCCCCGTCCATGACCGGGTGGATCGTGGCTTTGGCGGCCTGCTCCGCCAGGTTGATGGTCTTGCGGACGAGCGATAGCAGCTTATGCTTGCCGTCGGGCCCGGCGCCGGCCGGGAGCACGTCGAGCACGACGACCGTGTCCTCCTTGCCGCGAATCAGCGCCACCGTGTCGTCCAGCCGCCAGCCCATCACGTCGGTCATGACCCCGTCGCCCTGCGCGACGCCGACGATGCGGTCCCCCACCTGCAGCTGGCCCGACAGGCTTGCCGGTCCCCCCGGTATGAGCTCCCGTATCGTCGTGTATTCGTTCAACTCCGTCAGCGAGGCACCGATCCCGACCAGGGACAGCCGCATCTGTATGCCGAAGTCCGCCGCGGCGCGCGGTCCCAGGTAGTTGGTGTGCGGCTCGATGGCCGTGGTGTAGGCGTTCATGAAGGTCTGGAAGACGTCGGCGCTCTTCACCTGGCTCAGGCGCTTGAGGAAATTGTCGTAGCGCTTGTCCAGCACATCGACGATGCTCTTGTCGTCCTTGCCGGCGAGCTTGAGCCGCAGCCAGTCGTTCTTCACCCGCTTGCGCCACTGCTCGCGCACTTCGGCTTCCGTCTTCAGCCACGCTTCCTTGTCCCGCGCGACCTGGAAGCTCTCGTCCTGCCGGAAGTCGAATCCTGTCGCGAGGAGGGCGCGGGCGTGCATAAATCGCTCGCCGGCGCGCTGTCTGTACAGCTGGTAGATGGCGTACGGAGCGGCCAGGTCTCCGGTCAGGATCGCTTCGCCGAGCCTGTTCCGCTCGCCGGCAAGACGGTCGATGTCGGCCTGGACGAAGAAGAGCTTCTCGGGATCGAGCGCCTTCAGGTAGCGCTCGAAGATGGTCGCCGACAATGCGTCGTCGAGCGGAGTCTTCTTGTAGTGGAAGCGGGAGAGCAATTCGGACGCCAGATATGCCGCCTGCGCCTCATGCCGCTCTGGCTTGAGTTCCGCCGCATCCTGCGCCACGGCGGCCATCGCCGCACCCTGCGCCGCTGTCACCAGGGCAAAGACTATCCACAGCAGTTTCTGTTTCATTGGTGCTCCATTTCCGGGCGCCGGGGACGCGCAGCGGATAGTGTACAAAATGCGGCCGCGGTCGTCGCGTCGAGCCTGGTTCGACCGGCGTGGCGGAAATTCGTTGCGTCGGGGCGACGAATAGTGACCCCAGCCTTCGTAGGATGGGGGGGCAGGGGTCCGGACGCGCTCCACCCGTACTACGAAGCTCACTCTGACCCCGATAAGGTTGCGAGCATGGTGGCGATGTCGGAGATGGGCGGCAGGCATTGCCGGCCACGGCACACCCAGGCCTGTGGCGCGGCGCCGGCGGGCTTGGCCACCGCCTCGGGCAGCCCGCGGGTATCGTCGGGCAGCTGCAGGACCAGAACCTCAGGCAGGTAGCGGGCGGCCAGCGCGGCGCGCCATGGGAGGAGCGCAGGCGCAGGGCCGGTCAGGATCGCCACCGCCGGAGGCGCCATGGCCTCGGTCATCGCGCACACCAGCGTCCCGAAACCCGACGGGGACCGTTCGATGTCGGCGCTGAACAGCGCCATTACGCGCTGCGCGGCGTCCAGGTAGCGCTGTTCGCCGGTCAGATGCCCCAGCCGCTGCAGGTGCAGCGCGGCCATGCCGTTGCCCGACGCCGTGGCGCCGTCGTGGCCCGACTTCGGGCGCAGCACCAGCGCCTCGTGGTCGTGGCTGGTGAAAAAGAACCCGCCCTCGCGCAGGTCCTCGAACTGCGCGAGCAGCAGGTCCGCCAGCGCGCAGGCCCACTGGACGTCGGCCGGGCGGAGCACGCCGCCCTGCATCAACTCGAGCAGCGCGCCGAGCAGGAAGGCGTGATCGTCGAGGTAGGCGTTCAAGTGCGAGCGGCCGTCCTTGTGCGTGGCCAGCAGGCGCCCGTCGCGCCACAGCGCCGCGCGCACGAAGTCCGCGGCGCGGCGCGCGGATGCGGCCCAAAGCGGTTCGCCAAACACCCGCGCGGCGAACGCCATCCCGTCGATGGCCAGCGCATTCCAGCTGGTCAGGATCTTGTCGTCGCGGCCCGGGCGCACGCGCTGCTCGCGCAGTTCCAGCAGGCGCGCCCGCGCACGGTCGATGGCCGTCGCGCAATCCGCCTCGGGGATCCCCAGCCGCGCGGCCACTTCGGCCAGCGGCAGGGTGACGTGCAGATGCCAGGCGTGGCGCTCGAAGTTGGGCGGCCCATCCAACCCATAGCGCGCGGCCAGTGCAGCGTATTCGGCGGGAGGAAGTTGCTGCCGCACCTCGTCGCGCTGCCACACATAGAAGCGGCCCTCCTCCCCTTCCGAGTCGGCATCGATGCTCGAGTAGTAGCCGCCATCATCCGCCTGCATCTCGCGCATCAGCCACGCCGCCGTCATCGCGCAGACTTCCCGGAACAGCGGCTCGCCGGTGAGCTGCCACGCCTCGGCATACAGGCGCAGCAGCGGCCCGTTGTCGTACAGCATCTTCTCGAAGTGCGGAATCATCCACCGGGCATCGGTGCTGTAGCGGCAGAAGCCGCCGCCCAGGTGATCGAACAGGCCGCCTTCGGCCATCCGGCGCAAGGTCAGCAGCACAGCGTCGCGCGCGGCGTCATCGCCCGCGGCGACGGCATGCCGCAACAGCGCGTCGAGGTTCGCCGGATGCGGGAACTTGGGCGCGCCCCCGAAGCCGCCGTCGACCTCGTCGAACGCCTGCATCAATGCCTGGCGCAGGCCGGGAGCGGCTTGCGCGGCGATCCGCTCGAAGTCGTTGCCGCGCGGGCCGGAACCGGCGCCGCCCCCACCATCGATGCCCTCAGCACCGGTGCGCCTGGGCAGCGTCGCGGCCAGCGCGCGCACCAGTTCGTCGCCCTGCGCCGCGACCTGCTCGCGCTGGCCGGCCCAGACCTCGGCCACGCGCTCGAGCAGATCGTCGAAGCCGGGCCGGCCGTATTTCGCGTGCTTGGGAAAGTAGGTCCCGCCGAAGAACGGCTTGCCCTCCGGGGTCAGGAACATCGTCAGCGGCCAGCCGCCCGGTCCGCGCGCGATCAGTTGATGCGCGGTCTGGTAGATCTGGTCGATGTCGGGCCGCTCTTCCCGATCGACCTTGATGTTGACGAAGTGCCGGTTCATCAGCGCCGCAGTCGCCTCGTCCTCGAAGCACTCGTGGGCCATCACGTGGCACCAATGGCACGCCGAATAGCCGACCGAGAGGAGGATCGGGCGGCTGTCCGCGCGCGCCGCGGCGAGCGCCTCGTCGCCCCACGGATACCAGTCCACCGGGTTGCCGGCGTGCTGTTGCAGGTAGGGGCTGGTTTCGTTGGCGAGGCGGTTGGGCATGGGCGCCCGGTCACTCCGCTACTTGACGATTTCGAGCAGCTCGACTTCGAAGATCAGCGTCGCGCCGGGCTTGATCTTGGGCGGCGAGCCGCGGTCCCCGTAGGCGATGTCGGCGGGGCAGAACAGGCGGGACTTGCCGCCCACCTTGATCTCCTGCACGCCCTCGGTCCAGCACTTGATCACGCCGGTCAGCGGGAACGATGCCGGCTGGCCGCGCTGGACGGAACTGTCGAACACTGCGCCATCGAGCAGGGTCCCGTGATAGTGGACTTTTACCGTGTCGGATGACTTGGGGGCGGGGCCGCTGCCCGCCTTCATCGGGATGACGATGGCGCCCGACGCGGTCTTTTTGGCGCCGGGCTCCGCGGCCGCCTTGGCCAGGGCCGCGGCCCCGACCTTCTTCTCCTTCTCGGCCGCGACCGCGGTGCGGGACTGCGCGAATTGCTGGATCTTCGGTCCGTAGGTCGTCATGTCGACCTTGAGCGGACGCTGCAGCGCGCCATCGGAAATGCCGGACTTCACGACTTCAAGCTCGGCTTCGCTTAGCGCCAGGCCGATCATGGACTGGCTGATCGCGACGCCGACGGCGTACAGGGTTTTCTGCTCGTCGGTGGCGGGGTCGGCGGCGCGCGCCGGTCCAACCGATGCAGAATGCTGCTGCCAGAAAGAATGCGGTGATTTTCAAGATGAACCTCTTCGGCGAAAACCGCGATAGTACCCGACCCGGCGAAATCGCCCGCGGCGCCCTGCCCCGGTTTGACTTGCGTCATTGACTGAGCCCTGGCGGTCGGGGATACTCGACCACCGCTGTGGACTTCCCGGCCCTATCCGCGCCTCCGGCAATGACTGGTTGCCCGGTGGCCGCCGCCGACGCGGATCAACCAACCCGTATGGAGAAAAACCAAGTGACTACAGGTAGATCGAAAATCATCTACACGCTGACCGATGAGGCGCCGCTGCTCGCGACTATTCGCTGCTGCCGGTCATCAAGACCTTCACGGCGCCGGCCGGCATCGACGTCGTCCCGAGCGACATTTCGGTGGCCGCGCGGATACTCGCCGAATTCCCCGACTACCTGACGGAGCAGCAGAAGGTTCCCTGACAACCTTGGCGAACTGGGACGGCTGACGAAGCAACCTGACACCAACATCATCAAGTTGCCCAATATCAGCGCCTCGATCAACCAGTTGATCGCCGCGATCCACGAACTGCAGGCCAAGGGTTACAAGGTCCCCGACTATCCCGAGGAAGTGAAGTCGGAAGCGGACAAGAAGATCAAGGAGCGCTATTCGAAAGCCCTGGGCAGCGCCGTCAACCCGGTGCTGCGCGAAGGCAACTCGGACCGCCGCGCGCCCGCCGCGGTCAAGCGCTATGCGCGCAAGAACCCGCACACGATGGCGCCATGGAGCCCCGCCTCACGCACGCACGTCTCGCACATGTGGAGCGGCGACTTCTACCACAGCGAAAAGTGCATGACGATGGCGAAGGCCTGCGACGTCAAGATGGAACTGGTCACCAAAAGCGGCAAGACCATCGTGCTCAAGCCCAAGGTGTCGCTGCTCGAGGGCGAGATCATCGACAGCATGTTCATGAGCAAGAAGGCGCTGTGCAAGTTCTTCGAAGACCAGATGGAAGACGCGCGCAAGACCGGCGTGATGTTCTCGCTGCACGTGAAAGCGACGATGATGAAGGTCTCGCACCCCATCGTGTTCGGCCACGCGGTCAAGGTGTTCTACAAGGACTTGTTTGCCAAGCACGGCAAGCTGTTCGAGGAACTGGGCGTCAACCCGAACAACGGCATCAGCAGCGTCTACGACAAGATCAAGGACCTGCCGCATTCCCTGCACGAGGAAATCGAGCACGACATCCATGCCTGCTACGAGTCCCGCCCCGAACTGGCGATGGTCGATTCGGCCAAGGGCATCTCCAACCTGCACGCGCCCAACGACGTGATCGTCGACGCGTCGATGCCGGCGATGATCCGCGTCGGCGGCAAGATGTGGGGGCCGGACGGCAAGCTGAAGGACACCAAGGCGGTGATGCCCGAATCCACGTTCGCGCGGATCTACCAGGAAGTCATCGACTTCTGCAAGTATCACGGCGCGTTCGATCCGGCAACGATGGGCACCGTGCCCAACGTCGGCCTGATGGCGCAGCAGGCAGAAGAGTACGGCTCGCACGACAAGACCTTCGAGATTCCGGAGGACGGCGTGGCGCGCATCGTCGACTTCGACGGCAACGTGCTGCTCGAGCAGAACGTCGAGACGGGCGACATCTGGCGGATGTGCCAGGTCAAGGACGCGGCGATCCGGGATTGGGTGAAGCTGGCCGTGACCCGCGCCCGCCAGTCCGACACGCCGGCCGTGTTCTGGCTGGACGAGTACCGTCCGCACGAGGCCGAGCTGATCAAGAAAGTGAAACTCTACCTGCAGGATTACGACCTGACCGGGCTCGATATCCAGATCATGTCCCAGATGCGCTCGATGCGCTACACGCTGGAGCGCGTGATCCGCGGCAAGGACACCATCTCGGTGACCGGCAACATCCTGCGCGACTACCTGACCGACCTGTTCCCGATCATGGAACTGGGCACCAGCGCGAAGATGCTGTCCATCGTGCCCTTGATGGACGGCGGCGCCATGTTCGAAACGGGAGCCGGCGGCTCGGCGCCCAAGCACGTCCAGCAGCTCAAGGAAGAAAACCATCTGCGCTGGGACTCGCTGGGCGAGTTTCTCGCGCTGGCCGTGTCGCTCGAAGACCTCGGCATCAAGACCGGCAACGCCAAGGCGAAGATCCTGGCGAAAACCCTGGACGACGCCACCGGCAAGTTGCTCGACAACAACAAGGGACCGTCGCCCAAGACCGGCCAGTTGGACAACCGCGGCAGCCACTACTACCTGGCGATGTACTGGGCGCAGGCCTTGGCGGAACAGAGCGAAGACAAGGAACTGCAGGCGCGCTTCGCCCCGCTTGCCAAGACGCTGGCGGAGAACGAGCAGAAGATCCTCGGCGAGTTCAAGGCGGTGCAGGGCAAGCCGGCCGATATCGGCGGGTACTACCTGCCCGATCCCGCGAAGACCGAAGCCGTCATGCGGCCGTCGCCGACGTTCAACGCGATACTGGGCTCGGCACGAGCCTGACCGCTAGCCGGCGCTACACCCGCTTCTACTGCGCGGCGCAGAACGCGATGCCTTCGTCGCGCCAGCCTTGGGCGACCATCGCGACGATGTCCGCCTGTACCGGCGTGAAGCGGTGACCGGAATCCCAGGGATTGCGCGGCCCGGTGGCGGGAACGCGTTGTTGTACGCGCGGTAGACCGGCTGGATATTCGCCGGACAGGAACGGGTTCCGTTCGCGGCGGTGACGGCCGGCGTAACGGAGTAATCGATGCCCTCGTAGTTCCACTGCTGGACCGTGGCCGGCACCGGCGCGATCTGCGCGGCCCTCAGCGCATTGCATTCGTCGACATCGACGGTGAAGAAGTGCGAGTTGGGACCGGGCGAGGGCGAGCCGTAGAAGCGGCACACGGGCGACGGCCCGCCCGGCAGGAACTCGCGTCCGGTACGGTGGAACTGCCCCGACCTACCCGCATCGACCGCGGCCTGCTCAGCCGGGTCAGCCGAATAGAAGAAGTGGCCGCCTGGGGAATCCGGAAAATCCGCGGTGTCGACGTATTCGACCACGACCGGCGGCGGCGTGATGTCGGTGATCCTGCCGCTCGCGATCGTGCCGACGCCCGCATAGTTCCCGTTGCCCGCAGCGACGGTCAGGGTCACCGTTTCGCTGCCCTCCGCCAGGTTGTCCTGAACCGGCATCGCGCCGATGGTGACGATCGTGGTCAAGCCGTTGGCGGGGAACGCCGCGGTGATGCTGGCGCCCGCGCTCTGAGACGCCGGCCCGCCAATCACATAATCCGCGTCGGGCTGGCCCGGCGCGGTTCGCGGTGCCGGCCAGCGCCAGCGGTGACGGCATCCCGCCCGGCGCGCACTCGACGGGGACCGGCGCGGACGGGATCACATCGAAGCCGATGGCCGTGGGGCCCGGCTCGGATCCGTTCGCATTCCGGGTGAGCGTGACCGTCGGCTTGCCGCAGAGAAGCAGCGGGCCGTTGGTCGCGAATGTCTCGCCGCTGGCCACGGAATTCGCCCCGAACCCGACCCGCGTCGGCCCCGCGGGGTTGGCGGTCAACGTAAACTGTGCGTCATAGAGCTTGACCGGCAGAGCCATGTTGGGCCAGCCGCCGCTGAAGGCCACCAACTATTCACCACCACAAAATCGGCGCCCGCCACGGCCGCGGCCCCGCCGGCGCCGCAACGGCCCAGCGCGGAGGGTACGCCGTTCGCCACGAGCCCGGTCTGCAGCAAGTTGCCGATCGCGGGATCGCCGACGGCAGACCGCTTGTACTCCAGGCACAGGCTCAGACCGGCGCTGCCGGGCGGGTTCGACGGGCCATTGGCAACCAGCGACGCATCGAATTTGACGCGGTCGCCGTTCGCGACGAAGACTGGCGCGGATATCGCCGCCCCATTGCGCGTGAGGTTCGCGAAATTGACGGTCTGGACCGCGTGCCCGTGGCCCGCCGCCACGGCCGCACAAACCAGCGACCAGCGCCATGATCTGACATTCATGATAGGGTGCCCTTGGGGTCGAAGTCGGTGCAATGAAGCGGCCATGATCAGTTTAAACGGTATTCCGGGCCGATGGAGCGCAAACAGATGTGAATTCTCGATCCCACCCTGCCGGAGACGTGCATTCGAATCCTGTTCACCCAGCTTCCACCGGGCTGGCCACAACTTCTGCGCTCGTTGTCCTCGCAGCCATCGCCTGGCTGCATGACGCCCTCGCCGTCGACAGTCTATTGCCGCGTCCGAGCTACGCCACAACCATCGCGCGCAACGCGGCACGCGCCAGATCGTAGCCGCGCCAACCCACTCCGATCCTGAAGAGGCGCAGTCCAGGCCGCCGACCTCGCAGTCACGAATGCAGCCACCGCCGGACCCAAATCCAGGCGATGGAAAGCGACACGGCGACGACCATCGCCGTGTCGGCAGATTTCAACTTAGACACTCCGGATCCGGTATTGGCCGGCTCCAAACTGACCTACCGCGATCGTTTTGACGAATGCCGGTCCGAGTGATTTCACGTTGCCGGGCTACGCAGGGTCAGGCGACCCGCTGCCCGCCGGAACCACCTTTGTCTCGCTGGCTGCCCGCCCGGTGGTCGTGCGAGACGCGCCGGCGGTCGGCGGTACCGGCGCAGTCCGGTGCCAAAATATCCGTTCGCCGTCGGCGGCGCGGAATTCACGCTGACTGTCAAGATCGCCGCGTCGTTGCCTGCCGGCGCCGTGGTGACGAACACCGCATACGGCGGTTTCGCTGTGGTCGTGCTCGCGGGGCAGGGGCGACTCTGTCGATCCCGACCCCGATCCCGCCAACAACTGACAGCACGTCGACTTTGGTCGCCGCTTCCTCCGATTGCACGTCACCAACATCGATTCGCCCGATCGGGTGCTCGTAGACGTGAAGTGACCGTACGACATCATGATCGGCAATGTCGGCAAACAACGCAGCCTCGCATCCGCTCTCCGATACGCTGCCGGCGGGCACGACTTTCTGATGTCACTTTGGCGGCACCGCCGGCTGGACATGCATAACCCCTGCGGTCGGCGCCGGCGGGGACGGTGTCGTGCAACAGCGTCACGCTGGCCCGCTCAGCGCGC
>JADKEV010000080.1 GCA_016717855.1 Betaproteobacteria bacterium
GCAACGTGGCCATGTCGTTGATGGGCGGCAGGCATTGCCGGCCACGGCACACCAGGCCTGCGGCGCGGCGTAACAGGCTTGGCCAGCGCCTCGGGCAGCTCGCGGACGTCGTCGGGCAGCTGCAGTACCAGAGCCTCGGGCAGGTAGTGGGTGGCCAGCGCGGCGCGCCACGGGAGCAGCGCAGGCGCGGGGCCAGTCAGGATCGCCACCGCCGGGGGTGCTGTGGCCTCGGTCAGCGCGCAAGCCAGCGTCCCGAAACCCGACGGGGCGCGTTCGATGTCGGCGCTGAACAGCGCCATTGCGCCGCTGCGCGGCGTCCCGAGGTAGCGCTGTTCGCCGGTCAGATTCCACCCGCCGCTGCAGGTGCAGCGCGGCCATTGGCCGTTGCCCCGACGCCGTGGCGCCGTCGTGGCCCGACTTCCGGGCGCAGCACCAGCCCTCGTGGTCGTGGCTGGTGGAAAAAAGAAACCCGCCCTCGCGCAGGTCCTCGAACTGCGCGAGCAGCAGGTCCGCCAGCGCGCAGTCCACTGGACGTCGGCCGGGCGCAGCACGTCGCCCTGCATCACCTCGAGCAGCGCGCCGAGCAGGAACGCGTGATCGTCGAGGTAGGCGTTCAAGTGTGAGCGGCCGTCCTTGTGCGTGGCGAGCAGGCGCCCGTCGCGCCACAACGCGGCGTGCACGAAGTCCGCTGCGCGGCGCTGGATGTGGGCACTAAGCGGTTCGCCAAACACCCGCGCGGCGGAACGCCATCCCGTCGATGGCCAGCGCATTCCAGCTGGTCAGGATCTTGTCGTCGCGGCCTGGGCACGGCGCGTTGCTCGCGCAGTTCCAGCAGGCGCGCCCGCGCACGGTCGATAGCCGTCGCGCAATCCGCCTCGGGGATCCCCCAGCCGCGCGGCCACTTCGGCCAGCGGCAGGGGTGACGTGCAGATGCCAGGCGTGGCGCTCGGTTGGGCGGCCCATCCAACCCATAGCGCGGCCAGGCAGCGTATTCGGCGGGAGGAAGTTGCTGCCGCACTCGTCGCGCTGCCACACATAGAAGCGGCCCTCCTCCCTTCCGAGTCGGCATCGATGCTCAGGTAGTAGCCGCCATCATCCGCCTGCATCCGCGCATCAGCCACGCCGCCGTCATCGCGCAGACTTCCCGGAACAGCGGCTCGCCGGTGAGCTGCCAGGCCTCGGCATACAGGCGCAGCAGCGGCCCGTTGTCGTACAGCATCTTCTCAAAATGCGGAATCATCCACCGGGCATCGGTGCTGTAGCGGCAGAAGCCGCCGCCCAGGTGATCGAACAGGCCACCTTCGGCCATCCGGCGCAAGGTCAGCAGCACAGCGTCGCGCGCGGCGTCATCGCCCGCGGCGACGGCATGCCGCAACAGCGCGTCGAGGTTCGCCGGATGCGGGAACTTGGGCGCGCCCCCGAAGCCGCCGTCGACCTCGTCGAACGCCTGCATCAATGCCTGGCGCAGGCCGGGACCGGCTTGCGCCGCGATCCGCTCGAAGTCGTTGCCGCGCGGGCCCGAACCGGCGCCGCCCCCACCATCGACGCCTTCGGTGCTGGCGCTTCTGGGCAGCGTCGCGGCCAGCGCGCGCACCAGTTCGTCGCCCTGTGCCGCGACCTGCTCGCGCTGGCCGGCCCAGACCTCGGCCACGCGCTCGACAGATCGTCGAAGCCGGGCCTGCCGTATTCGCGTGCTTGGGAAAGTAGGTCCCGCCGAAGAACGGCTTAGCCTCCGGGGTCAGGAACATCGTCAGCGGCCAGCCGCCCGGTCCGCGCGCGATCAGTTGATGCGCGGTCTGGTAGATCTGGTCGATGTCGGGCCGCTCTTCCCGATCGACCTTGATGTTGACGAAGTGCCGGTTCATCAGCGCCGCAGTCGCCTCGTCCTCGAAGCACTCGTGGGCCATCACGTGGCACCAATGGCACGCCGAATAGCCGACCGAGAGGAGGATCGGGCGGTTGTCCGCGCGTGCCGCGGCGAGCGCCCGTCGCCCCACGGATACCAGTCCACCGGGTTGCCGGCGTGCTGTTGCAGGTGAGGACTGGTCTCGTTGGCGAGGCGGTTGGGCATGCGCGCCCCGGAAGTCCGCTACTTGACGATTTCGAGCACTCGACTTCGAAGATCAGCGTGGCGCCAGGCTTGATCTTGGGTGGCGAGCCGCGGTCCCCGTAGGCGATATCGGCGGGGCAGACCAGGCGGGACTTGCCGCCCACCTTGATCTCCTGCACGCCCTCGGTCCAGCACTTGATCACGCCGGTCAGCGGGAACGACGCCGGCTGGCCGCGCTGGACGGAACTGTCGAACACTGCGCCATCGAGCAGGGTCCCGTGATAGTGGACTTTTACCGTGTCGGATGACTTGGGGGCGGGGCCGCTGCCCGCCTTCATCGGGATGACGATGGCGCCCGACGCGGTCTTTTGCGGCGGGCCCGCGGCCGCCTTGGCCAGGGCCGCGGCCCCGACCTTCTTCTCCTTCTCGGCCGCGACCGCGGTGCGGGACTGCGCGAATTGCTGGATCTTCGGTCCGTAGGTCGTCGCGTCGACCTTGAGCGGACGCTGCTGCGCGCCATCGGAAATGCCGGACTTCGCCTTCGAGCTCGGCTTCGCTTAGCGCCAGGCCGATCATGGACTGGCTGATCGCGACGCCGACGGCGTACAGGGATTTCTGCTCGTCAGTGGCAGGGTCGGCGGCGCGCGCCCCTGTCCAACCGATGCTCAATGCTGCTGCCAGGAAGAATGTGGTGATTTTCAAGATGAACCTCTTCGGCGAAAACCGCGATAGTACCCGACCCGGCGAAATCGCCCGCGGCGCTCTGCCCCCGGTTTGACTTGCGTCATTGACTGAGCCCCGGCGCTCGGGGATACTCGACCACCGCTGTGGACTTCCCGGCCCTGTACGCGCCTCCGGCAATGACTGCTTGCCCGGTGGCCGCCGCCGACGCAGATCAACCAACCCGTATGGAGAAAAACCAAGTGACTACAGGTAGATCGAAAATCATCTACACGCTGACCGATGAGGCGCCGCTGCTCGCGACGTATTCGCTGCTGCCGGTCATCAAGACCTTCACGGCGCCGGCCGGCATTGACGTCGTCCCGAGCGACATTTCGGTGGCCGCGCGGATACTCGCCGAATTCCCCGACTACCTGA
Organism: Betaproteobacteria bacterium; assembly: GCA_016717855.1. Taxonomy (GTDB): domain Bacteria; phylum Pseudomonadota; class Gammaproteobacteria; order Burkholderiales; family Casimicrobiaceae; genus PALSA-1005. Next base: position 3,149 of record JADKEV010000080.1, read on the forward strand.
CGGAGCAGCAGAAGGTTCCCGACAACCTGGGCGAACTCGGGCGGCTGACGAAGCAACCTGACACCAACATCATCAAGCTGCCCAACATCAGCGCCTCGCAGAACCAGCTGGTCGGCGCGATCCGCGAGCTGCAGGCCAAGGGCTACAAGGTCCCCGACTATCCCGAGGAAGTGAAGTCGGAAGCGGACAAGAAGATCAAGGAGCGCTATTCGAAAGCACTGGGCAGCGCCGTCAACCCGGTGCTGCGCGAAGGCAACTCGGACCGCCGCGCGCCCGCCGCGGTCAAGCGCTATGCCCGGAAGAACCCGCACACGATGGCGCCGTGGAGCCCCGCCTCCCGTACCCACGTCTCGCACATGTGGAGCGGCGATTTCTACCACAGCGAAAAGTGCATGACGATGCCCAAGGCGTGCGACGTGAAGATGGAGCTGGTCACCAAGAGCGGCAAGACCATCGTCCTCAAGCCCAAGGTGTCGCTGCTCGAAGGCGAGATCATCGACAGCATGTTCATGAGCAAGAAGGCGCTGTGCAAGTTCTTCGAAGACCAGATGGAAGATGCGCGCAAGACCGGCGTGATGTTCTCGCTGCACGTGAAGGCGACGATGATGAAGGTCTCGCACCCTATCGTGTTCGGCCACGCGGTCAAGGTGTTCTACAAGGACCTGTTCGCCAAGCACGGCAAGCTGTTCGAGGAACTGGGCGTCAACCCGAACAACGGCATCAGCAGCGTCTACGACAAGATCAAGGACCTGCCGCATTCCCTGCACGAGGAAATCGAGCACGACATTCATGCCTGCTACGAGTCCCGTCCGGAACTGGCGATGGTCGATTCGGCCAAGGGCATCTCCAACCTGCACGCGCCCAACGACGTGATCGTCGACGCGTCGATGCCGGCAATGATCCGCGTCGGCGGCAAGATGTGGGGGCCGGACGGCAAGCTGAAGGACACCAAGGCGGTGATGCCCGAATCCACGTTCGCGCGGATCTACCAGGAAGTCATCGACTTCTGCAAGTATCACGGCGCGTTCGATCCAGCGACCATGGGCACCGTGCCCAACGTCGGCCTGATGGCGCAGCAGGCAGAAGAGTACGGCTCGCACGACAAGACCTTCGAGATTCCGGAGGACGGCGTGGCGCGCATCGTCGACTTCGACGGCAACGTGCTGCTTGAGCAGAACGTCGAGACGGGCGATATCTGGCGGATGTGCCAGGTCAAGGACGCGGCGATCCGGGATTGGGTGAAGCTGGCCGTGACCCGCGCCCGCCAGTCCGACACGCCGGCGGTGTTCTGGCTCGACGAGTACCGTCCGCACGAGGCCGAGCTGATCAAGAAAGTGAAACTCTACCTGCAGGATTACGACCTGACCGGGCTCGATATCCAGATCATGTCCCAGATGCGCTCGATGCGCTACACGCTGGAGCGCGTGATCCGCGGCAAGGACACCATCTCGGTGACCGGCAACATCCTGCGCGACTATCTGACCGATCTGTTCCCGATCATGGAACTGGGCACCAGCGCCAAGATGCTGTCCATCGTGCCATTGATGGACGGTGGCGCCATGTTCGAAACCGGCGCGGGCGGCTCGGCGCCCAAGCACGTCCAGCAGCTCAAGGAAGAAAACCACCTGCGCTGGGACTCGTTGGGCGAGTTTCTGGCGCTGGCCGTTTCGCTCGAAGACCTTGGCATCAAGACCGGCAACGCCAGGGCGAAGATCCTGGCGAAGACCCTGGACGACGCCACCGGCAAGCTGCTCGACAACAACAAGGGACCGTCGCCCAAGACCGGCCAGTTGGACAACCGCGGCAGCCACTACTATCTGGCGATGTACTGGGCGCAGGCGCTGGCAGAACAGACCGAAGACAAGGAACTGCAGGCGCGCTTCGCCCCGCTTGCCCGCGCACTGGCGGAGAACGAGCAGAAGATACTCGGCGAGTTCAAGGCCGTGCAGGGCAAGCCGGCCGACATCGGCGGGTACTACCTGCCCGATCCCGCGAAGGCCGAAGCCATCATGCGCCCGTCGCCGACCTTCAACAAGATAATGAGCTCGGCGCAAACCTGACCACATTCCGGCCTTACACCTGATTCCCTCTCCCCGCCTGCGGGAGGAGGAATCAAAATGAGCGGTCGGTCGATCACCGGAATCGGTGTCGGGGCCGCAGGGCTACTGCAGCGGTTTCCGTCACCAATTCCCGCCTACTGCGCCGTGCAGAACGCCAGCCTTCATCGCGCCAGCCCAGGTCGACCATCGCGGCGTGTCGGCCTGCACCGGCGTAAAGCGATGGTTGGAGTCCAGGGTTGCGCGGCCCGCTGGGTGGGGAACGCGTTGTTGCAGGCACGATAGAGCGGCTGGGTATTCGGCGATGACCGGCATCGCGCTGATCGTGACGAGCGTGGTCAGGCCGTTGGCGGGGAACGCCGCGGTGATGCTGGCGCCAGCGCCCGAGACGCCCGCCCCGCCGATCGCGTAATCCGCGTTGGGCTGGCCCGGCACGGTCGCGGTGCCGGCCAGCGTCAGCGTGACGACAAACGTCCCGCCGGCGCGCACTCTGCGGTGACCGGCGCGGACAGGATCACATCGAAGCCGATGGCGGTGGGGCCGGACTCCGGAACCGTTTGCGTTCCGGGTGAGCGTGACCATCAGCTTGCCGCAGAGCAGCGGGCCGGTGGTCGCGAACGTCTGCCCAGCGGCCGCGGTACTCGCACCGAAACCGATCCACATCGGCCCGGCCGGGGTCGCGGTCAGCGTGAACTGCGCGTCGTAGGCTTGACCGGCAGCGCGACGTTGGGCCAGCCGCCGCTCGGGCCGCAGCCTTTTACCACCGTGAAGTCGGCACCCACCACGGCCGCGGCCCCGGCCTTGTCGCAGGTGTTGTTGAGCGCGGTGGGCACACCATCGGCCACGAGCCCCGTCTGCAGCCGGTTGCCGATCGCGGGATCGCCGGCGGCCGAGCGCGCTTATATTCCAGGCACAGCCCCAGGCCGGCGGTGCCCGCCCAGTTCGACGCGCCGTTGGCCACCAGCGACGTCGTCGGGATTTCACGCGGTCGCCGTTGGCAACGAAGACGGGCGGATATCGCCGCCCCATTGCGTGAGGTTCGCGAAAGTTGACGGTCTGGACGGCGTGCGCATGGCCCGCCGCCACGGCCGCGCAAACCAGCGCGACCAGCGCCAGACCAGCATTCATGATAGGAATTGCCTTAGGGTCGAAGTCCCGGTGCAATGAAGCGGCCATGATCCAGTTTAAACAGTATTCGGGCCGATGGGCGCAAACAGATGTGAATTCTCGATCCCACCCTGCCGGGGCTGTGCGTTCGAATCCTGTTCGCAGCTTCCACCGGGCTGGCCTGGCTTCTGCGCTCGTTGTCCTCGCAACCACATCGCTGTTTTTGCTGACGCCCTCGCGTCGACAGTCTATTGCCGCGTCCGAGCTACGCCACAACCATCGCGCGCAACCTGCTTGCGCAGATCGTGGCCGCGCCAACCCACTCGATCCTGAAGAGGCGCAGTCCAGGCCGCCGACCTCGCAGTCACGAATGCGGCCACGCCGGACCCAAATCAGGCGATGCGGGCGACACGGCATTACGACCATCGCCGTGTCGGCGGACGCCTCCATCACCAACCCAGAACACTCGGATCCGGTATTGGCCGGCTCCAACCTGACCTACACGATCGTTTTGACGAATGCCGGTCCGAGTGATTTCACGTTGCCGGGCTACGCAGGATTGAGCGACGCGCTGCCCGCCAGGGTCCACGCCTTGTCTCGCTGGCTGCGCCCCTGCCGGCTGGTCGTGCCGGCGCCAGCGATCAGGCGGTACCGGCGGCGCAGTCCGGGGCCAAATATCCGTTCGCCGTCGGCAGCGCGGAATTCACGCTGACTGTCAAGGTCGCCGCGTCGTTGCCTGCCGAGCGCCGTGGTAGCCAGACACCGCATACGGCGGTTTCGCTGTGGTCGTGCTCGCGGGGCAGGGCGACTCTGTCGATCCCGACCCCGATCCCGCCAACAACAGCAGCACCGCGTCGACTTTGGTCGCCGCTTCCTCCGATTTGCACGTCACACCAACATCGATTCGCCCGATCCGGTGCTCGTGGGCGGCAAAGTGACGTGCTGACATCATGATCGGCAATGTCGGCCCGAGCAACGCCTCAGCCTCACCGTCGCTCTCCGATACGCTGCCGGCGGGCACGAGCTTTCGTGTCGCTGGCGGCACCGCCAGCCTGGACATGCGTAACCCTGCGGTCAGCCGGCGGGGAGCGGTGTCGTGCAACAGCGTCCCGCTGGCCCCGCTCAGCGCGCTCTTTACGCTGGTCGTCAACATCGCGGCGTCGTTGCCCGGCAGGACCGTCCTGTCGAACACGGCGACGGCCTCGTCCATAGCGATCCGATCCGGCCAACAATTCCGTCACCGCCACCACCACCGTACGCACTGTCCCCGGCAGCCATATCTGCGACCAAAGCCGTCGCCGGCGCTGCTTTATGCGCCGGCGGGGCTGTCGTCTACCATCGTGCTGACCAACAATGCGGCGACGCCGCGGGGCGACAATCCGGGCGACGAATTCGTCGACGCGCTGCCACCGGAACTCGTCTGGTCTCCGCGAACGCGAGCGTCCGGCTTTGGCGGTCTTCGACGTGCCGGGCAACACGTGATGGCGCTGGACTGGCGGGAATTTCGGCGGCGGATCGAGGTGACCATCACCATCCAGGCGCGGGTCGCGAAATTCCGTCGTTGATGGGCAGGTCGTGTCCAATCAGGAACCGCGTATTTCGCTGCCGACGGCAATGGCGCCAACAGATCGCAAGTCGTCACGGACAATGCGGGCAGCAGTCCCGGATTTCGGGCAGCGCGACGGTCTTCGTGCGGTGCGCGCCACCCCCGCGATCATCCCACCGCTCGCCGGTTCATCTGCTCGCACTGGCGGCTCTGCTCTCGCGCTGATCAGGGTGCTCCTGCTGCGGTGGCGGAAGCGGGCCCAATGTCCGCGCGATGTTTCGAATTTGCGCGCATCGCGCCAGACCCAGGCATTTGGTCTGCCGGTCATCGCAGAGTGCTGCGCCAGTCGGCCAAAGTCAGGCACGGCTGCGACATTGCATCCAATGCTAGCAACGCCTACAATGCTGATTTTGGTGCCGGAGGATATGCCGCCATGGCAACTCTTACTATCCGCAATCTTGACGAACGTCAGGGCCGCCTGCGCGTTCGAGCGGCGACTCGCGGCCGGTCAGTGGAGAGGAGAGCACGCCAGATCCTGCGTGCGGTTCTGTTTGAATCGGACCCTGCTGAAAGATCTCGCCACGACCGCATACGGTAGCCGTTTCGCAAAGCTGGGCGACGTGCAGCTCCTATCCCGGCTCGTGAACCTGTACGTTCCCTTTGTGCTGGCCCGAGGATGCCTCCCTATCGGGACGCCCAGCCAGGTCAGGTGCAACGAAAACCAGGCGACGCACGTGAGCACGATGCTCGATACGAACGTGCTGTCGGATTAACTGCGCGCCGCGCCGATCCGGCGGTCGTCGCGTGGGTGCGCGCGCAGCCAGAGAAGTCTCTTTGTGACATCCGTCACCGAGGCAGAGATGCGTCTGGGGGTGCGTTTGCTCCCCGCTGGAAAACAGCCGTAGGCGCTGGAACTTGCGATTTGCGATGTTCGCCGAAGACTTCGCAGGTCGGATCCGGCAGTTCGATACGGTGTATCCCCCCGGTTATGTGGACATCGTATATGGAAGCGGCGCGCCGCGGAGCCAGCCCATCTCGCAGTTCGATGCGCAGATCGCGGCGATCGCTGCTGTACCATGGGGACAAACTGGCCACGCGCAATGTAGGCGGTTCGGAAGCTGCGGCCTGCTTTTTACCCAGTTCGATCGTGGCGGTTTGCCCACCGCGAGGCTGATGCCGTGCCTCATAACAATCCACTCCCTACACCGCCGCCGTCTCCGCCTGCCGCATCGCCTCGAGCAGCGCCGCGGACCCTTGCGCGCCGGACACGGCCAGCTTGCCGTTGAAGATGAAGAAGGGCACGCCTTCGACGCCGATGGCCCGCGCGCGCTGTTCATCCCGCGCGACGGCCTGGCGCGATTGCGGATCGGCAATGCAGCGCTCCGCCTCGGCGCGGTCCAGGCCGGCCGCAGTGGCGATCACGACCAGGTTTTCTCTGCTGGTCAGGTCGACGCCGTCGATGGAAGCAGGCGTGCAGGAACGCCTCCTTGACCCGGTCCTGCAAGCCGTTGTCCTCCGCGACCGCCGCGCCGGCGAGCGATCAGGCTTGGCGGCGAGGTATTGGGCTGGCGGACAATGCGCTCGAACGCGAACGCGATGCCGTGCTCGACCCCCCACCCTGGTCACGCGCGCGTAGACATCCTTGCTGCGCTGGCGCCGAACTTCTGCGTCACATAGTCCTGCCGGCTCATCCCCTCGGCCGGCAGTTGCGGATTGAGCTGGAACGGTTTCCAGGTGACTCGCGGCTTATCGGCGCCGGGATTCTGTTGCGCGTACAGCGCGAGCGCCGCCTCGATCTGGCGTTTGCCCACGTAGCACCAGGGGCAGACGACGTCGGAAATGATTTCAATGTTCAAGCCAGCCTCCAACTCAGTGGCGCCCCACGGCGTCGATCTTGCCCGGCCTGTGACCCGGCGGAGCTTCTCCGGCGATGCCATCGAGCGTACCATTGCGCGACGTGCCGGGTGAAGTCTCGTCGGGCGCCCATCGACCTGTGTCCGGGGAGCTACCATGTACCTGCGTACTTTCGGCGGCATCGCCGCGCTTGGTTCGACGCTGGGCCTTCAGGTTTTCGCCGCGGTACCCCCGATAGCGTCGGATGTTGTCGCAGTGCGACAACGACTATCCACGCTGGCGGTACCCTTCGTTGCCAATGCCGGGCAGTGGGACAAACGGGCGGCATTCGCGGCGCAGACCTTTGCCGGCACGCTGTTCGTGACCACGGCTGGCGCGCTCGTCTACAGCCTGCCCGGCAAGGCCACCGCGACGTCGGCAGAGGACCATGCCCGTGTCGCACGCCCCGGTAGCCGGCACGAACCCAGGCAAGCCATCGAGCGCACCCACGGCTGGGTGCTGACCGAGACCTTCATCGGCGCGGACCGGCAGCCGCTCCCCGCCACGCCCAGCGGCGCGCGGCCGGCGGCGGCCAAGGTCAGCTAGTTCATCGGCAACGACGCGCAGCAGCATCGGCACGGCCTCGACCAGGACGAGCGCGCGTAGATCTAGGCGGGTCTTCCGGCATCAATGTCCAGCTTCGGGCGACCGGCACCAATGTCGAGAAGATCTTCACGGTCGCCCCCGCCAGGACCCCGCGCGCATTCAGCTCCGCATCGGTGGGGCGACGCGGCTGAACTCGGCGCACAAGGCGAACTCATCGCCTACACCGGCAACGGACCGCTCGCCTACACCGCGCCCATCGCATTCCAGGAGGACGACGACGGCGTCGGCAACCCGTCGCGGTCCGCTACATCCTCGATGGCAATAGCCACGACTACAGCTTCGCTCTGGCCAGCTACGACCCGGCGCGGCCGCTGGTGATCGACCCGCTGTTGCAATCGACCTATCTGGGCGTGGGGACCGCGACATGGCATCGGCGATTGCCATCACCCGTTGACCGGGCAGGTTTACGTATCGGGCGGACCATTACCCGATCGGTACCCCCAACTCGACATTCCCTGGCGTCGGCGGCGGGCGTACGGCAGTTCCGCCGGGTACTAGACGCCTTTGTCAGCCGATTCAATGCCGACCACCGCCCTACTCCCAATCGAGCTACCTCGGGACCGACGGCTACGACTTGTCGACGTCGCTGGCCATCCACCCGGTCAGCGGCGATGTGTATGTCGGCGGGTACACCAACTCCACCGCCACGCCTACGTTCCCGGGCGTCAGCGGCGGAGCCCAGGCGACTCCCGGTGGCGGGAACTACGATGGCTTATTGAGCCGCTTCAACGCCAATCTCACTGTCCCGCACAAGTCGACCTACCTCGGGTCTGTGGATTCCGACCTGCTGTACACCCTTGCCATCCATCCGCTGAGCGGCGAAACTATGCGGCCGGGACCACGACCATCAGCCGGTTGAACGCTGGTCTCACCACGTTGCTGCAAGCGTATCCCGGGTTTCCGGGCATCGTCGCGGCGCTGGCGATCCATCCGGCGAGCGGCGAG